>NZ_AP022603.1:2771214-4156821 GCF_010726955.1 Mycolicibacterium fallax
GATCAGGTAACTGATCACCGAGTGGCCGCCGATCGCCCCGGCCAGGCTCATCCAGCCGCGGGCCAACTCCTCGGTGACCCGGGCGAAGCAGGTGGTGCTGACGTCCACGCCGCCGTACTCGGCGGGCACCAGCAGCCCGAAGAAGCCCAGCGCCTTCATCTCCTCGATGAAGTCGTGCGGATAGATGTCGTCGGCCTCGAACTCCCGGACGTGCGGGCGCACCCGCCGGTCGACGAAGTCGGCGACCAGCTCCACCAACTCCTGCTCGTCGCTGCTGTGCTGCCGTTGCCCGCCGTCGTGGCCCATGTCCGAACACCTTTCCGTGCGCAGTAGCTTGAATTGTGCTCGACCGACCAGAACCAGGGAGACAGACATGAGCGAGCCGCTGCTGGCCGGCAAGACCGCCGTCATCACCGGAGCCGCGCAGGGGATCGGCTTCGCGATCGCCAAGCGGTTCATCGACGAGGGCGCCCGGGTGGTCGTCGGCGACATCGATGGGGCGCACGCCGCGGCCGCCGCCGCCGAACTCGGCGGGGCCGGTGTCGCCGTCGGGGTGCGCTGCAACGTCACCGAGTCCGCCGACGTCGAGGCGCTGCTTGCCGCGGCCGCCGAGCATTTCGGCCCGGTCCAGGTGATGGTCAACAACGCCGGCATCACCCGCGACGCCACCATGCGCAAAATGACCGAGGAGATGTTCGACGCCGTCATCGCGGTGCACCTGAAGGGCACCTGGAACGGCACCCGGCTGGCCGGCGCGGTGATGCGGGAGAACGGCGGCGGCACCATCGTCAACATGTCGTCGCTGTCCGGGAAGATCGGGCTGGCCGGCCAGACCAACTATTCGGCGGCCAAGGCGGGCATCGTCGGGCTGTCCAAGGCCGCGGCCAAGGAACTCGCGCACCTCGGGGTGCGGGTGAACGCGATCCAGCCCGGGCTGATCCGCACCGCGATGACCGAGGCCATGCCCGAGCGGATCTGGGCGCAGAAGATGGCCGAGATCCCGATGGGCCGCGCCGGTGAGGTCGACGAGATCGCCAAGGTCGCCCTGTTTCTCGCCTCGGACCTGTCGTCGTACATGACCGGGACGGTGCTCGAGGTGACCGGCGGCCGGTTCATGTGAGCACCGCGGTCCCGGTCATCGCGCTGACGGGCTACCTCGGCGCCGGTAAGACCACCCTGCTCAATCACGTGCTGCGACGCCCGGATGCGCGAATCGGCCTGGTGATCAATGACTTCGGCGAGATCAACGTCGACGCCGGGCTGGTCACCGGGCAGATCGACGAGCCCGCGTCGATCGCCGGCGGCTGCATCTGCTGCCTGCCCGACGACGGCGGTCTCGACGTCGCCCTGGCGAAGCTGGCCGATCCGCGGTTGCAACTGGACGCCATCATCGTCGAGGCCAGCGGCGTCGCCGAGCCGGCCGCGCTGGCCCGGATCATCCGGTTCTCCGGGGTGGACAACGTCCGCTCCGGAGGGGTCCTCGACGTCGTCGACGCGGTCAACCACTTCAGCACGGTGGACACCGAAACCCTGCCGCCGGCACGCTATTCGGCGGCCTCGCTGGTGGTGGTCAACAAGCTCGATCAGCTGCCCGAGGCCGACCGCGCCGCCGTGCTGGACCGGGTGCGCGAGCGGGTGCGGGCAGCCAATCCGGACGCCCAGGTCATCGGCACCTCCGGCGGCCGGATCGACCCGGGCCTGCTCTACGACATCGCCGGCACCGCGGAGCAGACCGGGCAGCTGTCGCTGCGCGATCTGCTCGTCGAACAGCCCGAGCCGGGCCGGCCCCACGACCACCCGCACGCCGATTCGGTCAGCGTGCTCGGCGAGGGCTGCGCGGACCCGGCCGCGGTGTTCGACCTGTGTGAGCACCCGCCGCGCGGGGTGTACCGGATCAAGGGCACCTTCGCGGTCCGGTACCGCTCCGGCGTGCGCAGCTACGTCGTCAATGTGGTCGGCGCGGCCGTGCACATCGCGGCGGCGCCGTCCCCGACCCCCGACCCGGCGCTGGTCGCCATCGGGATGGATCTGGACGTCGAGGATGTCCGCGCCCGGCTGCGCGCCGCGCTGGCCCCGGTGCCCGGCGCGGCCCCCGCGGCCGGCGTCAAACGATTGCAGCGCTACCGCAGGCTGAGCATCTGAGCACCGTTCCGGGCGGCGCGGCGGCCTGTGGCACTGCTCACCCCAAGCCGGTCGAGGTGATGAGGTTCTCTGTAGGCTGGCCCTCGTCCGATCGCCGCGCGTAAGGGGACCCCATGGATGCATCGCCGACCAAGGTCGATCCCCCCGCGCCGAAAACCGCGATGGACGAGGTCCTGTCCCGGGCGAGCATCTTCCAGGGCGTCGACGCCGACGCCGTCACCGCGCTGGCCGCGCAGCTGCAGCCGGTGTCGTTTCCGCGCGCGCACCGGGTGTTCCGCGAGGGCGAGCCCGGCGACCGGCTGTACATCATCGCCTCCGGCACGGTGAAGATCGGCCGCGCCGCCCCCGACGGCCGGGAGAGCCTGCTCGCGCTGCTGGGCCCGGCGGACATCTTCGGCGAGCTGGCCATCTTCGACCCGGGTCCGCGCACCTCCACGGTCACCACCCTGACCCCGGTGGAGGCGGTCAGCATGGACCGCGAGGCGCTGCACAGCTGGATCGTCGGCCGCCCGGAGATCGCCGAGCAGCTGCTGCGGGTGCTGGCCCGCCGGCTGCGCCGCACCAACAATGCGCTGTGCGACCTGATCTTCACCGACGTGCCCGGCCGGGTCGCCAAGCAGCTGCTCGACCTGGCCAACCGGTTCGGTTCCCCCGACGACGGCGCGATGCGCATCGACCTGACGCTGACCCAGAACGAACTCGCCCAGCTGGTCGGCTCCTCCCGGGAGACGATCAACAAGGCGCTGTCGGACTTCGCCCAGCGGGGCTGGATCCGCCAGCAGGGCCGCGCGACCTGGATCACCGATCCGGCCAAGCTGGCCCGCCGCGCCCGGATGTAGCCCGGCTCGGACTTTTAGGGAAGCGTCGTCTTCATCAGCATCACGTTGTAGGCCGACCACAGCGACAGCGTGTAGTAGAGCTCCTTGCCCGTCGACCACGGATGCAGGTAGGGCGCGTAGGCGCCGCCGGGGGTCTGCTGGGCGGCGACCACCAGCTGCGGCGGGCTCCACGGGCCCTGCGGCGCCGGGGCGGTGCTCATCAGCACGTCGCCGTTCAGGTTGCCGTACATCACCAGGAACTGCCGCAGGTAGGTGTTGTACTGCGCGGACATCTCACCGACCGAGCCGTGAATCACCGGGGCGGCGGCGCCGGGATTGTTCGGCACCCAGGTGCCGCCGTCCCAGTATTCGTACCTGCTCAGGTCCGGCACCGCGTTCTGCGGAACCCGGGAGACATAGGCGGGGCCGGTACGCCCGGCCGGCGTGCCGAACGAGTAGACGTAGCCGTCGTTGGTCTTGAGGAACGCGCCCTGCTGGAACTTCTCGTTGCCGGGCGTGTACTGGGTGTTCTTGGTGTCATTCGGGTTCGGGGTGCGCACCGAGCCGGGGTAGACGCCCCAGTGCTGGCCGTTGTCCGGGGACACCGCGATCGCCGAGAAGTTCGTGGTCCACGCGCCGGGGCTGTCCCAGTTCCGGATCGACATGATGTTCATGTACTGCACATTGCCGACGGACACCCCCGCGGTGGGGATGATGCCCTTCTCGATCGGCGCCCACTTGATGCTGTTGACGACCTGCTTGGAGTACCCGGTGGCGATCTCCGGGGTGCCGGCGTACCGGTTGGTCATCGAGCCGCTCTGCACGTTGATGCCGCGGGCCAGGGTCCGGTCCTGGGTGCGGAACAGCACGTTGTAGCGCCACTGCTGGCCCTTGACGCCGCAGTAGCCGAAGGTGTCGCCGAACGCCATCAGCACCTGGTTGTTGGCCCGGTCGCCGTTGTCCCACATGATGCCGAGGTCGGTGCCGGAGACGCCGAACCGGTTCAACGTGTTGGCGGCGCTGTCCACCCCGGTCACCCAGCCGACGATCGAGGTGCCCGGCGTCGAACCCATCGCGGGGTGCGGAACGTCCTGGGCCGGCACGGTCGGGGCGATCGCGCGCCGCGGCGCCGGCTGCGGCGCGGGTTGCGGCCGCGGCACCGGGGTGACCGCGGCCCGGGAGCGGGCCTTGGTCGGGTTGAAGGCGTCGATCAGGTCCCGGGACAGCTGACCCAGCTTGGGCAGCGGGGCATTGGGATTGGCGTTGGCCGGCCGGTGCCCGACGGGCGGCTGGTAGTTCCCGCCGGTGTCCGCGTTGGGCATCGGCTGCGGGGGCATCGCCCCGGCCGCGGGCCCGGTGCACGGATCCGCGGACGCCTGGGGCGAGACGCCGACCACGGCGTTGAAGCCCAGAACGGCGACCGAGGCGGCCGCAGTGGCAATTCGGATACGCGACGGCATCGCTTACCTTTCGGAGGGGGACGCCGCCGGGGACCTGGCTTCGACGTCAGCAGTTGCTGCGTGTGACGATAGTGAAGCGTGAGGTTTTTGTGACTGTTGATGCGGAATGGCTACGGAGCCGTGATCGTGTCGCAATCATGAATAACAACAATGTAAGCCCGGGGTGTGCATGCCGGGGCGGGGCGCACCGCCGCTCGGCGCCGGGGCGTCACCCCGGGGTGCTGCCCGGCAGCCATTGGCCGCCGAGGATCACCACAGCACCGCGTACGGACTGGCCAGCACGAAGCCGTGACCACCGGCAACCTGGCAGGTGACCGCCCCGTGATTGCCGACCGCGCAGCTCGAACCCCAGTTCTCCAACCGGTGTCCGGCGGGCAGCACGTCGACGTCACGGGTGAAGGTCGGGCGGTCGGACTGCCGGTACCCGGCCGCCGCCCACCCGCTCGCGACGGTCTGGTTGGTGCCCGCCGGCGCGTCGATCGGGACCGAATCGCAGCCCACCTCGCCGCCGTTGGGCGCGATACCGCAGGCCCGGCCGTCGGGCGTCTTGAAGAACACCCAGTAAAAATCCCGAATGTCCGGGGAGCGGTAGTTTCCGACGGCCAGCGGGTAGTCGTTCAGTTCGTCGAGGCCGACCGGCGGGTCGGCGGCCGCACTGGGCGCGCAGAGCAGCGACGCCGCAGCGACGCCGAGGGCGAGCCGCGCAAATCCGGCCACCGGCGCTACCGCTTCAGCGGGCTGTAGAACACCAGCCCGTTGCCCTTGTTGTCATAGACGACGGCGCGACGCTCGTGGGCGTCGTCGTAGGGGCCCCGGACAATCGCCCCGCCGCTGGCCTCGATGGCCCTGGCCGCAGCGTCGACGTCGGCGGTCTTGATCCCGATGACCACCTGGCCCGGGATGGGGTGGTCGATCTCGGTGGCCAGCGCCAGGGTGATCGGTCCGCCGTCGAGCGCGGCGAAGTGCGCGCCGTCTCGGAACTTCAGCGCCATCCCGAGGGTCTCGCCATAGAACCGGATCGACTCATCCAGATCGTCGGTGGACAGGATGACCATCTTCACTTCGTGGTCGCTCATGCGGTGCCTCCTCGGTAGCCGGGTCGCTTCCACCTTAAAACGACACCGGGCAAGTCCGCCCGGCTCAGGAGCCGGTGCCGACAACCAGCCTGGTGGCGGTGCCCGGGGCCGGAGTCCCGGCACCCGGCGCGGTGCCGTCCGGGGCCGGTGCGGCGGCATCCGGGCCGAAGCTCAGCGTGGTCGGCAACTCGGCGGCGACCAGTCCGTAGAGCGGGCCGTTCCAGGCGTGCAGGCCACTGCCGGCCGGCGCGTACCCGGTGTGGATGGCCAGTTCGGTGGCGGTGCTGCCGCTGACGTCGGGGTCGTAGTCGCAGACCGGGTCGCCGACGTCGCAGACGCTGATGGTGCGCGCGCCGAGCGCCGCGGGCAGCGTGTCGGTGTTGGTGCCGGCCAGGATGTGATGCTCCTGCGCGACGCCCATCCGGGTGCCGGGTGCGCGCAGCGCCGTCGAGCCCATCTTGATGGTGGTGTCGGTGGGAATACGGTCACCGTCGGCGACCAGCAGCACCGCCGCCAGTTGCGGGCTGTCGGCCAGGCCGTGCAGGTTGCGGTGGATCACCATCGCGCCCTGGGAGTACCCGGCCATCACCACCTTGCTGGCGGGGCAGCGCTCGACGTAGGCCCAGTACTGCTGGCCAGTCGCCTCGGCGCCGGTGCGCACGCTGCCCATGAAGTCCATCCAGCCGCCCAGCCCGCCGTCCTCGGGGACCGGCACGGCCGGGTAGTTCACCGCCTCGGCGGACACCGTGTGACCGGCGGACACCAGGTCCGAGCGCAGCCGCTGGTAGGACTGGTAGACCACATCGCCCATGCCCTGGTTGGCGACCAGGCTGGCGCCGTCCCGCTGGCCGGAGCCCGCGGCACCGATGTAGTGCACGTCGGCGCAGCTCGGTTCGGCGGCGGCGGCGGCGGTGCTCAGCCCGGCCAGCGCCAGCCCCGCGGCCGCGGCGGCCAGCCCCAGGCGACGAATCTTCATGCGGATCCTCCCACTCGGTGCGACAGCCATTAGATCGCCGCGGCGCCCGCGCGGTGTTACAGACCAGTCCCCCGGCCGACCGGGATCGGCCGCGCGGCGGGCCGCCCGGTCACGGTGCATTCACCCTCGGATTTTTCCGAGCACGGCCGATCGACCATAGGATTCGGTCCATGACGACAACCTCCGCCCGCACCCTGCCGACCGGGCAGGACATCGACGCCGCGATCGCCGAGGGGCGCCGGGCCTACGAGCTGGACCGCAAGCACGTGTTCCACTCGTGGTCGGCCCAGGCCCAGATCACGCCGATGACGGTGCTGGCCGCCGAGGGGTCCTACGTCTGGGACGGCGACGGCAACCGGCTGCTGGACTTCTCCAGCCAGCTGGTCAACACCAACATCGGTCACCAGCACCCCAAGGTGGTCGCCGCGATCGCCGCCCAGGCGGCCAAGCTGTGCACCGTCGCGCCGCAGTACGTCAACGACGCGCGTTCGGAGGCCGCCCGACTGGTCGCCGAGCGGACCCCGGGCGACCTGAACCGGGTGTTCTTCACCAACGGCGGCGCCGACGCGGTCGAGCACGCGGTCCGGATGGCCCGGTTGCACACCGGCAGGCACAAGGTGCTGGCCCGCTACCGCGGCTACCACGGCGGCACCGACACCGCGGTCAACCTCACCGGTGACCCGCGGCGCTGGCCCAACGACCGGGGCGCGGCCGGCGTGGTGCACTTCAACGGTCCGTTCCTGTACCGCTCGTCGTTCTACGCGCAGACCGAAGAGCAGGAATCCCAGCGGGCGCTGGAGTACCTGGACCGGCTGATCGAGATGGAGGGCCCGTCGACCATCGCGGCCATCATCCTGGAGTCGATCCCGGGCACCGCCGGGATCATGGTGCCCCCGCCCGGGTATATGGCCGGCGTGCGGGAAATCTGCGACCGCCACGGCATCATGTTCATCGCCGACGAGGTGATGGCCGGCTTCGGCCGGTCCGGGAAGTGGTTCGCCATCGACCACTTCGATGTGGTGCCGGACCTGATGACCTTCGCCAAGGGCGTCAACTCCGGGTACGTGCCGCTGGGCGGGGTGGCGATCAGCGACGCCGTCGCCGCGACCTTCGCCGATCGGGCCTACCCGGGTGGGCTGACCTATTCGGGTCACCCGCTGGCCACCGCGGCCGCGGTGGCCACCCTCAACGCCATGCAGGACGAGGACATGGTCGCCAACGCGGCCCGGATCGGCGAGCAGGTGCTCGGGCCGGGGCTGCGTGAGCTGGCGGCCCGTCACCCGTCGGTCGGCGAGGTCCGCGGCGTTGGGGTGTTCTGGGCGATCGAGCTGGTCGCCGACCGCGAGACCCGCGAGCCGCTGGCGCCCTACGGCGGCACCAGCGCGGCGATGGGTGCGGTGGTGGCCTCCTGCAAGGCCAACGGCCTGCTGCCGTTCGCCAACTACAACCGGATCCACGCCGTCCCGGCGTGCAATGTCACCGACGCGGAGGCCGCCGAGGGGCTGCGCATCCTCGACATCGCCCTCGGGGTCGCGGACGGCTACCTGGGCTGACCCGGCGCTGATCAGCCCGCGTCGAACTCGATGTGCAGCTCGGTCAGCCCGCGCAGCAGGAAGGTCGGCTCGTAGCCGAAGTGCCGGTCGCCGGCCCCGCCGTGGTTGGCCGGGTCCAGCCGGATGTCGCTCATCCGGTCCAGCAGCCGGTTGAGGGTGACCCGGCCCTCGACCCGGGCCAGCGGCGCCCCGGCGCAGGTGTGGATGCCGCGGCCGAACGCCAGGTGTTCCCGGACGTTGCGGCGGTCGGCGTGGAACTCGTTGGGGTTGTCGAACTTTCGCGGGTCGCGGTTGGCCGCGCCGAGGCAGAGCATCAGCGTGGTGCCGGCCGGGATCCGCACCCCGCCGAGGGTGGTGGTCTTGCGGGCCAGCCGGAAGTCGATCTTGGTCGGACTCTCGAAGCGCAGCGACTCCTCGATGAACGGTCCGATCAGGTCCCGGTCATCCCGCAGCCGCTGCTGCAGCTCGGGCCGCTCGCAGAGCACCTTGACCGCCGAGCTCAGCAGCTTGGTGACCGTCTCCTGCCCGGCGGCGAACAGGAAGGTCGCCGGCCGGACGACCTCCAGCAGCGGCGGGACCGACCCGTCCGGGTACCGAGCGGTGGCCAGACCGGTCAGCACGTCCTGCCCCGGGTTCTCCCGGCGGTCGGCGATATAGCCGGAGAACAGCTCGTCGAGGTACTGCAGCGGATTGCTGCCGACCGGTTCATGGTCGAGCGCCCCGACCCGGGACCCGGGCGCGTTGCCGGCGCCGAGGTTGCGCCGGATCTCGTCGCGGTCCTCCTCGGGCACCCCGAGCAGGTCGGCGATCGCCAGGGTGGCGAACGGTTTGCCGTACTCGGCGAGGAACTCGCACCGACCGTTGGCGATGAACTCGTCAAGCTGCCGATCGGCCAATTCCCAGATGTAGTCCGCGTTTTCGGAGAGCCGGCGCGGGGTGAGCAGCTTGCTCAGCAGCGAGCGGGCCTTGTCATGCTCGGGCGGGTCCATCACCACCATGTGCTCGAAGATCGGGAACTCGTGCCGATGCGCCTCGATCTGCGCGGAGATGTCGTCGCCCTCCGGGGTGAACGGCAGCGGCGGGAACGGCCCGCCGATCGCGTTGACCGCGGAGAAGGATTCGACGTCCCTGAACGCCGCCTGCACCTCCGCATACCCGGTGACGGCGACGACCCCGTAGTGCGGCTCGGCGACCACCGGTCCCTGCTCCCGCAGGTACTCCCAGTAGGCGTAGGGATCCTGGGCGGTCGCGCCGTCGGTGAAGTAGTCGGTCGCGGCGAAGTCGGTCATCTGCTCGGTCGGCCTTTCGGTGCTCACGCGAGATCGATCCTGTTCAGTCGATCAGTTTCCCGATCCGCCTATGGGTACCACGGGCACCGGGGACGGTCAAGCATCCCGCCCGCGGTCGAGCGCGTAGAGTGCGGTGAATGAGCCCCGCCTCGCCGAAGAACGCCGCGGGCAATGCGCGTGACCGACTGCTGGAGGCCACCGCCCGGATCATCCGGGAGGAGGGTTACGCGGCCGCGACGTCGCGGCGGGTGGCCGCCGAGGCCGGGGTGAAGCAGGCGCTGGTCTACTACTACTTCCCCACCATGGACGATCTGTTCGTCGAGGTGTTGCGCAGCGGCGCCGACGCCGCACTGGCCCGGATGCGGGGGCTGCTCACCGACGACGATCCGCTGCAGGCGTTGTGGCTGATCAACGGCGATCCCCGGTGGTCGGTGCTGAACACCGAGTTCATGGCACTGGCCAACCACCGGAAGGCGATTCGCGCCGAGTTGAAGAACTACGCCGAGCGGGTCCGCGACATCGAGACCGCGGCGGTCACCCTGGTGCTGCGCGCCAACGGGATGGATCTCGATCGCTACCCCCCGGTGGCGGTGTCGATGCTCATCGCGCAGACCGCGCGCAGCCTGAGCAACGAGGCCGCGGTCGGCGTGACCGCCGGCCATGCCGAGCTGCGCGCGCTGGTCGAGGGACAACTGGCCGCGCTGCGCCGACCGGCCCCCGCGGTCACCGCCGCCGACTAGACCCGCCCGGCCGGGTGCGACCAGCCGTTGACACCGCGGCGCCGTGATGGCAATCTCCCTGATCGACCGATCAGATTCAACAGGAGAGTGGGGACGTCATGGCCGGACGCGTCGAGGGCAAGGTCGCAGTCATCACCGGGGCCGCGCGCGGCCAGGGCCGCAGCCATGCGGTCCGGCTGGCCAGTGAGGGCGCCGACATCATCGCGGTCGACGTCTGCCGTCCGGTCACCGACACCACCGCGATCCCGGCGGCCACCCCCGACGACCTGGCCGAGACCGTCGACCTGGTCAAGGGCCTGGGCCGCCGGGTGGTCAGCGCCGAGGTTGACGTGCGGGACTTCGACGCGCTGCGCGCCGCGGTGGACAGCGGCGTCGAGCAGCTCGGCCGGCTCGACATCGTCTGCGCCAATGCCGGCATCGGCAACGGCGGGGCGACCCTGGACCGCACCACCGAAGCCGACTGGGACGACATGATCGGCATCAACCTGTCCGGGGTCTGGAAGTCCGTCAAGGCCGCGGTCCCTCACCTGATCGCCGGGGGCCGGGGCGGCTCGATCATCCTGACCAGTTCGGTCGGCGGGCTGAAGGCCTACCCGAACACCGGGCACTACATCGCCGCCAAACACGGTGTGGTGGGGCTGATGCGGACCTTCGCCGTGGAACTCGGCCAGCACAGCATCCGGGTGAACTCGGTGCACCCCACCAACGTGAACACCCCGATGTTCATGAACGAGGGCACCATGAAGCTGTTCCGCCCGGACCTGGAAAGCCCGGGCCCCGACGACATGGCCGTCGTCGCGCGGTTGATGCACGTGCTGCCGATCGGCTGGGTGGAGCCCGAGGACATCAGCAACGCGGTGCTGTTCCTGGCCTCCGACGAGTCCCGCTACATCACCGGCCTGCCGATGACCGTCGACGCGGGCAGCATGCTGAAATAGCATCGCGGGGTGAATTCCACCGATTTTCAAGAGATCTCGGCGCTGCTGTACCGCTACGCGCGCGCCGTCGACGGTCATGACTGGGACCTCTACCGCAGCGTGTTCACCGCCGAGGCCACCATCGACTACCGCTCGGCGGGCGCGATCGCGGGCAGCCGCGACGAGGTCGCCGACTGGCTGGCCGCCGGATTCGCCGCGATCCCGATGTCGATGCACTACATCACCAACATCGAGATCCTGTCCGCGACCGCGGACACCGCGTCGGTGCGGGCGATGTTCTACAACCCGATGCAGCTGCCCGGGATGACCGAATTGTCCTACTGCGGCGGGTATTACCACCACGAGTTGGTGCGCACCGGCGACGGCTGGCGCAGCCGGGCACTGCGCGAGGAGAACCTGTGGTTCACCAACCGCCCGTCGGGCGCTAGCTGAGTCCTCGGTACGCGGTGACGACGACGGCCCCGCCGAGGCCGATGTTGTGCTGCAGCGCGACCTTCGCGCCGGCGACCTGACGGTTGTCGGCGGTGCCGCGCAGCTGCCAGGTGAGTTCGCTGCACTGCGCCAGCCCGGTCGCGCCGAGCGGATGCCCCTTGGAGATCAGGCCGCCGGACGGGTTGACCACCCAGCGCCCGCCGTAGCCGGTGTCGCCGGCGTCGACGAGCTTGCCGCCGTCGCCCTCCGGGCACAGTCCGAGCGCCTCGTAGGTCAGCAGCTCGTTGGTGGAGAAGCAGTCGTGCAGCTCGATGACGTCGACGTCGTCGGGACCGATGCCGGCCTGGTCGTAGACCTTGGTGGCGGCCGCCCGGGTCATGTCGGCACCGACCAGGGTGATGGCGCTCTGCGCGGTGAAGGTGTGCTCCAGATCGGTGACCATGGACTGGCCGATGATCTCGACGGCCTGACCGGCCAGGCCGTGCCGGTCGACGAAGTCCTCCCCGGCGAGGATGACCGCGCCGGAGCCGTCCGAGGTCGGCGAGCACTGCAGCTTGGTCAGCGGACCGTAGATCTGCCGGGAGGCCAGCACCTCCTCCAGGGTGTAAACGTCCTGGAACTGCGCGTACGGATTGTTCGCGGAATGCTGGTGGTTCTTCACGCCGATCTTGGCGAACTGTTCGGCGGTGCTGCCATAGCGCGCCATGTGCTCCAGGCCGGCGGCCCCGAACATGTACGGCGCCGGCGGCATGGCAAATTCGTAGAGCCCCGACAGCGCCATCAGGTGCCGCGCCATCGGTTGTTCGCGGTCGGTGTAGGTCGACCCGAGCGACCCCTTCTGCATCTTCTCGAAGCCGAGTGCCAGGGCGCAGTCGACCTGACCGCTGCGCACCGCCTGCGCGGCGAGGAACAGCGCGGTCGATCCGGTCGAGCAGTTGTTGTTGACGTTGATCACCGGGATGCCGGTCATGCCCAACTCGTAGACCGCGCGCTGGCCCGAGGTCGACTCGCCGTAGACGTAGCCGACGTAGGCCTGCTGCACCTCGCGGTAGTCAATGCCCGCGTCGGCCAGCGCCGCGGTGCCGGCCTCCCGGGCCATGTCCGGGTAGTCCCAGTCCCGGGCACCGGGCTTCTCGAACTTCGTCATGCCGACGCCGACCACAAACACCTTGCCGCTCACAAACCACTCCAGTCAGATCTCGCCGGATACCGTGCGGTCAACATACCCGGAACGGAGCGTCGGCACGGCGGCGATCTGCGGCGCCCGCGGGGCCGCAACGTCACCGCCGGGCCACGTCGGGATCACGGCGCGGCTCGTTTTCGCCTCGACCCGATAACCATTCCGTACCCGTCTAGACACCCCTCTCACAGAAGTCTTATGGTCCGCTTAACCGAGACTTCGGATTCGGTTCCCCCCTCGCACAATCCAGGAGTCCGGCGATGACCTTCGCCCTTGCTACGTTCCGTCTCACCACCATTTTCGGCGCGGGCGCGCTCGCCTGCGCACTGACCCTGAGCCCCTTGGCCGCGGCCGACCCCGACGGCCAGACCGACACCGTCGCCTCCGGCAAGGGTGTCCCGGTCGCCGCCACCATGGCCGGCGACGGGCCGATCGCCGGGGTCCCGGTGGCGCCCGGGCCGCCGGTCCCGCTCGCACCGCCGGTGCCCGTGGTGCCGCTCGCTCCCCCGGTCCCGCCGGTCCCGCTCGCACCGCCGGTTCCGGTGGTCCCCGCGCCGGTGGCCGCACCGGTGCCGGTGGCCGCGCCGATCGTGGCCCCGGTGGCCGCGCCGGTCGCCGGCGGCAAGGGCGTGCCGACCAGCACCGTCAACACCGGTGGGCCGACCCCGGGCGTGGCGGCGCTGCCCGGACCGGCGAATTCGGCGCTGCCCGGTCAGGGCAATTCGGCGCTGCCCGGTCAGGGCAATTCGGCGCTGCCCGGTCAGGGCAATTCGGCACTGCCCGGCCCGGAGGTGCCGACCCTCGTCGTGCGCTGACCGGGCGGCTCGGGCTACTCCTGCACGATGATCGGGTCGCCGACGTTGACGGTGTGGAAGTACCACTCGGCGGCCGCCGGGATCAGGCTGACACAGCCGTGGCTGACGTTGTCGAACCCGATCGAGGGCACCGCCCACGGAGCGGAGTGCACGAACAGGCCGCGGTGGGTGAACCGCACGGCGTAGTCGACGTCGAGCAGGTAGCCGTCCGGGTGATCCTTCGGGATGCCAACGCTGCTGGAGTCCATCACCACGTCGCGTTGTTTTGCCAGCACGGTGTACTTGCCGACCGGGGTGGCGTACTCGGGCCGGCCCATCGAGGCGAGCAGCACCCCGGCCTCGCCGGCGTGCGGCAGGTGGTGCGGCGACGGCAGCTCGATGGCACCGGGCGGGTCAATGCCGTCGGGGGTGCCGCCTGGGGTGGCGTCCATCCCGTCGGCGGTGGCACCGATGCCGTCGATGGTGACGGTGAAGGTGTGCTCGGAGATGTCGGCGACGCCGATCACCGCGGACCCGGTGCTGAACTGGGTTTTCTTACCACCCACCGAGAGCAGCACGGTGGCGTGCGCCGGCCAGTACCGATCGGGCACCCACTGCACGGTGCTGGCGTCGAGCCACTCGTAGCTGCCCGACCTCGGCGGCCAGGAGGCCACGGCCATGGCGTCCTGCACGGCCGCCCGGCTGCCCACCGGATCCTGAAAGCTCACCACCACCGGATGCCCGACGCCGACCGGCCGGCCGGGGTCCGGCGAGATCGACCGCACCGCCGGCAGCTGCGGATGACTGGCCGCGGCGGGCTCGATGCCCGCCGAGCCCGACGCGATCGTAGAGACAACCACAGCCACGGCAAGACTCGACTGAACAACCGTCCGCATCGATCCATTCCTCTGACGCCCGACCCACCCCTGCGGCGCCCATGCTAGGACGCCCGGCCGATGCGAACGTCCCGGCGCGCCTTGCGATTTCGGTCAAGGATTCGTCACGGTTTGGGCACACCCACCATCACGGCCAGCATCCGGACCGGGTGGTCGTTGTGATTGCGCCAGGCGTGCATGGCCGACTGCTGCACGACGACGTCGCCGGCGTTCACCTGCACGGTGCTGCCGTCCTCCAGCGCCAGTTCGACGGGGCCGTCGAGCATCAGCACGTAATCCAGGGTGGTGGTGGCATGGAAGCCCGCCCCGTCGGTGACGTCCTGCTTGATCTTGGCCAGCATCTCCAGCACCACCCGGTAGGGCGGCAGCTCGATCAGCCGCAGCGCCGTCACGCCCGGGTCCAAGTTCGGGTCGGCGGCGACGGCGGCCGGGTCGGGTGCACTGCCCTGCGGATTGTCCGGCCCGGCGGTCCAGAGCTCATGCCAGAACTTCGGCGCGTCGGTGTTGACCTGCCCGTCGGAGATGAGGGTGGATCGGCCGTCCACGATTCCGGTGACGATACGGCGGGGTCCCATGGGATTCGGTGCTCCTTGCGGCTGGGCGACTGTCGGTACCGCCCAGCCTGCCAGCGACTACTGTCCTAGCCGAGCGCCGCCCCAACCGACCCGCCCGCCGCGCAGGAGCCCGCAATGACCGCAGCCGATTCGCCCGCCCTCCGCCGCTACGCCGGACGCCGGGTGCTGATCACCGGCGGCGGATCCGGCATCGGGCAGGCCTGCGTGCACCGGATCCTGGCCGAGGGCGCCCGGGTAGTCGCCGCGGACATCAGCGAGGCCGGGCTGGCCGACACCGTGGCCAAAGCCGGCGAGCACGGCGCGCGGCTGAGCACCGTGGTGCTGGACGTCGGCGACGAGCCCGCGGTGCGCCGCGGCGTGGCGGATGCCGTCGAGACGCTCGGCGGATTGGACACCCTGGTCAACGCCGCGGGCATCCTGCGCTCGGCGCACCTGGAGCAGACCACGCTGGCCGATTTCGAGCGGGTGCTGCGGATCAACCTGACCGGCACCTTCCTGGTCACCCGGGAGGCCATCGCCGCCCTGCGGCTGGGCAACGGCCCGTCGGTGGTCAACTTCAGCTCCACCTCGGCGCAGTTCGCGCACCCGTACATGGCGGCCTACGCCGCCTCCAAGGGCGGCGTGCTGGCCATGACGCACAGCTGGGCGATGGAGTTCGCCAAGGCCGGTATCCGGTTCAATTGTGTTCAGCCCGGGTCGATTTCGTCGGGCATGACCGACGGGTCCGGGGCCTCCCGGCAGAGTGTGGGCCCCGGCCTGCCCGAGGACGTCGACTTCGCGCTGTTCGGCAAGGTGGCACCGATGTTGGCGCGCGAGGGTGGCGCATTCTTTGCCGCACCCGATGCCGTCGCGGGTGCGGTCGCGATGCTCGGCGGACCCGACGCCTACTTCATCACCGGCACCGAGATCCGCATCGACGGCGGCGCGCACATGTAGCACTCCCCGGGAGGAGCGACGGATGCAGCAAGACACGGTCACCACGGTGGCGGTGGTGGGCGCCGGACTGGCCGGGCTCAGCGCCGCCCGCGACCTGCACCGGGCCGGCATCGACGTGCTGGTGCTGGAGGCCGCCGACCGGGTGGGTGGCCGGGCGATGGCCGTCACCACCGCGCTGGGCTCTCGGGTGGACCTCGGCGGACAGTGGCTCGGCCACGATCACCACCGGATCATCGCGGCGGCCGACGAACTGGGGCTGCACCGCTACCCGATGCGAACCCAGCCGCTGCCGAGGGTGCTGGCCGGATCCCGCCGGCTGCACCCGGCCGGTGCCGCGATGCTCACCGCGGGCCTGGCCCTGGCCGGCGTCGAACTGCTCTCGCGGGTGGGCACCCCGGCGCGGTGGAACACCGTCACGCTGGACCGCTGGCTGAGTCGGGTGCCGGGGCCGACCGCCCGGCGACTGTTGGAGGTCCTGGCGGCGGTGTCCTGGACCGCCGACCCCGATCGGCTCTCGGTGCACGCGGTGGCCACCATGCTGGCTCGTCAGGGTGGCCTGCGCACCATCCTGTCCACCACCGGCGGGGCGCAGGAATCGCTGCTCGTCGAGGGCATCGGGACACTCGCCGACCGACTCGCCGAGGGCCTCGGGCCGCGGATCCGGCTGGCCGACCCGGTCACCGCGATCAGCCACACCGACGACGGCATCACGCTGCACACCCGCACCGGCCGGGTCCGCGCGACCAAGACCATCATCACGGTGCCCGCCCCGATGGCGGCCCGGATCGACTTCCGCCCGGCGCTGCCCGCCGACCGGGCCGCCATCGGGCGAGCGAGCTATATGGGCTCGGTCTACAAGGCGCTGGCGATCTACCCGCGGCCGTTCTGGCGCGGTCGCCACGGCGCGGAGTTCATCGTGCTCGACCGGCCCGGCCGGGCGGTGTTCGACTCCGGCCCGCCCGGCGGCCCCGGTCACCTGTGCGTGCTGGTCGGCGGCCCGGAGGCCCGCGAACTCGACGCGCTGGACCCCGGCACCCGCCGGGCCGCGCTGCTCACGCCGCTGGCCGATTACCTTGGCCCCGAGCTGCTCGAGCCCGCGGACTGGCAGGAAAAGTCTTGGCACCGCGACGAATTCACCGGCGGCGGGTACCTCGCGATGCCGGCGCCGGGCAGCATCGCCGGGTTTCTGCCGGTCGACTCGGCACCGATCGGCGACCTGCACTGGGCCGGCACCGAGACCGCCGAGGAGCACCCCGGCTATCTGGAGGGCGCGCTCCGCTCGGGTGCGCGGGCCGCCGCAGAGGTCATCGCCGCGTTGGCGCGGTAGCCGCTCAGGAACCCTGCTGGCCGGCGTTGCGGGCCAGGTCGATGGCGTACTGGTTGACGAACACACCGGCGGCGGGTTGCCCGCTGGCACACGACCCGTCGGATTCCCCGACCCGCTTGATCCACAGGTAGGCGTCGGCGTGCGGGCCGGCGGTGGCGGTGGTCGGCGGGGTCCCCAGCGCCCGGCCGGCCGGGTTGCACCAGTTCATCGGGGAGTCGTCGATCGGGCCGGCACCGTTGCGGGAGGTGTCCACCACATAGTGCGCGCCGCCGGTCATGCCGGAGACGGCCTCGCCGTAGCCGATGGATTCCTCGGTGGTGTAGTAGTTCGTGGTGTTGAGGCTGAAGCCGCGGGCCCGGTCGATACCGGCCTGCTGCAGTCCGGCGGCGGCATCCTCGGCGCTGAGCCAGCGCGGATGCCCGGCGTCGATGTACACCGCGGCCGCCGGGTTGCGGGTCAGGGTCTCCACGGCGTAGCGGATCAGCGCGAACCGCTCGTCACGCTGCTCGGGCCCCAGGCAGCCGGCCATCGCGATCGCGTCGGGCTCGACGATGAACGTCGCAGGTCGGTCACCGACCCCGGCGGCGATCCCGTCGATCCAGGCCCGGTAGCTGTCCCCGGATCCGAACCCGCCCGCGGCGTAGCTGCCGCAGTCACGGTTCGGCAGGGCGTAGATCGAGAAGATCGGCATTGCACCGGCCGCCTGGGCCGCGCCGGCGTAGCGCGACACCGTGGTGCCGACCGAGCCGGCCGGGAAGGCCTGGTCCAGCCAGTAGGCCTGCGGCGTGTTGGCCACCGCCTCCAGCTCGGGGCTCGGCGAGTTCTTGGCCGCCACCATCGCCTTGGAGCTCGGGTCGACGTAGAACGGCATCCCGGCCAGCGGGTTCCCGTCGTTGACCAGGCGGACGTCCGCGGCATCGGTCGGAACTGGGCCGGCCTGCAGGGCCCCGGCCGCGACGGCGGCCACGGTCAGCGCGGGGCCGACCCATCGAACAAACGCGTTGGCGGCAGAGGAGATCACCCTCGGACGCTATCGGCGCGGCCCGCGATCCACCAAACCGCGGTCAGCTGCGCACCCCGCCGATCCGTTTCGACGCTCAGCCCAGCAGTGGCTCGATCTCGGCCGTGATCTGTGCCGGCGTCACCGCCGACTCGAATCGCCGGAGCACCGCGCCGTCGCGGCCGACCAGGAACTTGGTGAAGTTCCATTTCACCTCGTCGCTGCCGATCATCTCCGGGCGCCTGGCCTTGAGGTAGTCGTACAGCGGGCCGTGCTCGGGGCCGAAATCGCCGGGTGCCTGTTCGCGCAGGTAGCTGTAGAGCGGGTCCGCGCCGGGCCCGTTGACGTCGATCTTGGCAAAGACCGGGAAGCTGACGTCGTAGTTCGATGCGCAGAACTCCTGGATCTCGGCATCGGTGCCGGGTTCCTGGGCACCGAACTGGTTGCAGGGGAACCCGAGTACCGCCAGGCCCCGATCCCGGTTCTGCCGATACAGGGTTTCCAGGCCGGCGTACTGCGCAGTGAACCCGCATTTGCTGGCGACGTTGACGATCAGCGCCAGCTGCCCGGCATAGTCGTTGAGCGATGTGGTTGAGCCGTCGGCGGCCCGCACCGAGAAATCATGGACGGTCATCGGGCCATCCTCTCGGAAGCGCCGTCGCGGAGCCCGCGCGGGCCTCCGCGTCGGCCAATTTCTTTCCGGCGTCCCGGCTCCCGCGGCGCGCCCGGCGCCACCGCATTCCGGGCGGGGTCTACCGTCGGCACGGTGACGGTGTCGGCGCTGCGGATCGCCCGGTGCTGCGCGGCGGGCGCGCTGGCCGTTGCGCTGGCCGCGACCTCGGCGTGTTCGCCGGCCGGCCAGCCGCCGCCGGGCTCCGACGCCGCGGGCAGCGCCGCCCCGAACTCCCCAGCCGCGGTCCCGCGCACCCCACACCCGATCCCGGCGGCCCCCGCGCCGGCCCTGCCCGCCGTCGGCGACATCCCCGCGATCACCCAACTGGTCAACCAGGCGATCGCCGCGCCGCGGTTGCCGGGCGCGGTCGTCCAGGTCGGGCACGCCGGGGAGGTCGTGCTGCGCCGGGGGTTCGGTGAGCGCAAGCTGGCCGGCGAGCCCGGGCTCGACGGGCGGCCCGCACCGCCGGAGCCGATGACGGTGGACACCGTCTTCGATCTGGCCTCGCTGACCAAGATTCTGGCCACCACGACCGCCGTGCTGCAGCTCTACGAACGGGGCCTGGTGCACCTCGACGACCTCGTGCAGGACTACCTGCCGGAATTCAACGCGGCCGACGACCCGGTACGCGCCCGGGTGACGCTCCGGATGCTGCTCACCCACACCTCCGGCATCGGCGGCGACCTGAGCCACCAGGGTCCGTGGGGGCTGACGGCACCCGACAAGGCCGACGGGATCCGGCGTGCGCTCACCGCGCCGCTGGAACTCCCACCCGGCGAGGTGTTCCACTACTCGGACATCGGCTTCATCATTCTCGGCACCCTGGTCGAGCAGATCACCGGCCAGCCCTTGGACGAGTACGTCCAGGCCAAGGTGTTCGACCCGCTGCAGATGACCGACACCCGCTATCTGCCCGCGGCCAAGGTGTGCGGTCCGCATCAGATCCGTGGCACGGCAGTGGCTTTCGACAAGGACGCCTCCGATGTCGCCGCCTGCCCGCCGGATTCCTGGAGCACCGACCTGTTGGCCCGGATCGCCCCGACCGCCCTGGACGAGGACACCCCCGGGTTGAACCCGGACTTCGGCCGGCCGCTGCGCGGCACCGTGCACGACCCGACCGCGCGCCGCATGGGCGGGGTGGCCGGCAGCGCCGGGGTGTTCTCCACCGCCGACGACGCCGGCCGGTACGCCCAGGCGCTGCTGGACCGGCTGGCCGGTCGACCCAGCGCGTTCCCGCTCCAACGATCGACGCTGGAGTTGATGACCACGCCGCAGCAGCCCGGCCACCACCCCGGCCAGCTCGAGGCCGCCAACGCCGCGGATCGCCGCGCGGTGGCGCTGACCCCCAATCGGGCCGATCCGCTGGCCGCGCCCCGCTACCCGGCGATCCCCGGGCAGAACCTGCGCGGCCTCGGCTGGGACATCGACACCCCGCACTCCCGGCCGCGCGGCGTGGTGTTTCCGATCGGCAGCTTTGGTCACACCGGGTTCACCGGCGTGACGATGTGGATCGACCCCGGATCGGACACCTACGTGATCGTGCTGGCCAACGTCATCCACCAGCGCGGCGGCCCGCCCATCACCACCCTCAGCGGCGACGTGGCCAGCGCCGCCGCCCAGGCCCTGGGGTTGTACGGCAGTTAACCGGCGGACAACTCCTCGGCGGCGCGGCACACCAGCGCGGCCAGCCGCGGATGCTCGTGGGGCGTCATCCGCTCGGCGGGGCCGCTGATCGCCACCGCGCCGATCGGGTGCCCGGTCGGTCCGAGCACCGCGGCGGCGATGGTCATGCTGGGGGCGTCCACCTCGCCGCTGGCGGCATAACCGCGCTCGCGGGCCTGCTCCAGCAGGGCGCGCAGCCGGTCGTCGGGTTGACCGCCAAGCAGTTCGGCGCGCCGCTCGGCGGTGAGCAACGGCAGCAGCACCCGGCCGGTGGCGCTGGCCCCGGCCGGGATCCGCGCGCCGATCCGCGGCACCATGCGCAGCGGCCGGCGACTCTCGGCGACCTGGGAAACCACCAGGTGCGGGCCGTCGGGCTCGTTGAAGATCGC
Source organism: Mycolicibacterium fallax (assembly GCF_010726955.1). NCBI lineage: Bacteria > Bacillati > Actinomycetota > Actinomycetes > Mycobacteriales > Mycobacteriaceae > Mycobacterium > Mycolicibacterium fallax. The sequence continues at coordinate 2,792,071 of NZ_AP022603.1, forward strand.
GGTCTCGCCGGTGTCGACGGCCAGCCGCTCCAGCACCTGCTGCGTCCGGCGACGCTGTTCGGCCCTGGCGTGTGAGCCGCCGAGGACCGCGAGGATCCGCGGGGCGGTCTCCCACCGGGTCGCCGGGTCGTCGCGCGCCTGGATCCAGCCCTGCTCGGCGAGGGTGACCAGGGCGCGCTGCACCGCACTCTTGTCGAGTTCCAGGGTCCGGGCCAGCGCGGCCACGCCGATCGGCTGGTGCGCGGCGACCGCCTCGAAGACGGTGAGCACGCGGGCCGCCGTGGAGCTGCCCTTGACGGCCATCCCACCTCCTCGCTATGTTGAATATTGATATATGCGTATCAATTATTGATATAGCAGTCAAGTTGTGCGGCCGGATCATCCGGGAGGAATCAGCCATGTCAGCCATTCACGTCGCGCCGCTTCGCGCCGACCTCACCTTCGGCGCCCGGGTCACCGGCGTCACGCTGGACACCCTGGCGGACCCGGAGGTCCGCTCGCTGCTCCGCGACACCTTCGAAGAGCGCGGGATGATTCTGTTCGAGGACGTGGAACCCGACGGCGGGCTACAGGTCGCGATCAGCACGGTGTTCGGCCCGCTCAAGGACCACCCGATCCCGACGGTGCCCCGGGCCGGCGGCGCGCTGCACCCCGGCGTCATCGAGATCGGGCAGGAACCGCGCGAGGGCAACATCGTGATTGTCGACGGCAAGGAGGTCACCTCCTGGCTGCCCTGGCACTTCGACCACTGCTACAACAACAAGCTGAACCGGGCCGGCGTGCTGCGGTGCATCACCGGGGTGCGCGAGGGCGGGCAGACCGGCTTCGCCGACGGCATCGATCTCCACCGCGCACTGTCCCCCGAACTGCGCCGGCAGATCGAGGACCGCAACGTCCTGTACAGCCTGAACCTGCGCTTCCGGGACATGCGCTTCGGTCTGGCCGAGGGGTTCCGCGAGATCCAACCGCACAAGCGGCTGCAGGAGACCATCGACTACGGCAAGAACAACCTGCCCCGCGCCGTGCACCCCGCGGTGTGGACCCGCGACGACGGCGCCAAGGTGCTGCACATCTCACCGTGGATGGCCGAGGGCATCGAGGACGCCGAGACACCGGCCGGCGACGCGCTGCTGGAGGCCGTCTGCCGGGAGATGCTGGCCACCATCACCCCGTACTTCCACACCTGGCGGCCCACCGACATGGTGATCTGGGACAACGTCCGGATGCTGCACGCCGTGAACGGGCACGATCCCGACGAGCGTCGCGTCATGCACCGCACCACCATCGAGGGCGACTACGGCCTGGGTTACTTCGAGAACAACGCCGAGGGCCACCGGCTGCTGGAAATGACCGTCTGAGCGCCGCGAGCCCCAGCTCGGCGTGCCCGCAGCCGGCGTCGAGGACCTCCCCGACGACCGCGCCGTCGTTGTCGATCAACGCGGCGTACTCCGGTTGCGGGGCACCGATGTTCCAGGCCGGCGCGGTCTTCGCCCGGTAGGCCTGGTCCCAGTCAATGCGGTGCGTCATGACGATTCCGTCTCCCTGCCCTGGTGTCTGCTGCCTTGGTGTCTGCTGCCTCCGGTGTCTGCCGGCTCCACCGATCCGCTCAGCCGCCGAGCATGTCGCGGCCCTCGGCCCGCCACGCCTTCATCCCGCCGCGCAGCTCCACCACATCGGTGTAGCCCAGCGCGGTGAGCGCCGCAGCGGCGGTCGTGCTCATCGGTCCGGTCCGGCAGTAGATCGCCAGCGGGGTGTTGCGATCGGCGGGCAGTTCCGCGCGCCGCTGCTCGATCTGGTCGAACGGCACCGACAGGTCGGTGCCGGGAATGTCCCCGTCGAACGGCACGTGCACGTTGACGGTCACCCGATCGGGTTCGGCGATGACCGCGGCGAACTCCTCGGGATCCACCAGCCGGTGCGCATCGGCGACGGCCGTGCCGGCGCTGGCCGCGGCCTGCGGGTCCGGCTCGGCGGCCCCGCAGCCGGACAGCCCGATCATCGCCGCACCGGCCGCCGCCACCACCATCAACGCCCAGTGCCTCATTCCTCCATGCTAGCCAGCTCGCCGCGCGGTAACCCGGTGCGCGGACGCCGGCTCGGCAATACTGGGACGATGCCCGACCGCCTCGACCGCAATGTCCTCGGCGGCCGACTGGAACCGTGCGGCACCGACCCGCTGACCGGGTTCCACCGCGACGGCTGCTGCTCGACCGGCCCGGAGGACCTCGGCCTGCACACCATCTGCGCGGTGGTCAGCACCGAGTTTCTGGCCCATCAACGGTCCATCGGCAACGACCTGTCGACCCCGATGCCGGCCTACCGATTTCCCGGGCTCAAGCCCGGTGACCGCTGGTGCGTCACCGCGCGAAACTGGTTGCGCGCCCACCACGCCGGATGTGCCGCGCCGGTGGTGCTGGCCTGCACACACGAGCGGACACTGGAGGTTGTCCCGTGGGAGACGCTGCGGCAGTACGCCGTTGACGTTCCCGATGACCCCGGCGAGCTGTGACCGGCTCGGCGGGGCCGGGCCACGGATCGGTCAGTTCACCGTGACGTGAACGTGGTCGAAGTGCGCGGCCACCCGCCACATCGTGTAGCTGATGCCGAAGCGGCCCGCCTGCTGCTGCAGGTCGGCGTTGATGGCGTCGCCCAGCCCCATGTTCGAGCCGATCATGATGTCCAGCGCGCGCCCGCTCGGGTGATCGGGCAGCGCATCCCCGCGCACGCCACCGATCGACTGCACCCCGGGATAGGTGAGCTGGATGTAGTCCAGCAGGATCCTGGCGCTTGGGACCAGGCCGCCGGTGCCGACCGTCGGGATCGGGCCGGCCGGACCGAGGGCCGCCAGCGCGGCATCCGTCGGGAGCGTCACGCCGGCCTGCTGATCGGGCGGCAGCAGGGCGTAGCTCCGGTTCAGTTCGGCCATCCGCTCCCGCAGCTCGTCCCGCTTGGCCTGCAGGTTCGACCGCACGGCAACCGCGGCGTCGACCGCCGCCTTGGCCTCGAGCGCGGATTTCGCCGAGGCCGCCTCGACGTTCTGCGCCTCCAGGTTCGCTCCGCGCAGACCCTTGAGCTGTTCGTTGAGTTCGGCGCCGATCACCCGGGCGGTGGCCAGGCTGTCGATCAGGTTCGACGGCGACGTGGCGGTCAGCACCGCGCTCAGGCTGTCGGTCCGCCCGCCCATGTAGACCGCGACCGCGTACTCGTCGACGACCTGCTGGTAGCCGGCCAGCGCCGCCCTGGTCTCCTCGAGGAGGGCCAGGTCCGCGGAATGCTGCTGGTCCGCCGCGCCGAGCAGCTTCATCTTGTTGTCGAGATCCGGTTGCGCGTTGACGATGGTCTGCGAGAGCTCTTCGACCTGGCGGGACAGTTCGGTGATCTGCGCCAGGTTGTCCTGGTTCGGGTCGGCGACGGCGACTCCGCCCCAGACCAGGCCCAGCATCGCGAGCCCGGCGATCACCCCGACCATCGGCCTGCGGGCGGCGAACCTCGCCACCACCGGGTGAACCTTCACGACCACGCATCCTTCAACGACAACGCACCCCCGCCCCCGGGCTGTCCTGAGGTTACGGAAGCGGCCTCGACCCTGTCCAACCACCCGGGCCTCGCCCCGGCCGGGCCGGTCAGCCGAACGGAATCGAGGCGATCGTCGCACCGTCCGCGGTGACCAGGCTGTTCTTGGTCAGTGTGGTACCGAAGTAGCGCGCCTGCGGATCGATCGCCACCCGCCGATGGTCGCGCTGTTTGGCCAGCACCTCCCGGGCCAGCGCCGCGAACGCCATCTTCTCCGGCCCGCCGATGTTGACGACGTGGTTGCGCGGCGGGGACACCGCGACCTCGGCCACGAAGGCCGCCACCTCGTCGGCCGCGATCGGCTGAATCAGTGCGTCCGGCACCCGCACATCGTGCTCGTCGTCCACGTCCAGGTCGGTCTCGCGGACCATCGACTCGACGATCGCCGGCGCGAACTCGTGGAACTGGGTGGCCCGGACGATGGTGTACGGCAGACCGGAGGAAGCCACGATCCGTTCCTGGGCGACCTTGGCCCGCATGTAGCCGCTGTCGGGCAGCCCGTCGACGCCGACGATCGACAGCGCGACGTAGTGGCCCACGCCCGCCGCCCGCGCGGCGGCCACCAGGTTGGTGCTCGTGCTGGAGAAGAAATCCAGCACCTCGTCATCCTCGAACGACGGCGCGTTCAGGACGTCGACGAGCACATCGGCCCCCGCCAGCGCGGTGGCCAGGCCCGCGCCGGAGCAGGCGTCCACGCCGGTGCGCCGGGACGCGGCCACCACCTGCTCGCCGGTGCGGGTGAAGATGTCGACGAGCAGGGTTCCGATCAGGCCGCCGGCCCCCAATACCGTTACTTTCACTGTGCCAACGCCTTTCGCCACCGTCGCCGCTGAACTCCGAGGCTGAGCGTCAGACTACGCCCGATGCGGGTGCGGGACGGCGGTTCGCGGCGGCTCAGTGCCAGCGCGCGAGCAGCTCGTTTGATCGCTCGGTGAGCGCGCCCTGCCACGTCGGTCCGAAGCTGATCCGGCCCGCTCCCGCGGCGGCCAGCGCCGCCAGCTCGCCGGTCGCCGGATGCGCGATCGCGTTGACCGGCAGCGGCAGCTCACCGGTCAGCCGCCGCAGCGTCGCGTCGTCGTGGAACCCGACCGGGTACAGCGCGTCCGCGCCGAATTCCGCGCAGAGCCGCAGTCGCGCGATGGCCCGGTCGACCCGATCGGCCTCGTCGCCGATCTTCTTGAGGATGACGTCGGTGCGGGCGTTGATCACCACCGGCACCCCGGCGGCGTCGGCCGCGGCCCGCAGCGCCGCGACGAAGTCGGCGTGCTCCTGCGGTTCGCGCAGCCGCCCGCCCTCGGAGTGCACGGTGTCCTCAATGTTCAGTCCCACCGCCCCGGCCCCGAGCAGACCCTCGATCAGCCGCTCGGCGGGCAGCCCGTAGCCGGCCTCGATGTCGACCGACACCGGCACGCCCGCGGCGGCGGTGATCTGCGCGACCCGGGCCATCGCCTCGTCGTAGGTCATCCCCTCGCCGTCGGTCCGGCCGAGCGAATTGGCCATCGGATGCGAACCGACGGTCAGCGCGGCGAACCCGGCGGCAACCGCGGTGCCCGCGGACCAGGCGTCCCAAGCGGTGGGCAGCACGACGGGGTCGCCCTTACGGTGCAGAGCTTTGAGGGTGGCGGCGAGATCGGCGAGGGAGGTCATGCCCCATTGTGGACCGGCGGGCGCCGGCGAACGTCGCTATCGCCATCTTGGCGCGAGCCGCGGCGCGACGCACGCCGCCGGCTCAGCGGGGGTCGACGATGAAGGCAACCTGCGGTTCGCGAATCACGTTGCGCCACTTCTGCGTGTCGGCCAGGACGTGGCCGACCACATCGATGGTGACGCCATCCGGCCCCAGATGCACCCCGACCGGGCGGATCTGCGGTTCGCCGGCCGGCCCGATCGTGCACAGCCGCCCGATCGGTTCGGCGCTCAGGTAGTCCAGTTCCGCGGCGGTGAACGTCGGGCTCATTTGTGCGCGATGACCAGGTAGGCGGGCAGTTCGACGCGCCCCTGCGCGTCCGGTTCGACGGCGGTCACCACGGTGCCGTCCGGCAGTTTCGCCGCGGCCGAGAACAGCGACGCCGGCCGGACCTCGTCGACGTGCCAGTGCCGGGAAACCTCGTCGCGCAGTTGCTCCGCGGTGAACTGGGTCGGGCCGGGGCCCTCGTGGTCGATGAAGGATCCGGTGCCGAACGCCAGCGGGCGCCCGTCGGCTTTCCACGCCTTCATGCCGCCCTGCAGTTCCACCACATCGGCGTAGCGTGCCGGGGATATCGCCCTCGAAGGGCACGTGCACGTTGATCGTCACCCGGGCCGGTTCGTCGACCGCCGCGGCGAACTCGGCCGGGCCGGTGAGCCGGGCCGCGGCGGGTGCGCCCTGCTGGTCGTCCGCCGGGGCGCAGGCCGCAAGAGCCAACCCGCATATCACGACCAGAGTCCGCATCGTCGCTGAGAGTTTTACGCGCCCCAGGATAGGGCCAAATACCCCTGGGGTATCTGCCGCAAGCGCCCCTTGGGAACCTGCCGGCGAAGCTATGATTGGGCCATGTCAGCGGTAACACCTGCCACCTCGGTGCGCTCCCAGCTTGTTGGGGTTCTGTCGGCGGTGCTGCTGACGGCGGTGTCGGCAGGTTGCTCAGGCGGTGACACCGAGACCGCCGGGCAGTCCTCCACCGGTCCCCTCCCGCCGGTATCGACCGCGGTGGCCGGGTCGGTGTGGGTGGCAGACGAGACCGGCAACAGCCTGACCGTCCTCGACGCCGCGGGCAACACGGTGGCAACCACCCTGACCGGCATCCACGGGCCGCACAATGTCCAGGTCGGCCGGGACGGCGCCACGGTCTACGCGACCAGCGTCGGCGCCGACGCGGTGGTGGCCATCGACGCCGCTACCTACCAGGTCGCGGCGACCGCACCGACCGGGTCGCACCCCGCGCATGTGATCGAGGCACCCAACGGCAAGGTCTATGTGGCCGATTCCGGGGACGGTACCGTGTCGATCTTCCAGAGCAGAACCCTGCAGTCGCTGGGACGAATCGAGGTCGGCGGGATGCCGCACGGCCTGCGCGCGGCCGCCGACGGCTCGGTGATCGTCGTCGCCAACCACATGACCGGCGCCGTGGACGTGATCGACGCCCACACCGATCAGATGCGGTTCTCGGTGCCGGTGGGCACCGGGCCGGCCCAGGTGGCGGTCAGCGCGGACGGACGCTACGCATATACCGGAATCACCGAGCCGGCCGCGGTGGTGAAGGTCGACCTCGATTCGCGCGGCGTGGTCGGCAGCGTCGCGGTATCGGCCCCACCGGTGCAGGTGTACCTCACCCCCGACGACACCACGGTGATCTCGGCCGACCAGGGCACCCCGGATGCGCCCGGGCATGCGGCGTCGCTGATCGACACCGCGGCGATGACGGTGAGCGCCACCGTGCCGACTGGGGCGGGGCCGCACGGTGTGGTGATCGATCCCACCGGCGCGCTGGCGTGGGTCACCAACAGATACGACGACAGTGTCTCGGTCATCGACGTGGCGAGCCGGGGAGTGTCGGCCACGATCCCGGTCGGGACCGGCCCCAACGGCATCAGCTACTCACCGCGACCCCCCGCCGAAGGCCCGGCCAGCATTGCGCTGAACCTTCCCGCACCGACCACCGTCGATGACGGGGACCACGGCGGCCAACCGCCGGCGCATCATCCGGGCGGCCACGCTCCGGCGCCGACTCACCACCCCGAAGCGCCGCATCCGTCAGGACATCCGTGACCTAGTGGAGTCATGAACGTCCTGCAACGGTATGCCCGCGCGGTCGGCATGAACACGGATGCGTGGCGCCGCCACGCCAATCCGTGGAGCGTCTGGACCCGGTTCGCTACGCTCCCGTTGCTCATCGTGGCGATCTGGAGTCGCGCCTGGATCGGTTGGTGGGCGCTGGTGCCGCTGGCCGTGCTCGTGATCTGGCTGTGGCTCAATCCCCGGGCGTTCGGCCCGGTCGACACGCCGACCGCATGGTCATCGAAAGGCATTTTCGGCGAACATCTTTGGGTGCAGGACCGATCGCAGATGCCAGCCGGTTTCGCCGTTGTCCAGCGGTTCTGGATGGTCGGCGGTTTCGCGGGCGCCGGGATGTTGGTGTGGGGACTGATCACCTTTGCGATCTGGCCCACCGTGTTCGGCGCGACGCTCATCGTCTACGGCCAGCTGTGGCGCATCGACCGGCTCGGCATCTTCTTCGACCAGCACGTGACACGCGGGGATGTGGCGCGATAGCTCAGCTCATTCCTTCTGCTTACTGCGCCACGCGCGGGGGCTGACGCCGAAGTGGCCGCGGAACCAGCGCGAGAAGTTGCTGGGCGAGGAGAACATCAGCATCTCGGTGACATCGGTCAGCGAGTTGTCTCGATTGCCGACGAGGTGTTGCGCGAGGTCCACCCGGGTGGCGTCGAGCAGTTCGGTGAAGGTGGTGCCGGCCCGCTGGAGTTGGCGGTGCAGGGTTCGTCGGCTGACTCCCAGACTCCGGGCGACGTGTTCGATTGAGCAGCGGCCCGCCGGCAGCAGCATCTCGATGATTTCCCGGGTGTCGTCGACGACGGTGGCCGTGTCGGCGCGGGTCGGCGCGGCGAGCAGACGCTGCGCATAGGGCAGCAGCAACGGATCCGCCATGGTGTTGCCGGCGTCGAGATCCGCGGTGCGCATGAGGATCCCGTCAAGATCCTGATCGAAGGTCACCGCGGCGCCGAAGACCCGATGGTGCACGGAGAGGTCCGACGGCGGCGCGTTGCTGAAGCACACCGCGAGCGGGCGCCAGCGATGACCGGCCAGATTGGCGAGCACACCAAAGAGGGTGCCGACGGCGAGATCAATGGCCTGCCGCGCCCGCCGGCCGTCTCCGACACTCAGTTCGACCCGAATGGTCGCGGTTTCGTCGATCTCGATCAGTCGGGTTTGGACGGCCTCGTTGTACATGTGGTTGTAGCGCATGAGGGTGTGCAGGGCGCCGCGCAGGCTGGGCTCTTCGCGGATCACCATGCTCAGCGGCCCCAGGTTGGCCAGCCGCCGGTTCTCCGCCAGTTGCAGACCGAAGTTGTCCTGCCCCGACAGCCTCGCCGCCTCCTCCAACAGCTCGGCGACCGCGTCTGCGGCGATCCACCGGTCCTGCTGGCTCGCCCCGGTCAGGTCGAGCCCCGACCGCCGGAACAGCTCGTCGACGTCGAGGCCGAACTTGTCGCTGAGCTCGACGAACCCGCTGAGTGCGGCGTATCGGGCCAGGGGCCGCCGATCGGACATGAGTGTCCCCAAATGACTAGAAAGTTGTCTCCTGAGGATAAGTATTGCAGCTCGACCGGGTCTATCGTCGAGATTGCCGCCGACCTGCGCGCGGGCGTCTCCCACCACCGGTCGGGCCCTCAACGTCGATTAGGAGAAGACTCATGACCGATCCGATCACGCCGGCCGCAATGGCCATCCCGAAGGAGGGCTACTTCGAACTGACGCGTGGGCGCTACGGGCCGACCTTCCCCCGCACCCCCGCCTGCTACGGGTTCAACATCATCGCCAAGGTGCTCGACGGCCATGAGCAGGCGATCCGGGACTACGGCAAGCAGTTGGAGGCAGCCGTCACCGCCCAGCCCGATGTCCTCGCCCCGCTGAAGCTGCACTACCTGCGCTGGCAGCTCTTCGATGTCGGGTCCGGCCTGCACTTCCAGTACCAGGGCATCTTCGACACCGACTTCGACAAGTACACCGAGGACGCCGTCAAACTGTTCAGCTCGACCGGCATCACCACGGCATTCACCCACCTGGTGGGCTTCCCGGAGGATTGGAAGACCAATCCGGAGGCGTTCATCATGTTCGTCCGCGAGCACCAGGTGCCCAGCTTCCTGGAGTACGGCGAGTACCCGTACGTGACCTCGGAGGAGGTCAAGAAGGCGCTCCGCCTGAAGGCCGCCTTCTCCGAGATGCTGGACCAAATGCAATGACAGCACTGGAATTCGACGACATCCAACACATCATGCTGACCGGGACGCCACACCTGACCGGCCGGTATGAGTTCCTGTCCTTTGACACCCCCGAGGCCGGCCAGGCCTGGCTGACCGAGATGGTTCCGCTGGTGCAGTCGGCCACCGACGTCCGCGAGACGGTCAACGTGTTCAAGCGTTGGGTCAACCTGGCCTTCACCTGGAATGGGTTGCGCGCCTTGGGGGTTGACGAGGAAACCCTGGCGAGTTTCCCGGACGAGTTCCGCGAGGGCATGGCCTCGCGCGCCGACATCCTCGGGGACACCGGCGCGGCCGCACCCGAGCACTGGCTGGGCGGGCTCGCCGGTGACGATCTGCACGCGATCGTCATCCTGTTCGCCCGGGACGAGCCGGAGCGGGTGCGGTGCGTCGGTGAACACGACGCCCTGCTGGCTCGCTGCCCGGGGGTGCGGGCACTGTCGCATCTGGACCTCGCCGCCACCGCGCCGTTCGAGTACGACCACGACCACTTCGGCTACCGCGATCCGGTGTCCCAGCCGCAGATCGCGGGTTCGGGTGAGGTACTGATTCCCGGCGCGGGTGGCTACCTTGCCCCCGGCGAGTTCCTCCTCGGCTATCCGGACGAGGAGGGCCTGGTTTCGAACGAGCCGATCCCCGGGGCACTTTCGCGCAACGGCAGCTACCTCGCCTACCGCCGGCTGGAGGAACACGTCGGGGCCTTCCGCGACTACCTCAAGCAGAACGCCGAGGATGCCGTAGGCCAGGAACTGCTGGCCGCGAAATTCATGGGCCGCTGGCGCAGCGGGGCTCCGCTGGTCCTGGCGCCCACCCACGACGATCCGGAACTGGGCGCAGATCCGATGCGTAACAACGACTTCGACTACGGCGAGATGGACCCGATCGGCTATGCCTGCCCGCTCGGTTCCCACGCCCGCCGGCTGAACCCGCGCGACACGGAGCCGAATCCGAATCGCCGCAGGCTGATCCGACGCAGCGGCACCTACGGCCCGGCGCTGCCCGAGGGCGCCGCCGACGACGGGGTGGAGCGCGGCGTCGGGATGTTTCTGATCTGCGCCAGCCTGGTCCGCCAGTTCGAGTTCGCCCAGAACGTCTGGATCAACGACGCGATGTTCAAGGAACTCGGAAATGAACACGACCCGATCTGCGGCACCCAGGACGGCACGCTGGACTTCACCATTCCGAAGCGGCCGATCCGCAAGGTGCTCAAGGGATTACCGGCATTCACCACGCTGCGCGGCGGGGCCTACTTCTTTCTGCCCGGCCTGAGCGCGCTGCGTTACCTCAACACGCCAAAGGAGACGGCATGACCACCCCAGCCCGCACCTACAACCAGGCTCACATCGCCCGCCCGGACAACGGCAAGCGACGCGTCTCGATCTACTGGTCGTGGAGCTATCCGTGGGAGGTGCAGCGCGACCCGGCGCTGCTGTACAACCGGTTCTCCACCATGACCGAGGTTCGCCTGGCGACCTGGCCCGCCTATGCCGGACCCGAGTACGACGCGCACGAATTCCTGCAGGGCATCGACGGCACGCTGGAGCTGTTTCACCGGTCGGCGTTGACGTTTCAGGAAGTGGCCGCGGCGACGACCGGGCATCCCGTTGCGGTGTTCCAGCGCGTCGATCAGGCCGGCTACCGGCTGCCGATCGATGAACGCGTCCTGGACGACACCGACACCCTGATGATCTTCGGCCTGGACCACCTGCTCGGCGAGGAGGAGGCCGCCCCGGCGGAAATCGAGGCGCTGCAGCAGTGGTTGGGGCAGGAAGGCAAGTGCCTGGTGCTGGCGCCGCACCACGATGTCGGGTTCACCGATGACAAAGCCCAGCAGCAGATGGAGTACCTGCACCACGGCGACCCGCTTACGCCGCGGGTCCAGCGCTTCAGCGGCTTCGCGCGTTCGCTGCTGACCGGACTGAGTATCCCGGTGCACAACACCTGGGGCCTGCGGCCGGCCACCATCGAGGGCACCAGAGAGGTGGTGCCGCTGACCCGGTTCCAGGATCTGGATTCCGCCGGCCTGCTGCGCGACGTCACGTCCCTGTCCCTGCATCCACACCTGCCGCACTATGAGCTGACCGCGCCGGAGGGACCGGACCTGCGGGTGCTGGGCCGGCAGTTGATCGACCAGACCCGGCCGCATCCGTTCACCTTGGCCGGCAACACCGAGTTCAACGCTCTGGTCCACCTGCCGCCCGCCGCTGGCCGCGCCGGTGACATCGTGGTCGTCGACTCAACCCACTTCACCACCCTGTTCGGCGCGAGCGACAGCCTGAAGTCGTTCTGGCGCAACCTGGTGACGATGGCGTAGCGGGTTGCCGATGACGGAGATTCTGGTCCGCGGGGCCGATATCGCAGTCGTATTCTTCGTGGTCTCGAGCACGCTGGGTGTCGGCCTGAGCCTGACCGTCGGTCAGATCCTGGCGCCACTGAAGAATCCGCGATTGGTCGCGGTGGCCCTGGCGGCGAATTTCGTGCTGGCACCGTTGACCGCGTTGGCGCTGTGGCGGCTGTTCGACCTCGAAGAGCCACTCGGAATCGGGTTGCTGCTGGCGGGTTTGGCGGCCGGCGCACCGTTTTTGATCAAACTCGCCGAGTTCGCCAAGGCCAATGTGGCGCAGGCCGTGGGCCTGATGGTGCTGCTGATGGTCGTGACCGTGGGCTACCTGCCCGTCGCACTGCCCCTGTTCGTCCGGGGAACGGCGGTCAATCCCGGGCAGATCGCGGCCTCGCTGGTCGTGCTGATGCTCATTCCGCTGGCCGCCGGACTGCTGCTCCGCGCTCGCCTGGCGGGCCTGGCGGGGCGCATCCGGCCCGCCGTCGGCTGGATATCGAACATCAGCATGATCCTGGTGGTGGTGTTGACCATTGGCGGCCACTTCAACAGTGTGGCTTCGATTTTCGGCACGTTCGGCTTCCTGACTGCCATCATCTTCACCGCGACCTGCATCGGGATCGGTTGGCTGGTCGCCGGATCGGAGGCACGCGTTGCGCTGTCCCTCGGTACGGCACAGCGCAACGCGGCCGCGGCCTTTGTGGTGGCCGGCCAGAACTTCACCGACCCGAAGGTCGTAGTGATGATCACCGTGGTGTTGATCGTCAATTTCGTGATGTTGCTGCCGTACTCACGATTCCTCGCCAGGGGTCGCTCGAAGGTTCCGATGCTGCGTTGAGGTAGCACCACGGTGGCCAGGGGACGGCGGGGTCATTGCCGCGGTATGCCTTGGCGCAGCAGTTCGTGGGCGGCGGGGGTCGGTGCGGTCAGCCAGAGTCGGAGCAGGTGTCGGCGACGGTCGGGCTCGGGGTGGTCGGTGTACTGCTCGCGGGAATGCAACACGGTGGTGTTGTTGAGGATCTGTACGTCGCCGGGATCGAAGGTCATCCGGATGTGGAATTCCGGGTCGTTGGCGATGTCTTCGAAGAGTGCGAGGGCGGCGCGTTGCTCCTCGGTCAGGCGCGGGGCGTCCGGGTGGCGTTGGGAATCGCGGATGTACCAGGCGATGAAGAAGACCCGCGGGGTGGCGTCGATATCGATGATCGGTGGCAGTTCGAAGTAGGGCGGTTGGCCGGCGGGTTGTTCGTCGTTGCGGTCTCAGGGCATCGAGTTGTACATGACATCGACGAGGTGCGGTGCCCGGCGCAGAGCTTCGTTGTAGACGGCGTGCGCGCTGACAATTTTGGATTCGCCGCCGCTGCGCGCGGGGTGTAGGCAGAGCAGGCTGACGAGGTCGGAGCCGTCGCTGTGGAAGTCCTGGCGTTGGTTGGTGCGGTATTTACGCACCCCCGGCGTTGATTCGATGTGTTCGTCGCGGATGTGGGTGAGCAGGTTGGCGTCGCGGTCTTGCCCGACCGGCGTGCCGAGCAGGGTGCCCAGCGCGAGGTAGGCCCGTTCGGTCTGCTCGGGGGTGAGTCCATCTCGGGGGAAGCCGCGCAGGCGCAGGAACCCGGCGCCGCGGTGCGGAAGTGTTCGGCGAGGGTCTCGGGGGGTCCGCTCCCGGCGGCGATGATGGCGGCCCGGTCGGCTGGGCCGAGGTCGAAGGACCAGGCGTGTTCCCGGGGGAAGTCGGCGGGAGTCCAGACGCTTGCGGCGGTGGCCGGTACCGGTGATCGCATCGATCGCTCCAACGTGGGCTAGCAGCAGGTGGCCAGGACGGCGCGCAGGGCTTCGATGGCGACCGTGTCGGCGCGGTAGAAGATGTTGACGCCGCGGCGTTCGGAGGTGGCCAGGCCGGCCTTCTTCAACCGCGCGAGGTGGTGGCTGACGGTGCCGGGCGACAGTCCCACGGCATCGGCCAGGTCGCACGCGCAGACGGCGTCCGGACGCGCGCCCATCAGGATGGCGATCAGTTGGATCCGGGCCGGGTCGGCGAGGGCCTTGAGCCGCAGGGCCAGTGCGAGGGCGACGGCGGGTTCCACCGGTCCCGCCCCCAGCGGTGCGCAGCACACCGGCGCACTGATGTCGACGACGGGCAGTGCCTTCGGCATGGCTCCACGCTACCTATCCTTTGACATATATCAAAGTATTGATCAACATTGAGTTGCCGAAGACGCCGCCCCGTCTCCCCCATGGAGGTTCCCGTGTCCCGCGTGCAACTCGCCCTCAACGTCGACGACCTGGAGGCCTCGATCGCCTTCTACACCAAGCTCTTCGGCGTGGGGCCGGCGAAGGTGAGGCCCGGCTACGCCAACTTCGTCGTGGCCGACCCGGCGCTGAAGCTGGTGCTGCTGGCAAATCCCGGCGCGGGCGGGACACTCAACCATCTGGGCGTGGAGGTCGAGTCCAGCTCGGCGGTGCACGCCGAGATCGCCCGGCTGTCCGGCGCGGGGATGTTCACCGAGGAAGAGATCGGTGCCACCTGCTGCTTCGCGACCCAGGACAAGGTCTGGGTCACCGCACCCGATGCCGAACGCTGGGAGGTCTACACGGTGCTCGCCGACTCCGAGACCTTCGGCGCCGAACCCCCAGCCGCTTCCGGCCTCGACGTCGGTGCCGTCGGTGACGGTGGCGCATGCTGCGGCTCGGCGGGCCCAGGCGGGGAACCGCAAGGCACCGGCGAGAATATCGGGTTGCCGCCCAAATAGATGCCTGTCAATATCGACGGATGTCGATATTGACAGGCTCGGTCGATCCGGGCTGCTGCCCGCCGGGCGCGCTGCTGCGTGAGCCCCTGACCGCCGCGGCCGCTGCGCAGTTGGCGGTCGCACTCAAGGCGCTGGCCGACCCGGTGCGGCTGCAGCTGTTCTCCGCCGTCGCCAGCCGCGCCGGAGGCGAGGCCTGCGTCTGTGACATCGCGGCCGGAGTGGAGGTTTCTCAGCCCACCGTCAGCCATCACCTCAAGGTGCTGCGCGAAGCAGGATTGCTGACCTCCCAGCGCCGCGGCTCCTGGGTGTACTACGCGGTGGTCCCCGGCGCGCTGACCAGACTCGCCGCGCTGCTCGGCGTCGACGCGGCGGCCGGGGCGCCGGCATGACCGACACCGCCGCACCACCGGCCGCGGGCAGGTTGTCGACCCTGGACCGATTGCTGCCGGTGTGGATCGGCATCGCGATGGCGGCCGGGCTGCTGCTGGGCCGGCTGGTCCCGGGGCTGAACACCGCACTGGGCGCCGTGCAGGTCGACGGGATCTCGCTGCCCATCGCCGCGGGTCTGCTGATCATGATGTACCCGGTGCTGGCGAAGGTGCGCTATGACCGCCTCGACACCGTCACCTCCGATCGCGCGTTGCTGTTCGCGTCGCTGGTGCTGAACTGGGTGGTGGGCCCGGCGCTGATGTTCACGCTGGCCTGGGTGATGCTGCCGGATCTGCCCGAGTACCGCACCGGCCTGATCATCGTCGGTCTGGCCAGATGCATTGCCATGGTGATCATCTGGAACGACTTGGCCTGCGGGGACCGCGAGGCCGCCGCGGTCCTGGTGGCGCTGAACTCGATGTTCCAGGTGGTGATGTTCGCCGCGCTGGGCTGGTTCTACCTGTCGGTGCTGCCCGGCTGGCTCGGCCTGCCGCAGACCAGCATCGACACCTCGCCGTGGCAGATCGCCAAATCGGTGCTCATCTTCCTCGGCGTCCCACTGCTCGCTGGCTATCTGACCCGCCGCTGGGGCGAGCGGGCCAAGGGCCGGGATTGGTACGAGCAGCGGTTCCTGCCGCGGATCGGGCCGTGGGCGCTGTACGGGTTGCTGTTCACCATCGTCATTCTGTTCGCGCTGCAGGGCGAGCAGATCACCGGCCGGCCGTGGGATGTCGCCCGCATCGCACTGCCGCTGCTGGCCTACTTCGCCATCATGTGGGGCGGCGGATACGCCCTCGGGGCCGCGCTCGGCCTCGGCTACCCCCGCACCACCACCCTGGCGTTCACCGCCGCCGGCAACAACTTCGAACTCGCCATCGCCGTCGCGATCGCCACCTACGGCGCCACCTCCGGGCAAGCGCTCGCCGGCGTCGTCGGCCCGCTCATCGAAGTGCCGGTGCTGGTCGCGCTGGTGTACGTCTCCCTGGCGCTGCGCCGGCGATTCTCATCAGGCACCGCCGACGGAGGCCACTAGCCGCGGCGTTGCAGGACCGCACGCGTGCTGGCCTCGGGGCTGAGGTTGTAGCCGGCCGCCCACCAGACAAGTTCCAGCGCCGCATTGTTCGCAGCCTGGCAACTCTGCGAGGTCTAGCGTGGGCGGAATGGGTTTGTTCAGTCATGAGGAGTTCCCGGATCCGGCCGGCGGCGCCAGCGGTGGGGCCGTTGAGCGGGTTCGGCGTGCCGAGCTGGGCGAGTACGGGGTGGATGAACCTGCGGTGGTGGGCCCGGGGTTGCCGCCCGAGGATGGTTCCTGCGGCCAGTTCGCGGTGCAGTTTCACGTGTCCACGTCAATGCTGGTCGGGCTGAAACGCATTGCGGACCTGCGTGGGGTGAGCGTGCCGGAGGTGTGCCGGCAGGTGATCGGAGTGTTCGTTGCCCAGCAGGAGGGTGAGCTGGCCGCATTGCTTGCCGCCGAGGCCGAGGCGGCCGATTACCGGCCGAGTTTGGACCAGGCGTAGCCGTCCGGCCTAGGCCGGGGACGCGGTGCGCACACGAACCTCGGCGGTCTACCGCGCCATGTTGGTGAAGCGCGACAAATGCAGCTGGTGCGCCACCGTGATGGTGGCGGTGGGGCCGTTTCGGTGCTTGCCGAGAATGATGTCAGCCTCACCACCGCGCGGGTCGTCCCGGTCGAAGGCGTCCGGGCGGTGCAGCAGCATCACCATGTCGGCGTCCTGCTCCAGGGATCCCGACTCGCGAAGGTCGGAGACCTGCGGCCGCTTGTCGGTGCGCTGCTCGGGCCCGCGGTTGAGCTGACTGATCGCCACCACCGGGACGTCGAGTTCCTTGGCCATCAGCTTCAGGCTTCGGGAGAAGTCCGACACCTCCTGCTGGCGGGATTCGTACTTCTTGCCCGAGGTCATCAGCTGCATGTAGTCCACGACGATGAGCCGCAGCTCCGCCTTCTGCGCCAACCGCCGGGCCTTGGCCCGGATCTCCATCATGGTCAGGTTCGGTGAGTCGTCGATGTACAGCGGCGCCTCGCTGATCTGGCTCATCCGCCGGGCCAGCCGGGCCCAGTCGTCGTCGCTCATCTTGCCCGAGCGCATGTCGCCGAGCTTGATCTTCGCCTCCGCCGACAGCAGCCGCATGACGATCTCGGACTTGCTCATTTCCAGCGAGAAGATGACGCTGGCCATCCCGTGCTTGATCGAGCAGGACCGCATGAAGTCCAGGCCCAGCGTGGACTTCCCCACGCCCGGACGGGCGGCGATGATGACCATCTGGCCGGCGTGCAGGCCGTTGGTGATGTCGTCGAGCTCGGTGAACCCGGTCGGCACGCCGCGGGCGATGCCGCCGTTGGAGGCGATGGCGTCCATCTCGTCCATCGTCGGCTGCAGCAGCTCCTCCAGCGGCAGGAAGTCCTCGGAGGTCCGCCGGTCGCTGGTGACCTCGTAGATCTCCGCCTGGGCGCGGTCCACCACGTCGTAGACGTCGGCGCCGTCGGCACCGGCGTAGCCGTACTGGACCACCCGGGTGCCGGCCTCCACCAGCCGCCGCAGCAGAGCCTTCTCCGCCACGATCTCGGCGTAGTAGCCGGCGTTGGCGGCGGTCGGCACGGTGGAGATCAGGGTGTGCAGGTAGGGCGCCCCGCCAATTCGCCGCAGCTGGCCGCGGCGCTCCAGCTCGGCCGCGACGGTGACCGCGTCGGCGGGCTCACCGGCCCCGTAGAGGTCCAGAATCGCGTCGTAGACGTTCTGGTGCGCGGGCCGGTAGAAATCGCCCGGGCGCAGCTTCTCCAGCACGTCGGCGATGACGTCCTTGCTCAGCAGCATGCCGCCGAGCACCGACTGCTCGGCCGCCATGTCCTGCGGGGGTTGCCGGCCGAATTCCTCGCTGGGCGGGGGAACATCCACGTCGGGCTGGCCCAACTCGTCCATGATGGACATTCCGCCTCCTCCTACCGAACCTGCGTTCGATCCAGTCCCCGGTGACGTTACGTCCGGCCACCGACAGAGCCCGCTCGCGACTGCCGTCGGGCCCGGCACGCACCGCGCGCCCGCTAGACCGTAGGACGTTGCTGGCGGCCACGCCAGTGGGCCCTGTTAGCAAGCCTGTGAGCGCAATGTGGATAGTTCAGGTCAGCCGTGTTGAGCCCTTGGGGAGAACTTGTGGACGAAGCACCGAAATCTTGATGAATACGCAGGTCAAACGGCAATAGACGGACTTAGGTGCTGTGGACAATCATCGCGTCGGCGTGTCGGGAAACCTTACATTCTCGGGCGTGTTGGGCAGATTTGTGCTGTCCTGCGGGTTAACGGCGCGTGCGGTTGCCCGCTTAACCTACTCGCGAGTCACTTCGCCAGCGCGGACAGCAAACGCCCCGGCGGAGCCGCTATGGCTCCCACCGGGGCGTTGTGTGCTGTGCGCCGGACTCCGGCGACGATTTAGCCTTCGGCGACGACGTTCAGGACGACGGTCGCGTTCAGGTCGGGGTGCAGCGCGACGGCGATCTTGTGCTCGCCGACGGCCTTGATGTGCGCCTTGGGCAGGTGCACCGAACGCTTGTCCAGGTTCGGGCCACCGGCCTTCTTCACCGCGTTGACGATGTTCGCGGCGGTGACGGAACCGAAGAGCTTGCCGGAGTCACCGGCGGTGCGCACCGGCAGGGACACCGTGCCCAGGCCCTCGATCGCGGCCTTGATCTCACGGGCGTGATCGAGGTCGCGGACGGCCTTGGTCTCGCGGGACCGACGGATCTCGTCGGCCTGACGCTGGGCGCCCCGGGTGGCCAAGATGGCCAGCCCGCGCGGGAGCAGATAGTTGCGGCCGTAACCGTCCTTCACCTCGACGGTGTCACCGGCCGCGCCGAGGTGGTCGACCTCGGTGGTCAGGATGAGCTTCATGTTCGTACTTTCGTTGTGTGCCGAGCCCGCGACGGGCTAGCGGGTGGCGGACGTGAACGGCAGCAGGGCAACCTCGCGGGCGTTCTTCACGGCCACCGCGATGTCGCGCTGGTGCTGGACGCAGTTGCCGGTGACCCGACGGGCCCGGATCTTGCCGCGATCGCTGATGTAGGTGCGCAGCAGCGAGGTGTCCTTGTAGTCGATCTCCTGCCCCTTCTTGGAGCAGAACACGCACTTGCGAGTCTTGACCGGCTTCTCGGGAGCCGGGCGCCTCTTGTTGGCCTTGGCCATGGATCTATCTCTTTCTCAAAAATGTTTTGGTTGTCAGAACGGCGGTTCGTCGTCGCCGCCACCACCGAACGAGCCCGAGGCCGGGGCGTTGCCCCACGGGTCGTCGGCCGGTGCCGACGCCGGGGCGGACGCCGGCCGGGGCGAGCCCCCACCGAAGCCGCCACCGCCGGAACCGCGGCTGGCCTTGTTGACCTTGGCCGTCGCGTACCGCAGCGACGGCCCGATCTCGTCAACCTCGACCTCGACGACGGTGCGCTTCTCGCCCTCACGGGTTTCGAAGGACCGCTGCTTGAGCCGGCCGGTCACGATCACGCGGGCACCGCGGGTCAGGCTCTCGGCGACGTTCTCGGCCGCCTCACGCCAGATGTTGCAGCGCAGGAACAGCGCCTCGCCGTCCTTCCACTCCCCGCTTTGGCGATCGTAGATCCGGGGGGTGGAGGCAACCGTGAAATTGGCGACCGCGGCACCGGACGGCGTGAATCGCAGTTCCGGGTCGGCGGTCAGATTTCCGACGACGGTAATGGTGGTATCACCAGCAGCCACGGGATCCTCCTGGGAATTGGGATGCTTTGCAGGTCAGCCTACGGAAGGCCGCCGACAGGCAACCCGCCTTTGGCTCAGTGCTTGTCGGTCCGCATCACCTTGGTGCGCAGAACGGACTCATTCAGACCCAGCTGACGGTCCAGTTCGGCCACCGAGGCGGGCTCGGCCTTGACATCGACGACGGCGTAGATGCCCTCGGCGTGCTTGGCGATCTCGTACGCCAGCCGGCGACGGCCCCAGATGTCGACCTTGTCGACCGAACCGCCGTCCTTGCGGATGACGTTCAGGAACGTCTCCAACGACGGGGCTACGGTGCGCTCGTCAAGAGTGGGGTCAAGGATGACCATGATTTCGTATGGACGCATGGGAACCTCATCACCTCCTATGGTCGTAGTGCGGCCGCGGAGGATTCCGCGACAGGAGGGTCGCCTGCGTCGGCAACCGCCCCAGGCTACAGGTAGGTCCGCCAACCGGCGAAATCCTCCCGGCCGGGTCCGTAGGGTTGGCCGTCATGACCGAACGCATCGATGTGGAGTTCCCCAGCGGCTCGCAGACCTGCCGCGGCTGGCTGTATCGGCCCGACGGGCCCGGACCCGCCCCGGTGCTGGTGATGGCGCACGGGCTCGGCGCGATCAAGGAGATGCGCCTGGACGCGTTCGCGCAGCGCTTCGCCGACGCCGGCTACGCCGCCCTGGTCTTCGACTACCGGCACTTCGGGGACAGCACCGGCGAGCCCCGCCAACTGCTCGATATCACCCTGCAGCGCCAGGATTGGAGCGCCGCGGTCGACTTCGCCCGGACGCTGCCCGGGGTCGACGGGTCTCGGATCGTGCTGTGGGGCACCTCGTTCTCCGGCGGCCACGTGATCGCGACGGCCGCCGGGCGCACCGACATCGCCGCGGTGATCGCCCAGTGTCCATTCACCGACGGCCTGGCCTCCGTGCTGGCGATGAACCCGGTCACGCTGGCCAAGCTGGTACCGCGAAGCCTCGCCGATCTGCTCGCCGCCCGGCGGCAGCGCCCCCGCATCCTGGTGCCGCTAGCCGGGTCACCGGGGTCCCTGGGCCTGATGACGGCCCCGGACGTACTGCCCGGCTACCTCGGCCTGCTGCCCGACGGGGTGCCGTTCCGCAATGAGGTCACCGCAGGCGTCGGGCTGATGATCGCCGCCGCGTTCCCCGGCCGTTCGGCCCGCCGGGTGAACTCCCCCATCCTGTTCTGCATCTGCGACACCGACAGCGTCGCGCCCGCCAAGGCCACCGTCCGGCATGCCCGCACCGCCCCGCGCGGCGAGCTCAAGCACTACCCCGTCGGGCACTTCGACATCTATGTCGGCGACGCCTTCGAGCGGGCCGTCACCGACCAGCTGGATTTCCTGCGCCGACACGTTCCGCTGCCATAGCCAGCGCCTCGTAGTCCTCGTCGGTCGGCGGCCCGGGGCGCGCCGGCACCGGTCGCGGCCGCAGCCAGCCGGGCAGCCAGGACGGCGGATCGTCGGGCGCCCGGTCGAACACGCCCCCGGCCGGGTCGTCGACCCGGCCACCCCAGCGCACCAGGTCCTGGCCCGGCCGGTAGATCTGGCGGACCACCAGCACACACAGCCCGAGGACGGCGATGTCACGCAGCAGCACGGTGGCGGTGAACCACTGCTCGGGCAGCCCCTTGTTCTGCTCGCCGTAGAGGTAGAGCATTCGCGGCACCCACACCAGGGCGTCGATCGTCATCCAGGCCAGCAGGATCCGCCGATGCGGCAGCGCGAGCACCGCCAGCGGCACCAGCCACAGCGAGAACTGCGGGCTCCACACCTTGTTGGTCAGCAGGAACGCCGCGACGACGAGAAATGCCAGCTGGGCGACCCGGGGCCGCTGCGGCGCGGTCAGCGCGAGGTAGCCGATGCCGGCGCAGGCCAGCACGAACGCCGCAGCGACCACCGCGTTGAGCACCGTCGGCGGTTCCCAGAACCCGAGCTGCGGGTCGAAGCCGGACCACCCGGTGAAGGACTTGTACACGTTGTACAGCGAGTCCATATCGTCGCCGCGCCGGGCGTTGAGCCGGAAGAACTCCGACCAGCCGCGCGGAAAAAGCAGCGCGATCGGCAGGTTCACCGCGACCCAGGTGGCCAGCGCCGAGCCGGCGGTCAGCAGCGCGGGGCGCAACCGGCCGCTGCGCAGCGCCAACAGCAGCAGCGGCACCAGCAGCAGCGCCGGGTACAGCTTGGCGGCGGTGCCCAGCCCGATCAGCACCCCGGCCCAGCCGGGCCGGCGCCGCGCCCAGGCCAGCAGCCCGCCCATCGCGAACGCCGTGGCCAACGCGTCGAAGTTGGTGAAGATCTGGAAGATCAGGATCGGTGAGGCGGCCACCAACACCGCGTCCCAGGGCCGCCGCCCGGACAGCCCGGCGGTCGCCCACACGGTGACCAGCCAGGCCAGCGCCAGCCCGAACGCCGCGATGTTGAAGAACATCACCACCTCGGCGGGCACCGGCAGCGCCGGGACCGCCTTTGTCATGGCGGTGTAGGTCTTGGCCAGCGCCATCGACACGTACTGGTACAGCCCGGTGAGCACCGGGTACTCCATGTACCGGATGGCGGGTTGGCCGTCGTACTGCAGCCGCGGCTCACCGGCACTGTCGGTCTCGACCCAGCTGGACTTATACGGGAACTTGCCCTCGCTGAGCAGTTCGGCGCCGTAGAGCGGGACGGTGTCGGAGTAGCAGAGCTGGAAGTAGGCGCGCTGGCCCGACCAGTTGGCCACCTTCTGTTCGGCGCTGCCGGTGCCCACGGTCTGCAGGCAGGCGGCCTTGGTGCTCGCGCCCAGCGCCAGGAAGACCAGCGCGATCAGAAACATCACCCGCAGCGGGGTGAGGAACCGCTGCCGCCCGATCAGCGCATGCCGCCCGACCGGCCCGCCGATCGTCCCGGACAGCGCGTTGCCGAGGACGTCGGTGCGGCTGGGCAGGTCCCGGTCGGTGACACTGCGCCGGTCATCGGCCAGCGGCAGCGGTGCGACGGCCGGGGCGGCCGCAGTGATCTCCGGCTTGGTGCTCTCTGCCTCGGTGATCTCCTCCCCGGCGGCGGCCTCGGTGATCTCCTCGGGCTGCGAGTCGCGGTCCTCGTCGGTCACGGGGGCGGCGGTGGCAGGCCCGGGTCACCCGGCGGCGGCGGAGGGGGCGGAGGCGGCGGCGGGGGCGCGTTGGGATCCGGCGGCGGTGGTGGCGGCGGCAGGCCGATGGTCGTCGGCGGGCCCCACGGGATGCTGACCCCCGGCGCGATCTCGATGGTCGGCTGGATGACCTCGACGCCCGGCGGAAGGCCCGGGGCGGCCGGCGGCGGCGCCTCGACCGGCCGCGGCGGCGGCGCGTACACCGGGACGCCGGCGTAACCGCCGATCTCCGGCGGCTTGGGGAAGGACTCGTTGTCGGTGCCCGACAGGGCGCCGTCCATGGTGGCCTTCCAGATGTCCGACGGCAGGCCGGACCCGTAGACCGGGCCGCCCCACTTATTCACCAGCGGTTTGTCCCCGCCGGTGGTGCCGACCCACACCGCGGTCGACAACGACGGGGTGTAACCGACCATCCAGGCGTCCCGGTTGGCGTCGGTGTCGCCGAGCTGGTTGGTGCCGGTCTTGGCCGCCGACGCGCGGCCGCCGGCCAGGTTGTGGCCGCGGGACCAGCCGGCGATCGGCTGCATCGCGGAGGTGACGTTGTCGGCGACGGCTGCCTCGATCCGCTGCTCCCCCGGGTTGTCCTCGCCGCCGGCGTCGAACAGCACCTCGCCGTCGGCGTTGACGACCTTGGCGATGAAGTGCGGCTTGCGGTACACCCCGGAGGCGGCCAGCGTCGCGTACGCCGAGGCCATGTCGATCACCCGGGACTGGTACTGACCCAGCACGATGCCGTTGTTGGGCGGACCGCCCTCGCCGTCCTCGCTGAGGGTGTGCGCAACGCCCGGGAAGCTGGTCGCGACACCGGCCCGGTGCGCGGCGTCGGCGACGTCCTCCGGACCGTTCTTGAGCTTCAGCATCAGCCGGTAGTAGCTGGTGTTCAGCGAGCGCTTGAGCGCCTCGGCAATGTTGCAGACGCCGCAGCCCTCGCCCTCGACGTTGCTGATCTTGATGCCGTCGACGGTCAGCGGCGAGCTGTCGATCTGGTAGCCCAGCCCCATCCCCTGCTCCAGGGCTGCGACCAGGCCGAAGACCTTGAACGACGACCCGGTCGGCAGGCCGGCCTGGGCGAAGTCGAAGCCGTTGGCGTCGGAGCCGCCGTAGTAGGCCTTGACCCCACCGGTCCGCGGGTCGATGGCCACCGCCGCGGCGCGCATGTCGGCGTCCTGGCCCGACAGCGCCTCGGTGACGGCGTCGACGGCCGCGGCCTGCGCCTGCGGATCGATGGTGGTGGTCACCTGCAGGCCCTCGGTGTTGAGCAACTGCTCACTGATGTTGAAGATCCCCATCAGTTCCTTGATGACCTGGCGCTCGATCAGCCCGTTGGGGCCGGTGGTCTGGTTCGCCTGGCTGGCTCGCTCGGGGGCGATGGTCTCCGGGAACACCTGCGCGGCACGGTCCTGCTCGGACAACGCGCCGATGGTGACCATGCCGTCAAGCACCCAGTTCCAGCGCTCCTGGGCACCCTCCAGGTCGACCGCCGGATCCAGGGTGGACGGGCGCTGGATCAACGCCGCCAGCAGCGCGCCCTCGGACACCGTGAGGTCCTCGACGGGCTTGTCGAAGTAGGCCCTCGACGCCGCCGAGATCCCGTAGGCGCCGCGGCCGAAGTAGATGATGTTGAGGTAGGCCTCCAGCACTTCGTCCTTGGACCATTCTCGCGACATCTTGGTGGAGATGACCAGTTCCTTGGCCTTGCGCACCAGGCCGCCGAACCCGCTGCGGGCGTCACCGACCAGCGCGTTCTTGACGTACTGCTGGGTGATGGTCGACCCGCCCTGGGTGTCCCCGCCGACGATGTTGTTCTTGATCGCGCGGGCGAACCCGGTGAAGGAGAAGCCGGGGTTGCTGTAGAAGTCGCGGTCCTCGGCGGCCATCACCGCGTCGCGGACGTGCTCGGGGATCTGGTCGATGCCGACGTCGATCCGGTTGCCCTCCGGCGGCACGATCTTGGCGATCTCCGAGCCGTCGGAGGCCAGGATCGTCGAGACCTGCGCGGTCCGGATGTCGCCGGGCTTGGGCACGTCGACGATCGAGTAGGCCATCGCGAATGTGACGAACGGCAGCAACAGCAGCAGCACCGCGGCGACCACGGCGCCGCGGCGCACCCAGCGCCAGTTGATGCTGAGCCCGGCCAGCGGGCGCCGCGGCGGCCCGTCGCCGCCGGCGGCCGGCGGCTCAGCGGGTTTCTTGGGGGCCGGGACGCCGTCCAGCGCGGCCTTGACCACGTCGATCGGGTCCCGCAGCGACGGGTCCAGCTCGTCGCGGACCGGCGGGATGACGGCGGTCGGGCGGGGATCGGGGCGGGTCGGCGGGGCCGGCCGCGGCGGGCCGGGGCGATTCGGGCCGCCGGTACCGGGGCCGGTGCTGCCCGGGCCATTACTTCCCGGGCCGTTGCCCCCGGGGCCAGTGCTGCCCGGGCCGGTGCGGTCTGGTTCGGGGCGCTCGGTCCGGGCCCGGTCCGGTCCGGGACGGTCCGTTCCCGGACGGACCGGCTCGGCCGGCTTCTGGGCATGACGCGGCGCGCCACCCGTGGGTGGCGTGTTGGCAGCGTCGCTCGGGGTCGGCTCCGGGCCGTTGACGGGGTTATTCACTGGCGGTCCGCGCGCCCTTCCGCGCGGTCCGGGTACGCGGCGACTTGGGCTTCTTGGGCAGCCCCAGCACGTACGACTTCACCAGGTGGTTCCAACTGCAGGTCCGGCACACCTCGACGACATGAACGGCAAACTCCTCGTAACGGGTGGCCAGCAGGACCAGCTCCTCGGCGGTGCGCGCCGACCCCGAGACCGGACCCAGCTGATCACCGAAAACCCAGGAAACCAGCGTCAGTGGTTCCTTGCGGCAAATCGGGCACATCACCGAGCTTTGTTTCCCGTGAAACTTCGCGGCACGCAACAGATACGGATTCGCGTCGCACACCTCGGTGACCCCGGTTCGCCCGGAATACACCTCGGCCAGCAGGGACCGGCGCCGGAGCGCGTAGTCCACCACCTGTCGCTGCAATCGCACGGTCACCAGAGTACGTCGCCATCACCGGCCGGGCGGCGGGACGGCCCCCTACCATCTAGCTGTGGCGACCCGCCGAACCGCGCGAACCCGCGCCAAGGACAGCGATCGCAATGACGCTTGCGCGGTGCTCGACGGCGCACTGGCCGACGGTCAGCTCTCCGGCGAGGAGCACCGGCAGCGGGTTGCCACCGCCACCGCGGCGACCACCCTCGGCGAGTTGCAGACGCTCGTCGCGGACCTGCAGACCGACGGCGCCCCAGTGCGACTGCCCGACCTCAACCAGGGGCCACCACGGCCGGCACCGGGCTGGGGCCTGCGCGCGGCGATCGCCGGCGCGCTGGTGCTGCTCGGCATCGGGATCGGCTGGGGCCTGTACGGCACGTCCTCCTCGCCGCTGAGCCGCGCCCCCGATCCGGGCGCCGCGCCCGACGGCGTCGCACCGGTGGTGCTGACCCCGCCGCGGCAGCTGCATTCACTCGGCGGGCTGACCGGCTTGTTCACCCAGATGCGCGAGCGCTTCGGCGACACCACCGGCTATCGGCTGGTGGTCTATCCCGACTACGCCTCGCTGGACTTCCCGGACCGCGCCGACGAGCGCCGCAAGTTCAGCTCCGTCTACCGCGGCGGCTGGGACGATCCGCGGCCGAGCGCCCGCAGCTCGGGGGACCGAGTGGTGGATCTCACCAAATTCGACACCGCGGCGATCGTCGGGGTGCTGCGGGGCGCGCCGGAAACGCTGGGCATCGCCCCCGCCGAGGTCAACAACAGGTATCTGATCATCGAGCCGTCCGGTGACCCGCAGACCCCCGAGGCGGTCCTGATCTCGGTGTATGTCTCCGCAGAGTTCGGCAGCGGCTCTCTCACGCTGCATCCCGACGGCACCCTCACGCGGATCAACTACCCGGGCTGACGCCCCCGGCGCGCCGGCGCCGGGGTTCGCCGGCCGCCGGGTCGCACTGGCCTGCCGTTTTGCGGCCGAATATATCGGCGCGATACAATTCTGCGACGTGTCGGTCCGCCGTAACGGTGCGACAAAATTCTGCAGGAGGTGAATCGAGTGCTGGAACTGGCCATCCTCGGCCTGCTGCTCGAATCCCCGATGCACGGCTATGAGCTGCGTAAACGGCTCACCGGTCTGCTCGGCGCCTTCCGGGCGTTCTCCTACGGTTCGCTGTACCCGGCGCTGCGCCGGATGCAGGCCGACGGGCTGATCGTCGAGGACGCCGCACCCACCGGGACGACCAAGGTGCGTCGCGCTCGGCGGGTGTATCAGCTGACCGACGCCGGGCGGGAACGGTTCAGCGAACTCGTCGCCGACACCGGCCCGCAGAACTACACCGACGACGGCTTCGGGGTACACCTGGCCTTCTTCAACCGCACCCCTGCCGAGGCCCGGATGCGGATTCTGGAGGGCCGTCGTCGTCAGGTCGAAGAACGCCGGGAGGGGTTGCGTGAGGCCATCGCGCGCGCCAGCGGCTCGATCGACCGCTACACCAAGCAGTTGCACCAGCTTGGTCTGGAGTCCAGCGAACGCGAAGTGAACTGGCTCAACGAGTTGATCGCCGCCGAGCGCGGCGCACAGGGCCAACCCGAAACACCCTGAAACACCCACGGCCCACAGACAAACAGCAGTACCGATCGGAGGAGAACCCATGAGTGAGAACAACGTGACCGCGTCGACGGATGTGCGGGTCGCCATTGTCGGCGTCGGGAACTGCGCGTCCTCGCTTGTGCAGGGCGTGCAGTACTACAAGGACGCGGACGAGAACTCGAACGTGCCCGGCCTGATGCACGTCAAGTTCGGTCCGTACCACGTGCGCGACGTGAAGTTCGTCGCCGCGTTCGACGTCGACGCCAAGAAGGTCGGCTTCGATCTGTCCGAGGCCATCTACGCCTCGGAGAACAACACCATCAAGATCGCCGACGTCCCGCCGACCGACATCACCGTGCAGCGCGGCCCCACCCTTGACGGCATCGGCAAGTACTACGCCGACACCATCGAGGTCTCCGACGCCGAGCCGGTCGACGTCGTCAAGGCGCTGCGCGACGCCCGGGTCGACGTGCTGGTCTCCTACCTGCCGGTGGGCTCCGATGAGGCCGACAAGTTCTACGCCCAGTGCGCGATCGACGCCGGGGTGGCCTTCGTCAACGCGCTGCCGGTGTTCATCGCCTCCGACCCGGTGTGGGCCAAGAAGTTCGCCGACGCCGGCGTGCCGATCGTCGGCGACGACATCAAGAGCCAGGTCGGCGCGACCATCACCCACCGCGTGATGGCCAAGCTGTTCGAGGACCGCGGCGTCACCCTGGACCGCACCTACCAGCTCAACGTCGGCGGCAACATGGACTTCAAGAACATGCTGGAGCGCGAGCGGCTGGAGTCCAAGAAGATCTCCAAGACCCAGGCCGTGACCTCCAACCTGACCGGCTCGCTGGCCGGCAAGGTCGAGGACAAGAACGTGCACATCGGCCCGTCCGACCACGTCGCCTGGCTCGACGATCGCAAGTGGGCCTACGTCCGGCTGGAGGGCCGCGCCTTCGGTGACGTGCCGCTGAACCTGGAGTACAAGCTCGAGGTGTGGGACTCGCCGAACTCGGCCGGCATCATCATCGACGCGGTGCGCGCCGCCAAGATCGCCAAGGACCGCGGCATCGGTGGCCCGATCATCCCGGCCTCGGCCTACCTGATGAAGAGCCCGCCCGAGCAGCTCGCCGACGACGTCGCCCGTCAGCAGCTCGAAGAGTTCATCATCGGCGCCGACTAGCACCGCCGCTCTACCGCCGACGAAGGTGCGGCGGGAACGCAGATCCGGACCGGATCTGGGCTCCCGCCGCACCTTCGTCGTATAAAGAGATGTGCTCACCGACGACGAACTGCTGCGCCTCGACGAGTTCGCGCTGCTGCCCGAGAACGCCACCGCGGCCGGGGTCCGCTCGCCGCTGCCGCCGGTCGGCCGGATCGAGCTCGGTACCGTCAGCGCGCTGACCTGGGGCGCGGGCCCCGCCGAGGTGGTGTTCCTGCACGGCGGCGGCCAGAACGCCCACACCTGGGACACCGTGGTGCTGGGCCTGGGACTGCCGGCGCTGGCCGTCGACCTGCCCGGACACGGCCGCTCGGCCTGGCGCGAGGACGGCGACTACGGGCCCAAGCTCAACGCCGAGACGCTGCGGCCGGTGCTGCGCGAGCTCGCGCCATCGCCGCGGCTGGTGGTCGGGATGTCCCTCGGCGGACTGACCGCGCTGCGGGTGGCGGCCACCGAACCGGCGCTGGTGCCCGAGCTGGTGCTCGTCGACGTCACCCCGTCGGCCCCGGCCCGGCACAACGAGATGACCAAGGCCCAGCTCGGCGCGGTGGCCCTGGTCCAGGGCGAACGCACCTTCGACAGCTTCGCCGCGATGCTGGACGAAGCGGTCACCGCCGCGCCGCACCGCAGCCGGGAATCGCTGCGCCGCGGCGTGTTCCACAATGCCAAGCAGCTCGACGACGGCCGCTGGGCCTGGCGCTACGACGCCTTCCGCAAGGGCGACGGCTTCGACGGACTCTGGGACGATGTTCCGGCGATCACCATGCCGACCACCCTGGTCCGCGGCGCCAACTCCTACTTCGTCAACGACGACGACGCCCAGCAGTTCGCCCGGGAGGCGCCCGGGTTCCGCGAGACCATCGTCGTCGCCGACGCCGGCCATTCGGTTCAGGGCGACCAACCGCTCGAGCTGATCCGGATCCTGCGGCAACTGCTGGGGTGAGCCGCGACCCGTTCAGGGTTTTCTCAGCACCCGCAGGCTGGGGCGAGCAGACAGGTTAGACTGGCAAACTATGGCGGAAGGCGAAGCCGGCACGGCCGTTGAGCCGCACCTGGCGCGGATTGCAGAGGACCTGCAGCGCACGCTGGGCAAGTTGTTCTCGGTGCTGCGTCGTGGCGATACGCCACGCGCCGCCTCAACCGCCGGTGAGCTCACCCTGGCCCAACTCTCGATCCTGGTGACGCTGCTGGAGGTCGGACCGATCCGGATGACCGAACTGGCCGCGCGCGAGCGGGTCCGGACCCCGACCACCACCGTCGCGATTCGCCGGCTGGAAAAACTCGGCCTGGTCAAGCGGACCCGGGATCCCTCGGATCTGCGGGCCGTGCTGGTCGAGATCACCCCGAAGGGGCACGCCGAGCACCGTGAATCGTTGGCGCACCGGCACGCCGCGCTCGTCGAGTTGCTCAACAACCTCACCCCAGAGGAGATCGACGCCCTCGATCGGGCGATCGGTCCGCTGCAGCGGTTGGCCACCGGGGAGCCCGAGAAGGCCGGCTGAGCCGGCTCAGCCCAGCCAGTCCAGCACCGCCGCCGCCGTCCAGGACTGCTGCATGCTGCCCAGCGGCCGACCGGTGAACGGCTCGTAGTACTCGGCGAAGCTGCCCTCGCTGACCTGACGTAAACCCTCCTGCCGCAACACCTGTGACCGCTCGGCCCAGCCCCGTCGGGCAAAGGCCCAGGCGAACAGCCAGGTCATCACCGGCCACACCGGACCGCGCCAGTACTGGGTGGCCCGGAACTCCCGGGACACCGGCGAGGTGGACGGGATCAGGGCGTAGCGCAGGTCCGGGTGCCCGGCGAACCGCGGCCCCTCCAGTCGGCGCAGCAGGGCCCGCTCGGTGTCGTGCGGCAACCCCCCGCACAGCAGCGGGGCGAACTGCGCGATCGTCTCGGCGGTGATCCAGCGCTGCGCCTTGAGGTCGTAATCGCGTGCCACCCCGGTTCTTTCGACGGTGGTCGCCAACACCCCGGCCCGGAACCGCTCTGCCCAGCCGTACAGATCGCGGATGTCGGAGTTCGGCCGGTTGTGCTCCTCACCGATCTCGGCCAGCACCGTGCAGGCCACCGAGAAGATCGCCGAGACGAACACGTCCTCGACCGCCAGGCTCATCGTCGCCGGCAGCAGCTCGTCCTGGTAGCGAACCGATTTCATCTCCTCCAGCAGCCACAGGTAGCGGTCGTACTCGCCGTCGGACGGGCGCTGCGCCGGGTCGGTGACGATGTGATTGTCGGCGCGCTGGTAGGCGGGCAGCGGGCCGGGAACAACGTTGGCGTAGGCGCCATCCCAGCGCGGTGAGTTGTCCATTCCGGATTCCCACCCGTGATAGAGGGTGATCCGGCCGCGCTCGTCGGGGTCACGCGCCTCGGCCAGCCAACGATGCCACCGGACCAGGTCATTCCACCGGCGGTCCAGAAACGCGTTGGCCACCGCCCGGGTGCTGCGACCCCGCGAATGGGCACGCTCCAGGATCCGTTGCACCGCAATGGCATGCACCGGCGGCTGGGTGATCCCCGAGGTGTGCCGGCCCGGTGGAGCGTTGTCGGCCAGCGCCGCGCAGGCCCAGCGCGCCGGGCCGGGAAAGTAACCGTCCACGCCGTTGGCGAAGACGATGTGCGGGATCATCCCGTTGCGCCACTGCGCCGAGAGCAGCGTGTCGAGTTCGACGACCGCGCGTTCCACCGACAGCGGCGCCAGCCCGATCGCCACGAACGCCGCGTCCCAACTCCACATGTGCGGATACAGCAGCGGGGCCGCCGTCGTCATCTCACCGAGGTCGTTGCCGCGCAACAGATAGGCCGCCCGGGCCGCCAGCGCGGTGGGCGAAAAGTTGGGGTCGCGGGCCACCCGTACATTCTGCGGGGCCAAGACCGGATCCGCGACCGGACGACACGCTCTAGGGTGACACCATGCCCACCGCCCTGATCACCGGCGCGTCCCGCGGACTCGGCGCGGCGATCGCCGCCGCGCTGGAACCCAGCCACACCCTGCTGCTGGCCGGCCGGCCGTCACCGGAGTTGGACGAGGTGGCCGCCCGGCACGGGGCCACCACCTGGCCGATGGAGCTGACCGACCCCGACGGCATCGCCGCAACCACCGAGGTGCTCACCGAACTCGATGTGCTGGTGCACTGCGCCGGGGTGGCCTACCCGGGCCGGGTCGCGGAATCCACCGTCGAGGAGTGGCGGGCCACCCTGGCGGTGAACACCCTCGGGCCGGTGGCGCTGACCCTGGCGGTGCTGCCCGCGCTGCGGGCCGCCCGCGGGCAGGTGGTGTTCATCAACTCCGGGGCCGGGCGCAACCCCTCCCCCGGGCTGGCGTCCTATGCGGCAAGCAAGTTCGCGTTGCGCGCGTTCGCCGATTCCCTGCGCGTCGACGAACCCGAGCTCCGGGTGACCACCGTCTACCCGGGCCGGATCGACACCGACATGCAGTACAACCTGGTGGCCTACGAGGGCGGCGAGTACCGGCCCGAGCGGTTTCTGCGCCCCGCCACGGTGGCCGCGGCCGTCGCCGATGTGGTCGCCACCCCGGCCGACGCCGTCGTGCACGAGGTGGTCATCCGACCGCGCTGACGCCGGCCTCAGGCGACGATGTTGACCAGCTTGCCGGGCACCACGATGACCTTCTTCGGCGTCGCCCCGGCCAGGAAGTCGCTCACCTTCTCGTCGGCCAGCGCCGCGGCCTCCATCGCCGCCCGGTCGGCGTCGGCGGCGACCGTGATCCGGCCGCGGACCTTGCCGTTGACCTGAACCGGGTACTCGACGGTGTCCTCGGCCAGGTAGTTCTGGTCGGCCTGCGGCCACGGGCCGTGCGCCAGCGAGCCGGTGTGTCCAAGCCGGCGCCAGAGT
Source organism: Mycolicibacterium fallax (assembly GCF_010726955.1). Taxonomy (NCBI): domain Bacteria; kingdom Bacillati; phylum Actinomycetota; class Actinomycetes; order Mycobacteriales; family Mycobacteriaceae; genus Mycobacterium; species Mycolicibacterium fallax. The sequence goes on from NZ_AP022603.1 coordinate 2,824,700, forward strand.
TCCTCGGCCAGATGCGGGGCCAGCGGCGCGGCCATCAGCACCAGCGGCGCCACCGCCGCCGCCGGCGGTCCGTCCGGGAACGCCTTGGTCAGGTGGTTGGTGTACTCGATCAGCTTGGCCGCGGCGGTGTTGTTGCGCAGCCCGGCGTAGTCGTCGGACACCCCGGCAATGCAGCGGTGCAGCGCCCGAAGCGTCGATACATCGAGATCGCCTGCGCTGCAACGCAGTTCGCCGCTCTCCTCGTCGACGACGAGCCGCCACAACCGCTGCAGGAAACGCTGCGCGCCGACCACGTCCTTGGTGGACCAGGGCCGCGAGGCCTCCAGCGGGCCCATCGACATCTCGTAGACCCGCAGCGTGTCGGCGCCGTAGCCGTCGCAGATCTCATCCGGTGAGATCGAGTTCTTCAGGCTCTTGCCGATCTTGCCGAACTCCTGGGTGACCTCGATTTCGCCGTCGGGCCCCGGGTGGTAAAAACGGCCGTCGCGCTCGATCACCTCGGCGGCCGGCACGTAGGCACCGCGCGCGTCGGTGTAGGCGAACGCCTGGATGTAGCCCTGGTTCACCAGCCGGCGGTAGGGCTCCCGCGAGCTCACGTGACCGAGGTCATAGAGCACCTTGTGCCAGAACCGGGAGTACAGCAGGTGCAGCACGGCGTGCTCGACACCGCCCACGTAGAGATCCACCCCGCCGGGATCGTCGGCGCCGTGCTGCGCCGGCCGCGGTCCCATCCAGTAGGCCTCATTCTCCAAGGCGCAGAACGCATCCGGGTTGTGCGGATCGGTGTAGCGCAGCTCGTACCAGGAGCTGCCGGCCCACTGCGGCATCACGTTGGTGTCGCGGGTGTAGGTCTGCGGCCCGTCGCCGAGGTCGAGTTCGACGTGCAGCCAGTCGGTGGCCTTGCCCAGCGGCGGGGCCGGTTCGCTGTCGGCGTCCTCCGGGTCGAACATCACCGGCGAATAGTCGGCGATGTCGGGCAGTTCCACCGGCAGCAGTTCCTCGGGCAGCGCGTGCGCGCGGCCGTCGGCGTCGTAGACGATCGGGAACGGCTCGCCCCAGTACCGCTGCCGAGCGAACAGCCAGTCGCGCAGCTTGTATTCCACCCGGGCCCGACCCCGGCCGTCGGCATCGAGGCGCTCGGTCATCGCCGCCTTGGCCTCCACGACGGTCATCCCGTCCAGGAAGCCGGAGTTCACCAGGACGCCGTCGCCGGTGTAGGCGGCCTGCGAAACATCGCCGCCGGCAACCACTTCCACGATCGGGAGGCCGAATTCGGTGGCGAAGTCCCAGTCCCGCTGGTCACCACCGGGCACCGCCATGATCGCGCCGGTGCCGTAGCCGGCCAGCACGTAGTCGGCGATGAACACCGGCACCCGGCGCCCGTCGGCCGGGTTGATCGCGTAGCCGCCGAGGAACACCCCGGTCTTGGTCTTGTTCTCCTGACGTTCCAGGTCCGACTTGGCCGCTATCGCCTGCCGGTAGGCGGCCACCGCCGCGGCCGGGGTCGACGCGCCGTAGCTCCAGCGCGGGTCGGTGCCAGCCGGCCACGTCTCGGCGGTCAGCGCGTCGACCAGCTCGTGCTCGGGGGCCAGCACCAAATAGCTGGCGCCGAACAGGGTGTCGGGCCGGGTGGTGAACACCTCGATGTCACCGGCCCCGGGGAGGTCGGCGGCGAAGTACACGGTGGCCCCGGTGGAGCGCCCAATCCAGTTGCGCTGCATGGCCTTGACCTTGTCCGGCCAGTCCAGCACATCCAGGTCGTCGAGCAGCCGGTCGGAGTAGGCGGTGATACGCATCATCCACTGCCGCAGCCGCTTTCGGAACACCGGGAAGTTTCCGCGTTCACTGCGCCCGTCGGAGGTGACCTCCTCGTTGGCCAGCACGGTGCCCAGCCCCGGGCACCAGTTGACCACCGAGTCGGCGTGGTAGACCAGCCGGTATCCGTCGACGACGTCGGCCTTCTCGCCGGCGCTCAGCGCCGCCCAGTCCCCGCCGTCGTCGAGGGTCCGCGCGCCGGAATCGAATTCGGCGATCAGCTCGGCGATCGGCCGGGCGCGGTTGAGGTCCGGATCGAACCAGGCGTTGAAGATCTGCAGGAAGATCCACTGCGTCCAGCGGTAGTAGTCGACGTCGGTGGTGGAGAAGCTGCGCCGGCTGTCGTGGCCCAGGCCCAGCCGGCCGAGCTGCCGGCGGAAGTTGACGATGTTGGCCTCGGTCCGAATCCGCGGATGGGTTCCGGTCGAGATGGCGTACTGCTCGGCAGGCAGCCCGAACGCGTCGAAGCCCAGGGCGTGCAGCACGTTGCGGCCGGCCATCCGGTGATACCGGGCGTACACGTCGGTGGCGATGTAGCCCAGCGGGTGCCCGACGTGCAGTCCGTCGCCGGACGGGTACGGGAACATGTCCTGGACGAACATCTTGTCCGCGGGCACCGCGGTGCCGTCCGCCGGCGCCAGCGCACCGACCGGGTTGTCCACGTTGAAGGTGCCCGCCCGCGCCCACTCGGCCTGCCAGGCGGCCTCGATCGACCCGGCCAGTTCGGCGGTGTACCGGAACGGCGGGGTATCGGAGTCCGGTGCGGCGGAGGAAGCGGAGTCGGTCACCCAAACAGGGTATAAGGGCACGTGACGGCGCCGAACACGCAGTTGGGCCGGAGCCGGCCGCCGGCCGCCTTGATCTCGGCCGCGCTGTCGGCGTTGGTATCGATAGCGTCGCATCCCGGTCAGAGCTTGGTCCCAGCTCGGCCGCGAGCTGCCTCGGAGCTGGAGCCGGGCCCGGCAATCGCGATAAAGTCGCAGGACCGGCGCGGGCTCACCGCCCCGCCGACCGTGCGGAAGGACAGCTGGTGCGTAACGACAACACCCGAAGGTGGCGGGTTCTGGGCGGCCTGGCGGCAGGTGTCGCGGGCGCGCTGAGCCTGGCCTCGCTGGGATCGACGACCGCCTCGGCCGATCCGATCACCCCCGAACCCGCCCCGGTCACCGTGACCCAGACCGTCACCGTCGCGCCAGGTGCAACCGCCGCCCCCGGTGCGCCCGCCGCCCAGCCGGTCGGCACACCCGCGACCCCCGGCACCCCGGGATTGCCCGGACAGCCGATGATCGCCGCCCCGGTGCAACCGGTCGCCCCGGCACTGCAGCCCGCCACCTCCGGCACCATCGCCGAGTACCTCGCCTCGCACGGGGTCAAGATGGAGCCGCAGCGGGCCGCCGACTTCAAGGCGCTCAGCATCACCCTGCCGATGCCGGCCGGCTGGTCGCAGGTGCCGGATCCGAACGTGCCCGACGCGTTCGCGGTGCTGGCCGACCGCACCGGCGGTGACGGCCTCTACACCTCGAACGCGCAGCTGACCGTCTACAAGCTGGTCGGCGACTTCGATCCGAACGAGGCCATCACGCACGGCTTCATCGATGCCCAGCAGCTGCCGAGCTGGCAGACCACCGACGCGTCGCTGGCGCCGGTGGGCACGTTCCCGTCCTCGCGCGTGGAGGGCACCTTCCGCGAGAACGACAACGTCGTCAACACCTCTCGTCGGCATGTCATCGCCACCAGCGGCAGCGACCGGTACCTGGTGTCGCTGTCGGTGAACACCGCCGTCAACCAGGTGGTGGCCAGCGCCACCGCCACCGACGCCATCATCAACGGCTTCCAGGTCATCGACCCGGCGGCGGTGCCCACGGCGCCGCTGCAGTTGCCCGGCCAGCCCACCGCCCCCGGCGCGGCCCCCGCACCCGGAACGCTGCCCGGCCAGCCGGGCGCGGCCACGGTGCCCGGTGCGACCGCGCCGGGTGTCACCACCCCGGGTATCACCACCCCGGGTGCCGCGGCGACCGCGCCGATCGGCACCGCGCCGGTGCCGCAACTGGTACCGGTGGCGCAGACGCCCGCCCGCTGACCGATTGGCCTGCACGGCACGTCTGCTCGTAATGTGCAGGTCATGCAGATCGCCGGTGTGGTCCTCCTACTCGCCGCCCTCTCGGCCGCAGTCGCGGGGCTGCGCAACCGTCGGGTCACCGCCGGCCACGACGCCCCGATCCGCCAGGCGGTGGCCCCCAGCCAGCTCGTCGCGGCGGTGCTGCTGGCGGCCGGTGGCATCGCCGCACTGATCAGCCCGCCCGGGACGGCACTTCTGCTGCTCATCGTGTGCGTGGTCGGCGCGCTCGCCACCATCGGCGCGGGTTCCTGGCGCGGCGCCCGGCTCGCGGTGACCGAACCGCAGTCCGACGGCCAGGGCTGCGGCGGGGGTGGCTGCGGCGGCTGCGGTCAGGTCTGCGGGAGTTAGTTGCGGCTGACGTCGATCGGGTGGGTGGCCAGCATCGACAGCGGCAGCGGCTGACGACGCAGCACCCGCGACCACAGATCGACCCCCGGTTCCACCAGCACATCCGACGGCAGCGCCGACAGCACGATCCAGTCGTCGCGCTCGATCTCGCCCTCCAGCTGACCGGTGGTCCAGCCCGAGTAGCCGGCGAACACCCGCGCGGCCTCGACATGCGGTGCCACCGACTCCGGGTCGGCATCCAGGTCCACCATCGCGATGCGGCCCTGGACGTGCCGAAGCCCGGGCGCCCCCGCGGTGTCGTCACCGGCCCGCAGGATCGCCAGGCACAGCGCCGAATCCCGCTTGACCGGCCCGCCGACGAACATCGTCCTCGGCTTGGACACCACCTCGGCCCACCGCGGCAGCACGTTGTAGACGGCCGTTTCGCTGGGCCGGTTCAGCACCACTCCCAGCGTCCCGCCGTCGTTGTGCTCGACGACGTAGATGACGCTGCGCCGGAAGGTCGGTTCCAGCAGCTCGGTGTTGGCCAGCAGTAGGGTTCCGGCGCGCACCCGCTGCGCCGCGGGTGCGACGAAGTCCTCGGGGTCTTCCGGGTGCGCCACCGTCCCATCATCGCATCAGCGGGTCCCGGCCGTGCCGATCGGCGTCAGGCCGACCGGAATTCTTTGTAGGCTGCAAGGCGCGGCGCGGAGCGCACGTCGCGCTGTCCCGACGAGGAAGTGGTCCCTTGGCCGACGCACGGGCCGCCGCCTGGCGGCGGTCGGTGCACGAGCTGCCCGATTTCCGCCGGCTGCTGCAGCTGCGGATCGCCAGCCAGTTCGGTGAGGGGCTGTTCCAGGCCGGGCTGGCCGGGGCGCTGCTGTTCAACCCCGAGCGCGCCGCCACCCCGTGGGCGATCGCCGGGGCGTTCGCGGTGCTGTTCCTGCCGTATTCGCTGCTCGGCCCGTTCGCCGGCGCGCTGCTGGACCGGTGGGACCGCCGGCTGGTGCTGGTCGGCGCGAACGTCGGCCGGCTGCTGCTGATTCTCGGCATCGGCGTGCTGCTGGCGGTGCGGACCAGCGACATCGCGGTGCTGTGCGCGGCGCTGGTGGTCAACGGGCTGAGCCGGTTCGTGGCCTCGGGCCTGTCCGCGGCGATCCCGCACGTGGTGCCGCGGGTGCAGGTGGTGTCGCTGAACTCGCTGGCCACCGCGACCGGCGCGCTGTCGACGTTCCTGGGCGCCAACTTCATGCTGCTGCCGCGCTGGCTGTTCGGCGCCGGCGACACCGGCGCCGCGGCGATCATCTTCCTGGTCACGGTGCCGATCGCGGTGGCGCTGCTGCTGGCGCTGCGGTTCGCGCCGCGGGTGCTGGGCCCCGAGCACACCGCCCGGGCCATCACCGGCTCGGTGTTCTACCTGGTGGCCAGCGGCTGGCTGCACGGCGCCCGCACCGCGCTGACGGTGCCCAGCGTCGCCGCGACACTGGCCGGGCTGGCCGCCCACCGGATGGTGTTCGGGATCAACACGCTGCTGGTGCTGGTGATCATCCGGCACACCGACACCCCGTCGATGGCGGTGGCCGGGCTGGGCACCGCGGTGCTGTTCGTCGCGGCGACGGGCACCGGCTCGTTCCTGGCGACGATCTGCACCCCGGCGGCGATCCGGCGTTGGGGGCGGTACGCCACCGGCAACGGCGCGCTGGCGCTGGCCGCGGTGATTCAGCTCGGCGCGGTGGGGCTGGCGCTGCCGGTACTGATGCTGTGCGGGCTCTTCCTCGGCGCCGCCGGTCAGGTGGTCAAACTCTGCGTCGACGTGTCGATCCAGCTCGACGTCGACGACGCGCTGCGCGGCCACGTCTTCGCGGTGCAGGATTCGCTGTTCTGGCTGTCGTTCGTCGCGGCGGCGACCGCCGCGGCCGCGGTGGTGCCCGCCGACGGGCACTCCCCCGCCCTGGTGCTGGCCGGCGCCGCGGTCTATCTGATCGGGCTGGCCTGCCACGCCTGGACCGCGCGCCGCGTTTAGGGTTGCGGGATGGCCGATACCGCCGCCGTCGCCGTCGTCGCCGACCTGCGGGCCGAAAGCGACGAGCTTGACGCCCTGGTCGCACCGCTGCCCCCGGACCGTTGGGCTGATGCCACCCCGGCCCCGGGTTGGTCGATCGCGCATCAGATCGCGCATCTGTGCTGGACCGACCGGGTGTCGCTGATCGCGGTCACCGACCCGGACGGATTCGCCGCGATCGTCGCCGAGGCGATGCTCGATCCGCTGGGGTTCGTCGATGCGGCGGCCGAGGAGCTGGCCGAGACTCCGCCGGCGGAGCTGCTGGCCGCCTGGCGCGATGCCCGCCACCGGTTGCACGCGGCGTTGCCCGCGGTGCCCGACGGGCAGAAGATCCCCTGGTTCGGGCCGCCGATGCGGGCCGCGTCGATGGCAACGGCTCGGCTGATGGAGACCTGGGCGCACGGCCTCGACATCGCCGACGCGCTGGGCGCCGACCGGCCCGCGACGGTTCGGTTGCGCTCGATCGCGCACCTGGGGGTCCGCACCCGCGACTACGCCTACGTCATGAACGGCCTCACGCCGCCGACCGAGCCGTTCTACGTCGCGCTGTCCGGCCCCGGCGGTGAGCCCTGGACCTGGGGTGACCCCGACGCTCCGCAGCGGGTGACCGGCTCGGCCGCGGACTTCTGCGCGCTGGTCACCCGGCGCCGGGCGCCCGCCGAGCTGGATCTGGTGGCCGTCGGGCCCGACGCGCAGCACTGGCTGACCATCGCCCAGGCCTTCGCGGGCCCGCCCGGCGAGGGGCGTTGAGCGCGAAGCGCGGAGACGCCTCCTCGCCGTAGAGACAGAGCGCGGGCCGTTGAGCGCGGGGCGCGGCTAATCCAACTCGGCCGCGGAGTCGGCGGACCCGTCCCCGTCGGCGTCGACGAGCCGGACATCCCAGCCGCCGTCACCGTCGGTGTCGACGAACGCCGCCCGGTAGCCGCCGGCCGGGTCGGCGCCGGCGCACATCACCCGGTCGGCGATGCCGTCGCCGTTGTCGTCGTACAGCGCGTCGGCGGCCACCCCGTCGCCGTCGAAATCGACCACCGTCCCGGTGTGTTCGGCGCCGTCGAGGCCGAACCAGCGCAGCGGCTCGCCGCGGATGACCGGGTCGGCGGCCAGCGCCCAGGTGCCTGCGCCGTCGTCGGTGAACCAGTGCGGTGCCGGCGACCCGACGTCGAGCACCGCGTGGTCGGCGTGACCGTCGCCGTCGAAGTCGGCCAGCGCGTCGTCGCGCAACCCGTCGCCGTCGAGGTCCAGGCCGACGGCGTCAAGCACCCCGTCCCCGTCGGCGTCGAGGTCGAACGGGGCGTCGAAGATCGAGGCGGTCCCGTCGCCGGGGCCCAGGCAGTACTGCATACCCCGGTCAGACGCCGGCGGAGCCCTCCCGGTTCCACCAGGCCAGCAGCTCGGCGCGGGCCTGCTCGGGCTCCAGCGGCCCGCGCTCCATCCGCAGATCCTTGAGGTAGTTCCAGGCCTTCCCGACCTGCGGACCGGCCGGGATGCCGAGCAGTTCCATGATCGCGTTGCCGTCCAGGTCGGGGCGCACCCGCGCGAGATCCTCGCGTTCGGCCAGCTCGGCGATCCGCGCCTCGAGATCGTCGTAGGTGGCCTGCAGCCGGGCGGCCCGGCGCTTGTTGCGGGTGGTGCAGTCAGCCCGGACCAGCCGGTGCAGCCGGTCCAGCAGCGGGCCGGCGTCGGTCACGTAGCGGCGCACCGCCGAATCGGTCCACCGGCCGTCGCCGTAGCCGTGGAACCGCAGGTGCAGGTACACCAGCGCCGACACGTCGTCGACCATCTGCTTGGAGTACTTCAGCGTCCGCATCCGCTTGCGAGTCATCTTCGCCCCGACCACCTCGTGGTGGTGGAAGCTCACCCCGCCGGCCGGCTCGTGGCGGCGGGTGGCGGGCTTGCCGATGTCGTGCAGCAGCGCCGCCCAGCGCAGCACCAGGTCCGGGCCGTCGTCGCCCTCCAGGTCGATGGCCTGGCGCAGCACGGTCAGCGAGTGCTGGTAGACGTCCTTGTGTTGGTGGTGCTCGTCGATGGCCATCCGCATGGCCCCGACCTCCGGCAGGATCTGCTCGCCGAGCCCGGTGGCCACCATCACGTCGATCCCGGCGACCGGATCCGCGCCGAGCAGCAGCTTGTCGAGTTCGGCGGCGATGCGTTCGGCGGTGATCCGGGTGATCTGCGGCGCCATCTCCTCGATCGCGGTGCGGACCCGCGGCGCCAGCCCGAAGCCCAGCTGCGAGACGAACCGGGCCGCCCGCAGCATCCGCAGCGGGTCGTCGCCGAAGGACACCTCCGGCTCCGACGGGGTGTCCAGGATCCGGGCGCGCAGCGCGGCCAGCCCGCCGAGCGGGTCGACGAACTCGCCCGGCCCGGCGGCGGTGATCCGCACCGCCATCGCGTTGACGGTGAAGTCGCGGCGGATCAGGTCCCCGGCCAGGGTGTCGCCGAACGCGATCTGCGGGTTGCGGGAGACCTGGTCGTAGCTGTCGGCGCGGTAGGTGGTGATCTCCACCTGCTGCCCGGCCCGGGCGGCGCCGACGGTGCCGAACGCGATCCCGGTGTCCCACATGGCGTCGGCCCACGGCCGCAGCAGCCGCTGGACGGCATCCGGGCGCGCGTCGGTGGTGAAGTCCAGATCCGTGCCCAGTCGGCCCAGCAGGGCGTCGCGGACGCTGCCGCCGACCAGGTGGAGTTGGTGCCCGGCCTCGTCGAACAGCCGGCCGAGATCCCCGAGCAATTCGCCGTGGGCGTTGAGCGCGACCAGCGCGCGCGCCAGCAGCGGTGCATCGGCATCGGCGGGGGCGCTGGATTCGGCGTCGGACACGGACGATCAGCCTAGTTGCCCGGGCCGGCTAACCCCACCTCCGCGGGGCGCAATCGGCTGGCGTCGGGCCCGCAACGCAACTGGGTGCGGGGGCGTGGAATACCCATTGCTCGAGGTCGTGCTGCTGATCACCGCTGCGATATCGGGTTGAGCGCGACCCGGTAACGGCCGCCTCACACCGGCGAGTGCCGGCCGGGCACCGCGCCGTCGGCCGCTACTATCGCATGGGTGTCGGACGGTGAACTGGGCAAACCGCGGCGTCGCCGCGGTAGGCGGCGCGGCCGCCGACCCGTCGGCCCGCCGCGCGCCGATCAGTCACCGGCAGGTTCGGCCGGCGCCGAGCCCGCACCCGCCGAATCTGCGCCGCCGGCGCCGCGCCCCACCGACCGGCCCCGACCGACACGGTCCCGCCGCCGCAGCGTCGATCGATTGCGCACCGTGCATGAGACCTCGGCCGGCGGTTTGGTCATCGACGGCATCGACGGCCCCCTGGAGGACGCGCTTGCCGCGTTGATCGGACGGCTGGACCGGCGCGGGCGGATGCTGTGGTCACTGCCCAAGGGGCACATCGAACAGGGCGAGACCGCCGAGCAGACCGCGGCCCGGGAGGTCGCCGAGGAGACCGGCATCCAGGGCAAGGTGCTCGCAGCGCTGGGCAGCATCGACTACTGGTTCGTCACCGAGGGCCGTCGGGTGCACAAGACCGTGCACCATTACCTGCTGCGGTTCTCCGGCGGCGAGTTGAGCGACGAGGACCGCGAAGTCGCCGAGGTCGCCTGGGTGCCGCTTTCCGAACTGTCGTCTCGGCTGGCCTACGCCGACGAGCGCCGGCTGGCCGAGGTGGCCGGCGAGCTGATCACCCTGCTGCAGACCGACGGCCCGAGCGCGCTGCCGGCACTGCCGCGCAGCACCCCCCGGCGGCGCCCGCAGACCCATTCCCGCAGCCGTAACCACCGACCCGAGGACCCCGAGCGGGGCCGGGCGAGCGGCTACGGTCCCCAGCCGTGACCCGCGCCCGCCGCGGTGCCCCGTGGGCGCTGCTGGCCACGCTGCTCCTGGCCCTGGTCCCCGCCCTGTTCCCGATCGCCGCCAACGGCGAACCCGACCGCACCGCGTTCCTGGTGGTCGAGATCGACCGGGTCACCCCCGACATCGTCGCCACCGCCAGCGAGCCGTTCGTCACCGTCGACGCCGCCGTCACCAACGTCAGCGACCGTCCGGTGCGCGAGGTGGTGGCCCGGCTGGAACGGGCCGATCCGCTGGTCGCCACCAGCGGGCTGCGCACCACCCACACCGAGGCCGCCACCTCCGGCTACCAGCCCGTCGGGCCGTTCCTGAACGTCACCAGCGAGCTGCGGCCCGGCCAGCGCGCCGCGGTGAGTTTTCGGTACCCGATCCGGCCGAGCGACGATCCCGGCCTCGGCATCGAGCATCCGGGGATCTATCCGCTGCTGATCAATGTCAACGGCACCCCCGACTACGGCTCGCCGGCCCGGCTCGCCGACGCCCGCTTCCTGCTGCCCGTCCTCGGGGTGCCCCCACCGCCCGAACCCGACACGGACGCCGCCCCGCCGGCACCGGGGGACGTCGTCGCCCCCGACACCGCCCGGCCGGTGCGGCTGACCATGCTCTGGCCGCTGGCCGATCGGCCCCGGCTGGTGCCGGGCATCGCCGGCGGCACCACCCCGGTGCGGTTGCTCGACGACGACCTGGCCGGCGAGCTCGGTCCCGGCGGCCGGCTCGACGGCCTGCTCGGCGCCGTCGAGTTCGCCACCGGCGCGAACCTCGACCCCGGCGGTGAGCTGGCCCGCACGCTGTGCCTGGCCGTCGACCCGGACCTGCTGGTCACGGTGAACGCGATGACCACCGGGTATGTGGTCGGCGACGCCCCCGGCACCGGGCAAACCGTCGCCGCGGCCTGGCTGGAGCGGCTGCGCGCGCTGGCCGCCCGAATGTGCGTCACGGCGCTGCCCTACGCGCAGGCCGACCTGGACGCGGTCGCCCGGGTCGGCAACGCGCCGCTGTTCAGCTTCGCCACCGTCGGCGCCCAGAATCTGGTCGACCAGTTGCTCGGGGTGACCTCGGTGCGCGGGGTGACGCTGTTCGGCGACCGGCCACTGACCAAGGAGGTCCTGCCGCTGCTCGACGGGAACGGGCAGACCGTGGCGATCGCCCCGGCCGCGGCCGCGACCGACCCGGCGACCGGTGCCCCGAGCACCGCCGACGTGACCGCGCACCGGGTCAGTGACCGGGTGGCCGTCGCCCCGTTCGACCCGGCGGTGACCGCCACGCTGGGCGCCCTCGGCGGCGCGAAGAATCCGCCGTCGTACCTGGATCCCTCGCTGCGGGTGCCCCCCGCCGCCGGCTCACCGACCGCCCTGCGCCAGGACGCCCTGGGGGCCCTGCTGTGGCGCGGACTGCATCCGGACACCGAGCCGCGCACCCAGACGGTGCTGCCGCCGCCCAACTGGCAGGTCGGCGCCGAGGACGCCGGCGCGCTGCTGACCGCGCTGACCACGCTGCTGCATTCGGGGCTGGCGCAACCGTTGCCGCTGCCGGAGCTGATCGGCCAGACCGTGGTGGTGCCCCCACCGCCGGTGCCGCTGGCCGCCGCGCCCGACACCGGCCGGTTCGACACCGAGGTGATCGGCACCATCGCCGACGAGGATGCCCGGCTGTCGGGGCTGACCGGATCGCTGGGCACCAACATGCAGACCGGCCTGACCGGGACCGCCTACACCGCCCCGCTGCGGGAGGACATGCTGCGGGCGCTGAGCACCGCCATCCCGGCCGATCAGCGTGCCGACCGGGCCCGGGCTGATCTCGCGCTGGTCGGTCGGACCATCGATGACCTGTTCGGGGCGGTGACGATCGTGAACCCGGGCGGCTCCTACACCCTGGCCACCGAGCGCAGCCCGCTGCCGCTGGCGCTGCGCAACGACCTGGCGGTGCCGATTCGGGTGCGGCTGCAGGTCGACGGCCCGCCCGGAATGACGGTCACCGACCCCGGGGTGCTGGAGTTGCCGCCGGGCTATCTGCCGATCCGGGTGCCGATCGAGGTGCACTTCACCCAGCGGTTTGCCGTCGACGTCGCGTTGCACACCGCCGACGGGCTGACGCTGGGCGAGCCGGTCCGGCTGTCGCTGCATTCCAACGCCTACGGCAAGGTGCTGTTCTTCATCACCCTGATCGCTGGGGCCACCCTGGCCGTCCTCACCGGGCGGCGGCTGTGGCACCGTTTCCGCGGCCAGCCCGACCGGGCCGATCTGGAGCCACCCGAACCCGACCATCTGCATCGCCGGCCCCCGCCGCCGAACCCCGATCCCGAAGTCCCCCCGTCCCGGCCGGAGTCCGCACCATGAGCAGCACCGAGCAGTCCGCCGCGGTGCCCGGCGGGCCGGTCCGCAAGGAACTCACCGACGCCGCGGTGGTACGGCGGTCCTGGGGGATGGCGTTTGCGACGCTGATCAGCCGGATCACCGGCTTCATCCGGATCGTGCTGTTGGCCGCGATCCTGGGCGCCGCACTGTCCAGCGCGTTCACCATCGCCAACCAGCTGCCCAACCTGGTCGCGGCCCTGGTGCTGGAGGCGACCTTCACCGCCATCTTCGTGCCGGTGCTGGCCCGCGCCGAACGCGACGATCCCGACGGCGGCGCGGCCTTCATTCGCCGGTTGGTCACCATCACCACGGCGCTGCTTGCGGTGGTGACCATCGCCTCGGTGGCCTCGGCGCCCCTGCTGGTGCGCCTGATGCTCGGCAGCCATCCGCAGGTGAACGAGGCGCTGACGACGGCGTTCGCGTATCTGCTTCTCCCGCAGGTGATCTTCTACGGGTTGACCTCGGTCTACATGGCGATCCTGAACAACCGCAACATCTTTGGCCCGCCGGCGTGGGCGCCGGTGGTCAACAATGTGGTCGCCATCGCCACCCTCGGCCTGTACCTGCTTGTTCCGGGCGAACTTTCGCTCGACCCGGTTGAGATGGGCAACGCCAAGCTGCTGGTGCTGGGCATCGGCACCACCCTCGGCGTGGCGGCTCAGGCCGCGGTGCTGCTGGTCGCGATCCGCCGCCAGCGGATCAGCCTGCGTCCGCTGTGGGGCATCGACGAGCGGCTCAAACGCTTCGGGGCAATGGCCGCGGCGATGGTGCTGTACGTGCTGATCAGCCAGATCGGTCTGGTCGTCGGCAACCAGATCGCAAGCACCGCAGCGGCATCCGGTCCGGCCATCTACAACTACGCCTGGCTGGTGCTGCAGCTGCCGTTCGGCATGATCGGCGTGACGGTGCTGACCGTGGTGATGCCGCGGCTCAGCCGCAACGCCGCCGCCGACAACACCACCGGAGTGCTGGCCGACCTGTCCCTGGCCACCCGGCTGACCATGATCACCCTGATCCCGATCGTGGCGTTCATGACCGTCGGCGGCCCGGCGATCGGCACCGCGCTGTTCGCCTACGGCAACTTCGGCCAGGTCGACGCCAACTACCTCGGCATCGCGATCGCCTTGTCCGCGTTCACGCTGATCCCCTATTCGATGATGCTGCTGCAACTTCGGGTCTTCTACGCTCGCGAGCAGCCGTGGATCCCGATCGCCATCATCATTGCCACCACCGTGGTCAAGATCGCCGGGTCGCTGGCCGCCCCGCACCTGACCGACAACCCCGAACTGGTCGCCGGCTACCTCGGCGCCGCCAACGGCCTGGGCTTCGTTGCCGGCGCCCTGCTCGGCCACCTGCTGCTGCGCCGAGAGCTGCGTCCCGGCGGCGGCGGGCTGTACGGGTCGGTGGAGATCCGCACCGTCGCGCTGACGGCGCTGGCCGCGACGGCGGCGGGCCTGTCCGGGTACCTGGTGGACCGGGTCTTCGGGCTGTCCGGCCTGACCGAACACGGCGGCGGGATGGGTTCGCTGCTCCGGCTGATGATCATCGGCGTGGTGATGTTGCCGATCGTCATCGCGATCCTGGTGGCCACCAAAGTGCCCGAGGCGCAGGCCGCCCGTGCCGTGCTGAGCCGCCGACTGCAACGCGGCCAGCCGGCTGCCGGCCCGGCCGTCGTGCCTGCGCCCGCAGGCGATTCCCTACCGTATTCTGACCAACAAAGTTTGCCCGCGCCGGAATTGCCGGTGGCCCCGGCAGCCGTTGCCGGGCCGTGGACAGCGAAAGGATCCGCGGTGACCGACACTCGCTCAGCTGGCTCGGAGGGCGACCCCACCGCCCGGGTTCCGCTCCCCGGCCCCCGCCCGACCGACCCAGCATCCACCGCCGAGGACGGCGCATTGGTGGCCGGGGCGTTGATCGCCGACGGGCGCTACCGGCTGCTGGCGTTTCACGGCGGCGCGGCCCAGTTGCAGTTCTGGCAGGCCCTCGACACCGCGCTGGATCGGCCGGTGGCGCTGACCTTCATCGACCCCGAGCATCGGTTGCCGGCCGCCGAGGTGGCCGAAGTCCTCTCCCGCACTTCGCGACTGAGTCAGGTCGGCGGTCCCGGGATCGCCCGGATCCTGGATGTCTCCGATGTCGTCGGCGGGCTGGTGGTCTCGGAGTGGATTCGCGGCGGGTCGCTGCGGGAGGTCGCCGCGACGGCGCCGTCGCCGATCGGCAGCGCCCGCGCCATCCAATCGCTGGCCGCCGCCGCGGGCGCCGCACACAAGGCCGGTGTCGCGATGGGCGTCGACGATCCGGCGCGGCTGCGGGTCAGCATCGAAGGCGATGTGGCGCTGGCCTTCCCGGCCACGCTCGCCGACGCCACCCCCGAGGGTGACATCCGTGGCGTCGGGGCCGCGCTGTACGCGCTGCTGGTGAACCGCTGGCCGCTGCGCGAAACGGGCGTCCCCAGCGGGTTCGAGCCGGCCGAGCTGGACGCCGACGGCCAGCCGCTGGAGCCGCGGGTGCTCGACCGCGGCATCCCGTTCCAGATTTCGGCGGCAGCGCTGCGGTCGGTTCAGGACAACGCCGGGATCCGTACCGCACCGACCATGCTGAACCTGCTGCAGCAGGCGACCGCGGTCGCCGACCGCACCGCGCTGCTCGACTCGGTGGAGACTCCGCCGGAACCGGAGCCGCGCAAGTCCGACGCGGAGTCCGCCACCGACGCCGCGACCAAGCGCAAGCGCGCGCTGATGATCGGTATCGCCGCGGGCGTGGCGATTCTGCTGGTGGCCCTGCTGGTCTTGGCGTCGATCCTGAACAAGATGTTCGGCGATGTCGGCGGCGGCAGCATCGGCGACCAGCTCGGGCTGAACGCACCGTCGCTGTCGCAGTCCGCCGAGCCCACCGCGGAGGTCGGCGGCGCGGTGAAACCGGTTCGCGCGACGGTGTTCTCCCCCGACGGCGGCGCGGACAATCCCGCCGACGCCGACAAGGCGATCGACGGGAACCCGAACTCGGCGTGGTCGACCGACATCTACACCGACAACGTGCCGTTCCCGAACTTCAAGAGCGGCGTCGGCCTGATGCTCGAGCTGCCCGAGCCGACCACCGTCGGCACGGTGACGGTGACGGTGCCGAGCACCGGCACGGTGGTGCAGGTGCGCTCGGCGTCCAGCCCGGATCCCGCCGCACTGGCCGACACCACCGAACTGACCCAGCCGACCACGCTGCAGCCCGGGAAGAACACCATCACGGTCGACGCGAGCGCGCCGACGTCGAACCTGCTGCTGTGGATCAGCACCATGGGCACGACGGCGGGCAAGAACAAGACCGAGTTCTCCGAGATCGTCGTCAACGCGGTCAAATAGCCCACGCAGCACGGCGGCCGAAAAGCCCGCCATCCACAGCCGCCGTTCATCCACAGCCGCGGTGCCGACTGAAGTG
Source organism: Mycolicibacterium fallax (assembly GCF_010726955.1). Lineage (NCBI taxonomy): Bacteria > Bacillati > Actinomycetota > Actinomycetes > Mycobacteriales > Mycobacteriaceae > Mycobacterium > Mycolicibacterium fallax. The sequence continues at coordinate 2,840,653 of NZ_AP022603.1, forward strand.
CCCGGGGAGGCCGCGCTGGATACGTTGCGGCCGTGGATGCGCTACCCGACCAACGAACCGACGCCGACCAACGAACCGACGCCGACCAACGAACCGACGCCGACCAACGAACCGACGCCGACCAACGCAGCGATGCCGGCCAACCAGCCGACGCCGACCGACGCAGCGATGCCGAACTGCTGGCGGCCCACGTGGCCGGAGACCCGCGGGCATTTTCGGCGCTCTACGCCCGGCACCGGCCGCGGCTGAACCGGCTGGCCACCGCGCACACCCGCAGCCGGGAGGACGCCGCGGAGGTGCTGCAGGAGGCGATGCTGGCCGCCCACCGCGGCGCGCCGAGGTTCCGTCAGCAGGCCGCCGTCGGCAGTTGGCTGTACCGGATCGTGCTCAACGCCTGTCGGGACCGGCTGCGTCAGCGCCGCCACCAACCGGCCGACCCGCTCGATGAGACGCTCCTCGCGGTGCCCGACCGCAGCGCCGAGATCACCACCGCGCTGACCGTTCGCCGGGCACTGATGCAACTGCCCGTCGAGCAGCGCGCCGCAGTGCTGGCGGTGGACATGCACGGGTTGTCGGTCGCCCGCACCGCCCGCCTGCTGGGGGTCGCCGAGGGCACCGTCAAGAGTCGCTGTGCACGTGGGCGCCGCCGGCTCGCGGTGGTGCTCGGCCCCGGCCGGGCCGAGCTCGGCTGACCGCCGCCGCACCACGGATGAGAGACACCTCCGCCACCACGGATGAGAGACACCTCCGCCACCACGGATGAGAGACACTGTCCGGCATGGCCGACGTCCACGAGCCCGGGCACGCCGCCCGCCCGCCCGGGTGGCCGCGCCGGTGGGTCGCCGCTGCGGGTCTGGCGGCCATCGTCGTCGCCGCGCTGGTGGCGGTTCCCGCGTTGCTGCGGCCACCGCCCGACCGGGCGCCCCGCGCGCTGACCACCATCGAGCAGATCACCGTCGACCCGCTGGCGATCCCGCTGTCGGCCACCGAGATCCTGGCGCTGCTGGACCGCCCCGCCGACCTCGGCCCGCTGTCGGATCCCCGGCGCCGGTCGGCCTGCTTGGCCGCCCTCGGCTATCCCGGCGGCAGCGCGATCCGAGGCGCCCGTGAACTCACCATCGCCGGCCGACCCGCGGTACTGCTGCTGCTCGACGGCGAGGAGCCCGGCCGGTACGCGGCGATCGCGGTGGCACCGTCGTGCAACGCCGCCGATTCCGGGCAGCTGACCCAGACCGCGCTGCGGCGGCCGTAGCGCAGCGGGAACAACCACGGCCTACCCTTGGTTTGACATCATGACCGCACCGGCGCCACGCCGGCCCCGCCAGAAAGGTCCGCATGAGCTCCGCCACATCGTCCGGCTCGGACACCGTTCACGACGTCATCGTCATCGGCTCCGGCCCCGCCGGTTACACCGCAGCGATCTACACCGCCCGCGCGGAGCTGAACCCGATGGTGTTCGAGGGCACCTCGTTCGGCGGCGCGCTGATGACCACCACCGAGGTGGAGAACTTCCCCGGCTTCCGCAACGGCATCATGGGCCCCGACCTGATGGACGAGATGCGCGAGCAGGCACTGCGCTTCGGCGCCGATCTGCAGATGGAGGACATCGAGGCGGTGTCCCTGGAGGGGCCGATCAAGACGGTCACCACCGGCTCCGGCGACACCTTCTCCGCGCGCGCGATCATCCTGGCGATGGGCGCGGCTGCCCGATACCTCGGCGTCCCCGGCGAGCAGGAACTGCTCGGCCGCGGCGTGAGCGCCTGCGCGACCTGCGACGGCTTCTTCTTCAAGGACCAGGACATCGCGGTGATCGGCGGCGGTGATTCGGCGATGGAGGAGGCCACCTTCCTCACCCGCTTCGCCCGCAGCGTCACCCTGGTGCACCGGCGCGAGGAATTCCGCGCCTCCCGGATCATGCTCGACCGGGCCCGCGCCAACGAGAAGATCACCTTCCTGACTAACACCACCGTGCTGGGCGTCGAGGGCACCGACACGGTGACCGGGCTGCGCGTGCACAACACCGTCACCGGCGAGGACTCCACCCTGCCGGTCACCGGCGTCTTCGTGGCGATCGGCCACGATCCGCGCTCGGAGCTGGTTGCCGGCGTACTGGACCGCGACGACGACGGCTACGTGCTGACCCGCGAAGGCAGCACCGAGACCTCGCTGCCGGGCGTGTTCGCCGCCGGCGACCTCGTCGACCGCAGCTACCGGCAGGCGATCACCGCCGCCGGCAGCGGCTGCGCGGCCGCGATCGACGCCGAGCGCTGGCTGGCCGACGCCGCCGAATCCTCCCCCAACACCGACCTGATGGGAGCCACCCAGTGAGTGCCACCGTGACCGTGACCGACGCCTCGTTCGCCGACGACGTGCTGGCCAGCAGCAGCCCGGTCCTCGTCGACTTCTGGGCCAGCTGGTGCGGCCCGTGCAAGATGATCGCCCCGGTGCTCGAGGAGCTCGCCGCCGAGAAGGCCGGTGAACTGACCGTCGCCAAGCTCGACGTGGACGCCAATCCGAGCACCGCGGAGGCCTTCCAGGTGGTGTCGATCCCCACCCTGCTGCTGTTTCGTGACGGCAAGCCGGTGCGGCGCATCGTCGGCGCCAAGGGCAAGGCCGCGCTGCTGCGCGAACTCGCCGACGAATTGTGAGGCGCTCGGCGCCCCGTGGTGAACACACCCCGGGGCGCCGCGGTTTCCTTAATTCCGGCGCGGAGTGCGACAATTGTGCCCAGCCAGCCTCCCGCACGGGAGGCAACGCCGGCCGCTGACCGTACGTGACCGAAGGGCGTGAGATGCCAGACCAGCCTCGCGGAGATGCCGAACAGCTGGTGCGGGTGGGTACCCGCGGGGTGGCCGTACTGCGGATCCGTGAGGCGCTCATCGGCCTGGGCCTGATGAACAACCCCGAGGTGCAGCCGGTCACCGGTCAGCACCTCGCGCTGGACATCTTCGACGCCGAGCTTGACCACGCGGTCCGTGATTTCCAGCAGCGCCGCGGTCTGCTCGTCGACGGGATCGTCGGCCCGGCCACCTTCCGCGCGCTGAAGGAAGCCTCCTACCGTCTCGGAGCCCGGATCCTGGCGCATCAGTTCGGCAGCCCGATGTACGGCGACGACGTCGGCACCCTGCAGAGCCGACTGCAGGATCTCGGTTTCTATTCCGGCGTGCTGGACGGCTATTTCGGTCTGCAGACCCACAATTCGCTGATGTCGTATCAGCGCGAGTACGGCCTGTCACCGGACGGCGTCTGCGGTCCAGAAACCCTGCGCTCGCTGTATTTCCTGGCGTCGCGGGTGTCCGGCGGCTCGCTGCACGGCATTCACTCCGAGGAGATGGTCCGGCGCTCCGGCCCGCAGCTCTCCGGCAAGCGGATCATCATCGATCCGGGCCGCGGCGGTAGCGATCACGGCCTCATCTCCCAAGGCCCGGCCGGTCCGATCAGCGAGGCGGACCTGCTGTGGGATCTGGCCAGCCGGCTGGAGGGCCGGATGACGGCGATCGGGATGGACACCTTCCTGTCCCGCCCGAGCAACCGCTGTCCGGCCGATCCGCAGCGCGCCGCCTTCGCCAACGACATCGGCGCGGACCTGATGATCAGCCTGCGCTGCGAGACCCAGGCCAGCCCGGCGCCCAACGGTGTGGCGTCGTTTTACTTCGGCAACTCGCGAGGCTCGGTGTCCACGATCGGGCAGAATCTCGCCGACTTCATCCAGCGGGAAGTGGTGGCGCGTACCGGTTTACGCGATTGCCGCAGTCACGGCCGGACCTGGGATCTGCTCCGGCTGACCCGAATGCCCACCGTCCAGGTCGACATCGGCTACATCACCAATCCCCGGGACCGGTCGCTGCTGGTCACCCCGCAGACCCGCGACGCGATCGCGGAGGGCATCCTGGCGGCGGTCAAGCGGTTGTACCTGCTCGGCAAAAACGACCGGCCCACCGGAACCTTCACCTTTGCCGAACTGCTGGCCCACGAGATGTCGGTGGACCAGGCCGGCCGGATCAGCGGATCCTGAAGGCCGTTTCGCAGTTGAGCTGACGTGCGAGTCAGCTGACCTGCGAGTCTTCCCGCGCGCCAACGCCTTCCACCAATCCCGCGCCGACCGTCTCGAGACGGTCACGCTCCAGCAACATTTCGAGCGCGGCCTCGACCTCGGCCTTCCAGCCCAGCCCCTTGTCGAGCTCCAACCGCAGCCGGGGGAAGTACTGGTGCGGGGAAACCACCTCGAACCCGACGTCTTGCAGGAACTCAGCCTCGATCATGCACCGGTCGAATCGGCAGTCCCCCAACGACTTCACCGCGTCGGCCGACTCGCCGGACAGCCCGGCGACGCCGAGTTCCGTTGCGGCGGCGGTGCGCCCAAACGCCTCCAGTGCGCGTACGCCGCGCCGCATCAGCCCGGTCACCACGGCCGACACCAGATCCTCGGCCAGTCCGTCACGCTGACCGGGTTCCACGCCGAACGAAGTCAGCAGCACCGCGTCGGCGCTCACCGGTCCGGTCGAAAAACGCTGCGCGCGGGGTACCGCGTGCGGCGGGGAGTAGAGCGCGAACCCACTGCAGGCCGGTGACTCGATCCGGCCCGGTTGCCCGGCGGCGGGCACGGCGACCTGGCCGCAGGATCCCCACTCCAGCATCACCATCGAGAGCCAGGCTTCCTTCTCGAACTCCGGATCGCTCAACCGATCCTCGGCGCCGAGGGTGTCCGGATCGACCTCCCAGAACACGCACCGCCGGGCATGCTTGGGGAGTCGCTCGAACGCCTCGAGTGCCAGGGGCACAATGCGAGCCGACACTTGGAATCCGGGCCTTTCCATCACGTTCTCGGGCGACGGCGCGACCGCGCCCGCGCACGACAACTCCTCCAGGATAGGAGAGCGCACCGGGGTCCTGCCAGCGGAACGGCGCCCCGAATCGGTGAGATGTGTCCCGATTCAGGGGCCGTCACAGTGACGTAACCGCCCCGGGTGACCGGATCGGGGTTCGCACGGCGTAAAAATGCCGAAATCGCCCCCCGCATCCGGTCATTGGCCGGCTTGATCCATCAACTCGACGATCCGCTGGAGGTCGTCGACCGAGCCGAACTCGACGACGATCTTGCCCTTGCGCTTGCCCAGGCTGACCGTCACCCGGGTGTCGAACGCACCCGACAGCCGCTCGGCGACGTCCTGCAGGCCGGGCATGTGAATCGGGTTGCGGCGCTTGGGCGTCGGCGCGGCCGGACCGGACTGATTCGCCACGGTCACCGCCTCCTCGGTCGCCCGCACCGAGAGCCCCTCGGCGACGATCCGCGCGGCCAGTTCCTCCTGCGCCTCTGGGCCGGCCTCCAGGGCGAGCAGCGCGCGGGCGTGGCCCGCGGACAGCACACCCGCGGCCACCCGGCGCTGCACCGGGATGGGCAGCCGAAGCAACCGGATCATGTTGGTGATCAGCGGCCGGGACCGTCCGATTCGGGTGGCGAGTTCCTCGTGGGTGACCCCGAACTCGTCCAGCAGCTGCTGGTAGGCCGCCGCCTCTTCCAGCGGATTGAGCTGTACCCGGTGAATGTTCTCCAGCAGGGCGTCGCGCAGCATGTTGTCATCGGCGGTTTCCCGCACGATGGCGGGGATGATGGTCAGCTCGGCGACCTGCGAGGCCCGCCACCGCCGCTCCCCCATCACGATCTCGTAGCGCACCGGGTCGGCGCCGTCGATCGGCGCCGGGCGCTCGGCCTCCGGAATCTCCCGGACCACGATGGGCTGCATCAGCCCGAACTCGCGAATCGAGTGCACCAGCTCGGCGAGCGCCTCGTCGTCGAAGACCTGGCGGGGCTGGCGCGGGTTCGGCCGAATCTCCGCCGGTCCGAGCTCGCGGTACACCGCCCCGACCAGCTCCTCGGCCGGGACGGTCTGCGCGGCGCGCGCGGCCTCGGCCGCCGGCCCGCCAATCACCACGTCGGCGGCGGCCGCGCCCAACCGGGGCCCGGTGGTCGCGGCATCCCCCGGATCGGCCGGCCCGGTCGGAATCAGCGAGGCCAGGCCTCGGCCCAGGCCACCCTTGCGGCGTGACGGACTGCTCATGGTCGTCCCTTCCCCTCTGACACGGCCCGTTCCGCGAGTTCGCGGCTGGCGTCGAGATAGCTCATCGCGCCCCGAGATCCGGGGTCGTAGTCGATGATCGTCATGCTATAGCCCGGCGCCTCAGACACCTTCACGCTGCGCGGGATGACGGTGCGCAGCACCTTGTCGCCGAAGTAACGGCGGACCTCGTCGGCCACCTGGTCGGCGAGCTTGGTCCGGCCGTCGTACATGGTCAGCACCACGGTGGTGACCTCGAGTTGCGGGTTCAGGTGCGCCTTCACCAGATTGATGTTGTTCATCAGCTGCGACACCCCCTCCAGCGCGTAGTACTCGCACTGGATCGGGATCAGCACTTCGCGGGCCGCGACGAGCGCGTTGATCGTGAGCAGGCCCAGCGAGGGCGGGCAGTCGATGAACACGTAGTCGAAGTCGGTGCCCTCCAGCGCGGCCAGCGCGCCGCGCAGCCGATTCTCCCGCGCCACCATGCTGACGAGCTCGATCTCCGCGCCGGCCAGGTCGATGGTCGCCGGTACGCAGAACAGCCTCGGATTGTGCGGGCTGGGGAGGATCGCCTCGTGCAGCGCCAGCTCGCCGATCAGCACCTCATACGACGACGGGGTGCCCGGCTGGCGACGATCGATGCCCAGCGCGGTGCTGGCGTTGCCCTGCGGATCGAGGTCGATCACCAGCGTCTTGAGTCCCTGCAGCGCCAACGCGGCGGCGAGGTTCACCGTGGTCGTGGTCTTACCGACCCCACCCTTTTGATTCGCCACGGTGAACACCCGCAGATGCGGGGGCCGCGGCAGCCGCCGGTTCTTGTGCAGAACCTGGGTGGCCCGCTGCGCCGCCGCGGCGATCGGGGTGTCGAACTCCGATTCCCCTGTCCATGTTTCACGTGAAACACGGTCCCCGCGCTTGCCCGCGCGGCCTCCGCCCGGTGCGCTCATCGTTGTCTCCTCGCCGTCCCTCGGGACTGCCGTTTACCAACCGGACTCCGGCCGGAACGCCGCGCAACCACCACGGTTGCCGGCGGATCAAGAAGTTCCCCACCACATTGATGCACTGCCAGATCGACCGCGCCGAGCGCGGTCATCGCCGCCCGCTGCTCTTCCAGCTCCAGGCCGGCCCGCTCCCCCTTCATGGCCAGCATCCGGCCGCCCACCCGCAGCAGTGGCAGCGACCACGCACAGAGTTTATCCAGCGCCGCCACCGCGCGCGACGTCACCGAATCGAAAGGCTCCAGACCGGCACCCGCCTCCGGGGCCCGGCCGCGGACGACCTCGGCGCTCAGGCCGAGTTCGGCAACAACCTCCTCCAGGAAGGAGGTTCGCCGGGCCAACGGTTCGATCAGCACCACCCGCAGATCCGGGCGCGCGATCGCCAGCGGGATTCCGGGCAGACCGGCGCCGCTGCCGATGTCGGCGACCCGCTCGTCCTCGGCGATCAACTCTGCCACGACGGCGCTGTTGAGCACATGGCGTTCCCAGAGCCGGTCCGCCTCCCGCGGGCCGATCAGCCCGCGTTCCACACCGGCGGTCCCCAGCAGCTCGACATAGCGCTCGGCCAGCTCCAACCGGCCCCCAAATAGCGTCGCCGCCGCGTCCGGTGCGTCGTGTTTCACGTGAAACATCTCCTGCTTTCTCCGGTCCGCGGCGGCGAACTACAGCTATGTAATTCTGCGTCAGTCGACGAGGATGACGACCCGTCGTGCCGGCTCAACGCCCTCGCTCTCGCTGTGCACCCCGTCAACGACGGCGACCGCGTCGTGAACGATCTTCCGCTCGAACGGCGTCATCGGAGCGAGCCGCTCACGCTCGCCGGTTTCCAGCACCCGACGCGCCAGCTTATCGCCCAGCGCCGCCAGCTCCTCACGCCGACGACGGCGCCACCCGGCGATGTCGAGCATCAGCCGACTGCGCTCACCGGTCTTCTGATGCACCGCCAGCCGGGTGAGCTCCTGCAGGGCGTCGAGCACCTCACCCTTGCGGCCCACCAGCTTGCCCAAGTCCTCGCCGCCGTCGATGCTGACGACGGCGCGGCTGCCCTCGACGTCCAGATCGATGTCGCCGTCGAAGTCCAGCAGGTCCAGCAGCTCCTCCAGGTAGTCCCCGGCGATCTCACCCTCGGCGACCAGACGATCCTCGGGATCGCTCCCGGAATCCTCGGCCGTCTCCGCGGCGTCGTCCACCCCGCCGTCTTCCATCCCGGCGTCTTCCGCCGCGGATTCCTCGATCTCGAGTTCGCTCTGCTCGGTATCCATCACGATCAGCTCCTCATCTTCCGATACATCTGTGGTCAGCCCCTCTTCTTGGTGCCCTTGGCGGGCCCGCCGCGGCGGCCTCCGGCCCGTTTTCCACCCCGCTGGCCCTGCGGGCCGCGGGCGTTCGCAGCACCCTTACCCGCAGCACCTTTGCCCGCGGTGCCCTTTCCGGCACTGCTCGGTTCGGTCGCGGCGGCAGCCTCGATCGCAGCGACCGGCTCCGGCGCGGCCTCCAGCGCCGGGACGTCGTCCTCGGCGAACAGGTTCGTCGACGCCTCGGCGGACGCCCGGATCCCGGCGTCGCGAACCTGCGCGGACACCTCCTCGGTGCTGTCGCCGAGGTACAGGTTGGCGACCTGCTGCAGCGCGGCCTCGTACAGCCGGCGCAGCGTCTTGGCGGCCTCGCTGTCCTCACCGAGTTCGCGGGCCGCCTCGGCGGCCAGCTCACGCAGCTTCGACACCCCGCGGCCGGCCTCCTCGGCCCGCTGACGGCTGGCGGCGCGGTCACGCATCCGGCCCTTGCCCCGGCCGGCCGCCGCGATCATCAGCAACCGGGCATGTACCAGCGCACCGCCCGGCCGGTATCCACCGGGCAGCACAATGCCGCCCGGGGCGTCCTCATCCGGCCAGCCGCCGACGGCGTCCCAGACCTCCAGCGCGCGGCGGGCCTGCGCGGCCGCCGCATCGTTGCGGCCCATCCGGTGCAGCGCGGCCGCGGCCTGCAGGTGGATCCGGAACCGCAGATCCTGATCGAGATCGGCGTAGTTCCGATCCCACAGCGCCAACAGGGCCTCGTCGTCGGTGACCCGCTGGGAGACCTTTTCCCACTCCCCCAGTCGGTAGGCGGCGTCGATCTCCACCGCGCGCATCTCGACGAAGCCGGCCAGATCTTCCCGGCCCGGGTCCTGGTCGAGGACTTCCTTGATCATCGGGGTGGCGCGCTCGGAGGCGTAGAGCCGGCGCTGATTGACCTCGACGCGGCCGGTGTCGGCCAGTTCCGGCCGCTCACAGAGCCAGTCGGCGACCTCCGCGGCCAACCCGCCGGGACGCTGATCGCCGCCGGCGGTGCGCAGGCGGTTCTTGTCCAGATAGGTGATGACCCGCTCCGCAGTATCCAGCCCCTGCTTCTTCTGGCCGCTGTCGTACTGACTGACCGCCTTGCGGAACTCCGCGAGCGGATCCATCTTCGCCGGCACAGTGATCGGCTTCTGCCCCGGCCGCGGCGCGTTGGCCTTGGTGGCGGCCTTCTTCCGCTCCAGCGCCTCGGCCTCTTCGTGCTCGATCTTGCCGAAGACGTAGTGCTGCTGGCCGAACGTCCAGATGTTGTTGGAGAACCAGTACAGAATGATGGCCAGCGGCAGGAACGGCCCGCCGACGACGACGCCGAGCGGGAACACGTACAGCGCGAGCTTGTTCATCATCGCGGTCTGCGGGTTCGCCGCCGCCTCCGGGCTCTGGCGCTCCACCGACGCTCGGCTGTTGAAGTAGGTCGCGATGCCCGCGGCGATCATGATCGGCACACCGACGGCGATCACCGCGCCGCGGCTGAAGACCTCGAAGGCCTCCAAGCCGGAGGTCTGGATCATCGTGCCGCCCAGCGGTGCGCCGAACAGATTCGCGCTGAGGAAGTTGCGGACATCCTCGGCGGAGAAGAAGTAGTTCGCCGTGTTGGCGTTGTCCTCGACGGTCAACTTGGTCAGACCAAAACCACCGACAGTCCGGTTGAAGGACCGCAGCACGTGGAACAGACCGATGAACACCGGCACCTGCGCCAGCATCGGCAGACAGCCCAGCAGCGGGTTGAAGTTGTGTTCGCGCTGGAGCTTCTGCATCTCCTGCGCCATCTTCTGGCGGTCCTTGCCGTACTTCTTCTGCAGCGCCTTGATCTGCGGTTGCAGCTCCTGCATCTGCCGGGTCGTCCGGATCTGCTTGACGAACGGCTTGTAGAGCAGCGCGCGCAGGGTGAACACCAGGAACATCACCGACAATGCCCAGGCGAAGAAGTTCGTCGGCCCGAGCAGGAAGCCGAACAACTTGTACCAGAGCCACATGATCCCCGACACCGGGTAATACACGTAGTCCAGGCTGAACCAGTTGAAATTAGACATGGAACTCGTTCCTGTCGTCGAGACCCCGACGACTCTCTGGGACCGCAACCGCGGGCTCAGGGATCGGATCCCATCCGCCGCGATGCCATGGACCGCACTTGGCCAGACGGATCGCCGTCAACCAGGTGCCGCGAAACAATCCGTGCGCAACCAACGCCTCCACCGCGTAGCTGCTACAGGTCGGGGTGAACCGACAGGTCGGCAGCCGCATCGGAGAGATCATGTGCCGATACAGTTCGATCAGATAGACCAGCACGCACACCGCCAGGCCCGGTCGGGCCGGCGCCGCATCCTCGTCCTGCCGATTCGTCATGTCCGAATCCGGCGGCGAAGTCCGACGCGAAGCTGGCGTTCCAGATCCGCAGATGAGCTGTCCCGACTGCCCGGGAGTGCCCGGATCACCAGTCGATCGTCGGGCTCAAGTTCGGTCAGCAACCCGGCCATCACATGGCGGAGCCGGCGCGACACCCGGTGTCGAACGACCGCATTCCCGACGGACTTGCCGACGACGAGCCCCACGCGTGGACCCGGCGCGTCGTTCGCGTCGGAAGAAACCGCACCGCGATACAGATGCAGCACCACATCGGGTTGCCCGGCCCGAACACCGTTCTTGACGGTGTGGCCAAACTCGGTGGACCGCGTCATCCGGTGCTGAGCTGGGAGCACAGTCCCCGCCTGCCCGGCTGCGATCAGGCGGTCAGCGAGCGACGGCCCTTGCCGCGCCGAGCGGACACGATGGCGCGTCCGGCACGAGTGCGCATCCGCAGCCGGAATCCGTGCACCCGCGCACGACGCCGGTTGTTCGGCTGGAAGGTCCGCTTGCCCTTGGCCACGGCTGTGTCTCCTCGTCAACATTCTGGCGACCAGTCCCCCAGCGGCACATCACCGCTGAGCAACCAGGCCGCCGCTTTCCAAGCTTCGCGCGTCCCGCTCGCTAACCGGCGCGGTCCCCGAGAAGTCTCGGGTCGCAGCCGTATCGCCCATGGGCGGGCGACTGTTCGAGGGTACTTAGGCCTGTTCGCCCGGTCAAACCACGCCGCGACGACCTCGGGGAACACCGGCAATTGTTACCGATCGGTTGGCAGCCCGAGACAAACCTGTTAGCTTCTGCCAGATCGCTTTTCAACGAAGCGTCCACACAACTCCATGACGATGCCAGCCCACCGGCCGATATCCGTGTCACCGCAGGTCACAGCGTGTGTCGCATGAAATCGCCCGGCTCCTCCGATACCGGTGGCACAACTGTCCACACCTGTGGATAACCTTGTGGACGAATGTTCGTCTCGGACCGCGATCGGACCGGCCGAAACCACTTTGACCTAGGGGGATCACGTATGACCGATGATCCCGCCATCTCATTCGCCGTCCTGTGGACCGACGTGGTCGCCGAACTCAACGGCGACGACGGCACCGCCCCGGTCCTGACCCCGCAACAGCGCGCCTGGCTCAAGCTCGTCCGACCGTTGAACTTCGTCGAGGGCTTCGCGCTGCTTTCGGTGCCGAGCGGATTCGTGCAGAACGAAATCGAACGGCACCTGCGCAGCCACATCGTCGACGCACTCAGCCGCCGGCTCGGACAGCCCGTGGAACTCGGTGTGCGAATCGCCCCGCCGGACGCCGACGACGAGGATCCCGCGGCCTCCCCCGCCTCCGAGGACCTCGAGGAGGAGGTCCGCGACGACGACGAAGTCGACAACGCGCATGACAACTGGCCGAATCATTTCGCGCCGGATCGCAGCCAGATCGGCTCCGACGCTTCGGAGGCCAACAGCCTCAACCGTCGCTACACCTTCGACACCTTCGTCATCGGCGCGTCCAACCGGTTCGCGCACGCCGCCGCGCTGGCCATTGCCGAGGCACCGGCTCGGGCCTACAACCCGTTGTTCATCTGGGGTGAATCCGGTCTCGGCAAGACCCACCTGCTGCACGCCGCCGGCAACTACGCCCAGCGGCTCTTCCCCGAGATGCGGGTCAAGTACGTCAGCACCGAAGAATTCACCAACGACTTCATCAACTCGCTGCGCGATGACCGCAAGGTGGCGTTCAAGCGCAGCTACCGCGACATCGACATCCTGCTGATCGACGACATCCAGTTCATCGAGGGCAAGGAAGGTATCCAGGAAGAGTTCTTCCACACCTTCAACACCCTGCACAACGCCAACAAGCAGATCGTCATCTCCTCGGACCGTCCGCCCAAGAAGCTGGCCACCCTGGAGGACCGGCTGCGGACCCGCTTCGAATGGGGTCTGATCACCGACGTTCAGCCGCCCGACATCGAAACCCGCATAGCCATCCTGCGGAAGAAGGCGCAGATGGAGCGCCTGGACGTGCCCGACGACGTGCTCGAACTCATCGCCACCAGCATCGAGCGCAATATCCGTGAGCTCGAGGGCGCGTTGATCCGGGTGACCGCGTTCGCCTCGCTGAACCGCACCCAGATCGACACCGCGCTGGCCGAGATCGTGTTGCGCGACCTGATCGCCGACGCCGGCACCATCCAGATCAGCATCGCCACGATCATGGCGGCCACCGCGGAGTACTTCGACACCACCGTGGAGGAACTGCGCGGACCGGGTAAGACCCGCTCGCTAGCCCAGTCCCGGCAGATCGCGATGTACCTGTGCCGTGAGCTCACCGACCTGTCGCTGCCGAAGATCGGCCAGGCATTCGGCCGCGACCACACCACGGTGATGTACGCGCAGAAGAAGATCCTCAAGGAGATGGCGGTTCGCCAGGAGATCTTCGATCACGTCAAGGAACTCACCACCCGGATCCGGCAGCGTTCCAAGCACTGAATCGCTCCAAGCCCTGAATCGCTGCACGCCCTCAGTGGCTCCACGCCCGGAATCGGCCGCAATTCCGCGACACACCCCCACGACACGCCCAACCGTGGACGCCGCACCGGTCGCCGCGGTCAAGAAACTTCAGTCACACCCACCACAGGCGTTTGCACACCGGGGTGGGGACCGCCTGTGGACTACCGGGGGCCAATCCTGCGGGCCGGCTGTGACCAACCTGGACAACCGCCCGTCATCCACACCCACTCGCTCGGCCGCTGCGAGTTATCCCAACCGGCCACACAGTCTGATCTCCCGGTTGAACTGGGTGAACCCTGGGTTATCCCCAGATTGCACAAGGGCTAATACTGATACCGGTATATCTATCTAGATTCTTCTCAGAAGTAGCCCGTTGGGGATCAACGCCGCACAGCGGCGGCGGCCCGGGCCCGCGCCCGGCGGATCCGGGTCGGCCGATCCGCTTTCAACTTTGCGGAGAAAGCTCTACGGTTGTGATTCGATCGCCGATGTCGCCGCCAGGCGCCTCCGATCGGCGCAACCGTGGGTAATCCCCGTTCAGGTGGACTTCTTCGGCTGCGCGTTGCTCGTGATGGAAGCGAAAGGGACACTCCGTAGATGGTGGTTACACCGTGACCTCGACTGTCGGTCTGAGCGATCTCCGGTTCCGTGTCGTTCGTGAGGACTTCGCCGATGCCGTGGCCTGGGTGGCCCGCAACCTGCCGTCTCGGCCGACCGCGCCGGTGCTGGCCGGGGTGCTGCTGACCGGCACCGACAACGGCCTGGTGGTGTCCGGCTTCGACTACGAGGTCTCCGCGGAAGTTCGCGTCGCCGCTGAAATTTCCTCCCCGGGAAGCATTTTGGTCTCCGGTCGGCTGCTCTCGGACATCACCCGCGCGCTGCCGGGTAAGCCCGTCGACGTCAGCGTGGAAGGCACCCGGGTGCTGATCAGCTGCGGAAGTGCGAAGTTTTCGCTGCCCACCATGGCGGTGGAGGACTACCCGGCGCTGCCGGAGCTGCCCGAAGAGACCGGGGTGCTCTCGGCCGAGGAGTTCGCCGAGGCGATCAGCCAGGTCGCGGTCGCCGCGGGCAAGGACGACACCCTGCCGATGCTCACCGGCATCCGGATGGAGATCCTCGGCGAGACCGTGGTGCTGGCCGCCACCGACCGGTTCCGGCTTGCGGTACGGGAGCTGACCTGGTCGACCACCGGTGGCACCGAGGCCGCGGTGCTGGTGCCGGCCAAGACGCTGGCCGAGGCCGCCAAGGCCGGCGCGTCGGGCACCGAGGTGCACATCGCCCTTGGCGCCGGACCCAGTGTCGGTACCGAGGGGTTGCTCGGGATTCGCAGCGACGGCAAGCGCAGTACCACCCGGCTGCTGGACGCCGAGTTCCCGAAGTTTCGGCAGCTGCTGCCCGGTGAGCACACCGCGACCGCGACGATCAACGTCGGTGAGCTCGCCGAGGCGATCAAGCGCGTCGCGCTGGTTGCCGATCGCGGCGCCCAGGTCCGGATGGAATTCGCCGAGGATTTGCTGCGGCTGTCGGCCGGCAGCGAGGACGCCGGCCGCGCCGAGGAAGAACTCTCGGTGGAGTTCGCCGGGGAGCCGCTGACCATCGCGTTCAACCCGACCTACCTGACCGACGGCCTGGCCGCGCTGCATTCCGCGCGGGTGTCGTTCGGTTTCACCACGTCCAACAAGCCCGCGGTGCTGCGTCCGGTCGCCGATGACGCCGACCCGATCTCCGGTCCGGGGCCGTTCCCGGCGCTGGTGTCGGAGTACGTCTATCTGCTGATGCCGGTGCGGCTGCCGGGTTGATCACCCCCGGACCGGGATGTGTACGTACGTCAGCTCGCGTTGCGGGACTTTCGGTCCTGGTCCGCGGTGGATCTCGAATTGTCGCCGGGCCGAACGGTATTCGTCGGCTCCAACGGTTTTGGCAAGACGAATCTGATCGAGGCGCTGTGGTACAGCGCGACGCTCGGTTCGCACCGGGTGGCCAGTGATGCGCCGCTGATCCGGTCCGGCGCCGAGCGCGCGGTGGTCTCCACGATCGTCGTCAACGAGGGCCGCGAGCTGGCCGTCGACCTGGAGATTGTCACGGGCCGGGCCAACAAGGCCCGGTTGAACCGGTCGCCGGTGCGCAGTCCCCGCGAGGTGATCGGGGCGGTCCAGGCGGTGTTGTTCGCCCCCGAAGATCTGGCGTTGGTGCGCGGTGAACCGGGGGAACGACGGCGCTATCTCGACGACCTGGCGACGTTGCGCCGGCCGCGGATCGCCGGGGTTCGGGCGGATTACGACAAGGTGCTCAAGCAGCGCACCGCGTTGCTGAAGTCGGCGACCGGGGGCCGCTGGCACCGCGATCCCGGTGTCATCTCGACCCTGGAGGTGTGGGACCAGCAGTTGGTCGCGCACGGCGCGCAGCTGATTGCGGCCAGGCTCGAGTTGATCACCGAGCTCGCTCCGCAACTCGTCGGCGCCTATCACCGGTTGGCGCCGGCGTCGCGGGCCGCGGCCATCGGCTACCGCAGTGCGGTTCCGGCGATCGGCGAGGGAACCGCGAGTACCGTCGCGGATCTGGAAACCGCACTGCTGGAGGAACTCGCCCGTCGCAGAACTGCCGAGCTGGAGCGCGGGATATGCCTGGTCGGGCCGCATCGCGACGACCTGGAGCTGCGGCTGGGGGACCAACTCGCGAAGGGATTCGCCAGCCACGGCGAATCCTGGTCGATGGCGCTGTCGCTGCGGCTGGCCTCCTATGAACTGCTCCGCTCGGAGGGCACCGAGCCGGTCCTGCTGCTCGACGATGTGTTCGCCGAGCTCGATGTGGCGCGGCGCCGGGCGTTGGCCGAGGTCGCCGCGGCCGCCGAGCAGGTGTTGATCACCGCGGCGGTCGGCGACGACATCCCGGATAATTGGGATGCCCGCCGGATCGGCATCGACCTGCGGGATGTCGACGGACAGCGAACATCGGCGATGATCGAATGAGGTTCGGATGACTGCGGACAACGAGAACCAGCCGGGCACCGGCGCCGAGGATCCGGATGCGCCCCGGGGCATGGATCTGGTTCGCCGCGCCCTCGAGGAGGCCCGCGGTGCGGCGCGCACCCAGGGCAAGGATGTCGGTCGTGGCCGGTACTCCCCCGCCGAACCCCGGAAAGACCGCAGTTCCGGTCGGCGGCGGCGCTGGTCCGGGCCGGGCCCGGACAGCCGCGACCCACAGCCCTTCGCCTCGGCGAGCCGCGACCTGGCCAAATCACGGGGCTGGACACCACGGGTGGCGGAAGGAACGGTGCTGGGCCAGTGGTCGGTGGTGGTCGGTGAGGACATCTCCGCGCACGCCAGCCCGACCGGTCTGCGGGACGGAATACTGAGTATCACTGCGGAATCAACGGCCTGGGCCACCCAGTTGCGGCATATGCAGGCGCAACTTTTGGCCAAGATCGCCGCGGCGGTCGGGGACGGCGTGGTGACCAGCCTGCGGATCACCGGGCCGGCGGGGCCGTCCTGGCGCAAAGGGCCGCGCAGCATGCCCGGGGGTCGCGGACCCCGCGACACCTACGGCTGATTGTCCGCTGATTGCCCCGAGAACGCCGAATCGATCGATCTGAAGCGAAATGACGCACCCACCGCGGCGATAATCCGCCCACGGCGCAATTAGCGCGGTGGAAACGCGGCCTGAGCACCGGTGCTGTCGGCTGGGCACGGTAGACTATGCAGGAAACTCGCCTGCGCCGTGATCGGCCCGCAGGCCCCGTGAACTCCAAGGAGAGCGTCCGAACGTGGCTGCCCAGAAGAAGAACGCTCCCGCCGAGTACGGCGCCGACTCCATCAAGGTTCTCGAGGGTCTGGAAGCGGTCCGCAAACGTCCGGGCATGTACATCGGCTCCACCGGCGAGCGCGGTCTGCACCACCTGGTCTGGGAAGTCGTCGACAACGCGGTCGACGAGGCGATGGCCGGTTACGCCAGCAAGGTCGACGTCCGCATTCTGGAAAACGGCGGCATTCAGGTCACCGACGACGGCCGCGGCATCCCCGTCGCGATGCACGCGACCGGCATCCCGACCGTCGACGTCGTGATGACCGTGCTGCACGCCGGCGGAAAGTTCGAAGAGGGCGCCTACCAGGTTTCCGGTGGTCTGCACGGTGTCGGTGTGTCCGTCGTCAACGCGTTGTCGACGCGGCTGGAAGCCGATATCTGTAAGGACGGCCACGAGTGGTTCCAGGTTTACAACCGGTCGGTCCCCGGCACCCTGCGTCAGGGCGAGAAGACCACGAAGACCGGCAGCACCATCCGATTCTGGGCGGATCCGGACATCTTCGAGACCACCGTCTATGACTTCGAGACCATTGCGCGGCGGCTGCAGGAGATGGCCTTCCTCAACAAGGGCCTGACCATCGAACTCACCGACGAGCGGGTCACTCCCGACGAGGTGGTGGACGAGGTGGTCAGCGACACCGCCGAAGCGCCCAAGACCGCCGAGCAGCAAGAAGCCGAGAAGTCCGCGCCGCACAAGGTCAAGCACCGGGTCTTCCACTACCCCGGCGGCCTGGTCGACTACGTCAAGCACATCAACCGGACCAAGAGCCCGATTCAGCAGAGCATCATCGACTTCGAGGGCAAGGGTACCGGCCACGAGGTCGAGATCGCCATGCAGTGGAACTCCGGCTACTCCGAATCCGTGCACACCTTCGCCAACACCATCAACACCCACGAGGGCGGCACCCACGAGGAGGGCTTCCGTTCCGCGTTGACCTCGGTGGTGAACAAGTACGCCAAGGACAAGAAGCTCCTCAAGGACAAGGACCCCAACCTCTCCGGCGATGACATCCGCGAGGGACTCGCCGCGGTCATCTCGGTGAAGGTCAGCGATCCGCAGTTCGAGGGTCAGACCAAGACCAAGCTGGGTAACACCGAGGTCAAGTCGTTCGTCCAGAAGACCTGCAACGAGCAGCTCACCCACTGGTTCGAGGCAAACCCGGCTGAAGCCAAAACCGTTGTCAACAAAGCAGTTTCATCTGCCCAAGCCCGGCTCGCCGCACGTAAGGCCCGTGAATTGGTGCGGCGCAAGAGCGCAACCGATCTCGGCGGCCTGCCGGGCAAGTTGGCGGACTGCCGATCGACCGATCCGAAGCGTTCGGAACTGTACGTGGTGGAGGGCGACTCCGCCGGTGGCTCGGCCAAGAGCGGCCGCGACTCGATGTTCCAGGCGATCCTGCCGCTGCGCGGCAAGATCATCAACGTCGAAAAGTCCCGTATCGACCGGGTTTTGAAGAACACCGAAGTCCAGGCGATCATCACCGCGCTGGGCACCGGTATCCACGACGAATTCGACATCGAGAAGCTGCGCTATCACAAGATCGTGCTGATGGCCGATGCCGACGTCGACGGCCAGCACATCTCGACGCTGCTGCTCACGCTGCTGTTCCGGTTCATGCGTCCACTGATCGAGAACGGCCACGTCTATCTGGCGCAACCGCCGCTGTACAAGCTGAAATGGCAACGCCAGGAACCGGAATTCGCCTACTCCGATCGCGACCGCGACGCGCTGCTGAAGGCCGGCGCCGAGAGCGGCAAGAAGATCAACAAGGACGACGGCATTCAGCGTTACAAGGGTCTTGGTGAGATGGACGCCAAGGAACTCTGGGAGACCACCATGGATCCGTCCGTTCGGGTGCTGCGCCAGATCACCCTCGACGATGCCGCATCAGCCGACGAATTGTTCTCGATCCTGATGGGCGAGGACGTCGAGGCGCGCCGCAGCTTCATCACCCGGAACGCCAAAGACGTTCGCTTCCTTGACGTTTAACCACATCGCGCATATCGAAACTCACTAGAGACGTAACCGAGGAATAGATGACAGACACCACGCTTCCGCCCGGAGACGGCCCCGCCGACCGGATCGAACCGGTCGACATTCAGCTGGAGATGCAGAACAGCTACATCGATTACGCGATGAGCGTGATCGTCGGGCGCGCGCTGCCCGAGGTCCGCGACGGCCTCAAGCCGGTGCACCGCCGGGTGCTGTACGCCATGTACGACTCCGGCTTCCGGCCGGATCGCAGCCATGCCAAATCCGCCCGTTCGGTGGCCGAGACGATGGGTAACTACCACCCGCACGGCGACTCGTCGATCTACGACACCCTGGTGCGGATGGCCCAGCCCTGGTCGCTGCGCTACCCGCTGGTCGACGGTCAGGGCAACTTCGGTTCCCCGGGCAACGACCCGGCCGCCGCCATGCGCTACACCGAAGCTCGGCTTACCCCGCTGGCGATGGAGATGCTGCGCGAAATCGACGAGGAGACAGTCGATTTCATTCCCAACTACGACGGCAGGGTGCAGGAGCCGACGGTTCTGCCGAGCCGGTTCCCGAACTTGCTGGCCAACGGCTCCGGCGGCATCGCCGTCGGCATGGCCACCAACATCCCGCCGCACAACCTGCGCGAGCTGGCCGAGGCGGTCTACTGGTGCCTGGAGCACCACGAGGCCGACGAGGAGGCCACCCTCGAGGCGATGATGGAGCGGGTCAAGGGACCCGACTTCCCCACCCACGGGCTGATCGTCGGCTCCTCGGGCATCTCCGATGCGTACCGGACCGGCCGCGGCTCGATCCGGATGCGCGGCGTGGCCGAGATCGAGGAGGACAACCGCGGGCGCAGCTCGCTGGTCATCACCGAGTTGCCGTACCAGGTCAACCACGACAACTTCATCACCTCGATCGCCGACCAGGTGCGCGACGGCAAGCTGGCCGGCATCTCCAACATCGAGGACCAGTCCAGCGATCGGGTCGGCCTGCGCATCGTCGTCGAGCTCAAGCGCGACGCGGTGGCCAAGGTGGTGCTGAACAACCTCTACAAGCACACCCAGCTGCAGACCAGCTTCGGGGCGAACATGCTGTCCATCGTCGACGGGGTCCCCCGGACCCTGCGGCTGGACCAGATGATCCGCTACTACGTCGCCCACCAACTCGACGTCATCATCCGCCGGACCACCTACCGGCTGCGCAAGGCCAATGAGCGGGCCCACATCCTGCGCGGCCTGGTCAAGGCCCTCGACGCCCTCGACGAGGTCATCGCGCTGATCCGGGCGTCGGCGAACGCCGACGTGGCCCGCAGCGGCCTGATGGAGCTGCTCGACGTCGACGAGATTCAGGCCCAGGCCATCTTGGACATGCAGCTGCGGCGGCTGGCCGCGCTGGAGCGCCAGCGGATCATCGACGATCTGGCCAAGATCGAGGCCGAGATCGCCGACCTGGAGGACATCCTGGCCAGGCCGGAGC
This sequence comes from Mycolicibacterium fallax, assembly GCF_010726955.1. Taxonomy (NCBI): domain Bacteria; kingdom Bacillati; phylum Actinomycetota; class Actinomycetes; order Mycobacteriales; family Mycobacteriaceae; genus Mycobacterium; species Mycolicibacterium fallax. Next base: position 2,861,157 of record NZ_AP022603.1, read on the forward strand.
GCCAGCGCGGCATCGTCCGCGACGAGCTCGTCGAGCTGGTCGAGAAGTACGGCGACGACCGGCGGACCCGGATCATCGGCGCCGAGGGCGAGGTGACCGACGAGGATCTGATCGCCCGCGAGGACGTCGTCGTCACCATCACCGAGACCGGCTACGCCAAGCGGACCAAGACCGACCTGTACCGCAGCCAGAAGCGCGGCGGCAAGGGCGTGCAGGGCGCCGGACTCAAGCAGGACGACATCGTGGCGCACTTCTTCGTGTGCTCCACCCACGACTGGATCCTGTTCTTCACCACCCAGGGCCGGGTGTACCGGGCCAAGGCCTACGACCTGCCCGAGGCGTTGCGGACCGCACGCGGCCAGCACGTGGCGAACCTGCTGGCGTTCCAGCCCGAGGAGCGCATCGCGCAGGTCATCCAGATCAAGAGCTACGAGGACGCTCCGTATCTGGTGCTGGCGACCCGCAACGGGCTGGTGAAGAAGTCGCGCCTGACCGACTTCGACTCCAACCGCTCCGGCGGGATCGTGGCGATCAACCTGCGCGACGGCGACGAACTGGTCGGCGCGGTGCTGTGCTCGGCCGAGGAGGATCTGCTGCTGGTGTCCGGCAACGGCCAGTCGATCCGGTTCTCCGCCACCGACGAGGCGCTGCGGCCGATGGGCCGGGCCACCTCCGGTGTGCAGGGCATGCGGTTCAACGAGGACGACCGGCTGCTGTCGCTCAACGTGGTCCAGGAGGGCACGTATCTGCTGGTGGCGACGTCCGGCGGCTACGCGAAGCGCACCGCGATCGACGAGTACACCGTGCAGGGCCGCGGCGGCAAGGGCATCCTGACGATCCAGTACGACAAGCGCCGCGGCGCGCTGGTCGGGGCGCTGATCGTCGACGACGACAGTGAGCTCTACGCGATCACCTCCGGGGGCGGGGTCATCCGCACCACCGCGCGGCAGGTGCGCAAGGCCGGCCGCCAGACCAAGGGCGTTCGGTTGATGAACCTCGGCGAGGGCGACACACTGATAGCGATCGCCCGCAATGCCGAGGAGTCCGAGGACTTCGATCCGGCAGCCGATGGCGAGTAACCACTCGGCACCGTCGAGCGGCAGACACGAGGGAGCAGCGTGACGTCACCGAATGAGTCCGGATCGACGACGCCGTCGGAACCCGCCGGCGGCAGCGGGCAGCGGACGGGTGAGCACGCCGCCCGCCCGGTGCCCCGGCCCGGTGAGGCCGGCGCGCCGGTGCCGCGGCTGACCGAGTCCGGCGAGGCGCCGCCCTGGCAGCGCGGTTCGGGACGGGCGCAGACCTCGGGTCCGCGCCCGGTCGCCGAGCCGGACGCCCGGGCCAAGGCCCGGGTGACCGCGCACACCGGCCCGGCCGAGCCCAAGCGGCCCGCCGCCGACGCGGAGGGCGCTCGCGCCGAGGCCGGCCGCCCGGACGGTGCCCGTCCGGAGCCTGGACGCGCGGAGGCGACCCGCGGCAAGGATTTCGGCAGTGAACTGCCGGACCTGTCCGGTCCGCGGCCGGTCCGCAAGCCGGCGGCCGACCGGGAGCAGGAGTCCTCGCGGCCGGCCGGCCGACTTCAGGTGGGTGCGCGGTCCAAGACCTCCGGTCCGGTGCGCGCCAGCATGCAGATTCGCCGGATCGACCCGTGGAGCACCCTGAAGGTGTCGCTGCTGCTGTCGGTGGCGCTGTTCTTCGTCTGGATGATCGCGGTGGCGATCCTCTACCTGGTGCTCGGCGGCATGGGGGTGTGGACCAAGCTGAACAGCAACGTCGGCGACCTGCTGAACAGCGCGGGCGGGACCGGCGGTGAACTGGTCTCGGCGGGCTCCATCTTCGGTGGGTCCCTGCTGATCGGCCTGGTGAACATCGTGGTGCTGACCGCGCTGGCGACCATCGGGGCCTTCGTCTACAACCTGAGTACCGACATCGTGGGCGGAATCGAGGTCACCCTGGCCGACCGGGATTAGCCGGTTTGGTCGCGGCCAACGTGTGCGGTAATCTCGCTGCGCGGTTGTTCGCAAACGGGCCTATAGCTCAGGTGGTTAGAGCGCTTCGCTGATAACGAAGAGGTCGGAGGTTCGAGTCCTCCTAGGCCCACCGGCTTTCGCCGGCGGATTACCCCGGCACGAAAGGTCCCCGTGACTGCGCTGATACGGATCCTCCTCGCGGCGGTGGTAGCGGTCGGGGCCGCGGTCGCGTGGTCACGATTCCGCGGTGAGGTGTGGCACTGCATCCCCGAGGAGACCGAACAGCCCGCCGGTCGGCGGGTCGAGGGGCCTTAGCTCAGTTGGTAGAGCGCTGCCTTTGCAAGGCAGATGTCAGGAGTTCGAATCTCCTAGGCTCCACAAGTAATCGGCGGTGCTCGACGCCCGACAGGCTTGTCACCGAACCCGGCACAGCCGGCCCGTCGTCCGATAGCGTTGCGGACATGACTCGTAGCGCAAGCACCCGCATCCTCGGTGCGGCCGTCGGTGCCCTGGTCCTCGGCTTCGGCGGGGTGGCCTGCGGCACGAGTAACGACGAGCCGGAGCCGACCACCTCCACCACGACGACCAGCCCGTCTGCCGCGACGACCGTCAGTACGGCGCCGGCCGCCCCGACGGCGACCGAGACCGCCACCGGCACCCCCACTCAGACCGTGACGGTCACCTCGACGGTGCCGATGATGCCGAACCCCAACGGTGACGGCACCGAGGTGCCGTGCGAGGGCACCATCTGTACCAATCCCAACCACGGCGCGGGCACCGATCCGGCCGAAAACGGTGGCGCGGAGATGCCGAACCCCAACGGCGACGGCAGCGAGGTGCCGTGCGAGGGCACCGTCTGCACCAACCCCAACCACGGTGCCGGCGACCCCGAGGATGGCCCACCGGAGCCCGGCCAGACCGAGTTCACCGGGCCCGACGACGGCAATTGAGCGGCGGTGCGTCCGGCACGGGCCTGGCGGCCATGAGGTACGTCGGTGGTGTCCTGGGCTGGGCGGTGGTGGCCGCGGCGGCGGCGACGCTGGCCGGGTGCGGCGGGCAGACGTCGGGCGCCGGCCCGGTGCTGCCGCAGCGCCCCGACAACACCTCGGTGACCTTCCCATCGGCGACCACGCCGACGCTGCCGTGTAATGAGAAGGTCTGCATCAGCCCGGCCCCGCGCACGCCCAACACCGCGCGGCGCACCGCGACCGCCACGAAGAGCGACACGGCCGCCACCGAAACGGTGACGGTGACCGAAACGGCCCCGGCGACGTCGCCGCGGCACTGACTAGGGCCGCGGATCGACCTCCACGCTCGGCGGCAGCGGTGAGGGCTCGGGCTGCTGCGAGCGGCGGATCACCGTGACGGCGATCGCCGCCCCGGCGAGGGAGACCAAAGTGATGCCGGCGATCAGGCCGATGCGGCGCACCCGCCGGGACTTGCCGGCCTGTGTGATGGCCTCGGGCAGACCGGCCACCACCTCCTGGGCGGCGGAGAGCTCCTCGGACACCAACTGCTGGGCGACCTCGATCTGGCGGTGCAGTTGCGCGCGCTGCAAGCGAACCTGGGCGTTGGCGGTGGCTGCTCGCGCGCTGGCCACACCCAGCCCGACGATGCCGCGGCCGATGTCAACCGGGCCCATCGCGGTATTGGCCAGGCCACGGGTCAGTCGCCGCCCGGGCGTCAGCCGGGCCTCCAAGGTCGAAGTCATCCGCCACACCCTTCCTGCCGTCACTGCACTGCTTGCTCACCCTGCCACCCGGCAGGACGATTTGGGGCGGAACAGTTTTCAAACCCACCTCTGGGCGGATGGCACAGCGCCAGCACCGGATAGATCGCGAACGCGTTGAGCGCGGGCTCGGACCGCACTGCCCATGGTGCCTCACCGGCCGCGGTCAGGCCGATATTTCGCCTCCCGGGCGATGGCAACTCCGGATAGCTGGTGGACCTGTGCGCCGTCTGCGGGCGGCCGGGTGGCAGACTGTGCAGCCGTGACCAGTCCCATTCAGACCGCAACCGCCACGCTGCACACCAATCGCGGCGACATAAAGATCGCGCTGTTCGGCAACCATGCCCCCAAGACCGTCGCCAACTTCGTCGGCCTGGCCCAGGGCACCAAGGAGTACACCACCGAGAACGCCTCCGGCGGCAGCTCCGGACCGTTCTACGACGGCTCGGTGTTCCACCGGGTCATCGACGGCTTCATGATCCAGGGCGGCGACCCGACCGGCACCGGCCGCGGCGGCCCGGGCTACCGGTTCGCCGACGAGTTCCACCCCGAGCTGGTCTTCGACAAGCCGTACCTGCTGGCGATGGCGAACGCCGGGCCCGGCACCAACGGCTCGCAGTTCTTCGTCACCGTCGGTCAGACCCCGCACCTGAACCGTCGCCACACCATCTTCGGTGAGGTTGTCGACCCGGAGTCGCAGAAGGTCGTCGACGCGATCGCCACCACCGCCACCGACCGGTCGGATCGGCCCGCCGAGCCGGTGGTCATCGAGTCGATCACCATCGCCTAGGCACCGAGCAGCACTGTCGCGAGCGCTCATCGCGGTACGGATCCCGACGGAAACCCGTACCTCGGTGAGCGCTCGCGCTATTTGGGCGGACGCGGCGCGCGGGGTGCGGCGTAGCCGGCGGCGGTCAGCGCGTCCAGCACGGCGATCGGGTCGGTGCCCAGATCCCAGCGGGTGTAAACCCGCAACCATTCGCCGGCGGCCTCCAGCTCGAGCATCCGCTGCCGACGGCCGAACCGTCGGAACTCGGTGACCCGGATCAGCTCCAGATCTTCCCGGGTCAGGGTCTGCGCGCCGAACCAGCCGCGCAGCACCAGGCCGTCGGCGGTGATGGCCAGCGTCGGACGGGACCGCCAGGTCGCCGCGGCGAACAGCAGCAGGCCCGAGCCCACCAGCACAGCCAGCCACTTACCCGGCTCGTCGGTGACGAGCGTCAGCCCGCAGGCCAGCAGCGCGGCGCCGCCGACACCCAGCGCGACAATGCTGGCTGGGGCCGGCGCCCACTCAGTCTGTCCGGCCGCGGCCATCGCTGTCCCCAATCCGTCGAACCGACTTATCCACAGCGGTTATCCCCAATGTGGATGAACTACACGCATGTGATTGTGCAGGTGGCAGCGCTGCGGTCACCGCCACCGCATGGTCAGCAGCAGCCCGGTGATCATGAAGGCGAACGCGATCGCGTAGTTCAACGCGCCCAGGTCGGCCATCCACTGCAGCACCGCGGGCACGTCGAGGCCGCTGGCGCCGAGCTGGAACACGATCAACCAGAGCAGGCCGAACAGCATCAAACCGATGAACAGCGCGACAAACCACACGCTGGAGGGCCCACTCTTGACCTTCACCGGGGTACGGCTCACCGACCTGACGGTGAAATCTGTCTTCTTGCGGACCTTTGACTTGGGCATGGCTACCTTCGCGACTGGTGCACCGGGTGCGAGGATGGAATCCTTACGAGACTAACGCAGCGCCGTACCCAGCGAGAATTCCACTCCGGAGGCCCGATGACCCCGCCGCGCCGATCACCGTGGCGATTCGGCGTCCCGGTGGTCTGTTTGTCGGCCGGTTTACTGCTCGCGGCCACCCACGGGGTGTCCGACGGGGCAGACATCCGGCGCAGTGATGCACCCCGGTTGGTGGACCTGGTTCGTGACTCCCAGCGCTCGGTCGATCGCCTGACCGACGAACGCGATCGGCTGGTCGGCGAGGTCGACAGCTTCCACGGCCGCTCCGCCGACGCGGCGCTGGCCGCGATGAAGCTCCGGTCGGCCGAACTGTCCGAGGTCGCCGGGCTGGACCCGGTGCACGGTTCCGGGCTGGTGGTGACCCTGACCGACGCCCAGCGCGACGCCAACGGCCGCTTCCCCCGCGACGCCTCCCCCGACGACCTGGTCGTGCACCAGCAGGACATCACCGCGGTGCTGAACGCGCTGTGGAGCGCCGGAGCCGAGGGGATCCAGATTCAGGACCAGCGGCTCATCGCGGGCTCGTCACCGCGCTGCGTCGGTAACACGCTGCTGCTGGGCGGGCGCACGTACAGTCCCCCGTACACCATCTCCGCGGTCGGCGACCCCGCCGCCATGCAGGCGGCGCTGGCCGCCGCTCCCCTGGTGACGCTGTACCGCCAGTACGTGGTGCGGTTCGGGCTGGGCTATCGCGAGGAAGTCCGCGACAACCTGCAACTGGTCGGGCACGTCGAGCCGGTGCGGATGGCCCACGCGGTGCCGCTGGGCCCCATCCCCTACTGAGAATATTCGGTGGTGCGCGGGCGGTAACCTGGGTCCGTGCAGATCTTGGTCGTCGACAACTACGACAGCTTCGTGTTCAACCTGGTGCAGTACCTGGGCCAGTTGGGCGTGACGGCGCAGGTCTGGCGCAACGACGACGAGCGGTTGGCCGACCCGGCCCGGGTCGCCGCGGAGTTCGACGGGGTGTTGCTGAGCCCCGGGCCCGGAACCCCGGAGCGTGCCGGCGCGTCCATCGCCCTGGTCCGGGCCTGCGCGGACGCCGGTACCCCGCTGCTCGGCGTGTGCCTGGGGCACCAGTCGATCGGGGTGGCCTTCGGTGCCACCGTGGACCGCGCCCCCGAGCTGCTGCATGGCAAGACGAGCACCGTGTTCCACTCGAATGTCGGTGTGCTGCAAGGACTTTCCAGTCCCTTTACCGCAACCCGGTACCACTCGCTGACCATCCTGCCGGACACCGTGCCCGCGGTGCTTGAGGTCACCGGCGCCACCGAGGGCGGCGTCATCATGGCGGTTCGGCACGTCGACCTGCCGATCCACGGGGTGCAGTTTCATCCCGAGTCGATCCTCACCGAGGGCGGCCACCGGATGCTGGCCAACTGGCTCGGCTACTGCGGGCAGCGCCCCGACGAGGCGCTGGTGGCCCGGCTGGAGGACGAGGTCCGCGCGACCGTGGCCGCCGCGACCGCCCACGCCTGAGCCCTCCTCGCGGCAAGCCGCTCGTCGGATCAGGCCGAAAACCTGCGCCTGAGGAGACGTCAGGCGGCGAAACTCAGCGTGATGCTGCTGCCGAAGTTCACCCCGGAGCCCGCCGGCGGACTCTGCACGACCACGGCGTTGCTCTTCTGCCCGCTGTCGCGGACATCGCCGCCCTTGTCCAGCATGCCGGTCCAGCCCAGTGCCCGCAGCCGCGGTTCGGCATCGGTCCAGAACATCCCGGACAGATCCGGCATGGTGAACTGGTTGCCCCGGGAGACCTGCAACTCGATCACGGTGTCCATCGGGACCACGGCGCCGGTCGGCGGATTGGTGCCGACGATCTGGCCGGCCGGAGCGGTGTTGTCCACCGGCACCTGCGTGGTGCGGGTGAAGCCGTAGACGGTGAGGTTCTTCTCCGCCAGCTCCACCGTCTGACCGCGCAGCAACGGCACCTCCTTGGTGGCCGGGCCGGTCCCGACGATCACGGTGATCTCGTTGGTGATCGCGGAGGTCTGCCCGGCCGGCGGCACGGTGCCCACCACGTGATCCTTGAGTTCGGGTGTTGAGGGGGACGGGGTCTGCTTGAACCGGGTGAACCCAGCCGACTTCAGCTTCTGCACGGCCTGGTCGTAGGTCAGCGATGCGACGGTGGGCAGCTCACGCTGCTCGGGCCCGGTGGAGATCTTGACGGTGATGTCGTCGCCCGCCCCGGCGTTGCTGTTGGCCGGCGGATCGGTCTTGATGACGTGGTCCGGCGGGACCTCGGAGTCCGGCTGCTGCTGGGTGCGGGGATTGAACCCGAGGTTCGACAGCGTGGCGACGGCGTCGGCCGATGCCTGCCCCCGCACGTCGGGCACCTGGACGTCGCGGACGTTGCCGCCGAAGACGTTCAGCGCGATGGTGACGACGACGGTCAGCACCGCCAGCACCGCCACCGCGATCAGCCAGCGGGCCACCGGCGGGCGATCGCCGGAAACCCGGGGCAGTTCATCGGTGCGCTCACCGGTGCGCGACAACGGCGCGGCCTGCGACGGCGCGGACAGGATCGATGAGCGTTCGGCGTCGGTCAGCACCTTCGGGGCCTCCGGCGCATGCCCGCTGTGCACCCGGATCAGGTCCGCGCGCATCTCCGCGGCGCTCTGGTACCGGTTCTCCGGGTTCTTCGCCAGCGCCTTGAGCACCACCGCGTCCAGGAACGGCGACAGCCCGGGCAGCCGGTGCGACGGCGGCACCGGATCCTCCCGAACGTGCTGGTAGGCGACCGCAACCGGGGTGTCACCGACGAACGGCGGCTCGCCGGTGAGGATCTCGTAGAGCACGCAGCCCAGCGAGTACACGTCCGAGCGGGCGTCGACGGGCTCACCGCGGGCCTGCTCGGGCGACAGGTACTGGGCGGTGCCGATCACCGCGGCCGTCTGGGTGACGCTGCTGGAATCGGCAAGGGCCCGCGCGATGCCGAAGTCCATCACCTTGACCGCTTTGTTCTTGCTGATCATGATGTTGGCCGGCTTGACGTCACGGTGGATGATGCCGTGCTGGTGGCTGAAGTTCAGCGCCTGGCAGGCGTCGGCGATGATCTCGATGGCACGTTGCGGGGCGATCGGGCCCTCGGTGTGCACGATGTCGCGCAGGGTTACCCCGTCGACGTACTCCATGACGATGTAGGGCAGCGGCCCCGCGGAGGTCTCGGCCTCGCCGGTGTCGTAGACCGCGACGATTGCCGGGTGGTTCAGCGCCGCGGCATTCTGCGCCTCGCGACGGAACCGCAGGTAGAAGCTCGGGTCGCGGGCCAGGTCGGCGCGCAGCACCTTGACGGCGACGTCACGGTGCAGGCGGGTGTCGCGGGCCAGGTGGACCTCGGACATCCCGCCGAATCCGAGGATCTCGCCGAGCTCGTAGCGGCCGGACAGATGCTGTGGGGTTGTCATGTCGGTATCTCGTCGCTTGCAGTTGGCAGCAGCAGTATGGCGGTCGCCAGGAAGCGCTGCTGCTCGCTCACAGAATGACCCGGCAGTTGCCGCTGAGTCCAACCGGACGGCTCTGCGGGGACCGGCTCGGCGGTTTGCGGGGGCGGGGTCACGGTGTTGGTGATGGTCTGGCGCGGCGTCTCGGTCTTGTTTCCGTGGTTGACCAGGATCACCACCGCGATGATGATCGCCAGCGTGCCGAGCACCCCGGCGGCCCACAGCAGGGCCCGCTGTCCGGAGGAGAAGCTGCGCCGCGGCGGCGCCGGTCGATGACTGCCTGCGCCGGAACGCGGCCGCATTGCGGTGGCGGCGCTGCGTGGTTCGGCGGGTGCGACCGGCCGGTTCGCACCGCTGCCGGGGATGGTGGACGGGGTTGCCCGGCCCAGCGTCGGGTTGGTGTTCGGTCGGGGCGGACGGCGTCCGGCCCGCACGGCGGCGACGGCGTCGCCGAACTGGCCGCCGCTGCGGAACCGGGAGCCGGGGTTCTTGCTCATGGTGATCTCGATGAGCTCGCGCACATTGGGCGGCAGGTCCGACGGCAGCGGCGGCGGTGGCTCCTTGATGTGCTTCATCGCCACCGTCAGCGCGCCGTCGCCGGTGAACGGGCGACGACCCGACAGCGCCTCGTAGCCGACCACGCCGAGGGAGTACACATCGGAGGCCGGGGTGGCATCGTGCCCGAGCGCCTGCTCGGGGGCGATGTACTGGGCGGTGCCCATCACCATGCCGGTCTGGGTGACCGGGGCGGCGTCGACGGCCTTGGCGATGCCGAAGTCGGTCAGCTTCACCTGGCCGGTGGGGGTGATCATGATGTTGCCGGGTTTGACATCGCGGTGCACCAGCCCGGCGGTGTGCGCGACCTGCAGCGCCCGGCCGGTCTGCTCCAGCATGTCCAGGGCGTGCCGCAGCGACAACCGGCCGGTGCGCTTGAGCACCGAGTTCAGCGGTTCACCGTTGACCAGTTCCATCACCAGGTAGGCGGTGCGGCCCTCGCCGTCCATGTCGGTCTCGCCGTAGTCGTGCACGCTGGCGATGCCCGGGTGGTTCAGCATGGCGACGGTGCGTGCCTCCGACCGGAACCGCTCCACGAACTCGGGGTCCGAGGAGTATTCGGCCTTGAGGACCTTGACGGCGACACGGCGGCCCAGTCGGCTGTCGACCGCCTCCCAGACCTGGCCCATGCCGCCGGTGGCGATCAGCCGCTGCAGCCGGTACCGGCCGGAGAGCGTCACTCCTACCCGGGGGCTCATGGCGTTCCTCCCTGCAATGCCGCGCCGATTACCGCGCGACCGATCGGTGCGGCGACCGCTCCCCCGGTCGCCGACAGGCGTTCGCCGCCGTTTTCCACCACCACCGCGACCGCCACCTTGGGTGCCTCGGCCGGGGCGAACGCGATGTACCACGCGTGCGGCGGGGTGTTTCGCGGGTCCGTCCCGTGTTCGGCGGTGCCGGTCTTGGACGCGATCCGGACCCCCGGGATTGCCCCGGTTTGCTGGGTGTACTGTTCGGCCGCGACCATCAAATCCGTTAGCTTAGTCGCGATCTCCGGAGACACCGCACGCCGCTGCTCGCTGGGGGCGGTGGTGTCGAGATTTGCCAGGTTCGGGCCCTTGAGCCCGGCGACCAGATACGGCCGCATCATCATCCCGCCGTTAGCCACCGCGGCGGCCACCTGGGCGTTCTGCAGCGGGGTCAGGGCGACGTCCTTTTGCCCGATGCTCGACATCGCCAGCGCGGCCGCGTCGGGCAGCGGGCCGATCGTCGACGGCTCAACCTGCAGTGGAATCGGATCGGTGGGGGAGTCCAGCCCGAATGCGGTCGCGGTCTGGCGCAGCGCGTCCGCGCCGACCCGGGTACCCAACTGCACGAACGCGGTATTGCAGGACCGGGCGAAGGCGTCGCGCAGCGAGGTCGTCGGGGTCGGGCCGCACGGGGTGCCGCCGAAGTTCTCCAGGTGCGCGCTGCTGTCGGGCAGCGGGATCGACGCCTGCGAGGTGAGCTGGTCGTCGGGGGAGACGCCAGCCTCCAGCGCCGCCGCGGTGACCAGCACCTTGAAGGTCGAGCCGGGCGGGTAGGTCTCGGAGATGGCCCGGTTGGTCAGCGGCGAACGCGGGGCATTCGGGGCCGGCGCAGGATTGAGTTCGGCCCAGGCGGCCGCCTGCTCGTCGCTGTTGTGGGAGGCCAGCCGATTGGGGTTGTACGACGGCGCGGACACCATCGCCAGGATCTTGCCGGTGGCCGGCTCCAGGGCCACCACCGCCCCGCGGCACGGCCCGTTGTCGCAGCCCTCGGCCATGGCGTCGAACGCGGCGCGCTGGACCCGCGGCACCAGGGTGGTGTCGACGTTGCCGCCGCGGGGATCGCGACCGGTGAAGAAGTCGGTCAGCCGCTGGCCGAACAGCCGCTGGTCGGAGCCGTTGAGGATGGGGTCTTCGGCCCGCTCCAGCCCGGCGCTGGCGTAGCGCAGCGAGTAGAACCCGGTGACCGGGGCGTAGACCTCCGGCTCCGGATAGACCCGCAGGAAGCGGTACCGGCCGTTGGTGGCCTCGGAATACGCCAGCAGTTGCCCGCCAGCGGAGATCTGGCCGCGCTGGCGGGAGTACTCGTCGAGCAGCACCCGCTGATTGCGGGGATCCGCGCGCAAACCGTCGGCGGTGAACACCTGGGTGAAGGTGGCGTTGAGCAGCAGCAACACGATCAGGACCATGATCGACATGGCGACCCGGCGCAGCGAGGTGTTCATAGCTTGTCCATCACCTCGGTGCGGGCCGCCGCGATCGGCGTCTGCGACTTGCGCGGCTGGGTGACCAGCGGGCGTCGCGCCGCGTGCGAGATCCGCACCAGCAGCGCCAGCAGCAGGTAGTTGGCGACCAGCGAGGAGCCGCCGTAGGACATCCACGGGGTGGTCAGGCCGGTCAACGGGATCAGCTTGGTGACGCCGCCGACGACGATGAACAGCTGGATGCCCAGGGTGGCGGCCAGCCCGGCGGCCAGCAGCTTGCCGAAGCTGTCCCGGACCGCGATGGCGGTGCGCAGGCCGCGCACGATCAGGATGGTGTAGAGCATCAGCACCCCGGCCAGTCCGACCAGGCCGAGTTCCTCGCCGACGGCGGCGATGATGAAGTCGGTGGACGCGGCGGGCACGGTGTTGGGTTGGCCGTTGCCCAGGCCGGTGCCGAACACGCCGCCGGTGGCGAAGCTGAACAGTGACTGCACCATCTGGTAGCCGGCGCCGTCGGGGTCGGCGAACGGGTCCCACCAGGTCTGGACCCGGACCCGGACGTGCCCGAACAGGTGGTAGGCCAGCACCGAGCCGGCGGCGAACAGGGTCAGTCCCAGCACCACCCAGCTGAGCCGGTCGGTGGCGATGTAGACCAGCACCAGGAACGACGCATACAGCAGCAGTGAGGTGCCCAGGTCCTTCTCCAGCACCATCACCCCGACGGACAGGATCCAGGCCGCCAGCAGCGGGGCCAGGTCGCGGGGCCGCGGCAGGTCCATGCCCAGCACATGTTGCCCGGCGCTGGTGAACATGTTGCGTTTGGCGACCAGGACCGCGGAGAAAAAGATCAGCAGCAGGATTTTCGAGAACTCCGCCGGCTGGATGGAGAAGCCGGGGAACTGGATCCAGATTTTGGCGCCGTTCTGCTCGGAGTACGCCTTCGGCAGCAACGCCGGGATGACCAGCAGGATCAGACCGGCCAGGCCGCAGACGTAGCCGTAGCGGGCCAGCTGGCGGTGGTCGGGCAGCAGGATCAGCACGGCGATGAAGCCGGCCACCCCGACCAACGTCCAGAGCATCTGCTGGCCGGCGCCGGGCCCGCTGATTTCGGCGGAGCGGTTGGCCAGGTCGAGCCGGTGAATCATCACCAGGCCCAGCCCGTTGAGGACGGCCACGACGGACAGCAGGATCGGGTCGGCGTAGGGGGCGAAGCGGCGGATCGCGACGTGCGCCGCGGCGAACAGCACCAGGAACGCCAGCGGGTAGCTGATCAGGTCGGGGGACAGGCCCTGGTCCTGGTTGAGCTCGACGATCAGCAGGGCCAACGCGGTGAGCAGGGCGGCGAAGCACAACAGCGCGAACTCGGTGTTGCGCCGGTTCGGCTGTGGCTCGACCACGGCCACCGGCTGCTGCGGTTCGGTCGTCGTCACGCCGCTTCCCGGCAGTCGGTGCCCGGTACCGGTGCCGCGGTGGTCGGAGCCGGAGCCGGCGTCGTCACCTTGGGTCCGTGCGGCACCGGGGTCGCCGATGGCGCCTCGGGGAGTTCGGTGTCGTCGGCCGCGGTGTCCGGACGGTTGCCGGGCGCTGGGGGAGCGGTCGTGGTCGCCGGGGCGGGCGGCGCCGACGTGGTCGGGGTGGCCGAATCCGTCGGGCTGGCCGACGGGGTAGGGGCGGTGGCGCTGGTGGCCGGGCCCGGCGCGGGCGGCTTCGGTGCTTGCTTTCGGGGGGCGGGCACCGGGCACAGCGGCAGCAGCGAGGTGTCGGCCAGCTGGTGCAGCTGACGGATCGCGTCGTCGAGGGTTCCGGTGGGCAGACCCTGGCTGACCTGGTTGCGTTCGGACGGGCGCAGGTCCTGCATGCGCATCAGCCGGCAGCCCGGGGCGTCGTCGCCGTAGCTGATCTGGGACAGCTCCCCGCGCTCGTTGAGGCAGCCCTGGAAGTGCGGGGACTGCAGCGAGATACCGAGGATCGACCCGGGCACACCGCGCATGATCGACACGGTGTCCTGGTGGGACGCCACGTAGTAGTTGCTGCGGATGATGCCGGTGGTGGCGATGGCGGCGAGAACCAGCAGCACGATCAGGATCGCGGCGATGGTAAGCCGACGCCGTCCCCGTGGCTTGCGCGGCGGGGACGGCTCGGGTTGGGGTTCGGGGCGCGGGGCCGGTGGCTGGCGTTGGTTGATCGCCGACGCCCGCCCGGCGGCGGTGTTCGGTGGCGCCGACGCCTCGTCGATGCCGGAAACGGCCCCGGCGAGGATCGGTTGGGTCTGGCCGGCGAAGTCGTCGTCGACGACGTCGGCGACCACCACGGTGACGTTGTCGGGGCCACCGCCGCGCAGCGCCAGCTCGATCAGCCGGTCGGCCGCGGCGGTGACGTCGGGGAGCTGTAGGGCCTCGTGGATGGTCTCCTGGCTGACCGGATCGGACAGGCCGTCCGAGCACAGCAGGTAGCGGTCGCCGACCCGGGCCTCCCGCATGATCAGGGTGGGCTCGACCTCGTGGCCGGTCAGCGCCCGCATGATCAGCGAACGCTGGGGATGGCTGTGCGCCTCCTCGGCGGTGATCCGACCCTCGTCGACGAGGGTCTGCACGAAGGTGTCGTCCTTGGTGATCTGGGTCAGTTCACCGTCGCGCAGCAGGTAGCCGCGGGAGTCACCGATGTGCACCAGACCCAGCCGGTTGCCGGCGAACAGGATCGCCGTCAGCGTGGTGCCCATGCCGTCGAGCTCGGGTTCGGCCTCCACGTGCTCGGCGATCGCCGCGTTGCCCTGGTGGACGGCGTCGTCGAGCTTGGACAGCAGGTCGCCACCGGGCTCGTCGTCGTCGAGGTGGGCGATGCCGGCGATGACCAGCTGGGAGGCCACCTCGCCGGCGGCGTGGCCGCCCATGCCGTCGGCGAGCGCAAGCAGCCGGGCACCGGCGTACACCGAATCCTCGTTGTTGGATCGGACCAGGCCGCGGTCGGAGCGCGCGGCGTATCGCAAGACCAGTGTCACGGGCGCAGCTCGATCGCTGTCTTGCCGATTCGCACCGGTGTGCCTAGGGGAACTCGTACCGCCGTCGTCACCTTCGCCCTGTCAAGGTAAGTACCGTTGGTCGATCCTAAGTCCTCCACGTACCACTCCGATCCGCGTTGTGAGAGCCGCGCGTGCCGTGTCGACGCGTAGTCGTCGGTGAGTACGAGATTGGAGTCGTCGGCGCGACCGATGAGCACAGGTTGGATGCCGAGCTTGATTCGGGTGCCGGCCAGCGCGCCGTCGGTCACCACCAGGTAGCGCGCCACGTTGCGACGCTGCCGGGTCGGCAACAGCGCACCGCGCAGCGCCAGGCCGCGACGCGCCATCACCGAACCGCTCGGCGCGTAGAGATCGGTCCGCAGCACGCGCAGCACCGACCAGATGAAGACCCACAACAGCAACAGGAAACCGGCACGCGACAGCTGCAGCACGATTCCCTGCATCTGCCGTCCTTCCGTCCTGATCGCTCCCGAATGCTCCGGCCGCGGAAAACTCACGATACTTGGGTGGCGACCGCGGCCGCGGGCAAGCCCGCCGGAACGATCAGTGCACGCGGACGACGATCTCGGAGTGGCCCAGCCGGATCACGTCGCCGTCGGCCAGCTGCCACTCCTGCACCGGCGCATTGTTGACGGTGGTGCCGTTGGTGGAGTTGAGGTCGGCGAGCAGCGCGACGTGGCCGTCCCAGCGGATCTCCACGTGCCGACGCGAGACGCCGGTGTCGGGCAGCCGGAACTGGGCGTCCTGGCCGCGGCCGATCACGTTGGCGCCCTCGCGCAGCTGGTAGGTGCGGCCCGAGCCGTCGTCGAGCTGCAGCGTCACCGTCGCGGCGCCAGCCGAAGCGCCGGCGTAGCCACCCTGGTCATAACCGCCCTGGTAGTCGCCGTAGCCGCCGCTGGACTGGCCGTAGCCACCCTGGTCCTGCTGGGGCTGGCCGTAGTCCTGCTGGCCGTAGCCGCCCTGATCGTGCTGCGGCTGCCCGTAGTCCTGCTGGCCGTAACCGCCCTGGCCGGCGTCCTGCTGGCCGTAGCCGTAGTCCGGCTGCTGGGGCTGGCCGTAGCCGCCGCCTTGGGGCTGGCCGTAGTCCTGCTGGCCGTAACCGCCCTGGGGCTGGCCGCCCTGCGGCTGACCGTAATCCTGCTGGCCGTAGCCACCCTGGTCCTGCGGGGGCTGGCCGTAGCCGCCGCCCTGGGGCTGGCCGTAATCCTGCTGGCCGTAACCGCCCTGCTGACCACCCTGCGGCTGGCCGTAGTCCTGCTGGCCGTAACCGCCCTGGCCGGCGTCCTGCTGGCCGTAGCCGTAGTCCGGCTGCTGGGGCTGGCCGTAGCCGCCCTGCTGACCACCCTGGGGCTGGCCGTAGTCCTGCTGGCCGTAACCGCCCTGGCCGCCCTGCTGGCCGTAGTCGGGCTGGCCGTAACCACCCTGCTGGCCACCCTGGTTGCCGTAGTCGGGCTGCTGGGCCGGGTACCCACCGCTGTGCTGGCCGTAGCCGCCCGGCTGGCCCTGGTCGGGCTGGCCGTAGCCACCCTGCGGGCCGGGCTGGCCGTAGCCGCCCTGGCCGCCCTGCTGGCCGTAGCCGCCACCGGGCGGCGGGCCGTAGTTGCCCTGCGGCTGCCCGTAACCACCGCTGGGCGGCTGCTGGCCGTAACCGCCGCTGGGGGGCTGGCCGTAGCCCTGGTCGTAGCCGCCGCCGGGACCGGGCTGCTGGCCCTGCTCGCCGTAGGGAGCTTGCGGATCGTGGCCACGCTGCTCCTCGGGGGAACGGCTGTAGTCGTAGTAGTCGCCGCCCTGCCCCTGGTTACCGCGGCTCGGGTTGTCGGTCATCGGTGGTACTCCTGGTTCTGCGGTCAACGTCTGTTCTGATCGTGCTGAGTGGGGATCCGCTGCGCCACGGGTGCCGGCTCGGGTGGCGTCAGGGTTGACGATCCCGCGCGCCCGTACCTGTCCGGTGTGCAGGTGAGGGGACCGTGCAAATCTGACGACCACATCACCATACGTTTGCCATCCCTGCTCACCCAGATATCCCTCCAGATGCCTAGCAAAAGTATCCGAAGTGAGATCGGGATCGGCGAGCGCCTTGTGATGGTCGGCCGCACTGAGGGTAATGACGTAATCGTTGGGCGCCAACAACTGTCCGCCCTGCAGGGCGCGGACCCCGTCGGTGGCCTCCCGGCGCAATGCCGATTGGATTTCCTCGGGGATCACCGACCCGCCGAACACCCTGGCAAAGGCGTCGCCGACGGTCGACTCGAGACGGCGATCGAATCGCTGCACCAGTCCCATCGTCACCGCCCGTCTCGGTCTAGGAGCGCGGCCCGGCAGGCCGGGACGGCCCACCGCAGCGTGTCGCACCACTGTGTTGTTTCAGGACAATGGTAAGGGGAGCATCGCCTCCTCCGGCACCACGGAAATTGTGAGAATCCGATCAGTGCAGGTCAGCGGCTTGGCGTTGGCCGAGATGGGGCGCTGAGCGGGCGGTTTGGACGACGGGCGAAGCCCCTGATAGGCTGCCCGGGTTGCTCAGGGCGAGTGGCGGAATGGCAGACGCGCTGGCTTCAGGTGCCAGTGTCCTTCGGGACGTGGGGGTTCAAGTCCCCCTTCGCCCACAGTGAGCGGTTCTACGAACTGCGACGCCAATGGTCACGAACTCAATTTGGGTTCGTGACCATTGTGTTTTGCAGGCGTCGGGGTACCGGGGGAGTGCATCGCCGCGGTTTGACCCCGCTGGTCGCGGCGGCCTGGTCGGTGCGGAGGCATATACATAGTCTGTGGCCGCGACCGAGGAGCCCGAAATGTCAGACACGTTTCTGCCAGAGCCCGGCGCCACGGCCGAGGCGGTTCAGATCGGCCTGTGCGCCGGTGGCCTGGTCCGCACCTGGCGCGGTTCGGGTGAATCGAAGCTCTGGTCGCTGGCCGATGCGGCGCAGCTGAGGTTGCGTCAAGGGACCGGCGTGATTGCCCGCACCGAGCAGGAACAGAATCGCTACCGCGAGATTGGGTTGCTTGACGAGGACTCCGGGACGCTGCTGATTCGCGGCAGGCACCCGGTATCCACCGAGGACGGCACCGTCCAGTTCGACGCGACGGTGCTGGGGCTGGAACCGGCGAGGGAACCCTCGACGTCGGTGTACGACGATGCGCGCGGCGTGCTGGCGCAGGCGGTCGCGTTCACCGCCCGGACCGAAAACGGATTCCTCCTGGTCGAGGCGGGCGGATGGGACGCAGCGCCGCAGCCCTACTGTCTGTTTGTGGTGACCGGGCAGGGCGGGGACCCCGTCGTTCTCATCGAGACGGCGCCGCCGCCGCACGGGTCGAAGATCTGGGAGCAGCACATCGTCGCCGGGGCCGACGGCAGCACCGTGCGGGCACCGGCGAACCCCGCCTCCCTCGACGCGGCGCCGGTCATCATGCTCGACGCCTGTGCCACCTGGGCGATCCCGCCGTGGGACCTCGCGTTGACCTTCGGGATACGCCCGACCGCCGGTTGACCGGCGATCCGGCAGCGACGGGTTCGGGCGTACCGCGACGGGACACGGGGCCCAACGGGGACGACGGTTATCCGCCAGACGGGTCCAGGGCCAGGTCAGCGACGACGATGGAGTGGTCGGAAATCTTGGCCCGCCGGACCTCGTGGATGTGTTTGGCCGAGGTGATCGCGTCCCGCAGTGGGGCCGACACGAAGACATAGTCGAGCCGGAATCCGTTGTGGTCCTCGGAAACGCGGAGCTCCTTGTTGGTTCGCCTTGAGTACCAAGTGAATTCGCGGGCGTCGGGATGCAGGCTGCGCCACGTGTCGACGTAATTCTCCTGCTGCTGCAGCACCCGGATGTAGTCGGAGTGCACAAACGGGGTGCCCTCGGCATCCGCGGGCAAGCCGGTGTTGAAGTCGCCGAGGATCACCACCTGCTCGTCGTGGTGCCGGTGCGCGTAGGCGATGACGTCCTGCCAGAACAGTTCCTTGCGGCGCTTGCCCGCGACGACGGTGCCGTCCTTGCCGGACTTGCTGTCGTCGGATCCGGGAATGTGGACGCTCAGCACCCGCAGGTTTTTCTCTCCCAACGACACCGACAGCCAGCGCTCTTTGTCGTATTCGGGTCCCGCCGACTCCCGGGTCAGCGGCCATTTCGAGGCGACCAGGACGCTGTTGACTCCGGCTTGATCGCAGGTGGTCTCCAGGTAGGGGTAACCGTGGTCGACCAACCGGCGACGGATTTCCGCAAGATTCTTGGCCGTCACCTCGGTCAGGGTGATGACGTCCGCGCCGAGCTCTTTCAGCTCGGCGATGATCGACGGGAGACGAGATCCGCCCCCGCGCTGAATGTTCCACGTCACAAATCGCATGCTGTTTCCCCCTCGGTCCGAGCCGTCCTCCACGGCCTCCGGCGGCCGAAGCTAACAGGTCGGTCCGACAGCGGCGGTGAACCGATCCGGCCTGAGCGCCGCCACGCCGCAGGCGGGGAGGGCGCCAGAAGCGGTTGAACATCATCAATGTCGGAGGCGGCCCCTACGGTGGTGTGCAAACCACGGGGAGGGGATCTGAAATGGCGGAAAACGAACGGGACCTGGTCGCCGATGCGACGCCGCAGGTGTGCTTCAACCTCTGGGCGTTCTGCGACCCGGACACCGGTCTGGTCATGGAGATCGCCGCGAAGCGCTACGTCATGGGCGGAAGTGACCGGGAGAAGGCGGCGGTGCTCAAGCATCTCGCCGGCGCGGACTTCTACTCGGTGGAGCGTCGCTTCGTGCCCGAGCGGTTCACCCTGGTGGGCCCGTCCGGGCAGCTGATCGAGGGTGCGGTCCCGGTGAACGATCTGGATGTCGATGCCGTGTTCGCTCCGCTGATCGTCGAGCTGGCCGCTATCCCCAAGCAGGTCAGGCAGGTCAACGGTCGCTGGGAGGAGTACGTTCCGCAGGTTCTGGGTCAACCGATCTGGGTGCTGACGGTGGTACTGGAGACCGAGGACGGCCGCCTGGTGCCCTGCTAGGGGTGTCTCACCGGTGATACCGTGAATTTATGGAGGCGGTGACGGTGCGAGATCTCCGCAACAACGGCGGTGAAGTGCTGCGTCGGGTCGAGCGTGGCGAACGCTTTGTGGTCACGCGCGACGGGACCCCGGTTGCCGAGCTGCGACCGCTGCCGCGTCCCAGGGTGAGCGCCGGCGAGTTGATCCGTCGGCGGGCGAACCTTCCGGCGGTCGATCCCGTCGCGCTGCGACGTGACATCGATGAGCTGATCGATCCGTCGCTGTGAGCCAACCGGCACGACGCGGAATGTTGGACACCTCCACGGTGCTCCTGCTCGGGCAGCTGTCCGACGCGGCCGAGTTGCCCGAGGAGTCGGTGATCAGTGCGGTGACCCTGGCCGAGCTCTCGGTGGGTCCCCATCTGGCCCGGGACGACGCCGAGCGCTCCGCCCGCCAGCAGCACCTGCAGCAGGCGGAGGCGGACTTCGAGGTACTGCCCTTCGACGGGGATTGCGCCCGGGCGTTCGGCGCGGTGGCCGCGGCGCTGCGCAGCGCGGGTCGCAAACCGGCGGCGCGCGCCTACGACGCGTTGATCGCGGCCAGTGCGATCGCGAATGCGATACCGCTCTACAGCTGTAACCCACGTGATTTCGCGGGCATCCGACGACTGGACCTCCGAGAGGTCAGCCCGCCCCGGACCTAGGTGTTCAAGCGGCCTAGCGTTTTGCGATGCCGTCGTCGATCATCTGCTGGAAGTGGTCGACGACGCTCTGCTCGGCAGGCATGAACTCGATGCCCAGTTCGTCGCGGGTGCGCGAGTTGTCGTACCGCACCGGCCAGCCGACGTTGCGCTCCACGTACGGACGGGTCAGCCCGGCCGCCGGGGCGGACAGTTTGATCAGGAACTTCGGCAGTTCAATGCGCGGGAACGTCCAGCGGTTGCCGAACTTGCGGCGCAGCGCGTTGCCCATGTCGAGCAGGCTGATGGTCTCGGCGTTGGCGATGTAGCGGCCGCGCGCCGACGGGGTGTAGCCCGCGGCGATGTGGATGCGGGCCACGTCGCGCACGTCGACCACACCGACCTGCAGGGCGGGCGCCCCGAGCGCCATCGATCCGTCGATGAAATGCGCCATCGTCGTCATGCTGCCGGAGACACTGCTGGTGGTCAGCGACGGCCCGAGCACCAGGCCGGGGTGCACGGTCACCAGGTCCCAGCGGTCCTGGGCCTCGCACATCGCCCAGGCGGCCTTCTCCGCGACGGTCTTGGAGTAGTTGTATTCCTGGTGGTTCGGGGTGCTGGTGGTGTTCCAGTCCGCATCGGTGAAGCGGTCCTTGCCGCGCATGTCGACGTTGTCGCCGCAGATGGCGACCACGCTGCTGGTCAGCACGACGCGTTTAACCGACTCGGTGCGGTTCACGCTGTTGAGCACGTTGCGGGTGCCCTCCAGCGCGGGCCGGATCAGCTGCTCCTGCGGGTTGTCGAGGCGGCCCATCAGGAACGGCGACGCGGTGTGCATGACCAGTTCGCAGCCGGCCATCGCCTCGTCGAAACTGCCGTCGTCGAGCAGATCCGCCCGGTGCAGGGTGAGCCGGCCGGGGTGTGCGTCGGCGAGCGCGTGCAGGTGCTCCAGGCCGGTCGGCTTGTCCGGGTTGCGCACCGTGGCGCGCACCGTGCGGCCGTCTTCGAGCAGGTAGCGGACGATCCAGCCGGCGACGTAGCCGCTGCCGCCGGTGACCAGTACCGGGGCGCTCGGGTCGATGTCGGTCATGATGCTCCTTGCCAGGTCGCTCAGGTGGTGTCGGTGATTGGCGACGCCGGAAGACCGCCGCCAGTCCGGCGCGGTCGGGCGCCGGGGGACCACCGGGTTGTGGCCATCTTGCTACAGACTGCCAGCGGCGGCAGGGCGCCGGGGCACCGCCTTGGGACCGGGCACCCGGCCGGTCCGGTGTGCGACAGGCTGGGGTGACAAGGGTGCGGACGGCGCGTCGTCTCAGGACGGTCCGAACGGATCGAAGTCCATCGGGTTGAGGCCGGGGCCAGCACCTGGGCCGGGGTGTCCGGCCGGTGCTGCGGCGGGGGCTGGCCACGCGGCCGGGGCGGCCGGTGCTGGCGGTGGTCCGGCGGCAGCCGGCACCGGCGCCGGGGGTGGTGCCGGTGCCTCGTCGGGTGCCCCCGCCGGCAGCAGCAGCATCAGCACCGTGACGACGACGCAGAGCGCGGTGCCGGTGGCGGCAACCCGAAGCAGCAGCGACAGCCAGGCCAGCTCGCTGCCGGGGCCGGCGATCCACACCCAGCCCGCAGCCGCGGCCAGCAGGGCGCAGCCGATAAGGGTGGGCATCCGACCGCCGCGCATCCTCCGGCCGCACCGGACGCTCTGCAGCAGCACCGCGGCACCCACCGCAGCGAGGCCGGCGGCAACCGCGACCAGTAGCGTCCCGCTGGCTTGGGCGAACATCTTCAGTTCCGGGATCGCCAGGGCGGTCGCGGCGGCGACCGTCACCAGCAGTGCTCCGGCCCCGGAGAAGGCGTAGCCGGCGACCGCGGGTCGGCCGGCGGGAAGGTCCGTGCGGGGCAGGGAAAGCTGGGGCCGGCGCAGCCGCCGACGGGACGGCGCCTCCGGGGTCGCAGCTGGGGTCGGCGCGTGCGACAGCGGCTGCTGGAGCGGCGGGCCCGGCAGGGGCGCGGGCGCCGGAGCGTCGAACGCCGCGCCGCCGCCACCGGGGAAACCGCCGAATGCGCCATCCCCGAATGCGCTGCTGCCGAACGGGTCTGGCTGAGCACCGCCACCGCCGAACGGGTCGTCCCCGAAGGATTGCCCACCGCCCGGTCCGGGGCCCGCCGGGGCGGACGTCTCCCAGGGCCGCCGGCCGCCGGCCGGCTCGGCGTAGCCTTCGGGGCGGCTTGGCCGCTGCGGGTTGCCCCGCCCCGAGTTCCGGTTGTTGCCAGCGCCTCCGGCGTTCTCCCAGGGATTCGGCATGTCAGGCTCCCATCCCACGTCGGCGGCGTCGGGTTACCAGGACGATGCCGGCCACCACCCAGATCGCCATTGGCAGCATCGTCGCGGCATAGAACACCGGGCGTGACGGCGCGGGTGCGGCGATCACATACGGCGTCCACGGCATTGACCGAGGGGACCACACCTGGTCCAGGGGCACCGGGCTCACCACGCTGCCGAGCCAGACGTGCTTGCCGCCGTCGGTGGAGACCGGACCGTTGATGGAGGGCCGACCGCCGGTGGCCATCGCGGCGTACTTCTGCTGGAACTCCGCCTCACCGATCTCGGTGGTGCTCACCTTGCTGAAGTCGACGCCGCCCCAGGTACTCGTCCAGGTGGTACCCGAGCCGTCGGTCCAGCTGAAACTCGCCTCGCCGTTGTGCAGCGAGTGGACGAAGCTGTTGAACACCGTCATCGGGTCCCACGGATCGATCCACTTGTCGACGTTGTTGCTGTTGATGATCTTTGAGTACTGCGACGGCTTGACGGCGTTGCGCTTGCGGTACCACTCGGCAGCCACCCGGCTGGCATACACCCGGCGCAGGTCGGCGAAGTTCGGCGCGTTGTTGATCCGGTCGATCAGCGCGGGCAGGATCATGCTTTCGTACAACTTGCCGTTGCTCGTGGTGACCGCAGGATCCTGACCGTCGCACATGTCGGTGCCGGGGGTGACATCGCTGTCGTCGTGCCCGATGTTGACGGTCAGTGGCGTGTCGATGACGTAGAGCTGATCGCCATCCTCGTGCACCACCGCGGGTGCGGGTTCGATCCACAGCCGGCGGCCGAGGTAGCACTTGCGGCCGCCGAGGGCGTCGACGAAGTGCTTGCCGAGCTCGGTGTCGTTCTTCTGCAGCCGCGCCGACTCCTTCTTCATCTCCAGGTCGGCCACGAGCAGCACGCGACCGGCTTCGGTCTTGCCGAACACCGAGTCGACGATGCGGTCGGGTTCGGACTCCTTGAGATTCACCCAGAACTTCTCCGGCGAGACGGCCATCCACACGAAGAAGGCGTCCATTGCCATGTCTGCGTTGCGCCGACCGCCGTAGGAAGCGACCGGCTGGGCCAGCGCGTCCGCGCGGAATGCGTACTGCGTCAGGGGTTTGCCACCGGCTGAATCGGACACATAGCGCATCTCCAGGGTGGAGAAGTCGATGCCGCCAAGGTCACCGGTGGCAGTGGTGGCCGGGCCCGAGACCGGGCTGGATGGGGCGACGGGGCCTGACGCCGGCGCCGGTTGGTAGACCGGGGGTGGTGGGGCGTTGGCGGGTGCGGGTTGGTAGATCACCGGTGGTGGGGCGTTGGCGGGTGCGGGTTGGTAGATCACCGGTGGTGGGGCGTTGGCGGGTGCGGGTTGGTAGATCACTGGCGGTGGGGCGCCAGCGGGGTCCGGTAGGGATTCAGCCGGAGCGTTGGTTTCCGGGGCGGCAATCGGAGCCGGGGCGTTTACGGGTGCGGTCGGACGCGCCGGTATCGGCGCCTTGCTGGTGACCGGTACCTGTGCGGTGGCCGGCGCCTGCTCGGTGGGCGGTGTCTCGGCAGGCTGAGTCGGCTCGGACGCCGGGCTCTGTTCCTCGGCCTCAGCCTCGTCCTGGTCGTACTGCGCCGCCATTTCCGCCAGCTCCCGCTGCATTTCAGGTGTCGCGGCGGATTCGTCGAGGACCGGGATGGGGGAGGGGCTGGTCGGGTCGGCCGGAATCTGTCCCCGGCCATAGGCCTTCGATGGGATGTACTTCGCGCAGAAGCCGGGCGGCATCTTCACACCCTCGGTTTTCCGGAGCTCGTCAACGGCGTCGGCGAGCCATTTCAGTGTCGCGTCGGTCGGTTTCTCGCCGAACATCAGCACCACCTTGGCGCCGAGCTCGCCGGCGCGCTTCATGTGGTCGAAGAACTGCTTGCGGGCGTGGTCGCCGAGGCTGGCCCCGGATTTGGCCTCGACCAGCGTCCACAGTTGCTTGGGCACCGCATTCGAGATGTTGGTGAGGTCCAGGACCGAGTTCGGTCCGGGCAGGGTGGAAACCCCGGGAATGCTCTTGCTGAGTTTCTTGTTCGCGATCCACGTGTCGTCGAGCTTCCACAGCCCATCCTTGAGGAACGTCTCGAAGGCCGGGCCCACTCGGCGGTTCGTCTGCAGCTGAATGTAGCTGTCCAGCCACTCCTGCCAGTCCAGCTGGCTGACGTTTTCGCCCTTGTCGCGCTTCGCCTGCTTCTGGCGCAGATAGCGCTTCCAGCGGGCCTTCACGCCCTCCGGGGTGTTCACATTGGAGTTCTTCCCGCCCTTGATGCCCGCCCGTTCGTTGAGGGCGCCGAGCTCTTTCGCCGTCGGTTCCGGGAGCTCGGCCAGGCTGGGGTCGAGCGCGTCGTACTCGTACGGGATGGGCTCTTCGGTGGTCGACTCCGTCGCGTCGTAGCCGGGCAGCTCGAAGCCCGGCGAACAGTCGCCGTATCCGCCGTAGGCCGCGTTCCCTTCCGCTGCGGCGATCGAAAAGCTCTGCAGCAGAAGTGAAACTGCCAACAGCAACGTCGCGAGGAGGCGGGGCAATCGCAGCGAGCGGACGGCCCGGGTCGAGCGCTGAAGGTTCACCTCCTCAGGCTAAATTTGGGATGACGACCTTCCGCGCACCAATTTTTTCGGCGATTTCCGGGTTCGACAAGTTGGTGACGCCGACCGGCCGCGCCGCGCCCTAGGCTTGCCGGTATGACTGCGCAATCGTTGGCCGCCGCCTGGGAGGACGGGCTCTCCCCGGCACTGGCGGGCCTGGCCGCGGTGTTGGAACCCCACGACGTGGAGCTGGACTATTCCGTCGAGTCGCTGCGGGCCCTGGAGGGTTTGGTGCTGGGGTTGTTCGACACCCCGCAGGACGTCCTGGCCGAATCCGATCGGGCTCTGGTCCGCGGCCTGCTGGCCTACATCGGGTTGACCCTGGTGCACCTGGCCGGCGGCAACTGGGGCTGGGACGACGAGGCGGGTTTCGCGCTGCGTGGCCGGCCGGAGCTGCCCGAGGCGCAACTGGCCGGGGCAGTCGCAGCGCAGCGCTGGGGCTGGGACGGCAGTGTGGAGGCCCCCGGGCTGCCCGTCGCGGTGCCGCCGGAGAACCTGGGCTTGGCGCCGATTTCGCCGCTGCACACGCTGCTGCGCGTCGTCGCCGAGCGGTCCGGCGGCGAGGGCGCGCTGGTGCGGGCCTACCGAGATTGGCTGGCGGTGGTGGGCAGCGCGCCGACGACCGGGGTGGTCGGCATCGACATCTACGACCGCCCGAAGCCCTCGCCGCTGCTGGACAGTTGGCTGGCCGAGCGGCGGGCCGACTTCGCGGCCTGGTCGGCCCGCTACCCGGGTAACTGGGATTTCAGCCCGGACTCGGTCGACGAGCTGCTGCAGGTGGTGCGGGCGCAGACCCCGACGGCCGAGGAATTCAACGAGCCGGCCAATGCCGATCTGGCGGCCGGTGCGTCCTGGTACCTGGGCGAGATGCTGGTCCGGGGCGCGCCGTCGTTGTGGATCTATATGGACTACGACAACCTGGTGCTGAGTCGGCTGGTCGACGAAGGAGACTCGCGGTTGGCCTGCTACTCGGTGCAGAGCGCCGACGACGTTGCGTATCTCACCCCGTTCTATCTGCTTCAGTACAGCCTGGAGACCGGTCGGCCGGAAGCCCGAACGTCGTACGACACCTGGTGCGCCTTCGTCGACCCAGGGGCGGCACCGGCCTGATCGCCGGCTACCCGGGTGTGGGCAGCAGTTCGGCGACCGCGCTCAGCGGCACCGGGCCCAGCTCCCAGGCGTCGACGCCGACGTGGATGGCGTGTCCGCGGACCCGCTGGCCGCTGTGGGTGTGGCCGTGCAGCAGCCACACCCCGAGGTTCGGCAGCCGCCACTGCTCGTAGCGGTTGTGCGTGTCGGCCGGGTCGGTGGAGTCCTGATACGGGAAGTGCGACAACAGCACCTCGACGCCGCCGATCCGGCGGCGGGCGGCCAGCCCGACGGATTCGAACACCTTCAGGTAGTCCGGCAACAGCGCGGTGGCGTCGCGGTGCATGGGGTGCACGCCGTCGTGATTGCCGGCGATCAGCCGCTTGGTGCCGGGCCGCTCGGCCAGCCAGCGCAGGGCCCGCAACTGCGCGCCCTTGCCGCCCGCGGACAGGTCACCGAGCACCCAGACCAGGTCGACATCGGTCACCGCCGCGTCCCAGCGCCGCGCGAGTTCGGCGTCGTGGTCCTCGACATCGGTGAACCCGCGCAGCTCGGCGACCTTGAGATGGCCGATGTGCGGGTCGGCGGTGAACCAGCTCTGGCGGCGCGGCATGAGTCAGTCGAGCGCCACCCCGACCAGATGCCCGATCGAGTAGGTGACCAGCAGGGCCAGGGTTCCGCCGATCACGTTGCGCAGCACCGCCGGCCGCGCCGGGGCACCGCCGAGGCGGGCCGAGACCACCCCGGTGACGGCCAGCGCGGCCAGCACCGCGCCCGCGGTGATCGGGATCCGCAGTTCCGCGGGGGGCCACAGGATCGCCAGCAGCGGCAGCAGCGCGCCGATGGTGAACGCCAGCGCGGAGGAGAACGCCGCCTGCCAGGGGTTGGTCAGCTCGGTCGGGTCGATGCCGAGTTCGGCCTCGGCGTGCGCGGTGATGGCGTCGTGGGCGGTCAGCTCCTCGGCCGCCCGGCGCGCGGTCTCCGCGGACATGCCCTTGGCCTGCAGCAGGCCGGTCAGCTCGTCGAGCTCGGCGTGCGGATCGTCGCGCAGCTCGAGGCGCTCCTTGTGCAGCAACGCGCTTTCGGTGTCGCGCTGGGTGCTCACCGAGACGTACTCGCCGAGCGCCATCGACACCGCGCCGGCCAGCAGCCCGGCGACACCGGCGGTCAGGATCGGGGCGCGCTCGGCGGACGCGGCGGCGACACCGACGACGATGCCGGCGGTCGAGACAATGCCGTCGTTGGCGCCCAGCACCCCGGCGCGCAGCCAGTTCAGCCGGGCCGCCACCGAACCGGTGTGCGGTTCGGCCGGATGCGGGACGGTGGTCACGGTCTGACCCTAGAGACGGCCCCGCAGCTGCGCCAGCAAAGCAAGCCTTGTCATACCGGAGTGTGGTCGAGCAGGGCGGCGCGGACCTCGCAGGCGGTGTGCTGCTGCCAGAGCGCCTGCACCGGCAGCAGCAGCGGGGGCTCGAGTTCGACGACGACGACCCGGCCGCCGACGGCGGGACCGGGCTCGGCGGTGACCAGCGCGACGGCGCCGGTGGTCAGCGGGGCGGTCACCATCGCCGCGCCCTGCACCCGGCTCACCACGAAATCGGGCTCGAAACCGCAGCGCCGGCAGGCCGCCATCAGGAAGTCGCTGAAATAGGACGCCCCCGGCGGCGCCCACAGCGCCAACGGCTCCCCGGCCAGGTCGGGCAGCGTGATCGCGGCCGCCGCCGCCAGCCGGTGGCCGGCCGGCACCGCGGCGCGGACCCGGTGATAGCCGAGCAGCGCCGAGGCCAGGTCACCCCCGGTGGCGACCCCGCGGCGCAGGCCGAGGTTCAGCGTCCCGTCGAGCACCCCGGCGGCCAGCCGGTCCGGGTAGCACTGACGCAGCGTGAACGACATCGTCGGGAAGGCGGCGATGGCCGGCTCGAGCAGGGCGTAGACCTCGGTGCCGTCGAGCGCCGGACTGTGCCCGACCACCCATTCCCGGGCGCGGCTGCCGGCGGCCCGGACCCGCTGGCCGACGGTGTCGGCGGCGGCCAGCAGCGGCCGGGATTCGGTCAGCAGGGCGTGCCCGGCCGGGGTCAGGCTGATCCGCCGGCCGGCCCGGGACAGCAGCGCGACCCCGAGCTCGGCCTCCAGCCGGCGCACCGAGGCGCTCAACGCCTGCTGGCTCAGGTGCAACTCGGCGGCGGCGGCGGTGAGGCTGCCGGCGTCGGCGACGGCGGCGAACTGTCGGATGCGGCGAAGGTCGGCGACCACATCCACAACCATAAGTTGTGAATACCGCGAAAAAAACTGTTTCCCTCTTGTGTAGAGCGCGATTAGCGTCGGGCCGGTGAGCGAACTCAAGGGCAAGACGGCGGTCGTCGCCGCAGGCGGAAAGAACCTCGGCGCACTGATCAGCACCGAGCTGGCCGGCCGCGGGGTGAATGTGGCCGTGCACTACAACAGCGCGGCCAGCGCGGCCGAGGCCGAGGCGACGGTGGCGGCGGTGCGGGCGGCCGGCGCCGATGCGGTGAAGGTGCAGGGCGATCTCAGCGTCCCGGCCAACATCACCGCGCTGTTCGACGCGGCCGTCGACGCCTTCGGCTCGGTGGACATCGCGGTGAACGCCGTCGGGAAGGTGCTGCGCAAACCGATCGTGGACATCACCGAGACCGAATATGACCAGATGTTCGACGTCAACGCCAAGGCGGCGTTCTTCTTCCTGCAGGAGGCCGGGCGTCGGCTCAACGACGGCGGCTCGGTCACCAGCATCGTCACCTCGCTGCTGGCGGCGTTCACCGACGGCTACTCCAGCTACGCGGGCTCCAAGAGCCCGGTCGAGCACTTCACCCGGGCGGCGGCCAAGGAGTTCGGGGTCCGTGGCATCAACGTCAACAACATCGCCCCCGGGCCGATGGACACCCCGTTCTTCTATCCGCAGGAAACCCCGGAGCGGGTGGAGTTCCACAAGTCCCAGGCGATGGGCAACCGGCTGACCCGGATCGAGGACATCGCCCCGCTGGTGGTGTTCCTCGCCGGTGACGGGCACTGGACCAACGGGCAGACGCTGTTCGTCAACGGCGGCTACACCACCCGCTAGCCGGCCGCCCAGGTCTTGGCGGCGTCCAACTCGGCCAGTGCGAAGGTCTTCATCTCGCCGGGCACCAGCCAGGCCATCGCGTGGATGGCGTGGGTGGCCCAGGTCAGATCGGTGACGATCGCGATCCGCCGGAACTGCTCGTGATGGCGGATCAGCGCGCCGAAGCCGACCTTCATGTCCTCCAGCAGCGCGCCGGGGCCAAACCCCGCGTAGTCATCGGCGATCACCTCCACCAGGCGGAACTCGTTGTCGCCGAACGACTTCTCCAGTTCCGGGACCGCCGCGAGATCCTCGCGGTGCAGCTTGCCGGACACCCGGATGCCGGCGACACCGGTGGGCATATCGGGTAGCAACTCAATCATGGCGGCCTCCTTCGCGGGTCACCTTTGACGGTACGCCGGGACGGCGGGATCGTCCCTGGCGCACACTGTTAGCGCGGCCGCGCTGTGGTGGTCCGCTCCCAGATGTGCGAGAGGACCGCAGGATGACCGCCACCCCGTCAGCTCCGCTCACCGTGCGGGAACTCACCGTCCGCGGAGTGCTGCTCGGCGGCGCGATCACGCTGGTCTTCACCGCGGCCAACGTCTACCTCGGGCTGAAGGTCGGCCTGACGTTCGCCACCGCCATTCCCGCGGCGGTCATCTCGATGGCGATCCTGCGCAACTTCGCCCACCACTCGATCGTGGAGAACAACATTGTGCAGACCGTCGCCTCGGCGGCCGGCACCCTCTCGGCGATCATCTTCGTGCTGCCCGGCCTGGTGATGATCGGGTGGTGGACGGGCTTCCCGTACTGGACGACCGCCGCAGTCTGCGCGGTCGGCGGCATCCTCGGGGTGATGTATTCGATCCCGCTGCGCCGGGCCCTGGTCACCGGATCGGATCTGCCGTATCCGGAGGGGGTGGCCGCCGCCGAGGTGCTCAAGGTCGGGGACAGCACCCAGGGCGCGGCGGAGAGCCGTACCGGCATCCGGGCGATCACCGTCGGGGCGCTGGCCGCCGCGGGGTTCCTGCTGCTGGCCAACGTGAAGCTGTGGTCGGCGTCGGTCGCCGGCTACTTCCGGGTGGGGGCCGGGGCCAGCATGTTCGGCGGCAGCCTGTCGCTGGCGCTGATCGGCGTCGGGCACCTGGTCGGGGTCAGCGTCGGGGTGGCGATGCTGGTCGGCCTGGTCATCTCGTTCGGGGTCCTGCTGCCGATCCGGACCATCGGGGAGCTGGGCTCGGGGCTGCCGCTGGCCGACGTCGTCGACACGGTGTTCGTCGACCAGGTCCGGTTCATCGGGGCCGGCACGATCGCGGTGGCCGCGGTGTGGACCCTGATCAAGATCGTCGGCCCGGTCGTCCGCGGCATCACCGAGGCGCTGGCCTCGGCCCGGACCCGTCGGGACGGCGGGTTCGTCCAGGTGGTCGAGCGTGACATCCCGTTCCCGATGGTGACCGCCACGGTGCTGGTGATGCTGGTGCCGATCGCCGCGCTGCTGGCCGCGTTCGTGCACGGCACCGTGCTGGCCGGCCACTCGGTCGGGATCATCGCGGTCAGCCTGGTGTTCGTCTTCGCCATCGGGCTGGTCATCGCCGCGGTGTGCGGTTACATGGCCGGGCTGATCGGCTCGTCGAACAGCCCGATCTCCGGGGTGGGCATCCTCGTCGTGCTGATCGCCGCCTTGCTGATCAAGCTCACCTTCGGCGCCGCCGACGACGACCAGTCCGCCGCGCTGGTCGCCTACACACTGTTCGCGGCGGCGATCACCTTTGGCGTGGCCACCATCTCCAACGACAACCTGCAGGACCTCAAGACCGGCCAGTTGGTCGGCGCGACGCCGTGGAAGCAGCAGGTGGCGCTGGTGATCGGGGTGCTGTTCGGCTCGGCGGTCATCCCGCCGGTGCTGGACCTGATGCAGAGCGCGTTCGGGTTCATGGGCACCCCGGATGCCGGACCCGAGGCGCTGGCCGCCCCGCAGGCCGCGCTGATCTCCTCGCTGGCCGACGGCGTGTTCGGCGGATCGCTGGACTGGGGCCTGCTCGGGCTGGGTGCGCTGATCGGCGTCGCCATCATCGGCGCCGACGAGGTGCTGGGCCGCACCGGCCGGTTCCGGCTGCCGCCGCTGGCGGTCGGGATGGGCATCTACCTGCCGATGTCGCTGACGCTGATCATCCCGATCGGCGCGTTCCTCGGGCTGGCCTACAACCGATGGTCGGAGCGGTTCGCCGATGCCGAGCGACGCCGGCGGCTCGGGGTGCTGCTGGCCACCGGGATGATCGTGGGGGAGAGCCTCTACGGCGTACTGTTCGCCGGCATCGTGGCGGGCACCGGCAACGAGAACCCGCTGGCGGTGGCCGCGCTGGACACCGGCGGGTATGGGCAGGTCATCGGCGTGGTGGTGTTCGCCCTGCTGGTCGGCGGGCTGTACCGGTGGACCCGGAAGGGCGCGGCGGCCGGGGCCCCCGAGCCGGTCTAGGCCTTATCACACCGGGCGCCCAATCCCTGGCGCCGCGCGCATCGATAGTGCAACAATTGCATAACGGCGGCAGGGTGCCGCGGGCTTCGCTGGGGGAGGCGTCAGATGAGGAAAGTAATGATTGCGGCGGCCGCAATTGGTGTGGCCACCACCGGGTGGTTCGTGTCCGCGCCGGTGGCCAGCGCCGAATGCGTCGGACCGAACACCGTCATCATGGGCCACGGCGGCGGCCGCTGCGACCATCCGTCGGATCAGCCCGACGGCAGCTTCGTGCGGTGCGACACCACCTACGTGTTCGGCTTCGGCGGCACGAACTGCTACCGGGTGGCGGCAGGCACGCCGTAGCGGCTGACCGTTCGTCGGGCTAGCCGGGTTGCGGGCCGGTCGCGACGGGTCGGGCCGGTTCGCCGGACCACTGCGACCAGGAACCGGGGAACAGCGCGGCGTCGTGACCGGCGACGGCCAGCGCCAGGATCTGGTGGCAGGCGGTCACCCCGGATCCGCAGTACACCGCGGTCGGACCGGCGCCGACGCCCAACCCGGCGAAGCGTTCCCGAAGTTCGGCGGCGCCCCGGAAGGTGCCTTCGGGATTGAGGTTGTCGGTCGTCGGCGCCGACACCGCGCCCGGGATGTGCCCGGCCCGCGGATCCAGCGGCTCCTCGTCGCCGCGATAGCGGGCCGCGGCCCGGGCGTCGAGCAGCAGGCCGCCCGGATCGGCGGCCACCGCCGCGGCGGCATCGGCGTCGACGGTCCGGCCGGGATCGGCCGGGGTGAGCGTGACGGTGCCGGGGGCGGGCGCCTGCTCCCCGGTCTCCGACGGGAGGCCGGCCCGCAGCCAGGCCGACCAGCCGCCGTCGAGCACCCGGACGTCGCGCACCCCGGCGGATCGCAGCAGCCACCAGCACCGGGCCGCGGCCAGCGCATTCCAGTCGTCGTAGACCACCACCGGGTCACCATCGCGCAGACCCCAGCGCCGGGCGGCGGCCTGCAGCGCGCCCGGCGCGGGCAGCGGGTGGCGTCCGGCGCCACCGACCGCATGGTCGCTGAGCTCGGCGTCCAGGTCGACGTACACCGCCCCGGGAATGTGCCCGGCCCGGTAGTCGGCGCGGCCGTCCGGGGTGGCGAGGGTCCAGCGCACATCCAGGATCCGCGGGCGGGATTCGCCGGCGCAGCGCGCGGCCAGCTCGGCAGCCGAGATCAGCCAGCTCATCTGCCCGAGGGTACCGCCGCCGGTAAAACGCCGGTGCGCGAATCGTCCGGGCGTGCATTGTCTGTGCGTGAATCGCCCGGGGGTGAATCGTTCGTGTTTGAATCCGGGGCATGACGACCACCGACCCGCTGCCCGCCGGGCCCGCCGACATCACCGCCGCCTGGTTGTCCGCGGCGCTCGGCATGACGGTGACCGACGTCGAGGTCGCCCCGCTGGGGACCGGCCAGACCGGGGCGACCTACCGGATCCGGCCCAGCTACGCCGGACCCGCCGGCCCGCCGACCCTGGTTGTCAAGCTGCCGTCCCAGCAGGACGAGGTGCGGGACCGGGTGGCGCTGGGGTATCGGGCCGAGCACGCCTTCTACGCCGGCGCGGCAGACACCCTGGCGGTTCCCACGCCGCACGCCTATCTGTGCGAAATCGACCGGGACGGCGCCGATTTCGTGCTGTTGATGGACGATCAGGCACCGGCGGAACAGGGCGACCAGATCCGCGGCTGCACGGTAGAGGAGGCGGCGCTGGCGGTGACGGCGCTGGCCGGGCTGCACGGGCCGCGCTGGTGCGATCCGGCCTGGCTGGACTTCCCGGGGGTGACGATGCCGCGGGCCGACGCCGACTTCGCCGCCGGGGTGGGGATGGCCGCGCAGCTGGCGGCGGCCACCACGGTCGAGCGCCTCGGTGGCCGGATGAGCGCGGCGGACCGGGCCACGCTGCTGGCCACCGCGGACGCGACCGGCACCTGGCTGCAGCTGGAGCCGGACCGCTTCGCGCTGCTGCACGGCGACTATCGGCTGGACAACCTGTTGTTCGATCCGGCGCGCAGCCGGATCACCGTGGTGGACTGGCAGACCATCGCCGTCGGGCTGCCCGCTCGCGACCTGGCGTACTTCCTGGGCACCGGGCTGACGGTGGCCGATCGCACCGCGGCCGAACGGGACCTGGTGCAGCGCTATCACGCCGCGCTGCTGACCTACGGGGTGAGCGACTACGGCGCCGAAACCTGTTGGCGCGACTACCGGTTGGGTACCCCGCAGATCACCTTGATCTCGTCGTTCGGGGTGGCGTTCGCGGCCTCCACCGAGCGCGGCGACGACATGATGCTGGCGATGCTGGCGCGGGGCTGCGCGGCGATCCGGGAGCTGGGCACCCTGGAGTTGATCGCCGAGCTGGCCTGACCGCTCAGGCGGCCGATTGCCGGGCCGGCAGATGCAACACCGTGGCGATGTCGCCGCCGGCCGGCAGGGTGCGCCGCCGCAGCAGCGGCTGGTTCTCCGGCAGTTCGCGGGGGGTGACCTCGCCGGTGGCGATGCGGCGCAGCTGCTCGTGGGCGCGGGCGAGTTCGTGCCGGCGGCGCCACTGGTTGCCGGGCAGCTTCACCCCCGCCCACACGCCGAACGCCTCCTGCTGCTCGAGTGCGTAGCGGGCGCAGCGGCGCTGCTGGGCCAGCGGGCAGCGCCGCAGGCACAGCGTCCGGGCCTGCAGCGCGGCGAGCTCGTAGGCCCGGGCCTTGGCCGGCCCGTCGCCCGCGTCGTCGTCGGGGTAGCCGAACCAGAGGTCGGGATTGGCGGTACAGGGCTGTTGATTCATGATCTGCTCCCTCCGGGCGGATCAAAAACGATGATGGAATCGTATATCTCATCGCCGCAATCGGCAACGAATCCATACACAGAAACAGATATCCACAGGCCCGCCGGGACGCTGTGTACGATTCGGGAATGCCGGGAGCGGGTAGATGAGCCGGGAGGCGGCGGGTGCGGCGATCAGGGCGCTGCGGGAGTCCCGGCAATGGTCGCTGGCGGATCTGGCCGCGGCCACCGGGGTCAGCGTGATGGGCCTGAGCTACCTGGAGCGCGGCGCCAGGAAACCGCACAAAAGCACAGTTCAGAAGGTTGAAATCGGTCTCGGGCTGCCGCCCGGGAGTTACTCGAGGCTGGCGCTGAGCGAGGATCCGGATGCCCTGCTGGCCGAGCTGCTGGCCGCCGAAACTCCGGAGCCGGCCGCCGTCCGGGTCGATCGCAATGTGGACGTCGGGGTGCTCCAGGGGTACGCCCGGGCCCAGCTCGACGCGCTGCGGACCGTCATCGCCCGGTTGCCGCCGAAATCATCAAACGAATACGAGACGTATATTCGTTCTGTGATGACGCAGTGCGCGACGGCAGAGCTGCTGGCGGCCGACTCGTGGCGGGTGGCC
Source organism: Mycolicibacterium fallax (assembly GCF_010726955.1). Taxonomy (NCBI): domain Bacteria; kingdom Bacillati; phylum Actinomycetota; class Actinomycetes; order Mycobacteriales; family Mycobacteriaceae; genus Mycobacterium; species Mycolicibacterium fallax. The sequence continues at coordinate 2,896,378 of NZ_AP022603.1, forward strand.
GTCAACGCCGGCAGCGCCCCGGAGGGCCCGCTGCTGGAATGTTTGCGCGAGCTCGACCGGATCCGGGTCGAGTTGGTCGGCCGGCTCCCGGACGGGCTGCCGGCGCGGTTCGAGGCGGCCCGGCTCCGTTCGGGCCTGCCGGATCGGGTGATCGCCGCGCTGCTCGGCGTCGACGACGACGAGCTGTGGCGGCTGCGGACCGCCGGTGTCGTACCGCCCGGCGCGGCGCGGCGAATCCAGGACTTCATCGAGGTCTGGAGGTCGGGGCAGCCCGACCGGTAATCAGGAGGTTGGCATGGGCGAGCTGGAGATCCTGGCACGCGCGCACGACCTGTTCGCCGGTGAGCCGGCGGCCGCCGTGCCCGACGCCCGAGATGCCGGCGGGCCGATCGCGCGACTGACCGGAGCGCTGCGGCGCGGTGGCACCCCGGACGGCTACCGCCGCTACGTGGATGGCACCCGCATCGAGTTCCGCACCGCCGCCGACACCGACGACCGGATCGCCGAACTGCTGCGCGGGGCCCGGGCCGATCACGCGGCCGGCCGCGACGGCACCGCGCGGATCCTGGCCGCCGCGCGCCGGGACCAGCCGGAGTTCTACGACTCCCCGGTGGCCCAGCGCGAGGCGCTGCGGCGCAGGGTGCAGCGGCTGCGTGATCAGTATCGACTGGTCGCCCGGGCCCGTAGCCGGTCCCGGCGTCGGGCCGCGCTGTTGCGCGCGCTGCGCTACCGGGCCCGGCGCCGAGTCCAGTTGAGCCGGCTGCGGCCGCCGGGTGGTGCGGCCGAACGGGCGGTGCGCGCCGCGATGTCCAAGCTCGGTCGGCCCTACGTCTGGGGCGCGGAGGGCCCGGACAGCTTCGACTGCTCGGGCCTGGTGCAGTGGGCGTATCACCAGGCCGGGATCAACCTGGACCGGACCACCTACGACCAGATCAACGCGGGCGCGCCGGTGCCGCGGTCGGCGATCCGGCCCGGCGATCTGGTGTTCCCGCACACCGGCCACGTCCAGATCGCCATCGGCAACGGCATGGTCATCGAGGCGCCGTACTCCGGCGCCAACGTCCGGATCAGCCCGCTGGGATCGGCGATCGCCATTCGTCGGCCCGGCTGAGCGGTGAATCGGTCCGGCTGAAAAGCCGTGAATCGGTCCGGCTGCAAAGCGGTGAATCGGTCCGGCTGAAAGCCGTGAATTGCCGCGGCCCTGTGCCGGGCGTACGGTGACGCCATGTCGGACCAGCCGGACGGGGCTGCGGTGGCGCGCGGGTTGCAGGCGCGCCTGGCCGCCGCCGTGGCGGCCGACCGGGCCCTGGTCGCCACCATCGCCGACGCCCACCGGATCGCCGCCGCGGCCCGTCGCCGGCTCGAGGACATTGGCGCGCGGGTGCAGGGCCTGCTGACCGAGCGCACCGAGCTGCCGCTGGACGCCCCGCTGGCGGTGCGCCGCGCACTGACCGCGAACCTGCGCGAGATGGAGACCGTGGTGGCCGAGACGGCGGCCGCGGCCGCCGCGAAAACCGCTGCGCTCAAACAGCTTTCCGGCGCCTACCGGGCCGCCGGACCGTCGTCCACAGGCTGAGCCGGACTGAATTGGCGGCCGCGCCGGTACGGCGTAGCGTCCGCGCTATGACCAGCCGCCGGCTCCGCCGCGGGGCGCTCCGATGAGCAGCTACGCCGAGGTGGTGGCCGCCATCGACCAGGTCACCCGCGCCACCGGCGATGTGGACTCCTGGAAGATCGACCTGGATCCGACGATCACCGATCTCACCGCACTGGCGCAGCGGCCGCAGGTTTGGGACGTGGTGCTGGAGTCGCTGTGGCGGCGCTACCCGACGCTGTTCGATCCGCTCACCCATCTGCCGGTCTCGGTGCTGCCCGGAACCCGCGACGTCGGCCCCGCGCCGCTGCAGGGCGACGGTGCCGAGGCCATCCGCACCGCCGAAGCCGCTCTGACGAAACAACATTCGACGGTGGCGATGCTCGACCTGCAGGTCATCACCGCGGTGCTGTCCGCGCACGCCACCACCGCGGCCGGGGCCAGGGCGCTGGCCGCCCTGCAACGCGACATCGAATCCGCCGTGCGCACCCGCACCGATCTGGACACTCCGGCCGGTGCTCGGGACTTCCAGCGCTACCTGATCGGAAAGCTCCGCGAGATCGGTGCGGTGGTGGAGGCCGCCGGGCTGGACGCCACCTCCAAGGCGACGCTGGCCGGAGCCTGGAACGCGCTGTACGACGCGGCCACCGGGCCGGCGAAACCGGATCCGGAACCCGACCCGCCGGTGGCACCGCAACGCCCGGCACCGCCCGCCGCGCCCGGTCCCCAGGCGCCCCCCGCCGCGCCGGGCGGGCTGCCGGGGGAGCCGCCGCCCTACGGTGAGCTGCCGGGGGAGCTGCCGCCCTATGGCGACGTCCCGCCCTACTCGGACCTGCCGCCAGAGGCACTCGCCCCGGCCGCCGCACCGCCGGTGAACACCGGCGCCCCGGCCCCCGCACCGGCGGCCGCTTCGGCGCTGCCGCTGCCCGCCCTGCCGAGCCTGGGCGGGCCGATCGGCGGCGAGAGCGCCGCCGCGCCCAGCGGCAGCCTGCGACCGGCCGGCCTTGACGCGCTGTTCGGCCCCGAGCCGCCCCTGGCCGAGGACCTGCCCGGGCAGCGCTCGACGGCTGAGGACCTCGACCCCGATGAGCCCGACGCCGACGAGTCCGACCCCGATGAGTCCGATCGTGCTGATGCCGACCGCGGGGATGCCGACCCGGGTGAGCAGCCGGAGCCGCCGCGGACCGTCGAGCTGCCCGGCGGCGATCGGATCAGCGTCGCCGACCCGAAGCTGGCCGCCGCCCTGACCGCGACGCTGGCCGGCACCCCGCTGCGCGAGGCGTTCACCGCCCAGGGCATCGTGCTGCCAGAACCCGGCAGCCCGGTCCCGCAGCCGCTGGACCCCGGGCGGATCCGGACCGGCGACATCGCGGTGTTCAGTGATCGACTGGCCGTTGCGCTCGATGACACCCGGGCCTGGCACGACGGCCAGATCCAGCCGATCGCGAACGTCTCCGGGCCGAGCTTCCTGGGCTGGCAGCACCTGCCGACCGTCGGCGCGGCCGCCGTGCCGCCCGGTCAGCCCGGCCAAACCCCTGCACCCACCCGTCCGGCCGCCTAATGTCGGACCTGCCGAAAGGAACACCGCGATGGGCGAGTACATCGACATCGATCCGGCCGAGCTGTCCCGGCTGGCCAAGCGGCACGGCGAGGCCGCCGGGTATCTGCGCGCGGTCCCGGCCAACCACCCGGAGATCCAGGCCAGCGTGGACTCGCTCGGCCCGATCTTCGCCGAATTCTCCGATGCCGCCAGGGATCTGCTGGAGCAACGCCGCCGTTGCTACCAGGTGCAGGCCGACGAGCATGAGTTGCTCGCCGAGCACCTCGGCGCCACCGCCGCCCTGTGGCGCGACCACGAGCAAACCGCCACCGGGCTCATCCGGAACGTCCTCGACGAGACCTGATGGCCCACCCCGATCCGGCGTTCGACGCCGCGCATCCCAGCGGCCGGGTGCTGTTCCGCAGCTGCCGCGGCGGCTACCTGGATTCGGTGATCCTGACCGAGGCCGCACTCGACGCCGACGCGGACACCCTCGCCGAGGCCATCCTGCGCACCGCCGACGTGTCCTACCTCAAGGCGCTGATGGCGGTTCGGGCGGAGATCATCGCGGCGGGCCACAGCCCGTCGGCGGAGCTGGCCGGTCCGGCCGATCTGCGCGCCGCCACCCGGCGGCTCGCCGAGCACCGGCTGGGGCCGGAGGCCGACCGGGTCGGTGGGGTCAGTCAGTACTGACGGGCCCAGGACTGCACGGCCGCCGGATCCGGCACCACGTCGGCGGGCGGCTCGACCGGCTCGGCGCCGAACAGCGCCAGCGCCCGCTTCAGCAGGGCGCGCACCTCGTCGAGCTGGTGTTGCAGCGTCACATCCGCCATCACCGAACGGTACTGCGGCGCACCGCCGGCCACAATTCGATCGCAAACATCCTTGGGACAACGGGGTCGGCGGTCGTACGCTGAGGGGCGGGGATGGTGACGATATGACGTTCGCCGACGGGGACGCCGCAGCGGGGCGCGAGGGCAACGCAGCGGTCGACGCCGTGCTCCGGGACCTGCGGGAGGCCGCCGACCGGTGGGAAGCCCTGGTCGCCGAGGCCGAAACCATCACCTACGCCGTCGATCTCGGGGACCTGCGGGCCGTCATCAACGCCGACGGCAGGCTGCTGGACCTGGTGCTGGCGGCGGGCACCGTCACCGAATACACCCACGACGAGCTCAGCGAACGCCTCAACGCCGCGTTCGCCGTGCTGCGCGAGGAGGCCCGCGCCGACAACGCCGCCCGGTACGGAAGCGAACTCCGGTGAGCGGCCGGGGTCGGTTCCGGGATCGGCGGCGGCCATGCCGCTGAACCTGTCCAACCGGGACCAGAACTCCGGCCACCTGTTCTACAACCGCCGGCTGCGGGCCGCCATCACCCGATTCTCGGTGCGGATGAAGCACGACGACCGCAAACAACAGGCCGCCCTGGTGCTCGGGGTGGTCTTCGTGTTGATCGGCATCGGCTGGATGGCCCTGCTGCACATCATGAAACCGGCCGGGCTGACCGGCGACTCCGACATTGTCGGGGACCGCCGCACCGGGGCGGTCTACGCCCGGATCGACGGGCGGTTGCACCCGGCGCTGAACCTGACCTCGGCGCGGCTGGCCACCGGCACCGCGGGCGTGCCGACCTGGGTCGGCGCCGCCGAGATCGCCCGGCATCCCACCGGGCCGCTGATCGGGATCCCGGGGGCGCCCGAGGACCTCGCCGTCACCGGCGGCACCTCGGCCTGGACGGTGTGCGACACCGCGCCGGCGCGGGCCAATGCCACGCCGCTGGTCACCGCCATCGCCGGAGCGCTGGACCCGGCGGGCCCGGCCCCGCCGCTGCCGGCCGGCCGCGCGGTGCTCGGCGTGCACGACGGCCAGACCCTGCTGATCTGGAACGGCCGGCGCGCCCGGATTGATCCGGCCGACCGCACCCTGAGGTTCAACCTGGGCCTGGACCCCGGCCGCACCCGCGCCGTACCGATCTCCAACGCCCTCTACGACGCGCTGCCGCCGAGCGAGCCGATCACCGTGCCGGTCGTCCCGGGCGCCGGCGACCCGTCGCGCTGGCTGCCCGGCACCCCGATCGGCACCGTGCTGACCACCCGGGACGCCGCCGGCGCGGGCAGCGGGTTCTACCTGCTGCTCGGTGCGGGGGTCCAGCAGATCAGCGGCTTCGTCGCCGACTTGCTGCGCACCGCCGGGCCGGAAGCCGCTGCCCTGCAACCGATCTCGCCGGACAGACTGGTCGGGATCCCCGAGGTGGAGTCACTGGCCGTCGACGACTATCCCGACGGGCCGGTGCAGTTCGTCGACACCGACGCCAACCCGGTCACCTGCCTGAGCTGGGAGAAGCACGGCGCCGACCGGCAGGCCGCGATCGGGGTGCGGTCCGGGCGCGGACTGCCGGTGCCGGCCGGGCAGGACGCCCGACTGGTGCGGCTGGTCCGCGATGACCGCGCCCCCGAGTCGGTGGAGGCCGACCAAACCCTGGTGCTGCCCGGCGCCGCCAACCTGGTCGCCACCACCAGCGAGCTCCCGGCCACCGAGACCCGGGAAAGCCTGTACTGGATCTCCCCGCAGGGCGTCCGGTTCGGCATCGAATGGGATGACCAGACACTGTCCGCGCTCGGGGTGGACGCGGCCGCGGCCGTGCAGGCGCCCTGGCCGCTGATCCGGGTCTTCGCCCCCGGCCCGGCGATCGGCCGGGATGCCGCGCTGCGCGAGCATGACGCGCTGCCGGGCGGGGGTTGAGGTGTCCAAACGGGGCTTCGTCCGGGCCCCGCGCGTCCCCGCCCCGACGGTGCCCCCGATTCGGGTGGCGGTGCCGCCGCCGCTGGCGCTGCCCGAGCGCGAGCCCCGCAACATCCTGCTGATGATCGCCATCCCGGCGCTGCTGGTCGGCATCATCGGGACCCTGGTGGTGATGTACACCTCCGGGGTGCGCTCGCTGCAGTCCGGGTTCTTTCCGATGATCGGGCTGGTCGGGTTCGGCGCGATGATGTTCAGCGGCCGGTTCGGCCGCACCCGCAAGGTCGGCTGGGGCGAACAGGAGAAGGACCGGCGCGGCTATCTGCGCCAGCTCGACGAGGACCGCGACGAGATCCAGCGGGCCGCCGCGGCGGCCCGACGCGCCCGGCTGTTCACCCACCCCGACCCGCAGCGGCTCGACAGCGTGATCGGCGGCCCGCGGATGTGGGAACGCCGGCCCACCGACCCGGACTTTCTTGACGTGCGCCTCGGCATCGGGATCCAGCAGTCCGGTGAGGCCGCGGTGTCGTTGCAGTGGCCCGAGGTTCCGATCGGCGAGGAACTCGAACCGGTCACCGGTGCGGCGCTGCGCGACTTCATGTTGGAGCAGACCAAGATCCGGGGCATCGGCAAGGTGCTGAGCCTGCGCTCGCGGCCCGGCTTCAGCATCGTCGGCGCCGATCCGGCCGCCGTCGCCGCCCTGGCCCGGGCGCTGCTGTGCGGGCTGGCCGTCGCGCACAGCCCGGCCGATCTGAAGATCATGGTGGTCACCCGGCACCCGCAGCGCTGGGACTGGCTGGTGTGGCTGCCGCACAACCAGCACGACGAGATGTTCGACGCCTGCGGGCTGCGCCGGCTGGTGTTCGCCACACCGACCGACCTGGAGGAGGCCCTCGACGCCGAGCTGCATCGCAAGGGCCGCGGGCCGTGGGAACCGCCGAACGCCGCCAGCCCGGTCTCGATGCCCTCGCCGATGGAGGCCAGCCGCGCACCCGGACCGCACTGGCTGATCGTCGACGACGGCACCGGCAGCCCGGACGCCTGGGAGGGGGTCACCGGACAGAAGGGAATGGCCGGGATCACCGTGCTGCGGCTCGCCGCGCGGCGTGGCATCGGGGTCGGATTCGGTTGCCCGGACGAACGTTTCGAGCTGCACGGCGCGATGCTGCGGCACCGCGGAGCGTTCTACGCCGTCGCCGACCAGCTGGCCGCGTCGGCCGCCACCCGGTATGCCCGGGCGATGGCCCGCTGGTCGCCGTCGACGGCCGCCGAGCGGGAAACCTCGGGCGGGGGCACCGAGCTGCTGCGCGCGCTGGGCATCACCGACCTGCGCAACCTCGATGTCGACCGGTTGTGGTCACAGCGCCGGGGTCGCAGCGACCCGAAGTGGGCGATGATCCCGGTCGGCGTCGGCCCGGGCGGACGCCTGCAGCACATTGTTCTGCGGGCCAAGGACTTCGGTGGATTCGGTTTCCATTCGGTGGTGATCGGCACCTCCGGCTCGGGCAAGTCCGAGTACTTCCTGGCGCTGTGCAACGGGATCGCGCTGACCCACTCGCCGCAGACCTTCACGGTGATCTTCGTCGACATGAAGTTCGAGTCGGCCGCCCAGGACCTCGCGGGCCTGCCGCATGTGGCCGGCTCGCTGTCCAACCTCGGCAAGGATGATCGGCACCTCGCCGAACGAATGCGCACCGCGATCAACGGCGAGATCGCCCGGCGCTACCGGCTTTTCAAGGAGGCCGGGGCGCGGGACGCCAACGAGTACGAGGAGATGCGGCTGGCCGGCCGGGACCTGGAGCCGGTGCCGATCCTGCTGGTCATCATCGACGAGTATCTGGAGCTGTTCCACCACCACCCGGACTGGATCGACCTGGTCATCCACATCGGCCAGGAGGGCCGCGGCTGCAACGTGTTCTTCACCCTCGGCGGCCAGCGGCTGGACCTGTCCTCGCTGAGCAAGGTCAAGAGCAACATCGCCTTTCGGGTCGCGCTGCGCGCCGAGACCGCGGAGGACTCCCGCGACGTGATCGGCAGCGACGCCGCGCTGCACCTGCCGTCGGCGGACAACGGGTACGCACTGCTCAAGGTCGGTCCCCGCGACCTCGAGCAGTTCCGCTGCTTCTACGTATCGGCGCCGTTCGTGCTGCCCAAGCCGGCCACCGGGCCGGCGACGGTGGACCTGAGCTTCGCCCGGCCGCGGGCGCTGACCTGGGAGTTTCAGCCGCTGTCGGAGGCCGACAGCGCGGCGCTGGCCCGCGTCGACGCCCCCGAGCAGCCCGATGAATTCCTCTACCACCCCGACGGTTTCAAGAAGATGAAGCTGCTGGAGGTGATCCGCGACGCGCTGATCGCCCATCCGGCGCGCGCCCCGCACCGGATCTGGCTGCCGCCGCTGGAGGAACCGGAACCGATCGACCGGCTGGTCACCCGGTGGCGGGGCCGGGACTGGCGGGACGGCTACGGCGACAACCCGGGGCTGGTGTTCCCGGTCGGGATGGCGGACTTGCCCGAGGAGCACGCGCAGCGGGTGCACGTCGTCGACGCCGAGATGGACAACGTGATGGTGGTGGCCACCGCCCAGCGCGGCAAGTCCAGCACCCTGATGACGCTGATCACCGCCGCGGCGCTGCTCTACCGCCCCGAGCGGGTCACCTTCTTCTGCCTGGGTGCCGCGCTGCACCCGGTCGAGGAGATCCCGCACGTGGCATCGGTGGTGTCGCTGGCCGACGGGGAGGGGGTGTCCCGGACGCTGGCAACCCTGGAGGTGCTGCTGCGGGACCGGGAGGCATCCTTCAAGCGCTACCAGATCGACGTGGCCGAGTTCCGCGACCGGCGGTTCGGCCCGGCCCGCGGCGCCGGCACCCCGGGCACCGACCCGGACGACAAATTCGGTGACGTGTTCCTCGTCGTCGACAACTTCGGCGACCTCTACGAATCGGACATGGCCACCGGGGATCGGGTGATCCGGCTGGCCCGCCAGGGTCTGTCCTACGGCATCCACGTGATGAGCAGCGCCAGCGGCTGGCTGGTCGGGCAGCGGCAGGCGCTGATCAACATCTCCAACGCCCGGATCCAGCTGCGGTTGAGCAACCCCGACGAGACCCAGATGGGCATCGGCATCGAACATCGCCGGGCCGCCCGCCGGGTCCCGGACCGACCCGGCTTCGGGGTCAGCGCCGAGGGACACGAGCTGCTGATCGGGCTGCCGGAGATCGACGGCCCGGACGGCCGGCTGACGGTACGCCAGACCGGGCGGGCGATCGCCGCGGTGACCGGCGCCGGGAAGCGCGAGACGCTGGCGCGGCTGCCGCGGGCGGTGGCGCTGCGCACCCTGGTCACGGCGTTCGCCGCGGGCCCGGCCGGCGCGGATCCCTGGAACATCCCGTTCGCGCTCGGCGAGAGCGTGCTGGCGCCGCTGGCGCTGCCGACCGGCGCGCTGCCGAACCTGCTGATCGTCGGGCGCCAGGGCTGCGGGAAAACCACCGCGCTGGCCGCGTTCGGCCAGGCCGCGATGGCGCGGCTGGGCGCCGAGCGGCTGCAGATCCACATCATCGACCCGAAGACCAGCCTGATCGGCCGGGTGCAGGGACCGCAGGTCGTCCGGTACGCCTACACCGCCGAGGACATCGACGCCACGATGGCCGAGCTGGCCGAGCTGCTGGCCCGCCGGCTGCCGCCGTCCGGGCTGACCCAGCAGGAACTGCTGGACCGCGAGCCCTGGACCGGGCCGCACCAGCTGGTGCTGATCGACGACGAGCAGGAACTGCGGGCCGCCGGGGCGGTGCTGGGCAAACCGGCGGCCAGCGCGCCGCTGTGGCCGCTGATCGAACGCAGCCGGGAGATCGGGCTGCACGTGGTGGTGGCCCGGGCGCCCGGCAACTGGGCCGGGGTGTCGCTGATGAACCCGCTGCTGCAGCGGCTGACCGCCGCGCGCACCCCGACGCTGTTCATGGACAACGATCCGGCGATGGTGAAGGTGTTCGGCCGGATCAGCGCCGCGCAGTTGCCGCCCGGCCGCGGTCAGTTCGTCACGGTCGAGGGCGAGATCGAGGGCGTGCTGATCGGGCTGCCGGACTGACCGCCTCGGATCAGTGTGCGGCCGACGGGGTCTCGATCGCCGGCGCGGTCGTGCCGAACTGCAGCACGCCGTCGTCGATCCGCCGGTACCGCAGGTTCAGCGCGTCGACCGGCAGCACCGCGCGCAGTCGCCACGGCGATTCGGTGCCGCGCTTGGGAAACGCGTCGATGTCGCGCAGCGCGTAGGTGGAGTTCTGCTCCAGGTACGGGGTGCGCGCCAGGGCCGCGTCGGCCCGGGCCGGCGCCACCCGGTGCTGACCGCGGGCGTCGAGGTGGTTGATCAGCCGGCAGGCGTATTCGGCGGTCAGGTCGGACTTGAGCGTCCAGGACAGGTTCGAATACCCCAGCGAGAACACCAGGTTCGGCACGCCCTCGAGCATCATGTCCTGGTAGCACACCCGCTGCCCCGGATCGATCTCCTCGCCGTCGACCACCAACTCGATGCCGCCGAGGAACTTCAACCGAAACCCGGTGGCGGACACCACGATATCGGCGGGCAGCCCCGTTCCGGACTTCAGCTCCAGGCCGGTCTCGGTGAACTGCACCAGCTCGTCGGTGACCACCCGTGCGGTGTCGCCGTGCAGCGCCTCGAAGAAATCGTTGTCCGGCACGATCGAGATGGCTTGATCCCAGGGCAGATAACGCGGATTGAAGTGGGTGTCCACCGGATAGCCCTTCGGCAGGGCATGTTTCATCGCGCCGCGGAACACCGCGCGCATGAACCGGGGCACCCCCTTGGGCACCCCCTTGCACATGTGGTAGGCGACGGTCATCCGAAAGATGTTCTTGGCGCGGACGATCGACCACATGGCGCGCGCCGGCAGGATCTTGCTCAGCAGCTTCGCCAGGTGATCGACGGCCGGCATCGAGAGCACATAGGAGGGCGACCGCTGCAGCATGGTGACCGACGCGGCGGTGCGGGCGAGCACCGGCAGCAGGCTGACGGCCGTCGAGCCGCTGCCGATGATCACCACCCGCTTGCCGGCATGATCGAGGTCCGCCGGCCAGTACTGCGGATCGACCAGGACCCCGCCGAACCGGGACCGCTGCGGGTAGTCGGGCAGGTAGCCGGCCGCGTAGTCGAAGTAGCCCCCGCAGACCAGCAGGAACGCGCAGCTGATGGTGACGGGCTCGCCGTCGCGCTCCACGTCCAGCGTCCAGCGTCCGGTCTGGCTGGACCACTGTGCCCCGGCGACCCGGTGATTGAACCGGATCTGCCGGTCGATGCCGAACCGGCGGGCGGTGTCCCGGATGTAGGCCAGGATGTCGGCGCCGTCGGCGATGGCGGTGGTGGACAGCCAGGGGTTGAAGCCGAAGCCGTAGGTGAACATGTCGGCGTCCGAGCGGATGCCCGGATAGCGGAACTGATCCCAGGTGCCACCGGCCCGCGGACGGGCCTCCAGCACCGCGTAGGTCTTGTCCGGGCAGTCCCGCTGCAGGTGGTACGCGGCGCTGATTCCGGAGATTCCGGCACCCACGATGACCACGTCGACATGGTTGCTGGCGGCCGGTGCGGGCGGCTGGTCGTCTGACACGCGGAAGGTCTCCTCGGCCGGTGGGCAGGGCATTACAAGACAGGCCGTCACCGTACCGTCAGTAGTTTCGTTTACAAATGAAACACGTTCTAATCCTGTTAGGGTGCGGATTGGTCAGGGCCTTCGGGACCCGATGAAGCGATTAGGAGACCCGTTCATGTCGCGTCTGGACACCCAGGCCCCCCTTCTCACTGACCGCCCCCTCGACGATGACCCGATCGTCATCGTCGGAGTGGCCTGCCGACTGCCCGGCGGGATCGACTCGCCGGAGTTGCTGTGGCAGGCCCTGGAGACCGAACGCGACGTGGCCGGGCCCTTCCCGGACGACCGCGGCTGGGCCCTGGACACCCTCATCAGCGAGGACCCGGACGAGATCGGCACCACCTACTCCCAGGGCGGCAGTTTCATCGAGGACGTCGGTGACTTCGACGCCGGCTTCTTCGGCATCGCGCCCCGCGAGGCCAATGCGATGGACCCGCAGCACCGCCTGGTGCTGGAGGTGGCCTGGGAGGCGCTGGAGCGCGCGCACATCGACCCCACCACGCTGCACGAGTCGGAGACCGGCGTCTTCATCGGCGAGATCTTCGACGACTACCGGGAACGGTTCATCACCCCCGAGGGCGGGATGGGCGAGCACGAGGGCCACCTGCTGCTGGGCAACGCGCGCTGCGTGCTGTCCGGCCGGCTGGCCTACGCGTTGGGCCTGAACGGGCCCGCCATCACCTTCGACACCGGCTGTTCGGCGTCGCTGGTGGCGCTGCACCACGCCATGCTGTCGCTGAAGTCCGGGGACTGCGACCTGGCGATCGTCGGCGGCGTGACGGTGATGTCCGCGCCGTCGTTCCTGATCGGTTTCTCCCGGGTGCGCGGCATCGCCGCGGACGGCCGGAGCAAGTCCTTCGGCGCCGACGCCGACGGGATGGGCCTGGCCGAGGGCGCCAGCCTGTGCATCATCGAACGCCGATCGGATGCGCTGCGCCGCGGCCACCCGATCCTGGCCGTGGTGCGGGGATCGTCGGTCAACCAGGACGGCGCGTCGGGCACCCTCACCGCGCCCAGCCAGCGGGCGCAGGAATTGCTGATCGGCAAGGCGCTGCGCAACGCGGGCCTCGGCCCGGCCGACGTCGACGTGGTGGAGGCGCACGGGACCGGCACCAGCATCGGCGACCCGATCGAGGCGCGCGCGCTGATGAACACCTACGGCCGGGAGCGTCCCGACGATGCACCGCTGTGGCTGGGTTCGGTCAAATCCAACATCGGCCACACCCAGGCCGCCGCCGGCATGGCGGGGGTGATCAAGATGATCGGGGCGATGCAGCACGACCTGTTGCCGCGCACCCTGCACGTCGAGCAACCGTCACCGGAAATCGACTGGACGGCAGGCAATGTCGCGCTGCTCGCCGAGCATCAGGCCTGGCCGCCGAGCGAGCGGCCCCGCCGGGCCGGCATCTCGTCGTTCGGTGTCGGCGGCACCAACGCCCACGTCATCATCGAGGAGCCGGGCGCCCGGGACGTTCGCGCCGCCGACGACTCGGCGGCGTCGCAGGACGCACCGACCGCCGTGCCGCTGCTGCTGTCGGCGAAGTCGGCGGCGGCGCTGCGCAGCTACGCCGGCCGGCTGCGCGGGCACCTGCTCGACGGCCACGCCGGTGACCCCGCCGATGTGGCCTGGTCGCTGCTGAACACCCGCTCGCTGTTCCGGCACCGGGCCGCGGTGGTGGGCGGCACCGCCGCCGAGCTCGCCGAGGGTCTGGCGGCCATCGAATCCGGCGGCTACGCCGGCAACGTCGCGGTCGGGGAGGCCACCGCCCGCCGGGTGGCGTTCGTCTTCCCCGGCCAGGGCTCGCAGTGGGTCGGGATGGGGGTCGACCTGCTGCGCAGCAGCGAGGTGTTCGCCGTCAAGATCGACGAATGCGACGAGATCCTGGCCCAGCACCAGGACTGGTCGGTGCGCAAGGCGCTGGAGGTCCCCGACGACATCGACTGGACCCGCGTCGACGTCATCCAGCCGCTGCTGTTCTCGGTCAACGTGGCCCTGGCCGCGCTGTGGACCTCCTGGGGTGTGGCGCCGACCGCGGTGATCGGCCACTCCCAGGGTGAGCTCGCGGCGCTGCACGTGGCCGGCGCGCTGTCCCTGGCCGATGCCGGCTACCTGGTCGCCAAGCGCAGCCAGGTGATCCGCGCCCACGCCCGCGACGGCGCGATGCTCGCCGTCGAGGCTTCCGCCGAACAGGTCCGCGCCGAACTCGATGGCCGGCCGGGCCTGGAGATCGCCTCGATCAACGGACCGCGCACCACCGTGGTGGCCGGCGACGTCGCGGCGGTGGCCGAACTTCGCGAGCAGCTGGAACGCGGCGGCATCGAGGCCCGCGGCATCGCGGTGGACTACGCGTCGCACACCGCCCACGTCGACGCGCTCAAGGATGAGCTGGCCGCGGCGCTGAGCCGCGACATCACCGTCGCCGCCGCACCGGTCCGGTTCTACTCCGCGGTCACCGGCGAGCAACTCGACACCGAAACCCTGACGTCGGACTACTGGTTCGACAACCTGCGGCAGCCGGTGGACTTCCAGCGCGCCGTGCGCACCGCGATCGCCGACGGCTGCAACGCCTTCATCGAGGTCAGCGCCCACCCGGTGCTGCTCGCGCCGCTGGAGCAGATCGTCGAGGACCGCGGCAGCGACGCCGTCGTGGTGGGCACCCTGTCCCGGGATCGGGGGACCGTGGCGAAGGTGGCCGGCTCGGCCGCCACCCTGCACTGCGCGGGCGCCGACGTCGATTTCACCGCGCTGTTCCCGGACTGGCGGCGCCCGACGGTGGACCTGCCGACCTACCCGTTCGAACGGATCCGGCACTGGCTGGAGCCGGAGCAGTCCCGGCGGCCGCTGCCGGGGGCGACGGCCGTCGACCACCCGTTCCTGACCATGATGGCGCCGCTGGCGGCCGGGCCGTCCACCGCGTTCTTCGGGGCGATCTCCCCGCGCGATGAGCTGTGGCTGTCCGACCACGCGGTACGCGGCAACGTGCTGGTGCCCGGCACGGCGTTTTTGGACATGGCGTTGTTCGTCGCCGACCGGCTCGGGTACGCCGAGGTCGAGGAGCTGACGGTGGTCACCCCGCTGCTGCTCGAGGAGGACGGGGACACCGTCGACGTGCAGGTGGTGGTGGAGGACGCCCTGTCGGAGAACACCGCGGTGGAGAACGCCGGCGCCGACTGCGCAGCCATCACCATCTATTCGCGCGACGGCGAGGCGGACTGGACCGTCAACGCGATGGGCCTGCTGCGCCGCGGGGCTGCGGCGCCGGGGGACGGCCCGTCGGCACTCATCGACGCCGCGGCGTGGCCGCCGGCCGATGTCGAGGCGCTCTCGGTGCCCGCGATGTATGACGACCTGTCCGCCCGCGGCTACGAGTACGGTCCGGCCTTCCGCGGCCTGAGCCGGGCGTGGACCGGCGCCGGCCGCGCGTACGCCGAGATCCAGGCCCCCGCGGCGCTGGGCGAGGTGGGTGACCGCACGCGGATCCATCCCGCCGTGCTCGACGCCGGCCTGCACGCCGGTGTCGCCGGATTTGGCGACGGGTCCGGCGCCGAGGTGCTGCTGCCGTTCTCCTGGCGCGGGGTTCGGATGCACCGCAGTGCCCCCGACTCGCTGCGGATGGCGGTGGTGAACCAGGGCGAGAAGCAAGCCACCATCACCGTCACCGACGATGCCGGGCAGCTGGTGCTGACCGCGAAAGCACTTGAGCTGCGCGCGGTTCCCGCCGACACGACGCTGGGCAAACCGTCCCGGCTGGCCTATCGGCTGGGCTGGAAACGCCACGACCTGCCGCACCGGGAGGACCCGGTGCCGGTGCTGACCCTCGGTGCGGCCTCAGGCGGGGTGTGCGGGGTCGAGGTCCTCGGGCACCTCGAGGACATGGCCGCCCTGACCGGCGCCGCGGCTGCGGTGACCGCCGGCGCCGGCGCCGGCGCGGTGCTCTACCGCGTCGATGCCCCGGCCGCCGAAGCCGCTGCCGATGCCGCCGCGGACGCGGTGGCCACGGTGCTGGCCGACACCCAGCGGTTCCTCGCCGACCCGGCCCTGGACCGCAGCACCCTGGTCGTGGTCACCAGCGGGGCGGTCGGCTGTCGCGATGCCGACATCGTGCAACCCGGCAGCGCGGCGATCTGGGCATTCCTGCGGGCCGCGCAACGCGAACACCCGGACCGGATCGTCGCCGTCGACGTCGACGCCTGGGATCCGCCGCTCCCGATCGGGGACCTGATCGGCAGCGGCGAGCCGGTCGCGGCGGTGCGCGGCGGCCAGGTGTACGTGCCGGAACTGTCCCGGCTGCACCACAACGAGCCGACCCTGAGCCTGCCCGCGGACGCGGACTGGCACCTGCTGGCCGGTGACGACGGGCTGATCGACAACATCCACGTGGCGGCCGACGCCGCCGATCCGGCTCCCCTGGAACCGCACCAGGTGCGGTTCGCGGTGCGCGCCGCGGGCCTGAACTTCCGCGACGTGCTGATCTCGCTGCGGACCTACGCCGGCACCGTCGGCGCGCTGGGCCTGGAGGCCGCCGGCGACGTCCTGGAGATCGGCAGTGCCGTCGAGGACATCGCCGTGGGCGACCGGGTGTTCGGCTACTGCACCGGCGGATTCGGCAGCATCGCGATCGGCGACTGCCGGGCGCTGGCCAAGATCCCGGCGGACTGGGGCTACCCGGAGGCCGCGGCGCTGCCGGTCACCTTCGGGACCGCCTACTCGGCGCTGCACGACCTGGCCGAACTGACCGCCGACGACCGGATCCTGATCCACTCGGCGGCCAGCGGGGTGGGGATGGCCGCGGTCGGGCTGGCCCAGCACGTCGGCGCCGAGATCTACGCGACCTCCAGCCCGGAGAAGTTCCCCATCCTGCGGGCCATGGGGATCCCCGAGCAGCGGATCGCGTCGTCGCGCAACGCCGACTTCGAGCGCGAGTTCCGGGCCGCCTCGGGTGGTCGCGGCATGACGGTGGCGCTGGACGCCTTCTCCGGGCGGATGGTCGACGCTACGCTGCGCCT
Organism: Mycolicibacterium fallax; assembly: GCF_010726955.1. Classification (NCBI taxonomy): domain Bacteria; kingdom Bacillati; phylum Actinomycetota; class Actinomycetes; order Mycobacteriales; family Mycobacteriaceae; genus Mycobacterium; species Mycolicibacterium fallax. The sequence continues at coordinate 2,912,911 of NZ_AP022603.1, forward strand.
GATGGCCCCGGAGGGCAGATTCGTCGAGATCGGCCGCGCCGACATTCGCGACGCGCGTGAGGTCGCCGAGCAGTACTCCGGGGTGCGCTACCACGTCTTCGATCCGTTCGAACTGGGGGCCGAGGCGCTGGGCAACCTGCGCGGCGCGGTCGCGGACTTGGTGCACTCCGGTCAGTGGCCACGAATCCCGGTGCGCGGTTGGGACATTCGGAACATCCGGGAGGCGTTCCGGTTGATGAGCACCGGGCGGCACACCGGAAAGCACGTGGTGATCAACCCGGCCTCAATGTCGGCGGTCCGCGGCGGCACGGTCCTGATCACCGGCGGTACCGGCATGGTCGGCCGGCACCTGGCCCGGCATCTGGTGGCGCGCTGGGGAGTCGGCCGGGTCGTGCTGCTGTCCCGTTCGGGGCCGGCCGCGGCGATGCCCGCCGAGTTCGTCGAGCAGTTGCGCGAACTCGGCGCCGAAGTGGAACTGCGGGCCTGCGACGTCGCCGACGCCGAATCGGTGGCACAGGTGGTGGCCGATGTCGCCGCCGCCCACCGGGTGGTCGGCGTGGTGCACGCGGCCGGGGTCCTCGACGACGGCGTGCTGGAGTCGATGGACGCCGAGCGGATCACCACGGTGTTCGATCCGAAGGCCAACGGGGCCTGGAATCTGCACGCCGCGACCCGGCAGTTGGATCTGGAGTTCTTCGTGATGTGCTCCTCGGTGGCCGGCGTTTTCGGCAGCCCGGGGCAGACCAACTACGCGGCCGCCAACGGCTACCTCGACGGGCTGGCCGCCTGGCGTCGGGCGCACGCCCTGCCGGCCACCTCGATCGCCTGGGGCCTGTGGAGCGATTCCAGCTCGCTGACGGCGAAGGTGCTCGATTCCGGTGCGGACTCCATCGACCGACTCGGGGTTCGGGGCTTCTCGCCCGCCGAAGCCGTTGCGGCGTTCGACGAGGCGCTGCTGTCCCCGGGTGCCAGCACCCTGGTCGTTCGGATGGAGGAGGACGCCGCCAGCCTGCTGAAGCTGCGAACCACCCTGCCGCCCAAGCGGTCCCGGTCCACCGAGCCGGCCCGCCGCCCCGCGGATCCGGCCGCCGCGCCGCCGCTGCGGGAGGTGCTCGCCGCGGCGGCCCCCGAAGCCCGGGAGGGCCTCACGATCGAGGCGGTGTGCCGGGAGATCGCCGCGACGGTCGGGATGACCGACCAGGCCGGGGTCGACCCGGACTGCTCCTACCGGGAGCTCGGATTCGACTCGCTGATGGCGGTCGAGTTCCGCAACCGGTTGAACAGTCTGACCGGCCTGCGGCTGCCGGCCGCGGTGGTGCTCGACCAGCCCACCCCGCGGCTGCTGGCGCAATCCATCGTCGCCGCACTGCAGGACGAGGCCGGCGAGGCGGCGTCGGTGCCCGGCGAGCTCGCGGCGGCCCGGTGACATCGGATGAGCTCACCAACCAAAGGGATTGAGATGCGCCGTGATTCGGCGCTCGAGGACGAGATCCGGGAGATCGACACCGGGGTGCCGATGACCCGGTTTGCCCGCGGCTGGCACTGCCTGGGTCGGGCGGCGGACTTCCGCACCGGCACCCCCACCGGGGTTGAGGCATTCGGCACCCGACTGGCGATCTTCGAGGACGACGAGCAGCGGTTGCAGGCGATCGAGGCGCGCTGTCCGCATCGCGGCGGGGACCTGAGCCGGGGTTCGGTCAAGGACGGCAATCTCGCGTGCCCGCTGCATGATTGGCGATGGGCGGGCGACGGGCACTGCGTGGATGTGCCCTACTCCCGGCAGCCGCCGCCGGCCGCGGCCAGGGTCCGGTCTTGGCCGACGCTGGAGGAGAACAAGCTGCTGTTCGTCTGGAACGACCCGGAAGGCAATCCGCCGTCGCCGCAGGTCGCGATCCCCAAGATCCCCGACCTCGATGAGTGGACCGACTGGTCGTGGGACGGCACGGTGGTCACCGGCACCCATCCCCGCGAGTTCGTCGACAACCTGGTGGACTGCCCGCACTTCTTCTACCTGCACTTCGGGGTGCCGTCGCACTTCCGGGTGCTGCTGGAAGGGCACACTGCCGCACAGTATCTGCGGATGACCGGCCGCAAGGACATCGGCCCGGGCAGCGAGCATGACACCACCATGTCGGTGTATTCGGTGGCCACCTATCACGGGCCGGCGTACCTGGTGAATCATCAGGACTTCGACCTGGAGGGGATGAAGATCTACGGCATCGGCCTGTTCACCTACTACCCCGTCAATGCCGAGACCATGCACCTGAACTGGGCGATGTCGATCAAGCGGATCGACGGGCTGCCGGACAATGTGACGCAGTTGATCGCCAAGAGCATGGCCGAGTCCACCTCGCTGGCGCTGCAGCAGGATGTTGAGATCTGGCGGTACAAGACCCGGATCGACAATCCGATGCTCAGCGAGGACGACGGTCCGATCTACCAACTGCGGCGCTGGTTCGATCAGTTCTATGTCGACGCCGACGCCGTCACCCCGACGATGACCGACCGATTCGAGCACGAGGTGGAGATCGAGACCGCGCGCCAGTATTGGGAGCAGGAGGTCGCCGCCGGACTGCAGGCGGCCGCGGCGGCGGCCGATTCGCCGTCCTGACCACGCAACACCGCGAGCCGTCCACACCGTTAGAGGGAGCAGAACCATTCGGGAATCAATGATCGTCTCGGCCGTCCGGACCCCGTTCTCCCGGGCCTTCGTCGGCGGCCTGGCGGGGGCCTCGGAATTCGTGCTGGCCGAGCACGTGGTCGCCGCGGCGATCGACCGCGCCGGCGTGGCGCCGGAGTCGATCGACGACATCCTGCTCGGCGAGGTGTACCAGGGCGGCGGATGCCTGGCCCGGCACACGGCGCTGGCGTTGGGGCTGCCGCCGGACACCCCGGGCGTCGCGGTGGGCGGGTTCTGCGCTTCCGGCATGCTCGCCGTGCATCTCGGGGTCGCCGGCATCCGGTCGGGCATGAAGCGCGCGGTGGTCGCCGGCGGGGTGTCGTCGTTCTCGAACTCCACGGTGTCCTATGTGATGGGCAGTGACCCGCGCAGCGCGGCACCGAGCTGGGCGCCCAGCCATCCCGGCGCCAGCAGCATCCCGGACGGGGAGCTGACCCGAATCATCGGCGAGGCCATCGCCGCCAAGTTCGACATCAGCCGCGCCGAACTCGACGAGTGGGCGCTGCGGGCGCATGGGCGCGCCGCGGCGGCCGTCGACAACGGCGAGTTCGCCGACGAGATCGTCGCGGTGACGCTGCCCGACGGCCAGATCGTCGACACCGACGACACCCCGCTGCGCGGCCTGGATGCCGAGGCCGCGGCGGCCTCCGCGCCGGTGATGGGACCGGGCGGGTTGACCACGGTGATCAACCAGACCGGGCTGACCGACGGGGCCGCCGCGGTGGTGATGTGCGACGACCGGCTGGTCGCCGAGCAGCAGCTCACCCCGCTGGCCGTCGTCACCGGCTGGGCCAACGTCGGCGCGCCGGCCGACGACAGCATGGCGGCGGTGATCGTGTCGGTGCGCCGGGCGCTGGCGGTCGCGGGCAACCGCCTGGCGGACATCGACCTGTTCGAGGTGCACGATTCGTTCGCGGCGATCGGCATCGCCTTCGAACGCGGCCTGGAACTCGACCGCGACAAGATCAACGTGCTCGGCGGCGGGCTCGCGCTGGGGCACCCGTTCGCCAGCTCGGGTGCCCGAGTGGTCACCACCCTGGTGCACGCGCTGCGCCGGCGGAACCTGCGGACCGGCGTCGGGGTGATCGTCGGCGCCGGCGGCATGGCGACCGCCATCGTGCTGGAGACGGTGTAGCCCCGATGACCGATGTGCGGGTGATGGCGGGCACGGACCGGCGCCGCGACCGCTGGCGGCGGTGGCTGGCCGAGACGGCCGGGTTCGCCCGGGCGATGGCCGACCGGTCCGAGCAGCGCCGGCTGGAACGCATCTATCTGCTGTCGGACACCCACAACTGGCTCGGTGAGCAGACCCGGTACCTGAACATGGGCTACTGGCGGAACCCGGCCGGGACGCTGGACGAGGCCAGCGCGGAGCTGGCCCGGCTGGTCGGGCAGCACGCGGAGCTGGGCCCGGGCCTGCGGGTGGTGTCGGTGGGTGCGGGATACGGCGAGGAAAACCTGCTCTGGCGCCAGGAATTCGGCGTCACCGACGGAGTCGGTGTGGAAATCTCGAGCCATCAGCGGCACGCCGCGACCGAGCGGGCGGCGGAGTTGGGCCTCGGCGAGGACGTCACCTTCACGGCGGGGACCGCGGCCGAACTGCCGTTGCCGGACGCCAGCTGTGACCGGGTGATCTCGCTGGAGTCCGCCCTGCACTTCCCGTCGCGCCGGGAGTTCTTTGCCGAGGCGGCCCGGGTGCTCGCCCCGGGCGGCCGGATCGTGCTGGCCGACATCATCCTCAAGGAGAGCGTCTACCGCAGGCTGCGCCGGCTCCCGCTGCGGCACCGGGTCTTCCCGGACGGGCTGTTCGCGCCGGGGACGCTGGCCGAGGCACTGCGGCAGGACGGGTTCGAGGACGTGACGGTCACCGTCATCACCGAGGGCGTCTTCGAGCCGTTCGCGCGCTACGTCGCGCGGCGCAGGCGCAGCACCGAGTATCGCCGGATCCATCCGGCGCTGCGACTGGTGTACTCACCGCCGGCCGCCCGCACCCTCGGCCGGTACTGCGACTACGTCATCGCGGTGGCCGAGCGACGCGAGGACGCCGGGGATTCGGCGCGCTGACGTCAGTGGCTCGGCTGCTGGGGCAGGCGACCGTAGATGGCGCTGAACCACAGGTGGGCCAGGGTGTCGACGACCTTCTCGTCGGCCACCGCCGGCGGCTCACCGGCCAGCGCGGCGTACATCGCGCGCTCGTTGAGCAGGTTCAGGGACACCGCGATGTCGCGGGCGGGCAGCGTGGTGGGGGCGTTGCCGCGCTCGCGTTCGGCCTCGATCAGCGCCGCGGTGTAGTCCACCCATCGCTCCATGAACCCCGACCAGGCCGCCTGGAAGTCCGGGTTGACCGGTTTGACGGCCGCGCCGGCCAGGGTGACCGCCCGGTGGTTGCCGAATGCGGTGAAGAAGGCGCTGATCCCGTTGCGGATGGTGATCAGGGGATCGCCGAGGTCCAGGGTGCCGACCAGGGTTTCGAAGATCTGGTCGGCGTCGGCCATCATCCGCTCGAACAGCGTCAGCAGCACGGCGTCCTTGGAGGCGAAGTAGAAGTAGAAGGTGGGGCGCGACAATCCGGCGCCTTTGGCCAGGTCATCGACGGAAATCTCGGTGAACGACCGGTCGGTGAGGAGGCGTTCGGCGGTGTCGAGAATGCCCTGCTGGCGTTCGTCTCCGGACGGTCGGGTGGAGCGTCGCTCGCGCTTCTGGTCCAGGGTGGTCACACCTCGACCTTATCCCCCTGTTGAAAAATTCAACAGACTGTTGACCGGATCAACACAGTGTTGATATTTTGGGGTCATGACCGAACACGTTGATGTGCTGATCGTGGGCGCCGGCATCTCCGGCATCAGTGCCGCCTGGCATCTGCAGAAGGACTGCCCCAACAAGAGCTACCTGTTGCTGGAGCGTCGCGAGGACCTCGGCGGCACCTGGGATCTGTTCCGCTACCCAGGCATCCGCTCGGACTCCGACATGTACACCCTGGGCTTCAATTTCAAGCCGTGGACCTCCGCGCGCAGCATCGCCGACGGCGGTTCGATCAAGAACTACCTGCGCGACGCCGTCGTCGATGCCGGCATCGACACCCACATCCGGTACGGCCAGAAGGTGCTGACCGCGGACTGGTCGGACGCCGAGAACAAGTGGACCGTCACCGTCGAGGCCGACGGCAAGACCTCGCAGATCACCGCGTCGTTCGCGATGGTGTGCACCGGGTACTACAACTACGACGCGGGCTACCGTCCCGAGTTCCCGGGTGAGAAGGAGTTCAAGGGCCAGTTCGTGCACCCGCAGCACTGGCCGGAGGACCTCGACTATCAGGGCAAGAAGGTCGTCGTGATCGGCTCCGGCGCCACCGCCGTGACGCTGATCCCGGCGCTGGCCAACTCCGGTGCCGGCCACGTCACGATGCTGCAGCGCTCGCCGACGTTCGTCGGTGTGCTGCCCGGCATCGATCCGCTCACCGCGCGCACGCTGAAGTACCTGCCGACCTCCGTCGCGCACCACGTCAACCGGCTCTACAAGGTCGGCTTCTCCACCGCGCAGTACCAGCTGGCCCGACGGTTCCCCGGCTACATGCGCAAGACCCTGCTCACCATGGCCAAGCACCGGCTGCCGGAGGGCTACGACGTGGACCGGCACTTCAACCCGCGGTACAACCCGTGGGATCAGCGGGTCTGCCTGGATCCCGATGCCGCGCTGTTCAAGGCGATCAAGCACGGATCGGCCGACGTCGTCACCGACACCATCGAGACCTTCACCGAGAAGGGCATCAAGCTGGGCTCCGGTGCGGAGCTCGAGGCCGACATCGTGATCACCGCGACCGGGCTGGACATGCAGTTGGGCGGCGGCGCGAAGCTCAGCCGCAACGGCCAGCCGGTGGACCTGTCGGAGTCGGTGATGTACAAGGGTGCGCTGCTGTCCGGCGTGCCGAACGCGTCGGTGACCGTCGGCTACCTCAACTCCTCGTGGACGCTGAAGGCCGATCTGGTGTCCGGCTTCGTCTGCCGGGTGCTGAACTACATGGACGAGCACGGCTACAACAAGGTCGAGGCCGAGGTGCCCGCCGACGTCCAGGCGCAGCCCTTCACCTCGGACTTCAACTCCGGCTACCTGCTGCGCGCGATGGACCAGCTGCCCCGCTCCGGGGACCGCGGTCCGTGGAAGTTCCGGCAGAACTACCTGCAGGATTACAAGATCCTGCGGCGTGACCCGGTGGACGAGAAGTCGCTGCACTTCAGCAAGCACCGCGCCGCGGAGCCGGTGACCGCCTGACGGCCGGGCCTGACTCGACGAGCGGTGTTTTTCCGCGAGGAAGCGAAAACCGCACGGACCCAACCGGGTTCGTGCGGTTTTCGCGTTGCAGGACTAGAGGACTAGGCGATGACGATGCCGTCGTCGTCGCTGTGCACGACGTCACCGGGGCGGAACGTCACCCCGCCGAAGATCACCGGAACGTCGCGCTCGCCGGCGCCGGTCTTGCTGCTCTTGCGCGGGTTGGTGCCCAGCGCCTTGATGCCGATCGCCAGGGTGGCCAGGGTCGCGGCGTCGCGGACCGCGCCGTTGACGATCAGGCCGGCCCAGCCGTTGCTGCGGCCGAGTTCGGCGATCAGGTCGCCGACCAGGGCGGTGTGCACCGAGGCGTCGCCGTCGATGACCAGTACGCGGCCCTCGCCGGGTTCGGACAGCACCGACTTGAGCAGCGCGTTGTCCTGGAAGCAGCGCACCGTGGACACCGGTCCGGCGAACATCGCGGTGCCGCCGTACTGCCGGAGCTGCAGGTCGCAGCTGCGGACGTCGGGGCCGATCTCGTCGACGAGGTCTGCAGTCGGTTTCGGGGTGACAGTCACCCCGATGATGTTACTGACCGGCGAGCTAGCCGGATTCGCGACCGCTGCGCAGCCGCCGGATCAGCAGCAGCACGGCCAGCACGGCCGCCGCGGCCGCCGCCAGCGGCAGCAGTGAGCGGCCGGGGGCTTCCAGTGGCAGCGGCTCGGGCGGGGCCGGGATGGCGGCCCGCTCGACGATGGAGCGGGCCGCCGCGGCGGCCTGCTTCGGGCCGTCGATGACGGGTGCCGGGGCGGCCGGCGCGGGGGCAGGCTCAGCAGCGGGCTTGGGCGCCGGTTTGGGGGCCGGCGTGACCGACCCGGGCGCGGCCGGTGCCTCAGCGGCGGGCGCGGGTGTCGGAGCGGATGCCTTGGGGGCGGGCGCGGCGGGCTTCTCCTGCGCTGCCGGAGCCTGGGGTGCCGGCGCTTGGGGTGCCGACGCTTGGGGTGCCGGAGCCTTCTTGGCGGGGGCCTTTTTCGCCGGGGCCTTTTTGGCGGGAGCCTTCTTTGCCGGGGCCTTCTTGGCGGCTGGCGGCGTGGCCGCCTTCTTTGCCGGCTCGGGCTTGGCGGGCTGGTCCTGCGCGTCGGCCATGGGTGCGGCTCCTTCTCAGCTCAGTGTCTGTAGGGCACGGATGGCCCCATCATGCCAAATGGCGAATGCCGATCAGCACACCCCGAGGCGGGCCAGCAGGTCGGCCTCGATGCCGTCGAGCTGCTGGGAGATCGCGTCGTGCGCCGTGCGGCGGCGCGCCGGGGGCATGGTGTCGGCGGCGTTCACGGCCGTCGCCAGGTCGGTCAGCCGGGCGGTGGTGGCCGCCACGAACTGCTTGGTTTCGGGATCCTTGGGGCGTTGCTCGTGCACCGTCGCCAGCGACTTCTCCGCCCCGGCGATCCGCGCGGAGAGCGCCGCGCCGGGCCCGGAGAACTGGCCGATCTGGGCCAGCGGGACGCCGAGCCGGTCCGCGCGCTGTTCGTCGAGATAGCCGCGAACTGCGATGGCGGCGCGATAGCCGACCGGCACCAGCACCGGGGCCAACAGCCGGGTGACGGTCAGGGTGCGGCGGACCCGGGCCGGCGAAAACAGCCGGCCGTCGCGGGCGGCCTTGGCCTGCAGTTCGGCGGCTTTCAGTGTCGTCTTGTCGGCGTCCAACTGGGCGCGCAGCTGAGCCCGGGTGGCGCGGTTCTCGGCCCGCTCGGAGGACTTGATTCGGCGGTGCTCGTTCTTGGCCTCGTACTTGGCCTGCAGTTTCGCCTTCTTCTTGAGCGCCTTGGCCTCGGCGCGCCGGGTCGCCCTGCTTTTACGCTTCTTGAACAAGCCCATCGGCAAACTCTAGCCCGCGGTCAGTTCGCGAGTTGCTCGCGGCGGCGCAGTTCCTCGGCCGCGCCCGCCAGCTCCTGCTGAGACTCCGGGGACAGCCCCACGGCCAGCGTCGCGATGCGCCGCGCCCCTTCGTCGGCGCGCACCGCGGAAAGCCAGGTCAGTTCGGCGTCGAGCTTGTCGTAGGCGTCATCGTCGGTGAAGTAGGCGGGTTTGATGCGGAAGTAGTTGGCCAGCGCGGTGATGGTTGCCGACGACGGGTTGGTCCGGTTGCCCGACCGGAGCTGCGACAGGTACGGCGCCGACATGGTGATGCCCTCGGACTTCAGCGCCGCGATCACCTCGGCGGAGGTGTGCGGACCTCGTCCGGGCGGGTAGACAGCCTCGAACAGGCGGTTGAGCCGGGCGGCGAACGTCGTGCTCATCTGGCAGTGACCTTCCGTAGGCAAGGCGCTACGCAATCAGGAAGTACTGATTTGCTGACCATCGTAGCGAGGTTGTCGGAGACAACCAAGTGCAAACTTTGGCTGAAGCTTACATTCCACTCCGAATCTGTCGGATCCGGGCCGTCTCATCGCCGTGTGGCGGGCGGATTCTCGTGGTCCGCCAAGCGGAACGGCGTTACCCGGTTACCGGCCGGTAGATTGGCCGCGCGGCACGTGACAGCCGTCAAGTTGTCCGGGACCGCCGGTCCCGGCAACTTTGCGTACCGATGTTGTCGTCGTCGAGCCGGCTTTGCTGTCCGGCATTTGGCCTGGTCCGGGGCGACAAAAAGCGGGACGCCGTGCCATGGCACGACGCCCCGCTTCTGCGGCCGGACGGGTCGGAATCAGCCGAAGATCAGGCCCTTGGTCTTGGCGACGGCCGCCGCGTAGCGGTCCTGCACGTCGGCCCAGTTGACCACGTTCCAGAAGGCCTTGACGTAGTCGGCCTTGACGTTCTTGTACTGCAGGTAGAAGGCGTGCTCCCACATGTCAACCTGCAGCAGCGGGATGATGCCGAGCGGCACGTTCGCCTGCTGGTCGTAGAGCTGGAAGGTCAGCAGCTTGTCGCCCAGGCTGTCGTAGCCGAGCACCGCCCAGCCCGAACCCTGCAGACCGTTGGCCGCGGCGGTGAACTGCGCCCGGAACTTGTCGAACGAGCCGAACTGGTCGTCGATGGCCGCGGCCAGGTCGCCCTCGGGCTTGTCGCCACCGTTGGGGGAGAGGTTCTTCCACCAGATGGAGTGGTTGACGTGGCCGCCGAGGTGGAAGGCCAGGTTCTTCTCGTTGAGGAAGATCGCCGCGTGGTCGTCCTTGGCGCGCGCCTCTTCCAGCTTCTCCACCGCGGAGTTCACCCCGGCCACGTAGGCCGCGTGGTGCTTGCTGTGATGCAGTTCGTTGATCTGGCCAGAGATGTGCGGCTCAAGAGCGCTGTAGTCCCAGTCCAGTTCCGGCAGGGTGTAGTCGGCCACGGAACATCCTTTCTGATTCGGTTATAGAGCCCGGACCCGGTGGCGCCGGCATGCGCCGACACCGCCGAACCCGGTTGTGGGCGGGGTCTCCGCCCGTTGGGGGGTGCAGCCTGCAATGGTCATCGACAGCGATGGCCTTTGGGCCTACCAACCACCTTGCTCCATGTGTACCCGCAAGGCAAGGATGGCGCTTGGCCGGGGTGGCCTCGAGTGAGAACCCTGGGCAGTTGGTGAGGCGTTTCGCCGGCCGGGCGTTATCGAGTGGGAGCCCAGGGACGCTGGTTTTGGCGGCTGGGTTCATCGAGTGGGAAACCAGGGATGCTGGTGAGACGTTTTGATGGCCGTCGTCATCGAGTGAGACTTCAGGGACGCTGGTGAGAACTGTTGCCGGCCGGGTTCATCGAGTGAGAAATCAGGGAGCTTAGTGAGAAGTTTCTGCGACCGCCGTCATCGAGTGAGAAACCAGGGATGTTAGTGAGACGTCAGGGAGCTTAGAGAGAACCCAGGACGGCGCTCGTCATCGAAAGGGAAACCTGGGACGCGTTGTTCGAGTAGACCCCGCCTCAGTTTCTCACTCGATGAAAACCCCCCGCCCTGACGTCTCACCAGCGTCCCTGGGTTCTCACCAAGCTCCCTGAAGTCTCACTCGATTTCGGGCCCCGCCAAAACGTCTCACCAACGTCCCTGAGTTCCCACTCGATGAAGCGCGGCCGGCAACAGTTCTCACCAGCGTCCCAGGGTTCTCACTCGATGCCGACGGCAGCCGGAAGTTCTCACCAGCGTCCCAGGGTTCTCGCTCGATGAGCGCGGCCGCGAAAACGTCTCGCCACGCCCCTGCAGTCTCGCTCGATGAACACCGGCGAACCCAATTGTGGGCGGAAGTGGGGGCCTGCGGTCAGAGAATGACGATGAGCAGCAGGATCGCGAGCACCAGCGCGATCAGGCCGGCGCGCAGCACGGCGGGCAGGTAGGAGCGGTTGTACACCGTCGATGACGCGTTCCAGTTGGTCGGCGCCGTGGATCCGGAGCCGAGCGGCTGTGTCGCCATCTGCGTCCCTTCAAACTAAGTGCAAACATTTGCAAGCGTTTGCAAGCACCGACCCGGTGAATCCCGTCACAGCGAATGGGTGTGTCCGCGATCATATCGACGTCGCGAGCAATGGGGAAATCGGGCGGCTGTTGGGGCGCCCCGCAGCGCCCGAGGGTCGGTGCGGCCCGACCGGCAATTCCGCGCAGCCGGGGTTTGATGCGCCGCCGGGTGCGGCCGCCTCGCTAGGCTGGTCCGGTGATCCAGGTGTGTTCGTCGTGCGGGACGCGGTGGAACGTCCGCGATCGGCAGCGCGACTGGTGCCCGCGTTGCCGTGGCGCGCTGCTGGCACCGGCTGCCGCTGCGCCGGTGCCCGTCGTCGCCGGGCCCGCCGCGGGACGTGCTGCCGCCGGGCCCGCCGCGCGCTCGCCCGGGCTGCCCGCCGGGCTGCGCTGGATTGCGGTGCGCCCGGGCGCCCCGATGCCGCGACGCCCAAGCCGTCGCGGACTCGGGCCGACGCCGCGCTATGCCTACATTCCGCGTTGGGGCCTGTCCGACGGGCTGGCGCCGGTGCCGGCGGAACCGGAGACGCCGGTCCAGCAGGGGCCCGCCCCGGAGACCGTCGAACGGGTGCTGCGGCTGGTGCTGATCATGCTCGGCCTGGCCGCGCTGGCGCACCTGCTGCGCTACCTGCTGCTGATGCTGAACCGGACGATGCTGCTGCATCCGCTGGTGGCCGCCGGGGCGAACGTGTTGACCATCCTCGCCGAACTCGGCGCGCTCGCCGCGCTGCTCGGGCTGGCGATTGTGGCGACGCGCTGGCTGATCTGTCGGCGCGAGGCGGTGTTCGCCGGGCTCGGCCAGGTGGAACCGCGCAGCCGGGAGACGTTGTGGGTGGGTTGCCTGGTTCCGCTGGTGAACCTGTTCTGGGCCCCGGTCTACGTCGTCGAGCTGGCCCGCGCCGACGGCCGCTACGGCCGGTTGCGCCGACCGATAGCGATCTGGTGGGTGCTGTGGGTGCTCAGCGCGCTGCTGTCCACCGCGGTCACGGTGATTTCGCTGCTGGCGGTGCTGCATGCCTACGCCGACGACCTGCAGGGCGTCGCCGACACCACGATGGCGGCGGTGGTCTGCTACCTGCTGGCGGCGCTGGCCGTGGTCGCGCTGCGCCGGGTGTTCGACGCGTTCGAGATCAAGACCGTTGACCGGCCGACCCGCCGCTGGGTGGTGGTGGCCGATGCCGGGGCAGGGGCCAAGCTGGACCGGACTGCTGCCCCCGAAAAGCCGGCCCTCGAAGACTCAGCCCCCGAAACCCCGGCCCCCGAGGACGCGGCCCCGGAAAACCCGGCGGCCTAGCGCGATGATGTCGGTCGGCGGCAACGGCGGGCACCCGTTCGTCGTCGCGCACCGCGGGGCATCCGCCGAGCTGCCCGAACACACCCTGGCCGCCTACGAGGCGGCCCTGCAGCAGGGCGCCGACGGCCTGGAGTGCGACGTCCGGTTGACCCGCGACGGTCACCTGGTGTGCGTACACGACCGCCGGGTGGACCGGACCTCCGACGGCAGCGGCGCGGTCAGCGAGCTGACCCTGGCGCAGCTGCGGGCACTGGATTTCGGCGGCTGGCACCCGGGCGCGTCGGGCCTGGCCGAGCCGGCCCGGACCGGGCTGCTGACGCTGGACCGGCTGATCGAGCTGACCCTGGACTGGCAGCGGCCGGTCAAGCTGTTCATCGAGACCAAGCACCCGGTGCGGTACGGCTCGCTGGTGGAGAGCCGGCTGCTGGCGCTGCTGAACCGGTACGGGCTGGCCGCGCCGCCGTCGGCGGACCTGTCCCGGGCGGTGGTGATGTCGTTCTCGGCGTCCGCGGTGTGGCGGGTCCGCCGGGCCGCGCCGCTGCTGCCGACGGTGCTGCTGGGCGAGACGTCGCGGTTCCTGGGTGGCAGCGCCGCGACGACGGTCGGGGCCACCGCGGTGGGGCCGTCGATCGGCACGCTGCGGGGATACCCGGAGCTGGTGGATCGGGCCGCCGCGCAGGGCCGGGCGCTGTACTGCTGGACCGTCGACGAGCGCGCCGACATCGACTTCTGCCGGTCGGTGGGGGTGGCGTGGGTGGCCACCAATCACCCGGGACGCACCCGGGACTGGCTGGCCGAGGTCGGCGGCTAGTTGCCCGGGGCGCCGGCCGGGCTCGGCGCGGTCGGGTCACCGCCGCCCGGGCCCATCTCGCGGGAGACGAAGTCCTCGACGTCGAACAGGTTGCCGTTGGCGCGGTCGACGACCCGCAGCAGCGTGGTCATGGTGGCGACCTCTTCGACCTGCTCCTTGAGGAACCAGCTCATGAACTCCTCGCCGAGGAAGTCCATCTCGTGGCGGGCCGCGGCGGCCAGCGCGGAGATCTGCCCGGTCACCTCGCGCTCGAAGTCCAGCGCGGCGGCGACGGCGTCGCGCACCCCCTCGAAATCGTTGCGGACCTCCGGGATGCCGGGGATCGGCACCGCGATGCCGCGATCGAGCAGGTAGCGCACCAGCATCAGGGCGTGGTCGCGCTCCTCGGCGGCCTGCCGGTAGAAGAATCCGGCCAGCTGCGGCACGTCGAAGCCGTCGAAATGCACGGCGATCGCCAGGTATTGCTGGGAGGCGGTGAATTCGTTGCGGACCTGTTCGGCGAGCAGGCTGTGGAACTTGGTGTCGGCCGCGGCGGTCTCAGGCATTGGGTCAGAATATCGCAGGTCAGCGGGCTGCGCACCGAAGGACTGCCTAACTCAGGCCAGCTTTCCCTAAGGGTGTGAGCGCGCGGACCGGGCAGACTTCAAGTTAGCTGAGTCACACGCCGGGCGGGTTCAGATGCCGCCGCCGGCGACCGGGGGAGCGGTCGGATCGGCCGAGCCGCCGGTGTTGAGTTCGCGGGCCACGAAGTTCTCCAGGTGGAACAGGTTGCCGCTGGCCCGGTCCACGATCGTCAGCAGCGTCGTCATCGCGGCGACCTCCTCGACCTGCTCCTTGAGGAACCAGCCCATGAACTGCTCGCCGAGGTAGTCGCCCTCGTCGCGGGCGGCCTTGGCCAGCCGGGTGACCTGATCGGTGACCTCGCGCTCCTGCTGCAGGGCCAGCTCGACGGGCGCGCGCACCGAGTCGAACTCGGTGATGACCGCGGGCACCGCCGGGATCTTGACCTGGGCGCCCTGATCCAGCAGGTAGCGCACGATCATCATCGCGTGATTGCGCTCCTCGACGGCCTGCTGGTAGAACCGCTGCGCCAGCTGGGGCAGGTCCTGGCCGTCGAAGTACACCGCCACCGCGGTGTACTGCTGGCAGGCGAAGAATTCGTTGCCGACCTGCGCGTGCAGCAGGTCGAGGAAGCTGGATTCCGGGGCGGCGGTCATGGACTCAGACCCTAACTCAGGGCTGGGCGTCCAGCGCGGACTGCGGGACCGGCCGATCGGCGCGCAGGGCGGCGAACAGGTCGGTGGCGGCCTGCTCGTCCCACATCACCACATCGCCGGAAGAATTCCAGGTCAGCTGCCCGACCGGGACGGTGATCGTGGTGGCGCCGCGCAGTGCCCAGCCGAGTCGGGCCAGGTCCCAGACGTGCGCGTCGGTGTCGACAACCAGCGCGTCGGCCGCCGCCCGCGGAAGCGCCACCCAGTTGATCGGGTTCAGCCACACCGCCGGGCTCTGCGCGCGTTTGAGCACGGCGGTCAGGAACTCACGCTGGTTGGCCATCCGGTCCAGGTCGGCGCGCGGGGTGGTGCGGCTGCGGACGTAGCCGAGCGAACCGGGACCGTCGAGCACCTGGCAGCCGGCGGGCAGGTTGATCCCGGCCAACGGATCGTCGAGCGGGTCGGCCGGGCACACCGTCACCCCGCCCAGCGCGTCGACGACGTCGGCGAACCCGCCGAACCCGATCTCGGCGTAGTGGTCGAGCCGCAGGCCGGTGGCCTGCTCGACGGTCTGCGCCAGCAGCGGGGCCCCGCCGTAGGTGTAGGCGGCATTGACCTTGTCGCTGCCCCAGTCGGGGATCGGGAGGTAGGAATCCCGCGGGATCGAGACCATGGTCGGCGCGGTGCTCGACCCGAGCGCGGGCAGGTGCACCAGCAAGATGGTGTCGGTGCGGCCGTCGCCGATGTCGCCGCCGGTGGCCAGCGTGCCCTGCTGCTGCTCGGACAGGCCCTGGCGACTGTCGGAGCCGACCAGCAGCCAGGTGGTGCCCGCGCCGGCCGCCGGCCGGTCCGGGTATGCCGGCAGCGCGTCGATCCGGTGCAGCTGGCCGTCTAGCCAGAATGCGCCGGCCACCAGCCCGCCGCCGCCGAGCAGCAGCACCGTCAGCAGCAACCGGATGACGATGCGGCCCCAGCGGCGGCGCTTGCGGGGGGCCGACGGTCGCCGCGGTTCGCCGACCGGCGGTGCCGGGCGGCGCGGTGGGGCCGGCGGCGCCGGGGGTGACGACGGGCGGTCGGCCGCCCGAGTCCGGGGCCGGCGGGCCGGGGCAGCCGGTGCGGCAGCGGCGCGCGGCGGTTGCCGGGCGGCCGTCGTCCGTCGCGGCAGCGGCGTCGTCGGTTGCGGGGGCGGCGGGGCGGGCTCGCCGGAGGGCTGCGGCATCGGGCGCGGGGGGTTCGGGTGCTGTGGCGGACCGGGTGGCTGCGGCAGCGGACGTTGCGGTGGGGCCGGTCGCGGCGGCGGGGCCGGGCGCTGCGGTGGAATCGGGCGCTGCGGTGGCGCCGGGCGCTGCGGGGCTCCGGGCGGCGGCCCGGGTGGCCGGGTGAATACCGGGGGCGGCTCGCGCTCGGGCCGTGAGCCGCTGTTCATCCACTCAATTTACGTGCTGGCGGGCCCCGGCCCGGTCAGCGCAGCCAGTCCAGCCGCCCGGCCAGCAGCGCATAGCCGACGAACGCGACGATGTCGATGACGGCATGCGCGACGATCAGCGGCCACAACCGGCCGGTGCGCCGCCAGACGTAGCCGAAGATCAGCCCCATCGCCAGGTTGCCCAGCCCGGCGCCGATGCCCTGGTACAGGTGGTAGGCGCCGCGCAGCGCCGCCGAGGCCAGCAGCGCGCGGCCGGGCCGGACGCCGAGCTGATCGAGTCGGGTCAGCAGGTAGCCGACCACTACGACCTCCTCCGCCCACGAGTTCGCGACGGCCGCCAGGATCAGCGTGGGAATGCGCCACCAGCTGCTGCCGATCTCGGCGGGCACCACCTCGGCGGCCAGGCCCAGCGAACGCGCGGCCAGGTACAGGCCGAGGCCGGGCAGACCGATCAGCGCGGCCAGCCCGAGTCCGCCGAGCAGATCCGGGCCCGGCCGGAACCGTCCCAGCCCGATCCGGCGCAGCGTGGTGCCGGTGCGCCACAGCAGGTAGAGCGCCAGTGCACCCCAGGCCAGCAGCTGGAGGATGCCGGCCAGCTGCATGCCGAAATCGATGAGATCGAAATAGGACCGCCGAGGGTTGAGCGCGACGCGCTGCTCGGCCAGACCGCGCAGCCAGAAGTCGATCAGCGTGAGGGTGGCGGTGAAGGCGCTGAGCCCGAACGTCACCGCCAGGACGATGGCCAGTTCGGTCCGCAGGGCGCGCCGGTTCACCCGGCTACGGTATCCGGCGGGCCGGCCGGAGATCCGGCGACGGCGACGGCGTCAGCGCCCGCGGGCGCGCAGGCCGTTGACGAACGGGCAGCCCATCAGGATGCGGATCGCCTGGCTCAGCCCGGCGGCGTTGTCGACCGGCTTGGCGAACGGCAGCCGCACGTCGTGGTCGCCGGCGTCGGTCTCCACCCGCAGCCGGAAGCCGTACCGGTCCAACCCGAGCGGGCGGACCCGGCCGTGCTGCAGCGGCCCGGGCAGCTTGCGGGTCAGCCGGTCGATGACGTCGCGGTGGGCCGACTCGAGGTGGCGCAGCCAGGAGGTTTCCATCGCGCAGAACGGGTCGGGGTCCGCGGCCAGCAGGGCGGCCACCCCGACGGCCTCGGCGCCGTCGGAGTCCGCGACGACCACCGAGTCGGCCTCCAGCAGCAACAGCGTGTCGGAGTCGCCGACCTGCAGCAGCGCGGGGTTCGGGTCCTCGGCGGCGACCAGGTCGAGCACCCCGGCGACCTCGGACTGCGGAACGGGGCGCAGCCGGCCGCGGATCCAGACCAGCGAGCGGACCGGTTCGCGCAGCGGCAGCGGGGCGTAGTCGGTGAGCTCGAGCACCGCCTGCACGTCGCCGTCGTCGTGGCGCAGGCCGGCGGCCACCCCGCCGGACGGGACGGTGACGGCGAACGAGCCGTCGGCGAGGAGGTGGTGGATCGCCGTCGTCTCGGGCTCGGCCCCGTCCACGGCCAGGATCGCGCCGCCGGCCCGCAGGCAGGCCGAGCGGATGCGCTCCGCGGTGGACGGTGCGGAAATAGTCGCCAGCGGCACGGCAACTCCTCTCGTTAAGTAAGGCTAACCTAAGCATAAATTGAGGCGGGCGCAAGGCCCAACGGATTAGGGTCTGTAGCTGTGGCGCGCATCGCATACCTGGGCCCGGCGGGCACCTTCACCGAGGCCGCGCTGATCCGGCTGGTCGCCGACGGCCTGATCCCCGGCGCCGGGCCGGCCGAGCCGCTGCCGCTGGACAGCACGCCGGCCGCGCTGGAGGCGGTCCGCACCGGGGCGGCCGAGTTCGCCTGCGTGCCGATCGAGAACTCCATCGAGGGGTCGGTGCTGCCGACGATGGACGCCCTGGAGGCCGGGGCGCCGCTGCAGATCTTCGCCGAGCTCACCCTCGATGTCGCGTTCTCCATCGTGGTCGCCGCCGGCCGCGACGCCGCCGATGTGCGCAGCGTGGCGGCCTTCCCGGTCGCCGCCGCGCAGGTGCGGCGCTGGCTGGCCGAACGGCTGCCCGGCGCCACCGTCGTCCCGGCGATCTCCAACGCCGGCGCGGCGCTCGACGTCGTCGACGGCCGGGCCGACGCCGGGGTCTCCACGGCGCTGGCCGCCGCCCGCTACGGGCTGGCCACCCTGGCCGACGGCGTGGTCGACGAACCCAACGCCCGGACCCGGTTCGTGCTGGTCGGGCGCCCCGCGCCGCCGCCGGCGCGCACCGGCGCCGACCGCACCTCGCTGGTGCTGCGGATGGCCAACGAACCGGGCGGGCTGGCCGCGGCGCTGTCCGAGCTCGGCATGCGCGGCATCGACCTGACCCGGATTGAATCGCGGCCCACCCGTCGTCAACTGGGTACCTACGTGTTCTTCGTCGACTTCATCGGCCACGTCGACGACGAGGCGGTCGCCGAGGCGCTCAAGGCGCTACACCGGCGCTGCGCGGAGGTGCGCTACCTGGGGTCCTGGCCGGTGGACAACCCGGCCGGCGCGACCCCGCCGCGGCTGGACGAGGCCGACCGGTGGCTGGATCGGCTGCGCAGGGGCGACCGGTGAGATGAGCGGGCGTCTGCTGCTGGTCCGGCACGGCCAGTCCTACGGCAACATCGACCGCCGGCTCGACACCCGGCCGCCGGGCGCCGAGCTCACCCCGCTGGGCCGCGAGCAGGCCCGCAACTTCGCCCGGCTGCGGCCCGAGGCGCCCCGCCTGCTGGTGCATTCGCTGGCGGTGCGCGCCGTGCAGACCGCCACCGAGATGGGCGACGTCGCCGGGATCGGGGCGCTGGAGGTCGACGGCATCCACGAGGTGCAGGCCGGTGACCTGGAGGGACGCAACGACGACGCCGCGCACGACGAGTTCCGCCGGGTCTGCCTGCGCTGGCACCTCGGCGAGCTGGACGTGCCGATGCCCGGCGGGGAGAGCGGCGCGCATGTGCTCGACCGGTTCGTCCCGGTGCTCACCGAGCTGCGGCTGCGCTACCTCGACGACGAGGCCTGGACCGGCGACATCGTCGTGGTCAGCCACGGCGCCGCGATCCGGCTGGTGGCCTCGGCGCTGTCCGGGGTGGACCGCGGGTTCGCCGCCGACAACCACCTGGCCAACACCGATGCGGTGGCGCTGGCGCCGATCGCCGACGGCCGGTGGAGCTGCGTGCAGTGGGGCGCGTTGGTGCCGCCGTTCGCCCCGGAGCCGCCGGACGCCCCGGAATCTTCGGGTGCCGCCGCGCCACCGCCGGGCTCTGCGGCGTCGCCGGAGCCCGCCCGGGCCGACGAGCGGCCCGACCCGATGGGCTAGCCCCAGCCGAGTTCGTGCAGCCGGTCGTCGTCGATGCCGAAGTGGTGCGCGATCTCGTGGATGACGGTGATCGCCACCTCCTCGACGACCTCGTCCTCGGCC
This sequence comes from Mycolicibacterium fallax, assembly GCF_010726955.1. Taxonomy (NCBI): domain Bacteria; kingdom Bacillati; phylum Actinomycetota; class Actinomycetes; order Mycobacteriales; family Mycobacteriaceae; genus Mycobacterium; species Mycolicibacterium fallax. Next base: position 2,932,445 of record NZ_AP022603.1, read on the forward strand.
TCGCACATCTGCAGCAGCGCACCCCGGTAGATGGTGATGGTGTCCGGCAGCGCGCCGGCGTAGGTGGAGAAATCCCGCTCGGTCAGCGCGATGCCCTCGTACAGGCCCAGCAGCTCGGGTTCCTCCGGGTGCAGCTCCTCGACCAGTACCACCACGTTGTCCAGCGCCGCGGCCAGCCGCGGCGGGATCAGGTCCAGCGCGTCACCGACGAGTTCCTCGAACCGCCGGTCGGTCATGCGTACCGGCATCGCCGCTAGGGCGCCGGCCCCGGCGGCGGCCCGGGCGGCGGGGGTCCCGGCGGCGGCAGCTCACCCGGCGGCGGGGGCGGCGGGGCTCCGGGCGGCGGCGCGTCACCGGGCGGCGGGGGCGGCGGCGGCCCACCGGGCGGCGGACCCTCCATCGGCGCCTGCTCCGGCGGCGGCGGAGCACCGGGCGGCGGCGGGTTGAACGTGTTGCCCTGGGCCGGCGGGGCGGGGCGCTCGGCGGTCGGGGACGGCGCCGTCGCGGTCTGACCGGGCATGTGCTGGTTGCTGTTCCCGGTGTTGCCGCTCTGGGACTGCGAACCCTGGGACTGCGAACCGGTGTCGTACTGCGGGGAGTAGGTCACCACCGGCGGCACCACGACCGGCGGCTGGTTCAGCCGTTCGGCCGGGATGTCCGGCGGCGGGATCGGCGGCTGACCGTTGATCAGCAGCGGGCCCTTGGCGCTGTTGACCAGCGTCGCCCAGCCGCCGTTGCCCAGCGTCGCACCGATCCGGCAGGCCACCTGGTGGCTGCCGGCCGACCAGCTCGGCAGCGAGATGGTCTTGTAGAACAGCGTCAGGGTGGTGGCCCGGAACGCGACCGGATCCAGGTAGTCGTCGGTCATCTTGGTGCACAGTTCCTTGATGAACGCGTCCTGGTCCTTGTCGTCGGGCAGCCCGCCGGGGAACTTCTCCGACAGGTTCACCACGCCGGTGATCTCCACGGCGTGCGCCTCGCTGCAGTCCACCGGGCTGTCGGTGGGCTGGTTGGTGGTCGGCGCGACGCCCAGGCAGGTGCCGGCCGGCCAGACCTTGGACTGGTCGCCCTCGGCCACCTTGCCGGTGAAGGCCAGCTGGGTGCCGGCCCGGTCGGGCAGCTGCAGGCCGCACAGCACCCGGCGCTCGCCCGCGGACCGCCAGGCGTCCTCACCGGGCCAGAGCATGCTGACGGTGAACCGGCCCTCCGGGTCGTAGCGCGGCCCCAGGTAGTTGCGGACCGCGACCTGGCACTGCTCGGAGACGATCTGCTGCACCCGCGGCGCCGAGGGCGGCGGCGCATCCGGGCCGTACTCCGAGCCCGGGAAGGTCTTCATGTCGATCGCCTCGGCCACCTCGAACAGGTGGTCCTGGGAGCAGTCGACGACGACCGCGTGGTCCGGGGATTCGGTCCAGGTCAGGCAGTCCCCGGCGACGGCCTTGTTGAAGGTGTCGGTGCCGCGCCCGGCCGGGGTGACCGCGTTCTTGATGCCGAGCAGGTCGCCGTTGCCGGTGACCGGCAGCGCCGTCACCACGCCGGCGATCAGCAGCCCGCCCAGCGCGGTGAGCAGCAGGATCCGCCGGGCCGAGGTGGGCTGCAGGGTGCGGCGCCAGGCGCCGCGCGGGGCCGCCTCGGCTTGCAGGTCGTCGGCGGGCAGGTCGTCGGCTTGCAGGTCGTCGGCATGGACGTCCTCGGCGGGCAGGTCGTCGGCGGGCGCCTTCTCGGCCGGCCGCTTGGTGACCGACACCGTCGGGGCGGCCGTCTCGGCCTCGGGCTCGAACTCCGCCTCATCGTCGTCGTCGGGGTATTCCCAGACGTCGTCGGTGGAGCGGGTCTGCAGCGCGGCATCCTCGGCCGCGCCGTCGGCGTCGGCGGGTGCGGTGTCGGCGGGCGCGATGTTTTCGGGCGCGGACTCGGGTGCCGCCTCGGGCGCCGTCTCGGACGCGGCGGTCTCGTCGGGGTCGCGGGCGCTGTCCGATGCGGGGGCGTCGTCGGAGGCGCCGGCGTCGTCGGAGTTCAGGGAATCGGACATCCCGACCATTGTGACAGGCGGGTCCGGGCTGTCCCACTGTTGCGGACAAAAGTAGGGTTGGCGGGCGTGATCGACCTCAAGTTGCTCCGTGAAGACCCGGACCGGGTGCGCCGGTCGCAGATCAGCCGCGGGGAGGATCCCGCGCTGGTCGACACCCTGCTGTCGGCCGACGCGGCCCGGCGCGCCGCGATCGCCTCCGCCGACGCGCTGCGCGCCGAGCAGAAGACGGTCAGCCGGGACGTCAAAACCGCCTCCGCCGACGACCGCCCCGCCGTGCTGGCCCGCGCAAAGGAACTGTCCGCGCAGGTCAAGGCGTCCGAGGCGGAGCGCGATGAGGCCGAGTCGGCGTTCAACGCCGCGCACCTGGCGATCGGCAACGTGATCATCGACGGGGTGCCCGCCGGCGGCGAGGACGACTTCGTGGTGCTCGACACCGTCGGCCAGCCCCCGGCCATCGACGACCCGCGCGACCACCTGGCGCTCGGGGAGGCGCTCGGGCTGCTGGACATGGAACGCGGCGCCAAGGTGTCCGGCTCGCGGTTCTACTTCCTGACCGGCCGCGGCGCGCTGCTGCAACTGGGGCTGCTGCAACTGGCGGTGCGGGTGGCCACCGAGGCCGGGCTGAGCCTGATGATCCCCCCGGTGCTGGTCAAGCCCGAGGTGATGGGCGGCACCGGCTTCCTCGGGGCGCACGCCGACGAGATCTACCGGCTGCCCGAGGACGACCTCTATCTCGTCGGGACCTCCGAGGTGCCGCTGGCCGGCTATCACTCCGGGGAGATCCTCGACCTGTCCGACGGGCCGCGGCGCTACGCCGGCTGGTCGTCGTGCTTTCGCCGGGAGGCCGGCAGCTACGGCAAGGACACCCGCGGCATCATCCGGGTGCACCAGTTCGACAAGGTCGAGGCCTTCGTCTACTGCCGGCCCGAGGAGGCCGAGGCCGAGCATCAGCGGCTGCTGGAGCTGCAGCGGACCCTGCTGGCCCACATCGAGGTGCCGTACCGGGTGATCGACGTCGCCGCCGGCGACCTGGGCTCCTCGGCCGCCCGCAAGTACGACTGCGAGGCCTGGGTGCCCAGCCAGGGCGCCTACCGCGAGCTGACCTCGACGTCGAACTGCACGACGTTCCAGGCCCGGCGGCTGGCCACCCGCTACCGCGAAGAGAACGGCAAGCCGCAGATCGCGGCGACGCTGAACGGGACGCTGGCCACCACCCGGTGGCTGGTGGCGATCCTGGAGAACCACCAGCGGTCCGACGGCAGCGTCGCGGTGCCCGCCGCCCTGGTGCCCTACGTCGGTGCGGAGGTGCTGTCGTGATCGAGCTGGATCTGCCGGAGATGCGGACCTGGGCCGGATTCGGGGTGGCCGGCAACTTCGCCGGGCACCTGGAGCAGGCCGGCGAGGCCGTCGACTTCGCCGGCGTGGTCTCCGAGGGCGAGGCGCCCAAGGGCATCTTCCCCTGGTACCTGCCGGGCGGGCCGGGCCTGCTCGGCCAGTTCCCGCTGTCCACGTCGCGGCTGCGCACGCCGGAGGCCAACGCCGACGGCAGCCCGCTGAACCTGCAGATCGAACCCGAGGTCGGGCTGGCCTGCCGGATCGCCTGGGACGGCGACACGGTGGCCGCGCTGGAGCCGTTCGCGCTCGGCGCGTTCAACGACTGCTCGATCCGCCGGCCCGGCGCGCCGAAGATCAGCGACAAGAAGAACTGGGGACCGGACTCCAAGGGCGTGGCCCCGCGGTTCTTCGAGATCTCCGACCTGTCCCCGACCGGCCCGACGTCGAAGCTGCGGCTGGAGTGCCTGCTGGAGCGTGGCGACGGGCAGCGGCACGCCTACGGGGTGAACAGCCCGCTGCAGGGCTACTCCTACTTCGGCCAGCGGCTGCTGGACTGGATCGTCGACCGGCTGGCCAACCAGAAGGGCTCGCCGGACACCCCGCTGGAGGATGTCGGCGCGCTGCTGGTCGCGGCCGGGCGGCCCACCCATGCGCTGATCGGCATCGGCGCGACCCGCTACACCGAGCTGGGTGCGAGCACCTACCTGCGGCCGGGGGACACCGCGATCGTCCGGGTCTACGAGGAGGACGTGCCGGCCGCCTCGGTGCTGGAGCAGACCGTCAGCTGAGGGCGGCACGGGGCCGTCAGGGCAGCTCCGGCAGCACCTCGGTGAGCCGCTCGACGAACTCCTCCGGGCGCACCGGGGTGAAGGCCGGGTGCCACCAGCCGTCGTCGAGCTCCACGGTGACCAGCGTGCTGCGGCTGGGCCGGGCCAGGTCCATCGGCAGCCAGCGACGCAGATCCGAACTGCCCCACAGCCGGTAGCGGTTCACCCAGTTCAGCGGCTCGGCCCGCCAGCGCCGAATCGCGCCCAGCGGAATGACTTTCGAGGTGCCCGACGGAAAGTGGTAGCGCCGCAGCGTGATTGCCCGGCCGTCCAGCTGGATCAGGCCGTCGTCGTAGGGCCTTGGCGGCGCGGTGCTCACAGCTTCTTCGATCGCAGTTCGTGGCCCTTGGAGGTCAGGCAGCGGCCGTTGTCCAGGTTCCACTGCCAGCCGTGCAGGTTGCAGGTCAGGGTGTTGCCCTCGATGATCCCGAACTTGGACAGATCGGCCAGCAGGTGCGGGCAGCGGCGCTGAATCTCCCAGCCGTCCTTTTCGATCGACGCCGAATCGTCGTGCGCCTCGGCGAACCAGCCGTCGGCGTAGGCGATCCGCTCGTCGGTCAGGCACTTGAAGAAGGTGTACAGGTACTCGTTGTAGCCGCCGACCCGCCAGGCCTTGAACCGGGTGGACAGGAAGATGGTGTTGACCCAGTCCGGTTCGTCGTCGCGCAGCACGGTGCGCACCAGCTCGGGCGCGATCTCGAAGCCGTAGCGGAACTTCTCGTCCGGAATCGTTTCGCGGACAGCGCGTTTCGGGAAGTCCAGCACCACGGTCTCGCCGCCCAGACGCAGCTCAACCGGGTAGCCGATGCCGTCGCAGATCTGATCGGACTGCACCATGATCGGCTCGAACCGCTCCCGCAGCGGCTCCAGCAGTGAATCCCCTTCGGCGGGTGCCCAATTGGCCTTCTCGGCGGCCAGCACCGGGGCCATCCGCTGGGCGTAGTCCGCGATGTAATCGGCCTTGCCGGTGGTGAAGATCGCCTCGACCTGGTCGGTGGGCAGCGGGTGGGTCAGCGAAAGCAGCTCGGTTCCTTGGAAATCCGCGGCACTGCCGGGGATCATCAGCAGGCCGCCGTCGTGACCGTTGCGCCGCATCTGGTCCAGGAACACCATCTGGTCGGGGAAAATGTTGGCCGGGTCGCCGTGATCGTCGTTGAGGAAGCGCAGCTCCGGGTCCAGGAAGCACGGCGGGCCGGCCGACGGGATCACCCAGGTCGCGCCGACCTGCGCGATGTATTGCCGGCAGCGGTCCATCTGGCGCTGGCGCTTCTGCACCCCGAACGCCTCCTTGGCGCGCTCGGGCATGTCGTAGACCATCGGGTACCAGATCGCCCCGGAGTACTGCAGCGCGTGCACATCGACGTGGCCGAACTCGGCGGCCACCATGTCCAGCTCGATCGGCCGGGCGTCGTTCATGTTGAACAGCACGGTCTGGCCGTCGGAGACCACCAGGCCGGAGTCGCCGATCGGCCCGTCGGCCGGCGAGCGCAGCGCGATGATCATCACGTCGAGCTCGCCCTTGGGGCCGCTGACGGTGTGCTTGACCGAGTTGGTGGTCTCGAAGAAGTTGTGGAAGCCCAGCGACTCCAGCTCGCGCCGCAGGTCGGGCACCGGGTAGTCCGGCAGCAGCACCACGGCGTCCTTGTTGACGTGCGCGGTCAGCAGCGCCGGGTCGTAGTGATCCTTGTGCAGGTGCGAGACGTAGAGGTAGTCGCAGTCGCCCAGGGCCGCCCAGTCCAGCTGGGAGTTGTCCGGGAAGACGAACCAGGAGGCGAAGTACGCGGGGTTGACCCACGGGTCGCACAGGATGCTGCCCGCCGTCGTCTCGATCAGGAAGCCGGCATGACCGACGCTGGTGACCTGCACTGATATACCTTCCGAACTGCTCCGAGGATGTCCGGGGGCTGTCCGCGACACCGCATCGAGTTTAACGGTCGACGGATTCGCGGGCGTCGGACAACCGGGTCAGGTCGCGCAGTCGCCGGCGCGCAGCTCCGAGGTCGGGATGCGGGCGACGAACATGCCGGCGTGCACCGGCCCGGTGCGATACGAGGGCAGATAGATCACCAGCTCGTCGCCGTCGAGCAGCCAGGCGCGGTAGCCGTCGGTGTAGCGGGTGTAGTCCGGCAGCTCGGACCGCCCGTCGGTCGGGGTGTAGGTGGACCGCACGTACTTCTTGACCAGTGGTTCCAGTTGCTCCTCGACGGGATCGGTCGAGCAGAACAGGTCGGCCAACGCGAGTTGGCGGCCGGTGTGGCGATCGAAGGTGAAGGTGTCGAGCTCGTCGTTGGGATGCGGGCCGCCCAGATACCAGTCATTGCTGAACAGCACCGAGGTGGTGTTGGGTGCGTCGGTCAGTACCCGGCTGGTCAACCTCGCGCGGCCGTCGCGGATCAGCGCGTCGGCCGGGTGGCCGAATTTGGTGAAGAAATCCCGGAGGAACGCCCGCAGCGGCGGGCCGGTGGTCGGGTCCTCGACCAGCTCGACCGGGAAGTCGGCGCTGATCTCGACGTTGATCTGGTTGGCGTTGGTGGCGGTCGCCGAACATTGCCCGGCTGCGCCGTCCCAGTTCCCGCCCACCTCGGCGCACAGCGCTGCCGAGGGCGAGGGATCGGCGATCGCCGGAGCTGGGCTCGCCGCGACCGCGAGCAGGACCAGAGCCAGGGCTGCTCGCCGGATCCGCGCAAAGTTCACCGCTGAAGTATCTCGCGCGGCCGGGCCGTGCGGGCGCGGAAATTTTCGCGGTGCGCCGCGGGGTGCGGGGTCGATACTGGATCGATGGGCAGCGTCATGACCGAGCGCGGGATCCGGTAGCGGTGACGGCCCGGGTGTTGCGGGGGATCGCGGTCGCCGCGGTGGTGGTGATGCTGGCGGCCTGTCAGCCGTCCTCGGGCACCCCGGCGGAAACCACCCCGGCATCGGCTGCCGCGCCGGATCAGTCCGCAGTGTTCTTCCCGGGGCCGGCGGACTCCTACGGGGTCACAGTGGACCAGACCGATCGCGAGCACCTGGCGCAGTTGTATGCGCTGCGCCAGATCGACCCGTGCGGCTTCATCGCGGCCGAGGCTTTCCCCGACCGCACTCAGCCGGCGCTGCACGGCGACTACAGCTACACCTACAACTCGGTGCCTGCGCTGGTGATCCGCGCTGATCGACGGCGCACTCTTGGCGGCAACGCGTGCGCGGTCGCGTTCCCGGACAGCAAGACCGGGCTGCTGCTGACCGTGTATCCGGGCGACCCCGGCGGTTACACCGGCCCGGCGCCGTTCACCCCCGATCCCGAGCACCCGGGGGTGACCAAGACCACCAGCTGGGGCAAGTGCACGTACCGGGTGCGGCTGCCGCTGACCGCGATGGCCGGGGCGCCGGCCTCGATGCAGGATCCGATGCTGCAGCTGGCCCCGATGACCGACGGCCGCTGGGACCTGGGGGACACCACCCGCTGCGACCTGGCCGGGGCGCTGGCCGGCGATGCCGCCGCACAGGTCCGCGACAGCGGCATCCCGGTGCTGGCCGAGCAGAACTCGGTCGCCGCGCGGTATCTGAGCAGCGACCCGTGCGCGGCCGCGGCGGAGCTGTCCGCTCGGGAATTCGCCTGGTCCGACCCGAAGCCGCAGTCGCAGTGGCCCACCACCTGGCGGCACCCCGGTACCTGCGAGCTGCGACTCAGCGGGCAGGGTGGCGCGGTCATCCGGCGCGGCTTGGGGGCCTGGCCGCAGCTGGCCGACGGCGTCGTCGACCCCGCCACCGGGGAGCGGGCGGTCCGCCGCGAGCATGACGGGGTCACCGTGTTCGGCTTCCCCGGCGACGACGGCTGCGGCTCGTTCGCCCTGGCGAAGGCGGCCGACGCGCTGCCGGTGGTCGACGTCGGATCCGGCGCCCCGGGACTGTCCGCACCGACCCCGATCGTCGTGGTCGAGGTGTTCGGCCGCTGCAGCGATCGGATCGCCGACAGCGCGGTGGCAGCGATCAAGCGCGGGACCCGATAGCGGGCCGCGGATTCCGGTGCTGGGGTACCAACGCCGCGGCGGTGAAAACGTTGAACTCAGCTGACGTCCGGCACCGAATCGGGTGGGCGCGCGCCCGCCGCCGGCAGGGGAGTCCGAACCAGAGACCGCCTTGGCGCGGCTGTTGCGCCGACGGCCTGCACAGATGTCCGCTGGGGCGGCCGCCAGATGGATTATCCACTTGGCACCCCTGATTTCACCCCAGTTGTGCAGGCCGGTGGGGGTGACCGGTGCGGCCGGGCCGCCCGGGCGGTGACCGCGCCGGCACCGCGGCACCCGCAACGCCCCTCCCCACCGAACTTCGCCGCGGATTAGGCTCAGGGGCGTGGAACCCGTATACGGCAGCGCGATCCGTCTGGCCCGGTTGATCTGGCGAGTGCAGGGCCTGAAATTCACCGTCACCGGCGTGGAGAACGTGCCGAAGACCGGCGGCGCGGTCATCGCCATCAATCACACCAGCTACTTCGACTTCACCTTCGCCGGGCTGCCGGTCTACCTGCAGGGCGAGGGCCGGCTGATCCGGTTCATGGCCAAGCAGGAGGTCTTCGACCACAAGATCACCGGGCCGATCATGCGCAAGCTGCGGCACATCCCGGTGGACCGGGCCTCCGGCGCGGAGTCGTTCGCCGAGGCCTGCCAGCGGCTGCGCGAGGGTGAGCTCGTCGGGGTGTACCCGGAGGCGACGATCAGCCGCAGCTTCGAGCTCAAGGAGTTCAAGTCGGGCGCCGCCCGGATGGCGGTGGAGGCCAACGTGCCGATCGTGCCGACCATCGTGTGGGGCGCCCAGCGGATCTGGACCAAGGACCACCCGAAGAAGATGTGGCGGCCGAAGGTGCCGATCTCGGTGGCGGTCGGTGAGCCCATCCAGCCGACCCTGCCCGCCCCGGAACTGACCGCCCTGCTGCACTCGCGCATGCAGCACATGCTCGAGCAGGTGCAGGACTCCTACGGACACCCGCCGGGCGAGTACTGGGTGCCCCGCCGGCTCGGCGGCAGCGCGCCGACGATGGCCGAGGCGGCGCAGCTGGACGCCGACGAGCTCGCCGCCCGCGCCGCGGCGCGGGCCCAGCGGGCCGCGGAACACCCCAAGGACCAGTAGCTTTCGGGATGGAACCGAATTTCCGCGAGCCGCAGACCGCGCCCCTGCTGATCGCGACCGATGTGGACGGCACGCTGCTCGACGACGACGAGCGGGTCAGCGACCGCACCCGGGCGGTGCTCGGCGCGGCGATGGCCGACGGCACCCGGTTCGTGCTGGCCACCGGCCGGCCGCCGCGCTGGATCGCGCCCGTCGTCGACGACCTGGGCTTCGCGCCGATGGCGGTCTGCGCCAACGGCGCGGTGATCTACGACCCGGCCGCCGACCGGGTGCTGTCGGTGCGCACCCTGTCGGTCGAGCAGCTGGTCGAGCTCGCCGAGATCGCCGCCGCGGTGATGCCGGGGGCCGGGCTGGCGGTGGAGCGGATCGGCAGCGGGGCGCACGATGCCGTCACCCCGCAGTTCGTCAGCTCGCCGGGCTACCAGCACGCCTGGCTGAACCCGGACAACACCGAGGTGTCGCTGACCGACCTGCTGTCCGCGCCGGCCATCAAGCTGCTGATCCGCCGGGCCGGGGTGAGCAGCGCCGCGATGGCCCGGCAGCTGGCCCCGCACGTCGACGGCCAGGGCGATCTGACCTACAGCACCGACAACGGCCTGATCGAGGTCGTCCCGGCCGGCATCAGCAAGGCGACCGGGATCGCCGAGATCGCCGCGCCGCACGGCATCGGCGCCGAGGAGATCGTGTCGTTCGGGGACATGCCCAACGACATCCCGATGCTGACCTGGGCCGGGCACGGGGTGGCGATGGGCAACGCGCACCCGGAGGTGATGGGCGTCGCCGACGAGGTGACCGCGCGCAACTCCGAGGACGGGCTGGCGCGGGTGCTGGAGCGCTGGTGGGGCTGACCCCGGCGGTCAGCCGACGCTGATCGGGCTGAAGCGTTCCAGCTGCACCGGCGGCCCGCTGTCGGCGGGCGGCGGCAGCAGCACGGCGACCGCGTCGCTGACCCGGGTGACCTGGCCGGTCTCCCGGTCGAAGTTCAGCGTGCCGTGCTGGAAGTTCTGCACCACCCAGAGCGGCTCCTGGATCTCGGCGCTGGTCGGCAGGCCGAGCAGCCCGCGTTCGAAGCCGAGCGAGGCCCAGGCGGCGTAGATGGCGCCGGTCAGCGGCTGGGCGCCGGTGGCCGGGGACCAGTAGACGGCGCCGCGCTCGAAGGTGGCGTAGCGGGCGTCGCCCGCGGCCGCCGATTCCGGTGAGGTGGGCACGCCGAGTGGGCCGGCCGCCCCGCCGGAGGCCAGCCAGCGGGCCCCGATGGCGCCCTCGCGCAGCCGCTCCTCCAGCGTCGGCGGCGCAGGCGGCACATTGAACCGGGCCGCGATGTCGCGGATCTCGTCCATCCGCCCGTAGCCGGCCACGCCCGGGCATTCGGTGATGCCGACGTCGCGGTGGGCGAAGATGGTCGGCAGGGTGGGGGTGGCCCCGGCCGGATAGAACGTGTACGAGCCGCCGGCCGAGGTCAGCGCGACGGTGCCGTGGGGGTCGACGTGCGCCAGCGCCAGCCGCCAGCCGATCAGCCGGCCGGTGTTGCGCAGCTGGATGTCGGTGGGCGGGACGGTCTCGAAGTCGCCGAGCATGGCCACGCCCCAGGTGTCCCGGTTGAAGCCGCCGGTGTGGGAGCCCTCGACCGGGCGGTCCAGGCCGCCGGCCCGGCCCTCGAAGACCTGGCCGTACTTGTCGACCAGCGCGTTGTAGGCCATGTCGCACCAGCCCAGCGTCTGGGTGTGGTACGCGTAGATCGACTGCATGATCGCCACCGAGTCCTGCGGCGAGTAGTCGTTGCTGCCGGCGGTGTGGTGCACGACGGCGGCCTTGACGCCGGCGTCGTAGGCCGGCGGCCCGCAGGCCCGCAGCCGCTCGTCGGCGCCCCACTGCGCGCGGGTGATGACCTGCGGCGCCTGGCCGGGCAGGATCGCCGCGGCCGGCGGGGAGAACGCGCCGTCGGCGGGCGCCTGCGGCGGGGTGATCAGGATGGCGTTGAGGTTGCCGATCGGCTCGTCGACGTTGACCGGGCGGTAGCCCAGGTCGGTGTCGGCCCGCGGCCGGGCGGGCGGGCTGACCGGCGCGCCGGCCGGTCGGGAGACCTTGATCTGCACCGCGGTGGTGCGCCCGACGAAGACCGCGTCGGTGCCGCGCGGGCCGTCGCGGTTGGCGTCGCTGCCGTTGGATTCCAGCGCGTCGGCCTGGTACCAGGGGCCCCAGCCGCCGTCGTCGCGGCGGGCCCGGACCTGTGCGGTGGTGCCGGTGAGGTCGTCGCCGGTCAGCGCGACGACGGAGAACGGCTGCTGCTGGGAGACCTCCCGGACGGTGGTGCCGCCGCCGACGCCGGCCAGCGGCTTGGTCACGACGGTGGCGTCCAGCGCGCGGGGGGCGGGGCGGTCGGTGGGCAGTCCGTTGATCGCCCACGGCACCAGCACGGCCGTCGCCGCCAGGGCAGAGAACAGCAATCGCGGTGCGCGGGACGACACCAGGCAGATGTTACGGATGTGCTAGATGATGACGCTGTTACGACACGGTATTAATGAGGACTATGTGAACAAGTAACGGAACCGCAGGGGAGCCAGCCGCCCTGCGGTTCCGTCTTGTTACAGGTCTGTCCGGATCAGCCGATCGCTGCGGGTGCGACCGCGGCCGCGACCGGGGCGACCGCTGCCGCGGCCTCGGCGGCCGGGGCAACGGCGGCCGGAGCCGCCGCGGCGGCCGGGCCCGCGCTCTTGATGGCGCCCATGATGGTCGGCATCAGCACGCCCTTGAGCAGGTCGACGGCCTGGCCCGCACCCAGCGAGTTGGCCGCGCTGCTCAGATCGCTGATCAGCCCGGGCTTGCTGGCCGGCATGCCGGTGCCCAGTCCGCCCAGCCCGCCCAGCGACGGATCGCCGAGGATCGGGTAGGTGTCGGCGCCCAGCCCGATCGGCGCGGCGATCGGCTGCTCGCCGGGCAGCCCGATCGGGTTGCCGACGCCCAGCGGGCTGGTCAGGTCGGTGGTGCCCAGCCCGATCGGCGCGGTGCCGCCGGGGGTCAGCGCCGGGTTGGCCAGGTCGCCCACGCCCGGGACGGTCAGGCCGGCGGTCGGCCCGCCCGGGGTGGTCAGGCCGGCCGCGTCGGTCAGCCCGGGCACGGTCGCCGCCGCGGTGCCCGCGGGATCGGTCAGGGCCGGGCTGACCAGCCCCGGGGTGGTCAGGTCGGTCACCGACGGGGTCGCCAGGCCCGGAGTGGCCAGGCCGGGCGCGGTGGCCCCCGGCGTGGTCAGGCCGGGGCTGGTCAGGCCCGGCGAGGTCAGGCCCGGGCTGGTGAGGCCGGGGCTGGTCAGACCGGGCGAGGTCAGGCCCGGGCTGGTGAGGCCGGGGCTGGCCAGGCCGGGGGTGGTCAGGCCGGTCAGCGGCTGTGCGCCGGCGGGGTTCACTCCGGTCGGCAGCGGCGGCATGTTGATGCCGAACTGCGACAGGCCCGAGCTCAGCGCGGACAGCAGTTCATTGGGCAGGTCGGTGATGACGGCGGCCTGGGTGAACTCGCGGTGCTGCGGTGCCGGCTGGGAGTCGGCGACAAGTTCGGCGGCCGCGACGGCGGCAAAAGGACTTGCGACGGCCAGGGCGGCGACTGCGCTCATGGCCCTCGAGAGCTTGCGTCGGCGACGGTTCGGCACGGAAGTCTCCTCAATTCGGTTGCGTATCCCGGCGGCGTCAGGTTCGACATCCGGGGACACTGTCGGCGAGATCGATGTTACGAGTGGGATTGGTGTGAATAGAGTGGCGAGACCGGATCGTGAGGGAATCGCGACACAGGGATGTCCGAAGGGTTATCGAGCCGAGTCACGGGCGCGGTGGGACGGCCCCCGCGCGGCGGTCGGATACCCTGACAGCCGATGACTGACAGCTTCGACCTCTTCGTCGTCGGCTCCGGATTCTTCGGCCTGACCATCGCTGAACGGGTGGCCACCCAGTTGGGCAAGCGGGTCTTGGTTGTGGAACGCCGGCCGCACATTGGAGGCAACGCCTACTCCGAGCCGGAACCCGAGACCGGTATCGAGATCCACCGTTACGGTGCGCACCTGTTCCACACCTCGAACACCAGGGTGTGGGACTACGTGCGGGAATTCACCGACTTCACCGGGTACCAGCACCGCGTCTTCGCCATGCACAACGGGCAGTCCTACCAGTTCCCGATGGGGCTGGGCCTGGTGTCGCAGTTCTTCGGCCGGTACTTCTCCCCGGACGAGGCGCGCGCCCTGATCGCCGAGCAGGCCGCCGAGATCGCCACCGCCGACGCGGCGAACCTGGAGGAAAAGGCCATCTCGCTGATCGGCCGCCCGCTGTATGAGGCGTTCGTCAAGGGCTACACCGCCAAGCAGTGGCAGACCGACCCGAAGGACCTGCCCGCCGCGAACATCACCCGGCTGCCGGTGCGCTACACCTTCGACAACCGGTACTTCAACGACACCTACGAGGGCCTGCCGGTCGACGGCTACACCGCCTGGCTGCAGAACATGGCCGCCGACGAGCGCATCGAGGTGCGCACCGACACCGACTGGTTCGACGTCCGCGACGAACTGCGCGCGGCCAACCCGTCGGCGCCGGTGGTTTATACCGGCCCGCTGGACCGCTACTTCGACTACGCCGAGGGCCGGCTGGGCTGGCGGACCCTGGACTTTCAGGTCGAGGTGCTCGACGGCTGCGGTGACTTCCAGGGCACCCCGGTGATGAACTACAACGACCCGGACGTGCCCTACACCCGGATCCACGAGTTCCGGCACTTCCACCCCGAGCGCGAGTACCCGGCCGACAAGACCGTCATCATGCGGGAGTACTCCCGCTTCGCCGATGACGACGACGAGCCCTACTATCCGATCAACACCGAGACCGATCGGTCGCTGCTGGCGGCCTACCGGGCCCGGGCCAAGGCCGAGACGGCCGCGGCGGGCGTGCTGTTCGGTGGCCGGCTGGGCACCTACCAATACCTGGACATGCACATGGCGATCGCCAGCGCGCTGAACATGTACGACAACGTGCTGGCGCCGCACCTGCGCGACGGTGCCTCGCTGTCCGAACCGCGAAACGATGTCAAGGAATGAGCAGCCGACGATGAGCGACGTACCCTCCGGCCCGATCGGCCCCGGCCAGTCCAAGGCCGTCAGCCTGCTGTCCCGGGTGATCCTGCCGCGGCCGGGTGAGCCGCTGGACGTACGCAAGCTCTACATCACCGAGGCCGACACCAACTCCCGCCGGGCGCACGCCCCGACCCGCACCTCGCTGGACATCGGCGGGGAGGCCGAGGTGTCCTTCGCCACCTACTTCAACGCGTTCCCAGCCAGCTACTGGCGGCGCTGGTCGATCCTGGACGCCGTGGTGCTGCGGATCGAGCTGACCGGCGCGGCCCGCGTCGACGTCTACCGGTCCAAGGCCACCGGCGCCCGGATCAGCGTCGCCGGCGCGCCCGCGGTCAGCGAGAGCGACGACAAGCCCGCGGTGGTGGAGTTCGAGATCAGCCTGGCGCCGTTCGAGGACGGCGGCTGGATCTGGTTCGACATCACCACCGACACCGCCGCCGTGCTGCACAGCGCCGGCTGGTACGCGCCGGTCGAGGCGCCCGGCCGCGCCGACATCGCCGTCGGCATCCCGACCTTCAACCGGCCGGCCGACTGCGTCAGCGCGCTGGCCGCGCTGACCTCCGACCCGCTGGTCGACGCCGCGATCGGCGCCGTCATCGTCTCCGACCAGGGCGACCGCAAGGCCAAGGACCACCCGGACTTCGACGCCGCGGCGGCCCGGCTCGGGGACCGGCTGAGCATCCACAACCAGCCCAACCTGGGCGGCTCCGGCGGCTACAGCCGGGTGATGTACGAGGCGCTCAAGCACACCGACTGCGAACAGATCCTGTTCATGGACGACGACATCCGCATCGAGCCGGACTCGATCCTGCGGGCGCTGGCGCTCAACCGGTTCGCCAAGTCCCCGACGCTGATCGGCGGCCAGATGCTCAACCTGCAGGAGCCCAGCCACCTGCACGTGATGGGCGAGGTGGTCAACCGGGCCAACTTCATGTGGACCAACGCGCCGTTCACCGCCTACGACCACGACTTCGCCAGGTACCCGCTCGACGACGTCGAGGAGGCCGACAGTCAGCTGCTGCACCGGCGCATCGACGTCGACTACAACGGCTGGTGGATGTGCATGATCCCGCGGTCCGTCGCCGAGGAGCTCGGTCAGCCGCTGCCGCTGTTCATCAAGTGGGACGACGCCGACTACGGGCTGCGGGCGGCCGAACACGGCTACCCGACGGTCACCATGCCGGGCACCGCGATCTGGCACATGGCCTGGAGCGACAAGGACGACGCCATCGACTGGCAGGCCTACTTCCACCTGCGCAACCGGCTGGTGGTCGCCGCCATGCACTGGGACGGCGAGGTCAAGGGCCTGGTCGTCAGCCACCTCAAGGCCACCATCAAGCATCTGATGTGCCTGGAGTACTCCACCGTCGCGATCCAGAACCGGGCCATCGACGACTTCCTGGCCGGCCCCGAGCACATCTTCTCCATCCTGGAGTCGGCGCTGCCGGAGGTGCACCGGATGCGCAAGGCCTTCCCGGACGCGGTGGTGCTGCCCGGTGCGACCGAGTTGCCCGCCCCGTCGGGACGGGTCCGGGTGCACAAGCCGCCGGTGGCGCCGCCGATGATCCTGCTGCGGCTGGCCCAGGGCCTGGTGCACCAGTTCCGCCGCGCCGACCCGGCCCACCACCAGCGGCCGCAGCTCAACGTCCCCACCCAGGACGCCCGTTGGTTCCTGCTGTGCAAGGTCGACGGGGTCACGGTGACCACCGCCGACGGCCGCGGCGTGGTGTACCGCCAGCGCGACCGGGCCAAGGCCGCCGGGCTGCTGCGGGCCTCGCTGCGCCGCCAGCTGAAGCTGGCCCGTAAGTTCGACACCATGCGGCGGATCTACCGTGAGGCGCTGCCGGAGCTGTCCAGCAAACAGAAATGGGAAACCGTGCTGCTCGAGGCGGACGTCGATGCCTGAGGACACCGGGTTGCCCGACGGCGCCCGGCCCGACGCCGCCCGGCCCGATAACACCGACTGGCCCGGTGACCCCGACGCGCCCGCGCCGGAGGAGACCGCGCTGATCCTGGTGCAGGCCGGGCTGGCCGGACGCCCCGGCGTGCTGCCCGCCGCCCGCGGCCTGTCGCACCTCGGCGAGCACAGCCTGGGCTGGCTGATCATCGGCGCGCTGGCCGCGGTCATCGTCCCGGCCCGCCGCCGGGAGTGGCTGACGATGGTGGTCGGCACCTTCGCCGCGCACGCCGCGGCGGTGCTGATCAAGCGGGTGGTCCGCCGTCGCCGGCCCGATCACCCGGCGATCGCGGTCAACGTCGGCACCCCGAGCAAGCTGAGCTTCCCGTCCGCGCACGCCACCTCCACGACGGCGGCCGCGCTGCTGGCCGCCCGGGCCAGCGGCTCCCGGCTGCCCTGGCTGGTGGTCCCGCCGATGCTGCTGTCCCGGCTGGTGCTGGGCGTGCATTACCCCAGCGATGTGGCGGCCGGAGCCGTGGTCGGCGCCGCCGTCGCGGCCACCACCGCCGGCATCGCCGACCGATTGGAGCGTGCCGCATGAGCAAGCCCGCCGCTGCGCCGAGCAACGTCGTCGTCGGCGTCATCAAGGCGATGCGTCCGCGCCAGTGGGTGAAGAACCTGCTGGTGCTGGCCGCGCCGTTGGCCGCCTGGGGCGACGACCAGGACTTCGACCACCAGCAGGTGCTCATCCACGTCGGGCTGGCCTTCGTGGTGTTCAGCCTGGCCGCGTCGTCGATCTACCTGGTCAACGACGCCCTGGACGTGGAGGCCGACCGGGCGCACCCGACCAAGCGGTACCGGCCGATCGCCGCCGGGGTGGTGCCGCCGTGGCTGGCCTACCTGCTCTCGGCAATCCTTGGGGTGGCCGCGCTGGTCATCGGCTGGACGGTCAACGCCAACCTGGCCCTGGTCATCGCGATTTACCTGGCGATGCAGCTGGCCTACTGCTTCGGGCTCAAGCACCAGGCCGTGCTGGACATCTGCATCGTGTCCTCGGCCTACCTGATCCGGGCCATCGCCGGCGGCGCGGCCGCCGACATCCGGCTGTCGAAGTGGTTCCTGCTGGTGATGGCGTTCGGCTCGCTGTTCATGGCGGCGGGCAAGCGCTACGCCGAGCTGCAGCTGGCCGAACGCACCGGCGCCAAGATCCGCAAGTCGCTGGAGAACTACACCGGCAGCTACCTGCGCTTCGTCTGGACGCTGGCGGCCACCGCGGTGGTGCTGTGCTACGGCCTGTGGGCCTTCGAGCGCGACGGCAGCACCGGCTCCTGGTACGCGGTGTCGATGATTCCGTTCACCATCGCGATCCTGCGCTACGCCGTCGACGTCGACGGCGGGGAGGCGGGCGAGCCGGAGGACATCGCCCTGGGTGACCGGGTGCTGCAGGTCCTTGCGGTGGGCTGGATCGGAACCGTCGTTGCAGCGATCTTCCTCGGCTGAGCCCGGTCCCGCGCCGACGGCGCGGGCGACCTGGCCGAATTTTCCGTACTCGATGTCGGTACGGGTGAGCCTGTGGTGCTCGGTGGCGGTGATCGCCGTGCTGTTCGGCTGGGGCGCCTGGCAGCGCCGCTGGATCGCCGACGACGGGCTCATCGTGCTGCGCACCGTGCGCAACCTGATGGCCGGCAACGGCCCGGTGTTCAACGCCGGCGAGCGGGTCGAGGCCAACACCTCGACGGCCTGGACCTACCTGACCCTGCTGGGCGGCTGGGTGGCCGGACCGGTGCGGCTGGAGTACGTGGTGCTGGCGCTGTCGCTGGCGCTCAGCGTCGCCGGGGTGGTGCTGGCGATGCTCGGCGCGGCCCGGCTGTACGCGCCCAGCCTGGTCGGCCGCAACGCGCTGCTGCTGCCGGCCGGCGCGCTGGTCTACATCGCGATCCCGCCGGCCCGCGACTTCGCCACCTCCGGCCTGGAGACCGGGCTGGCGCTGGCCTACATCGGGCTGCTCTGGTGGATGATGGTGTGCTGGTCGCAGCGGGTGCGCCGGCCGGTGCCCGACCCGGCCGACCCGACCGGCCCGGCCGGCGAGCGCCGCGCCGTGGCCTTCACCGCGGCGGTCTCCGCGGTCGCCGGCGCCAGCGTGCTGGTCCGCCCGGAACTCGCCCTGCTCGGCGTGCTGGCGCTGCTGCTGCTGTTCATCGCCGCACCCGGCTGGCGTCGCCGGGCGGTGGTTTTCGTCGCCGGCGGCCTGCTGCCGGTCGGCTACCAGATCTTCCGGATGGGCTACTACGGGATGCTGGTGCCCAGCCCGGCCGTCGCCAAGGACGCCTCCGGCTCGAAGTGGTCGCAGGGGCTGACCTACCTGGCCAACTTCAACGGCCCGTACCTGCTGTGGATCCCGGCGGTGCTGCTGGTCGGCACCGGCCTGGTGCTGCTGGTGGTGCGCAGCCGGTCCTGGTGGGTGCGCCACGACGCCCCGCCCGGCGCGTCCTGGCTGACCCGCACGCTGCAGGCGCCGCTGGCCGTCGTCGCGGTGTTCGTCGGCGCCGGCCTGATCCAGGCCGTGTACTGGGTGCACCAGGGCGGGGACTTCATGCACGGCCGGGTGCTGCTGCTGCCGATGTTCTGCATGCTGGTCCCGCTGGCGGTGATCCCCGTCGTGGTGCCGATCGGCCGCGCGGTCTCCCGGGAGGCCGGTTACCTGCTGGCCGGCGCGACCACCGTGCTGTGGATGGCGCTGGCCGGCTGGGCGGCGTGGGCGGCCAACTCGCCGGGGCTGGGCCGCGACGGCACCTGGGTCACCGATTCCGGCATCGTCGACGAGCGCCGGTTCTACTCCCAGGCCACCGGGCACGCGCACCCGCTGACCGCCGCCGACTACCTGGACTATCCGCGGATGCGGGCGGTGCTGGTCGCCATCAACAACACCCCCGAGGGTGCGCTGCTGCTGCCGTCGGGCAACTACGACCAGTGGGACGTGGTGCCGGCCATCCCGCTGCCGCCGCAGCTGCCGGTCAACGACCCGGCCCGGCTGAACCCGCCGCACACGGTGTTCTTCACCAACATGGGCATGCTGGGGATGAACACCGGCCTCAACGTCCGGGTGATCGACCAGATCGGGCTGATCAACCCGCTGGCCATGCACACCCAACGTGTCGAGCGCGGCCGGATCGGCCACGACAAGGAGCTGTTCCCGGACTGGGCGGTCGCCGAGGGTCCGTTCCTCAAGGAGCCGCCCTACATCCCGACCTATCTGGACGAGGACTGGATCGTCCAGGCCGGCGCGGCGCTGGGCTGCCCGGAGACCGACGCGATGCTGACCGCGATTCGGGCCCCGATGGGCCCGCGCCGGTTCCTGTCGAACCTGCTGCACGCCGCGGAGTTCACCAGCTACCGCATCGACCGGGTGCCCGAGTACGAGCTGGCCCGCTGCGGGCTGCCGATCCCGCCGCTGCGCGGCGAGCCGTATACCGGGCTGCCCGCCACCGGTCCGTGACGCCGGTCGCGGTACCCGGCGCCGGTACCGTGTCAGCATGGCTCGCACCCGCAACGAATCCCGGCGCAAACGCCACCTGATCCTCGGCCTCATCGCCGCCGCGGCGGTGGCCGTCGTCATCGGGCTGGTCGTGGTGATCGGTGTGCTGCTCTACGGCAGCCGGTCGACCCCGCCCTCGCCGCTGCCGCCGGAGGCCAAGCCGACCACCGGGCCGAGCACCCCGGGCGCCAAGCCGCGCCCGGAGTTCCAGTCCGCGGACTGCCCGGACGTGCAGCTGCTGGTCATCCCCGGCACCTGGGAGTCCTCGCGCACCGACGACCCGCTGAACCCCGGACAGTTCCCGATCGCGCTGCTGCTGCCGATGAGCCGTGGGATCAGCGCGCAGCTGCCCGGCGAGCGGGTGCAGGTCTACACCGTCCCCTACACCGCGCAGTTCAACAATCCGCTCGGCGGGGACAAGCAGATGTCCTACAACGACAGCCGCGCCGAGGGCACCCGCACCGCCGCCAAGGTGCTGACCGACATGAACGAGCGCTGCCCGCTGACCAGCTACGTGCTGGTCGGGTTCTCCCAGGGCGCGGTGATCGCCGGCGACCTGGCCAGCGACATCGGCAACGGCCGCGGCCCGATCGCCGAAGACCTGGTGCTCGGCGTCACGCTGATCGCCGACGGCCGCAGGCAGGTCGGGGTGGGCCAGTCGATCGGCCCGAACCCGGGTGGGCAGGGCGCCGAGATCACCCTGGCCGAGGTGCCGATGCTGTCCACCCTGGGGCTGACCATGAGCGGTCCGCGCGACGGCGGCTTCGGCAAGCTCAACGACCGGACCAACCAGATCTGCGCGCAGGGCGATCTGATCTGCGACGCCCCGGAGGGCGCGTTCAACATCGCCAACCTGCCCAACACGCTGAACACCCTGGCCGGTGGCGCCGGCCAACCGGTGCACGCGATGTACGGCACCCCGCAGTTCTGGGTGCTCGACGGGCTGACCGCGACCCAGTGGACCGAACAGTGGGCGCGCGGGCTGATCGACAACGCCCCGCACCCCAAGCACGGTTAGCTGTGCTGCCCGGGCGGCGTGAATTCGGTCTCAGTGCGACCCGCAGGAGACCGTTCGCGCGGACCCCGCGGTTGCCCGGTCCGACCTGCGCGGTCGGTGCCGGGCGGCGGGCCGGCGGGCGCCGCCCGGCAAATTTGACCCACCCGGTGGATCCATAATATTAAGAAGAACGTAAGATCGCTTACTTGGGGCGGGCCCTCTGTACGATCTGGAAGATTTGTGCCGCATGCCGGCGCGTTGACAGGAGAGATGCATGGCGTTTCACAACCCCTTCATCATTGACGGCCGCATCGAGTTCCCCCGGGACACCAGCATCGTCGAGCACGTCGAGAACTGGGCGGAGCTGCGCGGCGACGAACTGGCCTACCGGTTCCTGGACTACTCCACCGAGCGCGACGGCGTCGCCTGCGATCTGACCTGGGCGCAGTTCAGCGCCCGCAACAAGGCGGTCGCCGCCCGGCTGCAGCAGGTCACCGAGCTCGGTGACCGGGTGGCGATCCTGTGCCCGCAGAACCTGGACTACCTGGTGGCGTTCTTCGGCGCGCTCTACGGCGGCCGGATCGCGGTGCCGCTGTTCGACCCGTCCGAGCCCGGCCACGTCGGCCGGCTGCACGCCGTCATCGACGACTGCAAGCCGTCGGCGATCCTGACCACCACCGAGGCCGCCGAGGGCGTGCGCAAGTTCTTCCGCAGCCGCCCGGCCAAGGAACGCCCGCGCGTCATCGCCGTCGACGCCATCCCCGACGAGGTCGCGGCGACCTGGGTGCAGCCGCCGCCGCTGACCGAGGAGACCATCGCCTACCTGCAGTACACCTCGGGCTCCACCCGGATCCCGACCGGCGTGCAGATCACCCACCTGAACCTGGCCACCAACGTGCTGCAGGTCGTCGAGGCGCTGGAGGGCGAGGAGGGCGACCGCGGGCTGTCCTGGCTGCCGTTCTTCCACGACATGGGCCTGATCACCGCGCTGCTGTCGCCGATGATCGGCTACCGCTTCACCTTCATGACGCCCGCGGCGTTCGTCCGCCGCCCGGAGCGCTGGATCCGCGAGATGGCCCGCAAGCCCGAGGACACCGGCGGCACCATCTCGGTCGCGCCGAACTTCGCCTTCGACCACGCCGCCGCCCGCGGGGTGCCCAAGGACGGCGCCGAGCCGCTGGACCTGTCCAACGTCAAGGCCATCCTCAACGGCAGCGAGCCGATCTCCGCGGCCACCGTGCGCCGGTTCAACGACGCGTTCGGCCCGTTCGGCTTCCCGGCCAAGGCGATCAAGCCGTCCTACGGGCTGGCCGAGGCGACGCTGTTCGTCTCCACCACGCCGAGCTCGGAGGAGCCGACGATCATCTCGGTGGACCGCGACGAGCTCAACGCCGGCCGGTTCGTCGAGGTGGCCGAGGATTCGGCCAAGGCCGTCGCGCAGGCCGGCGCCGGCAAGGTCGGCATCGGTGAGTGGGCCGTCATCGTCGACGCCGAGTCCGCCACCGAGCTGCCCGACGGCCAGATCGGCGAGATCTGGATCAGCGGGATGAACATGGGCACCGGCTACTGGGGCAAGCCCGAGGAGACCCGGGACACCTTCCAGAACCTGCTGGCCTCCCGGATCGCCGACTCGCACGCCGAGGGCAACGAGCCGGACGCCACCTGGGTGCGCACCGGCGACTACGGCGCCTACCACAACGGCGAGCTGTTCATCACCGGCCGGGTCAAGGACCTGGTCATCATCGACGGCCGCAACCACTACCCGCAGGACCTGGAGTACTCCGCGCAGGAGGCCAGCAAGGCGCTGCGGGTCGGCTACGTCGCCGCCTTCTCGGTGCCGGCCAACCAGCTGCCCGACGAGGTCTTCGCCGACAGCCATTCGGGTTTGCGGCGCGATCCCGACGACAGCTCCGAGCAGCTGGTTATCGTCGGGGAGCGGGCCCCGGGCGCGCACAAGATGGAGCCCGGCCCGATCACCGACGACATCCGCGCCGCGATCGCGGTCCGGCACGGCGTCACCGTCCGCGACGTGCTGCTGACCCCGGCCGGCGCCATCCCGCGCACCTCCAGCGGCAAGATCGGCCGGCGCGCCTGCCGGTCGGCCTACCTGGACGGCACCCTGCGGGCGGGCAAGGTCGCCAACGCCTTCCCCGACGAACTCGACTGACGGCGAACCGGAAAGTGCGCCGCCGCCCGGGCGCCGAGTCTACGAAGCTAAGTGAGGCCTTCGATGTCTGACGACACCGCCAACACCGACCACTCCGAGGCTCCCGCCCCGCGGACCGACATGTCGGTGCCGCAGATGCGGGCCTGGCTGCGTGACTGGGTGGCCGGCGCCACCGGGCAGTCGGCGGACAGCATCAGCGAGTCGACCCCGATGGTCGAGCTGGGGCTGTCCTCCCGCGACGCCGTCGCGATGGCCAGCGACATCGAGGACCTGACCGGCGTCGCGCTGACCGCGACCGTCGCGTTCCGGCATCCCACCATCGAGGCGCTGGCCCAGGTGATCGTCGAGGGCGAACCCGAGCCGGAGGACGTCGACGGCGACGGCGAGGACTGGTCCCGGCCGGCCGACATCGACCCGGACACCGCCGACATCGCGATCGTCGGCCTGGCCACCCGGCTGCCCGGGGACCTGAACACCCCCGACCAGACCTGGGCCGCCCTGCTGGAGGGCCGCGACGCCATCACCGACCTGCCCGAGGGCCGCTGGGAGGAGTTCCTCGACGAGCCCCGGATCGCCGAGCGGGTCGCCCGGGCCCGCACCCGCGGCGGCTACCTGTCCGACATCAAGGGCTTTGACGCCGAGTTCTTCGCGCTGGCGAAGATGGAGGCCGACAACATCGATCCGCAGCAGCGGATGGCCCTGGAGCTGACCTGGGAGGCCCTGGAGCACGCCCGGATCCCGGCCTCGGCGCTGCGCGGCACCCCGGTCGGGGTGTTCGTCGGCTCCTCCACCAACGACTACAGCTTCCTGTCGGTGGCCGACCCGACCGCCACCCACCCGTACGCCATCACCGGCACCGCCAGCTCGATCATCGCCAACCGGGTGTCCTACTTCTACGACTTCCGCGGCCCGTCGATGGCCATCGACACCGCCTGCTCGTCGTCGCTGGTCGCCATCCACGAGGGCGTCAAGGCGCTGCGCGCCGGCGAGGCCGACGTGGTGCTGGCCGGCGGCGTCAACGCGCTGGTCACCCCGCTGGTCACCATCGGCTTCGACGAGGTCGGCGGGGTGCTGGCCCCGGACGGCCGGATCAAGTCGTTCTCCGCCGACGCCGACGGCTACGCCCGCTCCGAGGGCGGCGGCATGGTGGTGCTCAAGCGGGTCGCCGACGCCCGCCGCGACGGCGACGAGATCCTGGCCGTCATCGCCGGCTCGGCGGTCAACCACGACGGCCGGTCCAACGGCCTGCTCGCCCCGAACCCGGACGCCCAGGCCGAGGTGCTGCGCAAGGCCTACAAGGACGCCGGCGTCGACCCGCGCACCGTCGACCTGATCGAGGCGCACGGCACCGGCACCATCCTCGGCGACCCGATCGAGGCCGACGCGCTGGGCCGGGTGGTCGGCCGCGGCAGGCCCGCCGACCGGCCGGCGCTGCTCGGCGCGGTGAAGTCCAACATCGGGCACCTGGAGTCGGCCGCGGGCGCGGCGTCCATCGCCAAGATCGCGCTGGCGATCTACCACGACAAGATTCCGCCGTCGATCAACTACGCCGGCCCCAACCCCTACATCGACTTCGAGCGGGAGCGGCTGCGCGTCGTCGACCAGGTCACCGACTGGCCGCGCTACAGCGGCCACAAGATCGCCGGGGTGTCCGGGTTCGGTTTCGGCGGCGCCAACGCGCACCTGGTGGTGCGCGAGGTGCTGCCCAGCGACCTGGTCGAGCCCGAGCCGGCCGCCGCCGCACCGCAGCCGGCCGGCGCGGACGCGGCCGATGCCGGCGACGCCGGCGTCGGTGGGGTCCGGATGGACGAGTACGGCGAGTTCATCGACGACGCGATGGCCCGCGAGGAGTCCGCGGCCACCGAGATCGAGCTGCCCGGCCTGACCGAGGAGGCCCGCCGGCTGCTGGACGAGGCGCTCGACGCGCAGGCCGCCGCCGAGCTGGCCGACCCGCCGCGCCGAATCGTGCCGCTGGCCGTGTCGGCGTTTCTGACCTCCCGCAAGCGCGCGGCCGCCGCCGAGCTGGCCGACTGGGTCGACAGCGAGGCCGGCCGCGGCACCCCGCTGGAGGCCATCGGCCGGGCGCTGTCCCGGCGCAACCACGGCCGGTCCCGCGCGGTGATCCTGGCCCACGACCACGACGAGGCCGTCAAGGGCCTGCGCGCGCTGGCCGACGGCAAGCAGAGCCCGCTGGTGCTGGCCGCCGACGGCCCGGTCACCAACGGCCCGGTCTGGGTGTTCGCCGGCTTCGGCTCCCAGCACCGCAAGATGGGCAAGGCCCTCTACCTCAGCAACGACACCTTCGCCGCGTGGATCAACCGGGTCGACGCGCTGATCCAGGACGAACGCGGCTACTCGGTCGTCGAGTACATCCTCGACGACGCGATCGACTACACCGACGCGACCGTCGAGTACCCGATCGAGGTGGTGCAGACCGTCATCTTCGCGCTGCAGATCGGCCTCGGCGAACTGCTGCGGGCGCACGGCGCCGCGCCGGCGGCCGTCGTCGGGCAGTCCCTCGGTGAGGCGGCCGCCGCCTACTTCGCCGGCGGCCTGACCCTGGCCGACGCCACCCGCACCATCTGCTCGCGCGCGCACCTGATGGGTGAGGGCGAGGCGATGCTGTTCGGCGAGTACATCCGGCTGATGGCGCTGGTGGAGTACTCCGCCGAGGAGATCGCCACGGTGTTCTCCGACTTCCCCGGCCTGGAGGTGTGCGTCTACGCGGCACCGAACCAGACCGTCATCGGCGGCCCGCCCGAGCAGGTCGACGCGATCATCGCCCGCTGCGAGGCGGAGGGCAAGTTCGCCCGCAAGATGCAGACCAAGGGCGCCAGCCACACCCAGCAGATGGATCCGCTGCTCGGCGAGCTGATGGCCGAACTGCAGGGCATCGAGGCGCACCCGCTGGCCTGCGGGTACTTCTCCACCGTGCACGAGGGCGCCTTCGTGCGGCCCGGCGGTGACCCGATCCACGACGTGGACTACTGGAAGAAGGGGCTGCGGCACAGCGTCTACTTCACCCAGGGCATCCGCAACGCGGTCGACTCGGGCTACACCACCTTCCTGGAGCTCGCGCCCAACCCGGTGGCGCTGATGCAGGTCGGGCTGACCACCATGGCGGCCGGGCTGCCCGACGCCCAGCTGATCCCGACGCTGGCCCGCAAGGCCGACGAGGTCGACTCGATGACCGTTGCGCTGGCGACGCTGTTCGTGCACGGCCACGAGCTGGACTTCCGCACCCTGTTCAGCCCGGCCTCGACCGTCACCGACGGCCCCGCCTACGGCAACATCCCGCCGACCAAGTTCCGCCGCAAGCCGCACTGGCTGCAGGCCCGGTTCACCGGGGACAGCTCGGTGATGATGCCGGGCAACCACGTCGCAACCCCGGACGGCAGGCACGTCTGGGAGTACTCGCCCAAGGGCGAGGTCAGCGCCGCCGACCTGGCCGCGCTGGTCAAGTCCGCGGCCGCCCAGGTGTTCACCGACGCGGTGCTGACCGCCTACGAGCAGCGCGCGGTGGCCGGCGCCGGTTCGCGGCTGGTGACCACCCTGAGCCGGCACCCCGGCGGGGCGACCGCGCAGGTGCACGCCCGGATCGGGGAGTCCTTCACGCTGGTCTACGACGCGGTGCTGACCCGCGGCGGGCAGCCGGGCGCGTTGCCGGTGGCCGCCGGTGCGGTCGCCATCACCGCCGACGCGCTGCCGACCGCGGTCGGTGCGGCCGCCACCGGCACGGTGGCGCTGGCCGGTGAGGTGATCGAGCCGGCCGATGACGCCGCCATTCTGAGCGACCACCTGACCGCCGGGGCCGGGCTGGCCGCCGGGTTCGCCAAGTGGTCGCCGAGCACCGGCGAGACGATCGGTGCCCGGCTGGCCGCGATCGTCGGCGGGGCGATGGGCTACGAGCCCGAGGACCTGCCCCGCGAGGTGCCGCTGATCGAGCTGGGCCTGGACTCGCTGATGGCGGTCCGGATCAAGAACCGCGTCGAGTACGACTTCGACCTGCCGCCGATTCAGCTGCAGGCCGTCCGCGACGCCAACATCAACGACGTCGAGGAGCTGATCAGCTACGCCGTCGAGCACCGCGACGAGGTTGGCCAGCTGCACCAGTTCCAGCAGACCGCCAGCCCCGAGGAGTTCGCCAAGGCCCAGGCCGAGCTGCTCGGGGGGGCGAGCACCGCCGCCGAGATGAAGGAGCGGCTGGCCTCGCTGGACGCCGCCGCCGCGGGCGAGGCTGCCGAGGGTGCCGCTCAGCCGCTGGAGGCCGCGGAGCTGAACCTCAGCGCCACCGACGCCGCCAACACCCACCCGCAGGTCGACGAGCTGCCCCCGCCGCCGACCGACCCGTCCGGACCCGGTGGCGCGCCGCTGCCCCCGCCGCCGTCCGACCCGTCCGGACCGGGCGCGGCCGCCGGGGCGGCCAAGCCGAACCTGGCCGCGGCCGCCGCGGCGCTGAACCAGGAGGCGGTCGCCGCCGCGCTGAACTCCGACGTCCCGCCGCGCGACGCCGCCGAGCGGCTCGCCTTCGCGACCTGGGCGATCGTCACCGGCAAGAGCCCGGGCGGCATCTTCAACGCGCTGCCCGCCCTGGACGACGAGGCCGCGGCCAAGCTGGCCCAGCGGCTCTCCGAACGCGCCGAGGGCAGCATCACCGCCGAGGACGTGCGGGCCGCGGAGAACATCGAGGCGCTGGCGACCACCGTCCGGGAGTTCCTGGAGGCCGGTGAGCTGGACGGCTTCGTCCGGACCATCCGCCCGGCCGACAGCGACGACCAGGTGCCGGTGTATGTGTTCCACGCCGCCGGTGGCTCCACCGTCGTCTACGAGCCGCTGCTCAACCGGCTGCCGGCGGGCACACCGATGACCGGCCTGGAGCGGGTCGAGGGCACCATCGAGGAGCGTGCGGCGCAGTACGTGCCGAAGCTGCTTGAGCTCAACGGCTGGGTCGACGGCGGCAAGGGCAAGCCGTTCCTGCTGGCCGGCTGGTCGCTGGGCGGGGCGCTGTCCTACGCCTGCGCGCTCGGGCTCAAGGAGGCCGGCGCCGACGTTGAGTTCGTCGGGCTGATCGACACCGTGCATCCCGGCACCCCGATCGACACCTCCACCGAGGGCACCCGGGCCCGCTGGGACCGCTACGCCAAGTTCGCCGAGAAGACGTTCAACGTGCAGATCCCGGCGATCCCGTACGAGGAGCTGGAGGTCCTCGACGACGCCGGCCAGGTGCAGTTCGTGCTGAACGCCGTCAAGGACGCCGGGGTGCAGATCCCGGGCGGCATCATCGAGCACCAGCGCACGTCGTACCTGGATCAGCGGACCCTGGACCTGGCCACCCCCAAGCACTACGACGGGCACGTGGTGCTCTATATGGCCGACCGCTACCACGACGACGCGATCACCTTCGAGCCCGCGTACGCCACCCGGGCGGCCGACGGCGGCTGGGGCGCCTACGCTTCGGATCTGGAAGTGGTGAACATTGGTGGCGAGCACATCCAAGCCATCGATGAGCCGTACATTGCCAAGGTGGGTGCGCACATGAGCCAGACCATCGACCGGGTCCAGAACGAATGGAAGGGCCGCAAGTGACCGACGCCGTGGAGCAGTCCGCGAACACCACCGCCGCCAAGCTCGCGCAGCTGCGCGAACGCCTGGAGGTGGCCAAGGATCCCGGCGACGAGAAGTCTCGGGCCCGCCGCGACCGGAAGGGCCTGCCGACCGCGCGGGCGCGGATCCACGCGCTGCTGGACCCGGGCACCTTCCTGGAGATCGGCGCGCTGGCCCGGACCCCGGGTGACCCGAACGCCTACTACGGCGACGGCGTGGTCACCGGCCACGGCACCATCAACGGTCGCCCGGTCGCGGTGTTCAGCCACGACCAGACGGTGTTCCAGGGCACCGTCGGGGAGATGTTCGGCCGCAAGGTCGCCCGGCTGATGGAGTGGGCGGCGATGGTCGGCTGCCCGATCATCGGCATCAACGACTCCGGCGGCGCCCGGATCCAGGACGCCGTCACCTCGCTGGCGTGGTACGCCGAGCTGGGCCGTCGGCACGAGCTGATGCGCGGCATCGCCCCGGAGATCTCGATCATCCTCGGCAAGTGCGCCGGCGGCGCGGTCTATTCGCCGATCCAGACCGACCTGGTGGTCGCCGTGCGCGATCAGGGCTACATGTTCGTCACCGGCCCGGACGTGATCAAGGACGTCACCGGCGAGGACGTGTCGCTCGACGAGCTCGGCGGCGCCGACGCGCAGGCCCGCTACGGCAACATCCACCAGGTGGTCGACGACGAGGCCGCGGCCTTCAAGTACGTCCGCGATTACCTGGAGTTCTTGCCGGGCAACACCTTTGACGACGCGCCGGTGATCAACGCCGGGCTGGAGCCCGAGGTCACCAGCCACGACATGGAGCTCGACACCATGGTGCCGGATTCGGACAACCAGGCCTACGACATGATGGAGATCCTGCTGCGGATCTTCGACGACGGCGACGTGTTCCAGGTCGCCGAGCAGCGCGGCCAGGCCATCATCACCGCGTTCGCCCGGGTCGACGGCCGGTCGGTCGGCGTGATCGCCAACCAGCCGATGTACATGTCCGGGGCGATCGACAACGAGGCCTCCGACAAGGCCGCCGGCTTCATCCGGTTCTGCGACTCGTTCAACCTGCCGCTGGTGTTCGTGGTGGACACCCCCGGCTTCCTGCCCGGCGTCGAGCAGGAGAAGGGCGGCATCATCAAGCGCGGCGGCCGGTTCCTCAACGCCGTAGTTGAGGCCGACGTGCCGAAGGTGACCATCACCATCCGCAAGTCCTACGGCGGCGCGTACGCGGTGATGGGTTCCAAGCAGCTCTCGGCGGACCTGAACTTCGCCTGGCCGACCGCCCGCATCGCGGTGATCGGCGCCGAGGGTGCCGCTCAGCTGCTGGTCAAGCGGTTCCCGGATCCGACCGCGCCGGAGGTGCAGAAGATCCGCGCCGACTTCATCGAGGGCTACAACCTCAACATGGCCACCCCGTGGATCGCCGCCGAGCGCGGGTTCATCGACGCGGTCATCGAGCCGCACGACACCCGGCTGATGCTGCGCAAGGGGATGAACCTGCTGCGCGACAAGCAGAACCTGCACCGCATCCAGCGCAAGCACGGCCTGACCCCGATCTAACCGGGGTTTGCGGCTGCGGGGCTGGGGTCGGGGCTTCGGTTTCGGGGCTTTGGCCTTAACGGCTTCTGCTTTGACGGCTTTGGCCGCCTCGGCGGTCCCTGGGCGCTTGGTGCGACGTTTTTCCGGCCGCGCTCATCGAGTGAGAATCCTGGGACGCTGGTGAGACGTTTTGATGGCCGTCGTCATCGAGTGGGAACTCAGGGACGTTAGTGAGACGTTTTGGCCGGCGTCGTCATCGAGTGAGAAACCAGGGACGTTAGTGAGACGTCAGGGACGTTGGTGAGAACCCAGGACGGCGCTCGTCATCGAAAGAGAAACCTGGGACGCGTTGTTCGAGTAGACCCCGCCACAATGTCTCACTCGATGAAAACCCCCGCCCTGACGTCTCACCAACGTCCCTGAGTTCTCACCAAGCTCCCTGAGTTCTCACTCGATTTCGGGCCCCGCCAAAACGTCTCACCAACGTCCCTGAGTTCCCACTCGATGAGCGCACCCGGCAAAAGTTCTCACCAGCGTCCCTGGGTTCTCACTCGATGCCGACGGCCGCCAACACTTCTCACCAGCGTCCCTGAAGTCTCACTCGATTTCGGGCCCCGCCAACACTTCTCACCAGCGTCCCTGACGTCTCACTCGATGCCGGGCCCGCCCAATGCCTCACCAGCGCCCCGGGGTTCCCCCTCGACCCGGCGCGGCCGGGCACCCGAACCCCCGGCTACGGCTTGATCCGGATCCGGCCGTCCTTCCACAGGCCCGAGTGCGTGGCGGTGCCCAGCTCGATCTGCGCCGGCGGTGCGTCGACGACGGTCTCGAACCGGTGCAGCGAGCCCCAGTCCTGGCCCCAGTCCCGGGACAGGTAGGCGGCCATCACGTGCGCGCGCAGCAGCAGGTCGGTGATGCCCAGCAGGCCGCCGTTCATGCCGTCCTGCCAGGTGTCGGTGCTCTGCAGCTTGGCCAGGTAGTCCGGGCTGATCCGGAACTTGGGCACCTCGGTGACGCCGTTGGCGTGCAGCATCGGCTGCTGGCACGGGAACACCAGGCCGACCGCCCAGTCCATCAGCACCGGTTGCTCGGAGCCGATGTACTCCTGCACGCTGCGCAGCTCCGGGACCCGCGGCGGGGTGACGGCCACCCAGTCGCCCTGGCTGAGCGACCGGTCGTTGGCGACCACCCGGACGAAGGTGGCGTCGGCCGGGATCTGCTCGCGCGGGTAGCGCAGGTTGCGCCAGGACGGCGTCGGGCCGACGTCGTACGGGGTCAGCCGGCCGCCGGGCACCGGGGCGCCGTCGGGGCCGGGATGGCCGTATTCCAGCTCGACGGCCTGGGCCTCGGTGCGGCCCTTGGCGACGCTGTCGGCGGTGATGGTGCCCGCGGCGGTGACGACGACCAGCGGGTGGGCGTCGTCGGCCGGCGGCAGCTCGTACCAGGCCGAGGCCAGCGTCGCCGGCTGCTGCGGTCCCTCGGTGTAGCTGCCGGCCACCGGCACTCGCGCCGGATCCAGCCCGTAGGGCAGCGGCACCGTCGACCCGTTGATGCCCGGGGTCTTGAGCTTGATCGGCTGATCCCAGTCGTAGTCGGTGCCGGGCTTGGGATTGTTCAGCCGGATCGACTCGGCGACGATCTTCTCCGGCACCCCGTTGGCGCTGAATCGAACGGGCTTGTCCCCGCCGAGGGCGCCGAGCGGGCCGAACGGGCCGCCCACCGGGGTCAGGAAGCCGTCGTTGGGGTCCGGTTCGACGAGCACGTCGTCGGCCATCCCGCAGCCGCCGCTGAACGCGCGCAGGTTGGCCCACGCGTTGGAGTAGGTCGGGTACTGGCGCACCGCGCCGATCAGCATCGACGCGACGAACACCAGCACCATGAACCCGGCGGCGATCGGCAGCGGTGCCGCGGTCAGCGCGCGGACCGCCCGGCCCTGGCCGCGGCCGGGCGGGGCGAAGTGCAGCCAGAACGCCCACACCGCGGCGACCGCGAACGCGGCGAACAGCATCGTCGAGACGGTGATCCCGCCGATCGCCGGGACGTCGTTGTTGAACGGCACCCCGTAGGTCGAGACGTACCACCAGCCGTTGGTCGACGCCCAGGTCAGCGCCATCACGAACAGCAGCGCGGCCAGGAACGTCATCCGGTTGCGGGCCGAGCGCAGCACGATCGGGGAGACCAGCACCGCCGTCACCGCGGCCATCGCCGCGCCCACCGCGGCGAACAGGCCGAAGTGGTGCACCCACTTGGTGGGGGTGAACATCAGGAAGAAGATGGTGGCGAAGATGACGCCGATCAGCCGCCACACCGGATCACGCGCCACGCCCGGGATGCGCTTGCGGCGCAGCATGATGAACATGGTGGTGAACAGCGACAACCCGGTGATCATGAAGCCGAACCGGCGCGACATCGAGCCGTCCACGGTCTGCAGGATCAGGTAGTAGTAGCGCAGGTTCTCGGTGTACCACTCCTGGCTGGGCCCGATCGCGGTGCGGATCCGGGTGGCCTCCAGGACGGTGGCCAGGGTCTGGTCGGCGAACACCACCGCCAGGATCACCGTGCCCGCGGCCAGCAGCGGGGCCAGCAGCGGCCAGATGCCGAACTGGCGGCGCTTGCGCACCAGGATGCGGATGATCGGCCGGCCGCCGGCGACCAGCGCGGCCACCGCGATCAGGCCGGTCGGCTGCACCCCGAGGGTGAACGCCGCGGTGATGATGGCCAGCGCCGCGGTGCTCAGCCGGCTGGACCCGATGGCCCGCTCCACCAGCACGTAGGTGACCAGCGCGCCGGTGGCGATCTGGCCCTCCGGGCGCAGCCCGTTGTTGAACGGCATCCAGGCCGCCAGCAGCACCATGCCGGCCGTCCACAGCGCGGGCCGCGACGCCGCCACCGCGGGCCCCAGCCGGGGCAGCACCTCGCGGCTGAGCAGCAGCCAGCAGACCAGCGAGCAGATCAGGTCCGGCAGCCGGATCCAGATGCTGGCGTCGCTGACGTGGGTCATCAGCGCCAGCAGGTTGTAGTACCAGCCGAACGGGTCCTCCGGGCTGCCGAACCAGCGGAAGTAGTTCGACATGTAGCCGGCGTGGTCGGCGACCCGGGCCATGCCCAGGATGTAGCCGTCGTCGCTGGAGTTCGCGCCGGCGATGTACCAGAGCACGAAGGTGCCGATCACCACGACGTCGACCAGGGTGAAGGTGCGCCAGCGGCCCGGGATCAGCCGGCGGGCGCGGTGCCCGTCGGTGCGTTCCAGCCGCCACAGCGCCAGCAGCGCGACCACCGTGCAGACCACCGCCAGCACCATCGCGGCCAGCTTCAGCGTGGTCGGGGTGGTGGTGAACCGGGTGTCGATGGTCGCCGAGAAGCTCAGCCCGGCCGGCGCCGGGCCGGCCAGATCGGTGAACACCCCGACGATCGCCGGGCGCAGGTTCGGGTCGGGGAACCCGGTGCGGGCGGGGCTGCCGTCGTCCTTGGTCAGCCCGACGAAGGTGGCGTAGGTGCCGGCCTCCGAGGAGGTGATCTCGATGCGTTCACAGCGCGGGTCGGCGACCTTGCTGCGGGGCATGCTGGCCACCACCACGTTGCGGTCGGTGACGTCGACGCGGCTGCTGGTGACGGTGACCATCAGCGCGTTGAGCGCGGCCTGCTTGCCCTTGGCCGGTGCGGTGCCCAGCACCAGCCCACCGGTGGGCGGCAGATCCCGGATCACCTGGCAGGGGATCGTCGCCTCCAGCGACACCGGCGCCTGGGAGATCAGCGGCGCGGTGACGCTGCCCAGCTGGCCGCCCTGCGGCCAGTTCAGCGTCGCGGTGGTCTGCACCACCGGCAGCAGCGGGATGGACACCGCCAGGAAGAAGCCGAGCAGCCCGGCGACGGTGGCGATCCACCGGGCGACGGTGACGTCCCGGTCCGCGCGCGGCGGCGACGCCGGGGCGGGGGTGGACGGCGGGGTGAGGGTAGAGGTCATGGCAGGGCCCTGATCGGTCCGGGGCGGTACCAGCCGAAGACGCGCTGGACGCCGGTGTCGATGACGGCGTCGGGCGCCGACGCGGCGGGGACGACGCGGATGAAACGTTCGATGGAACCCCAGTCCCGGTACCAGTCGTCGCGCAGGTAGGTCGGGACGGTGGCCGTGGACAGCAGCGCCTGGATGAACAGGAACGGGCCGCCGGCCTCGGCGGACTGCCACTGGTTCGACGAGATCACCATCTGCTTGAAGTTCGGCAGGATGCGGAACTCGGGCAGCTCGGCGACCCCGAGGTGCTCGGTGAACGGCCGCTGGCAGGGGAAGTTCGCCGCGGTGGCGATGTCGGCCAGCACCGGGGTGGTGCTGCCCAGGAACTCCTGCGCGGTCTGCAGGATCGGCACCCGCGGCGGGGTGAACGCGAACCACTGGTCCTCGGAGAGGTTCGGGTCCTCGGCGACGATCCGGGCCACGTCGGCCTCCGGCGGCGCCCAGGCCAGCGGGAAGCGCAGGTTGCGCCACGCCTTCTGCGGGATGACGTCGATCGGCTGGGACTGGCTCAGCGCCCGGAACCGGCCGTCGGCCTCCCGCACGCCCCACTCCAGCTTCAGCGACTGGCCGTAGTTGAAGGAGCCCTCCTCGTCGTAGGACCAGATGGCCCCCGCGGCGGCGACGGTGACCAGCGGCCGCGCCGGGCTGCGCGCCGGCAGCTGGTACCAGGCCGAGGTGGCCTTGGCGGCGACGGCGTTCTCGCCGTAGCTGCCCATCACCGGGGTGCGGGCCGGGTCCAGGCCGAACGGCAGGAACACCCGGGAGCCGTTGACGCCGACGGGCCCGTAGCCGCCGCCGGTGCCCGCCGCGTAGGCGACCCCGATGTTCGGCTTGTCCGGGGCGCCGGCGGAGTTCACCGTGCCCGGGTTGCCGACCACCGGTTCGGCGGGCTCCAGGGTCTCGTTGACGCCGTTGGGGGTGAAGCCGACCGGGGACGTCCCGCCCAGCGGGCCGTACTTGCCGAACCGCTGCCCGTCGACGGGGGTCAGCAGGCCGGCGTTGGTGTCGGCCTCGACCAGCACGTCGTCGGCCATCCCGCAGCCGGCCGGGGCGCTCAGCGCGGCCAGGTTGGCCTTGCCGGTGGTGTACACCGGGTAGCGGCCGGCGAAGCCCTTGGCCAGCGAGCCGACCTCCAGCAGCACCATCAGCACCGCCACCACCAGCATCGGGGTGGAGGCGAGCATCCGGTTGCGGCGGGTGTCGGCGACCTCGGTGTGCCCGGCGTAGTCCATCCGGAAGTGCAGCCAGCCGGCCAGCAGGCCGGCGACGATCGCGCCGACCAGGAACATCGTGGTGACCGGGTAGCCGGCCAGCACCGGCTGCTTGTCGAACCACGGCACGCCGTAGTTGTTGGTGTAAAACCAGCCGTTGATGCCCGAGGTCGCCCAGGCCAGCACGAACAGCAGGGCCATCACGTACAGCGCCAGGTTGCGTCGGCTGTGCAGCCCGACCCGGGCGAACGCGAACGCCGTCACCGCGCCGAGCGCCCCGGCCAGCCCGGCGAACGCGCCGAACTGCACCGCCCACTTGGTCGGGGTGAAGGTCAGCAGCAACAGCCCGACTGCGGTGGCGCCGACCAGCCGCCACAGCGGGCCGTTGGCGGCGCCGGGCACCTTGCCGCGGCGCAGCAGCACCGCCAGCACCCCGAACAGGCACAGCAGCATCAGCAGCACGGCGAACCGGCGGGTCAGCGAGCCGTCGACGCTCTCCTCGACGGTCAGGAAGTAGTAGCGCAGGAAGTCCTGGTACCAGGCGATGGTGGGGCCGACCTTGTACTTGATCCGCGCGGACTCGGCGACCGCGGCCAGCGTCTGGTCCCGGAACACCAGCACGAAGACCAGGGTCAGCGCGGCGGCCAGCGGCGCGAGCTGCGCCAGCAGGCCCGCCGCGGCGCGCCGGGACCGCAGCACCGCGGCCAGCGCCCGGGTGCCGACCAGCAGCGGGGCCAGCGCGATCAGGCCCTGCGGGGCGGTGGTGACGCTGAACACCGCGACGACGATCGCGACGGCCGTCGGCCACAGCCGGCGGGTGGCGATGGAGTTCTCGACCAGCGCCCAGACCGCGAGGGTGCCGAACGCGATCAGCGGTTCGGGGCGCAGGCCGTTGTTGAACGGCAGCCAGGCGGCCAGGAACACCGCCGCGCCGGTCCACACCGTGATCGGGCTGTCGGCCAGCCGTCGGCCCAGCCGGGGCAGCACGAACCGGCTCAGCAGCAGCCAGGTGCCGAGCCCGGCGAGGGTGGCCGGCAGCCGCAGCCAGACGCCCTGGGTGCTCACGTGGGTCAGCTGGGCCAGCAGGCTCTGGTACCAGTCGAACGGTGCCTCGGTGGCACCGAAGTAGCGGTAGTAGTTGGCGTGGTAGCCGGCGTCGTCGGAGATCCGGGCGATGGTGGTGTTGTAGCCGTCGTCGCTGGAGGTGGCGCCGAGCAGGTGCCACAGCCCCAGCGTGCCGAGCACGCCGAGGTCGGCCAGCCAGGTCGACGGGGACACCCGCAGCAGCCGGCGCCAGGGGTGCGCGGGCCGGCGGCCGGTGCTGGCCGCGTCGATGCGGGCCAGCGCGACGATCGAGATCAGCACGCAGAGCACGCCGAGCACCATCGCGGCCAGCTTCAGCGCGGTCGGGCTGGTGATGAACCGGGTGTCGATGTCGACCCGGGCGCTCAAGCCCGGCACCGGCGGGGACTTCAGGTCGGTGAACACCCCGGCGACCTGCGGCTTCTTGTCGACGGCCAGCGTGTTGGTGGCGCCCGGGATGCCGACGAAGTCGGCGCCGACGCCGCCGGCGTCGGCCCACACGTGGATGACGCTGCACTTGCCGGACTCCACGTCCGCCCGCGGGGCGAACGCGGCGACGGTGTCCCGGATGGCGACGGTGACGGTCTCGGCGTTGGCGCGGATGAACAGGCCGTTGCGGCTGGCGTCGATGCCGGCGGCCGGGATGGTCGACAGCGCCACCCCGCCGGCCGGCGGCAGCGTCGCGATCGCGGTGCACGGCACGCTGACGTCCAGCGACTGCGGGGCGCCGGAGACCAGCGGGGCGGTCACGCTCTCGACGTTGCCGTCGGCGGCCGGTGCCTGCGGCCAGTTGATCGTCGCGGTGCTCTGCTGCACCGGCAGCAGCGGGACCAGACCGCACAGCAGGATGCCGGCGATCCCGGCCAGCAGGGCGATCAGCCGCGCGGTTCGGGTGGTGCCGGGCCGCTGCGTCGCGGCGGGGGCCGGTTCGTCGGGTCGGGCTGGTCGGTCATCGGGCACGAGGATCGATGGTATTCGACGCGGTTAACCGGGTCGCCGAGGTCCGCGGCGCGCCGGTGGGTTGATGCCGATCGGTGACCCTGTCCGGCGCCCGGTGCGTGCCCGCTTCGACCTCAGGACCGCCGCAGCGGCCCCGGGCTCCACAACCCGCTGCGCACCGCGGTGCCCAGCGCCAGCTCGGCGGGCTGGGCCGCCGGGTAGAACTGGTCCAGCCGCTGCAGCGATCCCCAGTCCCGGAACCAGTCGTCCTTGAGGTAGGTCGGCACCGTCACCGCGCGGAACAGCAGCTCGGTGATGCCCAGTGGGCCGCCGCCGAGGTAGTCCATCACCGGGGAGTTGGCCTCGGCGCCGAACCGGTCCGGCAGGATCCGCCACTTCGGCACCTCGACGACGCCGTTGTTGTGCCCGAACGGGCGCTGACACGGGAACGCCAGCCCGACCAGCCAGTCCAGCAGCACCGGGTCCTGGGAGCCGACGACGTCCTGCAGGGTCTGCAGCGACGGGATCCGCGGCGGGGTCACCGCGATCCAGTGGTTGAGGGCCAGGTC
Organism: Mycolicibacterium fallax; assembly: GCF_010726955.1. NCBI lineage: Bacteria > Bacillati > Actinomycetota > Actinomycetes > Mycobacteriales > Mycobacteriaceae > Mycobacterium > Mycolicibacterium fallax. The sequence goes on from NZ_AP022603.1 coordinate 2,970,392, forward strand.
GTCGTCGGTGGCGACGATCCGGATCTGGGTGGCCGCGGCCGGGATGGCGCGCAGCGGGGCGCGCAGGTTGCGCCAGGCCGGGGCGGAGCCGACGTCGGCGAAGCCCATCGAGCCGGTCGGCTTGCCGTCCTCGCCGGCCCACTGCACGACGACCTCGCCGGCCTCGAACCGGCCGGCGGCCGAGATCACCAGCAGCGGGTGATCGGCGCTGAGGCTGGCCCGGTCGGGCAGCCGGTACCAGGCCGAGCGCAGCACCGCCGGCTGCTGCAGGCCGGGGCTCCAGCTGCCCATCACCGGGACCGCGCGCGGGTCCAGGCCGTAGGGCAGTTGGGCCCGCGAGCCGTTGATGCCCAGCGCGGCCCTGGTGCCGCCCTCGGTGCCGGGTTCGGCGTCGGTGACCATGGTGGGGTCGGTGTCGGACTGCAGCCCGATGCCGGGCTGGCCGGTCACCGCGTCGGGCGAGACGTTGCTGGGGATCCCGTTGGGCCCGAAGCCGATCGCCGTGACCGCGCCAAGCGCGGACCCGGGGGTCGTCCCGATCGGCCGCAGCACCCCGGCGTTGGCGTCCTGCTCGACCATCACGTCGGTGGCCAGGCCGCAGCTCTTGCCGGTCAGCGCCTGCAGGTTGGACCGGCCCACCGACCACGCCGGGTACTGGGAGATCATCGCCACCGTCAGCGACACCACCTCGAACAGCACCATCGCCCAGGAGGCCAGTGCCAGCGGCGAGTGCAGCAGCTGGCCCATCCGGGTCGGCCGCCACGGTCGCTCCCCGCGGGCGGAGAAGTGGAAGTAGGTGGCCAGCGCCAGCGCCAGCAGTGAGGCGCCCAGCAGCAGGGTGGTGAAGCCGAACTTGACCGCCGGGAACTCGTTGGACCACGGCACCCCGAAGTTGGAGACGTACCACCAGCCGTTGACGCTGGCGAACGACAGCGCCAGCACGAACAGCACGACGGCGCCGAAGATGGTCCGGTTGCGTCGGGAGACCAGCACGTGCGCGGTCACCGCGACCGCGGCCAGCGCCCCGATCGAGCCGGCCAGCCCGGCGAACACCCCGAAGTGGTGCGTCCACTTCGTCGGGGTCAGCATCAGCGCCAGGAACGAGATGACGGTGATGCCGGTGATGCGCCGCGCCGGGCCGCCGGCGGTGCCCGGGATGTGGCCCTTGCGCAGCATCATCGCCACCACCATCGCCAGCGCCGCCAGCAGCGACAGCACCACGAAGCGCCGGGCGATCGAGCCGTCCGGGGTGGCCATGAACAGCCGGGTGTAGCGGGTGGGTTCCTCGAACCAGGCCAGGCTCGGGCCGACCAGCGACTTGAACGAGCTGGCCTGCATCTCGGCGACCAGCGACTGGTCCCGGAAGATCAGGATCACCGCGACCGTGCCCGCGGCGGCCAGCGGAGCCAGCAGCGCCGGCAGCCCGAACCGCTGGGAGCGGCGCGCCAGGATGGTGCGCAGCGGCCCGATCGCCACCACCAGCGCGCCGATCGAGGCGATGCCGGTGGGCCCGGAGAACAGCGTCAGGGCGCCGATGATGCAGGCGATCGCCACCGGCAGCAGCCGGCTGGTGGCCACCGCGCGCTCGACCGAGCACCAGGTCAGCAGGATGCCGACGGCGATGATCGGCTCCGGCCGCAGCCCGTTGTTCAGCGTCAGCCAGGTGACCAGGAACATCCCGGCGCCGGTCCAGCGGGCCGCCGCGGAATGCTTGACCGCCGCACCGAGGCGGGGGATCACCTCGCGGCTGATCACCCACCAGCAGGCCACCGCCATCAGCAGGGTCGGCAGCCGCATCCAGATGCTGGCGGTGGACACCTGCGACCAGGCCGCCAGCAGGTCGTAGTACCAGCCGAACGGCGCCTCGGGGGTGCCGAACCAGCGGTAGTAGTTCGCCATGTAGCCGGCGTCCTGGGACACCTTGGCCATGGTGAAGATGTAGCCGTCGTCGCTGGTGTTGGAGCCGACGAAGTGCCACCAGAGCAGCGTCACCAGCACCACCGCGTCCAGCGGCTTGACCGACCACCAGCGGGCCGGCAGGAAGCGCCGGTGCCGAACCCGGTCGGCGGTGTCGAGCACGTGCAGGGCGCCAAGGGCCACCGCGGTGCACAGCACCCCGAGGATCATCGCGACCAGCTTGAGGGTGGTTGGGGCGCTGCTGTAGCGGGTGTCCAGGTTGGCCGAGAAGCTCAGCCCGTCCGGGGCGGGGCCGTCCAGGTCGGTGAACACACCGATGATCTGCGGCCGGAAGTCGTAGCCGCCGCGCTCGCCGCGCAGCGGCTGGTCGGCGTCGGTGTCGGTCGGGTCGGTGGAGTCGCTGGAGTCGGCCTCGGTCAGCCCGACGAACTCCGCGGTCACCTTGTCGGCGTGCGCGGTGAAGGTCAGCTCCTGGCAGGCCGGGGACAGCACCGCCCGCATCGGCGCGACCACCACCGGGGTGTTGCGCACGATGACGTTCAGGTTCCCGTTGACCCGCTCGATCAGCAGGCCTCGGTCGACGGCCTTGGGCGCCTGCTTGGGCACGGTGGACAGCAGCACCGTCTTGTTGCCGGTCAGTCCGGCGGCCAGCCGGCAGGGCACGGTGATCTCCAGATCGGTGGCGACGTAGGAGATCAGCGGCGCGGTGACGCTGGCGAGCTCACCGTGCTGCGGCCAGTTCAGCTCCGCGGTGGTCTGCTTGATCGGCAGCAGCGGAGTGGCCAGCGCCAGCAGCGTGCCGAGCAGGCCCGCGACGACCGCGATCAGTTTCGCGGTGCGGTAGTCCTTACCGGTTTCGGTCACGGAGGTAGATGGTAATTCGCCGCTGGTCGCGTTCATGCCGATGGTTTCCGGATCGCCAAAATGAACGGCCCGAACGAGGTCACGGTGAAGTGCTCGTCGGCGAACAGCGCGGCGTCCAACTCGACGGTGTAGCGGCGCACATTCGGCTGGTTGGGGTAGACGTCTTCGGCCAGCCGCAGCGTGTAGGTGGCCCCCGATCCGCTCCCGCCGCCGCGGCGCATCAGGAACACCGTGGGCGGATCCCAGGCCAACCCGTCGAGCGCGGCGACGAACTCCTTGGCGGTCTTGAGCTCCGACCAGCTCTCGATCTCGGCGGCCCGCCGGTCGAACTGCGCGAGCGGGTTGGCGTAGTGGCTGGTCAGGCCCTGGAAGCCGTAGTACGGGTAGAACGCCAGGAACCCGTAGTCGGCGGTCAGCACCACGGTGCGGTCCCGGTCCCGGCCGGTGGCCTCGCGGATGGCGGCGTCGATGTCGGCGTAGAAGCGTTCGGCGCCGGGCGGGCGACGGTCGGCGCGCTGGCCGTGGCCGTCGGTGTCGGTGTAGGCGACGGCCAGGTCCGGGCGCAGCACGTTCGGAATGTCCTGGGCGAACGACATCGCCCCGATGAACCCGAGGACGGTCGCGACGGCGATCAGCCGCCGGTTCCACCGGTTGGCGGCGGCCGCGGCCAGTTCGATGAACCCGAACGCGCCCGCGGCGGCCAGCAGCACCGTCAGGGTGGGCTGCAGCCGGAAGGACAGCAGGGTGGTGCCGGCCAGCGTCGTCACCATGGACAGCAGCGACCACAGGTAGATGCTGAGCACCCCGACGGCCAGCGCCCCGGCCCGCACCGACGTCGTCGCGCGGGCGATCAGCCAGCCGGTGCCGAGCAGGCACAGCGCGCCGAGCAGGGAGAACTGCAGCATCGGGAAGGTCAGCACGGCGCCGTCACCGGGCAGGTAGTGCTGTGCGCTGCCGGTGCCCGACATCGGCTGGCGGCTCGCGGCCAGCAGGAACGGGCCCCAGGTGATCAGCGCGATCCCGATCGCGATCGCGGCGACCACGGCCAACCGCAGCAGCGGGGCGATGCTGCGCCGGCGGGCGGCCAGCGTCACCGCCATCACCGTCACGGTCAGCGCGGCCAGGCCCAGCAGCAGGGTGTAGAACGTCGCGGTGACGCCGAGGAAGATGCCGGTGCCGACCAGCGCGGCCCACCCGGAGTAGCCCGCTGCGCTCGTTCCGCTCGCTCGCAGGCCGGTGCCGGATTCGGCCTGCTCGCTCCCGTCACTCGCTGCGCTCGTTCCGCTCGCTCGCAGGCCGGCCCATGCCAGCACGAGGATCGGCGGCAGCAGCACCGTGATGATCGCCGAGTACGGCTCGGCCGACGCGTAGGCCAGCGTGGTCGCCGTAGTCGCCGCGGTCACCGCCAGCGCCTGCTCGAAACGCACCAGCCGGGCCCACAGCGCAAAGGCCGCCGCCGCCGCCATCGCGATCGAGGCGATCGCCCACGGCTTGTACATCTCCCAGCCGGGCGTGCCGGTCAGCGCGGCCACCCGGCCGCCCAGCCAGAACCAGCCCGGCGGGTAGAACGGCGGCAGCCCGGCGTAGGTCATGTCGTGCAGCGCCGGGCTGTCGGTGAGCCGGGTCAGGTACTCGGTGCGGAACTGCTGGTCCACCGACACCCCGAACAGGTACAGCCGGGTCGCCCCCAGCGCCATCCCGAGGGTGCCCACCACGAACGCCGACAGGAACGTCACCGCGGTCAGCCAGGCCAGCGCGCGCCGGCCGCGCCGCCACAGCCAGCCGGCCGCCACCAGCGCGGCCAGGCAGCCGAACTGCGCGACGGTGATCAGCGCATGCAGCTGATTCGACGACGGGAACGCCGGCCACTCGACCCGGCCGATCGCGGCCAGCCCGAGCACCGCGACGACGACGGCGACCAGCGCGGCGGCCAGCAGATGGCCTGCGCCGGTGACTGCGGCGCGCATGTCAGAGCGGCAGTTTGCGGAAGATCGGCCGGGGGATGTGCCGCAGCACGCTCATCAGGTAGCGCACCTGGCCGGGCGCCCACACCAGGGACTTGCCGGCCAGCGCGGAGGTCACCGCGAGCTCGGCGACCTCGTCGGCGTCGACGGTGAACGGGGCCTCCTTGGCGCCGGTGGCCTGCCAGTGCTCGACGGTGGTGGTGGTCCGCACCTGCCCGGGGCGGATCACCAGGACCCGCACCCCGTACTCGGCGAGCGCCTCGCCGAGACCGAGGTAGAAGCCGTCCAGCCCGGCCTTGGTGGAGCCGTAGACGAAGTTCGACCGACGCACCCGCTCGCCGGCCGCCGAGCTCATCGCGATGATCTGGCCGAAGCCCTGCTCGCGCATCTTCGCGCCGATCAGCACGCCGACCGAGACCGCGGCGGTGTAGTTGATGCCGGCCGCCGCGACGGCCTTGGCCTGGTTCTGCCACAGCTCCTCGGCGTCGCCGAGCACCCCGAATGCGACGATCGCCACGTCGACATCGCCGCCGGCCCAGGCCGCGTCGATGACGCCCGGGTGGCTCGCGGTGTCCAGCGCGTCGAAGTCGAGGTAGTCGACCTCCTTGGCGCCGGCCGCCCGAAGCTCGGCGATGGCTGCCTCGCGCTTGGGCGCGTTGGGCAGGTCGGCGAGGATCACCTTGGCGGCGGAGTTGCGCAGGTAGCGCCGGCAGATCGCCAGGCCGATCTCGGAGGTGCCGCCGAGCAGCAGGATGGTCTGGGGGTTGCCCGTGGCATCGATCATGGGGGTGGGAGAACCTTTCTTTACAGCAGCTCGAGGCGGCGGGCCATGTTCGAGGCGAACACCCCGTTCGGATCGGCCTTGCGGCGCACCGCGATCCACTCGTCGATGCGCGGGTACATCCGGTGGAAGCTTTCGGCGGTCACCCGGGAATCCTTGGCGGTGTACACCCGACCGCCGAATTCCATTGCGCGCCGGTCGATCTCATTGAGGAACTCGTTGACGCCGGGTTTGTTCGGGAAGTCCAGGGCGACGTTCCAGCCCTGCATCGGGAAGCTCAGCGGGGCCCGGTTGCCCGGCCCGAACAGCTTGAACACGTTGAGCGCCGAGTACTGACGCTGGGTGTGCATCCACCGGATGATGCCCTTGAACTCCTCCAGCGCATCGGGCGGAACCAGGAACTGGTGCTGCGCGAAACCCGCTGGGCCATAGGCATATTGCCACCCGCTGGTGATGTCGAGCATGTGGTAGAACTGGGTCAGGTTGACGATCTTGCCCTGGTAGTCGCCGCTCATCCGGTAGAACGCCTCGCCGATCAGCGACAGCGACGCCTTGTTCATGAAGTTGACCGGGAACAGGTTCGGGATCGCCGGCAACTGCGGCGCGCTGAACTTCAGCGGATCGCGGGCCAGCTTGTCCGGCAGCTGATCCAGCCGGGCCAGGCTGCCCCGGCTCACCGCGGCGCGGCCCAGCTTGGGCGGCCCGCTGATCAGGTCGAACCAGGCGCTGGAGTAGGTGTAGTTGTCCTCGCTGCCGTCCTGGTGCACCGCGACGGTCTCGTCGAGGTCGGCGGTGGCCACCCCGTCGGCGATGAAGTAGGCGGTCTCGGTGCGGGTCATCGCGATCCGGGCCCGCACCACGATGCCGGTCAGGCCGTTGCCGGCGACGGTGGCCCAGAACAGCTCGGACTCCGGGCCATCGGGGGTGAGCGTGCGGACCTCGCCGTCGGCCATCAGCAGGTCCAGCGACAGCACGTGGTTGCCGAAGCTGCCCGCGCTGTGATGGTTCTTGCCGTGGATGTCCGAGGCGATGGCGCCGCCGACGGTGACCTGGCGGGTGCCCGGCAGCACCGGTACCCACAGCCCGAACGGCAGCGCCGCGCGCATCAGCTGATCCAGGCTGACCCCGGCGTCCACGTCGGCGATCGCGGTCTCGGCGCTGATCGAGTGGATCCGGTTCAGCGCGGTCATGTCGACCACGATGCCGCCGCCGTTGCAGGCCTGGTCGCCGTAGGACCGGCCGAGGCCGCGGCCGAGGATGCCGCGGCGCAGGTAGGCGGGCCCGGCGGCGTCCGCGTCGGCGACCCGGCGGACCGCCTCGGCGATCACCTCGACGTCGGGCGTGCGAAGCACCTGGGCCACCGACGGGGCGGTGCGGCCGAAGCCGGTGAGCGCTTGCGGGGTGAGCGGGAGCTGGGTAGCCATAACAGTCGAAAGGGTAGCCGAGTCGGGGCCCGGACCGCGGTGATGCCAGCTAATGCTGCACAGATGGGGGGAAATCAGGGGGTCCAAGTGGATATTCCACTTGGACCCCCTGATTTCCCCCCATTTGTGCGGGTCAGCCGGGCTGCCGGGCTACTTGATCCGGAAGATCACCGCGCGCTGGACCACGAAATTGATCACCGTGGCGGTGCCCTGCGCGATGACGAACGCCACAGCAACCGCGGCCGGGGTGTAATTCAGCAGCGCCAGGAACAGGTGATTCAGGCCGACCTGCACCACGAACGTGGTCAGGTAGAGCACCCACACCCCGATCAGTCGGGCGGTGCTGGGCGCCGCCTGGAAGGTCCAGCGCCGGTTGATCAGGTACGCGGTGGTGGTGCCCGCGATGAAGCCGACCGCCTTGGCCAGGTCGGGGTGCACCCCCAAGATCAGGTAGAGCAGCACGTACAGGCCGAAGTCCACGATCGCCGACAGGCCGCCGGTGATCACGAACCGCAGCACCTGGGTTCTCAGGGGCAGGCGGCCGGTCACGGGGATATCGTGGGCGCCGGGCTGGACGTGTTCGGACATCGCCGAAATGGTACGGCGCGGCTGGGGCAGGATGGGGACCGTGGTGGACCTCGAGCAGGCATGGCGGGAGCTGCTGGCGCGGTTGGGCGCGACCGGTGACGCGGTACTGGAGACCGGGCGGGCGCTGTTGGAGGCCTGGTCGGACCCGCATCGGCGCTACCACTCGCGTGAGCACCTGTGCGACGTGCTGGACCGGGTCGAAGAGCTCGCCGACGACGCCACGGACCCCGACGCGGTCCGGCTGGCGGCCTGGTACCACGACGCGGTGTATGAGGGTTTCCCCGACGACGAGGAGCGCTCGGCGGTCAAGGCGGAGACCGAACTGTCGGCGCTGGACCTGCCGGCGGCGCTGGTCGCCGAGGTGGCCCGGCTGATCCGGCTGACGGTGCGCCACGATCCGGCTCCCGATGACCGCAACGGCGCGGTGCTCTCCGATGCCGACCTGGCGGCGCTGGCGGTGGAGCCGGAGCGGTACCGGGCGAACTCCGCGGCCATCCGGCAGGAGTACCTGCATGTGCCGGAGCGGATGTTCCGGGCCGGCCGGGCCGCGATGATCGAGGTGATGCTGACCACCCGGGAGCTGTTCTTCACGGTGTCCGGGCGGCGCCGCTGGGAAAAGACGGCCCGGGAGAACCTGGCCCGGGAGCTGGCCGACCTGCGGGCCGCCGACGATGACGGGCAGAACCGCGCGTTCCCCTGGCGTGACGGGGCCGGGGAGGACAAGATGGTCAGTGTGACTGCACCCGATGACGCCCCGATCACCGTTCTGTCCGAAGAGGAGAGCTGGGACCTGCTGTCCGGCTCGGCGCTGGGCCGCCTCGTGACCACGGTCGGCGACCAGCTGGAGATCTTCCCGGTGAACTTCGTGGTGCAGAACCGCACGCTGCTGTTCCGCACCGCCGAGGGCACCAAGCTGTTCGCCACCGTCACCAACGACCAGGTGCTGTTCGAGGCCGACGACCACGGGCTCTCCGAGGGCTGGAGCGTCATCGTGCGCGGTCACGGCGAAGTGCTGCACGGGGCCGACGAGATCGCCGAGGCCGACCAGGCCGGCCTGTACCCGTGGCTGGCGACGGTGAAGCTGCGCTACGTGCGGATCACCCCGACCCAGGTCAGTGGCCGCCGGTTCGTGTTCGGTCCGGAACCCGATACCGGGCAACTGCCGGGCTGAGTCCCGGCGTTCGAGGTCCCGACGCTCAGTGCGCGCGGCGCCCCGGCTTCGGGGCGGCCGTCGGCGCGGGTGTCGACTCGGGCCCGGCGGCGATGCCGTCGAGCAGGGCGGCCAGCACCGGCAGCCCGGCCGCCAGCGGCCGGTCGCCGGCCGGGCGGTACCAGTCGGTGGCTTTGGGGCCGCCGCCCCAGCGCCGCAGCCAGATCCGCAGGTCGCCGAGGGCGTGCGCGTAGGACAGCCCGCGCTGAAACAGCACCGGCCGGGAGCTCGGCTCGATGCCGTCGGGGTCGAGGGTGGCCAGCTGAATGCGCATCGCGGTCAGTGCCGCGGCCACCCGGGTCCCGGAGCGGTTGCGCGCCGGCAGCAGCGTGGCGGCGACGGCCACCCCGGCGCCGAGGATCAGCACCGCGGTCGCCCACAGCACCGGGCCGCCGGCCAGCGCCGTGCCGACCGCGGCCAGCGCGCCGATCGCCAGTAGCCCGAATCCGATGCGGCGCAGCATGATTCGTCGTTCGCAGCGCCACTCGTCGACGGCTGCCGCGGTGCCCACGGCGCCGGCGCCGCCGCGGGCCAGCTCCGCCACCGACACGCTTTTGCGGTCGTTGGGCAGGATCGCCTCGACGACGGCCCGCTCGTGGTCGGTGATCGCGCCGTCGAGCGGGGCCCGGCGGGCGATGTGGAAGTCCACGGCACCGGAGCGATCCGGCGCCTCGGTGATCCACAGGTAGTTGCGCACCGCCAGGTCAAAGACGGTGGCGCCGAAGTCGGCGGGCCGGGCGTGCCCGGCCAGCAGCGCGCCGACCTGCCCGGGCAGCACGCCGTCGGGGGAGACGAAGTCGACGACACCGTCGTGCGCGGCGAGCAACTCGGCCGGGGCGACGGCGCCGGTCACCGCCGCCCGGTCGGTCCGGCGGCGCAGCGCGGCGGCCGCGGTCAGCCCCAGCCCCAGCAGGGTGGCGGCCAGCACCGCCCAGGATGCCGCCCGGTCGGCCGCCGGGCCGCCGCCTGCGGTGGTCACGGTGTCGGTGAACTGCGCGGTGGCGGTGACGGTGCCGGCGGGCAGCAGCACCGAGAAGACGGCGACCATGCCGGCCTCCAGGTGGCGGTGCTCGAAGGAGACCGCGCCGCCGCCCTGGGTCTGGGTCATCGTGCACAGCCGCCGCACGCCGATCTGGCCGTACGCGCAGATCGGCGAGTCCGGCCGCGGCGTCGGGGAACTGAAGGTGCCGGTGAGCGCGGCGACCGGCGCCGACCAGCCGGCGGTCAGGATCCAGGTGAACTGCTGCAGCCCGGGACTGTCGGCGACGGTGCCGCGGACCCGGTAGCGCACCGTGGTGGTACCGGCCGGCGCGACGATCCGCAGCTGGTCGCCGTCGATGTCGGCCTGCGCCCCGCCCTCGGTTTCGATGTCGGAGATCGCGAAATGCTGGGTGCGGTTGCCCTCGACCGGTACCGCCAGCGGGATCACCCCGATCGCCGGGCTGCCCTCGGGCACGGTGGTCGTGGTGCTGACCGCCAGGGTGCCGTCGTCCTGCAGGTCCAGGTCCAGCGCGACGGTGATCGGGGCGGGCGCGGCGTGCGCGGCCGGGGCAAACGGTGTGCACAGGGCGACCAGCAGCAGCGCGGCGAGAAGTGCCGTCCGGGAACGCATGGCACGACGGTAGACCACTCCCGGCGCGCCGGGAGTCGGTGATTGGCGGCCGGGTTGATGTCCCGGCGCGGGCCGGGCCGCCGGTAATCTACCGACGATGTCGTACATGGACCCGTTCGGTCCGGCGCCGCGAACGGGGATGGCCGGGAAACGCCGCCCGTCCGCCGCGGACCCGTGGGCCGCCGCGGATCCCTTCCAGGTGCCGGCCGCCCCGGGGGTGGGCGCGCCGCCGCGGCGCGGCCGCACCGGCAGCGTGCCGGTGTTCTCCGGCGGGTATCACCCGCAGCCGCCGGCGGCGAACCCGTGGGGCGGCACGGCCGGCGGGTGGGCCGACCCCGCCCCGGTCCGCGCCGACCCGTGGGCGGCCGATGCCTTCCAGGTTCCGCAGGCGTCGGGCGTGGGGGCGCCGCCGCGGCGGGGCAACACCGGAGCGGTCCCGACGATGTGGCCCGGCGCCGGCCAATATCAGCCGGGCTACCCGGGTGTTCCGGTGCCGCCGGCCAAGCGTGTTCGCGTCCCGCTGCTGGCTGGGATCGCCGCCGGGGTGGTGGTGGCGTTAGTCATCGCCGGTGGTGTGGTGGTGGCGATGCGTCAGGGCGGGCCGGCCGCACCGATTGCCGGTGGACCGACCACGACCGCGACGACGGCGCCGACGACGACGGCGTCCTCGACCGGTATGACGCTGGAGAACCCGAGCCCGACGGGCCCGGCGCCGGTGCTGGTCACCACCCCGACAGGGGAGGCTGCGCTGTCGCGCAACCCGCTGTTCGCGACGTCGGAGGCCGGCCTGCCGAAACAGCCGTGCAATCCGGTGGGGCTGCCGAAGGACACCGCGACGGCCCAGGCGTTCTACGCCGTGGTGCAGCAGTGCCTGGAGAACGGCTGGCGGCCGCTGATCACCGGCGCGCAGCTGGACTACCGCCCACCGGAGGTCATGGTGGCCAACAGCACGGCGATGTCGTCCCCGTGCGGGGCCGCCGAGGGCATCTGGGTGGCCTTCTACTGTTCGACCAACGAGATGGTGTACATGCCGCTCGACGTGATGAGTTCGACCCCCGGCAATGACGAGCCGCTGATGTACGTCTCGGTCTTCGCCCACGAGTTCGGCCACCACGTCCAGGCGCTCTCGGGCGTGACGGGCGAATCGTGGCCACGCCGCAAGTACGCCGGGGAGAACACCGCCGCCGGCTTGGAGATCTCCCGGCGTGGGGAACTGCAGGCTCAGTGCTTCTCCGGGATGTTCGTCGGCTCGATCACCGACTCCGGCGGAATCTTCACCCGGGCGGAATTCGATGACCGGACGTACGGGGAAGCCCGACTAGAGAACGGGTATCGCGACCACGGCACGCCCCAGCACCAACAGGCCTGGTGGCTGCACGGGGCAGAGCGAAATCAGCTGCGCGACTGCAACACCTGGGCGGCGTCCCCGGACGCGGTGGAGTAGCGCCCGGTCAGACCCAGTAGGACACCCGGGACCGGTACTGGCGCATCGCCAGCAGCGCGACGGCCCAGCCGAGCACGGTCAACACCAGCACCACGACCCAGTGCCGCAGCTCCTGCGGCGCCCCGAGCAGCGGGGCCCGGACAATGTCCAGGTAGTGCATCAGCGGGTTCAGCTCGATGATGGTGCTCCAGCGCTGCGCGCCCTGCTGGCGCAGGGTGGCGTCGTTCCAGATGATCGGCGTCATGAAGAACAGCAGCTGGACCACCGAGCCGAGCAGCGGCGCGATATCGCGGTACCGGGTGGCCAGGATGCCGAAGCACAGCGACACCCACACGCAGTTCAGCATGATCAGCGCCAGCGCCGGGATGAAGGACAGATCCGCCCAGGACCAGTCCTTGGGGAAGATGATCGCGATGACCACGTAGATGATGATGTTGTGCGCGAACAGGATTGCCTGGCGCCACACCAGCCGGTAGACGTGCACGCTCAACGGCGTCGGCAGCTGTTTGATCAGGCCCTCGTTGGCGACGAACACCTCCGAGCCCTCGATGATGGCGGCGTTGATCAGGTTCCAGACGATGAAGCCGAGCGTGACGTAGGGCAGGTGCTCGGCCAGGTCCAGCTTGAACAGCTTGGAGTACAGCCCGCCCATCGCGACGGCGGTGGTGCCGGTGGCGATGGTGATCCAGAACGGCCCGAGCACGCTGCGCCGGTAGCGCTGCTTGATGTCCTGCCAGCCCAGGTGCAGCCACAGCTCGTGCCGGGCGAACCCGTCGGTCAGGTCGCGCACGGCCCGCCGGAAGGTGCGGGAGTCCGAGGCGGTGTCGGTGAACGTCATGAGTCGATCCCTTCGGCGAACCGTTCCTGCCTGCCGAGCCGACGCAGCCGGACCCACTCGGCGAATCCGGCCGGGTCGCGGCGGGAGACCAGGAAGAACCAGCCGAACCGCAGCCACTCCTGGGCCACCAGCTTGCGCATGCCCGGCTGGGCGAGCAGGTAGCCGCGGTTGCGGTAGGTGAAGAACCGCTTGGTCGGGTTATCCGGGTATTGGGTGTGCATCCGGCCGCCGAGGATCGGCTTGAACTCGTCGGTGCCGCACGGGTGCAGGTAGCGGGCGCTCAGGCAGGTGCCGAACGGCAGCCCGGAGCGGACCAGCCGGCGGTGCAACTCGACCTCGTCGCCGCGGACGAACAGCCGCAGGTCGGGGACGCCGACGGCGTCGAGGGTGTCGGCGGCGAACAGCGCGCCGTTGAACAGCGAGGCGATCCCGGGCAGCAGGTCGGCATCAGCACCCGCGGACTCGGCCCGCAGCTCGGAGACCCGCCGCCGCCAGACCAGCCCGCGCCGCAGCGGGAAGGCCAGCCGGTCGGGGTCGTCGATGTTGCAGACCATCGGTGACACCTCGGCCAGCCGGTGCCGACGGGCGCAGTCCAGCAGGGTGCCGAGCACCTCGGGCCCGTCGGGCCGGCCGTCGTCGTCGGCCAGCCAGATCCAGTCCGCCCCGGCGGCCAGCGCGTGCAGCATGCCCAGCGCGAACCCGCCGGCCCCGCCGAGGTTGTGCTGGGAGCCCAGGTAGCTGGTCGGGATCGGCTGGGATTTCACCAGCGCCCGGACCCGGCCGTCCGGGTCGTTGGCGGCGTCGTTGTCGACGACGATCAGGTGGTCGACCGGCCGGTGCTGGGCGGCCAGCACCCGCAGCGACTCGGCGAGCAGTTCCGGCCTGCGGTGGGTGACCACCACGGCGTACACGGTGGCGGTGTCGGGGGTGGTCATGCCGGGCGCGGCTCCCGGCCCTCTTCGGCGAGCACCTCCCGGACGTGCCGGGCGGCGTCCTCGCCCTCGTAGGCGCGCACCACGTCCTCGATGCCGCCGCGCATCCGGATGGTGCCGTGGTCGATCCACATCGCCGAGGTGCACAGCCGGGCCAGGAACTCGTTGGAGTGGCTGGCGAACACCAGGATGCCGGAGCGCTCCACCAGCGCCGACAGCCGGCTGCGGGCCTTCTTCAGGAACTCCGCGTCGACCGCGCCGATGCCCTCGTCGAGCAGCAGGATCTCCGGGTCGATGCTGGTCACCACGCCCATCGCCAGCCGCACCCGCATGCCGGTGGAGTAGGTGCGCAGCGGCATCGACAGGTATTCGCCGAGCTCGGTGAACTCGGCGATCTCGTCGACCTTGGCCATCATCTGCTTGCGGGTCTGGCCGAGGAACAGGCCGCGGATGATGATGTTCTCGAAGCCGGAGATCTCCGGGTCCATCCCGACGCCGAGGTCGAAGACCGGGGCCACCCGGCCGGTCACCCGGGTCACCCCGCGGGTCGGCTCGTAGATGCCCGACAGCAGCCGCAGCAGGGTGGATTTGCCTGCGCCGTTGTGCCCGACCAGCCCCACCCGGTCGCCCATCTTGAGGCTCAGGGTGATGTCCTTGAGCGCCTCGACCACCACCACGTTGGAGCTGTTGCGGCCGATGCTGCCGCCGGCCTTGCCCAGGAACGCCTTCTTCAGCGACCGGGACTTGGCGTCGAAGATCGGGAACTCAACCCAGGCGTCGCGCGCCTCGATGCTCGGTTCGGTCACCGGCGGGCCTACAGATACTGTCCGGTGCCGGGCGCGCCGGTGCCGCGCGGACCCATCGCCCCGGGCGGCAGCGCGCCCTGGCGCATCTGCTCGAGCTGGGCGCGGGCGGCCATCTGCTGGGCGAACAGCGCGGTCTGGATGCCGTGGAACAGTCCCTCCAGCCAGCCGACCAGCTGGGCCTGGGCGATCCGCAGCTCGGCGTCCGAGGGCACCGCCTCCTCGCTGAACGGCAGCGCCAGCCGGTCGAGTTCCTCGCGCAGCTCCGGGGCCAGGCCGTCTTCCAGCTCGGCGATGGACGTCCGGTGGATCTCGCGCAGCCGGGTGCGGCTGGCCTCGTCCAGCGGCGCCGAACGCACCTCCTCAAGCAGCTGCTTGATCATTGTGCCGATCCGCATCACCTTGGCCGGCTGGGACACCAGGTCGGTGACCGAGGTCCCGTCGTCGCCCTCGGTGACGGCGCCGGCCAGCACCCGGGCGTCGGGGCTGCCGATGATCTCGATGTGGTCGTCGTTCGTGCTCACGGTTGCGGTGCTCCTCCGCGCCATTCGTAGATGCGGGCGTGGCCGTTGTCGTAGATCTTGGCCCACGACGCCGACCGGTCCAACGACACTAGCCCGTCGGGCATGACGAACCCGCGCACGACCGTGTCATTGAGCAGTAGATACCGGATACCCAATTTTTGGACGGCCCGGGCGACCCTGGCGTCGTGGTCGGCGTCGTCGGCGTAGGCCCAGATGACGAACCGGTTCCAGCCGGGGCCCTGCTGCACCGGGTAGTCGTAGTGCGTCCACAGCGGGTGCAGGCCGGCGACGGCGTACATCCAGGCGGTCCCGTCGGTGTTGGCGTTGCCGATCAGGGTGTCGCGGGCCCCGGGCTGGCCGGCCAGCCAGGCGAACGCCGCCAGGTCGGCGGGCTTGACCATCGCCGCGTCGTACTTCTGGCCCAGCAGGTAGCTGTTGCGGGGGAAGTAGTGCACGGCCAGTCCGACGGTGCTCAGCACCAGGATCGCCGCCGTCGTCGAGATCCAGAACCGGCGGCCGGGGTCGGCGCGCCGGCGCACCGCCAGCCGCAACCCCGCCACCGCCAGCAGCACCGCGGTGAACAACCCGATGCCGGCGATCGGCGCCGCCAGCAGCGTCACCACCGCGGACAGCCGGCGCGGGTCGCTGTAGAACAGGTCGCTGTACCGGGCGATCACCACGCCGATCGGGCCGCCGAACGGCGCGGCGGAGTGCACGATCGCCACGATCAGCAGCAGCCACACCGCCAGCGGCCACCACACCCGCCGCACGATCAGCACCACCGCGCCCGCGGCGGCCAGCGCGATCAGCGCGTTCTGGATCGGCCAGTCGTTGAGGTGGCGGGTGTGCAGGAACACCGCGTTGAACAGCGCCCGCTTGCGGCCGAGGTGGCTGACGAAGGAGTGCCCGGCGATGACCTCGGCCTGGTCGAGCACCGACAGCAGCTGCGGGGCCAGTACCAGCAGCGACGGCACCGCCACCGCGGCCAGGGTGCCGACGTCGGCGAGCCGGCCGCGGACCGGCCGCCAGAGGATCTGGCAGCACCACCACGCCGCCAGGAACGTCACCATCACCACCCCGCCGGTCAGGTGCACCGAGAACAGCCCGATCACCGCGAGCACGGCCAGTGGGATCCGGCGGCGATCGGACAGGCACGACATCACCAGCACGGTGGTGGGGATGGCCAGCCCGTAGGCGACCAGGTTCGGCATGGCGGCGACGTCGAACTCGACGTAGGGCAGCGCGGTGAACGAGGCGGCCAACGCCCCGGCGGTGGCGGCCGCCCCGGCCGCGCGCCACGCGGTGGTCCGCGGCCGCAGCAGCCACCAGGCCAGCGTCGCCGCGCCGGCGGGGAACAGCCACACCGCCGCGGCCAGCGCGCTGATGGTGTAGGCGGTGGTCGGGGCGGCGCCGGTGAGCTGGGCCAGCACCGCGGCAAGCGCGTGGAACGCCGACGGGTAGTACAGCGGCGCGTGGGTGTCGGTGTTGCGCAGCTCGCCCATGTGCAGCGACGAGGCGTCGCCGGTGTCGAGGATGTACCGGATGGTGTTGGCGTGCCAGACCGAGTCCCAGGTGGACGGGATCTGCTGCCAGCCCGGGATCCCGCGGTACGCCGCCCAGGCGATCAGCGCCGCCCCGAGCAGTACGCCGGCGCCGGCCAGCAGCGCGGGGCCCAGCGAGCTCCGGCGCTCGGCCGGGTCGGGCGCGGTGGCGGGGGTGCGCCGCAGCCGGGCCCGCAGCGCCGGCCCGGCCGCCGCGACGGCGGTCACCGCGGCCAGCGTGAGCAGCGCGGTCAGCGCGTTCCAGCCGATGCCCAGTGCGCCGAACGGGATGATGGCCAGGCCGACGACGCCGTAGGTCAGCGCGGGCCCGACCGCGATGGCGGCCGGCCAGCCGAGCCGGCCGGCGCGGGCGACCAGGGTTCCGGGGAGTACCGCCGCGGCGAGCGCCGCTAGCAGGAGGCCCCAAAAACTCACTGCATTAGTATGGCTGGCCAGTGACCCATCCCGGTTCAGGGAGGGTTCGCGTTCAGGACTGAACCAACATCGCATACCCGGATCCGAAGGGGTGGCCGCCATGGTGTTCGACGTCGCCCGGGTGCGCGGTCTGCACCCGAACCTGGGCGACGGCTGGATCCGGCTGGACTCCCCGCTGGGCATGTTGGTCCCGGATGCGGTGTCCACCACGGTCTCCACCGCGTTTCGCACCTCGGCGCCGATCGACGCGGGCCCGCACCCGTCGGCCCGGCGCAGCGCGACCCTGCTGGACGCCGCCCGGGTGGCGATCGCCGAGCTGGTCGGCGCCGATCCCGCCGGCGTGGTGCTGGGCGCGGACCGTGCGGTGCTGTTGACCCTGCTCGCCGACGTGGCCTCGTCCCGGCTGGGCCTGGGCTACGAGGTCGTCGTCACCCGGCTCGACGACGAGGCGAACATCGCGCCCTGGCTGCGGGCGTCCGACCGGTTCGGCGCCAAGGTGAAGTGGGCCGAGGTTGACGTCGAGACCGGTGAGCTGCCGTCCTGGCAGTGGGAGGACCTGATCACCGGGGCCACCCGGCTGGTCGCGCTGCCGACCGCCTCGGCGACCCTGGGCGCGACGGTGGACCTGCGGACCCCGGCGAAGCTGATGCGCGAGGTCGGCGGGCTGGTCATCGTCGACCACACCGCGGCCGCGCCGTACCGGCTGATCGACATCAACGAGCTCGGCGCCGACGTGCTGGCGCTCAACGCGGTCAGCTGGGGCGGCCCGCCGATCGGCGCGCTGGTGTTCCGGGATCCGGCGGTGATCAGCAGTTTCGCCCCGGTGTCGATGAACCCGCTGGCCATCGGCCCGGCCCGGCTGGAGCTCGGCGTGCACCAGTACGGGCTGCTCGGCGGGCTGGTCGCCAGCATCGAATACCTGGCGAACCTCGACGAGGCGGCCACCGGGTCGCGCCGCGACCGGCTGGCCTACTCGATGGGCTCGGCGGCGGACTACCTCGGCCAGCTGTTCGGCTACCTGGTGGCCTCGCTGCGGTCGCTGCCGCTGGTGATGCTGCTCGGGGCGCCCGATGACAGCATCCCGGTGGTCAGCTTCGCGGTGCAGAACGTGCCGGCCGAGCGGGTCGCGGCGCGGCTGGCCGACAACGGCATCCTCGCCATCGCCAACGCGCCGTCGCGGGCGCTGGACGCGCTGGGCGTCAACGACGTCGGCGGCGCGGTGACGGTCGGCCTGGCGCACTATTCGACGACCGGCGAGGTGGATCAGCTGGTCCGGGTGCTGGCCTCGCTCGGCTGAACCGCGGCTACACCGTCAGCACGATTTTTCCGGTCACCTGCCCGGCGGCCAGCATGGCGTGCGCCTCGGCGGCCCGGGCCAGCGGCAGCCGGGCACCGATGACCGGGCGCACCCGCCGATCGGCGATCATCGGCCAGACGTTTTCGGTGACCGCCGCGGTGATCCGGGCCTTGCCCGACGGCCCGTCGACCGGGCGTCCGCGCAGCGCGGTGGCGATCACCCCGGCCCGCTTGGCCAGCAGCTTGCCGAGGTTCAGCTCGGCCTTCACCCCGCCCTGCATGCCGATCACGATGAGCCGGCCGTCGGCGGCCAGCGCGTCGACATTGCGGTCCAGGTAGGAGGCCCCGACGATGTCGAGGATGACGTCGGCGCCGCCCTCGGCCCGCAGCACGGCGACGAAGTCCTCGTCGCGGTAGTTGATCGCGATGTCGGCGCCCAGCGCGCGGCAGTCGTCGAGCTTGGCCGTCGAACCGGCGGTGACGGCGACCCGCGCACCGAGGGCCTTGGCGACCTGGATGGCGTGCGTGCCGATCCCGCTGGCGCCGCCGTGCAGCAGCACCAGCTGGCCGGCGTGCAGCCCGGCGGTCTGGACCAGGTTGGACCACACCGTGGCGGCCACCTCCGGCAGCCCGGCCGCGTCGACCAGCGGCACCGGGTCGGGGACCGGCAGCAGCTGGCCGGCGGGCACCGCCACGTACTCGGCGTAGCCGCCGCCGGCCAGCAGCGCGCAGACCGGCTCGCCCACCGGCCAGCCGTCGACGCCGGGCCCGGTGTCGGCGACGACGCCGGAAACCTCCAGGCCAAGGATGTCGCTGGCCCCCGGCGGCGGGGGGTATTTGCCGGCGGCCTGCAGCAGATCGGCGCGGTTCACGCCGGTGGCGGCGACCCGGATCAGGACCTCTCCGGGGCCGGGTTGGGGGTCGGCGGCTTCGGTCCAGGCGAGCTCTCCGGGCGCGGTGACGGCGATGGCGTGCATGTCGCCGACGGTAGTCCAGCTCAGATGGGTATTTCGGTTGTCGGCACCGTGAAATATCATGCAGCTATGGAGGGGATCATTGCGGGTCGCACCGCGGGGGACATGCCGGGGCTGGATATAGCCGAACAGCGAGCCTGGGAGAACTACCTGGACTCGGCGTTACGGATGTACGCCACATTGAATCGGGGGCTGGCGGACACGCACAAACTGGGTTTGGTCGATGTTCGGTTGCTCGAATTGTTGGACCGGTCGCCGACCGGTTCGTTACGGATGGGGGATCTGGCCGAGGCGTTGCTGGCGCTGCCCAGCAGGGTGACCAGGCAAATCCGTCGCCTGGAGGGGCTGGGCCTGGTCGAGCGGACGTCGAGTCCCGAAGACGGGCGCGGGGTGCTGGCCGCGATCACCGACGAGGGCCGGGAGACCGTCGCCAAGGCGATGGTGACCTACAGCGAGTCCGTTCGGCTGAACTTTCTCAGCCAACTGTCGCGGCCGCAGATGGCGGCGATGGGGGAGAGCTGCCGGCGGATCGGCTCGGCGCTGCGCACGTCGGGGTCGCCGGCCAAATTCGGCCGGACCTGAGCCGCGCCGGGTCCGCCGGTCACCGGTCGGTCACACCACCGCTACGCTGTCGTGCGGTGGCGTGGCAGAGCGGCCTAATGCACTCGCCTTGAAAGCGAGAGACGGCTAACACCGTCCGGGGGTTCAAATCCCTCCGCCACCGCAGTTCAGGAGGGGTTTCGGGTTCGTGGGCAGGAGTCCGAGAACCCTTCCCTGTCACGCAATGTCACACGCCTGTGGGATTACAGATACGGACACGGGCGGCACCAGGTATCTCGATTCGGAAATGACGCCTCTGTAGCTCCCCGTAAGGCGTGGTGATGTACGGACAGTTACCGTACACTTTGTGTATCCAGTCCACTCACGCCACCGAAAGGGGTGCTCTAAGTTGTCCACGAAGACCAGGCGAATGGAGATTCGCGCCGCAGAACACACCCTGGAGCGCATCCAACGCGCGGCCAGTGTGGTTCACGAGCCTGCCTCGGAGTTCGTCCGCAAAGCCGCTCTAGCGCGAGCGGAGGAAGTGCTGCGACGGGACTTGGTTACCGTCATGCCCGCAGAGCAGTTCGACGCGCTCATGGCATCACTCGATGTTGCCGATGCGGCTCCCCGTCTTTCCTCTGCCGCACGGAAGCCCGCAGTATTCAACCGGCGATGACCGAGTTCGAGTCCTCGCGGCTTGAGGAGGGGCACATCCTTGCCGGGTTCGATTGCGGCAAGGACTCCCTCAACAACTGGCTGCAATCTGACGCACATCGTGTACACGCGGGAAGTGTGGCGCGCGTTCAGGTCTGGACGCCGCTTGGTGAGTCAAAGGTGTGCGCCTACTTCGCAATATGTCCTACGGAGGTGGTGCGCGCTGAGGACGGGGTAACAGGCTCGTTTGCTGGTGGTTACTCGCGCATCCCGGGATTCTTGATTGCACGCCTCGCTCTCGACAAGTCGCTCATTGGGCAGGGGTACGGGGAGCAACTGCTGCTCGACGCCCTTGGTATAGCTGTGGCGGCTGCTGAAATCGGTGGTGGACGACTCATCGTGGTCGATGCCATTGACGACGAAGCTGCTGAGTTCTATAAGAGATACGACTTCGTGCCTGTCAAGAAGCGCGAGCGCCGACTTGTCATGAAGGTCGTCACCGCCGCGGAGGCGCTCAGAAACTAAGATCTCGATGGTCTCTTCGAGCGCGCGAATCTTCTTACGCAGCGCACGCAACTCTTGGCTCTCCGCCGTCGACACCCCGGCCGTCTGGCCGTCGTCAGCGCCCGACCCCTACCCCCACGTGCTCAACCTCAGTGCCTCCGAACAGGACGTCAAGCGCCGCGGGATGTGCGCCCCCGCCAAAAGTGTTTACACTTTATGTGGTGGAGATCCGTATTGAGGAGGCAGCGCGTAGGCACGGGATCGAAGATTGGGAGATACGAGCGATCATCGAGTATCCGGAGTGCCGGATCCGACTCACCCCGCGGCGGGCGGGAGCTGATCCCCACTTGTTCGCCGGGCGGATCTATGACCAGCCGCCGCTGGAGATCATCGCGAACCTTGCCGACGAGGACGCGTGGACCGCGTTCCACGCGATGCTGCTGCGGCGTTCAACTGCACTCGAGGCGGACATGGACAGGTTGGCTCCTGGCCTGTTCGCCGCGATCGTCGACCACCAGCGCTCATGAGAAGGAGGAACGAAATGTCGGCAGAAGATGGTCTGACCAGCGACGACTACGCCGCCATGGCGCAGAGTTACGAGGAAAATCCCCCCCGCCGGGACGAGATGGTGGGCGACCCCTACGTGTCCCCCTCCGCAATGCGGATGGGGCGCCCCCGCGGGGGAGGCGAACCGCGCGGGGCGAGTCCGACGCGTGCGTTGCGGTTGCCTGCCCGTCTGGACGAGGCACTCGAGGAACGTGCCTCCAACACAGGTTCCACAGTCAGTGAGCTGATGCGCGAAGCTGTCACGGAGTACTTGGACCGCCACGGGGTCAGCTCCTAGGCAGCTGCTCCCACCGCGCATCCGCGCCCCTGCGCCACAACCCGCGGCAGTCACCGGCCCGCGCCCTGGCGATCAGGTCGCGTTCGGCGTCGGTGGGCGGGTGCGTTATAAGCGCAGCGAACCCCGCAGCGAGGTGAGCCGGGCGCACTGGTCGAACTCGGTGGTCGCGGAGTTGCCGGTAGTGGGATCTGTGAGTTCCGCTCGGCCCCAGTCCGCGGCCCAGTGGATGGTCCACCCGGACATCGTGGCGAGACCGTGCACCGCGGTGCGATGGTCCTCGGTTATGCGCGCCCCGAGCACCACCGGCACCCTGGCCAGGAAACGGTGATCGATTCTGGTCCGAGCGAAGTCGAGGTCGCCGAGGTGCGTTTCGTCAAGTGATTTGGCCCCACCGTCGTCATGAATTTTGGCCCCTCCTTCGGTTAGTTGGCGCGTCTGGCTTGGGTGGCGGTTTTGCTGGTGCGTAGTCGGTAGGACTTGGTGCCGGTTTCGAGGATGTGGGCGTTGAAGGTGACGCGGTCGACGATGGCGGCGACCAGGCGTGGGTCGGGGAAGACGGTGCCCCATTCGCTGAAGGGCAGGTTGGTGGCGATCGCCACGGAGGCGCGTTCTTCGCGTTCGGTGATGATCTGGAAGAGCAATTCTGCTCCGCGAGGGTCGAGTTGGACGTATCCGAGTTCATCGAGGCAGAGCAGATCTAGGCGTCCGTAGCGGGCTACGACCCGGGAGAGGACGTGGTCATCGGCGGCTTCGACGAGTTCGTTGACCAGTTGCGCGGTGGTGATGTAGCGGACTCGGCGGCCCTGTTCGCAGGCGGCCAGCCCTAGCCCGATGAGCAGGTGGGATTTGCCGGTTCCGGAGTCCCCGAGCAGCACGACCGGCTCGCCGGCGTTCATGTAGTGCCCGGCGGCCAGTTGCCCCAGCAGCGCGGGTGTGATGCTGGGAACGGCGTCAATATTGAACTCCGCCAACCGTTTCAGTCTGGGGAACTTGGCGTCGTTGATGCGGCGGGCACGGCGCCGTTCGGTGCGGTCGTCGACCTCGGCGGCCAGTACTTCGGCAAGGTAGTGCAGATGGGTGTGGCGTTCCCGGTGGGCGATCTCGGCCAGTCGGGTGGCTTCGGTGCGCACCGTGGGTAGGTGTAGTTCGCGGGCGGCGGCACCGATGGAGGCTTGCGCGGCCGCGTCAGCGGTCGCCGGGGTTTTGGTGGTGGTCATGAATCACTTCCGGTCAACAGGTCGTCGTAGTCGGCCAGTGAGGGTGCGGGCCGGTCGTAGCGGGCCAGGGCGCCGATCGCGGCGACGGCGACCAACGGGGTGGCCTCACGGCGAGCGTCGATGATCACCGCCTCGGGGTCCAGACATCCCGAGGCGACCGCTCGGTCCATCGCGGTGACCAGTGCGGCGGCGGCTATGGTGCGGTGCGCCAGCAGGATGGTGATCAGAGCGCGGGTTCCGGCGGCATCACCGCGGGCAGTGCGGGCGGCATCCCAGTAGGACTGGTGGCTGGTGGTGAACACACCGCGGGCCTTGGCCTGTGCCAGAGCAGTCGCCCCGGGCAGGGCGCCGGGTTTGGTCTTGAGGACCTCCAGATAGTGATCCAGGCACAGGACTTCGACGTAGCGTCCGGCCGCACGTTCGTGGCATGCCACCAGCCGGGGCCCGTCATAGATCTCGACGGTCCGTGCGGCCAGGCGCACCGGCAGACGTCGCCCGGCGTAGCGGGCCGGGACGGAGTAGAAGCATTGCCGCACAGACACTCTGGCCCGATTGTCGACACGGGCGTGCAGCAGCTTCGCACAGTCGAACTCCTCGGCCGGCAATTCCATCAATGCGACGGCTTCGGCGGCGAACGCCGCCCCGACGGTGATCGGACGGCCAGTGATCACCCGATCGTCGTCGAGGATGTCGGCGACCGTGATCAGTTCATTGAGCTCACCCAGGGAAGCGGCCGTGGGGACTGGGACGAGGTGGCGTCGCCGGAAGCGGCCGATCTCGCCCTCCACACCGCCCTTCTCATGGGCTCCCTCGATGCCCGGGCGGCAGAAGAACGAGTCGAATCCGTAGTGGCTGCGCAGCGCGGTGAACCGCTCAGACTCGGTGCGGTCACGGCCCTTGAGGACCCGGATGACTGCGGGTTTGAGGTTGTCGTAGCGGATCCGGGCCGGCACCCCGCCGAAGTACTCAAAGGCCAGCGCGTGGCCCTCCAGGAACGCCTCCTGGGCCTGGGTGGCAAATGCAACGTGAAACGCTTTGCCCGAGTAGGACAATCGCATCACGAACATCCAGCACTTCACCACCAGACCGGTGATCGTGGCGTAGAACTCCCCGAAGTCGACCTCGGCCTCGGCGCCGGCCACATGGGTCTGCGGGACCGACACCTCCTGGTGGTCGAGCCCCAGCTCAACCCGGCGACGCGCGACGTAACGCGACACCGTCACCTCCGAGCATGTGGCCCCATGCTCGGCCACCAGCCGCTGCCAGATCCGGCGGGCGGTATGGCGTTGCTTGCGCGGAGCCTGCCTATCAGGGATAAGCCAGGGGTCGATCACCGTCACCCATTCATCGATCGCCGGCCGGGGCCGCGCCGGGTAAGCCTTGCGCGGCGGGGGCACCGCATCAGCGAGTGCTTGACGCACCGTGCGGCGATGGGTGCCATGACGATCCGCCAACTCGCGGATCGACAGGCCCTCGCGCCGCCGGTCCCTCCTGATCTTCTCGAACAGTTCCACCCGTGACCGCATCCTGACCGACCTTCCCTGACCGCGACCGCCAGGGACGACGGGCGACAGGAACGATCTGAACGAGGGTGGGGCCAAAATTCGTGACGACACACCGCCCCACCCGGCCGGAAACGCTCACCAACCCACCGGGGCCAAAATTGGTGAAGAACACCGACCGAAGTGGGGCCAAGTTAGGTGACCACACTCACCGAGGAGAAGTACGGCGTAGGTGCCGCCGCCGACAGGAACAAGGTGGATGAGCCGGCCACCGGTGGCCGCGGCCACCACCGCGCCGATCTCGTATGCCACGTGCCGCGCCGCGGCGTCGGGATCGTCGCCGACGGGGAACGGAACCTCGTCTGCGAGCAGGCTGGGGAGCCCGTCTGCCCGACCGCGCTCGCGGACCATCTGCGCGCCGGCTCCGCCTTCGGGCTGCGTCCAGCAGCCATGCGCCGACCCTAACGGACCTGTTGTCGGGGGGCAGTCAGCCGCTCAGCGACGGCTTGCCCCCGGCCGAGACGGTGACGAACCCAACGATCGTCAGGATGGTGTCCAGCATGGGACTCACTGTGCGGCGCTGTGAAGGTGCTGGGTGATCAGGGCTGACTGTGGATGAGGCGGGCAATCAACGCGAGATCCTTGGGGATGTTTCCGGCCGTCGCGACCACGGACTCATACCAGGTGTCGATCTGCGCCAGATCGCTGGCGGGCAGTGGACCGTCGGCGGCGCGCGCGACCAGCGCCGTCAGGTCCTGGGCCGCGGCGCGGGTGGAGAGGAGCTGCTGCCGGTACCGGTCGGCGGTCTCGGGCTGATATCGGTCGCCCCAGAACACCAGGCCCTCGACGAGGTGCCGGTGGTGGAAGCGGTCACCAGCGATCGCCGCGATCCGCTCCCGTTGCGGAGCATTGGGCCGGGCCACCCGGGCGGCCATCGCGTCGGAGGCCGCTGCGAGCACCGCGTCCATGTCGACGACGGTGTCGGCGGGAAGCCCGGCCCTCGGGTCACATCGCCCGATCGCGGCGGAGGTCCGGTCCAGCAGGTTGGCTGTGTCTGGTGCCGGCAGCCGCGGCGGATCCCCGGGGATCGTGGCGAGCACCATGTCGTACACGAAGATCCGCTGCAGGTAGGCGTACAGAATCACCAGACCGTTGAGCTGTGATTGTGCGGTCACCCGGCCAGCCTAAGCGGCGGCACGCTGGGTCGGGATCGGAAATTCGGCCACCCTGAGCGGCCCTGAGGGGATGGCGAATGCCGTGGCACCTCGTCAGCGCAAGGCCGTCACAGGGCACCTCGATCGGCGCCGGCGATCCGGTGCCGACACCCCGTCGGGGTCTGGACATGTGCGCCCAAATAGTAGTTGCTTGCGAAAGCAACTAGCTTCACCGTTCCAGTCACACTCAGGAGTTTCTCAGCCCGCGTCGAACCATCTCTCTGCGCGATCACTCAGGGGTGACCGCGGGATGGTGCTCTGTGAAGCGCTTTGACCATTATGAACGTTGCTTTTAGGCCCTCCCGCGACGAAATCCTTCCGTTTTCAAACAAATTGTTTGAATCAGCAATCATTCAGGTAACTCTTAGGTAACTCCATCTACGTGAGTTGTTGTCCACGTCACTAGGAGCCTGAGATGGAATCGAGAATCCGCCCGTACACGACCGCCGGGGAAGCCCTGGTGGGTGCCAGCCTGATCGCCGTCACGCCGGTGGCGCCGCCGCCAACCGACATAGCTGTTTCACAGCAACAGGTCGCACTGTCCGCGGCCGTCGACCCGATCGGCCCGTGGACGGACCTCATCAACGAGTCCTCCGCCAATGCCACGGTCCTCGGCCAGACCTTCTTCCAGGGGCCCGGGCCGGTGCTGCAGCAGCTGATCGTCAACCAGCTCGCCCACCTGAGTCAGGTGCTTGACGATCCGGCCAGCATCACGGACATCGCCACCCAGGTCGGCGACAACCTGCAGAAGGCGTTCGAAACCGCCACGTTCCTGGGCGTCAAGCCCGATCCGGAGACGATGGATCCGCTCACGCAGAGCAACGACGCATTTCACGCAGTATTCGCGGCACTGCTGCCGATGTTCCTTCCGGAGGGGGATCCGACCACGACCGGGCTGATCACCCAGGCGGTCAACTTCCTGGCCTCGCCGCTCAGTGGGGTGCTCATCGGCTCGGTCGGGCCGGTCATCAGCCCGCTGGTGGCGATCGCCAACAGTTTTGCGGCGCTGGCAGACGCCGAGGACCCGGTGGCCGGGCTGCAGGAACTGGTGGCCATGCCGGCAAACGCGGCCGGCGCCTTCTTCAACGGTGCCACGCTGAACCTCGATGGGCTGCTGCCGGTGATCTCCGGCGCCCTGCCAATGCCGGAGGGCATCAGTATCGATTCGTTGAGCCTGGCCTTCGGCGGCCTGCTCACACCGGGCGGCACCGCGCTGGGCCCGGAAGGAGGGGAGCCGGCGCTCGAGTACGACCAGGGCATCGGCGGTTCGATCTTCAACTCGTTGGGTCTCAGCGTCGGCCTCTTCGGCGGCAAGCTCGACATCCCCGGAAAGCCCGTCGGCCCGATCGGCGCCCTGGTCAACCTGTCCCAGATGGTCTCGGGTGCGCTCGGCTGGGACGGCACGGGCAACCCGCTCGACGAGATGGAACTCCCGTCGGCGCCGGACATCCTGGAGTCCCCGGCCGCGCTGGCGGCCCCGCAGGGCCCGGCGGAGCTGCCCGCCTCGTTGGCAGACCCGGAGACCCCGACGGTGGACCTGTCGGCCAAATCCGAGCTGACCGCCCCCGCGGCCGACCCGGATGCCTCCGACCCGGCCGATCAGCTGAAGGTCAAGGAATCCGCAGATGACACCCTGACCGCCCTGAGCAAGGCCGACGAGGGCCCCGCGGTCAAGCGGAACCCCCCGGGCAGCAAGCTCGCGGCCGCCCTCAAGGACGGCGGCACCCAGGTCAAGGAGAAGGTGTCCAACCTCGGTAAGACGATCCGGGGCAACCTGTTCAAGAAGTCGAACAAGAAGGCGGCCTCCGATGCCGTCACGTCGGAAACGTCCACCGCGGACAAGTCAACCGCCGACACGTCGGCGCAGAGCACTTCGGCCAAGCAGTCGGCCGACAGTTCCGACAGCACCCCCAGCACCCGGGACCTCAAGCGCAGCGTCAAGAAGAGTGCGAGCAACGACGCGGCCTGACCCCGACGTGAAGCGGCCCCGCCTCCGGGCGGGGCCGCTTCCGGCCGCGGCGCGGCCCGCTCCGGATGGACGCCCGGGGCGGGAGTTTCGGATGTGATTACCGGCGCGGGACCGGCGCCGCTGGGGCGGCGTCGGTGCCCGCGCGGCAAAAGAGTTTGCGGAGTCTGCCGCCGATATTGCCGTTTGCAACGGATTTTCGGGCCGTCGCGGGGGCCGCAGCGAGCCGTCGGGCAACCCCCCTCGGTGCACCCGGCCGGAAACGGCCGTCGCCCCGAAAATCCTCCGCCGGACCGGTCTCCGGCGATGAAAAGCGCACTTACGGTGCGACTTTCGGTCGCGCCGAAACATCGGTTGACCGGCGAAAATTTACGGAACCCCGGCAAAGCGTAATGGCGTCTTCGGTTAGGGTCGTCACACCTCTTGCGCTACTGTGCGGTAGGTTACTGGCGGAATTTGCGAACCCATGACGTCTCTGTTCAGGTCTACCCGCCGTTTTCGAACGGTGACGATCTGATTGCTGATAGGTTCCTGGCCAACTAGAGACGACCCGACGGCAGTGGGAGGACCGGTGACTATGCGCCGCTGCGGCGAACTTGTCAGCTCCGACCTCGTACCCGGATGCCGCAAGGCCCCGATCTGCCCCGCCCGCCCAGAGGATTACCCCCGATGACGATCCAGGACGAGCGCCCCGCGGGTGAGCCGCCGGCCGAAGAGGCGCCCAAGAAATCCAGCGATGGCGTCAAGGCCATCGAGGACTGGAGCACCGGCTGGGTCAAGCGGCACCCGATGGCCTCCATCGAAACCGTCGGAGACCAGTTCGTCCTCGGTGTTCGCACCATTCAGTACTTCTTCGTCGACCTGTTCACCGGCAAGTTCCAGTGGCAGGAGTTCGTCCGGCAGGGCGCCTTCATGGCCGGCACCTCGGTGCTGCCCACCATCCTGGTGGCGCTGCCGATCGGCGTGACCCTGTCGGTCCAGTTCGCCCTGCTGGCCGGCCAGGTCGGTGCGACGTCGCTGGCCGGCGCGGCCAGCGGCCTGGTCGTCATCCGCCAGGCCGCCTCCCTGGTCTCCGCGGTGCTGATGGCCTCCGCGGTCGGCTCCGCGATCACCGCCGACCTCGGCTCCCGAAAGATGCGCGAGGAGATCGACGCCATGGAGGTCATGGGCGTCTCGGTGCTGCGCCGGTTGGTGGTGCCCCGGTTCGCCGCCTCGATCATGATCGCCATCGCGCTGACCGGGGTGGTCTGTTTCGTCGGCTTCCTGGCCAGCTACCTGTTCAACGTGTACTTCCAGAACGGCGCGCCCGGCAGCTTCGTGTCGACGTTCGCCGCCTTCACCAAGACCGACGACATGGTCGTCGCGATGATCAAGGCGGTCATCTACGGCGCGATCGTGGCGATCATCGCCTGCCAGAAGGGGCTGAGTACCAAGGGCGGTCCGACCGGCGTCGCGAACTCGGTGAACGCGGCGGTGGTGGAGTCGATCCTGGTGCTGATGGTGGTCAACGTCGCGATCAGCCAGCTGTACATCATGATGTTCCCGAGAACGGGCCTGTGACATGACCGCGTCAACATATTTCCCGGTCCGGCGGATCTTCACCCAGGCCGTCGACGGCGTCGTCAATCCGATCGCCCGGGTCGGCCACATGATGGTCTTCCTCGGGCAGGCGCTCGCGGGCATCCCGCTGGCGCTGACCCGCTACAGCAAGGAATTCATCCGGCTGCTCTCCGACATCGCCTGGGGCAACGGCTCGCTGGTGGTCGGCGGCGGCACCGCCGGCGTCGCCGTCGTGCTCGGCATGACCGTC
Organism: Mycolicibacterium fallax; assembly: GCF_010726955.1. Lineage (NCBI taxonomy): Bacteria > Bacillati > Actinomycetota > Actinomycetes > Mycobacteriales > Mycobacteriaceae > Mycobacterium > Mycolicibacterium fallax. Next base: position 2,999,793 of record NZ_AP022603.1, read on the forward strand.
GGCGCGCTGGTCGGCATCGAGGGCTACAACTTCCTGAACCTGCTGGGCCTGGGCCCGGCGACCGGCGTCATCTCCTCGCTGGTCAACACCCGCGAGCTGGCCCCGATCGCGGCGGCGCTGGCCTTCGCCACCCAGGGTGGCTGCCGGTTCACCGCGCAGCTCGGTTCCCAGCGCATCGCCGAGGAGATCGACGCGCTCGACGCGCTGGCGATCCGCCCGATCCCGTACCTGGTGACCACCCGGCTGCTGTCCTCGATCATCGCCGTCATCCCGCTGTACGTGCTCTGCCTGGCCACCAGCTATCTGACCACCCAGACCGTCGTCGCGGTGATCAGCGGCGGCTCCACCGGGTCCTACATGCACTACTTCACGCTCATGCTGACCGGCACCGACGTCTTCTACTCGGTGCTCAAGTGCGTGATCTTCGTGTTCATCGCCTCCACCGTGCAGTGCTACTACGGCTTCTACGCCAGTGGCGGCCCGGAGGGTGTGGGTGTGGCCGCCGGCCACGCCATGCGGGCCGCCATCGTGGTGGTCATCGTCGTCAACATGATGCTCACCATGACGCTGTGGAGCATCGATTCCGGCGTGAGGTTCGGTGGCTAGATGGCGCAATCATTCGATACCGACGGGCGCGGGTTCAGTGCTCGCCAACTGTTTTTCGCCGGTGTGGCGTTCTTCCTGGTCCTGGCGCTGACGATCTTCCTGCTGGCGCTGCGCTCCAGCGGAAAGTTCGAGAACTACACCCAGATCGTCGCGAACATGGTGAACGTCGGCGACGGCCTGCCGCCGGAGTCCGACGTGAAGTACCACGGGATGATCGTCGGCCACGTGAAGAACGTCATCCCCGCGACCGGGGGCGACCCGAACTACGTCAACGTCAACATCGATGCGCGGCACGCCGGCCTGATCCCGGCGTCGGTGACCGCGCGGGTGATCCCGGCCAACGTGTTCGCGGTGTCGGCGATGGAACTGGTCGGCGGCGACCAGAGCGGCCCGGCCCTGCGCTCCGGTGACCACATCACCGAGAACACCGAGCTGCCGACGGTGCTGTTCCAGACCACGATCAGCAAGATCCGGGACATGCTGGCGGCCACCGGCCGCGACCGCGAGGACCGCACCATCGGTGTGCTGGAGGCGGTCCAGGTCGCCACCCAGAACAAGCGGCCCAAGCTGCTGACCGCCGGCGCGCAGCTGCAGCGGATCCTTGAGGACCTCGACGGCATCGTCGCCCCCGAGCCGGATGACACCACGCTGTCGGCACTGATCAACGCCACCGAGGGGCTGCAGCAGACCGCTCCCGAACTCGTCGACTCGCTGCACAAGGCGATCCGCCCGATGCAGGTGTTCGTCGAGCAGAAGGCGCAGCTGTCCAACCTGCTGTCCACCGGCCTGAGCAGCGTCGGGCTGGTCCAGACCTCGATCGCCAACCACAGCGACCAGATGGTGCAGATCACCGGCAACCTGACCCCGGTGTTCGGGGTGCTCGCGCAGAAGTCCGAGCACTTCGTGCCGGCCTTCCAGAAGCTCAACCAGGTGTCGGAAAAGTTCTTCGACCAGGCCTGGATCCACGAGTACAACATCGTCAACCAGCGGGTCAACCTGTCGCTGACGCCGACCTACACCTACTCCCGGGCCGACTGCCCGACCTACGGTGAGCTCAAGGGCAACAGCTGCTTCACCGCGCCGACCATCCCGGTGCGCCCGGACCTGCCGCAGACGCTGCTGCCGCAGAACTACCAGCCGCCCAAGGACCTGGCGCCACCGCCGGGCACCATCGTGGGGGAGAACGGCAACCTGGTTGCCGTCGGCCCGCCGCTGATCAACCCCAACCCGAACCTGGCGGACCCGAACCCGCCGCTGCCGCCGGGCTTCACGCCCGCCCCGGCGGTGCCGTTCACCGCCAACCCGCAGAACGGCCCGCCGCCGCCGCTGGGCCCGACGGCCCCGGTCGCGCCGGTGGCACCGTCCTGGCTGCATCCCGGACCCCCGCCCGGCCCGGCACCCGGACCCGCTCCGGCGCCCGGCCCGGCACCGGCACCGGCGGGCTTCCCCGCTGAGGCCGCGCCCGCGTCCTACGGCGGCAACGTCGGCCCGGTCGGCAGCCCGCAGGAGCGCACCCAGCTCAGCGTGCTGACCGGGGACATCGCCACCCCGGCCACCCAGCTGCTGATGGGTCCGGTCGTCCGGGGCACCACCGTCAACGTCTCCGCCACCTCCGAGGAGGGCCCCCGATGAAGTTCCGCGGGACGGCCGTGGGTTTGGCCCTCTTTATGGTCATCGCGATGGGCCTGAGCTACACGGTCTACGTCACCCTGCGCCGGGATATCGCCGGTAAGACCCAGGAGTACGGCGCCGTCTTCTCCGACGTGTTCGGCCTGCGCGAGGGCGACGACGTCCGGATGGCCGGCGTCCGGGTCGGCCGGGTGGAGAAGGTCGAACTCGACGGCGACAAGGCCAACGTCCGGTTCGTGGTCCAGGAGGAGCAGAAGCTCTACGGCAACACGGTCGCCTCGATCGTGTACCAGAACATCGTCGGCCAGCGGTTCCTCGGCCTGACCCGCGGCGGCATCGGCGACACCGCCCCGGTGGAGCCCGGATTCGTGGTCCCGCTGGCACAGACCGACCCGTCGTTCGACGTCGGCAACCTGCTCAACGGCTACCAGCCGCTGTTCGCCACGCTGGACACCGACGCCGCGGAGAACCTGACCCAGGGCATCATCCAGTCCCTGCAGGGCGACACCGGCTCAATCACCGCGCTGGTCACCCAGACCTCCGGAATCGCCGAGACGTTCGCCGGCAAGGACGAATCTCTCGGCGGCGTGATCACCAGCCTGGACAAGGTGGTCGGCAACATCGCCGGGCAGAACGCCGACCTGGACAAGGTCATCAAGCAGACCAACCAGGTGGTGTCGAACTTCAACGGCCGGCGCCCGCAGCTGCGCGATTCGATGGGGTCGATCTCTCGGGTGGTCAAGGAAATCGGGATCGCCAGCAGCAATGTCCAGCCGGATCTGGACCAGCTGATCGGCCGCGAGCCCGGCTTCGTCAGCCACATGGTCTCCATCGAGCCGCAGCTGGCGTTCACCGGCGCGAACCTGCCGCTGATGCTCAAGGGCCTGGCCCGGTTCACCGGTGAGGGCGCGTTCGCCCAGATCTACGCCTGCGACCTGAACCTGACCGGGTTCATGCCCGGGTTCAACGACATCGTTCCCATCGTCGTCAACGCCGCCACCCCGGGCAGCAAGGCGATGTACACGCCGAGGTGCAGGAGCATGGCCAATGGCTAGGGAAAAGACCCTGGAGGACCGCAACCGCACGGTCCTCGGCCTGATCGCGCTGGGCGTGACGGGAGTGCTGGTCGGGGCCATGCTGCTGGTCGGCGCGCTGGGCCTGGGCTACCGGACCATCACCGCGCAGTTCAGCCAGGCGGGCGCGCTGATGCCCGGCAACCCGATCACGGTGGCCGGCATCGAGGTCGGCAACGTGAAGTCGATGAAGCTGATGGGCGACCACGTCGAGGCCAAGCTGAAGGTTCGCGACGACGTCAAGCTGGGCAAGGACACCCGGGCGATCATCAAGATCACCACGATCCTGGGTGCCCGCTACCTGTCGTTGGAGCCCGCCGGTGAGGGTGAGCTGGAGAACGGCAACATCCCGATCGAGCAGACCGAACCGCCCTACGACCTGCAGGCGGCGCTGACCGACATCACCCACAACTACCAGGACTTCAACACCGAGCAGCTGTCCCAGTCGATCGGCGTGCTGGGCAAGCAGCTCAAGACGCTGCCGCCGGTGGTGCCGCAGGCGATGGACAACATCCACACCCTGTCCGGGATCATCGGAGACCGCCGCGACCAGATCGGCTCGCTGCTCAAGACCACCCAGACGGTCACCAACACGCTGCGCAGCCAGCAGGCCAACATCGGCAACCTGGTCCGGCAGGGTCAGGAGTTCGTCGGTGAGTTCGTGGCCCGCCGGGCCGCCTTCCACGCCATGATGTCCTCGCTGACCAAGCTGATGACCACGCTGGATTCCACGGTGATCGGTAACCGCGCGCCGCTGGAGAAGCTGCTCGCCGATTTGGACAGCCTGACCGGGATGCTCGCCCAGCACGACGACATGCTCAGCAACATCCTGCAGATCGCCCCCGTCACGGTCCGCGGCCTGGCCAACTCCACCGGAACCGGCAACGCCATCGACCTGAACATCTCCAACGGCATCATGAATGACTCCTGGATGTGCGCCATCAGCGGTCGGGCCAAGCAGTTCGGCATGATCCAGTACTTCAAGGACTGCAAATGAGTAGCGGACGCAAGCGGTTGACGGTGATCGCCGCGCTGATCGCGGTGGTCGCCCTGGTGGTGGTCGGCGTGGTGATCAAAGAGGTCCGCGACCGGGTGAACACCATGCACCTGACCGCCAATTTCGCCAGCGCCTCGGGTGTGTTCGTCGACAACATCGTCTCGGTGCTGGGCATGCCGGTCGGCCGGGTCACCGAGGTGAACCCGCGCAACGGCTACGTCGAGGTCAAGTTCACCGTCGACGGCGACGTGAAGCTGCCCAAGGACGTCGAGGCGGTCACGCTGCAGACCGCGATCCTGACCGACCGTCAGATCGAGCTCACCCCGGTCTACACCGCGGGCGAGACGCTGGCCGACGGCGACACCATCGACATGAGCCGGACCCACGTCCCGGTCGAGTTCAACGAGGTCCTCGCGACGCTGGACAAGCTGGCCGCCTCGCTGGCCGGCAACCCCGACGGCACCGGACCGGTGTACGACGTGGTGAACAACACCGCGGCCGTCCTGGACGGCAACGGCGAGAAGATCAAGTCGGCGCTCGGGGAGCTGTCCACCGCGCTGCGGCTGTCGGGCGACCGCGGCGGGCAGACCAAGGAACAGACCCAGACCATCGTCAAGAACGTGAACTCGCTGTTCAGCGCGGCCAACGACAACGATGCGCTGCTGCGCCAGTTCGGCTCGTCGGTCCGCCAGCTCACCGACATCCTGGCCGACGAGGACCTGGGTTCGGGCACCACCGGTCGCAAGATCAACGACGTCCTGACCCAGGCCGCCGAGATCATCGCCAACAACCGCGAGCACATCAAGACGATCGTCAACAACGGTGACGTCATCGCCGACACCACGGTCTTCCGCAAGCGGGAGCTGGAGGAGTTCCTCGACGTGCTGCCGCTGACCCTGGAGAACGTCTACAACACCATCGACCGGCAGAACGGCAACCTGCGGATTCGCCTGATGACCGATCGGGTGCTGTTCGAGACCCAGCACATCAAGGAGATGTGCAACATCCTGCGGCTTCGCCAGCTCGGCTGCAGTACCGGAACGATCGCCGACTTCGGGCCGGACTTCGGCCTGACCTATGTTCTGGACGGAATGTCAATGATGGGGCAGAAGTGATGGCCCGGCGCGCGGTCGCCGGCCGCCGGAACCGGGTCGCCATCGCAGCATTGGTGGCGGGGGTCTGCGTCTCCACCGCCGGCTGCGGCGGCATCGAGAGCATGCCGCTGCCCCGGCCCGGCATGACCAGCGGCGGTGGCTACCTGATCAACGCCACCTTCGACAACGCACTGAACCTGCCCGCCTACGCCAAGGTGCGGGTCAACGGCGCCGACATCGGTTCACTGGAATCGATGCGGGCGGAGAACTACGAGGCCATCACCACGCTGCGGATCGACGACGGCGTCGAACTGCCGAAGGGCACCACCGCCGAACTGCGCTCGGCCACCCCGCTCGGTGACGTCTTCGTCGCGCTGCACCCGCCAACCGACCCGGCCCCGGGTACCCCGCTGCTCAAGGACGGCGACGCGATCGAGCGCAAGGACACCGCGTCGGCGGCTACCGTCGAATCGATCCTGAGCTCGGCGGCACTGCTGGTCAACGGCGGTGCGATACAGAACATGACCAACATCGTCAACGGTTTCGGCCGGGCGACCGGGGACAAGGGCGAGGCGCTCGGGAACCTGATCAGCCAGACCAACCAGACGCTGGGCAAGCTGAACGCCCGGTCGGGGCAGATCAAGCAGGCCATGGGTCAGACCGAGGCGCTGGCCCTGGCGATCGAGGGTAAGAACACCGAGATCACCGACGTGCTGCGGGAGGCCGGCCCGGCCACCGCGGTGCTGCGCGACAACACCAGCCAGATCATGGACCTGGTGGTGCTGACCGGCGCGACCACCCGCGAGCTGGAGAAGTTCCCGTCGATCGGCGGCACCGACACCAGCGGCCGCAGCATGGTCGCGGACCTGTCCACCATCGCCGGGGCCTGGAACGACGTGGCGACGGCGCCGGGCACCGACCTGTACGGCCTGAACCGGCTGATGGCGCCGGTGATCAAGTCCACGCCGAGCAACGCGCTGTCGGTGCGGACCAGCATCGACCGGCTGATCCTCGGGCACATCCCGGACATCGGGTTCCCCGGCGACCTCGGCTACCACGGCCCGAAGTGGAATAACTTCCAGCAGCTCGTCGGCGCGTTCAAGTACACGCTGTGGCGGCTGCAGGAGCGGATCGTCGGCAAGGGTCCGGACGTCCCGCAGGTTCCGGTGATCCCCAGCCCGACCGAACCGGACGTGCTGATCCCGGCGCCGCAGGGACCGCCGCCCGGACCGGCGCCCGCGCCGCCGGCCGACGCCGTCGGACCGGTCAATGGTGTTGCCCCGGCGCCCGGCGTCGAGGCGCCGGCACCCGGTCAAACCGTCGTCGCACCGGCTCACGGCGTCGCCCCGGCGCCCGGGCCGGGCCCGGCCCCGGAGGCAGGACAGTGATCGGCAAGATCGCCGACGGCGTCGTCGGCACCGTCCGCTACGGCTACGCGAAGAAGACCTGGCTCTCCTCGGCCGCACTGCTGCTGGTGCTGGCGCTGTCGATGGGCTGGATCATGGTCAACGCGCTGCGGTTCAACCCGTTCGTGCGGACCTACGACGTGAAGGTGGAGCTGCAGGGCTCCGGCGGCCTGCTGATCAACCAGGACGTCACCTACCACGGCGTGCAGATCGGCCGGATCGAGGACCTGACGCTGGACCCCGACGGCGTCAACGCGAACGTCCGGCTGGAATCGGCGGTGAAGATCCCGGCCGAGACCAAGGTGCGGGTGTCCGGACTGTCCGCCGCCGGTGAGCAGTTCCTGGACTTCTACTCCGACACGCCGAACACCGACGCCGGCTACAACGGCCCGTTCCTGGAGGACGGCAGCGTCATCTCCCGCGACCGGGCGACCCTGCCGGTCACCCTGGCCGAACTGTTGGCCAACGGCGACGGGCTGTCCCGCCAGCTGTCGGTGGAGAAGACCAAGATCATCCGCAAGGAACTCAGCCTGAGCCCGGAGGGCCCGGAGAAGCTCGCCGACATCATCGACGGCGGCACCTTCCTGCTGGCGACGCTGGACGGCGTGCTGCCGGAGACCTCCAAGACGCTGCGGACCAGCCGGATCGCGCTGGATCTGATCGGTGACAAGAACGCCGGCCTGAAGGCCGCCGCCAACAACATCGACAGCACCATGACCGGTGCGGACAAGATGCGCGACGGCTACCGCCGGCTGCTGGCCCAGACCCCGGCCACCCTCGGCCAGGTCGATGCGGTGATCAACGACAACTCCGACACCATGGTGCAGTTGCTGGGCAACACCGCGACCATCTCGCAGGTGATGTACCTGCGGGTGCCGGCGCTGAACTCGATCTGGACCGAGTACCGCGGGTCGCTGATGGACGCGATCGGCTCCACCATGCACGACAGCGGCGTCTGGGTGAACCTGGACATCTACCCGCGCTACGCCTGTGACTACGGCACGCCGCGGCTGCCACCGTCCGCGGCGGACTACCCGGAGCCGTTCCTGTACACGTACTGCCGCGACGACGATCCGGCCGTGCTGATCCGCGGTGCCAAGAACGCGCCGCGGCCCGCGGGGGACGACACCGCCGGTCCGCCGGTCGGCGCCGACCTGGGCAAGCAGTCGGATCCGACGCCCAAGGGCCGGTACTCCGTGCCGACCGATTACGGCGGCCCGACGCTGCCCATCGAGCCGCCGCGCTAGCGCGGGCTCGGTTACCCATCCGCAAGGAGCATGATTGATGGTCGTGACGACCAAAAAGAATTCCGACGAACCGAGCGAGGACGCCGAGGCCATCGCGGAGGAGACGGTCGAGGTGGTTCTCTCCAAGGACGAACCCCCGGTCTCCGAGGGCGTGGTGGACGAGGGTGATGTCGCTGAGGGCGAGGACATCGAGGCCGCCGAGGAGGCCGCCGACGCCGAGGTCGACGAGTACGCCGACGCCGATGTGCCGGTCGGCGGCGACCTGGACTGGGTCGGCGGCGAGCCGGCCGGCACCTCCCGCGGGCTGAAGGGCTGGCTGCTGGTCGGCGGGCTGGCGGTGCTGGTGACCGCGCTGCTGATCTCCACCGGCGTGCTGGGCTGGCTGCAGTGGCAGAGCTACCATCTCAACAAGGAACGCGAGGAGCTCAACCGGGCGGCCGCCTCGTACGCGCTGGTGCTGACCAGCATCGACTCCAACAACATCAACGAGAACTTCGACGCGGTGCTCGACGGCGCCACCGGCGAGTTCAAGGACATGTATTCGGAGTCCAGCGAGAAGCTGCGCCAGCTGCTCGTCGACAACAAGGCCTCCGCGCACGGCCAGGTGGTCGAGTCCGCGGTGCAGTCCGTCGGCGACGGCGAGGGCGTGGTCCTGCTGTTCATCGACCAGGCGGTGTCCAACACCAACGTGCCGGATCCGCGGCTGGACCGCAGCCGGATGAAGATGACCATGAAGTACGTCGACGGCCGCTGGCGGGCCAGCAAGGTCGAACTTCCCTAACCGGCCCGAAGGGGGTTGAACAGCGTGCATATCGGCAAAGTTTTCGGAGCGGCCGCCATCACGGTGGCCACGGCATTGAGTTCGGCGCCGCTGGCGTCGGCGTCGGTGGAATCGTTCTGCGGGGAGATCGGCGGCGGCTGGGACGGCGCGTACTGCCACACCACCGCGCCGTCGCCGCGCAAGGCGGTCCGCGACATCAAGCTGGCGTTGCCGGGCGATCTGCTGGACAACCCGACGACCGGGACGGTGCTCAAGGACTACCTGCGCAACCTGATGAACAACTGGCGGGACGCGGCGGGCAAGATGGCCGCCGACAGCTTCGCCGAGGAGAACTTCCAGACGTTCCAGCACGGCCCGGCGCTGTCCACGGTGTTCCACGAGAGCTACCACGCCGACGGCCCGTTCCCGGCGAACGCCTACCGCACGTTCACCTTCGACATGGCCCAGGGCCGCCGGCTGATGCTGGCCGACATCATGAAGCCGGGCCTGGACCCGCTGGTGACGCTGCCGCCGCTGGTGCACCCGTTCCTGATCCCCGCGCTGGACGCCGCGCCGCCCGGGCACACCCCGGGGACGTACCCGTTCGTCGCGGACCGCTGGACGCCGGACAAGGTGTTCTCCGGGGCCTACCGGGCCTGGGCGCTGACCCCCGACGAGCTGATCCTGTACCTGCCGGACTACCCGGTGCCGCGGGACACCCCGGTCGACTACAACCCGCAGATCATGCAGTGGTCGATGGATGGCGGCACCGTGCAGGTGCACGTGCCGCTGGGCGCCCTGGCCGGGGTGCTGAAGCCGGAGTACGGCGGGTCCTGAGCCCCGGCTACTCGCCGGTGAAGTTCGGCGGGCGCTTGGCGAACATCGCCGCGATGCCCTCGCCGAGGTCCTTCGACGGCAGGAACGCCGCGTTCCAGGTCGCCACGTAGCGCAGGCTGGCGGCGACGGCGGCGGTGCGCTGCTCGTCGAGCACGTCCATCACCCCGCGCACCGTCAGTGGCGGGTTGGCGGCGATCTGGGTGGCCGTCGCGAACGCGGCGTCCAGGCAGGCCTGCTGGTCCGGGTAGACGTCGTTGACCAGGCCGATCTTCTCGGCGCGTGCGGCGTCGATGTCCTTGCCGGTCAGCGCCAGTTCGCGCAGGTGACCGTCGGACAGGATCTGCGGCAGCCGGGCCAGGCTGCCCATGTCGGCGACGATGGCCAGCTTGACCTCGCGGACGGAGAACTTGGCGTCGGAGCTGGCGTAGCGGATGTCCGCGGCGGCGATCAGGTCGACGCCGCCGCCGATGCACCAGCCGGAGATCGCGGCGACGACCGGGGTCCGGGTGTCGGCGACCGCGCTGGTGGCCCGCTGCATCGCCAGGATGTGCTGCCGGAAGTCCAGCCGCGGCCCGGCCTGGGCGCCCTCGGCCAGCACCCCGGCCAGTGCGCCGCCCATCGCCGCCACGTCCAGCCCGTAGCTGAAGTTGGGCCCCGAGCCGGTCAGCACGATGGCCCGGACCGCCGGGTCGGCGTCCAGGGCCTCGAACACCTCGGGCAGCTCGCGCCAGAAGTCCGGGCCCATGGCGTTGCCCTTGCCGGGCCCGATCAGCGTGACCAGGGCGACGTGGTCGCGGACGTCGACGGTGACCGAGGCGTAGCTGTTGGCGGCTTCACTCATGCTCGGGACAGTAGTCCCTGCCCGCCGCGCCGGCGGCCGGAACCCCGGCTAGATCCAGCTGCGGGCAAAGGCCAGGAAGGCGTCGTTCTCCTCCGGCGCGCCGATGCTGACCCGCACCCCGTCGGTGCCGTACGGGCGGACCAGCACCCGGGCCTGCTCGGCGCAGCGGGTGACGAAGTCCGAGGTCTGCTCGGGGGACAGCGGCAGCCAGACGAAGTTGGACTGCGCCTCGGGCAGCCGGTAGCCCAGCGCCCGCAGCTCGGCGCTGACCCGTCGGCGTTCGGCGACGACGGCATCGGTGCGGGCCATCAGCTCGTCGGCCGCGTCCAGCGAGGCGATCGCGGAGGCCTGGGCCAGGCTGCTGACGGTGAACGGCACGTACACCTTGCTCAGCGCGGCGATCAGATCCGGCTGCCCGACGGCGTAGCCGACCCGGGCGCCGGCCAGCCCGTAGGCCTTGGAGAAGGTCCGCAGCACCACCACGTTGGGGTGCCGGTGCACCAGGCCGATGCTGTCGGGCACCAGGCCGTCGCGCACGTACTCGATGTAGGCCTCGTCGATGGCGATGACGACGTCGCCGGGCACCGCGGCCACGAAGCGCTCCAGCGCCACCGGGTCCACGACGGTGGAGGTCGGGTTGTTCGGGTTGCAGATGAAGATCAGCCGGGTCCGCTCGGTCACCGCGGCGGCCATCGCGTCCAGGTCGTGGATGTGCTCGCGCAGCGGCACCGGCACCGGGGTGGCCCCGGCGACCCGCACCTGCAGCGGGTACACCTCGAAGGCCCGCCAGCCGAACATCACCTCGTCGCCGACGCCGGCGGTGATCTGGATCAGTTGTTGGCACAGGCTGACCGAGCCGCAGCCGGCGGCGATGTGCTCGGCGGTGATGCCGGGGGATCCGATGTGGGTGGCCAGCCGGGCCCGCAGCGCGGCGTAGCCGTTGTCCGGGTACCGGTTGAGGGTGTCGACCGCGCCGTCGATCGCGGCGCGCACGCTGGGCAGCGGGCCGTGCACGGTCTCGTTGCTGGCCAGTTTGATCGCGCCGGGCACCGTCTTGCCGGGGGTGTAGGCCGGCAGATCGGCCATCAGGGGGCGCAGGCGGGCGGTCATTTGGTCAGCATAAGTGAGTCGATGTAGTGTCTACCTCCGGCGGTTCTGGTACCTCGTTTCGCCTGGCGGAGGTGGTCCGGTAACCTCTGCAAGGTCGAGGAGGCGTGCCAGAGCGGCCGAATGGGACTCACTGCTAATGAGTTGTCCCCCTTACAGGGGACCGGAGGTTCAAATCCTCTCGCCTCCGCCACACAACTGAATAGTCACGCGCCCGTAGCTCAACGGATAGAGCATCTGACTACGGATCAGAAGGTTAGGGGTTCGAATCCCTTCGGGCGCACACTAAAAACCCCCTCCGGCCTGGGCCGGAGGGGGTTTTGCCATGCGTGGGCAACGCTGCGCGACGGATGCTGGTTGCGGCGCTGCGGGCCCAGGCTCGCGGGGTTCGGGGGCCCGATCGTTGGCCGCGACGAGAACCAGACGGGCGGAGCGCCGCAACTGGCCCGCGATTCAGAACTATTTGATCTATAGAGGGCCTCAGATAAAATAGGCCAGGGCATGTCGGGCAGCTAACGAGTGTAGATCAGGAGATGGATCAGGTGCCGTATAGGACGTTGAAGTCGATCTTCCATCAACGGGATCGCGCTGGCGTCGAAGCCGAGGAACGATCTCGACGCGAGTCTCCTGCCGCCATCCACTGGGACCTGATCGGCGGATCTCAGATGTTCGCGCTGATGACGCCCGAAGTCGCAGCGTTGATCGAACGGATCATGAGCTTCGAGCCCAAGATTCAGGCCGAGTGGGACGGGCTGCCAGAAAGGGCGCGAATCCACTATCTGAACCGCATGGTGATCGACGAGATTCAAGCGACCAACGAGATCGAACAGGTTCGGTCGACTCGGAAGGAGATCAGCGCGGCGATCGAGGCGGTTCGGGCGGAGCAGCCAGCCGCGAACAAGCGATTCATGGAGATGGTGCGGCTCTATCTCGGCATCGGCAGCGACAAGGCCGAAAGCCCGCAGACGCTCGACGAAATCCGGGAAATCTATGATGCGGTGACAGCGGGCGAGATTCGTGACGAAGACGCCCCCGACGGGCTGCGGTTCCGGCTGGGGCCGGTGTCGATCGAGTCAGGAACCAAAACCGTGCACACCGGAGTGGTGCCCGAGTCGGCGATCGACGACGCGCTCACTGTCATGCTGAGCCAAGGTCGCGACGACTCGATCCCCCGGCTGATCAGAGCCGTGGCCGCACACTTCATCTTCGAGTACGCGCACCCGTTCTATGACGGCAACGGCCGAACCGGGCGATACCTTCTGGCGCTGGACCTCCGTCAGGTGCTGGCTCCGTACGCGAGCCTGGCATTGTCGGCGACTGTCGCCGACAACAAAGATCGCTACTACCGTGCGTTCGCCGACGCGGAGAATCCGTTGAACCGCGGCGATCTGACGCCCTACCTGATCGTGATGCTGGAGATCATCGCTGAGGCGCAGCATCGCTTGCTGCTCGACCTCTCCGAACGTCGAGGGACGATCGATGCGATTGCGGCGCGGCTTCGCGTTCTCGTGAACGATAAGGAATTTCCGCTGAACATCGGACTCGATCGCGCGTCGGTGCCACCGGTAGATCCCGGTGACATCGCCAAAATGCTGTTCCCCCTGGGCCAGGCCCACCACTTCGATGTAAACCGCGCCGTCAAGTTGAAAACCCTGGCCGATGCGATGGAGCGATCCACCCAGTTCGCCCGGCCGCGACTCCAGCGTCTGGACGACGCTGGGCTCATTGAAACGGTGACGAGGAAACCACTACGCTTCCGACTCACACCGCGGGGCGCATCGCTTCTTGAACTGGACGGGTGATGACTCTCCGGAAGATTAGGGGTTCGAATCCCCTTTGGGCGCACAGTGAAAACCCCCTCCGGCCTGGGCCGGAGGGGGTTTTGCTATCCGTCGCCCGGTGCCGACCGGCGGCAGTTCGGGCCGGTGAGTGGACTCGATTCGATCGGCGGTGCCCACCACCATTGATGGTCGGGCCGGTGTCTGCCACACTGTCCCCATGACCGAGTTGACACCTGTCGAGTTACTCCCGGGTGAGGCGCCGCTGGACGCCGATTCGCTGATCTGGCGGTGGTTCGGCGACAACCGGATGTATCTGATCGGCCCGCGACCGGCCGTGCTGCAGAACATGCTCGCCGAGCTTGGGCAGGGCGTGCTGGACCACTCGGTGTTCTTCACCGACACCGCCGAACGGCTCAAACGCACCGTCGGCCCGATCCTCGGCACCGTGTACGGCTCGCCCGAGGACAACCCCGGGATCGCCGTGCGCGACTTCCACGCCGAGATCAAGGGCGACATGCCCGACGGGTCCCGCTACCACGCGCTGAACCCGGAGACGTATTTCTGGGCGCACGCCACCTTCGTCGAGGCGGTGCTGTACTTCGCCGACACCTTCGTGCACCGGCTCAGCGACGCCGAACGCGAACAGATCTACGCCGAATCCACCACCTGGTACCGCCGCTACGGTGTCAGCGACCGGATCCTGCCGGCCGACTACGCCGCCTTCTGCCGGTACTGGGACACCATGATGGACAGTGTCGTGGTGCCGCACAAGACCGCGGCCTACGGCGTCGGCTACGTCACCAAGGGATTCCCCAAGCCCAAGGCCGTCTCGCCGCTGGCGTGGAAGATCATCGCCCCGGTGTTCAACCCGGCCGCGGCGTTTCTCACCACCGGCGGCCTGCCGCCGCGTGCCCGCGACCTGCTCGGACTGCCGTGGACGGCCCGGCAGGACCGCCGCTATCAGCGGTTCGCCGCGCTGTGGCGGTCCCGGCCGGTGAACTGGGTGTGGGACCGACTGCCGATGACGGTGCGCTACCAGGGCGTGGCCCGGCGGGCCTATGCCCGCGCGGGGGTGCGGCCGTAGCCGCCCCGATCAGCTCACCGCGCTCCAGATCGCCACGACCAGGCCGACGACGGTCAGCACCCCGACAATGGAGGCGGCCGTGATTGCCCGGCCACGGCGCTGCCGCCGGGCGTAGTAGACGGCCAGGGCGATGCCGATGAAGATCAGCGTGGAGTAGACCACCAGCGCGATCGTCATCACGGCTGGGTTGCTCGCGGGGTGCACCCGCCAAGTATGGACAACCGGGTGGGCCGCCTCGGACGCCGGTCGGCCGTCGATATCGTGGTGGATCTGCCGGTGGTCGCACCTTTGTCGGTCCGGTTTCGCGACGGTGACGCTTTTGGCCGTCGATTTCAGCGACGGTGACACTTTCGTCGGGCCAGTGTCGCGACGGTGACATGTTTGGTAGGAGAATCGGGTTCTCGCTACCAAACATGTCACCGTCGCGATGGGCCACTGCAAGAAACGTCACCGTCGCGCGGATCCGCAACCAAAAGTGTCACCGTCGCGAAGTCAGGGTGACGCCGCGGCCGTGACGGTGACACATCTGGTTGTCCGCGTCGCCTCGCCGTCGGCCCAGCGGCCGGCGCTGATCAGCCCCGCCCCGGCTCTACCGGAAGGCCGCCTGCCCGGTCAGCGCCTTGCCGATGGACAGCAGGTGCATCTCCGAGGTGCCCTCGTAGGTCAGCACCGACTCCAGGTTGTTGGCGTGCCGCAGCGGCGAGTACTCCAGGGTGATGCCGCTGCCGCCGAGCAGGGTCCGGCACTCCCGGGCGATCGCCAGCGCCTCGCGCACATTGTTGAGCTTGCCGAGGCTGACCTGCTCGGGCCGCACCCCCTCGGCGTCCTTGATCCGGCCCAGGTGGATCGCCAGCAGCATGCCCTTGCCGAGCTCGACGGTCATGTTCGCCAGCTTCTCCTGGGTGAGCTGGAAGCACGACAGCGGCCGGTCGAAGACCTCCCGGGACTGGGTGTAGGCGATGGTGGTCTCCAACGCGTCCCGGGCCGCGCCGAGGGCCCCGAACACGATGCCGAACCGGGCCTCGTTCAGGCACGACAGCGGCGCACCGAGGCCGATCGCGCCGGGCAGCTGCGCCGAGGCGGGCAGCCGCACGTTGTCCAGCACCAGCTCGGAGGTGATCGAGGCGCGCAGCGACAGCTTGCGGTGGATGACGTTGGCGGTGAAGCCGGGGGTGTCGGTGGGCACCAGGAACCCGCGCACCCCGTCGTCGGTCTGCGCCCACACCGTCGCGACGTCGGCGAGGTTGCCGTTGGTGATCCACATCTTGGTGCCGTGCAGGATCCAGTCGGCGTTGTCCCCGGCGCCGTCGCGACGGGCCCGGGTGCGCATCCCGGCCGGGTTGGAGCCGAAGTCCGGTTCGGTCAGCCCGAAGCAGCCGATCGCCTCCCCGGTGGCCAGCCGCGGCAGCCACTGCTGCTTCTGCTCCTCGGAGCCGTAGCGGTAGATGGAGAACATCGACAGCGAGCCCTGCACCGAGACGAAGCTGCGAAAGCCGGTGTCGCCGGCCTCCAGCTCCAGGCAGGCCAGCCCGTAGCTGACGGCGTTGGTGCCCGCGCAGCCGTAGCCCTGCAGATGCATGCCGAGCAGGCCGAGGCGGCCGAACTCCCGGCCGAGCTCGCGCGGCAGGGTGGCCGATTCGAACCAGTCCCCGACGTTCGGCTTGAGCCGGGTGTCGACGAATTCCCGCACGGTGGCAGCGATATCGCGTTCGTCGTCGTCGAGCAGCCGGTTGGTGTCGAACAGTTCCAGCGGCGCGTAGGTCTTGTCGGCGGGCTGGTCGGCGGTGGCGGACATGAGGGCTCCTGACAGTTGGTGACCGCCCCAGCGTAGGGACGGCGGGCGGGTTCCCGCAGCGCCACAGCGGCCCAATCCGGTGTGCGGGCCCTCGCGCCCGGCCGGCTCAGTCCAGCCGGGTGTCGGGGATCGCGTCCTCGCCGGCCAGGAACTCCCGGGCCCGCATGAACCCGTCGGAGTGCCAGGCCGTCAGCACCCAGATGACCCCGATCACCGGCAGCGGCCCGAGCGCCGCCCACCACCGGGCACCCGGGGGCACCACGTCGGCGATCACCTCCGCCCGCGGGACGTCGCCGACCATGGCGGGCAGCCAGTCGTTGAGCAGAATCGTCAGCATCCGGGTGATCTCGAACGGCCCGACCGTCGTCGCCATCACCCAGGACAGGCAGGCCACGATCAGCGCCCACGGCCAGGCCAGCATCAGCGACTGATCGTCGACGATGTCGGCCGCCGACCGGATCGACTCGGCAATGAACGCGAAGCCGAGCACCGCCAGCAGCACGCCGATCTGCGCCGCGAGCAGATCGTCGAGCACCG
Source organism: Mycolicibacterium fallax (assembly GCF_010726955.1). Taxonomy (NCBI): domain Bacteria; kingdom Bacillati; phylum Actinomycetota; class Actinomycetes; order Mycobacteriales; family Mycobacteriaceae; genus Mycobacterium; species Mycolicibacterium fallax. Next base: position 3,016,587 of record NZ_AP022603.1, read on the forward strand.
AGTTGGACGCCTCGTCCGGGCGCCGGCTGGGCAGCCCGATCGCCAGCGACAACAGGCCGGCGACCAGGGCCAGCAGCGTCATCTCCGAGGCCCCGTCGCTGATCCGGCGGAACGACGCGTCCAGCGTCGAGACCACCAGCCGCGACGTCGAGCGCGGACGGGTGCGGTAGAGCACCATCACCACCAGCCCGGACACCACGATCGACAGCAGCCAGGCGACCACGGCCGTGCAGACCACGGTCAGCGCCAGCGAGCTGATCAGCGGCGCCAGCACCGCGTCCTCCTCCGCGCTGCCGCGGATCACCAGCAACGGCACCGCGCCGACGGCCAGCACGGCCACCGCGCGGACCAGCAGCGGCACGGTGAACGCGGTGATGTCGGCGAACTCGGTGCTATCCAGGTTCGGGTGCCGGCGCCGGATGGCGGCCCACTCCGCGCGCAGCACCATGCGGGTATTGGTCAGGCGGTTGTTGTCCGACATGGCCGGATCTTAGGAACTTTCCGGCCCGGCGTCCCCGACCGACGCGCGCCCGCACCGGATTTCGGCGGCGCGCCGTCGGCGCCGGTGGCATGCTCGAATGGCATGGAGCAGAACCCGCCCGCACCGATCATCGCGGCCGCCCACGCCCGGCAACTGCAGACCCTGCCGCTGGACGACGACACCGATTTCGCCGACGCCGACCGCGGCTTCCTCGGCCGACTGTCGCCGGGCGTGGTCACCGCCGCCGACGGCCGGGTGGTCTGGGACAACGACGCCTACGACTTCCTGGCCGGCGACGCCCCCGCCACGGTGCACCCGAGCCTGTGGCGGCAGGCCCAGCTGTGCACCCGGCAGGGCCTCTACCAGGTCGTTGAGGGCATCTATCAGGTGCGCGGGCTGGATATCTCCAACGCCACCTTCGTCGAGGGCGACACCGGCGTCATCGTCATCGACCCGCTGGTGTCCACCGAGACCGCCGCCGCCGCGCTGGCGCTGTACCGGCAGCACCGCGGGGACCGACGCGTCGTCGCCGTCATCTACACCCACAGTCACGCCGACCATTTCGGCGGGATCCTCGGGGTGGTGACGCCCGCCGAGGTGGCGGCGGGCACCGTCCCGATCCTGGCGCCGGAGCGCTTCCTGGAGCACGCCGTCGCCGAAAACGTTTACGCCGGAACGGCGATGGCCCGTCGCGCGGCCTACATGTACGGCATCGCGCTGGACCGCGGGCCGTTCGGGCAGGTCGGCTCCGGGCTCGGGCAGGTCCCCTCCACCGGCGAGGTGGCGATCATCCCGCCGACCATCGACATCACCACCACCGGCCAGCGGCACACCCTCGACGGCGTCGAGATCGAGTTCCAGATGGCGCCCGGCACCGAGGCGCCCGCCGAAATGCACTTCTACTTCCCGCAGTTCCGCGCGCTGTGCATGGCCGAGAACGCCACCCACAACCTGCACAACCTGGTCACCCTGCGCGGCGCGGTGGTGCGCGACCCGCACGCCTGGTCGGGCTACCTGACCGAGGCGATCGACACCTTCGCCGACCGCTCCGATGTGGTCTTCGCCTCGCACCACTGGCCGACCTGGGGGCGCGAGCGGATCCGCGAATACCTGAACCTGCAGCGCGACCTGTACGCCTACCTGCACGACCAGACTCTGCGGCTGCTGAACAAGGGCCACACCGGCGCCGAGATCGCCGAGGACTTCCCGCTGCCGCCGGCGCTGGAGCGGGCCTGGCACTGCCACGGCTACTACGGGTCGGTGAGCCACAACGTCAAGGCGATCTACCAGCGCTACCTCGGTTGGTTCGACGGCAACCCGGGCCGGCTGTGGCCGCATCCGCCGGAGGCGCTGGCGCCGCGCTACGTGGCCGCCATCGGCGGGCTGGACCGGGTCGTCGAACTCGCCCGGGAGGCCTACGACGCGGGCGATTACCGTTGGGCAGCAACCCTTCTCGACCACGCGGTGTTCACCGACGACACGCACGGCGCGGCGCGGGCGCTGTACGCCGACACCCTGGAGCAGCTGGCCTACGGGGCCGAGAACGCCACCTGGCGCAACTTCTTCCTCAGCGGCGCCACCGAGCTGCGCGGGTCGAACTTCGGCACCCCGACCGTCGTCGCCTCGCCGAGCATGCTGAGCCAGCTGTCCCCGGAACAGATCTTCGACGCGGTGGCCATCAATATCGACGGGCCGCGGGCCTGGGACCTCGACCTGGCCCTGGACCTCGGCTTCGCCGACACCGGCACCAACTACCGGTTGACGCTGCGCAACGGCGTGCTGGTCTACCGGCGGGTGCCCGCCGACCCGGCGACCGCGGGGGTGACGCTGACCCTGGCCGACAAGAACCGGCTGCTGACGCTCGTCGCCGGCGACGGCGACTCCGACGGGCTGCGGGTCGACGGCGACCCGGCGGTGCTGGCGTCGCTGATCGCGGTGCTGGACCGCCCGGACCCGGGGTTCAACATCATCACGCCGTGAGCGGGGCGTGGGGCTTGCGGCTGGGGGCTTGTGGCTTGGCCTTAAGCCTTGCGGCCCACCGTGATCATGTCCGCCACCGGCTGGATCCAGGCCGGCCGCGGCACCCGGTGCTGATCGATCACGGTGAACCCGGCGTCGGTGAACAGCGCGCGCATCTGCGCCGGGGTGGGGGCGTGCGCGGGGGAGGTGCCGCCGGTCAGCCGGGACACCGGGCCGGCCGGGGCGAACGTCGTCACCGCCGCCACCCCGCCCGGGGCCAGCACCCGGTAAAAGTCCGCCAGCGCGGCGGGCTGGTCGAAGAAGTGGAACGCCGAGGTGGTCACCACCGCGTCGAGGGCGCCGTCGTCGAACGGCAGCGCCTCGGCCGGGCCGGACAACCAGGTCACCGCCGCCGACCGGGCCCGGGCCTGCGCCAGCATGCCGGCGGCCATGTCGACGCCGTAGATCTCCTCGGGGTCCAGCTCGCGCTGGATCCGGTCGGCGAGAATCCCGGTGCCGCAGGCGATGTCGGCGATCCGCCGGGAACCCTGCGCGCGCAGCGCGGCGATCACCTCGGTCTGCGCCGGCCGGTACACCCAGCCCTGCAGGATCGGCAGGTTGTAGACCGGCGCGGCCAGACTCCAGAACCCGGTGACCACGTCGTTGAAGACCCGGCGCTGCACGCTCGACATGACGCAGACGCTACCCGCCGGCCGAGCGCACCGAATCAGGTGATGGTGATCCCGCCGTCGACGGCGATGGTCTGCCCGGCCACGTAGCCGCCGGCCGGCGAGGCCAGCCACACCGCCGTCGCCGCCAGCTCGGCCGGATCGCCGGTGCGACCCAGCACCACCCGCGGCAGCTGGGAATCGAGGTAGCCGGGCAGGTAGCTGTCGGTCATCTCGGACTTGAAGAAACCGGGCGCCAGCGCGTTGATCCGGATGCCCTTGCGCGAGCCCCACTGCTGGGCCAGGTCCCGGGTCAACCCGATCACCCCGGCCTTGGACGCGGCGTAGGCGGCCTGCGGCAGCCCGGCGGTGGTCAGGCCGAGGATGGAGGAGATGTTGATGATCGACGAGCCCGGCGTCATCACCCGGGCGCAGGCCTGGGCCATCCAGTAGGACCCGTTCAGGTTGATGTCGATGACGGCGCGGAACTGCTCGGGGGTCTCCCGGGTCGCCGGCACCGCGGTCCCCACCCCGGCGTTGTTGATCAGCACGTCGACGCGGCCGAACTCCGCCATCGCGGCGTCCACCAGCCCTTGGCACTGCGCGGGATCGGCGACGTCGGTCTGCACGATCAGCGCGCGCCGGCCGGCGGCCTGCACCAGCGCGGCGGTGTCGGCGAGCTTCTCCACCCGGCGGGCACCGAGCACCACGTCGGCGCCGGCCTCGGCGAAGGCCTGCGCGAACGCCACGCCGAGCCCGGCCGAGGCGCCGGTGACGATGGCGACCTTGCCGTCGAGGGAGAACAGATCGAGGACGCTCATGCGGACTCCTAGGGGTGGTCGGTGCGGTTTCAGGGCGTGTCGATGAGCGCGGTGGCCCGGTCGATCAGGCGCAGCGTCGCCAGGTGCAGGTGATCGCCGATCTCCCGCGGGGCGAGCCCGGCCGCGGCGCGCGCGTTGGAGCCCTCCAGGATCACCCCGGCCTTGAAGCAGGCCATCACGGTGTACCAGGTCAGCGCCGACAGGTCCCGGTCGGCGTGCCGGGCGTAGTGCGCGACCAGTTCCTCGGTGGTGGGCAGGCCGGGCGCGTCCATCAGCGGGTTGCCCAGCACCGATTCCTCGCCGGGGGCGCGCCAGGTGGCCAGCATCCAGCCCAGGTCCACCAGCGGGTCCCCGATGGTGCACATCTCCCAGTCCACGATCGCGACGACCTCGGGGCCGGTGCGGGAGAACATCACGTTGGCGGCGTGATAGTCGCCGTGCATGATGCCCGGCGTCCAGTGCGCCGGGACGTTCGCCTGCAGCCAGTCGGTGACCGCGTTCAGGCCCGGAATGTCGTGGCCCGGGTAGTTCTCCAGCGCGCGGTAGCCGTCCAGCTCCGAGAGCCAGCGCGGCACCTGCCGCTCCAGGAACCCCTCGGGCTTGCCGAAGTCGGACAGTCCCGCCGCGACGTGGTCAACGGCGTGCAACCGGGCCAGCGACTCGGCCATCGACAGGCCCATCCCGTGCTGCAGCGCCGGGTTGTCGCGGTGCGGGGCGGGCAGGCCCTCGCCGGCGTTGAACCCGTCGATCGGCTCCATCAGGTAGAACACCGCGTCGCCGAGCACCGCGGTGTCCGCGCAGACGGCGATCAGCCGCGGATGCGGGACATCGGTGCCGGCCAGCGCGCCGAGCACCCGGGTCTCGCGCATCAGCACCTTGTTGCTGATCGGGCGCAGGTTCTGCGGTCCGCGGCGGAAGACGTAGTCGCGGCCGTCGCGGGTGAACCGCAGCAGAATGTTCTGGGTGCCGCCGGTGATTTCGAGCAGGTTCTCCAGCGGGCCGCTGCCCAGCCCCTGCTCGGTCATCCAGGCTGCGACTTTGCCGAGGTCCTCCACGCCGATCAACCTACCGGTGCCCGTTGCGGCCGGGGTCTGCCGACACGGCGTGCACAGATGTCCGCTGGGAGAGGAGCCAAGTGGATTATCCATCTGGCTCCTCTCCCAGCGGACATCTGTGCAGACCCGCCGCCGGCACCGGCGGCGGGAATGCGGGCCGGGGCCGGGTTTCGCACAGCGCGCGCACAGGTTCGGCCTAGGTCGGGCCCAGCCGAGGGCGAATACTGGAAGGGATATGACGCGAAGAACCGAACGAGTCGATATGCGTCGTGCCGATGGCAGCCCGATCAGCCTGCTCGTCGTCGACGACGAGGCGGTGCTCGCCGAGATGGTTTCGATGGCGCTGCGGTACGAGGGCTGGGACGTGACCACCGCCGCCGACGGCGGGTCGGCGATCAGCGCGGCCCGCAGCGCGCGGCCCGACGCCGTCGTGCTCGACGTGATGCTGCCCGACATGAGCGGCCTGGAGGTGCTGCGCCGACTGCGCGAACACATCCCCGGCCTGCCGGTGCTGCTGCTGACCGCCAAGGACGCCGTGGAGGATCGGATCGCCGGGCTGACCGCCGGCGGCGACGACTACGTCACCAAGCCGTTCTCTATCGAGGAGGTGGTGCTGCGGCTGCGGGCGCTGCTGCGGCGCACCGGGGTGACCAGCGTGGACAGCGGCGCGCAGATCGTCGTCGGTGACCTGGTGCTCGACGAGGACAGCCACGAGGTCACCCGGGCCGGCGACCCGATAACCCTGACCACCACCGAGTTCGAGCTGCTGCGCTTCATGATGCACAACGCCCGGCGGGTGCTGTCCAAGGCGCAGATCCTCGACCGGGTGTGGAGCTACGACTTCGGCGGCCGGTCCAACATCGTCGAGCTGTACATCTCCTACCTGCGCAAGAAGATCGACAACGGCCGCGAGCCGATGATCCACACCCTGCGGGGGGCCGGATATGTGCTCAAGCCGGCCGGCTGAGCACCGCGGCCGGTGGTGGCCGGGCGGCTGGTCGCTGCGCACTCGGCTGCTGTTCGGCCAGGTCGGGCTGCTGGCCCTGGTGTGCCTCGGGATCGGCCTGGGCGCCGAGCTGGCGCTGCGCGGCTACCTGCTGCACCAGCTCGACGGGCAGGTCCACGAGGTGGCCCGGCGTTCGGCGGTGCTGTCCGGGCTGCCGCCGCCCCGGCCGGCGATGGCCCGCGAACTCGGCCAGCATCCCGGGCCCGGCCCGGCGTTTCTGGACGCCCCGGGCCAGCCGATCGGCGTGGTCGCGGCCGTCGTCGATGACCGCCCCGGGTCGATTCGGCTGCTCAGCGCCGGAAAACTGACCCGAAACGGCGAGCGCATCGGGCTGAGCCCGGCCGCCCAGGACCAGCTGCTGCAGTTCGCGCTCGAGTCGGAGCCGCCGCCCCCGCCCCCGCCCGGCGCGGGTCGCGACGGCCGGCCCGAACCGGGGCGCCGGCCCGTCACCGTCGACCTTGACGGGGTGGGCAGCTATCGGCTGAGCACCGAGCACGACCGGTTCGGCCGGCTCACCGTCTCGGGCCTGCCGACCGCCGGGCTGGACGCCACCCTGCTGCGGGTGCTGTGGACCCTGGTGGTGCTGTCCGGGGTCGCGCTGCTGATCGCCAGCGTGCTGGGGGTGCTGATCACCCGGCGCGCGCTGGCGCCGCTGACCCGGGTGGCGGCCACCGCCAGGCGGGTCGCCGGCCTGCCGCTGGACCGCGGCGAGGTGGAACTGCCGGTCCGGGTCCCCGAACGCGACGCCGACCCCCGCACCGAGGTCGGCCAGATGGGCTCGGCGCTCAACCGGATGCTCGAACACATCGCCGCCGCGCTGTCCACCCGCCAGGCCAGCGAGACCAGGGTGCGCACCTTCGTCGCCGACGCCAGCCACGAGCTGCGCACCCCGCTGGCCGCGATCCGCGGCTACACCGAGCTGGCCCGGCGCCGCGACGACGAGCTGCCGCCGGAGGTCGCGCACGCCCTGGGCCGGGTGGCCTCGGAATCCGACCGGATGACCCACCTGGTGGAGGACCTGCTGCTGTTGGCCCGGCTGGATTCCGGCCGCCCGCTGGAACGCGACGAGGTGGACCTGTCGCACCTGGCCGTCGACGCGGTCTCCGACGCGCACGTCGCCGGCCCCGAGCACGTCTGGAAGCTGGAGCTGTCGGCCGAACCGGTGCTGGTCACCGGCGATGCGATGCGGCTGCAGCAGGTGCTGGGCAATCTGCTGACCAACGCCCGGCTGCACACCCCGGCCGGCACCACGGTGCGGCTCGCGCTGGCCCGAGATGATCGGGGTGCGGTGCTGACCGTCGCCGACGACGGCCCGGGGATCCCCGCCGAACTGCAGCCGGAGGTGTTCGAGCGGTTCTCGCGCGGTGACTCGTCACGGTCGCGGCGCGACGGCGGCACCGGGCTGGGCCTGGCGATCGTCGCGGCGGTGGTGCGCGCCCACCACGGCGGCATCGAGCTGAACAGCGCGTCCGGGTCCACCGAGTTCGTCATTCGGCTGCCGTAGACCGCCGGGGCACAGCGGCCGGGAGTCACAGCCGGCGCATAGCAAGCGCCCACACCGGCCCCACCTCGCCGCCCGAGGATCAACGCATGACCGCGCTCCTGGACAACACCGCCACCCCCGCGGGTGCGCCGGCCGCCGCCCGGCCGGACACGAACACCGCCCGGCCGAACACGAACACCGTCCGGCCGAACACCGTCCGGCCGAACGCGGCCCGACTGGCCGCCGAGAGCGGCGTGCCGGTGCTCGACGTGGTGGTGCCGGTGCACAACGAGCAGGCCGCGCTGGCCGACTCGGTGCGACGGCTGCACCGTTACCTGGACCGCCAGCTCGGCTTCAGCTACCGGATCACCATCGCGGACAACGCCAGCGTCGACGACACCGCGCGGATCGCCCGCGGCCTGGCCGCCGAACTCCCCGAGGTGCGCGTCGTGCGGCTGGAGCAGAAGGGCCGCGGCCGCGCCCTGCACACGGTGTGGGAGGACTCCGACGCCCCGGTGCTGGCCTACATGGACGTCGACCTGTCCACCGACCTGGCCGCGCTGCTGCCGCTGGTGGCCCCGCTGATCTCCGGGCATTCCGACATCGCCATCGGCACCCGGCTGGCCCGGGCCGCCCGAGTGGTCCGCGGACCCAAGCGCGAGTTCATCTCCCGCTGCTACAACCTGATCCTGCGCGGCGCACTGTCGGCCAAGTTCTCCGACGCGCAGTGCGGGTTCAAGGCGATTCGCGCCGACGTCGCGCACGCCCTGCTGCCGCTGGTGCGCGACACCGGCTGGTTCTTCGACACCGAACTGCTGGTGCTGGCCGAACGCAGCGGGCTGCGCATCCACGAGGTTCCGGTGGACTGGGTCGACGACCCGGACAGTCGCGTCGACATCGTCGCCACCGCCGTCGCGGACCTGCGGGGTGTGGCCCGGCTGCTGGCCGGCTTCGCCACCGGGCAGATCCCGGTCGCCGCGATCGCCGCGCAGTTCGGCGCCGGTGGGGGCGCCGCCGAGCTGGCCGGCGGGCAGCGTTCGCTGCTGCGCCAGGGCGTGCACTTCGCCGCGGTCGGGGTGCTGAGCACGATCGCCTACCTGCTGCTGTTCCTGGCGCTGCGCGGTGGGCTTGGGCCGCAGGGCGCGAACCTGGTCGCGCTGTTGGTCACCGCGATCGGCAACACCGCCGCCAACCGCCGGTTCACCTTCGGGGTGCGCGGCCGGGGGCGGGCGGTCCGCCATCACTTCGAGGGCCTGCTGGTGTTCGGCGTCGGACTGGGCCTGACCAGCGGGGCGCTGGCGCTGCTGCACGCCGCGACCGAGCCGCCGCGGGCCGTCGAGCTCGCCGTGCTGGTGGCGGCGAACCTGCTGGCCACCGCGGCGCGGTTTGTGTTGTTGCGCGGCTGGGTGTTTCACCCCGGCCGCACCCAGACGGGCCAGCCGCGATGACCGTCATTGACCGGGTGCCGCACACCGAGCCGAGGTCGCCGGGTGCCGGTGCGCGGCCGCGCTGGGAGCGTCCGGCGCTGGCGGTGCTGCTGGTGCTGACCGCCGGGCTGTATCTCTACGCGCTCGGGTCGCTGGGCTGGGCAAACCAGTTCTATGCCGCCGCCGTCCAGGCCGGCACCCAGGACCTCAAGGCCTGGCTGTTCGGTTCGCTGGACGCCGGCAACGCGATCACCGTCGACAAGCCGCCCGCCGCGATCTGGGTGATGGCCGCCGCCGGACGGATCTTCGGGTTCAACCCGTGGAGCATGCTCATCCCGCAGGCGCTGATGGGCGTCGGCGCGGTCGCGCTGCTGTATGCCGCGGTGCGCCGCACCAGTGGACCGGCCGCCGGTCTGCTGGCCGGCGCCGTTCTGGCGGCCACCCCGGTCGCCGCGTTGATGTTCCGCTTCAACAACCCCGACGCCCTGCTGGTGCTGCTGCTGGTCGCCGCGGCCTACGCTATCGTGCGGTCCCTCGAAGGCCAGACGACCCGCTGGGTCGCGCTGGCCGGGGTGGCGCTGGGCTTCGCGTTTCTGACCAAGCTGCTGCAGGCGCTGGTGGTGACCCCGGCGCTGGCGCTGGTGGTGCTGGTCGCCGCGGCCGGGACGTGCTGGGCGCGGATCCGGGCGCTGCTAGCCGGGCTGGCCGCGATGATCGCCTCGGCCGGCTGGTACGTCGCGCTGGTCGACCTGTGGCCGGCCGATGCCCGCCCGTACATCGGCGGGTCCACCGACAACAGCCTGCTGCAGTTGGCGCTCGGGTACAACGGCCTGGGCCGGGTGCTCGGCGGTCAGGGCAACCCCACTCACGGCGCCGGGCCGGGACCGGGCGGTCCCGGCGGCGGCATGTTCGGCGGCGATCCCGGGTTGACCCGGTTGTTCCGCGATGCGATGGGCACCGAGATCTTCTGGCTGTTGCCGGCCGCGCTGATCGGGCTGGCGGCGGGGCTGTGGCTGGTCCGGCGTGCCGCCCGCACCGATGCGACCCGGGCGGCGCTGCTGCTGTGGGGCGGCTGGACGGTGATCACGGCGCTGGTGTTCAGCTACATGAAGGGCATCATGCACCCGTACTACACGGTGGCCCTGGCCCCCGGGGTGGCCGGCGTGCTCGCCGTATCGGTGACCGAATTATGGTGTCGCCGAACACGTTTGGGCCCTCGCCTGGTGCTGGCCGCGATGCTGGCTGCCACCGGGGCGACGGCCTTCGTGCTGTTGGGCCGCACCCCGGACTGGCTGCCCGGGCTGCGCTGGGTGCTGTTGGCCGGAGCCCTGGCGGTGGCGGTGGGTCTGGCGTTGCGGGCCGGCGGGGCGGGGCGGTTGAGCGCCGGGCTGGCGGTGGCCGCGGTGGTGCTGGGTCTGGCCGCACCCGCGGCCTACACCGTGGCGACCGTCGCGCAGGGCTCCGCCGGTGGCCCGATCCCGACGTCGGGTCCGGGCCGGCACCACGGCGGCCCGGACTTCGGCACGGCCGCCACCCCGACCCTGGACGCCATGCTGACCGCGACCGACAACCGGTGGGCGGCGGCGGCGGTCGGCTCGCACACTGCCGGCGACCTGGAGCTCAAGACCGGGACCTCGGTGATGGCGATCGGCGGGTTCATGGGCGGCGACGAGTCGCCGACGCTGGAGCAGTTCCGGCGCTACGTCGACGAGGGGCAGGTGCGCTACTTCGTCATCGGGCACGGACCCGGCGGCCGCGGACCGGGAGCGCCGGGCGGACCGGGTGCGCCGGGCGGACCGGATGCGACAGGCGGGCCAGGCGGGCCGGGCAGGCCGGGCGGGCCGGGCGGGTCGGGCGGGTTCGGGCCGAGCGCCGACAGCGCCGGAAACCAGATCACCGAGTGGGTCAAAGCCAACTTCACCGCCGCGACCGTCGACGGGCTGACCGTCTACGACCTCGGCTGAGGACTTTCACCCCCGGATTACCCGCGCCCGTGCGGCCGGGGCGGGGAACGGCGTGCACAGATGTCCGCTGGGAGCGCCGCCAAGTGGATTATCCATCTGGCTCCTCTCCCAGCGGACATCTGTGCAGACCCGCCGCCGGCACCGGCGGCGCGAGGGGTTCTTACGAGCCGGATTGCGCGGCCTTGACCAGGTCCGCCACCGCCACCGCCGGATCGGCCAGCACCGCGGGGTCGACGGTCGCCTTGGCCCCGATCAGCGCCTTGATGTCGTCGAGGCCCTCCCAGATGTTGACGTTCATCCCGGCCAGCACCCGGTTGTCGTCGTCGAGCCAGAACGCGGTGAACGCGCGGCCCGCGACGTCGCCGCGGAACACCACCCGGGCGTAGTCCGGCGCGTGCCCGACGTACTCCATGCCCAGGTCGTATTGGTCGGTGAAGAAGTACGGCAGCGCGGTGTACTCGGCCGGTTCGCCGAGCATTCCGGCGGCGGCCACCGCGGGCTGGTTGAGCGCATTGGCCCAGTGCTCGGTGCGGATCCGGGCGCCAAGCAGCGGATGCTCGGCGGCGGCGATGTCGCCGACGGCGAAGATGTTCGGGTCGCTGCTGCGCAGCGCGGCGTCCACCAGCACCCCGCCCTCGCCGATCGCCAGGCCGGCGGCCTCGGCCAGCTCGATGTTCGGCTGCGCGCCGACGGCAACCAGCACCGCGTCGGCGGTGATCGTCGACCCGTCGGCCAGCCGCAGCCCGGTGGCGGCTCCATCTGCGGTGCTGATCTCGGCGACCCCGGCACCCAGTCGCAGGTCGACGTCGTGCTCGCGGTGCAACCGGGCGAACACCTCGCCGATCTCGCTGCCCAGGGATCGCTGCAGCGGCACCTCGGCGCCCTCGACCACGTGCACCGCCAGCCCGCGCCCGCGGGCGGTGGCGGTGACCTCCAGCCCGATCCAGCCGGCGCCGATCACCGCCAGCGAGCCGGCGTCCTTGAACAGCAGGTCCAGGGCCACCGCGTCGTCGATGCTGCGCAGGTAGTGCACGCCGGTGGCATCGGCGCCGGGCAGCGGCAGCCGCCGTGAGCGGGAGCCGGTGGCCAGCAGCAGCTTGTCGTAGCCGAGGGTGCTGCCGTCGGCGAGGGTGACGGTGCGCGCGGCGGGGTCGATCGACGCGGCGGGTGTGCCCAGTCGCAGCTCGACGTTGTGGTCGGCGTACCAGCCGGCGGGCTGCACGGTGAAGTCGGCGAGGGTCTTGGCGCCGGCCAAAAAGTCCTTGGACAGCGGCGGGCGTTCGTACGGCAGGTGGTGCTCGTCGCCGATCACCACGAGCCGGCCGTCGAAGCCGCGCTCGCGCAGCGCCTGCACGGCCTTGGCGCCGGCCAGGCCGGCTCCGACGATGACGAAGGTCTGGGAATCGGCCATGATCAGTACTCCTTCGGTGCTCGCACCTCTTGCATTACGCAACAGTTGCGCCCGGGGGCTTTGTTCCCGGCTCGGCGCGGCGGCCGACGGGCATTCCGGCTGCTCCGGTGGTACCCGGGGCGCGGGCCGCCCAAACGCCGGCCCGAACCCCGGACACTAGAGTTTTGGCGTGCAACTGCTGCTGATCCGCCACGCCCTGCCCAACCGCAGTGAGTCGGGCCAGGGGTCGGACCCGGACCTGTCGACGATGGGTCTGGAGCAGGCCGGCCGGCTGCCCGCCGCGCTGCAGCGGTACCCGATCAGCCGGATCGTCACCAGCCCGCAGCGGCGGGCCATCGCGACGGCCGGACCGCTGGCCGCCGCCCGCGGCCTGGACGTCGAGATTGACCCGCGGCTGGCCGAGTACGACCGCGACCTCACCGAGTACCTGCCGGTCGAGCAGCTGCGCACCGAACGCCCCGAGCAGTGGGCCCGGATGGCCGCCGGCCTGCTGCCCGACGGCGTCGACGAGGCGGAGTTCCTCGGCCGGGTCTCCGATGCGGTCACCGACCTGGTGGCCGCCGCCGGCCACGACGACACCGTCGCGGTGGTCAGCCACGGCGGGGTGATCAACGCGCTGCTGCACCGGTCGCTGGGCACCCGGCGGATCTTGTCGTTCGCCGTCGACTACACCTCGGTGACCCGGCTGTACTACTCGCGCAGCGGGAACCCGGCGGTCATCGCGGTCAACACCACCGAGCACGTTTGGGACCTGCTGCCGCACCGCCAGGCCCGACCGGCCGCCGACGGGGCCGGCCGCTGAGGCGTCGTCAGCCCTTGAGTTTTTGGATGTCCCGCTTGGCCGAGCGGCGGACCTGAACGATCCGGACCGCACCGACCGCCACGGTGATCAGGCCGCCGGCCACCGCGGCGAACAGCGTCGCCACCCCCAGCGGCAGCTGCCAGTGCCAGCCGAGGAATTGGAACGGGGTCTGCGCGGTGTTCTGCGCGATGAAGATCAGCAGCACGATCAGGATCAGGAAGCCCAGGATCAGCGCCGTCCAGAGCGCGGCGGCCCGGGTGAACCTGCTGGACTCCAGCGTGCCCGCAGCCCGGGGCGCGGCCGGCGGGGTCGACGACGCGCCGTCGCGGGCCTTGGGCGGGTGTTCCTCGCTGCTCATGGTGTCATTTTGCCCCGGCGGGTCCGCCGCGCGCGCGGGGGACGGGGTGAACCGGAACCGGAACGTTACGTTCGGCGCTGGTCGGGGCCGGTGCGGGCTTCGTCTCTATTTCCGCCAGCGGGGCACCAGAACCGGTGCCGTTCCCTTACGGTGGAACCGTGACGGGTACAGCGGAAAACGAGCAGCAGAGCCCCTGGCCGGCGATCCTGACCTGGCGTGCCCACGATGCCCGCCGGATGGAATCGGTGCGGGTGCAGCTGTCGGGAAACCGGCTGAAGGCCTACGGCCGGATCGTCTCCGCGCACACCGACACCGCGCCGGCCTTCTCCGCGTCCTACGACCTGGTCACCGACGAGTCCGGTGCCACCAAGCGACTGTCCATGACGGTCACCCTCGGCGAGCGGGAGCGGCAGCTTTCGATCGCGCGCGACGAGGAGAACATGTGGCTGGTGCAGGCGCCGTCCGGGCAGACCTCCCGGGTCGGCTTTGACGGGGCGCTGGACGTCGACGTGGTGTTCAGCCCGTTCTTCAACGCGCTGCCGATCCGTCGCACCGGCCTGCACCGTCGCACCGAATCGCTGACCCTGCCGGTGGTCTACGTCTGGCTGCCCGAACTGGAGGTCAAGCCCGCGACGCTGAGCTACGCCAGCCGCGGCGACGGCGGCATCGACCTGACCTCGCCGGTCGCCGAGACCCGGATCACCGTCGACGACGGCGGTTTCATCGAGGATTATCCGGGCCTGGCAGAGCGGATCTGATCACCGCCCCACCCCGCCCGGCGGACGCCAGCGCGGCCCGCCAATCGGGTTCGCCGACGGTGACGGTCAACAGATCGGGCCGCGGGAAGTTTTCGTAGCGCACCCGCGCGGCGTGCCCGGCCTCCACCAGCTCGGCCACCGAGCCGTGCTCGGCCAGCGCGTCCCGGGCGCCGGTCAGCAGTTTTATGCTGCGGTCCAGCATGTCCCGCAGGTTGCCGGCGTTGGCCTCGCACATCGCCCGGACCAGATCCGGGGCGGTGGCCGCGACCCGGGTGCCGTCCCGGAACGATCCGGCCGCCAGCGCAAACGCCAGCGGCACCTCGCCCGCGGTGTCGGCCAGCGCCTCGGCCAGCAGGTGCGGCAGGTGCGAGATCGCGGCGGCCGCGGTGTCGTGCTCGTCGGAGCGGGCCGGCACCACCACCGACCCGCAGTCCAGCGCCAGCCGCATCACCGACATCCACACCCCGGCGTCGACGTGCTCGTCTACGGCGACCACCCACGGCGCGCCGGCGAACAGCCGGGCGTCGCCGGCCTCCCAGCCGGAGTGCGCGGTGCCGGTCATCGGGTGCCCGCCGACGAACCGGTCGCGCAGCCCGGCCGCGGTGACCGCGTCGAGCACCGCGCCCTTGACGCTGGTCACGTCGGTCAGGGCGCAGCCCGGTGCGGTCTCGGCGATTCGGGCCAGGAGGGCGGGCAGCGCCGGCATCGGGACGGCGAGCACGATCAGCGCGTCCTCGGCGGCGGCGCGGGTCAGCACCGCGGTCAGGTCGTCGTCGGCGTCGAAGCCGGCCGCGGTGGCGGCGCGGACGCTCTCGGTGCCGCGGTTGTAGCCGAAGGCGCGGTATCCGGCGGCGGTGGCCGCGCGCAGCAGGGAGCCGCCGATCAGGCCGAGGCCGAGAACGCAGATCGGGGTCCGGTCAGGGGTGGGTGACACGGTTTCAAGGTTGACACATCCGCCGACGGCCCGCTGGTGGAGCGACCGGTGGCGGACTACCGTAGGCGCCCATGGGTACACAGCCGGAGGGCCATGCGGTCTCAGTGGTGCAGGTCGACGGCAAGTGGCGCTGCGCCCCGTTGTCGGACCGGGCGCTGAGTGACCTGTCCGCAGCCGAGACGGAGCTGCGCGAACTGCGCGCGGCCGGTGCGGTCTTCGGCCTGCTCGACATCGACCACGAGTTCTTCGTGATCATCCGGCCGGGCCCGACCGGCCCGCGGCTGCTGCTCTCGGATGCGACCGCGGCGCTGGACTACGACCTGGCCGCCGAGGTGCTCGAGCGGCTCGACGCCGACATCGACGACGAGGACCTGGAGGACTCCGACCCGTTCGAGGAGGGCGACGTGGGGGTGCTCGCCGACCTGGGCCTGCCGGCCGGGGTGCTTGGGGTGATCCTGGCCGACACCGATCTCTACGCCGACGAACAGCTGACCCGCATCGCCGAGGAGCTGGGCTTCCTCGACGAGTTCTCGGCGGTGCTGGACAAGCTCGACTCGTGACCGGGCCGGCGCCGGGTGATGAGGCGCTGATCCGGGCGGCGCTGGCGGCCGCGGCGGCGGCCGGTCCCGACGACGTGCCGATCGGCGCGGTCGTCGTCGACGCCGACGGGGTGGAGCTGGCCCGGGCCGCCAACGCCCGCGAGGAGCTGGGGGATCCCACCGCGCACGCCGAGATCCTGGCGCTGCGGGCGGCCGCGGCCGTCCACGGCGACGGCTGGCGGCTGGCGGGCGCGACGCTGGCGGTGACCGTCGAACCGTGCACGATGTGCGCCGGGGCGCTGGTCGCCGCGCGGGTGCACCGGGTGGTGTTCGGGGCCTGGGAACCCAAGACCGGAGCGGTCGGCTCGCTGTGGGATGTGGTGCGCGACCGGCGGCTGACGCACCGCCCGCAGGTCCGCGGCGGGGTGCTGGAGGCGCAGTGCGCGGCGCTGCTGACGGAGTTCTTTGCCGCGCACCGCGACGATTAGGGCCAGCGCCGCGGTGCCGGTAGACTGCCACGCGGTGGCGTGTCCGAGCGGCCTAAGGAGCACGCCTCGAAAGCGTGTGTGGGGTAACCCCCCACCGAGGGTTCAAATCCCTCCGCCACCGCCAGAAACCCCGCACCTGCCTGCGCAGGTCGCGGGGTTTTTTGCGTGATCGGGACGGGGTGCGGGGGAGTGTCACGACTGGGGTCGCGGCGGGCCCGAATTGTCACGAGATGTCACAACTCCACGGAACTGTGGAGACTCGGGGGACGTGACGGGAAAAGTTCCGGTCAGTGGTGTCACGTACATGAGATAGCGTCATATTTCTGATAGGAACTTCCAAGTTTCGGGACATGGTGGGGACGTGACGCGTATGGCGAGAAGGCTGTCGACGGTCGTGGCCGCAGCGGTGGTGGCGCTCGCGGGGACGGTGGCCGCGGCTCCGACTGCAGAGGCGGCGACCTACTACGGCGCAGTCGTCTACAAATGGACCAAGGACGGTGGGTACACGACAGGCCGATTCGTGAACTACTCGTCGAGCGCGGATCTGGTCTTGGACATCCAGAAGAGCTGGCCCGGGGCGGGGTACGTGACCTTCTCGTCGGGACGCTGCGGGGCGCTGGCCTACTACGAGTACACGACGATCGCGGGGACCAGCAAGCAGCGCGGTATCACCAGGGCGACGGGACGCTCGGCGGACGCCGCCAGCTCAGCAGCTATGGACGAAGCTCGTTCCAGTTCGTTCAACGGCCACGTCAAACTCCTGCGGTACCAGTGCCAGGGCTAGCCGAGATGAGGCCGACAGTTAACGAGCGCCACCCCGCCAGGACTCCCCAGTGACCGCGCCGTCACACGCCGCTCGTCCCTCTCCCTGGACGCCCAGGGCGTGGTACTTCGGCGTGATCGTCGTGGGAGTCCTGATCCTGCTGGCGCTCGTCGTTGACCGGAGACAGTGCTACCCCCCTGGTGGTTCGCTGACGAATTTCCTGACCACGCCGACTACCATCTCCGCGCCGACCACCATCTCCACGCCGCCGACTCCGCAGACCGAGTGGCCGAGTGCTCCAGCGATGGTCACGCCGCTGCCTGGCAAAGCGGACGATCCGTTCATCGACTGGTGCCGTCGAACCTATCGGGACTCCAAGACTGAGCGGATTCAGTGCTACATGGACAAGGGGCTGATCGAGACCCCTGTCGGATGGCCGGAGTGGACCCGGCAGACGCAATCCGCGCAGTCCTCCTATACGAGTGCGACCTCCAGCGTCAGCGCTGCGAACTCCTCGAACAGGGCGTCGTACGACGCCAGCGTCAAGGCCGCGCAGGAGCAGTGCGCCAGCACGAAGGGCTTTGCCAGCGTCGCGCTCTGGTTGGCCGCAGTCCTCGCAGCGCTGGTCACGGTTTTCCTGTGGTACAGGCGTTTCCGCGCGAAGCGCACCGACAGGGGCAGGACGCCCGTCCCCGACCCCGAGCGAACAGAGGAGATTGTCCGACCGCGGGCGGCGCCAGAGGGGTTTAGCACCGCCCACTATGACCCCGAGCGAACCGAGGAGATCGTCCGACCCCAGCCCGCCCGTCCGCCGCGTTCCATCCCGAAGCTGCCGAGAGGCGTCGGTGACGGGCTCGTCTCACGCGCCAAGAATGTGCGATTGCCGAAGGCGCCTAAGCTGTCGAGCCGAGGGGGAGAGGGGTCCGTCTCAAGAGCCAAGGATGTGAGACTGCCCAGCGAGTTCGCCTCACGGGCCAAGAATGTGCGACTGCCGAGTGGGCTCGTTTCGCGTCTCAAGGACGTGAAGCTCCCGACTGGACTCGCCTCGCGCCTGAAGAATGTGCGGCTGCCGAAGAACCGCAAACTGCTCATCGGCGTGGGCGGTGGAATCGCCGCACTCGTCGTGCTCATCGTGATCGTGACTGCGTTCTCTGGGGGGAACGACGCCCTATCGAAACGAGACTTGGAAGCGCAGATCAGGTCAGTCGCCGCGTTCACCTGGGGGTCGGGTACGACCGTCAAATGCAATGGAGGTTTGCCCAACGAGGTTGGGGCAACGCAGACGTGCACTGCGGTGAGCGCGGACGGGGATAGGCGGGAGACCGTCAGGGTCAAGGTGATCGAGGTGAACACCAGCGGCGTGCCTAACTGGTGCACGCTGAACAGCCGAACGAACGAATGCAGTTACTAGCCCTCACCCCGACGCCCTACCGTCGACCCATGAACCCCTGCGAGTTCCACTGAACCCCTGCGAGTTCCACGGGATCGCCGCCGATGGCCGCGAGGTCGGCTGGTCGTACGGCGACTGGTGGGGCGACCGCGAGCTGCGGTGGAAGGCCCACACGATCCGGGGCGATGATCGAACGCTGCGCGGAACCGCTGCGGCCATCGCGGCTGCGGTCGGCGAAGGCGGTCACGTCAGCGAGTCCGTCACCGCGTTGCTGGCCGACAACGGGACATGACGGATCGCCGCCAGGCCGTGTCGTGCGGACGCCCTACGGTCGACCCGTGAGCACCGATCCCGACGACGACGCAACCTGGTGGGCGGCGCAACCCGATGTCGGGCCGTACTACATGGACGTGGGCGACGCCGCCGGGTGGTCATCGGAGAGCGGGTGGTTCGATCCCATCGACGCCGAACTCGACCAGATGGGGTTGCTCGGCGACGATCAGCTCGACCTCTCGACCCGACTCCACTGGGTTTCACCGCTCTCGACGGGGAGGCCCTGGGTTTCACCGCTCACGGAGCCGCCAGGGTGCATGATCCTGTTCGCCGGTGAGCGCGCCGGGGACAACCTGGCATGGATGCACGGCGGTCTGGCGGTCGGCGAAGCGGGCGGTTGGTGGGTCGGAGATGAGGAGTTGATCGAGGTCGCACGACGGATTCGGGCACGCATCCCCGACGATCTGTGCGCGGTCGCGTTCGTCATCAGCATGATTTGCGAAACGACGGACGACACGACCTCGCTGTTCGCCGATGAGTACCGCTCGATCCACGGCACACCCGACGGCGCGGTGACATTCTTGGAGTCCTAACCTCGCCCGCCGGGTAGTCCAAGCACCACGGCCACCTGATCGAGGTCGTGCCGGAGCGCGGCCACCTCCACTCGATTCAGCAGCAGGCGCGTCACGCCGACGCGGATCTCCACCACGTCGGCGCCGATGGTCTCGGCGGTGACTGGCCGTGCATCCATGATCCGATTCTCCCTCCTCGCGCGGCACCAGGGAGCCCCGTATCTCTCCCCACGAGCCACCCCTCTCCCCGAGACCCGATACATGGATCGTGCGAGCGTCGGCCTCGATGAGAGAACCGGCGAGTGCCTGTGCTCCAGCTCCCTCTACTGCGTACCGTGCGCCGATCACCGCTGGAATGGTGTGTGGCGAGTGGTACGGAGCTACACCGCTCAGCCCTGGATGAACGACTCGCCCGCGTAGATTCCAGCCCAGCGTCCGTCGGGCTGGGTGACGGCCAGCATGACGCCGCCTGGTGAGAGCGGGTGCTCGGTGATCACTCCGCGAACCACCGCGCCGTTCGCGGTGACGTAGATCGCCGGGGTGCCGATGAGCCGACGGCGGTAGCTGCGGCTGACCGCCAGGAGTTCGCCGTCGATGGTGACCTCTCGCGCGGCGGTCATGTGGCGATCCTCTGCGCGATCAACACCCGATTCCCGTCGGGGTCGCTGGCCGCGATCACCTTGCCGCTGAGTCCTTCGACGGGTTCCCACGGGACGCCGAGCGCACCGAACGCGGCGGTCACCGCGCCGAGTGAGGGCACGGTCAGGCTGAGTGCCGTGCGGGTCGTCGGCCACCGCTCCGACGATGGGTGAAGGCCGATCACGACGGGGCCGATGCCGCCGTGGAGATCGGAGTCGAAGGTGATGCCCAACGCGGAGTAGAAGGCGACTGACGCGGGCACGTCGGAGACAAACAACGTCACGGCCAGGAGTTCGGGTTCGGTGTTCATCGCTGCGACGGTGAGCCCAGCAGCGGATCGCCTGCCCGCCAGCGTGTGAGGAACGAAATGCGGTGCCTCATGTCCCGCAACGTCAACACGTCGTCGGCGGTGAGCGAGCACTCGGCGGCGGTCTTCGGATCGTCGTTGACGATGCCCTTCACGATGCGCTCGGCGGTCACGAGGTACTCGTGGAGAACCTGATCGGAGGCAAGCAACTTGTCGCTCTGCACCCGCAGCAGGATCAGCTCGACGCGACCGAGCCGGATCGGCGGTTCGTCTCCGATCTGCACAGTGAACCCGTCGCCGTCGGGGGCGACGTTGACGTCGCGGATGATGCTCACGGTTGGTCCTCCATGTCGGGGCCGATCATCGCTGGAACCAGCGTCACGCGCAGCTCGCCCTCGGGACACGCCAGCACGGCCCAGGGGCGCCGCGCGAGCTGGCGCTCGATCTCGTGGATGATCTGCGCCGCGTGACGACCGTCCGGCTCGTCCACGCGCAGATACGCGGCCACGGCCAGCAGCAGGCCGAGCGACAATCGCGGCCCAGCGTCGCCCTCGCGCGGTGCGTCGAGGAAAGTGCCGCCTTCGGTTCGCACCTCGCCAGTGCCCCGCAGCGTCAGGGTCACCTCGCACCAGAGCGATGGCACGGGTTCTGGTGTCGGCGCGTTGTGTCGGTAGGCCGTGGTGTCGTAGGCGGTCACGCTGCGTCCTCCTTCAAGGATCGGTACAGGGTGCTCCGCGCGACACCGAGCGTCGCCGCGACGTCGGCCACGCGGTGCCCGCCAGAGACCAGAGTCCGCGCCTGCGCGAGTTGGTCAGCCGACAATGCCGTCGGACGGCCAAGTCGTGCGCCCCGGGCCTTGGCGGCTTCGAGTCCGGCGGCGGTGCGCTCACGGATCAGTTCGCGTTCGAACTCGCCGAGCGCTCCGAACACCGCCAGCACCATGCGGCCCGACGCGGAGCCAGTGTCGATGGACTCCGTGAGCGACCGCAGATGGACGCCGCGCTCGGCCAGCAGCGCCACCAGGTCTAGCAGGTTGCGGAGGCTGCGCGCGAGGCGGTCGAGTCTCCACACGACGAGGGTGTCACCGCTGCGCAGCGTGTCCAGGCAGCGGTCGAGTTCGGGCCGACTCGCCACCGACCCGCTCACGCCGTGATCGACGTAAACACGTTGGGCTCCAGCCGATTCCAGCGCCCGCAGTTGCAGCGCGGGGTCTTGATCCACCGTCGAGACGCGGGCGTATCCGATCAACATTGCTGCAGCATCCCGGAAAGGTCGGACATCCTCAATATGAGATTCCGTCATATCGGACAGGGTTTCGGGACTGGGTGACCTGGGCGAACGCGGCGGACAGTGAGAGTCGTTGTGCGGTAGCGGAAGTATTCGTTTCTCGGACAGCAGGTTGACTACCGTGGGTTCTCGCTCCGAGGCCGATTCATCGACCTGGCACCTAGATTTGACACATGCGAACAGCGGCCTACGTGAGAGTGTCCACGGCCAACCAGACCGTCGAGCAGCAGCGTGACCAGATCCGCGCAGCGGGATACAAGCCCGCTTGCGTGTTCAAGGACAACGCCAGCGGCGCCGCTGGTTCGCCGCGCCCTGGGTGGGATGCGTGCCTTGGTTGGCTTCAGCCCGGCGACCGCCTGGTGGTCGCCGCCGTGGATCGCCTCGGGCGCTCCGTCCACGAGGTGACGAGTGCGCTGCACAGTCTGTCCGAGCGCGGCGTGGTCGTCCACAGCGTGCGCGAGAACGTGGACACGTCAACGGCTATGGGCAAGGTGATGATCGGGATGCTCGCCAGCGTCGCCGCCTTGGAACTGGAACTCGGGCGGGAGCGCCGGGCCGCGTCCAGGAGCGCCCGCGTGGCGCGGGGGCTGCCCGCGACATGCCCACCCAAACTCAGCGCCGACCAGCAGGCCGAGCTGGTCAAGCTCTACCACGGCGGCACGTCGGTCTCCGACCTCGCAGAGCGGTTCGAGGTGTCGCGCCGTTCGGTGTTCCGCTATGTCCGTCAAGCGAAGCAACGTCTCGTCGCCTGATCGACTCTCAGGGCACCGTGGCCCGTGCTGGACAGAGCGGGGCGTGGTGCGTCACTGTGGCGCCACGAGGTGGAGCTTGGCCTTGAATTGCGGACACTCCAGCACCGCCCACGGCTGCCGCGCGAGCTGCGGGTTCACCTTCTCGGAGACCGCGAGGCACACGGGGTCGGACGGCTCGTCCAACCCCAAAGCCTCAGCGAGATCGAAAATCCCGCACAGGAGCTGCGGGAACGGCTCGCCGGGGTGCAGATAACCACCGACCGCTGTTCGCGTATGACCATCGGTGGTGACGGTGACGCGGCACCACACCCAGCCGTCGTCATCGGTGTAGGGCTCGGGGTCGTAGTCCTCGGGCTCGTCGGGCTCCGGCTCGTCGTCGGCTAGCCGCTCGATCTTCTGCACCGTGCTGCTCAACCTGGTCTGCACCGCGTCATACGTCCAGTCCCACTCCAGATAGAAGCTCTGACCCACCTTCGGCCAGGCCCCGATGTTCCAGATGCGCTGCGGTTGGCCGTCGCCGATGAACTGGCCGCGGCCCGCTCCGGGGATGCGGGTGTAGGTCATCCGATCCAAGTCCCAGATGTGCTGGCTCCCGCGCGTCGTGACGAGCCAGCGCCCGCCCATGCCAGGGCCGAGTTCGGTGACAGTTTCGGGCGTGCCTTCGGTGCTCATGGGTCGACGCTACGGCGTCGGTCGGACACTGGCGACGCCGAGAAATCACGTCCCACCAGCGACGCGGGACGTGACAATTCGGGGCTCCGGCATGTCGGGATGACGCCGTACGGTCGACCGCATGAGCACCATCGACGATCACCCGCTAGCACCGCTGATGCCGTACCGATCCTCAACGTGCATCGGCATCTCGGTGCCGCGCGGCTGGGAGAAGCTGGTGCTCGATCTGCACGAGAAGCTGATCGCCGTCGATCCCAAGCTGGTCTATCACCAGGTGAAGGAGAAGTACGGCGAGGTGCGCGTTTACATCAGCAGCACGGTGCCGGAGACTCGTGACCTGATCCGCGAGGCCGAGCTCAAATCGCGGCGCACCTGTGAGAGCTGCGGCGACGCGGGAATGATGCACCAGTCCAATCGCGGCTGGTACCGCACGCTATGTCCGTTGTGCGCGAACGAGTACCAGCAGGGCTACACGCCCGTCCCGACGAAGGGCGAGTGATGAGCACCGAGCACGGCGTCGAGACCGCCACCGAGCTCTGCGAACACGACACTGGTGTCTGGTGGGTGCAGACCACTGGCGGCACCGTGCATGTGTGGGATCTCGACCGCCGAACCATCACCCGCTCACCTGGGATCGACAGCGAGACAGGCGAGATGCGCTGGGACGGCGAGCCGCGACCGCTGCTGGCCGTGTTCGCCTGGCCGCGCGTGGGCGAGCAAGCGCTGTTCATTCTTGAGCATCCCGACTACCCAGACCGCATCACGTACCGCACGTGCTCGACCGTCACTCGCATCACGCGGGCGCCGCGATGAACACCGATGACCCCTTGGCCCCGCTGCGCGCATCCGTCGTCCCCGGCGGTGCCGTCCACGTGCCTCGCGGCTGGGTGGTCTTGGTCGCCGAGCTGCACGACGAACTCGTGGCGCTCGACCCCACCATCGCGTACCGCTGGGTGAAAGAGAGCTACGGCGGGTTGTGGGCTGATCCCGTCACCGACAACCGCGAGGTGCGCCTGGCGATCCGACGGTTTGAGCAGGCGTCGTACCGCACCTGCTCTGTCTGCGGGAGCCCCGGCGCGCTCCACGGGAACCCGCGCGGTCGGTATCGGGTCTGGTGCCCAGACTGCGCCGCTGGGTGGCGCGGGCGCGGCTACGGACTCGTGCCAGAGACCGTGGGGACGGACAACCCGCACGCCTACGACCGCTACAGCGCCGACGGCGAGGGGTTGTGGTGCGAGGCGACGATCACCACGGCTGACGGTGAAACTAGAAGCCGCACATCGGATTACCTGTGTCTCGGCCCGCCTCCCTGGGTGGGCTGCGGCCTAGAGCAGGTGTTCGCCGATCTGGGCCTGCCGTACCTCGATGACGACGCCTACTGCGCTGCGGCTGATGCGATCGAGAGCCAACTGGCGACGGGCACGACGGCCACGGTGGAGCTTGCGTCTGGCGAGCTGAGGATCGTGCTGGTGGAGCCGCCGAAGGTCGGGGCGTAGGGGGTATCGCACCGACGGATCGACGCCTATGCCAGGTTCAGTCCGTCTTCGCTCTCAAACAGGATCTCCACACCTCCACCGCCGCGTGACGGCTCGGACTTGACCAGCGCGCCGTCGGCGAACAGCTCGTCCACCTGGTGGTTCGACCACTGCTGAAGCGCCTCCCAAAGCTCGGGGTCAGTGCGCTTTCTCATCGACTTGGACAGCGCCGACAATGCGTCCTCCAGCAGGAAATTCTCGTCCGCGGTGGCGACCATGACTGCGATCTGGTCGGACGCCTGATCCGCCCACGCCCCTTCGCTGGAGAGGTCTGCCGCCGTAATGCTCTTCTCGACCATCTCGTTGATGAAGGACATGAAGCGGGGATTGTCGGTGATCGTGACCGCCGCCGCCCCTGTGGCCTGGACACTCTGGGAGAAGCGTCCGAAGGCGATGTTGGTGACGGTTTTGTTCAGCAGCTTGACGTGTGTGGGGTCCAGTTTGGTCATGTTTGAGTCCTTCTCGGTTACTTGGAGCCCCGACGCTACAGAGACTTCACCACCCCGAATGACACCAATTTTCGGCCTACGCGGCTGTCCGAATCTGCCCGCACAGTCACGCCGACGTGCTGGATCGTCATGTGCCAGCAGTCGCTATTGCTGGCTTGCTGGCATGGCCGTTCTTTGAGTCTTTGAGCACCGCGGCTCGCACCGAAGGATGTGGAGAGTGGTGCCCGGGCCACCGTGCCGCCTGGGCCGATCTCTGAAACTTCTGCATCGGGGCGCTTGCTGCGCGGTTTACGGTGGGCTCACACCAAAACGGAGGGGAGCACGTCATGGGGAAACGAACTGGAGCCACGATCTTGGCCGCCGTAGCAGCGGGGGCAACGCTGTCCATCGGCGGCGCGGGCATAGCCCAGGCGTCGGTCGTGCAGTGCGGCAGCGCCAACGGCTACAGCGTGTCCGCAGAGTCCGCCACCACCTCGTGCGAGTTCGCGTTGAGCGTGGCGCGGAAGTTCCCCGCCGGGTTCACCGGGCAGAACACGTCGGTCACCGCCACCAGCCCCGTCACAGGCAAGGCATACGAGGTGGCGTGCAGCCGCCTGTACCAACGCACCATCGAGTGCACGACCTTCAGCACAGGAGTGCAGATTTTCCTGAACTCGTGAGCGCACCAGGCTGGCTGTCGGCATTGACGTGTGCGGCGGCGCTTCTCGCTGGATGTTCGACCACGATGCCGGGTGAAGCCCAGCGCGACCCGAGCGTTTCCGCTGACGCCGCAGTGCCCGCCTTGCTCAACCCAGGCGGATACCCCACCGCGCCGCGAACGCAGTTGGGCGCGGCGGGCGAACGCGGCGGGCAGATGGAAGCGCACCGGATGTTCGACGCGCTGGTGCTGCCGTTCCAAATCGAACCGACCCTGACCACGAACTGGGACACAGGCCTCTACAAGAACGCGCGCGCCACCAAAATGGGCATGGCCTCGCCGATCTCCGAAGCCGTGGGCGACCACGGGTTCGTGGTCGGAATCCAGGTCACTGGAATCGCGGGAGCGGACCCGCGTATCGCCGACCTGTCTCTGAGCAACGGATGGCTGCGCTTCCCCGACGACGCGAAGGCCACCGCCGCAGTCGCGGATATGGCGACCCGAGCCAAGACGGTCAGCCTGCCGATGGACCTCACTGGCAAGCCGAGCGCCACGCAGCCCGTCGCCGTGCCGAGACACCCGGGGACCGCGGCGGTCACGTTCACCACCGACCCCAGGGCAGTGCATGTGCTCGCGTTCACCGCCCGCGGCCCGTACGTGCTGACCCAGCATGCGTGGTCCACGCGTGACGGCGTGGACGCCGCCGAGCTGGTCGCAAAGACCCTTGACGAGCAGATCCCCCTGGTCGACAGCTTCGTCCCGACGGCCATCGACGCGCTGGCTTCACTGCCGCTGGACCCCACCGGCATGGTTGCCCGCACGATGGAACCGCCCGAGGACTATGGCCGCACGGTGGAAAAGGGCAGCTACGGCCCACACGGCGGGCTTGCGCAATTCCAGTATCCCGCCCCACTGGAACCGATATTCACCGCCGCCGGAGTGACGACGGTGACGCTCGGCGAGACCGTCACGTACAAGGTCCGCGACGCGGACGCCGCGATCACGATGGCCTCGGCACTCGCCGCCGTGGAGAACCCGTACCGCGAATACGAGCCGAGCGATTCCGTGCCTGGTCTGCCTGGATCGCACTGCCGAGTGTTCCGCTCCTCGACGTTGAGGGATTACTCCTGCACAGCCGCGGCGGGCGATGTCGTGTTCGGCTATTCGGGCGCGCAGGAAGACCAGGTGCACCAGGTGATGTCTGCGCAATACCTCATATTGGAGGCCAAATGACGTACTGGGATTCATCCGGCCAAGGGCAGCGAGGCTGGCCTGGTGATCCGTTCGGCGGCGCGCCCGACGCTCCACCCGTGACCTACGGGAATCAGCCCGCCCCCACCTTCCACGGCGGTCAACCCGTCCCCACGCCGCCCGCCGGACCGACGAACCCCCTCGCGGTCCTGTCGGTGGTTTTCGCGTTCGTTGCGCCTCCTGCGGGGATCGCGCTCGGCCACGTCGCGCTGTGGCAGATCAAGAAACACAACCAGCCGGGGAGACAGCTCGCACTCATCGGCACCGTCCTGTCCTACGTGATGACGGTTCTGCTGATCGTCGCTCTGGTGGTGTGGCTGCTGATGAGCCGCGACGAGCCCACACCAGCAGCCGCGCCCACCAGCACCACCGCGCCTTCGGCTGCACCGCCGACCACCACCACCTCGACTGCCCCGACCGGGCCGCTGGCATGGGGCACGCCCGAGCAGATCCTCACCGAGGAGCAAGACGATGTGGCCGTCGGCCTGGATGGGAGCGTCTACCTCGCCGACCAGGATCGAGGGGTGATCCGATACGACCCCGCGTCCGGCACCCGCGAGACGCTGCCGTTCAGGTCGGGCGTCCATAGTGTCGCCGTGGACCAGTCGGGCAACGTCTACGGCTGCGGTGGAGACGTGTGGAAATTGACGAAGGGTTCGTCCACGCCAGAGAAGCTGCCGTTCACCTCGCTGGAATCCTGCAAGGACGTGTCCGTCGACGCGGCGGGCAATGTGTACGCGGCGTCCATCTTCGGCGCGCACCAGGTGTTCAAGCTCGACGCGGCGTCGGGCTCGGCGACTGTCCTGCCGCTCACTGGGTCGCAGGAACCGACCGCCATCGAGGCCGACGCGGAGGGGAACCTCTACGTCGTCAACACCCCGCCCAGCTTGATCGGTTCTTCGACACTGAGGCTGGACGCCGCAACCGGCGAGCAGACAACCGTGGACATCCCCAAAGGCAGCATCAAAGGGATAGCCACGGATTCCAGCGGCAACCTGTACCGGGCGGCGAATCCATGGCAGTTGTACATGCGGGACGCCGCGACGGGCGCTGTGAAACTCATCCTCGACGACCCGCGCAACTCAGCGTCCAGGTTCGACTGTAAGGGTATGGCGACCGACTCCCAAGGCAACCTTTATTGTGTGGGCCTGAATGGGCTCTGGAAGGTACCTCGCAAGTAGTCCAGAACCGTCACCTTCCCATTCCCTGGCGACTGCGGCGCGGGGCACGGCTACCAGGCAGCGGACCCATGCCAGCTTGCCAGCACCCGCTGACTTGCTGGCATGGGTTTCGTCGCGGCGAGCAGATGAGCACTGGGGCTCGCGGGTGGGTGATGGAGAGTGGTGCGGGGCTATCGCCTCGACACGAGGTGCGGGTTCTCGCGCGCTTCGATCTCGGCTCGGGTTGGGCCGAACAGCACGTCATCGAACCTCGGGTCACCGCTGCCGATCAGCCCGCCGTCAAACGAGTTCTCATCGTCCACAGTGCCGAGCAAGTTCGGATCAGAGGTCAACACCTCGGGGCGATCACCGCTGCGACCACGCCCGCTGGGCTGTCCACCGAGACCGCCCATCATCCCTGGCATCATGCCCGTGCCGCCCATGCGGCCCTGGTTTGACGCAACGGTGGAGTCGCCGATACGGGCGGTCTGGCCGAGCATGTTCTGCCCTGCACCGCTGACATCGCCCTTGGTGACACCGTGGATCACGGAGCCGCGATCAGCGCTCGGGCTGGTGCCAGGAGTCGTTTCGGGAGTCTCGCGGCCTGGCCGCTCACGCACGCCGTCCTTGTCTCCGATGGTGGACTTCGGCTTCGTCGCCGGGGGTGTCCACGCGGCGGTCGGGGTGATCCCCGGAGTTGTGTTGGTCGGCGCGCTGGTGGCCGTCGGCTGCGGGGCCTGTGCGGCGGTCATCAGGGGAACTCCCGTGCTGGCGTTCGGGGTGTTGGCCGAGGACAGGCGGGTTCCCGCTGGGGTCTCCTTGTCCTCGGTTCCCCACGGAGGTTCGCCATCGGTGCCGATCCCGTTGGGGCCGTAGGTGTTGGGAGGACCGCTGGGCGCAGTCGGCGAGGCGGTGTAGCCAGACTCGGGGACCGACGGCCACTGGGTTGTGGCGGTGTCCCGCGCGTGCTGTTTGATCGCCGCGTCGCGATCCTCTCGGAGGAATCCAGCGCGGTTGATGATCGCCTGGTCGCCCTGTCGCGGCTGGGCGTACTTCTGCTGGAGGCGCACACGCTCAGCGGCGTGCTCGGCTTCCTTCACTTCTCCTTCGCTGGGTGCGGCGGCGAGCGCGCGGTCGAACTGATCCTGTACGCCAGCCACTTTCGCGGTCGTGTACGCCGAGTCGCTGATCCTCTCAGCCGCGTTCTTCATCGCTGTCAGCTCGCTGATGTGGTCATCGAGGACGCCGCCGGACTGGCCTGCCAGCAGCGTTGCCGGGGTCAGCGCGGAGGCTTCGGTGAGCAGCGACTCGGCCCATGACGACCAGCCGGTGGCCTGGGTGGCGTACGGGTAGACGGCGGTCATCGGATCACCTCATGAATAGTTCGAGAAGCAGGTGGTTGGGTCTGTGAGCCGCATCCCCGCATTGAAAGCGTCTGTGCGCGTCGGGTTCCGTCCGATGGTCGTGAGCGGCAGCGCGGCGGTCACCTCGGCGGGGTCGAACTCCCGCGCGTTGACGTAGAACCCGCTCAAGCAGTCCGCTGACAACTCGATCCCCTTGACGCCGTTGCGAATCGGGCCTGATGCGCCGCCCACGAACTCCCCGGCGTAGCGCTGGATCGCGTGTCCGTATTCATGTGATAGGACGAGGGTCGCGGCCATCGGGCCGTGCGGCTGCGACAGCAACTCGGCCATCTTCGGCTCGGAATAGACGACCTGTCCCGTGTACGAGTCGCCGCACATAGCTGCGGTGGAGTTCTCGAAGTCGCCGCCGCTGCACGTCGGAGCGTCGGGATCGGAAACCAACGTGACACCAGTGTCCACGTTGGCGTCGCTGGTCTCCCAGTACGCCTTCACGTCCGCGAATATCGCGGCGGGTGTGGAGAACGGCTGCATCCCTGCGGGCGCGGTGGTGGTCGTGCTCGTCGTCGTGGTCGCCGAGGACGACGTGCTGGTGATCGTGGATCGCGGCGTGCCCGGTGCGGGGGTGCCGCCCGTGGTGGTCGAGCAGCCAGACACGATCAGCGCCGCCGCCGTGGCGGCGACCAGGGGACGTAGACCTCGGGCGTTCATCGGGTGGCTCCTACCTGCGAGGTCACGATTTCGGGCAGCTCGCGGACGCGCGCGGGAGGAGTCCACGGCGGTGGATCGGGGAGCACCAAGCGGGCCTTGGTAGAGCCAGGGATGGCGCTGGGCGGCACGCCAGGAGGCGCCGTGGCTTCACCCGCGATGGCGGTCGAGCAGCCAGACACGAACAGTCCAGCGACGGCGAGCGCGGCGGAGAGGGGTCGTAGACCCGTGCGGATCATCGCAGCGCTCCCGTCGGGACGGGATCGGTGTTCGGCGGCGTGGGCTCTGGGTCGGGGAACTTGTCGGACAGCGCCGCCTCCAGATCGCGCACGGTCTGCTCGGACAAAACCGCCTTGAGGTTGTCGGGCACGGTCGGCTTCTCCCTCATGCCTCCGCCCGTGATCGAGGTGCGGTTTCCAGGGCCGATGGTGGGTGCCGCGCCCACGGGCGCGGGGCCAGTGCCGCCCGGCGTGTTCGCCGACGGCGTGGTCGAAGCTGGAGTGCTCGCCGACGCGGTGTGCGTTCCTGGAGTGGACACGTTCGGCGAGGGCGCCGTGGCGTGGGTCGGAGCGGTGGCCACGGGTGTGGCGGCAACCGCGGCCAAGGTGTCGCTGGCGACAGGTCGGTTCCCCTCGGGCTCCTGCCTCTCCTTCCGCGAGTTCGGGGCGTTCTGCGGGTTCATGTGCCCGAGCATGCGGCCCTGCGGCTGGGTGACGCCCGTGAACTGCGGCTGCTGGGCTGTCGCCTGCGGTGTCTGCTGGCCGAGCATGGTGGACGACGGCGCTACGAGGCTCGCATCGCCGCGCGAGAGCTTGGTTTCCGGCTCGACGATCTCTGGGAGCTGGCGGACGGGCTCGGGCATCGGCGTCATGTACTTGCCCCTGCCTGGCTCGGGGTGCATCGGGGCAGTGGGCGGCGGCTTCTCGGGTTCGAGCGGGCTCTTGGGCGGCTCGGGGTTATCGCCCGTCTTTTCCTCGCCAGTGTCTGCGCTGTCGCCCCCGTCTCGCTTGTCCTTGCGCTCGATTCCACCCTTCTTCCCTGGCTCACCCTTCCCTGGCTCACCCTCCGTACCACCTGGGTAGTGAGCATCGGGCAAGCCGACCGACTCGGGCTCGTCGAAATGCGTCGTCGAAGTCTGCTCGGCGTGCTTGTCGATAGCCTCCTGACGCTCCTTCGCCAGCTCGTCCGCGCGGGCGATCACCAGCTCTGCAAGCTCGGGCTCGCACTGTCCAGCGCGGAGCATCACCTGCGCCTGCTTGGCTTCGGCCTCGGCCTTCTCCACCCGATCCTTGGTCGCGGGGCACGATGCGAGTTCGCGGTCGAAGCTGTCCTGCACGCCGCACACTCCAGCCAACTCGGACGCGGAGTCGGACAGGCGCTCAACACCGCCCACGATCACCGTGAGCTCGTCGATCGCCTCCGAAATCTTCCCGCCGTACTGCCCGCGGAGCAGCGTCGCGGGGTTGATCCCAAGCGCGAGCGCATCGAGTTCGGACGCGAAGGAACTCCACCCCTGCTGCTGGGTCGCATATGGGTACGTCATCGTCCCGCCTCCTCGGCGCCGCGAGCCATCTGCCACACGGTTTGGGGGGCCATCCCGATCGCGTCGGCGATGGCGGTGTACGTCATTCCCCGGCTGTGCAGATCGCGCACGATTTCACGACGCTCATATGCAATACAACGCATGCCTTCCTGGGATCGGTACAGCGCGCGCGTCACGTCCCTTAGACGTTGCAGCGCCGCGGACACCGTATCCGTCGGATTTTCGCAGGTCACGGTCATGGTCGGCACTGTAGTGCCGATTCTCGGAGGGGGTCTGATATCCGTGAACCCCCCTGACTCACCGCGCGGACACCCGTTCCGCTCACATGCGTAATTCTCATGCAGCGGGTGAGGTGAGGTACGCACCAATCCCCACGAGCCCCGCGTTCTCCACTGCCCACGGTGCGCCTTATCGCGTATCGGGTTGCTGGTGGCAGGACGACCATGCGAAAGGAGCACCGTGGCCCGTGGCTCGTCGAAGGTGGGTGGAGAGAGTGGAGTGGTGCGGTCTACGACCCGTTGTCGATGATCGCCCGAACCTCGCGGACGAACGCCACCGACGGGCACAGTTCCAGGGAGTCGAGAATCTGGTCGACGGTGAGGGGCGGGTTTTTCCGCTTGTCCGACATCTCGATGAGGGCGCCGATGACCGCGCCTTGGCTCAGGTCAAGCAAGTCGAGCAGGAAGTCGCTGGTGCTGATCGCGTGCAGGCCCCACGGTTCGAGCGCCTGGTTGGGGAAGTCCCGGACGTTGTCGGTGACGATCGCCTCCGCGTTGCCCTGGATGGCAGCGGCGACGATGTGGCGGTCGTTGTCGTCGGCCATCCCCGTGATGCGGTCTTCGAGCGGCTCCCACCCCGTCACCAGTGCGTCCTCGAAGGCGTTGTTCATCGCGTCGAGGCGTCGTGCCACCCGCTCTGGAGTCATCAACTCGTTCGCCAGCAGAATCGCGTACTGCAACTCGCCGATGACGGCGTCACTCCAAAGCGGATGGTACAGCCCACGCCCTGCCAGCGTGAGCAGCAGGTCTGCCTGGGCGATGGGCACCAGCGAGCAGGTGTCCAGCACGACGCGAAAGCCAGACATCAGCCGTTGGTTCCCCCGCGACCCGCACGCGCCTTTCGCGCCTCCTTGACGGCGGCTGCGAGGGTCTCGTGGCTGAGGTCGTAGAGGTTGTCCTCCTCGGCGTCGCGGACGAGTTGGGTCAGCGCCTCGTCACGCTCCGACTTGCGCCGCTTCTGGTAGTCGAGAACCTCGGCCAGCCGCAACCGGCGGTGTCGGCTTCCGCTGGGGGTGTCGCACTTCAGCTTTCCCTGGTCGATCAGCTTGATGACCGTGGGTCTGCTGACGCCGAGCAGGTCGGCGGCGTCCTGCGTGGTCAGCAATTGGTCGACTGGGGCTATGGTGACGCCACGGCGGCGCCCCATTGCGGCGACGACGCTCTTGAGCACCTCGTAGACCTCCATCGGCAGCGGGATCTGCTCGCCGTCGGGTCCGAGCAGGGCCGCGGGGTGTTCGTGCTGTTCCAGGAACTTGGACAGGTCGAGAAGTTCCCCCAAGTCCTCTGGGGGCAGGATTGTGCCCTTCTTCAGTGCCTTCGTCATGGTTGCCAGTATGCGTCATAAATCGAAATATTCGCAATGTGTTGTTCGCCTCGGGGTGTCACCTGGGATAAGCGCGGCTTGGGGGTCGCTACCCTCGTCCCATGCGCGACGAGGTGAAGAAGTGGCTGGAGCCGATGGCCCGCGAACTGCTGTCGCGTCCCGACGCCCTGGCCGTGCTCGTCGCCACCGACCTCAGCCGATTGCCTCCGAACGCCTTGGAGCTGCTCGGCCAGCTCGGCGGGGACAGCCCTCTCTCAGCGGACGAGACCGACCTGGTGGCCGTCGGCGCTGTCGTGCGGGAAGCCCTCGGTTGGCAGCACTGGCCCGAGACGCCGCCGTCGGTGAACTAGGGGGTTGGGCGACGCCTTACCGTCGACGCATGGACGACGCCGAGCGACGCGACAGGGCGCTGCGGCGCCTCGCGCGCTTCGACCGCATACGGGAAGCCGCCGCTCTTGCCGACCAAGCGGTGGTGGCCGAGAGGTTCGGGATCGACGACCGCGAAGCGGCCCGGCTGGTGCGTCAGGTGGAGCGGTGGGACGACGGGGACGAGGCCGAGGAACTCATCCTGCGCGCGTGGGTGGACGGCGGTGATCGGGATGAGCTGGTCGCAGAGCTGTCGCGGCGTGAGTACACCTTCCCCGAATACGCGCCGTACCCGTTCGAGGGGCGGCTGCCGGGGACGTGGGATCGGGTGGTGCGGGCGATGCTCCACGGCTACTTGAGCGATGACGAGTTCGAGCGGGCGCGGGGCGTCGTAAAGCCAGAGCGGGAGTGAGGGCTACTTCAACCCGCGTATGACCCGCTGATCGACCGTCGCATGACCTGGCGGCGGGGTTGTGACGGGATCGCGGCCTGGTGGTGATGTGGGCGGCGGCGCCCCTGCGCCCTTGCTATCGTGACCTGGACACCGATGGGGCGGTCAGTCAGGAGGGGGTTCGTGGACAAGGACGTTCTGCAGGTCGATCTTGCCGCGTTGGGGCGCTTGGCTCCGCAGTTGCGCACACTCGGTGACACCGTCAAGACGCCGACCGCGAGCAACGTCAGCGGCTCGTGCGCGGAGATCCCGACACTGACCGCCGTTCGCGGCGTCCGTGAGCAGACCTTCCCCGCGCACCGTGCAGCGGTGTCGACGCGGTGCTCTCTGGTCGCCGACCGCGTGGACAACGCGCGGATCAACTTCGCCGAGGCCAGCAGCGACCGCGCGGCGGTGATCGCAGGGACCGCGCCGTCGGCCTCCGCGCCCAAGACGGTGCTGGTGTAGCCGACGGTGGTGACCCTCGATCAGGTGATGGGCGCCAACCATGAGGTGGTGTTGGCCGAGATCCGTTCCTGGACGCAGACCGCCGACGACCTGGACACCGCGGCTGAGGACTACGTGCGGATGGTGGAACACCCCGGCGGCACGGTGTGGTCGGGCCGCACCGCCGAGGCCGCGGTGACTCTGGCCTACAGCGACCGCAAGGTGATCGGCGCCGACGCCGACGCGATCACCAAAATGTCGACCAACGCCGAGAACGCGATGGTCGCCCCCGTGGCCGCGCTCGGCGACGTGCGGGCCATGATCGAAAACGCCCGTCAGCTCGGTTTCGACGTCAACCAGGACCTGTCGGTCAGTTGGACCAGACCGACGGGCATGAGCGACAAGCAAGCCGAAGCCTACGAAAACGCCGTCGCGCCGTTTAGCCAGCAGATCCAAGCCGCGGGGAAAGCCTGGTGGGACGCCGAACTGGTCGCCGCCGAGAAGATGATCACACAGGCCAACGGCCTGGCCCTGCCGTTCGACGACGCGGGCAACCCAGGCGCCGTCGAAGAGCGCAACGGGCGGATCGTGCTGGTGGACAACGACATGTCCCCTGGGATGGACGCCGAGGGCGGGGGTGGCGGTGGTAGCTGGATCGCACCCAGCGACCGTTTCGCGGCTGCTGAGGAGTTCATCTACAACGAGATGTCCACGAACGTCAACTCGCCGTGGGTGAGCGCAATGAAAAAGTCGATGGAAAGCATGAATCCCCTTGAAAAGGCCGACGCCATCCATGCGTTCTACAACCTCGTCAAAGAAGGTGGGCCCTGGGACCACAAGCCGCAGATACGCGCGTTGGTCGGCGCGCAGAACGGCGATGATCTCTTCTTCCAAGAACCGGGTAGCGACCGCCAGGTGTTCTACGACATCTACTCGAACCTGCACTACGGATACATCGGCCGCGCCTCTGGACTGCCCGAATGGCTTCTCATGGAGGCCGCAGGCGGGGGGCTCCCTGGAACTGGTGTCAACGACCCTGGCGACGACATCACGATGAAAGCGGGCATCACGCTCTTTGAGAAATATGGACCTGGCATGACGGCGGCGCAGTTCCACGCGGGCATGATGGACGCGATCAACGAGCTGACGGCGGCACAGGCCGCGGGCTCGGATATCACGCAGATCCGGATAGCGGGCAAATGATGCCGAAGTGGGTGAATCCTTCGCTGGCGGTGATCCTCGGACTCGTAGCCGCACTGACAGTTCGATTAGTGCTGCTCGCCATGTGGGACACCTGTAGCGACGCATCCAATTTCGCCAAGGGATGGTCTCTGTTGGTAGCGCAGCCGATGGCGTTCTTCCTGGCTGCGTTGACCTCGGCTGCGGCGTTCGCCCTGGCCCAACGAATCCCTGGCAAGTGGTCGGGCGCGCTGTCGGTGTGCGTGAGCATCATCGCGGCGGGGGCGGTGACGTTGGCCGTCATCGGATACGAGTTCGACCCCGCGAACTCGATACCGACGTCCGCATGTCCTGGTGGTGTGCCCGCGTGGTGGCCCTTCCCTGTCTAGGTTCCCATGGAGGCCGCGCAGAAGCAGGGAGCCGACGTACCGCAGATCAGGAAGGCCCCTGGCTGATGGCGCTGCGTAGCTGGATCGTCGGTCTCGTGCTCGGCCTGGTCACGGCGGTGGTCGTCGTGGCGATCGTGTCGCGCCGTTGGGTGGAGTGCGACATCGGGGTGAACAACGCGGCCAACTCGTTCACGCTGTTGCTGTTCGTGGCGCCCGTGGTGTTCCTGGTGGCGGCACCGGTGTCGGGTCTCGGGTACTGGGTGATCGCCCGCTGGTCGACGGTGGCCGCGTACATCGGCGCGGTCGTCCTCGCCGTCGTGGTCGGCGGCGTCGCGGTGTGGGTCAACTACAACCCTGGCGGGGACTACCCGACTCCGATGTGCGCGAACAGCGCCCTCGGCCCGTGAATGGCGTGCGACGATCGGGTCATCGGCCCCGAACGAATAGAGGTTCCTGTGATTGTGTTTCAGCCAGAGGCGTACCGAGAAGCAGCCTCCAGTTTCGATACGCTGGCGGCGGGGTTGGACGCGAACCCACTGGAGCAGGCGTCTGTCCTGCAAGCGGTCACCGCGCGGCTGGGCGTCCTCGCTCGGGACCGCAGTTCCTCCACGCTCAGAGCGATCGGCGACCTCGCTGACCGCCTTGCGGCAGGTGGCGAAATCAGCGCCGAGAAGGTCGTCGAGATCGCGGCCACGCTGCGCAAGGTCGCAGACGGCGAGGAGCAGACCGTGATGCGGACCCAGGCGCTCTTCAGATAGGACTGGAATCTCTCTCCAGCCCTCCCGCGAGGCCGGGCGCTACGCGTCGGGGTTGACGTTGGCGGGCGGGAACGTCACCGGGTTGACCTTCTCGGATGGGATGACGGCGCCGTTGGGCAGCAGCGCGCCCGCGTAAACGCACACCTCGGTGCTGGTGCCGAAGGTCACGGACAGCAACGCGACGACGGGGTAGCCCTCGGCGGTACGGATTCCAGGGGCGATCGGGGACACGGCGACGATCTTGTAGTCGGTCATGGTGTCGTTCCTTCGGTCGGTGTGAGTGGACGCCGGACGGCGCCGCACATCGACGCTAAGCACGCGGGGTGGCGATCCAGCCTGGTGACACGGTGGGGTCGGCGCGGGCACGGCGTGTCGCGGCGAGGCGCGCCGAAGTTGGTCGTCATGGCAGCCCGCGGCGCGATCAGTCCTCTGGCGTCAGCACGCGGGTGAGGATCTCGTCGGACGCGCCCAGTAGGCGAAGCAAGTGCGCCCTCACGACGCGTTCGAGGACGTCCGCCGCCTCGGACAATTCCCGCCGGTCGTAGGTCTTGGTTCCGTGGGAGAGGCCGTTGCGGACAACGCGAAGTGCGTCCAGGGTCGAGTTGATGTTGGGGTCGTCTGCCCGAACGGACTTGACCAGGGCACCTCCGGCGAGTTCTGGCTCGACGTCCACGGGCAGCTCGCCGAACATCTCGCGCAACACTGAGTCCAGCCCGAGGGGAGAACGCTTCGGGAGGGATTTCTTGACGAACTTGAACGTCGCCCCGTCCAGCAGCTCCTTGCACCGCGCTAACGCTGACTCGCGCTTGGCCGAGAACTTCGACTGCGCCTCCTCGAAGCGCTTCTCATGCCCGCACAGCCCCTCAAGCGCCTGTAGCAGCAGGAGGTATCGCGCCCTCGGATGCTGGTTACGCCCGACCGCCGTGATGTCGTAGGTGTTCAGAATCGGATTCTCGTCCGCCAAAAGGGCCTGCCAGCCACGCAACAGCTCCAGCAGCGACTGGCCGTCCGAGGCGATGCTCACGTCCGAGACGTGCTTGTCCCGAAGCGAGTTGGTGGACGTGTAGGGCTCCTGGGTCACCGATGCGTTGAACACCTGGCAATGGCGAAGTTTGCGCGGACGGTCGTCACCGTCGATGACGGGGACACACGTGAGGTAATTGATGTCGACCCGCCTACCCGTCGCAGCGGCAACGAGGCCCCGCAGGGGCCACGCCCATCGGGTCAGGAACTCGGCCAACGAGATCGGTTCGGTGAGCTTCACCGAAACCACGGGGCTGAACGCCAACCCGAAGCCGTACCAACCGTGGACGCCGGTGGAACGCTCGTAGTGGAGCGACACTTCCGCGCCGTCATCACTCCACTTCTGAAGACTGGCCTTCTCGATCTTGGCGCCGAAAGTCGGGTCATCGTGCCCGTACGGATCGTCGAAGGGCATATGCACCTCCGCGAGGGGACTCTGGCCCGCGAAGGATTCGAGATACGGCACCTGGATCACACCCCCGTCGACCAGGACGGGGCTGGTCGCTGGAACTGCGTGCCCGACGAGCGCCGCCCAGGCGTTGAAGTACGCGTTGGCCCCCTTGAAGGACACGACTCCGTGGCGACTGCGCCCGCCGTAGACAGTGAGGAGAGGGTCGATGAGGACGACGTCCAGGCCGCCGTTGAGCTCGCCGCACGAGGGGGTACGCGAAGTCCTGCGGGAACCTAGAGCTTTTCAACGGAGCTCTCCCGAAGACTCCGCCGCCAGGCTGGCTCAACCCCGGCAGGTCGACCTCACCGGAGACTTCCCACGTTTCGGGTTCTGGGGGCTTGGACAGCGTCCACGTCACCCGATGGGTTCCGGCTTCGATGATCGGCTTCAGCGCCTGCCCTGACATACCGCCCCCTTCGCCGCACAAGCATAGGCGCGAGGCGGCAGGGTCATCGCCGCCCGACTACCCCTCGGCGGCGGGCGGGCCGAACCGCGCGGCCAGCGGGCGCGGACGGTTCGGGTCTCGGTCGTCCCTCGGCGCTGAGCTAGGCGGCAGCGGGATGGAGGCACAGCGCTCCTGCACGGGCGCGGCATTGGTGAGCACCACGGGGGTGGGCTCGTCGGTCTCGGCGGGGTCGGTTGGCATAGCAGCCTCCTTCGGTCGGGGTTTCGCGGCGGGATGGTAAGCACACCGATCACGGGGTCGGGGTGTGCGGCGCGGTCATCAGGACGGGCACCGTGGTGATCGCAGCGTCCCACCCACGGACAGCAAGACACCTTTGCGCGATCCGCACGCGCTTGCGCGATCCGCACGGTGTGCCGCTGCCAGGGAGTTGATGAGGCGTCAACCGCCGGCCGCGGATTCTGCATGGGGTTGCGTGGATCGCATGGGGTGTGGGGTGCTCCAGCAAACACCGAAACCATGTGTCACCAGTGACGTCAGTGTCATCGTTCTGGTGACACAAGAAAATCGGACGGCAGTCGACCCCGAAACACAGCGAGTGCAGGTTCCGAAACACCGCAGGTAGACGGGGTATTTAGTTCATCTTCTCAAAAAATCGTTTTGCGTATAGAGAGTGAACACGGAGTTCCTACGCTGTGGCGTCAAACGTGATGACACTGACGCCACTGATGACACAAGCCCGCAAACGCTCCCGTGGTTAACCCGCTGCGTGGGTGCGTTACTCGTCCGCGTCGGCCCACGAGTCCGCCGCCGCGCGGAGTTCCGCCGTCAGCGCTTTCGTGGCCAGCCCTCGGCTACGCACGTTGGGGTCGGCGCGGTGGTCTCGCTCCGCGCTCATGCTCCGTCCCCATAGCTCGGCCATGATGCGCTCGCCGATCTCGCGGTCCATCCCGAGCGACTTGCACACCGCCGTGTCGGCGCGTGTCCAACCCTGCTGCACTTCGGTCCGCACTGGGTCGGGGGTGACCCCACCGATCCGAACCGCGTCACGCAAAAGGCTGGCGCCCGGCTCTCCACGCACCACGGCGGCGAGATCGGCGCCACGCACCAGCACGCCTGGGGCCAACTCCACGGGACCGTCGGTGTCCACGATGTCGGCCAGGGCGGTCGCCCCGCCCGTCACGGTGCTCAGCGCAGCGGACAGCAACAGAAGTGTCGGCAATGTCGGGGACACTTCCCCTGCTTCGCATTGGGCCACCCGGGTCGCGGTCCAGCCGAGTCCGTGGCGCTTACAGGCAGCGGCGAACGTGTCCTGAGTCAGCCCAGCTTCCATGCGCAACCGCCGCACGTTGCGTCCGACCACCTCGGAGAGTCCCTGCACGCCCGCTCCTCCTGTGCCCGTGACCTGGGCGTTCCGTGAATGTGTACCAAGTGTCGCACAAATCCGATTAGATTGCCACGGTTTCCTGTAACATTCTGTAGAACGGAGAAAGGAGACCCCCGTGACGACCCCCGTGACCCCCGCCGAACTGCAACACAGCGACACTGGGCTGCTGACCATCCCCACGGCAACACGAATCCTCGGACTCAGCATCAACACCGTGCGCGCTGCCGTCGCGTCGGGCGAGATCCCGACCGTGCCGATCGGTGACCGACGCTACGTGTCCAGGAGCACCCTGCTGGACCTGCTCGGCCTGCCAGACCTCGTGCCTGGCGCGGTACCCGCCTAGAACCAGAAAAGCGCCCAGGCTGCCACCCGAGCGCTGATCCGAAATCCGAGACCCCGCGACCACTCCCATGACCGAAAGGCTCACACCGATGGTAACACCAACCGTCGCCGACGAGGCGGTGAAGCTCGCCTCGCAGGGTGTCGCCGTCCTCCCGCTGCGGTCTGGCGAGAAGGCGCCCGCCACCCCGAACGGGATCAACGACGCCAGCGCCGACCCGC
The DNA here is from genome assembly GCF_010726955.1 of Mycolicibacterium fallax. Lineage (NCBI taxonomy): Bacteria > Bacillati > Actinomycetota > Actinomycetes > Mycobacteriales > Mycobacteriaceae > Mycobacterium > Mycolicibacterium fallax. The sequence goes on from NZ_AP022603.1 coordinate 3,057,036, forward strand.
AACGTGTCGCCGAGCTGTTCGCCGCGCACCAGGACGCCGGACTCGGTATCGCGCCAGGACGCGGCCCCGTCCCGTTCCTCGTGCTCGACGCCGACGACGCCACCGCCTTCGAGTTTCTGACCAAGCTGCTCGGGGAGCCCACCGCGTACACCGCCGGGCACGAGAGCGGAGGCCACGCGGGCGGGGCGCATTGGTACGTGATCCTGCCCGCTGGCGTCGCGTTCCCGAACCTGACCGTCAAGAGCGGCAAGGCGCTCGGTATCGACCTGATCGGCGCGGGCGGCAACGGCTACGTCGTCGCGCCTCCGACGACGCTGACCAACCGCCCGCAGCCCTACCGCTGGAACGGCCCGATCCACACCGTTGCCGCCGACCACAAGGTGGTGCTCTGGCTCAAGAAGCTCGACACCGAGGAGGCCGCAGCCCGCACCCGTAAGGCCGAGCGCAATGAGGGGCCGTCGGCGACACCAGCCCTCGACGAGTGGATGCGTGACACCTCGTGGTCCGACTTGCTCGCCGCCGACGGATGGCAGAGCGCCGACAAGGACGACCGCTGCGGGTGCCCAATCTGGACGCACCCCTGGGTCGCCAGCACCGAGCGCAGCGCCACCGTGCACGAGGAGGGCTGCCCGCAGTCGCAATCGGACTTCCCTGGCGGCGCGCTGCACTGCTGGAGCACGGAGGCGCAAAACCGCTGCGGCGGGGTGAGCGTCAGCAAGTACATGTACGCGGCGAACGTGCGCCACGGCGGCGACTACGCCGTCGCGCGGGAATCCGAAGGCGTCCCCGACGAGGAGGGCTTCGGCCTCGGAGGCGGCGCCGCAGTCGACCCGTCGCTCATCGACTTCGGCCCCGTGGCACCCGCACCGGCTCCCGTGACTCCGATCCCGACCCCGCTGATGAACGCGGCTTCGGGGCCGCAAGTCGGCGGGTCGGCCCATAACGTGAAGGGTCGGTGCCTGCCAGACGGGCAGTGGATCATGGACGCGGCCACCGCAGCTCGTTGCGGGTGGAGCACGCCCGCACCTCGGCTTGAAAACGGTGGAAACGACGACACGTTCTCTCCGTGGGATCGGGATGCCTTCCCCGAGGGACACCCCTGCGCCCCAGACCTCCTGCAGAAAATCTTCGACTTCAACGACTTCACCAGGACGGTTTTTCAGAACGCCCGCGCCTACTCACCCGTGCGCACCGGCCCCGTCGCTCTCCTGATGACCGAACTCATCCGCGGCGGCGTCCGCGCGAACCCGATGTTCATGCCTCTCCCCGGCTCTCCGTTGTCGTCCTACGTGATCCGCGTGGGTGACTCAGGAAAGGGCAAGTCGGTGGCCGCGCGCACCTCGAAGTGGACGCGATTCGCGGGCCAGCATCAGATGCTGCCCGTGATGCGCGAGGACTGCGAGGTCACCCGCAAGCTCGGATCGGGCCAGGTGCTCAGCCGGATGCTCGCCGAGCAGGTGGAGATCCCCGATCCGAGCGATCCCACTGGGCAGAAGAAGAAGGTGGTGTGGCAGCAGACCGATCCCTCCCTGGTCTGGTTGGAAGAGCCCGAAGCCCGTTCGCTGCTCAAAAGGTCGAAAGGCGACGCCTCGGTGATCTTCGACAGCCTCAACGAAGGGTGGGCTGGCGAGAACCCAGGCACGGAGACGATGACCAACGGGCACATCCCGCTTCCTCGCCCATTCAACGTGTTCTTCACCAGCGGCATGCAGCTCGCGGTGTGGGGGTTGCTGGTTGAGCAGGACACTGGCTTCCTGCAGCGGCTGCTGCTGGTCGCGGTCAGCGATCCGTGGCGCACCACGAGCGACACGATCTGCGCGCCTCCCTCGGCGGGCTACGTTCCGCCAGATATTCCGCAGGAGGCGCTGTCGGCGGGCTACTTCACACTGCCGCCCGAGGTTCACGCCGCCCTAACGCTGGCAGACAGCAACTCCGCTTTCGAGCACACCGCCTCGGACGATGACTGGGAAGCGCACCTGCTCCAGATCCGCATCAGGTTCGTCTGCCTGTTCGCGCTACGCATGGGCACGACGACCGTGACCTCGGAGATGTGGGAGTGGTCGGCGTATCTGATCGAGCACCACCGGCGCGTTCGCGCGTGGACGATCGCCGCCGCCGAGCGCAAGGGCGACAAGAAGCTCGTGGACAAGGGTGTGGAGATCGCCAAGGTCAAGACCGCCGAGGCCGCGGCTCGGTCGACCCGTGTGCAGAAGGGCGCCGAGCGCATCATCGAGCACCTGGGCACCCTGGCTGGCGGATCGGACACGGGCCGCAACGTCCAGCGCGCCCTGTCCCGCTTGGACGACGTCTACGAACCTTCGCTCGCTCTGCTCGTGAAGAAGGGGCTCGCTACCACCGAGCCTGGAAAGCGCGCCGGTTCCGTGATCGTCCGCCTGGTTACCCCCGCCGCCGAAGGAGGTGTTGCATGAACCAGCCAACTGCCATCACCGTGGCGCTCCTGGACGAGAACAGCCTCACCGTTCATTTCAAGTTCGACGAGCTGGTCGTCCTGGCGATGCGCACCGTCCACGGCGCGGTGTGGGCTCCGAAGCTCCACGCCTGGGTCGTGCCGAGGTCACAAGCCGACGTACTGGAAGCCGCGCTCAGCCCGTGGGTTCCCTACGTGATCTGGCACCTGGCCGAACCCGTGAACCCGCACCACCTCTACGTGATGTTCAGCAGGTGGGCCAGCGGCGCTGGGCCGCTGCCCGACCTCGGCCAACCCTGGGCAGAGCTGTTGTTTCGCGCGGTCGGGCCAGGGAGGGCAGACGCGGTGTTCAAGAGCTTGGCTCGCGTCTTGCATCCCGACGCTCCTGGCGGGGACGCCGAGTTGATGAAGGCATTGGTGGCCGCACGACCGGTGGCCACGAAGAACGAGAAGGGACAGGTGGCATGAGCACTGACGGATTCGCCATCACCCGCGGCGCGCGCCGCGAGATCCTGCTGCGCGGGCCGCTGACCGAGCAGCAGCTCGGGGCGAGCGACGAGGAGGTGGCCTACCTCGACGCCCATAGCGAGTTCCAGCTCGACGCGCACGGACGCTGGCAAGCGCGCCGCTTGCCGGGCATGACGGCCCTGACCCCCGACGACCGGCGCGACGCGATGACCGCTGCGCGGTTGCTGATCCTCAACCTTGAGTCGGTGCCGGGCGGCGTACGGGATCGTTCCGCGCCGCTGAGCGACGCGCTCGGTGATCGCGCCGAGCGCATCTATGCAGCGGCGCGGGACGGGCTCATCGCGGCGGGGCTCGTCGCAGCGGAGCGTGGAAAGTTGACGGATCGCACTGGAGACCTCTACCGCATGCAGCGGCCCGCATGGACGCCGAAATGGACGCAGTCCGCCGTGGTGGTTCCCGTGCAGGAGGCCCCGGCACCCACCCCCGTGGAGCCCGAGCCCACCGCGCCGAAGCCAGCGAGGGTGGTGGAGAAGGTGGCCGCACCGAAGCCCGCGACGGTGGAGAAGCCCGCGCCCGCGCCGGTCGTCAAGCAGCCGCCGACCCCCGTCACCCCTGACATCACCGCCGCGATCACCCGCTTGGCCGAGGCAAGCGAACGGCAGGCGGAGATCCTGTCGGTGGCGGTCTCCGAGGGGCGCTTGGAGCGCCCCGTGCGCTCCGAGCACGACGCCGCGCGGGACGATCTCGCGCGCCGCCTCTGTGTCCTCGTGGGAGCTGAGGGACAGATGCGCCGGGGACAGATCACCGCTGGGAGGTTGTCGAAGCCGCAGCGCAAGTTGGCGTCGGATGCTTTGACGTTCGCTCTCGGATACGGCGCGCTGAAGCACAGCGCCGGGTGGTACGAACTCGGCGACCCAACCCGCATCGGCTGGACGCGCGATGGGTTCGTGCGCGCCGTCGAGGAACAGGTGGAGAAGAAGCGCAAAGCCACCGAGCGCAAAGCCGCAGCGGACGCTAACGCGGCCATCGCGGCGACCCGTGATCGGGTGACGGGGAGGGCGTCGTGAGCATCGCAGCAAACCCCGCGGAGCGCGGGGACGTGATCTTCGACGGGCGACTCGCACCCGAATCTGGTGTGCATCGGAGCCCGTCGGGACGCCAGGATGTCGACGGAGAACCGAAGGCGTCGGAGGGCGAGTGGAGCATGGCTAGCAAAGCAGGATCGCAGAGGGAGAAGGTCGTGACGAACATGGAACGCAATGGGTGGGACGCCCCGACCAAGTGGTTCGCCTGGGCCGTGCTGCTCGCCTTCACCGCGCTCAGCGCATACATGAACGCGGCCTACGCCGCGCTGTCCGGCTCCGTCGTCTGGTTCCATGCGGGCATCCCCGGCGTCGTTCTCGTGCTCGGGGTTTTCCTCGAACTCACCTACCTCTCGTCGGCGCACCGGGCCGCGAAGCGCATCGTCATCACGGGCTTGGCCGCGTGCTTCGGCACCGTCCTCGTCGCCTCCTATCTCGCTGTCCTGTCCGTGACGACCGCGTGGAACGGAGCGGCGCCCGCGTGGGTGAACGCAGCGCTCGCGGGCATCCCTGACGTGGTGATGGTGCTCGCCGCGACGATGATCCTGAGCCTCCGGCTGCGCACGCACGCGACCGCCGCGAAGGCTCCGAAGAAGGCCACGGAGTCCCGCTTCAAGCGTCTCGCGGACGCGGCCACGGCCCGCGCGGAGTCGGCGCTCGCCGTCCCGCCGTCGCCGCAGGTCACCGCCGTCACGGACGTTCGCGGACGCTCCACGGAGGTGCTCACGCAGCCTCACGGAGCATCCGTGGAAGCCACCGCCGAGGTGTCCACGGACGACCCAGCGGGTGTCCGTGGAGCCTCGACGAGCACCGTCGCGGACGCGCCCGTGGAGTCCACGAAGGCCACCGCGTCGACTCCGCGGACACCTCGCCGGACGACCGCGAAGCCGTCGGTTGACCCCGAGCTGGTGCCGTTCATGGAGCAGGCCGAGCGCATGGTGGCCGACGGCATCGTCGCTCGCAAGACCCCGCAGGAGATCGCGGCGGTCATCCGAGCGATCGACGAGGGCGCGACGGACAACGCGATCAAGAAGGCGGGGATCGCCAGCGCTGGTACGGCACAGAAGGTGCGCGCCGAGCTGGAGTACCAGCGCGCCGCTGCGCCGCTCGCCGCCGTCGGCTGATCCCAGCACCCCGACCAGGAGGCCCGCCCCGTCGTCACCGGGGCGGGCCTTCTCGCATCTCACGGTTGGGTTCGGAACCCAACCGTTGGGTCGGTGATCGCGGGAAGCGGCGAAATCGGGTGGTGGTTGTCTCGAAATCTAGCTGTGAGCTGCATGGATATGAACACCCACGGCGTCCGAAATCAGGGCGAATCGGCGCATCCTCGGCGTTATCGGTTGGGTTTTCGTTGGGTCGTGTTGGGCTGCAACCCAAGCCGCATATAGGAGTTCTCTGGCCCTGTTTCCGACGGCTGCCACGAGTCTCTGCCCGTGGACCCAAAAGGCGGTGGATCTGAGTTTGCTGGGCAGATCGTCAAAAGTCTCTGAACAGCACACGTCACCGGGGGGCGCACGGATTTCGAGGTTAGCTGAGCGATCCATCCTAACCTCACAGGTTAAGGGCGGTATTGGGACCGCCTTCACCTAATCCGAAAACGGAGGTTTTCGAAATGACCACCTTCCTTCCCGTCCCGTTGAGCCCCAGCGAGGACTTGGACCCGATCACCCCCACGCTCCAGCAGGTCGTCGGGGTCGGAGACCCCAGCGCCGCTGGTGCCGGTGCCCTGGATCGGGTCGCCGCGCACCTCGCCCAGCTCGGCGGTCACGTCCCCGCTGGCCCCTGGTATGCCGACGTGAGCCCTGGCGCCGTCACGGCGCTTGTCGCGATCACCGTGCTCCTGCTGCTCATCGCAGCGTTGGTCGGCTACGGAGTGCACCAGAGCTGGAGCGCCCGATGAGCGCGCGCGTCGCGGCGCTCGGCGCCGCACTGGCCGTCACCGCCGGACTGGTCGTCTCTGTGCCGACCGCGCCCCCGGCGAGCGCCGACGCCGAGTGCCCGCCTGGGTACGTCGTCGGCACGAACCGCCAGACTGGTTTCCAACTCTGCATTCAAATGGCACCCAGCGCGGGAGCGCCCAGCAGCAGCCCGTCGGCGCCGTCCACTAAGTCGCCGGACACTGGTGGGAGCACCACGACATGACGCACCCAAATCACGCTGCGCGCCCCGCACCACGGCGCCCGCGACTCTGGCACGCGCTCGCCGTCGCGGCTCTCGGCGCCTGGATTCTGGCCATGCTGATCCGCCCGAGCTCCTGCGACGCGATCGCCGCGAACTCACCGAGCATCACGCCGCCGTCTCCGCCGACCACCACGGCACCCGCCTGGGCGCGGTCGCCGGTGCCGATCAACGCGCGACCCGGGCTCACCGCCTCCGATTTCGTGCAGTGTGAGATCGGTTCCGCAAGCGGGGGCGACGCCGACGCGCGCCTGGAGCGCCTGGAGTGCATGACGGATCGAGGGCTCATCGCGCCAGTGCCGCAGTACGAATCATGGAAGAGCAGCGTGGCGAGCGCCGAGAGTTCGTACGCCAGCGCCACCTCCTCGGCGGCGTCGGCGCAGTCCGCGGCGGACACCAAGCACCGCGCGGAACTGGACCGCTGCACAGGGTCGCGGGGTGGTCTCAGCAGCACCCTGCAGGTGGTCGCGTTCATCCTCTCAATCGCCGCCGCGTTCGCTGGATGGCGCCGCGTCAAGGAAGTCGGAGAGCAGCGAGCAAACATGCAGACCGCGTTCGGCTGGGATCGGACGTACCCGCCAGGCTCCGAGATCCACTCTGGTGACCGTGAGCTGGCAGCCGCTATCAACGGCGCCGAACGCGCCGCCGCTGAGCTGGAAAAGGGCTCCGTTGTGTGGTTCGGCGGGGACGGTTCGGGTGCCGAGGAGTTGCGCGGGATCGCCCTGCGCGCGTCCCGCGAGCAAGGGAACCGGGAGCGCGGACACTTCGCCGCAGCGCCTGTGTACGCGCCCACCGAAGACCCCGAGATCGACCTGCCCGATGGCGACGAGGACGCCGAGGTTCCCGTCGCGCAGGACGCGAGTGACTGGGTGAGCAAGCTGCAATCGAAGGGAGACGAGTGGTGAAAATCGAGATCAACGTGCCCGACATCGGCACGGGTGGGCTCGACCGTTTTGTCACCCGGCGCACGGTGGGGATTGCCGCAGCGGTCACCGCCGCGTGTGGGCTCTGGACGGCGTGGACAGCGGCGACGAGCGTCGGAGACGCTCTCGCATACGTCGACGCGCTGATCCTGCTGACAGCGGCGTTGTTGCTTTGGGTTCTCCGGCCCGACGACGAGCCCGTCGTTGACTACGAGGACGGCCTCCGCACCATGTCCTCGTACCACGGCGCACGGTACGACGACGGCCACGACGATCAGTACCAACCGCCACGGTACGAGGTCGAACAACCGACCTACGACTACCCCGAACCGACCGTGCCCGAGCCGACGCCACCGACCCCAGCGCCGATCCTGCGTCGCGGGCGGTACGACGACCTCCTGGGGGGTGACGACTGATGGGCATGTTCCGTCGGCTCGACCCCGTGCAGCATCGGGATCGCTTCAGGCACGAGCTGAAGATGGATCGCGACGAGTTCGCCTGGCGGCAGCGCCGGGAGATGAACGAGGACAAGCGCGAGGATCGCGCTCGTGAGCTTCGCCTGAAGGCACAGCAGCAGCAAGCGACCGCCGCGCAGCGCGCCGCCGACCAGCGGGAGAAGGAAGCCGCGCGCGCCGAGGCCGCGGCATGGAGCCGCCCCGTCACGCGGTACACCGGCGGCACCAGCCGCGGTGACCGCCACCTCGGCGAACCGCTGATCGTGGAGCACTTCGCGCTGCCCGTCTCGGTCGCGGTGCTTCCCCCTGTCGGATCGGGAGCCCCGCCGCTCGTCAGCGCCGCCGAGGTCTTCCTCGACGCCGACCCCGCGCTGCGCGACGACGCCGAGTGGATCTCCACGGTGGGCAAGCCGGTTCACGCCGCGTTCAAGACGGTCGACCAGCGGTACGGCGGTCTGTTGAGCCGCTTGCGCGATCACAACTGGTGGCGCGACGTCTGCAAGGCGGCGGGCGTCGTCCTCACAAGCGCTGTGGACGAGCCGCGCAAGACGCCGCGCGGGCTGCCCGTCACCCGGAAGGTGACAACTCACGATCTGCCGACGATCACCGACCTCCGCATCGCCGAGGACGGCCTCCGCATCCGCATCGGCGCTCGCGTCGGCGACACCGCCGCACGGTGGGCGAAGGGCTTGGACACCCTCCGCGCCGCGTTCAAGAGCGCGGGCGCGAACGCGAGCAAGATGCGCGTGATCGAAGACCGCGCGGGAAATGTGGTGCTGGTGCTCGACGACGCCCCGAGCACCTTCCCGAAGGCCGTGGCGCCGCCCGCCGTGGAGCCGGTGACGAGCACCGCGCAGGCCGCGAAGCTCTACCCCTCACTGGTCTGGCCACTCGGAGTGGACAGCAAGGGCAAGCCGATCACCGCGACCCTGGACAAGTTCCCGCACGTCCTCGTCGCGGGTTCGACTGGTGGCGGCAAGAGCGTGTGGCTGCGAACGGTCATCGAAGCTCTGCGCCTGCAGGGAGCATCTGTGTACGTCGCGGACGGCAAACGGTCGGACTACGTCGCTCTGGCCGGGCTGCCGGGTATCCGCATGGTGAGCACCGAACCGGCCGCACACACGGTGGCCGTCGCCGAGGTCTACGAGACGATGGAAAGCCGCCGTGAGGAGGCGTCGCGGGCGAAGGCTGCGGGCGAGGCGAACCCCTACGCGAAGTACCCGCCGATCCTCCTGGTGCTCGACGAATTTGCCACCATGCGAAGCGACTGGGTCGGCCTCGGCGGGCGGGACAAGGACGCGTCAGTCGCCGACATGATCGCGGCTCTGCTCCGCGTCGGTCGTGAACCCAGGTGCCACGTCATCCTGAGCAGCCAGGACATCTACGTGGAAAACGTCCCCCAGGGCTGGCAGGACAACATGCCAATGTTCGCGTCGTTCGGCGCACCGTCACCCCGCACTCTGTCCAGCGGCGCGATCCCCGAGCGGCTGCGGCCCGATGCGCAGCGCATCGGCGACCGCATCACGCGGGAGACCCCCGGCAGGGCGCTGTACGTGGATCGGGAGAACTTCCTGATCCGCGAGGTGCAGACGTACTACGGGTACAGCCCTGGTACCACGAGCCTCGCGCCCAAGGCCGATCCGAAGGTGGCGCCACCGACCCCCGAGGTGCGCGCGGCGTGGGAACTCGCTTCCGAGACCGCCGAGCAGGTGCCCTGGCTGTACCCCCGCGTAGGCATCAAGGCGCTCGACGGGGCGTGGCGCAAGGGCGCGTTGCGCGACATCGCGGCGACCCCGACGGTGGCGCTCACCGACCGCGACGGGAACGTGAAGCCGGGTCTGGAGAAGTTCGACCCGACGAACCCCGATTGGCTGGGCGCCGAACGCCTGGGCGGTCGGAAGCGACGTGCTGACGGGTTCGACGACGAGCCCGCACCGCTTGCCACCGTGACGCCGATCAAAGCTCCGCGCGCCACGGCGCCCGCCGACTCTGGCGCGGCAACCGCCACGGCGAGTGACCCGCTCGCTGGACTCGTCCCGAGCGCCGCCGAGCTGGCCGCGATGAGCGTCAGCGAGCGGATCGAAGTGCTCCGTCTGGTGGCGCAGATCAGGGGCGGCGAGGCAGCACCCGCGCCCGAGCCTGTGGTCGAGACGACCCCCGCGCCCGATCCGACGCCTGAGCCCGTGGAACCTGTGGCTGAGACGGCACCCGAACCAGTCAAACCCTGCCCCGCGGCGTTCGACCCCGCCGCGGCCAGCGACTTCTGAGGAGACCCCGACCGATGACCCGCACCGTGTTCGCCGTGGATGTGACCGCGACGATGCTGAGCCTGAGCCTGCTCACCGAGACCTCCGACGGCAGCCCCGCCGTGCCGATCAAGAAGTTGTTGCCAGTACCGCCCGCCGGGGATCTCGCACACACGCCGCGCAAGACGTGGGACAGGGCGCTCCGCGCGGTCGACGCGGCAGCCGAGACGATCCTCCCTGGCGGCATCCCGACCCTGGTGATGATGGCGCGTCAGCAGTGGGCCGACCTCGGGCGCGACCAGAGCGCCGGACGACGCTTGGAGATCCACGCGCTGCTGGCCGACCGCCTGCACGCGGCGGCCGTCCCAGTGGCCGAGTTCCCGTACCCGACGGTGCTCCAGTGGCTGCACGACGGCCAGACCTCGCGACGGGTGGGCACAACGCGGGCCAGGCCGTCAGTGATGGACGACATTGCGCGCGAGGTGGAGCGGGTGTGGGGCGTGAAGCAGCCGACGTACGTGTCGAAAGACACGGAGAGGGAGATCTCCTACCCGTTCCGACGGCAGGTGATCGCGCTCGCCGCAGTCGGCGGCATGGCCGTCGGTATCCCGACCGCGATCGACGTCACGGCGAAGCGGCTGGAGCTGCTGAGCGGGATCACCGTGAAGCCCAGCGGCAAGGAAGAGCCGAACGCCTCGATCCAGTGGCCCACAGAGCGCACGCCGCCGCCGGATGTCACGAAGTGGGCGATGCTCCACGAGCACCCCGAGAATCTGGAGCCGTTGGACTTGGAAGGCGAGGCCGAGCGGGCGGCGCGCAGGGAGAAACGGCGCGCGGTGCGCGAGTACAAGGCGTCGTTGGTGGGTGCGTCCGCCTGAACCTCACCTACCCCTCGCGAGGTTCCTCGTCCAGGAACACGAAACTCGTTCCGTCCCAATCCTTTGGGTCTCTCGGCGGTTCGCAAACTGCTATGGGGCGCTCACCGAGGTAAATGGCAGTCGTAAGCCCGCCACCGCCGCGCAGCACATAACGGATGTGCTGGTCAAGCCAACGAGCATCGGCTATCCGAACCCGCAGTTCGGCTCTCGTGACGGTGACGGGGGCTCTCTCGATGTCATTGGCCTGTACCCAGATGGTCTGCGTCAGGCTGAGTGTGTCGGTGTCGATCGACGACAATTGCGCAGCGTGGGAGATTGCGTCGCGGGTCTTCTTCACTCGGTAGAAGACGTCGGTGAACATCGACAGGTCGCTTGGGCACTCCAAATCCGCCGCTATATCGAGGACGAGCCGGGGGCGCTGATTATCGCGCATACGGCTGATCGCGTTCTGGTCGGCGAGGAAACGCTCCAGCCCCTTCGCCCGCCGGGACACGTACATCTGGGCGAGGTTGTCGACCCCCTCTTGGACGATGCTGAATGCGCCAACGAGAGTCAGAGCGAGGGCTGCGATATCCGCGGTTTCGTGGTTGTGAGGCACGGCTGCAACGCTAGCTTTCACGGTCTCCGCCTGACCCGGCGCGGCCCGGCCGCGCATCGCCGTGGACTAGCTCGGCACCGCCGGACAGGCAGCTCCACTGCCCAAACCCGCTCGCATGTTGTCGGCCCCGGTGGTTTCATCGAGCGATGAGTTACCAGGACGACCCCGAGGGGTACCGGCTGCGGATCGAAGCCAAGCTCCAGCCGGAAAACATCCGGGCCACACTCGGGTTCGCGGCGCTCTATCAGATGACGCACGAGATGATCCAGGATGCGGTGCTCGACAAGGTTCGGGACTTCTACCGCATCGGGATCGGCCCCGACGGCGAGATGACCGCCGAGGAGCAGCAGCGGTACCGGACCGAAGTGTTGTCGCTTGTGCCGAAGAACGGGTTCAAGTCGTCACTGGTGTGGTTGGTGCGTTGCGACGCGATCACGCAAGCGCAGGCAGACCGGCTTGATGACATCTACGCGCATCGGCACGCCGTCACGCACGAGCTGATCAAGTTCGTCATCGATCCCGACTCGGACCTCGACCCGGCATTGTTCGTGGACGCGCTCGAAACCCTCAAGGCGTTGCACCGGTTCTGGATCGAGGTGGCACTGAGCACCGGAGGGTTCCTCCTCCCCGACGGCACCCTGACTGAGGACGCGGACGCCGAGGAGGTCACGCCGCTGTCGCTGATGATCCTTCAGCAGTGCATCGACGCTTACCTTGACGGACTGCCGAAGCCAGAGGAGCAGCCGTCGGCATGACCGTAGCGCGCAAGAGGCCCCCGGACCAACCAACTCGGTCCGGGGGCCTCTTGCGTGATCTACTCGTCGCGGATCTCGGCCAGGATGGCCTGGGCTTCGTCCTCGGTCAAGACCGTGGCTTCAACGCCGTGCTCGGCCAGGGCGGCGAGCACTTGCTGAACGGCGGTCATGCCACCGCCGCCTGGCCCGACGCCGCAGCCTTCACGGCCTCGACGAACTCGGTCATCTCGCGTGCGGAGCCGACCCGCGCAATCCGCATCCCGGACACGAAGGGCGGCACCCGCTTCATCCGCAGAGCGGTAGTCAGAAACCACGCCGGGTGCGCATCCGCAATGGTCTCCTCGATCACCATGGCGTCGCGATCCGCGCAGAGCAGAGGATCGGCCCTGGCGACGTTGGCCGTGAACACCGGCAGCCGGTCCGCGATCCACAAGTGCGGTGTGCACCTGTAGCGCCCAAATGTCGGGTCGAACCGGTGAAGCACCGCGACGCGGGGCGCAACGCCGGTTGCCAGGTCCGCGATCGCCGACGCGAACCTGTAGGACAATCCCTTCCCTCCGGCTCCCGATTCGGCGAGGTGCGACACCGTTGCGGTGAACGCCGCCAACGCATCTTCGGTCTTGGTCATGGTCATGGTCTTCATCACGCCGCTCCCTCCGCGCTCAGGTACTCCTCCGCCGCGCGCAGCAACTGGCCCTTGATCGTGATCCAGGCCCAGATTTCCAGCTCGTCCCGCAGCATCTCAGTTTTCGGATGCGCGGACGGGGTGCCGAGCCAGCCTTGCGACTGGACCCAAGCGGTCCGCAGGGCGTCATACTCCGACGTCAAGGCGGCGAAGGCTTCGGGCCAGATCGACGATCCCGGAACCCGGCCGGGGTCGAGCGGGATTCCTTCGTCCAGCCAATCGGCGAGAACGTCGGCAAACCCGGTAGAGTCTCCAGTGACAGCGGACATGTGTGCCTCCATATGCACATCGTTGTTTCAGCGATTCCCCTTCTAGCCAAGGGGTTTCGCGCTGCCCGCCGTCGGCGGGCATGGTGGGCGCCGGGGACTCGAACCCCGGTGTCGGCCAGTCGCCCTCCCGATCTAGACCAGCTCGAACCGCTGCCAGGACCGCTCGGCCTGGCCAGGGACGGCCTCCTCCACGGTCTGGAACGTCACGGGATCACCGGGGTTCTTCACCACCCCCCACGTGAGCGCGGTGAAGGCGTCGATGGCGTGTTTGTTGTCCGACATCCGGGCGACCGGAATCCCGTCTTCGTTGAGCACATAACTCAAGTCGTCGTCTTCGGGATCGGCGACGATGGTGTACGTGTGGTCGGGGTTGATAGGCATGCTGTTTCCTTTTCTCGCCCGCCGCGAGTAGGCGGGAAGTTCTGGTGTGTTGCGGTGTCTGTTAGACGCCGGACGTTTCGCTGACGATGAAGTCCTCGACGGGAACCCCGTCCCGATGCGCGGCCAGGGCGCGCTCGGCCAGTTCGGTGGTCTCCCGTCCGTCCAGCTCACCGGGCAGCCGAGACCGTCGCGCCAGCGCATCGACGACGTAGCGGGTGTCCTCGCGGGTCAGCTCCATCAGCGAGGTCGAGCGACCCCAGCGCGCCGCCAGATCGCGCGCTGGCTTGCGCTTGAGCGCGGCGATGACATCATGGGGAGTGATGTCGGCAACCAGGTCTGTATGCGGATTCGTATGCGGAGCAAAGACTTTCAGAAAATAGTCATGCCCGTGGTCGCTGAGACCACGACAGGTTTCGTGGACCTCTGCCGCACGGCGGGCGGATTCATCCAGCTCCGTCAGCCCGTCCAGGGTGTCCGGCGCGGAGCCCCGCCACACCACACCCTCGTAGAGCTTCCCCGACTCGGTCCGCACATTATCCAGCGCGGCCTCGTCGTCGGGGGTGAAGACCTTGAACCTGCGCGCGCCCGGCGAGTAGCCGCTGCGGGCGCGGCGGTCCTTCACCCACAGGCGGTAGTGGACGACGGTGTACTCCACCATCTCCACCGTCGCTGGGACGAACTGCTGCACCAGGGCGTCGATCTCGGACGCCAGGTGTTCGCGGTCGGGGTCGGCGAGTTCGGGACGAAGCTCGCCGACGAGTTCCAGGGTCGTGCTCATGGTGTTACTCTTTCTCTAGTTGTTCGTTGAGCCGCCGTCGTCGCATCCCCATGCGCGGCGGCTCTTCTTTTGTCCCGCAACAGAATCGGTGCGGATCGTGGGTGCCGGGGGCTCGGACCCCAGTGCCTGCCAGTCACCCCTCTCGACTCCTATGCGGCGGTTGGGATGTAGGTGTCGAAGGCGAAGTTGCCGATGGTGACGGGAGCGACGAATCCGTCGGCCACCAGGGAGTCGATCGAGTCCTGGGCCTGTTTCAAACCGAATCCGGTGTACGCGGCGGCGAGCAGCGTGCTCAGCCCGCCGGGTTCGCATAGAGATATGGCCGCGTAGACGATGAGCCGGTCCAGTGCCTCCGCGCTCTCGCACACGGCTGCAAGTTCTTGGAAAACCCTGCGGTTCACGGTCATAGTGGGACCCGCTCACGGATCATGCACGCCGGGCAGTCGCGGACGTTGAGCGGCGCGATCCAGGCGCACACTGGGCACTGCGGCACGTCACGACGCAGGTAGGCGGCGACTTCCTCCACGGTGGGGAGGGGGATCGGGGACGGGATTGCCGACAGGACGTTCACGACCATCTCGGCGGTCATGGCGGACACCTCATGGCGTGTCGGCCCGGCGGTTGTCATGCCGACACCCGATCTCCGCGCGCGGGGGCGAGCAGTCGCTCGACCTCACTGCCAGGGATCAGCACGCGGCGACTCACCCGCGTTGGCGTCAGCTCGCCGTCGCCGATCATCTTGTAGACGGTGCTGCGGGAAACTCGGAGCACCGCCGCGGCTTCATCGACGGTGTAGACGGTTGGCGCGGCGGGCTGGGCGCGCTCGGCCAACCGCCGCTGCACCTCATCCTCGATCGCCTTCTCCAGCTCGGTCATGCTCAGGTCCTGTCATGCGTCTGAAAAATCCTTCCGTTTCGGAAGGAATATCCATACACTACACGACGTGGACGAGAATGCAAGGAAAAACCAGACACGGCGTCCAGAATTTCCATACATGTGCCATACTTGCGGCGTGATCGGAGGTCTTGGTCGGACGTCGTGGACCGTTGCCCATGTGATGAAAATGGAGCGGCGAAGACGCAAAATCTCGCTACGGGAGCTTTCGTCACGCATGCCAGAGGGTCTGAGGTTGTCGCACGCAACGCTCTCGGAGATCGAGCGAGGGGACCGGCGTGTAACGGTCGATGACCTCACTGTGATCGCGTGTGCGTTGGGCATTTCGCCAGTGACCCTCTTGATGCCTGTCCACAGTCCAGATATCGGAGATAACAGGCCCGTGGCAGAGCTGACCGGGACGCCTGAACTGCCTGTGCGGCGGCTATGTGACTGGGTGAGGGGAGATGCGCCGCCCACGGAGACAGAGGATGCGCACGAGATTGAGGCGTATAGGCGGCAGAACCTCCCCCGTTGGCTGTGGGACGCCGATGCGTCGGCGTCAGATGGAGCCATAGGAGAAGGCCACGGGCGCAGAGGGGAGGGGAACGATGGCTAGACAGCAATTGCCCCCGCAGATCAAACGACTGGTCATCGGAACTGACGCCAAGGGCCGCGAGGCCGTGCGATACCAGGTCACCGTCGACGTCGGGAGGCGCGGCGGCAAACGCAAGCAGAGCCGCCGCAGGTTCAAGACAGAGGCCGAGGCGCGCGGGTTCCTCGGGCCGATTCTGGGGGACAAAGCTCGCGGCTTGCACGTGGCGCCGAACGCGCTCACGGTGCGGGAGGCAGTTCGCCGGTGGCTGGCCGCGCAGCGCATCGAGCAGAAGACGTTGGACGCCTACACGAATAACTTGCGCCCGTTGGTGGAAGTCCACGGCGGCGATCCGATCCAGGGTATCGACAAGGCCGACATCGAAGCGCTGGTGCAGGCGCTCATCGCTGGCACCACGCCGCGTGGGGTCTGGGCCGCGACGAGCATCAACCCGTTCCTGTCGCGGCTCCGGGCATTGATGGACGATCTCGTCGGGCAGGGCGTCCTGGCCCGCAACCCCGCGCGGCTGGTGAAGAACGTCCGCCGCGAGGACACCAAGAAGCCAGAGGCACCAGAGCGGGTGACGCTGACCGCCGAGCAGGTGCGCCGGTTCCTCGATCACGTCGAAGGTAAAGAGGACGAGGCGCTGGTGTTGCTGTCCCTCCTGGGGATGCGCCGCTCGGAGATCGTCGGCCTGCGGTGGTCTGCGGTCGACCTTGACGCGAAGACGTTGACGGTCGAACGGGCTGTCGTGCCGACGAGCGTCGGGACGCAGGACAAGAAGCGAACCAAGACCGAGAGCAGCAAGCGCGAACTTCCGCTGCACGACGACGCGGTGGAGGCGCTGAGCCGTGTCCGGCGGCGCTACCTCAAGGAGCGAATGGCTTCGGGTTCGGCCTGGCGCGGCGAGAAGGACGGCCACGTCTACTTCAAGCCAGACGGCACACGGTATGCCCCGGAGACCGCGAACCAGCGGTGGAACCGCGCGGTGAAGGCCGCAGGTCTTCCGCACCTGAAGCTGCACGAGGGACGGCACACCGCCGCGACGCTCCTGCTGCTTCAGGGTGCGCCGCTCGCGGTGGTGGCCGCGTGGTTGGGCCATGCGAACGCCGATGTCACGCTGAGGGTCTACGCCCACGCGCAGAAGCAGGCCATCGAAGCGGCGGCGGCGACGTTCCAGGGGCTCTACGGCAAGAAGCCCGCGGGGGAGTCCAAGGCCGAGTGACGCACACCCGTTCGATCCCGCCCGCCGCGTTGTCACGGAATCCCATTCCCTCTGTGACACCGCGCCGTTTCCGTCCTCTACCTGCGCGTACGACGGCCCTCGTTGTCACACGGGTGTCACAACTCCTGCACTCAGCCGTGGAAACCGCCGACGCCGACCTGCGGTTTCTGGGAAATCCATACACTCACGACCTGGGAAAACGCCCGTGAGCACGCCTCGAAAGCGTGTGTGGAGTAACCCTCCACCGTGGGTTCAAATCCCACCGCCACCGCCAATTAGCAGGCAAGACGCCCAGGGTTTCGGTTCACACCGATTCGCTGGGCGTTTGTCATTGTGGCAGCTCCGAGGAACTCCGGGTCGGGCGGGACACCCCTCGGTTGGTGGCCCGTCGGCGCAGTCTCGCGCGGCCGATACGGTGTCGGCAACCGGAGAGAGGTCCTTCATGCGAACAGTGCGCGCCAACCTGGCTGGGCTGGCGGCCGTCGCGGTGGCGGCGGCCGCGTTGTCCGGGTGCGCGAGCGACCGACCGGCCGAGGTCGACGCACCGACCGACCCGGCCGGTGCCCCGGTTGCCCCGGAGGCACCCCCGCAGCCGCATCCGGACGCGTCGGGTTCGGTCTTCGTCGACGGGGCCGACCAGCACATCTCCGGCCCGGTCGGCTGCGAGACGCTCGACGGCGTCGCCACCATCAGGGTGTCCACCCGGGTTCCGCTGGCCTGGGTGAAGCTGAGCAGTTTGGCGGCCCCGGCGGTGCTGGAGGTGATGGTCCACGCCGAGGACTATCTGCTGGGGCCGACGGTGACGGGCGCGGCGGTGACCAAGGACGGCAACACCTACCGCGTCACCGCCACCGCGCAGCGGTTGGTGACCAGCACGGTGCAAATGGATCAGGTCCCCGTCGAGATCACCGCCACCTGCCCGTAAAGCGGTTGCCGAATGGGTGTCCGGCACCCCCGGCCCGGACAATTGCCGAATCAACCACGCAATTACGCTACGGCAGGTATCAATATTGGCATGACGCAGCAGAACGCCGATTCGGCAGACCTGTCCGCCGCCTACGCCGGGCTCCTCGACGAGGTCCGCGCCGCCGAGAAACGGTTCACCGAGGCCGACCCGCCGCTGGACGAGAAGGACATCCTGGATGGCTACCGGCTGGCGTTCAGCCTGCTGCGGGTGGCGGTGGACACCTACGTCTGGGGCGACAAGGACAACCCGATCTTTGTCGACGTCATCAGCCCCTACCAGAAGTGGGGCGGGGACAACTCCGACGCGTTCTACCAGATCGCGCCGATCGACCCGACGCGGCGCTACCGGGTCACCGGTAACCGCGGCGACGCGGTGTACCTGTCCATCACCGTCTACGGCGGCCCCGGCGACGGCGGCTACAGCACCCGCATCGTCGGCACCCTGAACGACCGGAGCCTGGAGTTCGACGCCGACGGCAACTTCGAGTTCACCATCGGCCCCGACCCGGTGCCCGGCCCCTGGCTCAAGACCGAGCCCGACGCCGAGGTGGCGCTGACCCGCGACTACCTGGTTGACCGGGTCAACGGGGTCCGCCCGTCCTGGCGGATCGAGGCACTGGACCCGCCGGCCCGCCGCCGTGACGACGCGGCCGATCTGGCCCGCCGGATGCGCGCCGCCCGCAAGTGGCTGCATGAGCAGCTGGCGATGCTGCCGGTCCGGGTGG
Source organism: Mycolicibacterium fallax (assembly GCF_010726955.1). NCBI lineage: Bacteria > Bacillati > Actinomycetota > Actinomycetes > Mycobacteriales > Mycobacteriaceae > Mycobacterium > Mycolicibacterium fallax. The sequence continues at coordinate 3,075,544 of NZ_AP022603.1, forward strand.
AACCCCCCAACGAGCTCAAGGACCCCTACCCGGTGCCGTCGGTCACCTACGGCTGGGCGGCCGGCGACGCCGCCTACGCGATGGGCGGCTACCAGCTCGAACCCGGGCAGGCGCTGGTCATCGAGGGCACCTCGCCGCCGTGCGTGTTCTGGAACCTGTGCCTGTGGAATCCGTTCCTGCACAGCTACGACTACACCTACGAGCGGGTGACCATCAACAACGACCAGGTGCACTACGAGCCGGACGGCTCCTGGCGGATCGTGGTCAGCGAAACCGACCCGGGCCACCCGAACTGGGTGTCCACCGCGGGCCGCCGGCGCGGCCTGCTGTGGTTCCGCTGGTTCCTGCCCGAGTACACCCCGGACCGGCCGTCCTGCCGGGTCGTCGACGTCGCGGAGCTGGGCCGGTGATCACCCGTCCCGCACCGATCCGCTTCACCGACCTGGCGACCCCGGTCTATCCCGAAGCGGCACAACCGATTCGCGACGGACTGGCCGGCTACGGCGCCACCGTGTCGCTCACCCCGGAGGCGATGCTGGCCGCCGCCACCGCGCGCACCGGGCTCGACGACTACGGCGACCCGGCCTTCATGGAACGGCTGGAGGTGCTGTCCACCGGGCTGCGCGAGGACGCCGGGCTGTCCGCCACCGGCGTCGGCATCGTCTTCGAGCAGGTGGTGGGCAACCTGGTCAACCGGCTGCGCCTGCAGGCGTTGTTAACCGAGCACCCCGAGATCGCCGACGAGCAGATCACCGCCCCGATCATCATCTGCGGCCTGCCGCGCACCGGAACCACCCACCTGCACAACCTGCTGGCCGCCGACCCGAACCTGCGGCCGCTGCCGTACTGGGAGAGCCTGGAACCGTTCCCCGCGCCGGAGGAGCGCGACGACGAGCAGCCGCGCCGGGACCGCTGTGCGGCCGGGCTGGCGATGATCGACGCGGTGATGCCGGAGTTCAAACGCATGCACGACATGACCGTCGACCACGCGCACGAGGAAGTCCAGCTGCTGGCCAACGACATCTCCGGGATGCTCTTCGAAACCACCTACCACCTACCGGGTTTCGCCGAGCACTACCGCAGCCACGACCAGAGGCCGTCGTACGCCTACCTGAAGCGGAACCTGCAGGCGCTGCAGTGGCTGCGTGGCCGGCGGCGCTGGGTGCTCAAATCGCCGCAGCACCTGGAGCAGTTGACCGTGCTCGCCGAGACCTTCCCGGACGCGACGTTCGTGCTCACCCACCGCGATCCGGTGGAGGTGATCCGCTCGATGGCCACCATGATCGTCTACGCATCCCGAATGGCGTGCAGCACAACGAATCCCGCCGCGCTGGCGGCCTACTGGTGCAACCGCGCCGACGACCTGCTGTCGGGCTGCCTGCGCGACCGTGACGCGCTGCCGCCGGATCGCACCGTCGACATCCGGTTCGACGACTTCATGGCCGACGAAATGGGCACGTTGGCAAGCATCTACCAGCTCGCCGGACAACCGTTCGACGACGAGGTACGGACCGCGATGGCAGACTTCCTGGCCGCCAACCCGCGCGGGCGATACGGCGGCGTCGAGTACGACCTGGCCGGCCTTGGCCTGGACGCCGAGGTGATCGCCGCCCGGCTGGCCGACTACCGCCGGCGTTTCGTCGCCAACGATGAGGAGCAGCCGTGACCGAAGCCATCGAGGCGACCGCCTGGGTCGCCACCGCCCTGGGTGAACCCGAGCAGGTGCTGCGCAGCCAGCAGGTCGAGGTCCGCGCCCCCGGTCCCGGTGAGGTCCGGGTCGCCGTCGACGCGTTCTGCCTGAACTTCAACGACATCGACATCATCCGCGGCCGCTACACCACCCTGCCGCTGCCCGCCCCGTTCGTGCCGGGGATGGAGAGCGTCGGGGTGGTGGAAAGCGCGGGCCCCGGCGCCGAGCACTGGGTCGGCCGGCGCATCGTCGGGATCCCGGTGATGGCCTTCGGCGGCTACGCCTCCTACGCCATCGTCGACGCCGCCACCGCGCTGGACCTGCCGGACTGGATCAGTGACGTCGACGGCGCGGCGCTGCACTACCCGTTCCACCTCGGCTGGTTCGCGCTGACCGAACGCGGCCGGTTGCAGCCGGGCCAGACGCTGCTGGTGCACGCCGCCGCCGGTGGCACCGGATCCGGGGCGCTGGTGCTCGGCAAGGCGCTCGGCGCCCGCGTCATCGCCACCGCGGGCAGCGACGAGAAGGTGCGGTTCTGCCGCGAGCTCGGCGCCGACCACGCCATCAACTACCGCGACGAGGACTGGGTCGAGCAGGTGATGGAGCTGACCTACGGCCGCGGTGTGGACGTCGCCTTCGATGCGGTCGGCGGCGGCGTCACGGTGCAGACCTTCAAGTGCATGGGCTACAACGGCCGGCACCTGATGGTCGGCTTCGCCGAGGACATCGCGCTGGAGGACGGCGACTACCTGTCGCCGCGCCCGCTCGCCTACGGCAACTTCGACCTGTGCGGGGTGTGCCTGGTCTACGTCAACGACCCGCTGGCCATCCGGCGCACCCTCGGGTTCAACTGGCCGGCCCGCTCGGCCGGCCTGGAGGCCCACGTGCGGATCCTGGAGTTGATCCGCACCGGCGCGATCCACACCGTGGTCGGCGAGGAGCTCGATTGGGCGGACCTGCCCGCCGCGCTGACCCGGATGGCCGACCGTCGGACCACCGGCCGGTTGGTGGTCCGCACCGGCGCGCACCACCGGACTCCGCCGAAGATCACACCCCCGCTACTCCGGTAACGGTGTTCCGGGGTGCGGCGAGCGGGTCTAATTGATGCCATGCAGCTGATGTCGCCCCCGGACGCCATGTTCCTGATCGCCGAATCGCGGGAGCATCCGATGCACGTCGGCGGCCTGCAGCTGTTCGAGCCGCCGGAGGGCGCCGGGCCGGAGTTCCTGATGGACCTGCACGCCCAGATGCTCGAGCACACCCATTTCGACCCGACCTTCCGCAAACACCCGGCGACCGTGCTGGGCGGCATCGTCGACATGGGCTGGACCGTCGACGACGAGGTCGACTTCGAGTACCACCTGCGCCGCTCGGCGCTGCCCAGCCCGGGCCGGGTCCGCGACCTGCTGGAACTCACCGGGCGGCTGCACGGCAGCCTGCTGGACCGGCACCGCCCGCTGTGGGAATCGCACCTGATCGAGGGCCTCAACGACGGCCGGTTCGCGCTGTACACCAAGGTGCACCACGCGCTGCTCGACGGTGTTTCGGCCAGCCGGATGTTGCAGCGAACGCTGTCCGACGACCCGAACGACACCAAGGTCCGAGTGCCGTGGGATCTGCCGCAGAGCCGGCGGGCGGCCCGCGACGACGACGCCGGCAGGTCGCTGCTGGGGATGGCGACCGGCGTGGTCGGCACCGCGCTGGGCTTCGCGCCGTCGACGCTGAAGGTGGCCCGCGCGGCGATGCTGGACAACCAGCTGACCCTGCCGTTCCAGGCCCCGCGCACCATGTTCAACGTCAAGATCGGCGGGGCCCGGCGGTTCGCCGCGCAGTCCTGGCCGCTGGAGCGAATCCGCCGGATCAAGTCCGCCGCCGGCGTCACCGTCAACGATGTGGTGCTGGCGATGTGCGCCGGTGCGCTGCGCGCCTACCTGGCCGAGGAGAACGCGCTGCCGGACGCCCCGCTGATCGCGATGGTCCCGATGAACCTGCGGGAGGACGCCGAGGGCGCCGGCGGCAACCAGGTCGGCGCGCTGCTGTGCAACCTGGGCACCGACCTCGCCGACCCGCAGGAGCGGCTGCGCACCGTCAGTGCCTCGATGCGCGACAACAAGTCGGTGTTCGCCGGGCTGCCGAAGCTGGAGACCCTGGCGCTGTCGGCGATCAACATCGCCGCGCTGGGCCTGGGCGCCGTGCCGGGGTTCGTCTCCACCGCGCCGCCGCCGTTCAACCTCGTCATCTCCAACGTGCCGGGACCGCGGGAGCAGCTGTACTGGAGCGGCGCCAAACTGGTCGGCAACTACCCGGTGTCGATCGTGCTGGACAACCTGGCGCTGAACATCACCCTGGCCAACAACGCCGGGAACCTGGAGTTCGGGCTGATCGGCTGCCGGCGCAGCGTGCCGCATCTGCAGCGACTGCTCACCCACCTGGAGGACGCCCTGGTCGCCCTGGAGGAGACCAGCTGAGATGTCGGCCCGCAGCGCCGGGATCCTGCTGCACCGGGTGCGCGACGGCCGGCGGCAGGTGCTGATCGTGCATCCGGGCGGACCGTGGTGGGCCGGCCGGGACGCCGGTGCCTGGTCGATTCCCAAGGGTGAGTTCCTACCGCCGGAGGATCCGTGGACCGCGGCGCGCCGGGAGTTCGCCGAGGAGATCGCCCTGCCGGTGCCCGACGGGGACGTGCTGGACCTGGGGGAGGTGCGGCTGGCCTCCGGCAAGCGGGTGCACGCCTTCGCCGTCGATGCCGAGTTGGATCTCACCGGGCATCGGGTCGCCGAGGTGAGCAACACCTTCGAACTGCACGGCCGGCGCTACCCGGAGATCGACCGGGCGGAGTGGGTCGATCTCGATGTTGCCCGGGTCCGGCTCAATGCCGCGCAGGTGCCGCTGCTGGACCGGCTGGGACCCTGACCACCGCAAACGGCAACGGCGGCCCCCGGGTTGGGAGCCGCCGTCGTCGTTTGGTGGGTTGGTCAGGGGCAGGTGATCGCGAGCTCGAACGCCTTGTTGACCGGGGCCATCGGGTTGGCCAGGTCGGCGCCGATGGCGTTGCCCTTCACCTTGTAGGTCTTGCCGTCCTTGCTGGCGGTGGCGTCGCCGCCGGCCGGACTGACCGACAGCCCGACGCCGTCGACCGTGCCGAGCCCGACCGAGGTGACCTTGGAGGCGTCCTCGGCGACGACGACGGACACCCCGCCGTCCTCACCGGCGATCGCGATGGTCATGTCCGCGCCGGTCGGCGTGCACACCGCGACGCCGCTGATGTCCTGCTCCTCGCCGTCCACGGTCATCTTGGCGTGGCCGGGTTCGGGATTGCCCTTGACCGCGTCGGTCGCCGACGTGACGGCGCTGGTCACCGACGACATCGCGTCCTTGGCCTGGTCGGAGGCCGATTTATCGCTTGAGCAGCCGGCCAGGCCGGCGGCGACGATCGCCGCGCTGCCGACGGCGAGCACCAATGTTCGTTTCACCACAGCTCTCCTTAGAGTCGAGGCCAACCCGGTGGGCGGACCTGCGCTCAGTATTGTCCGGCGGCGGCCGGGACAACAGGTTTCATGTGAAACACGATGTGGTTACGGGCAGGACACCGAGAGCTCGAAGGCGGTGCCGACCGGGTTGACGGCGTCGCCGCCGGAGGTGCCCATCCCGGTGCCGCTGATGGTGTAGGACTTGCCGTCGCGGCTGAGTTGGGCGGGCTGCCCGGACACCGCGGCGACGTAGACCAGCGCGCTGTCGGTGCTGCCGACCTCGCCGATGTGCACCGACTTCACCGTCGGATTGTCCTCGTCGGTCACCTTCACGACGGCCTTCTCGGCGCCCTCGATGGTGATGGTGGTCAGCCCGCCGTCGGTTTTGCAGGACACCGAGGTCACCGGGCCGAGGTCGTCGTCGCCCAGTCGCAGCGCGTTGGCCGCCGACGAGCCGGAGTCACCCCCCGAGCAGCCCGCCACCAGCAATGCCCCGGCCAGGGCGACCGCGCCGGCCGTACCGAACTTCCTCAGCGTCATCATGCCCACGAGTATGGCCGTGGGCGCGGCCTGGGACCAATCTGCTGATTGAATGGCCGCCGTGGGCGACTACTTCACCGTCGGGGATCGGCTCGAGGGCCGCGACGGCCGCACCGGCGTGATCCACACGCCCCGCGGCGACATCGCGACCCCGGCGTTCATTCCGGTGGGTACCAAGGCGACCGTCAAGGCGGTGCTGCCGGAGACCATGAAATCTCTTGGCGCGCAGGCGGTCCTGGCCAACGCCTACCACCTCTACCTGCAGCCCGGCCCGGATATCGTCGACGAGGCCGGCGGGCTGGGGCGGTTCATGAACTGGCCCGGCCCCACCTTCACCGACAGCGGCGGGTTCCAGGTGCTCTCGCTGGGTTCGGGGTTTCGCAAGGTGCTGGCCATGGACACCACGCGGCACCGGGCCGACGACATCGTCGCCCCCGGCAAGGACCGGTTGGCCCGCGTCGACGACGACGGGGTGACCTTCACCTCACATTTGGACGGCTCCACCCACCGGTTCACCCCCGAGGTGTCGATGGGCATCCAGCACCGCCTCGGCGCCGACATCATCTTCGCCTTCGACGAGCTGACCACGCTGGTCAATACCCGCGCCTACCAAGAGGATTCGGTCCGTCGCACCCACGACTGGGCGATCCGCTGCCTGGCCGAGCATCACCGGCTGGCCGCCGCCGCGCCGGATCGACCGGCCCAGGCGCTGTTCGCGGTGGTGCAGGGCGCCCAGTACGAGGACCTGCGCCGCGCCGCCACCCGCGGCCTGGTCGGCATGGGTGAGCAGGACGGGCCGGCGCACGGACTGAGCTTCGACGGCTATGGCATCGGCGGGGCGCTGGAGAAGCAGAACCTGGCCACCATCATCGGCTGGGTCATCGACGAACTGCCCGAGGACAAGCCGCGGCACCTGCTCGGCATCAGCGAACCCGACGACCTGTTCGCCGCGATCGAGGCCGGCGCGGACACCTTCGACTGTGTGTCCCCGTCCCGGGTCGCCCGCAACGCCGCGATCTACTCGGGAACCGGCCGCTACAACATCACCGGTGCGCGCTACCGGCGGGACTTCGGCCCGCTGGATCCGGACTGTGACTGCTACACCTGCGCGAACTACACCCGGGCCTACATTCATCACCTGTTCAAGGCCAAGGAAATTCTGTCGGCGACGCTGTGCACGATCCACAACGAGCGGTTCATCATCGCGCTGGTCGACCGGATCCGCGCCGCCATCGCCGACGGCAGCTTCGACGAGCTGCGCGCGGAGGTGCTGGGCCGGTACTACGGCACCGGCTGACCGGGTTCGGCCGGCCGGCTCAGCCGCGGCCGAACCGGAACCAGCTGCGCTTGGGCTTTTCGGCGCGCGGGTGTCCGCCGCACCACTGCCCGGCCGGAACGCTGCGCTTGACCGCATCGATGTGCATGCCGCAACCGGCCCAGGTGGTTTTTCCGCACTCGCGGCACTTCGCGGCTCGACACATGACGACGTCCCTTTCGTTGACCGGGCGGTTGCGCCCGGTTCGTGCCTCGAATATACCCCAGGGGGTATAAATCGGGGGAATCCGACCGACGGTCCGGCCGCCGCCGCATCGCCTGAACGCATCTGACCTGCGGGGATTTCGGCCTCGGGCACAATGGCCGGATGAGTGCCGCCGAGGACCAGGCCGAGGTGCAACGGCTGCTGCGCGCCATGCTCGACCCGGCCAACCGCGCCGACCCGTACCCGATCTACGACCAGATCCGCGTGCTCGGTCCGATGCGGCTGCCGGAGGCCAACCTCGCGGTGTTCGCCCGCTACCCCGACTGCGAGCAGGTGCTGCGCCACCCGTCGTCGTCGAACGACCGGTTGACCTCCACCGCCGCGCAGCGCGAGGTGGCCGCCGGCGCCGCCGCCCGCCCGTTCGGCCAGCCCGGATTCCTGTTCCTGGACCCGCCGGATCACACCCGGCTGCGCAAACTGGCCCAGCAGGCGTTCTCCCCGCGGGTGGTCAAGGCGCTGGAACCGGAGATCGTCGGCCTGGTCGACGAGCTGCTGGGGCGACTGGAACCCGGCGCCGAATTCGACCTGATCGCCGAGCTGGCCTACCCGCTGCCGGTCGCGGTGATCTGCCGGCTGCTCGGGGTGCCGCTGGAGGACGAGCCGCGGTTCGGTGCGGCCTCGGCGCTGCTGGCCCAGGGCCTGGACCCGTTCGTCGCGGTCACCGGGCAGCAGTCCGCCGACATCGAGGAGCGGCTGGCCGCCGGGAAGTGGCTGCGCGGCTACCTGGGTGAACTGGTGGAGCGCCGCCGCGTCGAACCGCGCGAGGACCTGATCTCGGAGCTGATCGCGGCCGAGGAGGACGGCGACCAGCTCTCCGGCGAGGAGATCGTCGCCACCTGCAACCTGCTGTTCATCGCCGGCCACGAGACGACGGTCAACCTGATCGCCAACGCGGTGCGCGCGCTGCTGCGGCACCGGCCGCACTGGGCGGCGCTGAGCGCCGAGCCCGGCCGCGCCGCCGCGATCGTCGAGGAAACCCTGCGCCACGACCCGCCGGTGCAGCTGACCAGCCGGATCGCCGCGGCGGACCTGACCATCGGTGAGCTGGCCGTGCCCAAGGGCGACATCATGATGGTGCTGACCGCCGCCGCGCAGCGCGATCCGGCGGCCTACGACCGGCCCGCGGAGTTCGACCCGGACCGCGGCGCCATCCGGCACCTGGCCTTCGGGCTCGGCCCGCACTTCTGCCTGGGCGCGCCGCTGGCCCGGCTGGAGGCGACGCTGGCGCTCTCGGCGCTGGCCGCGAAGTTCCCGGACCTGCGGCCGGCGGCCGAACCGAGCTACAAGCCCAATGTCACGCTGCGCGGGCTGGCGGATCTGCCGGTGATCGGCTGAGCCACCGACCCGGGAGGGGTCAGGCGGGCCGGAAGATCCAGGGCTGCCGGGGCAGCCGGGCCGGGTCGAACTCGGCGAGCATGCCGGGCAGGTCGGCGGCGGTGTAGCCCAGCGAGTCGGCGATCTGCCGCAGCGCGGTCGGCACCCCGATCTCGGCCAGGCCGACCGCACCGTCGCGCTTGGCCAGCCGCTTGCCCTCGGCGTTCAGGGCCAGCGGAACGTGCGCGTACACCGGCGCGGGCAGACCCAGCAGCGCGGCCAGATAGGCCTGCCGCGGCGCCGAGGACAGCAGGTCGTCGCCGCGGACCACCTGATCCACCCCGGAGCCGCCGTCGTCGACGACCACCGCGAGGTTGTAGGCCGGCACCCCGTCGAAGCGGCGCAACACGAAATCGTCGACCACCCCGGTGTAGCTGCCGTGCAGCAGGTCGGTGACGGTGAACTCGTCGCGGTCGGCGCGCAACCGCAGCGCCGGCGGGCGCCCCGTCGCCGCGCGCCGGCTGGCCCGCTGGGCGTCGTCCAACTCCCGGCAGGTCCCCGGATACGCCCCCTCCGGGGCGTGCGGGGCGCGCGGAGCGGCCAGGATTTCCCTACGGCTGCAATAACATTCGTAGGCCATTCCGGCGGTCAGCAGCTGCTCGACCACCGCGTCGTAGCGGTCGGCGTGGGCCCGCTGATACTGCGGCGGCTCGTCCCAGCTGATCCCGATCGCGGCCAGATCCGCGAGCTGGCGGGCGGCGACATCGGGAAAGGTGCGGTCATCGAGATCCTCGACGCGCAACAAAAACCGCCGGCCGGTGGACCGGGCGAACAGCCAGGCCAGCACCGCGGTGCGCAGGTTGCCGATGTGCAGGTCGGCCGACGGGCTGGGGGCGAATCGGCCCGCCCCGGCGGCCCCGCTGGCTTCGGTCACACCCGCAGAATCTAATGCCGGGGCGGACGAAATGTCTCCAGCCCTGGCGAACTGCGGGCGCCGTTGCAAGGATGGGATGGTGCAGTTACCGGTGTCACCCCCCGTCGCGCCCATGCTGGCCAAGGCGGCGACCACGGTGCCCACCGACGCCGGAGTGTGGTCCTATGAGCCCAAGTGGGACGGTTTCCTTCACTGAATTTTGCAAGTGTCGGTAGGCCGTATGTGGCCAACCTCGACCTTGTTATCGACAGTTAGTTAGGCGGAGTCCCCGCTTGAACCCCCGCGTCGGTCAGGTCTGATGGCAACCCTTTCAATGATCTTGAATGCTGGCTGGGCGGCTAGACAGGGCGGGTGGTGGCGCGTTGGGGCCACCAGCTGGCTTCGCCTAGGAGTGTGGCGATGGCGGGGACGGTGAGGGTGCGCACGACGAAGGTGTCGAGCAGTAGGCCGCATCCGATGATGAATCCGGCTTGGATCATGATGGCGATGGAGCCGATCATGAGGCCGAACATGCTGGCGGCGAAGATGATGCCGGCTGAGGTGATGACTGAGCCGGTATTGGCGACGGTGCGGAGGACGCCGACGCGGATGTTGCCGGTGGATTCTTCTTTGAGTCGGGAGACGAGCAGCATGTTGTAGTCGGCGCCGACGGCGACGAGGATGATGAACGCCAGTAGCGGTACTGGCCAGGCGATTTCGTATCCCAGTCCGTATTGGAAGACCAGGACGCCGATGCCCAGTGATGCGGTGTAGTTGAGCACGACGGTGCCCAGCAGGTAGAGCGGGGCCAGCAGGGCGCGCAGCAGCAGGACCAGGATGAGGCCGACGATGGCCAGGGTGGCGATGGCCAGTTGGATGAAGTCGTGGGAGAGCAGTTGTCGGATGTCGGAGTTGACCGCGGGGAAGCCGGCGACGGAGACGGTGGCGTCGCTTAGGGAGGTGTTGGGGCGTGCGGCCTCGGCGACGTCGGTGATCTCCTGAGCCAGGTCCATCGCGTCGACCGAGTAGGGGTCGTGGCGGGATTCGATGGCGAAGCGGGCGGTCTTGCCGTCGGGTGAGAGGAATTGTTCTGCGACGTCGGCGAACTGGCGGTTCTCGAAGGCGTTGGCGGGCAGGTAGAAGCCGCTGGAGGTATCTGATCCGGTGCTGGCGCGGGCCGAGTTTTGTAGTTGGGTGGCGATTTGGCTCATGCCGCTGAGCATTTCGATGTTGCTGTCGGCGAGTGTGTTGACTCCGGTCGCCAGTGCTTGGGCGCCGGAGGCGAGTTGGCTGATGCCGTCTTGGAGTCGGCGGATGTTGGCGGCCATGTCGGCGGGGTCCCCGAGTGCGCCGAACGCTGCGTCGAGAGAGGTGACGGCGGTTTTGACGTCGGCCAGGGTGTCGGCGACGGTTGAGTTCTGCCCTACTCGGTCGCCGAGGCCGGCGACTTGAGTGAAGAAGCCGCCGTTTCGCAGTGTCACCAGAACCTGGGCTTGATCTCGGATCTGGGCGCATTGGGGGGTGGTGGCGCACCAGGGTGAGGTGTTGAGGGCTGCGACCAGTGGGTCGATGGTGGCGATGGCGGAATCGGCTTGTTCGGCGAGCGGCCGCAGTCCCGGCCCGGATTGCAGGGCTTGGTCGATGGCCGGTGCGGCCGCGGAGAGCTGTGTCAGCAGGGGCCGGAACTGGTCGACTTGTTGGCCTGCGGTCTGGGCTTGGGTGAGGATGCCGGTCAGCGGGGTCAGGGCGGTGCGCAGTGTGGTGTCGAGTTGTGCCAACCCATCGGCGAGTTGGTCGGCGCCGTCGGTGAGTTTGGCCAGGTCGTCCTTGCGGGCGTTGCCGTCGGCCACCGCACCGGCCATCTTGTCGCCGATTTGGCCGTTCTGCCAACCCAATTGGGCTTGGTCGAGGCGGGTTCCGGCGGGCCGGGTGACCCCGGAGACCTTGGTGACGCCGGGGACTTGCGCGACCCGGGAGGCCATCTCGTCGAGGTCGGCGAGCCCCTTGCCGGTGCGCATGTCGGTCGGTGATTCCACCAGGAGGAACTCGGTGAGGACGATGTCCTTGCGGAAGTGGCGGTCCAGCATCTGGTAGCCCTGGTTGCTGGCGGTGGTGGCGGGTTGTCCCTTGCGGTCGTCGAAGCTCATCGTCATGGTCAGCGCGGCCGCCGAGAGTGCCAGCAGGATGACCAGGCTGGCGACGAGCAGGGGCACCGGCTTGCGCACCACCGCGACGGCAACCCAGTTCCAGTAACGTCGGGTTCTGTCGGATTTGGGTTCACCGATGCCGTACTTGGCGGCGAGTGCCAGCACCGGCGGCAGCAGCGTCACGGTGGCGATGAACCCGACGAGCACGGCGACCGCGCACGCGGGTCCCAGGCCGGCGAACACGCTGAGCTTGGCGAACACCATGGATAGAAATGCCAGCGCAACGGTGGCGGCCGAGGCCAGGATGACGCGGCCGATGCTGGCGGTGGCGTGGATGGCTGCCTGATCGGGCGGTGTCTGCGCGCGGCGCTGCTCGTGGTAGCGGCTGATCAGGAAGACGGTGTAGTCGGTGCCGGCGCCCAGCAGGATCGCGGTCATGAACGCGACGGTGAACTGCGATACCGGCATGCCCAGCTCACCCAGCGCGGAGAGCACCCCGCGGCCGACGGCCAGGCTGATACCGATCACGAGCAGTGGTAGTAGCGCGGTGAACACCGACCGGTAGACGATGAGCAGGATCAGCGCGATCAGACCTGCGGTGGCGATGGAGATGAACAGCAGATCGTGTTCGGCGGCGGCGATCTGGTCGCTGAACGTCGCTGGCGGACCGGTGACGTTCACCGTGGTCGACGACCCGGCGAAGGACTCGGCGGCGATGTCTCGGACCGCGGTCACCGCTTCGGCGGCCGTGGGATCACCCAGGGTGCCCGCTACACCGACGGGGAGATACCAGGCCTGGCGGTCCTGGCTGACCGCCTGGGTGGCGGTGATGGGGTCGGCTAGCAGATCTCGTACGAGCCGCACGTGCTCGGTGTCGGCGCGCAGTCGCGAAACCATGGTGTCGTAACGCTGCCGTGCCGATGGCGTGAGACCTGCCGGGTCTTCCATGGCGACGAATAGCGTTGTCTTGGAGCCTTGTTCGCCGAAGGCTTCGCTCATCCGGTCGACGGTCTGGAACGACGCCACATCGCGGGGAATCAAATCGACCGATTGCTGGCGAACCACGGTCTCCAACTGCGGGAACAGCAGCGCCAACACCGCGGCTAACCCGACCCACGCGCCGATCACCAGTGCTTTGTGTCGGACGGTGAATGCGGCCAGTGCACCCAGGCGCTCGCTGTACTCCCTGGAGGTCGTGGTGACCGTGGCCCGTTCGCGGACGCGCATGGTGGCCGGGGGCGGTGCGTCGGGCTCGCTGTTCGGGCTGGTCAACCGTCTCTCCGCGCTGGATCGATGTTGGGGACGCGGTCAAGCGTCAAGCGCCGGGTCACCGCGCCGCGGCGGGAGTATCGGCGACTTGGTCCTCCTCGGGAACGTCGTGGCGCACGACGTGGACCCTTCCGCGGGGTAAGCAGGCCATGTAGCCGTGGCGTTTGCCGTACAGCTCCCACGCGGTCGCGTGCTCGTCGGCGGCGACGGTGATGCGGTGTCCGCTGGAGAGCTGCAGGTGCAGCGTCCCGTCGTCATCGCAGGTGGCGTGCGTGCAGGTACTGCCCGCGAAGTTCAGCAGTGGACGCTGAACGTCGGGCACGTCGTTCGGGTCGATCATCACATCTTCGGCTGGGTAGCCACCTTCCGGTGGCAGCGTGAGCTGCAGTGGCCGCGTGATGACCAGTTCGTTGTAGTCCTCCAGGCTGATCATGAGGCCTTCGTGAAGCCCGATCCGCTGGACCTGACAGTCTTCGATCCACTGGGTGATCATGATGGCCCCTTCGGTCTTCGGTGAACCATAACGATACTGTAAGTATCGCACCAATACTATTAGTAGCGTTAACGAATCACTCTTGGAGTTCGCGTGCGAGCAGGAGTCGGGTTGCATGGTCGAGCCGTTGGCAACACTCGGCGGTGGTGGCCCGCTGCCGGACCCAGGCGGTGAGGTTGGCAAGCCAGACGTCGGCGACGACCGCGGCGATCTGCATCTGACGCGACGTGGGGTCCCCGCCGGCGATCGCTCGAGCCATCATGCGTGCGATGAACTCTTCGGCCTGCACGACGTCGACGGTGCCGTCGGCGACGACGAACGCGCGGGTGACCGCCTCGGTCAGCGCCGGCCTGTCCTGCCATTCGCGGCGCAGTCGCCCATTGAGGAGCAATGATCAATACCTGTGGATGAGCCTCGGCGTGGGGGCGTGAAAATGGGCGCACCTTCCCGAGGATGATCATTACGGAATCAGGTATTCGATCAAGACCGGCGTTGGCGCGCTGGTTGGGAAGGTACGCCCATGCTCACCGTAGTTCACGATGGCCAGGAGACCAACGACGAAACCGGCGGACGCTCATTGCTCGATGAGATCGTTCGCGACGGCGCTCGGCAGATGCTGGCCACGGCGTTGCAGGCTGAGGTCGCTGCCTACGTGGCTCAGTACGCCGACCAGCTTGATGACAACGGTCACCGACTGGTGGTGCGCAACGGCTACCACCAAGCCCGTGAGGTGCTGACCGCGGCCGGCGCAGTCGAGGTGAAAGCTCCGCGGGTCAACGACCGCCGCCTCGACCTGGACACGGGCGAACGCAAGCGGTTCTCCTCCGCGATCCTGCCGGCCTGGGCGCGCAAGTCTCCGCAGATGAGTGAGGTCCTGCCGCTGCTGTACCTGCATGGCTTGTCGACCAGCGATTTCACCCCGGCCCTGGAGCAGTTCCTCGGCTCCGGTGCCGGGCTGTCGGCATCCACGATCACCCGGCTGACGTCGCAGTGGCAAGACGAGGCCGCCGCGTTCGGTCGCCGCGATCTGTCGGGCACCGACTACGTCTACCTGTGGGTTGACGGCATCCATCTCAAGGTCCGTCTGGACCAGGAGAAGCTGTGCCTGCTGGTGATGCTCGGTGTGCGCCGACGGGCGCAAGGAACTGGTGGCGATCAGCGACGGCTACCGTGAATCGGCCGAGTCGTGGGCCGATCTGCTGCGCGACTGCAAACGGCGCGGCATGACCGCCCCCGTGCTCGCCGTCGGTGACGGTGCGCTCGGGTTCTGGAAAGCGGTGCGTGAGGTGTTCCCGGCCACCAAAGAGCAGCGGTGCTGGTTCCACAAGCAGGCTAATGTTCTTGCCGCACTGCCGAAATCAGCACACCCGTCGGCCCTGGCGGCACTCAAGGAGATCTACAACGCCGAGGATATCGACAAGGCCCAGCTCGCGGTGAAAGCGTTCGAGGTCGATTTCGGCGCCAAGTACCCCAAGGCGGTCGCCAAGATCACCGACGACCTCGATGTGCTGCTGGAGTTCTTCAAGTACCCGGCCGAACATTGGATCCACCTGCGTACGACCAATCCGATCGAAAGCACCTTCGCCACAGTGCGTTTGAGGACCAAGGTGACCAAGGGGCCGGGATCGCGGGTGGCCGGTCTGGCCATGGCCTACAAGCTGATCGATGCCGCCGCGGCCCGTTGGCGGGCTGTCAACGCCCCGCACCTGGTTGCCCTGGTGCGCGCTGGCGCGGCCTTCCACAAAGGCAAGCTGCTTGAGCGTCCCGCCGACATCACGCCGCAGACACCGCCCTCAGACGACGATCAGCACGCCGGGACGGAGGTCGCCTGAAACACCCCGATCCACAGGTATTGACAATTCCTCCCCATTGAGCACTTCCAGCCGCTGCCACGGAGTGTCGGCGGTCGTGGCCCAGTCGCCCTCGTCGTCGAGGCGCGCGAATTCGCGGGTGAGCACCGAGACGAGCAGATGTGATTTGGATGGGAAGTAGCGGTACAGAGACCCCACTGCAATACCGGCGCGGTCGGCGACCACCCGCATCCGCACGGCCACGTAGCCACCGTCGGTGGCGATCGCCGTGGCGGCATTCAGGATGGCCTCTCGGCGCACAGTTGCAGTGGGTGGGTGTGGCGCTGGGTCCAGTCGTGTTGACGTCATTCGCGAATTCGGTTGCCTTCCAGAGGTATTACTCAGTAAGTTCCCGTGCCAGCGATGACGCCGGCGACGGTGGTGATCGGCAGGACGACCGCGCCGTGGCTGTAACCGTGAACGAACGCCGAAGTGGCGGCGTCGGCCAACTGGCTGCAGGCTGGCCCCGACGAGGGGGCAACTTCCAGTGCGATGACCAGGGCAACCGCCAGGCGCGACACCACCAACGTCCACAATTGGCCGCGGGACAAGTGGGCCAATGTCGGTCCAGCCGGATCGTCGGACGCCATCACACCCCTCGGCGAATAGATACCCACAGTTTCGCTGCGCTACTCTTGGTACCATAATGCGGTGACCAGTTTCGTCGTTAGCAAGTCCTCTGAAATGGTGTTGCGGTGACTGCACCGTCCACGCCAATACCTGACGACGACGAGATCGACCCCCGTCGCGTGCGGTCGCGGAACCGCCTGCTCGACGCCGCCGCCCACCTACTGAGCACCGGCGGGGTCGAAGCCGTCACCATCGACGCGGTCACCAAGGCCTCCAAAGTCGCCCGCACCACTCTCTACCGTCACTTCAACAGCTCCTCGCAACTGCTGGCCGCCACCTTCGAACGGCTGCTGCCCCAAGTCATCCCGCCGGCGCCGTCGACGGGGTCGCTGCGCGACCAACTCATCGAGTTGCTGAACCGTCAAGCATCCTTGTTCGCCGAAGCGCCCCTGCATGTCACGACTCTGGCCTGGCTCGCCCTCGGACCAACCGCCAACAGCAGCGCCGGGGACGGCACAGACACCTCCGCCCCAACCGGAGCGCTGCGCACCCGCGTGATCGATCAATACCGCCAACCGTTCGATGCCATCCTGCACAGCCTTCAGGCCCGCGAGGAACTCGACGACTTCGACGTCGAACTGGCCATGTGTCAACTCATCGGACCACTTGTGTTCGCACGGATGACCGGACTGCGCAGCATCAATCGGGACGACTGCGAACACGTCGTTGACGACTTCCTCGCCGCCCACCAACGGGCACACGAGGCCGCAACAGGCGGCCGCCCACAGCCACCGACGACGCCGCGCGGATGAACGTCAGCGGCTGCCCGTCATCAATGCACGTCGCGCCGAACAGACACGTCGAAGCCGGGATCGGGTTTGGCACGCGCCCAGATTGCCGGGACGGTAGCCATTGTTCGTCGGTTCGTACACATTTGGATGGGCGGTGCCGCCCCCGGGATTCCAGAGGAAAGAACGCAGGCTCGATATACAGTTAGTCGACCAACGGGCTGGCCACCTGCGACGTCGACGGGGATCTTGCCCAGCGAGATGAAGACACCTCCAGCAGAGCGAAAAGCAATCGTGCACATTAGCTTTCGCCTTCCTTGGTGAGCCCGGGAATAATGTCGCCCAGCCCGAAGCTGAGTGGCTTTTCGAGTTGGGCGTAGGTGCATGATCGCGGGTCACGGTCGGGACGCCATCGATTGAACTGGGCGGTATGGCGGAACCGTTCGCCCTCCATGTGGTCGTAGCGCACCTCGACCACTCGCTCGGGTCGAAGCGGGACGAACGAGAGATCCTTGCCGGCATTCCAACGCGAGATTTCGTTCTTGCGCGGCGTGCGGTCACCGGCTTCGTGGGCGGCCCAGTTCCACGGGTGCCCATCGAAACTGGTTACCAGCGATTGCATTTCGCTGAACAACTGTCGCCGCTTGGCCATCGGGAACGCGCCGATGACGCCGACCGAGGCGAGGCTGCCGTGGTCGGTGTAGAGGCCGAGCAGCAGGGAGCCGATGGCCTCCGCGCTGGATTTGTGGACTCGGTAGCCGGCGATGACGCAGTCAGCGGTCCGCTGATGCTTGATCTTGAACATGACGCGCTTATCGGGCTGATAGGTCAGCGTCAACGGTTTAGCGACCACCCCGTCGAGGCCGGCCCCCTCGAACTCCTCGAACCACCGTCGGGCGGTCGTGGGATCGGTGGTGGCCGGTGTGACGTGAACCGAGGGCCCGGAGTCGGCCAACGTCGCGACGAGTGCTGCGCGTCGCTCGGTGAACGGTCTCCTGGTGTAGTCCTCATCGCCTAGGGCGAGTAGATCGAACGCTACGAAGGACGCGGGGGTCTGTTGGGCGAGCATCCGCACTCGCGAATCGGCCGGGTGGATGCGTTGTTGCAGCGCCTCGAAGTCCAGGCCGTGGTCTGTGGCGATGATGATCTCGCCATCAATGACGCAGCGTTGCGGTAGTTCGGTTTTGATCGCTGTGACCAGTTCGGGGAAGTACCGGGTCAAAGGCCGCTCGTTACGGCTGCCCAGCTCGACCTCGTCGCCGTCGCGGAAGCAGATTGACCGGAAGCCATCCCACTTCGGTTCATAGGAGGCATCGGGAGGGATTGTCGGCACCGACTTGGCCAACATCGGTGAGACCGGTGGCATGACGGGAAGCTTCATCGCTTCATTGTGGTCCCTGCTCGGCGAACGGGTTAGTGCCGGTGGAAAGTAGTTGCTGAGCCTGGGATTGTCGGGTGCGCAAATGCTTAATGCTCTCTTCGAGGGCGGCAACCTCGCCCAGCCATGCGCGGTCCTTCGCTTCGGCGAGACGCTGTTCGGCGTTCTCGGTCATTTCGTTGATGCGGCCCAGCTGGGCGGGGTCGACGCGCAGGAATCGGCATCGCGTGCAGGCGTGCTCGTGCACGCACGCCGTGCCGTAAGGGCGGTGGCACTCACCCAGCGCCACCCGACGCAGCAGGAAGTGCTCTTCGAAATCGGCCCACTCGTCGTCGTCGGCAACCTTGGCCTCCTCGTATGGACGCAGTTGGCGGCGCCGCTCGATGAACGCCTGATGGGCGATGATGAGGTGCTCGGGAAACACCGCGGTGTAACCGCGGGTGGTGTCGAGGTTGAGGTGGCCCAGCAGCGCAGCAGCGATGTGCAGTGGCAGGCCGTTGTTGACAGCGTCGGTGGCGAACAACCGGCGGAAGTCGTGCGGGGTGAAGTGAACCTGTTGACCGGCATCGGTGAGCCCGGCGACGCCGGCGAGGTGTATCAGGATTCGGCGGACGTAGTGCCGACCCAGCACTTCGTGGCGGATGCCCAGAGGGCGCGCAAACAGGTGCGGAAACGGTTCGCTGTGGACCTTGTCGTTGGTGTCGTAGGCGATCGACAGCGGCACGTGATCCTTGCCGGCCTTCGCGCGGCGCAGCACTTCCAGGAGCACCCCGACCAATTCTGGGGTCATCGGGATGAGACGTTCGCAGTCGGTCTTGGACGGCACGATGTGCAGCAACGGCACCAGCGTGGCGGTGGTGGAAGCGGTGTAGTGCCGCAGCGACAACTGGGTCAGTTCGAGTAGCTCCTCGATGCGAATACCCGTGTGTCGCAATGTTTCCACGATCGCGTAGCCCCAGAACCCCTCCGCTTCGAGCGCGGTCACGTCGATGCGCGGGGCGCTACCACGGATCCAGGGCGGTCGCTGCTGTCCGGGTGCTAGGTGCACCCAGGTCCGCACTCGGGCGTCGCCGTCGCGCCGCAACGGTGGGCAATACCGCAGGAACGTGTAGCCCTCGACCACGAACTCCTGGTCGTGCGTGCAGTCCAGGGCTCGCTGTAGAAAGGTGGCGGTCCGGTCCTTGTGCGCGGTAGCCGCGGCCAGCAGTGCCGGCAACAGCGGCGTCAGCATGCGGGTGCGGTCCTGCATCGAGGCCTTCTGGCGGCGTTTCTGCTTCGCCGCGGCGCGACTGAGCTCCCGAGGTACCGGGCACGGCGCGACCCAGAAACCCCAGCGGACCGGGTCGTCGTGCGACCACTCGGCCAAGTCGCGGTACATCCCACGGATGGCGAACAGAATCGAGTGGACTTCGCGTCGCGGCCGGCCGTCGAGGGTCAGCGCCAACCGTTCCCGCCACGCCGTCACCACCTCGGCCGACAATGCGAGATTGGCTTGGTCGGGATTGATCTGCAGGATCTCCCACCAGAACAATCGGATCAAACGGTAAGCCAGGCCTTCCAGTGAGCTGTAGTCCATGCCGGGCTTGATCTCTTCGAGGTAATCGACGAGCAGGTTGCGCACCCCCGAGGCGGGGATGCCGTATCTGTCGACCAACGTCGCGGTGCTGTGCTGGCGTGTGTTGCCTCGCGCCGACCATGTCGCCCGCAGAGTCGGTGCCTCCTCGGCCAGCGGGCCCAGGGCGACCAGAAGCTCCCAGATGAGGTGCTCTCGGCGCTGTCGTCCCGAGGTGCGCACCACGTCGGCGTAGAAGAGTAGATCGTCGCCGCATAGCTGAGCGATGTCCTTGCCGGTGCGGATCATCACCCGCGCCAAGGCCTTTTCGGCGTCGTCCTGGTATTTGGGCACCGCGTCGCGGTAGGCGGGCAGCCCGCGCAATCGATCCAGGTCCGGCCCGCCGTCGCGGTCGAGGAATTTGCGGAGGGCCACCCGCTTCTGAGAGTCGAGCAGCCAACTGTAGGACGGCCGCAGCACTCGGGCCTGCAACAGCGCGTTGACCGCGCTGATCGTGGGTGACCAGTGGTCGTAGTGCGGCAACGCATCATGCTCGAACCAGGTGCGTGGCGCGGCGTCGTAACCGCTGGCCAACCAACGCTGCTCCCACGTCTGCCCGGAATATTGAGCAAGCACACCGAGCATCGCCCGGGTTCCCCTCACGATGGGCTGGCGCGCCCGGTGTGTCAGTGTCCGGTGATGCTCGGCCACGAAGTCGCACAGCTCGTCGGCGGTCAGTGACTGCATCATCGCGCCGCGCGCCCCGACTGGCAGCGGTGGGGGCGCGTGGTTGGCGTCATAGCCCCACAAGGGGCGCACCTGGCCGGCTGGGCCATAGCGGCTGTCTGCTGAAATCGCAGCCAGATGCGGTGAATCCGGCCGCGATAGCAGTTGGACCTTGGGGCTCATGGCGCGCCGCGTCGCGGCGGCCTGCTGACGTGCTGGTGACCGGGTGTCCTCGGTACTCACTCCGGCAGGCCCAACAGTTCCCGGACCGCCGCGGCGTCGTAGGCAGGTTCGATCGTCGCTACGTTGGTCTTTGGCCGAGCGTAGTGCTCGAGCACTTTGCCGATCAGATCTTCCAGACGAGGCTGGGTGTAGATCTGTGTCGTCGTCACGCTGGCATGCCGCAAGACGGTCTGCACATCGACCAGCGTGAACGCGGGGTCGGCTAGCATCCGCGCGGCGGCAGTGTGGCGGAAGTCGTGCAACGACCAGTTCGCACCCAAGCTAGCGTTGGCGCGGCGCAGCACCGCGCGCATCGCGTGATAGTTCAGCGGCGCCGGCTGAGAGCGTCGGGTCCACCACACCGGACCACCCGGCTCGATCGGGGGTTGCTCGGACAGATACAGCGCCAGCCACACGAAGGAGTCCACTGAGGCCGGAACGGTTTCCCGCATGCGGCTGCCCTTGCTGGTGACCGTAATGGTGTAGCGGCCAGCATCCAGATCGCCGTGACGCAAGCCCAACAACTCCGATGCCCGTACGCCCGAGGACAAGTAGAAGCTCACGAGCGCTCGATCGCGGTGGCTGCGCAGCGCGTTGAACAGCGATGCGGCAGCGTCATCGGGGATCGCTCGCCACACCGGCCGAGGGGTCTTCTGCCGATAGTTGGCGCGCCGGAAGATCGTGAAGTCTTCCATCGGATTGTGGTGAGCATGCGGTCGACCACCGTTCCTGGCGCGTTGTGCGGGAACGGGATTGACAAGCGGACCCAGATCGGCGGCACAGGCGTGTTCGTAGAATCCGAACAACACCGACAGTTGATGGTTGATGGTGCGCGGCGCGTACTTGGTGGTCAATTCCGCCTTGCCGGTAACCGCGTTCACCGACCCCGGCGGTGGTCCGTCCGGACGTCGGCGCAGACGTTGCGGATTGGGCGCCTCTCGTAGGTGCTCGACGAAGGCGCGGACGTCTACGCGCTCTGCTCGCTCCCAACTGATGAGGCGTTCATGCAGGAATCGGAACCACCGCAGAAGGTCGAACGCGTAACTTCGAATTGTGAGTGGACTGCAATCCGACGCCGCCAGTTCGCGAAGGTATGACGTGGCCCCCAGATGTTCGGCATCGGGGAAGATCACCCGCCACGGCAACCCGCTCGGTGCCGACTCCACCCGACCCACCTCACCCATAACCGGATCCTCCGCCCGCCGCAGCCACGCCATCGGAAGGCTCGCCGAAGTTCAGTCAACTAGACGGGCGCTGGTGTTCCGCGACGGCGACGAGATCACCGTGCAGTCCCGCGCCGGCAAGGACCTCGGTCGCTACTTCCCGGAACTGCTCGACGCGCTGCGCACCGAGGTCGCCCCGCGCTGCGTGCTCGACGGCGAGATCGTCGTCCCGCGCCAGGTCGACGGCCGCACCCGGCTGGACTGGGATGCGCTGTCGGCCCGAATACACCCGGCGGACAGTCGAATTGCGCTGCTCGCCCGGGAAACCCCGGCGCATTTCATCGGATTCGACGCGCTGGCCGACGCCGACACCGCGCTGCTGGACCGCCCGCTGACCGACCGCAGGCAGGCGCTCGGCGCGCTGGTCACCGGCGGGCAGTGGTGCCACATCACCCGCAGCACCGACGATCCCGAGCTGGCGGCGCGCTGGCTGACCACCTTCGAGGGCGCCGGGCTCGACGGCGTCATCGCCAAGCGGCGCGGCGGCCACTACCTGCCCGGCAAGCGAGAGATGGTCAAGATCAAGCACGCCCGCGACGCCGACGTCGTCGCGATCGGCTACCGGGTGCACAAGTCCGGCGAGGGCGTCGGCTCGATTCTGCTTGGCCTCTACGACGACGGCGCGCTGCAGATGGTCGGCGGCGCGGCGTCGTTCAGCACCGCCGCCCGCGCCCAACTGATGGCCGAGCTCGAACCGCTGCGGCTGGCGCAGGACCTGGTGCGCGACGGCGAGCCGAGCAGGTGGAACTCCGCCGCCGACAAACGCTGGATCCCGATCCGCCCGGACCGCGTCGCCGAGGTCGGCTACGACCAGATGGAGGGCGCCGGGCCGGGCCGGCGGTTCCGGCACGCGGTGCGGTTCCGTCGCTGGCGGCCGGACCGCGACCCGCGCAGCTGCACCTTCGACCAGCTCGACGTGCCGGCCCGCTACGACCTGTCCGACGTACTGGAGGACCGATGAGCCCAAAGCCCGCGCCCGAGGAACTCGACGTCGACGGCATCGCCGTGCGAATCACCAGCCGGGACAAGGTCTTTTTCCCCGACCTCGGCGCCGCGGGCAGCAAGGGCGCGCTGGTGGACTACTACCGCACCGTCGCGCTCGGACCGATGTTCGCGCCGCTGCGGGACCGGCCGACGCATCTGCAGCGCTTCCCCGACGGCATCGACGGCGAGGAGGTCTACCAGAAGCGGCTGCCGCCGCACCACCCCGACTACCTCGACAGCGTGCGGGTGACGTTCCCGTCCGGGCGCACCGCCGACGAACTGTGCATCACCCACCCGGCCGCGATCGTCTGGGCGGCCCAGATGGGATCGGTGACGCTGCACCCGTGGCCGGTGCGCCGCGCCGACGTCGACCACCCCGACGAACTGCGCATCGACCTCGATCCGCAGCCGGGCACCGCGTTCCCGGAGGCCCGGGCCGTCGCGCTGGAGGTGCTCAAGCCGCTGCTCGACGAGCTCGGCCTGGTCGGCTATCCGAAGACCTCAGGCGGTCGCGGCATCCACGTCTACCTGCGGATCCGGCCGGACTGGGATTTCGTCGCGGTGCGCCGGGCGGCCATCGCGGTGGCCCGCGAATGCGCCCGCCGATCCCCGGAGCGGGTGACCGATTCGTGGTGGAAGGAAGACCGCGGCGCGCGGATCTTCGTCGACTTCAACCAGGCTGCCCGGGACCGCACGATGGCCTCGCCGTACTCGGTGCGCAAGACCCGGATCGCCACCGTGTCGATGCCGCTGAGCTGGGCCGATCTCGCCGAGGCGGATCCCGACGACTACACCCTGCCCACGGTGCCCGGGATCATCGCGGGGCGGCAGGACCCGTGGGCCGGGATGGAGGACGACCCGCAGTCGCTGGAACCGCTGCTGGCGCTGGCCGACGCCGACGCCGAGCGGGGCCTCGGTGACATGCCGTACCCGCCGAACTACCCGAAGATGCCGGGGGAGCCGCCGCGGGTGCAGCCGTCGAAGAAGGTCGCCGAGCACTGGGACGACCAGGGAAATCCCGTCGAGAAGCACTGACCGGCACCCGAGGACCTAGGGTGGTCCGGATGAGCGGGGGAGTGCAGACGATTCGCAAGGTGCTGGCGGCGCTGGCCATCGTCGGGATGCTGGCCGGCGGGGTGGCAGCGGCGATCTACCTGGTCACATCCGGCGCCCAGCGCGCCGATCCGGTGGCGTCCACCCCGGAGAGCTTCGCCCCGACACCGACGATGCCCAAGCCCGATGAGTTCCTGGTCGGAGTGACGGTCACCGAGCACCATTGCGGCACCCCGACCACCTGCACCTACGTGTATTCGATCGCGCCGAACTATCACGGCGGGCATCCGCTGCCGGAGCGTGCCTTCACGGTGTTCTACGAGATCACCGGTGGTCATCAGCCGCAGCCGGGCAGCTTCACCGTCAGCGATGGGCAGGCCAAGATGTTCAAGGACGTCTCGGTCGACGGTCCGCCGGGCGCGCGGCTGGCCGCCCGGGTGCTTCGGGTGGAGCCGGTCGTCGGGCCCGTGCCGGCGCCGGAAAAGACCCCGGAGAAGGCGCCCGAGCCGGCCCCGGCTCCGGCTAACTGACCGGCCCGGAGATCACCGTGACGTCGGCGGTGCGGGCGGCGCCGGTGCGGTCCACCCAGTTCAGCGTGATGACGTCGCCGCCGTGGCGCTGGTCCAGCAGCCCGGTCAGGGTGTTGGCGGAGTCGATCGGGGTGCCGTCGATGGCGGTGAGCACATCACCGGGGACGATCCCGGCGCGCTCGGCCGGACCGTCGCGCATGATCGAGCGGATCGGCAGGCCGTTGGGCCGCGGGGGTCCGCCCGCGTCGATGCCGATGCCGAGCATCGCCGAGGGCCCGATGTGCACGTACGGGGAGCTCTCGGCGGCCCGGATCTGGCTGGCGATGCCCAGTGCCCGGTCGATCGGGATGGCGAAGCCCTGGCCGGCCGGGTCGGCGCCGCCGCCGATCCGGTAGGTGATGGTCGCGGCGGCGTTCATGCCGACGATCTGCCCGGCGGAGTTGACCAGCGCGCCGCCGGAGTCACCGGCCCGCAGGTTGGTCGAGGACTCGATCAGCCCGCCCATCCGGTGCGAGGTGTGGGTGGTCTCATCCTCGACGTCGACGGCGCGATCCAGGCTGGTGATCTGGCCGACCTCGCGGGTCAGCGGATGCCCGGTGCCGTTGGCGTTGCCGATGGTCAGCACCGGTTCGCCGAGCACCAGCGACGCCGAGGAGCCCAGCGGCGCCATCGGCAGCCCGCCGGCGCCGCGCAGCTGCAGCACCGCGAGGTCGTTGGCGCGGGAGTAGCCGATGACGTCGGCGTCGAAAACCTGGCCGGTCGCGGCGCTGGTGGCGCGGATGGCGTTGGCGCCCTGCACGACGTGGTGGTTGGTCAGCACCACGCCTTCGGGGGACAGCACGATGCCGGTGCCGTTGCCGACCAGGCCCTGGAAGTTGTTGAGGGTGTCGATTTGCACCAGCCCGGGCTCCACCGCGGCGGCCAACGCGTTCGGATCCATCGGCGCGGCGGGGTCTGCGCCGGCGGTCGCCGGCGTCACCAGCAGGGCACCCAGCACGAGCAGGGGTGCGAGCAGGGCGGCCGACAGTCGTCCCACGGCGAAGCGGCGAAGGTGGTTCACGGGCATGTCTGTATCTCGGTCCCTGTGTCCTTGTCGTTACCGCGGCGTCGACGGGCTCTCATTGAGCCGCGCTGCGCCGGGTCCCCGGTTGGCCGACCGGTCAGCCGCGCGGCCTGCGGTTGCGCAGCCGGTACCTGTTCCCCGCCGGTGCGGCGGCCTTCTCGGCGTCGTCGGCGGGCTTCCACTTGGACACCGGCGGCTCCTCCGGGTCGGCGGCGGTGGCCTCGGCCGGGGCGTCTTCGGAATCGTCGGACTTGGACTCGGCGTCGGACTCGGAATCGTCGGACTCGTCGTCGGACTCGTCGTCGGCCTCGTCCTCGTCGGCCTCGTCAGCCTCGGCCTCAGCCTCGGTCTTCGCCTCGGGCTTGGTGAGCTTGATGGTCTTCACCGGCTCCAGCGGCGGGGCCGTCTCGGCGGCGAAGGACAGGTAGAACGCGAACGCGCCCAGCAGCGCGACCGCGGCTGCGGCAGCATAGATCGCGAACAGCCACGCCCCGGCGGTGTCGAGGTCGAGCCAGATCTCGGTGATCGCGGTGGCCAGCACCAGGATCCCGGAGGCCAGCGCGCCGGCGATCGACCAGGCGTGCAGCGTCAGGGACAGCTGCGGGCTGCCCAACTCGGGCTTGCGGGTGCGGCGCAGGTCGAGGTACACGGGTGCGGCGGCCGAGGCCAGCAGCACCGCCGTCACGATCCGCAGCACGGTGCCCGCGGTGGGGGACAGTTCGCCGGCCAACTCGGACCAGCGCGGCAGCGTGAAGAAGAAGTACAGGACCCCGGCCACCGCCAGGGTCCCGACATGCCAGACCACCGTGATCCAGCGCGACATGTTCCTCCTGGAAATTGAGAACCGGGTGCCCGCCGGGGCGATAAGCGGATCGGCGGACACCCGGGTCAGGTGCGGAGGATAGGGGATTTGAACCCCTGAGGGCTGTTAACCCAACCCGCGTTCCAGGCGAGCGCCATAGGCCACTAGGCGAATCCTCCGGGTCGTACTTTACCGCAGCGCCGGGGGCGCCGATGACCGGCCGGGCGCGCCGACCCGGTTGGCCGGCCGCCGGGACGCCGCGCGGCCCCGAGCGTCGTCGCGCTCGCGGCCCACCGATCGGCGCCGTATACACTGCTTCGTGGACCCCGCGCGGCGTCCATCCTGTGAACTCCCCCAGGGCCGGAAGGCAGCAAGGGTCAATGGGCTCTGGCGGGTGCGCGGGGTCCCCTTCTCGCAGTGCCCGCCCGTCATCGGTGAGAGGCCCCCAGGTGTCCTTCCATTCCCTCGGCCGCGCCGAATTGCAGGCCGAACACGATTCCCAGCGGCAGGCATACGCCGACCTGGTCGCCAAGAACCTGAAGCTGGACCTGACCCGCGGCAAACCGGCGCCGGAACAGCTCGACCTGGCCGACGACCTGCTCGGCCTGCCCGGTCCCGGTGACTTCCGCGACGCCGACGGCGTCGACACCCGCAACTACGGCGGCCTGACCGGGCTGACCGAGCTGCGGGCGATCTTCGGCGAGCTGCTGGGCATCGCGGTGCCGAACCTGATCGCCGGCAACAACGCCAGCCTGGAATACATGCACGACGTGGTGATGTACTCGCTGCTGCACGGCGGGGCGGATTCCCCGCGGCCGTGGATCGACGAGCTGCGCGACGGCGCCGGGGTGAAGTTCCTGTGCCCGTCGCCGGGCTATGACCGGCACTTCGCCATCACCGAGTCCGTCGGGATCGAGATGATCGCCGTCCCGATGCTGGAGGACGGCCCGGACCTCGCCGTCGTCGAGGAGCTGGTGGCCGCCGACCCGGCGATCCGCGGCATGTGGTGCGTGCCGGTGTTCGCCAACCCGACCGGGGCGGTGTACTCCCCGGAGAAGGTGGCCCGACTGGCCCAGATGCCGGCCGCGGCTCCCGACTTCCGGCTGTTCTGGGACAACGCCTACGCGGTGCACACCATCACCGAGCAGTTCCCGGAGCAGGTCGACGTGCTCGCGCTGGCCGAGGCGGCGGGCCACCCGAACCGGCCCTACGTGTTCGCCTCGACCTCGAAGATCACCTTCGCCGGCGCCGGGGTGTCCTTCTTCGGGAGTTCGGCCGCCAACATCGCCTGGTACCTGAAGTACGCCGGGAAGAAGACGATCGGACCGGACAAGGTCAACCAGTTGCGGCACCTGCGGTTCTTCGGCGACGCCGACGGGGTGCGCCGGCACATGCTCGGCCACCAGCGGATCCTGGCGCCAAAGTTCGCGCTGGTCGCCGAGATTCTGGAGGACCGGCTGGCGGCGTCGAAGATCGTGTCCTGGACCGACCCGAAGGGCGGCTACTTCGTCAGCCTCGACGTGCTGCCCGGCACCGCCCGCCGGACGGTGGCGCTGGCCAAGGACGCCGGGATCGCGGTCACCGCGGCGGGGGCGTCGTTCCCGTACGGGGTGGACCCGGCCGACACCAACATCCGGATCGCGCCGAGCTTCCCGTCGCTGCCGGACCTGCGCGACGCCATCGACGGCCTGGCCACCGCCGCGCTGCTGGCCGCCACCGAGGAACTGCTGGGGCAGTAGCCGCGCCATTCCGCACGTCGTCGGTGCGCGGCGATCCTGACCAGCGCGATGTGCGGCACGGTCGGAGCAGGTGGGTAGCCTGCTTCCGTGGCCCTCTACCGCAAGTACCGTCCGGCGACGTTCGCCGAGGTGATCGGCCAGGAACACGTCACCGAGCCGCTCTCGACGGCACTGACCGCCGGCCGGATCAACCACGCCTACCTGTTCTCCGGCCCGCGCGGCTGCGGCAAGACCTCCTCGGCGCGGATCCTGGCCCGCTCGCTGAACTGCGCGCAGGGTCCCACCCCGACGCCGTGCGGGGAGTGCGATTCGTGCCAGGCGCTGGCGCCCAACGGCGGCGGCAGCGTCGATGTCACCGAGCTCGACGCGGCCAGCCACGGCGGTGTCGAGGACACCCGCGAGCTGCGGGACCGCGCCTTCTACGCGCCGGCCCAGTCGCGGTACCGGATCTTCATCATCGACGAGGCCCACATGGTGACCACCGCGGGCTTCAACGCGCTGCTCAAGATCGTCGAGGAGCCGCCCGAGCATCTGATCTTCGTGTTCGCCACCACCGAGCCGGACAAGGTGCTGCCGACGATCCGGTCGCGCACCCACCACTACCCGTTCCGGCTGCTGGCCCCGCGCACCATGCGTTCGCTGATCGAGACGATCACCGCCGCCGAGGACGTCCGGGTCGACGACGCGGTGTACCCGCTGGTGATCCGGGCCGGCGGCGGCTCCCCGCGCGACACCCTCAGCGTGCTCGACCAGCTGCTGGCCGGCGCCGACGGCAACCACGTCTCCTACCAGCGGGCACTGGCGCTGCTGGGCGCCACCGATGTGGCACTGATCGACGACGCGGTCGAGGCGCTGGCCGCCGCGGATTCGGCGGCGCTGTTCGGGGCGGTGGAATCGGTCATCGACGCCGGGCATGACCCGCGCCGGTTCGCCACCGATCTGCTGGAGCGGTTCCGGGACCTGATCGTGCTGCAGGCGGTGCCCGATGCGGCGGCCCGCGGTGTCGTCGAGGCGCCCGAGGACGAGCTGGACCAGATGCGGTCGCAGGCCGAACGGATCGGGACCGCCACGTTGACCCGCTACGCGGAGGTGGTGCACGCCGGGCTCGGCGAGATGCGCGGGGCGACCGCGCCGCGGCTGCTGCTGGAGGTGATGTGCGCGCGGCTGCTGCTGCCGTCGGCGGCGGACACCGAGGCCGCGCTGCTGCAGCGGGTGGAGCGCATCGAGACCCGGCTGGACATGTCGATCCCGGCCGGTGAGGCCGCCGCGTCGCTGCCGCCGGGCGACGGCGTGATCGGTGCCGGGAAGCAGTTCACCCGGCGCAGTCAACGGTCGGAGGAGCCCGAGGCCGAGCCCGCGCCGGCTCCGCCCGCGCCGGCACCCGCACCCGAGCCGCCGGCGCCCGAGCCTGCACCCGAGCCTGCACCCGCACCCGAGCCGGCACCGTCGCGCCCGGCACCGGCCCGCCCGGCGCCGGTCGCCGAAACCCGGCCGCCGGCGGCCCGGGCACCCGAGCAACCCGCCGCTGCACCCGAACCCCCGGCACCCGAACCCCCGGCGCCCGAACCCCCGGCCCCCGAACCGCCCGCCCCGGCGCCCGAGCAACCCGCTGCCGTGGCACCCGGCCAACCGGACGCCGCCGCGGTGCGCAGCATGTGGGCCACGGTGCGGGAGAAGGTCCGGGAACGCAGCCGCACCACCGAGGTGATGCTGTCCGGGGCGACGGTGCGTGCCGTCGACGCCGACACCCTGGTGCTGATGCACGAGTCGGCGCCGCTGGCCAAGCGGCTGTCCGAGCAGCGCAACGCCGACGTCATCCGGGAGGCGCTGCGCGATGCCCTCGGCGTGGACTGGAAGGTGCGCTGCGACACCGGGACCGGTGCGCCCGTCGCCGACCAGCCGGTCCGCCGCGGCGGCGCACCGGCGCAGGCCCCGGCGCCCGAGGCTGAGGATCGCCGTCAGGCCGAGGCCGAGCGTCGTCGCGCCGAGGAGGACCGGCAGCGCGCCGAAGAGGAACGCATGATGGCCGAGGCGGCCGCCGAGGACGTCGATCCCGGGCCGCGCCGCGATCCCGAGGAGATCGCCCTTGAGCTGCTGCAGAACGAGCTCGGGGCCCGCAAGATCGGCGACTGAGCGCGCAGCTACCGCGGCATGTCCGCGATGGCACAACCGATGCGCATCGCGATCCGCCGCACCCGCCCCGCCATGACCTCGATGTGGCCCGACGTTCGGCGCCGGGACGTCAGTTGGCCTGCGCCGTGTCCGGGCCGCCGGCCTGGGCGAGGATCGCCCCGCCGAGCCAGCGCCGGACGAATGCCCGCAGCCCGGCGCGGTCGCGCTCGGGATCGTTGGGCGCCGCGAAGAACGACAGCATGACCCGCAGGGTGAATTCGACCAGCTCGGTCAGCGCGGCGTTGTCGTAGCCGTGGGCGGCCCAGTCCACGTCGAACCGGGTGACCATCTGCAGCCCGAGTTCGCGGGCCTCCGGTGAGGCGATGCCGCCGGGGTGAGTGCCGGCCAGCAGGACGCCGAGGCGCGGGGTGCGGGAGGCCTCCTCCAGGGTGAACAGCACCCCCTCGGTCATCGCCTCGGCGGGCTCGTCGAGGCCGTGCAGGTGTTCGGCGAGTCGGTCTAGGAAGCCCGCGGTGGAGGCGATGCCGGCGGCGCGCATCAGATCGTCGGCGGTGCGGAAGTACCGGTAGACGGTCTGCCGGATCACCCCGAGGGACGCGGCGACGTCGGCGATGCTGATCGCCGAACCGGTGCTGTCGAGCAGGTCGACGGCGGCGGCGACGATCCGCGCGGTGGCCTCGGTGTCGTCCGCCGGGGGTCGCCCACCCCATCCGCGCCTGCGTGCCATGGCCCCGGACGGTAACCGATATTGACGAACGGCGCGACGACGGGTAATCATACCAACATACATAATGCAGTTTGACTGTATGGTGACTGACGGAAGGGGCCCGCGCCCGTGACCGACCTTCAGGTGCGCAAGATGCGCTTCGGTTTCGCTGACGAGCCGGTGCCGTTCCTGTGGAACGAGACCAACCCGGCGTTCTCCTCGATGGCCAACGCCGTGTCGTTCCTGGCCGTCGCGTTCGAGAAGATGATCGGCCAGATGATTCCCGAGGCGATGCCGCTGATCGACGATCCCGCGGTGGTCGCCGAGGCCGAGGCCTTCGTTCGTCAGGAGGGCCAGCATTCGATGGCGCACCGCCAGCACGTCAAGGCGCTGATCGCGAGGTACCCGGGCCTCAAAGACACCCTGACGCAGGTGACCGCGGCATACGACGACCTGTCGGCGAACACGCCGTTGCGCTACCGGTTGGCCTACACCGCGGACCTGGAGGCCACCTTCACCCCGGTCTTCAAGCTGATGCTCGACAACGACGACACCCTGTTCGCGCCCGGCGACGACCGGGTCGCCTCGCTGTTCCTCTGGCACTTCGTCGAGGAGGTCGAGCACCGCAGTTCGGCGTTGATCATCTACGACGCGGTGATCGACGATCCGTGGTACCGAATGCGGGTCGCGCCGTCCGTTTTCCGGCACGTCTGGGCGGTGTTGCGGATCGCCTGTGCAGGTTTCAACGCCCAGGTACCGCTGGCCGACCGAAAGGTCGACGCGATCAGCATGTTTGGCATGCAGGCGCGCAAAAAGGCGCTGCTGCAACGCCTCCCGTTCAGCAAGACCCCCAACGACGGGCCGGTCGGTTCGGCGTTCGGGCACCTCCGGGCCCGACAGATGCTGACGGCGTTCGGTGGTGTGGTGCGCAGTCAGATCCCGGGCCACAACCCCGCCGGGGAGCAGCTGCCCGCGCTGGCCGGACAATGGTTCGACCGTTACGACGCCGGCTACGACGTCACCCGGTGGTACACCGCCGCACAGTCGGGAGCGACCCATGCTTGATCTGTGTACGACGACCTTCGAGAACCTCGCGCATTCGATGGGATTCTCCTGCGCGACGGCCGGCGGGCTGGTGGAATTCCGCAGCCCGTTCGCGCTGGAGAACGCGACGTTGCCGGTGCTGGAACTGACCGTGATTCTCGGGGCGGTGCTGGCCCTGGTGCACGCCATCGTCCGGCTGCGCCGGCATCGCGACCCGACCAACCTGGTGCTGTGGTTCGGGGCGATCGCCTATCTGCTGATCATCGAGCCGCCGCTGTACTTCCCCGGCGCCTTCGGCATCGAGGAACACATCGACACGATGTTCGCGCACAACGTGTTCAGCGTCGACTTCCTGTGGGGCCGCCTGCCGCTGTACATCGTGGCGATCTACCCGATGATGGCCACCGTCGCCTTCGACGTGGTGCGCAGCCTCGGGGTATTCCGGCGCTACGGCACCCTGGTCGGCGCGGTGTGCGTCGGATTCGTCCACCACGCGTTCTACGAGATCTTCGACCACCTCGGCCCGCAGCTGCGGTGGTGGGAGTGGTCGATCGATCACCCGATGAACCAGCCGATGTTCGACGCGGTGCCGCTGCCCAGCGTGGTGGTGTTCGCCGCGCTGTGGCCGATGTCGTTGGCGTTCTTCGTGCAGCTGTTCGTCGGGCGGCACGTCGACGCGGGACGCCGTTTCTCCGGCCCGCAGGTGCTGTGGCGGACCGTCGTGGTCGGGCTGCTGGCCTCGCTGGGGACCGCCATCCTGCCGCTGCCGGCCACCGTCACCCAAGCGGTCACCGGCAGCGTCACCGCCACCGGCGTCGCCTACGCGCTGGAACTCATCGTCATCACCGCGGTCGCCGTGCCGGTGCTGGTGCTGCAGTGGCGGCGGTTGCGTGCGGGTACCGAGCCCGGGCCGCGCTACACCAGCCCGGTGATGATGGGTTATGCCGCCGGTTATCTGGCGGTGCTGTCTGTGCTGTGGCTGACCGCGCTGCCGGCCTACGTCGGTGCGGTCGACGGCCGCACCGCGGCCGGCGATCCGGTCGGCAGCCTGGGCTACGCGGTCGGCTGCCTGGTCATCGCCGGGCTGTGTCTGGTGGCGGTGCGCACCAGCGGTCCGGGCGCGGCTGCCGGCCGGCGACCCGAGCCGGTCGGCGCGGCCGCAGCCGGCTGACCGGCCGCGGCCGGTCGGCCGGTCCCGGCGCTCCGGGCTACGGCGTCCACCAGGGGCGTAGCGGTAGCCCGCAGTCGCCGCCGACGTCGTCGAGCCGGACCGCCAGCACCTGGTGCAACTGCACCACGTTCGACGCGAAGCCCAACCGCGACCCGGCCATGTACAGGCCCCACACCTTGGCGGTGGCCAGGCCGACCTCGGTGACCGCCGCGTCCCAGTTGGCGACCAGGTTCGCGCCCCAGTCCCGCAGCGTCAGCGCGTAGTGGTGGCGCAGGTTCTCCTCGTGCAGCACCTCCAGGCCGGCGTCCTGCACCTCGGTGATGATCCGGCCGGAACCGGTCAGCTCGCCGTCCGGGAACACGTAGCGGTCGATGAAACCCCCGGCGTCGGCGGGCCCGGTGTTGTCCGGCCGGGTGATGCAGTGGTTGAGCAGCAGCCCGCCCGGGCGCAGCCGCGATGCCAGGAAGCCGAAGTACCCCGGATAGTTGTGCACGCCGATGTGTTCGGTCAGCCCGATCGAGGACACCGCGTCGAACCCGGACTCGGCGACGCCGCGGTAGTCGCCGAACCGCACCGCGGCGAGCTCACCGAGCCCCTCGGCCGCGATGGCGCGCTGCGCCCACGCCGCCTGCTCGCGGCTCAGCGTGACGCCGACGGCCCGCACGCCGCGGCGCGCCGCGTACCGCACCATCGCGCCCCAGCCGCAGCCGACGTCGAGCAGCCGGTCGCCGGGAGCCAGCCGTAGCTTCTCGAACACCAGCCGGTGCTTGTTGTCCTGGGCGGTCTGAAGGTCGGCCCCGGTCTCGGGATAGCACGCGCAGGTGTAGGTCATCGACTCCCCGAGCACCAGCTCGTAGAACCGGTTGGACACGTCGTAGTGGTGGTGGATCACCTCGGCGTCGCGTCGCCGACTGTGCCGCAGCCCCTCGGCCAGCCGGCGCCACCGGGGCAGCATCTCCTGGGGTGGCGGGGCGACCGGCCGGAGCCGCTCGATGCCGACCGAGCGCAGCACGTCGAGCAGCACCCGCGCCGGGGGACGTTTCAGATCGAGCTCGGTGGCCAGGGTGCGCAGCAGCTCGTAGGGATCGCCGGGATGCACACCGGTGACATCCAGATCCCCGGCGACGTAGGCGCGGGCCAGCCCGAGGTCGCCGGGCGCGGTCAGCAGGTAGCTGGCGCCGCGGGGGGTGCGCAGTTCCAGGCTCAGCGGTGCGTTGACCGGGCCGGTGCTGGATCCGTCGTAGGCGCAGAACCGCAGCGGCAGTTCGGTGCCGGCGGCGAACACCTCCAGCACCTCGGCGAGCGACATCCGCGGATGCGAGGAGAGCTGCCCGGTCGGGGCTTGCAGTTGGTTGGTCCTGGGTTGGTTGGTCCTTGATTGGGCACTCACTGTCGTTGCACCGCCTTCGCATACAGATCGAGCAGCCGGGAATCGGGGTCGTAGGCCGCCTTGGCGGCCCGGTACGCCGGCCCGCCGTAGAGTTCGTCGAACTCCTCTCGCGGGTAGAACGCCTCGGAGTACAGCGACTTGTGGCCGCCGAGTTCGGCGACCTTGGCCTCGATCAGCCGGTTGGTGTGCCCGGGAGCCGGGCCGGCGGGCACCGAGGACCAGAAGCCCACGTTGACGTAGCTGCGCCCCGGGCGGATCGGGTACAGCGGCCAGCCGTCGGCGTCGCGCAGCCGCAGCGGGCACAGCCAGACCGGTTCGATCGGCACGGTGCCGGCGAACCAGGTCAGGAATTCCGCGGTCCGGTCGATGGGGACCTCGATGTCCTGCACCACCCGTTCGCGCAGCGGCGCGGGCGGCCGGGTCAGCCGGCGGCGTTCGATCCGGTCGCCGATGTCGTAGCGCTGGTCGACGTCGACGAGTTTGCGGTAGACGCGGGAGTTCCGGTAGCGCCGCGGCCAGCAGCGCCGGATCCGCGGATGCTGGGCGCCGAACACCCGCGAGCACCAGAACCAGTCGGTGTCCCAGCGCCACAGGTAGTCGGCGATGGTGAGCCGGTCGGTCTTGCCGGCCGGGCGGCCCGCGGGGTGCTGGATGGAGCGGTAGTAGATGTCGCGGCCGGTGTAGTCGCTGACCGGGCCGGGGGCCGCGGTCCGGGTGCCCAGGCACAGGTAGCACTCGGTGGGGGAGAACATCACCCCGTCGAGGTAGTCCACCGGTTGCCCGGCGTAGCCGCGGGTTTCGACGATGCCGTCCATCGCCGCCACCAGCTCGGGCAGCGAATCGAAGCGCAGGTGCCGCAGCGCCACGAACGGTTCGACCGGCTCCAGCTCGATCCGCAGCCGCACCGAATAGCCCAGCGTGCCGTAGGAATTCGGGAAGGCGCGGAACAGCTCGGGGTGCTCGGTCGGCGAGGCGGTGACGACCTCGCCGGCGCCGGTGAGGACGTCCATCTCCAGCACCGACTCGTGCGGCAGGCCGTTGCGGAACGACGCCGCCTCGATGCCGAGGCCGGTGACCGCACCGCCGAGGGTGATGGTCTTGAGCTGCGGGACCACCAGCGGGGACAGCCCGTGCGGCAGGGTGGCCGCCACCAGGTCCTGGTAGCTGCACATGCCGGCGACGTCGGCGGTGCGGGCCACCGGGTCGACGGCGATGACGCCGCAGAGCCCGGACACGTCCAGGCCCGGGGTGGTGCTGCGGCGCCGCGCCCGAAACAGGTTGGAGGTCTTCTTCGCCAGCCGCACGGTCGCCCCGGCGGGGATCGCGCGGTAGCTGGCGAGCAGCCGCTCAACGCCGGCGTCGTGCGTCGTCGACCGGGCATCCGTGGCTGGAACCCACACGGATATACGCTAGTCCGCAAATGCGGCCTGTGCGACCGTTGCGCGACGCCTGCCGCCCCACCCCGAGCACCGATACGAGGAGCCGCACGCCCATGGCACGCATCAGCGCCACCAGTACCGTTTTGATCGACGCCGAGCCCGACGCCGCGCTGGCCGCGGTCGCCGACTACCAGAACGTCCGCCCGGCGATCCTGTCCGAGCACTACCGCGATTACCGGGTGGTCTCCGGCGGCATCGGCGCGGGCACCGTCGCGACCTGGAAACTGCAGGCCACCGAGTCGCGGGTGCGCGACGTGCGGGCCGAGGTCGACATGGCCGGCAAGACCGTCATCGAGAAGGACGCCAACTCGACGATGGTGTCCAACTGGACGGTCGCGCCGGCCGGCACCGGCTGCACCGTGACGGTGAAGACCAGCTGGACCGGCGGCGGCGGGGTCAAGGGGATCTTCGAGCGGATCTTCGCCCCGCTGGGCCTGCGCGGCATCCAGGACGAGGTGCTGGCCAACCTCAAGCGCCGGCTGGAGAAGTCCGCCTAACCGCCCTGCGCTTGGCTCAGATCGCGCGGTTCTGCTGCAGGCTCAGCAGGTAGCTGGCGATACCGCGGACGACGGCGTCGGCGAACTTCTGCCGGCCCTGCTCGGACTTCATCAGCGCCGAGTCCACCGGGTTCTTCATGTTGCCGAGCTCCACCAGCACCGACGGGTACTGGGCGAGGTTCAGCCCGGCGATGTCGGCGCGGCCCATCAGCCCGCTGGAGCCGATGTAGGTGGCCGGCGGCAGACCGGAGGCCTGGATCTGGTCGCGCATGGTCTTGGCCAGCGTCACCGCCGGCCCGGCCTGCGCCTGGTTCAGCGGCGGGTCGGAGTACAGCACGTGGAAGCCCCGCCCGGTGGCCGGGCCGCCGTCGGCGTGGATGCTGACGATCGCGTTCGGCCGGACGCTGTTGGCCAGGGCGGCGCGCTGGTCGACGCACGGGCCCTGGGAGGCGTCGTCGCCGCGGGACATCGCGGTACGCACCCCGTATTTGCTCAGCGCCTGCCGGATCCGCAGGGTGGTGTCCCAGGTGAAGGTGTGCTCGGGGTAGCCGTCGTCGGTGGCGGTGCCCGAGGCCTGACAGTCCTTGGTGCCGCCGCGGCCGGTGGTGACCTGGACGCTGTCGCCCTCGCTGCGGGCGTTGTGGCCGGGATCGAGGAAGACGATCATCCCGGCGATGCTGGCGGGTGCGGCCGAGGCTGACGGCTCGGCGACCGTGACGCTCAGGGTGGATGCCGCGACGAGCATTGCGGTGGCCACGGCGGCACCGACACGCGAGCGGGTGGGGACATGCACGGCGCCACGCTAACCTCGCGATGACTAGGCTGTTAAGCGCGAAAGCGCCGCAGCGCAAATGCGGAACCAAGTCGAGACCCAAACGCAAGGGGACTGTCATGCAACCCGGAAATGCACCCGATATGTCGGCGTTGCTGGCGCAGGCGCAGCAGATGCAGCAGCAGTTGATGGAGGCCCAGGAGAACCTGGCCAACAGCGAGGTTCGGGGCCAGGCCGGCGGTGGACTGGTGCAGGTGACGATGAAGGGCAGCGGCGAGGTCGTCGCCGTCGCGATCGACCCCAAGGTGATCGACCCGAGCGACCCCGAGACGCTGCAGGACCTCGTCCTCGGCGCGCTGTCCGACGCGGCCACCCAGGTCACCCTGATGGCGCAGTCGAAGCTGGGGCCGCTGGCCGGCGGCATGGGCCAGGCCCTCGGCATGCCCGGCCTCTGAGCCGTCGATGTTCGAAGGACCCGTCCAGGACCTGATCGACGAGCTGGGCAAGCTGCCCGGCATCGGCCCCAAGAGCGCCCAGCGCATCGCGTTTCACCTGATCTCGGTGGAGCCGCCCGAGATCGACCGGTTGACCGGGGTGCTCGGCCGGATCCGCGACGGGGTGACGTTCTGTTCGGTGTGCGGCAATGTCTCCGACGCCCAGCGCTGCCGGATCTGCGGCGACGCCCGCCGCGACGGCACGGTGGTCTGCGTCGTCGAGGAACCCAAGGATGTGCAGGCGATCGAGCGGACCCGGGAGTTCCGCGGCCGCTACCACGTGCTCGGCGGGGCGCTGGATCCGCTGTCCGGGGTCGGCCCCGAGCAGCTGCGGATCCGGGAACTGCTGAACCGGATCGGTGAGCGGGTCGACGGCGTCGACATCACCGAGATCATCGTCGCGACCGACCCGAACACCGAGGGCGAGGCGACGGCCACCTACCTGGCCCGGGTGCTGCGCGACATCCCCGGCCTGACCGTCAGCCGGATCGCCTCCGGCCTGCCGATGGGCGGCGACCTGGAGTTCGCCGACGAACTGACCCTGGGCCGGGCGCTGGCCGGGCGCCGCCAGCTTTAACGCGGGATCAGGCCCGGCGCGGGGCGGCCAGCCGCTCGCGCCGCAGCAGCGCCACCTCGGGCAGCTCCAGCGCCGCCAGCGGCCCCACCACCTGCGACAGCAGCAGGTCGGCCAGCTCGGGATTGCGGGCCAGCGCGCAGCCGTGCAGATAGCTGGCGATCACCGACCCCTGCACCGCGCCGTCGACGCCGTCGCCGACCCGGTTCCCGTCGCCCTTGGTGACGGCGGCCAGCGGCCGGGCGTCGGGGCCCAGCACGGTGCCGCCGCGGTGGTTCTCGAAGCCGGTCAGCGGCTCGGTCAGCCCGTCGATCAGCGGTTCGGCGGTGACCTCGCCGATGCTGCGCCGCGGTTGCGGGGTGGTGGTCACGTCGAGCAGCCCGACGCCCTCGACGCGTTCCCCGGAGGCGGTCTCGTACCAGTGCCCGAGCACCTGGATGGCCGCGCAGATCGCCAGCACCGGCGCGCCGCGGTCGGCCGCGCGCTGCAGGCCGGGGTGCCGCAGCAGGTGTGCGGTGGCCAGCCGCTGGGCGTAGTCCTCGGCGCCGCCGAGGGTGTAGATGTCCAGCGAGTCCGGCACCGGGGAGTCCAGGGTGATGTCGACGATCTCGGCGTCGATCCCGCGCAGCCGCAGCCGCTGGCGCAGCACCACCGCGTTGCCGCCGTCGCCGTAGGTGCCCATCACGTCGGGCAGCACCAGCCCGATCCGCACGGTCATGGCAGCCTCCGGTTCAGCTGCAGGAACGCGGTGTAGTTGGCGACGAGTTCGACGTGCCCGGGCGGGCAGGCCGCGATCGCGGCCAGTGTGTCGTGGGTCAGCCGGTGCTCGACGCCGGCGTAACCGAGCCGCACCGCCAGGTCGGTGCCGCGCTCGCCCGCGGCGATCACCGGCAGCCGCCGGGCCGGCTCGACGAAGTGCTCGAAGTTGACGTCCCACAGCCAGGACAGGTCCTCGCCGTCGGGCACCTGCCCGTTGACCGCGATCACCACGCCCGCAGCGCCGGTGGTGTCCACCATGGACAGCGCCTCGTGCCAGCCGGCCGGGTTCTTGGCCAGCAGCATCCGCACGCTGTGCGGGCCGACCTGCACGGTCCGGTACCGGCCGGCGACCTCGT
This sequence comes from Mycolicibacterium fallax, assembly GCF_010726955.1. NCBI lineage: Bacteria > Bacillati > Actinomycetota > Actinomycetes > Mycobacteriales > Mycobacteriaceae > Mycobacterium > Mycolicibacterium fallax. Next base: position 3,114,735 of record NZ_AP022603.1, read on the forward strand.
CGACGGTGCCCGCGGCGGCCACCGCCGCGGCCGGGTCGACGCCCAGCGCCACCGCGGCGGCCACCGCCTGCGCGGCGTTGCCGCGGTTGACGGTGCCGGGCAGCGCCAGCCGCATCGGCAGCCGCAGGCCGTCGGGCCCGTGGAGAAAGTCCTCGTCGTACCACCACGCCGGGTCGGGGCGACGGAAGTCGGTGCCGGTCGAGGCCCAGCCGGCGCCGTCGCGGACGATCACCTCACCGCTGCGCGGGCAGCTGACCGAGTCGTTGGCCCAGCTGCCGCCCGCGGCGACCCACACCACGTTCGGGCAGTCGTAGGCGGCGGAGGTGACCAGCACGTCGTCGCAGTTGGCGACGACGACGGCGCCGGGGTGGCGGGCCAGGCCGGCGCGCAGGGTGCGTTCGATGTGGTTGATCTCGCCGACCCGGTCGAGCTGGTCGCGGGACAGGTTCAGCAGCACGATCGCCGCGGGGTCGACGGCGTCGGCCACGTGCGGGACGTGCATCTCGTCGACCTCGAGGGCGGCCAGCGCGGCGGTCTTGTTGACGGCCAGCGCCGAGATCAGCCCGGCGTCCATGTTGGCGCCCTCGGTGTTGCTGGCGACGCCACCGGGCAGCGTGCCCAGCGCGGCGGCCAGCATCCGGGTGGTGGTCGACTTGCCGTTGGTGCCGGTGACGATCACCGAGCGGCGACCGGCGGCGAGCTGACCGAGCACGGTGGGATCCAGCTTCATCGCGATCAGGCCGCCGATCATCGCGCCGGCGCCGCGCCCGGTCGCCTTGGAGGCCCGGCGCGCGATCGAGCCGGCGGCCAGGGCCAGGCGTCCGCGGGCGGTGATCACGGGCCAAATGCTACGCACGGCCCGGCCGGCCCGGCATCCCGATGACCCCGATAGCGACCGGCGTCACGCGCGGCGGATCCGGTTTTGGCGGTGTCGCCCGGGATTGTCGGGCCGGCGTGCCATCCTGACGGGGTGAGTCAGACGTGGGGACAGCCGGCGACCCAGGCGGTGAACGGGTGGGCCGTCGTCGACGTCGAGACCTCCGGCTTCCGGCCGGGTGCGGCCCGGGTGCTCAGCGTCGCGGTGCTGGCGCTGGACGCCGACGGCCGCATCGAGCAGTCGGTGGCCAGCCTGCTGAACCCGGGCGTCGATCCCGGGCCGACGCACATTCACGGGCTGACCGCGGAGATGCTGGAGGACCAGCCGACCTTCGCCGAGATCGCCGGTGACATCGCCGGGCTGCTGGCCGGGCGCACCCTGGTCGCGCACAACGCCGGATTCGACTACTCGTTTCTGACCGCGGAGGCCGAGCTGGCCGGCGCGGAGCTGCCGATCGACCGGGTGATGTGCACGGTGGAACTGGCCCGCCGGCTCGACCTGGGGCTGGACAACGTGAAGCTGGAGACCCTGGTCCGCAACTGGGATCTCACCCAGAGCCACCCGCACGACGCCTTCGACGACGCCCTGGTGCTGTCCAAGGTGCTGCGCCCGCTGTTGGATCGGGCCGCCGAGCGCGACGTGTGGCTGCCGGTGCGCCCGGTGGGTCGGCGCCGCTGGCCCAACGGCCGGGTCACCCACGACGAACTGCGGCCGCTCAAGGCGCTGGCCGCGCGGCTGCCGTGCCGCTACCGCAACCCGGGCCGCTACTCCGGCGGCCTGGCCCGGGGGATGCGGGTCGCGTTGTCGGCGGAGTGCTCGCGGACCCACGAGGAACTGCTGGAACGGCTGCTGGACGTGGGGCTGGCCTACGCCGACGCGGTCGATCCGCAGACCTCGCTGGTGGTCTGCAACGACGCCACCCCGGCGCAGGGCAAGGGCCTGACGGCCCGCACGCTCGGGGTGCCGGTGCTGTCCGACGAGGCGTTCATGGCCGGGGTGCGGCACCTCGCCGGCGGGGCCGACGGCGGCGCCGAGCCGCCCGTCGACGCCGACGAGGGCCAGTTCACACTTTTCTGACCCACCCGCAGATTCCATTAATCTGGTGGACGGCAGCGCGGGAACGTGGTGAACGCCGCGCGCCGGAGAAAAGCTCGGCGGAGAAAAGACTGGGGACGTCAATGGTGCCAGCGGGGACGCGCACGGGGTTCGGTGACCGCGCGCGCACGCTGCTGCGCGACGTCGTCATGCAGGCGACCGTCGAGATCGTCCGCACCCAGGGCTGGGCCCGCACCCGGATGGGCGACATCGCCGCCGTCGCCGGGATCAGCAAGCCCACGCTGTACAAGTACTTCGGTTCCCGCGAGGAGCTCGCCCGCGAATACGTCGACCGGGAGGTCGACCAGGTGCTGCAGACGGCCCGCACCGTGTTCGAGCGCTACCCGGGCGACCCGGAGCGGGCGTTGACCGAGGGGCTGCAGCACATCGTCGAGGACCTGAGCCGCAACCCGCTGATCCGGGCGGTGTTCACCGACGACGCCGTGGCCGCCAGCCTGTTGCCGCTGGTCACCACCCACGGCGAACGCCTGCTCAAGCACGCCGTCGACGAGATTGCGGCGATCAGCAGCGTCGCGCTGCCCGGCGCGCTGCCCGAGGACATTCGCGCCTACTCCGACACCCTGGTTCGGTTGATGATCAGTCACGCGATCCTGCCCAGCCCCTCGGTCGAGGACAGCGTGGATTCGATGCTGCGGGTGGCGCTGCCGCTGGTGCGCGCCGCGCGCGAGAACGGCAACGCCGCCGCGCCGACCCCCGGCGGGGTCGACGCGGCCGGCGGTTAGCCCAGCGCCTTGGCCTTCAGTGCATCGAACTCGGCGTGGGTGATGGTGCCGGACTCCAGCAGTGCCTTTGCGTCGGCGATCTCCTGGGCGGGCGAGCGGCCGGCGGCCTGCCGGATGTAGTCGTCGGCCTGCTGCTGAGCCGCGTCGGCGGCGGTCTTGGCGCGTTCGGCCATCCCCTTGCCTCGGGCCACCAGGTACACCAGGGCGGTCAGGAACGGGAAGACCAGCAGGAAGATCACCCAGATCGCCTTCAGCCAGCCCGAGGTCTTGTGGTCACGCCAGAACAGGTCGGTGAGGATCTGGAACAGGATGATCAGGTAGGCGAAGAACGCGAACACCATGAGCGTGTACCAGAGCAGGCCTCCGACGCCCTGCCAGTCGATCTCCATGTGCACGGTGGCCTCCTTCGGGGCGCCCGGCGCGACGGTGTCGGCCCTGGCGTGACGCCCAGCTACTACCGGTGATAGTACAAGGGCTCAGCCGCGGGCTGCGCGGTTCACCGCGGTGTTGGAACCGCGGTTCACCGCTTCGCCCGCAAACAGGCCTCGCAGGCTCAGCCGCGGGCTGCGCGGTTCACCGCGGTGTTGGAACCGCGGTTCACCGCTTCGCCCGCAAACAGGCTTCGCAGGCTCAGCCGCGGGCTGCGCGGTTCACCGCGGAGACCACCGCCCGCAGCGACGCCGTCGTGATCGACGGCGCGATGCCCACGCCCCACACCGTCTTGCCGCCGATGTTGGCCTCCACGTACGCCGCGGCCTGGGCCTCCTCGCCCGCAGACATCGCATGCTCGGAGTAGTCCAGCACGTTGACGTCGAAATCGATGGCGCCCAGCGCATCGCAGAACGCTGCCAGCGGACCGTTGCCGGCGCCGACGATCTCCCGCTCGGCGCCGTGCACCTTGACGATCGCGGTGATGGTGTCGGTGCCGCCGTCCTCCTCGGCCGCGACGACCTTCTGCCGGATCCGTTCCAGCGGGCGGACCGGTGCCAGGTACTCCTGCTGGAAGGCGTCCCACATCTCCTTGGGCGAGACCTCGCCGCCCTCACCGTCGGTGATCTGCTGGATCGCCTGGGAGAACTCGATCTGCAGCCGCCGCGGCAGCACCAGACCGTGATCGGCCTTCATGATGTAGGCGACGCCGCCCTTGCCGGACTGCGAGTTCACCCGGATGACGGCCTCGTAGGTGCGGCCGACGTCCTTCGGGTCGATCGGCAGGTAGGGCACCTGCCACAGGTAGTCCTCGACGTCCATGTCGGCCGCGTCGGCGTCGATCTTCATCTGGTCCAGGCCCTTGTTGATGGCGTCCTGGTGGCTGCCGGAGAACGCGGTGTACACCAGGTCCCCGCCGTAGGGGTGCCGCTCGGGCACCGCCAGCTGGTTGCAGTACTCGGCGGTGCGCCGGATCTCGTCGATGTTGGAGAAGTCGATCTGCGGATCCACCCCGCGGGAGAACATGTTCATCCCCAGGGTGACCAGGCAGACGTTCCCGGTGCGCTCACCGTTGCCGAACAGGCAGCCCTCGATGCGGTCGGCGCCGGCCTGGTAGCCCAGTTCGGCGGCGGCCACCGCGGTGCCGCGATCGTTGTGCGGATGCAGGCTCAGGATGATCGAATCGCGCCGGGCCAGGTTGCGGCTCATCCACTCGATCGAGTCGGCGTACACGTTCGGCGTCGCCATCTCGACGGTCGCCGGCAGGTTGACGATCAGCGGCCAGTCCGGGGTCGGGTTGATCACCTCGGCGACCGCGTCGCAGACCTCCTTGGCGTACTCCAGTTCGGTGCCGGTGTAGGACTCCGGGGAGTACTCGTAGCGCCAGCGGGTCTCCGGGTGCCTCTCGGCCTCGGCCAGGCACAGCCGCGCACCGTCGGTGGCGATCTTCTTGACCGCTTCGCGGTCGGCCCGGAACACCACCCGGCGCTGCAGGATCGACGTCGAGTTGTAGAAGTGCACGATGACGTTCGGGGCGCCCGCGCAGGCCTGGTAGGTCCGCGCGATCAGGTCGGGCCGGCACTGCACCAGCACCTGAATCGTGACGTCATCGGGGATCGCGCCCTCTTCGATGATGGAGCGCACGAAGTCGTAGTCGGTCTGGCTGGCCGACGGGAACCCGACCTCGATCTCCTTGTAGCCCATCTGCACCAGCAGGTCGAACATCCGGCGTTTGCGCGCCGGGCTCATCGGGTCGATCAGGGCCTGGTTGCCGTCGCGCAGGTCCACCGCGCACCAGCCCGGGGCGCGGTCGATGACCTTGTCCGGCCAGGTGCGGTCGGGCAGCGAGATGTTCTCCACCTCGTCGGCGAAGCTGCGGTACCGGTCGGCCGGCATCGAGGATCCGCGCTGGGTGTTCCAGGCGGGCTGGCCGGGGTTGCGCGGGCCGGCCGGAGTGTTGATCGCGCGCACCGACGAGTAGGCGTCGACGGACATCGCGTCGCCGGCGGAAGAAGAAGTGGTCATGAGAGTGGCTCCGAGGGTCTAGCTGGAATGTCCGACCGGCGCATCGCAAAAACCCGCGACGGGTTGCCAGTCTGGATCAGACCCCGTCGCGGCGCCCGAGAAGGAGCACACGCTGCACGTTGCTGATGGTACTCCCGGTGACGTGTGTGCCCAAACTGTGCGGGGCCGGGGCCGCAGATGGGGCGCCGGAACGCGTTCTTGACCCGGTCGACCGCGGTCGCACCCAGGCGGTTGGCCTCGGAACCGCCGGGGTGGCCGCACTATCGTGGCGGTGTGAAGTTTCGCGACGGCGGCGCCGGCCGGCTCAGGATCAGGCCGGGGACCATCATGGTCCTGGCCGTCATCTTCTCGGCGGTCGCCGCCGTGTTGCATTACGGCCCGTGGTTCAAGGACGAGCCGTCCGAGGAGTGCAAACCGGTCCGGGCGATGCTGGACTTCAACCGCGAGCAGACCACTCTGATCGGCGACAAGACCGATGCCGGCCCGCAGGACTACCGGGTTTGGGCCGACGGGCTGGCGGATCGGTCCGGGAAGGTGACCGACCCGGAACTGGCCGCCCGCGCGGTGAAGCTGGCCGGGCTGGCCAGTGAGTTCGCGACGGTGTACGCGGTGGTGGGGCCGAACCCGCCGCGCACCGACGGCAAGCCGCCGGAGGGGGTGTTCCGGATGTCCGGGCTGAACGCCCAGATCGGGACCGAGTTGCAGCAGCTCGACGCCCTCTGCCCGGCCGGCTGACCGACCCCGGGCGGGAGGAAATCCGTCGGCGTGGTTGCCCTATCCTTGGTGGCTGAGTCCGGTTTATGGACGCGCACCCCAATGGAAGGGCGAACAGTGGCGCTCGTCGTGCAGAAATACGGCGGATCCTCGGTGTCCGATGCCGACCGGATCCGGCGGGTCGCCGAGCGGATCGTGGAGACCAAGAAGGCCGGCAACGACGTTGTCGTGGTGGTCTCGGCGATGGGCGACACCACCGACGACCTGATGGACCTGGCCAAGCAGGTGTCCCCGGCGCCGCCGGCGCGCGAGCTGGACATGCTGCTGACCGCCGGTGAGCGGATCTCCAACGCGCTGGTCGCGATGGCGATCGAGTCGCTCGGCGCGCAGGCTCGCAGCTTCACCGGCTCGCAGGCCGGCGTCATCACCACCGGCACCCACGGCAACGCCAAGATCCTCAGCGTCACCCCCGGCCGGCTCCGCGAGGCGCTCGACGACGGCCAGATCGTGCTGGTCGCCGGGTTCCAGGGGGTCAGTCAGGACACCAAGGACGTCACCACGCTGGGCCGCGGCGGCTCGGACACCACCGCCGTCGCCGTCGCCGCCGCGCTGGGCGCCGACGTCTGCGAGATCTACACCGACGTCGACGGCGTGTACACCGCCGACCCGCGCATCGTCTCCGGCGCTCGCAAGCTGGACACCGTCAGCTTCGAGGAGATGCTGGAGATGGCCGCGGCCGGCGCCAAGGTGCTGATGCTGCGCTGCGTGGAATACGCCCGCCGCTTCGACCTGCCGATTCACGTCCGGTCGTCGTACTCGGACAAGCCCGGCACCATTGTCAAAGGATCGATCGAGGACATTCCCATGGAAGATGCAATCCTGACCGGAGTCGCCCACGACCGCGGCGAGGCCAAGGTCACCGTCGTCGGACTGCCCGACACCCCCGGCTACGCCGCCCGGGTGTTCCGCGCGCTGGCCGAGGCCGACATCAACATCGACATGGTGCTGCAGAACATCTCCAAGGTCGAGGACGGCAAGACCGACATCACCTTCACCTGCGCCAGCGACAACGGGCCTGCCGCGGTGGAGAAGCTGACCTCGCTGCAGGGCGAGATCGGTTTCTCTCGGGTGCTCTACGACGATCACATCGGAAAGGTCTCGCTGATCGGGGCCGGCATGCGCAGCCATCCGGGCGTCACCGCGACGTTCTGTGAGGCGCTGGCCGAGGCGGACATCAACATCGACCTGATCTCCACCTCGGAGATCCGAATCTCGGTGCTGATCAAGGACACCGAGCTCGACCGCGCGGTCGCCGCGCTGCACCAGGCATTCGACCTCGGCGGCGAGGAAGAGGCCGTCGTCTACGCCGGAACGGGGCGCTGATCGTCATGGTGAACGTGGGTGTGGTGGGCGCGACCGGTCAGGTCGGCCAGGTCATGCGGACGCTGCTGGAGCAGCGTGATTTTCCGGCCGACGGGGTGCGGTTCTTCGCCTCGGCCCGGTCGGCGGGCCGCAAGCTGGTGTTCCGCGGCGTCGAGATCGAGGTCGAGGACGCCGCCACCGCGGACCCCAGTGGCCTTGACATTGCGCTGTTTTCGGCCGGGGCGACGATGTCGCGGGTGCAGGCGCCGCGGTTCGCCGCGGCCGGTGCGGTGGTCGTCGACAACTCGTCGGCCTGGCGCAAGGACCCCGACGTGCCGCTGGTGGTCTCCGAGGTGAACTTCGCCCGGGACGTGCGCGGGGTGACGCTGCCCAAGGGCATCATCGCCAACCCGAACTGCACCACCATGGCCGCGATGCCGGTGCTGCGGCCGCTGCACGAGGAGGCCGGACTGACCCGGCTGATCGTGTCCAGCTATCAGGCGGTCTCCGGCAGTGGGCTGGCCGGGGTGCGGGAGCTGGCCGGTCAGGTCCGCGCGGTGATCGACGGCGCCGAGGCGCTGGTGCACGACGGCGCCGCGGTGGATTACCCGGCCCCGGCGACCTACGTTGCCCCAATTGCCTTTAACGTGGTTCCGCTGGCCGGTTCGCTGGTCGACGACGGCTCCGGGGAGACCGACGAGGACCAGAAGCTGCGCAACGAGAGCCGCAAGATCCTGGGCATCCCGGAGCTGGCGGTGAGCGGGACCTGCGTGCGGGTGCCGGTGTTCACCGGGCATTCGCTGTCGATCAACGCCGAGTTCTCCCGGCCCATCTCGCCGGAGCGGGCACGCGAGATCCTGGCCGCCGCACCGGGGGTGAAGGTCGTCGAGGTGCCGACCCCGCTGGCCGCCGCCGGCGCCGACGAGTCGCTGGTGGGCCGCATCCGCGCCGACGAGGGCGTACCCGGCGGGCGCGGGCTTGCGCTGTTCGTCTCCGGGGACAACCTGCGAAAGGGTGCGGCGCTCAACACGATTCAGATCGCCGAGCTGCTGGCCGCCGAGCTGTAGTCGCGGCGATGCGACGGATCCCCGGGCTGCTCGGATTCGTCGCCGCGGCCTGCGCGGTGCTGCTTGCCGCCCCGGTCTGCGCGGACCCGGCGCTGCCGGCGCTGGCGCCGGGGCAGGTGTTGCGGGTCGGCGCGACCGCCGGAACCGGCACCGGCACCGCCGATTTCAACATCGGCGCGACCGATCTGTGTGAGTTCATGGAGTTCCCGACCGAGCTGTTGCAGATCTGCGGCGACAGCTTCGCCGGCCCGGGGGTGGGCTTCGGCGGCTGGTACACCCCGATCGCGCTGCACGTGGACCGCGATTCGCTGGACTCACCCGAAGGGGTGCGCTACGTCGGGGTGACCGGCCGGGACGCGCCGCTGCTGGCGGACCCGAAGCCGCCGGGAACCTCGCAGCTGCCGGCCGGGGTGGTGTCGATCAACCGGGAGAACTACCTGCTGGTGACCACCACCGCCAACCTGCAGCCGCAGAGCTCCCGGCTGGTCAAGGCCGAGGCCGCCCGCACCGGCTGGCCGACGGTGCCCGGGTCGGTGCGCTCGGGCGGGGACCGGTCCCAGATCAGCGGCTACTACGACCCGGTGCCGACCCCGGATTCGCCGACCGGCTGGGTGTTCGTGGTGGCCAACAACTTCAACCGCAGCGCCCCGGTGACGCTGTACCGGGTGCCGCCGGCGAAGTTCACCGACCGCGGCGCCTGGCAGGGCTGGTCGGCCAAGGGCTGGGGCACCGCGGCGACCCCGCTGTGGCCGGACAAGACCGGCGAGCTGAGCTTCCAGCAGGTCGACGGCCGCGCGGTGCTGTCCTACTTCAACTCCAGCACCGGAAACATGGAGGTCCGGGTCGCGGCCGACCCGACCCTGCTGGGCAGTGCGCCGGTCACCACGGTGGTGGTGGCCACCGACTGGCCCGATCCGGTGGACGCGCTGCCGCCGCCGTGGGACAACGGGCTGGCCCAGCCCTACGGCGGCTACATCGCGCCGGGTTCGACGCTGGATGCGCTGCTGGTGTTCGTCAGTCAGTGGAACACCACCACCCGCGACCGGGCCCCGTATCGGGTGCTGCAGTACCTGGTCAACCCGTTCAAGTAGCCGCGCAGCCCAAGACTGCGGTTTGTGACGATCGTCACGCCGATGGTGCTAATCTCCTGAGAAGTCACTGAGATTCGGCTAAGGGGTCGGTATGTCGAAGAACCGGCGCCTGCGCGCCAAGAGCCTGACCACTGCGGCGGCGGCGCTCCTCACCGCGACCGCGTTGACCACCGGGGTGGTCGCCCCGAGCGCGAACGCCGCCGCCGCCGCGCCCGCGGTACTGGCCCAGCGCAACGCCGAGGTGCAACTGGCGGCGCTGACCGACACCCTGGGCGACCTGATCCAGCGGTGGCGGACCGCCGCGGACAACAACCAGTCGGTCACCGAGCCCGGCGCCGGGTTCGAGGCGATGCCGCTGGCCGAGCTTCCGCTGTTCGGGCAGGCGCCGGATCCCGGCGACATCCCCGATCTGACCCTGGGGCTGGGCGGCCGGCTCGGCAACGCCGTGCAGCGGGTCGGCATCGCCGCGGCCGATGTCATCCCCGGCACGGTCAACCTGGGACCGGTGTGGGAGGCCTTCGGGCTGGACCCGAACACCGCGATCAGCGATGTCCTCGGCGCCATTCTCACCAGCGCGGTGACGGATATGCCGCTGCCCGAGGGCCTGCCGGCGCTGATCCTCCCGTTCCTGCGGGCAGGAAATGTCGAGACCGTGGGGCAGTTGCTGGACCTGATCAGCTTCACCCTGACCGACCCGCTGAACATCGCCGGGCGTTCACCCGGGCTGAACGTGGTGACCACCGCACCGCTGTTCGCCCTCGGCAAGGCGCTGGGCATCGATGCCGGCTGGTCGCCGATCTTCCCCGACGCCATCGCCGACGCGGCCAACGCCAGCACAGCGCTCGGGATCAACCCGGTGAAGGTCGTCAACGACCTCAACGGATTGATCCCGTCCCGTCCGATCATCCCGAACCAGGCGCTGAAGGCATCGCTGACGGTGGCGGCCGCGACGCTGCGGGCGGCCGGCTTCACCAACCTGGACCTGCGGGTGCCGGTGGTGGTCGGGATGGGGCTCGGCGCGTTCGCGGCCGGCGAGGCCTACCCGCAGATCCGCGACGCGGCGCTGGCCCACACCGGCCCGAATGCGACGGTGCTGGCCTCGGTGCTGCTGGCCAACCCGGGCCGGGCCAACGGCGGCCTGTTCGCCCGGTTCTACCCGCTGGCCTCCCTTGCCGGCATCAACACGATCACCCGGGATCAGGAGGGCTCGGGTCTGAACCTCGATGGTTCCACCTTCATCCCGATCAAGATCGACGCCACCGTTGCGTACAACCCGCTGTCGGACGTCCCGGCCTGGCCGAACCCGTTCGCGCTGGCCAACACCGCGGCGGCGGCGGTCCTGCCGACGTACCTGCGCGGCATCGACACCGACCTGCAGAAGGTGATCGAGGACGAAACCGGGATCGACATCGAGCATCCGGATTTGGACGACATTCCCTCGAACGTGTACGTCACCCTGCCGGTGAGCACCCTCCCGCTGCTGGAGCCGCTGGCGCTGCCCACCGTCGCGACCAACCTGTTGCTGAGCTCAACCGGGGTGCAGTTCAACAATCCGCTGGTCACCGCGTTGGACCCGGCGGCAAAAATGCTGGTCAACCTGGGCTACACCGACGTCGACCAGGGCGACGGGTACAACCGCACCTTTGACCGGAGTGACGAGGTGACCCCGTTCGGCACGCTGCCCGACGTCGACTGGCGCAAGGTCCCCGGCGACCTCGTCGACGGGCTGGGCACCGGGATCCGCAATGCGGTCGACCAGGGCCTGATCAAGCGCGACGACGACGCCACCCCGGCGCTGGCCCGGGGCAGCCAAACCCCGAAGCTGGCCGGCGGAAAGCTGGTGTCCCAGCTGCGGGCCGCCGGCGATGACGCCAAGGACCGGCTGCAGCGGCTGACCGGCAAGACCACCGCGGCCAAGGACACCGCATCGGCCACCGGATCGGACACCGCGCGCAAGACCCCGATCCGGGACGCCGCGGCCAAGGCCTCGGCGCAGCTCAAGAAGGCCGGCGAGGATCTGAGGGCCACCGTCAAGCAGGTCCGCAACGAGATCAAGACGAAGGTTCGCGCGGGCGCTGACCAGGACTAACGTCCCCGCCAGGCGCCCGGCGGCTATCGTGGTCGGCGAACATTCAAAGCAGTTTCATAGCAGGCACCCATGCGGTAGCGGGTGCCCGATGAGGAGCATGACGACATGACCGACACCCCTGACACACCCACCGAACCGACCACCGCCGCCACCGAGTCGAATCCCGCCGCCGCACCCAAGCCGAACCGGCTGTACCAGGCCGCGGCCTGGGTGGCGATCGTCGCCGGCACGCTGTTCATCGTCGGCACGGTGTTCTTCGCCGGCATGATCGTCGGGCACCGCGCAGACGGCCATGGCGGCCAGCAACGCGGGCACGACAGCGGCATGATGCAGTCCCCGCACCACCGGATGGGCCCCGGCGGCATGGGTGGCATGGGCGCCGGCTGCCCGATGATGAGGGGCGGCATGCAGTCGGGGATGAAGTCCGACGAGGACGATTCCGACGACGCCCGCACGCCTCGCGGCCCGGGGTCGCAGGCCCCCGCGCCGGCAGCCCCCGGGCAGCCGCCCCGCTGACAACAGAACCTCAACGGCCCGCCCGTGCCGTTTCAGACCCCTCGGCGCATTCCACCCCTCGGGAGTGCGCCGAGGCCTATTTTCGGGCCGGATTGGCGCGGACGAATGACCGGGTTCCCTGGCATGATCGGCGCATGGGCTTGCCGGGACATCGTCGGATTTCGATTCTTGCGCTGACCGCCGCGGCGGCGGCGGCGGTCGCAGCGACGGGGACCGCGGCGGCCCGGCCGTCGGACCCGGGCGTGGTCAGCTACGCGATCATGAGCAAGGGCTCGGTCGGCAACATCGTCGGCGCTCCGATCGGCGCCGAAACCGTGTCGTCCTTCCCCTACCAGGGCTACTCCGTCGACATCCCGGTGTGCAACAACTGGGCCGACATCGGCCAGCCCGAGGTGTACAACGATCCGGACCTGGCGTCGTTCAACGGCGCCAGCTCGCAGACCTCACCGACCGACACCACCCACCTGGTGCGCCAGGCGGTCGGGGTGTTCGCGACGCCCGCGGCGGCGAACGCCGCCTACCACCGGGTCGTGGACCGCACCGTCGGCTGCGCCGGGCAGACCGCCACCCTGCGGCTGGACGACGGCCGGATCGAGGTCTGGTCGTTCAGCGGCGGACCGGCCGGACCGGCGGACGCCTCCTGGGTCAAGCAGGAGGCCGGCACCGACCGGCGCTGCTTCACCCAGACCCGGCTGCGGGAGAACGTGCTGCTGCAGGCCAAGGTCTGCCAGTCCGGCAACGGCGGCCCGGCGGTCAACGTGCTGGCCGGGGCCATGCAGAACACCCTCGGGCAGTAGACCTCACTCCGGCCAGGTGTTCTCCGCGACGAACTCCTCCAGCGGCCGGGCGAACGCCCACCGGTCCAGCTCCAGCGCCGGACGATCCGGGAAATCGGGCACCGGCCCCAGGCACAGCACCGCGATCGGTTCGGCGCTCTCCGGCATCCCAAGCAGCTCGCCGAGCTTGACCGGGTCGAAGATCGAAACCCAGCCCATGCCAAGGCCTTCCGCGCGGGCGGCCAGCCACATGTTCTGGATCGCGCAGGCCGCCGACGCCAAATCCATGTGCGGCATGGTGCGGCGGCCGAACACCCAGCGTTCGCGGTGCTCGCACAGCGCCACCACGAACAGTTCCGCGCAGTCCAGCACGCCCTCGACCTTGAGCGCCAGGAACTCCGACTCCCGCTCGCCCAGGGCGTGCGCGGTCTTGGCGCGTTCGGCGTCGACCAGCCGGTGAATGTCGCGGCGCAACCCGTCGTCGGTGATCCGAATGAAGCGCCACGGCTGCATCAGCCCGACGCTGGGCGCGGCGTGCGCGGCGGCCAGCAGCCGCGCCAGCACCTCCGGGGCCACCGGGACATCCGGCACGAATCGGCGCATGTCACGGCGCTCGCCGATCACCCGGTACACCGCATTGCGCTCGGTGTCGCTGAAGGCGGCCTCGCTCATCGCGCTCAGGCGGGTTTGTGGGCGCGCAACAGCAAGGCCGGCATCTTCATCCGGCCCTTGGCATCCCGCTCGATGGGCGGCGCCGGGGTGCCCTCGGGCAGCGGCGGCACCGTGGCGTGGATGTAGGCCGGGCGGATCTCGTCGACCACCCAGTACGGGTCGACGGCGGCGCGCAGCTCGTCGGCGTCGACCTCGTTGGGCTTCTGTTCCTGCTCGGCGGGGAAGGCGCCCTTGGCGAACGCCAGCACGACGTACTTCGCGCCCGGGGCGGCGGCGGCCACGATGGAGCGCTGGTAGCCGTCGCGGCCCTCAACCGGCAGCGAATGAAACAGCGTCGAGTCGACGATGGTGTCGAAGCGCCCGTCGTAGCCGGTGAACGCGGTGATGTCGCCCTGCTCCAGGGTGACGTTGTCCAAGCCGCGCTCGGCGGCCGCGGCCCGGGCGGCGGCGATCGCCGTTGGGCTCAGGTCGATCCCGACGGCGGTCTGCCCGCGGGCGGCCACGGTCAGCGCCAGTTCGGCGTGCCCGCAGCCGGCGTCGAGCACGGTGCCGGTGATCTCGCCCGCCTCGATCAGGGCGGCGAGTTCGGGTTGCGGCTCACCGATGTTCCACGGCGGCGGGCCCTCGAATCCCTCGGATTCCCCGCGATATGCACTGTCCCAATCCAATACCTCGTCGGCCATGCCGTTCACGCTACCCGCGATCGTCGGGCCCGGACCAGCACGTCGGGCCCGAGCCTGCCGACCTCGACGTCGATCTCGGTGCCGCTGCGTTCGGCAGCCGCGGCGACCAGCGTGCGGATCGCCGACGGGCTGTAGGACCGCAGCGACGAGATCATCACGTCGTGCAGGAACGGAATCACCGGGGCCAGCGGCGCGACGAAGGCCAGCCGGACCAGGTGCAGCGGCGACGGCGGCCGGCTGAGGTCGACGACGATCACCTCGCGGGCCACCCGGGTCGCCTCGGCGAACATCTGCGCGGCGCCGGTCGGTGACAGGTGGTGCAGTCCGAACGCGAACACCGCGACGTCGAACTCGTCGTCACCGGCGTCGAGGTCGGTGGCGTCCAGCAGCCGGACCCGGGCCCGGTGCGCGGCGCGCAGCGGGCCCTCGGTCAGCGCGGCGACGGCCTGCGGGTCGATGTCGCTGACGGTCACCGTCAGGGTCGGGTGGTCGGCCAGCAGCAACCGGGACAGCTCACCGCGGCCGGCGCCGAGCTCGAGCACCGTCGGGTCGGGCCGCTCGGCGACCGCGTCCAGCACGCACTGCGCGACCCGCTGGTGGGTGTGCAGCATCCGGTCGGTCCACTCCTGGCCTTCGATCGCCTGCCGGCGCAGCTGCGGGTCGGCGTCGTCGCGGTCGGGGTACTCGCTGAGGCCGGTCTGCAGCAGCCGATCCAGCAGCGAGGCGTCGAATCCGCCCCGCGGCATCCGGGAAATGTCGGTGCGGGGCGCGGTCATAGGACCATCATGGACGATTGCAGCACCCCCCGAGGCAAGGAGCACCCGTTGGCCGAGTTCGTCGCCGCCATCGACCAGGGCACCACCAGCACCCGGGCGATGATCTTCGATCACGCCGGCCGGGAGGTGGGCCGCCACCAGCTCGAGCACGAGCAGATCCTGCCGCAGGCCGGCTGGGTCGAGCACAATCCGGTGGAGATCTGGGAGCGCACCTGGTCGGTGCTGATGTCGGTGATGACCTCGCTGGATCTGACCCCGGGGGACCTGGCGGCGCTGGGTGTCACCAACCAGCGGGAGACGGCGGTGGTGTGGAATCGGCGTACCGGCCGGCCGTACTGCAACGCGATCGTCTGGCAGGACACCCGCACCGACCGGATCGCCGCCGCGCTGGAGCGCGACGGCCGCGGCGAGGTGATCCGGCACAAGGCCGGACTGCCGCCCGCGACGTATTTCTCGGCGGGCAAGGTGGCCTGGATCCTGGAGAACGTCGACGGGGTGCGGGCGGCCGCCGAGCGCGGCGACGCGATCTTCGGCACGCCGGACACCTGGGTGATCTGGAACCTGACCGGCGGGGTCAACGGCGGGGTGCACGTCACCGATGTCACCAACGCCAGCCGGACCATGCTGATGAACCTGGAGACCCTGGACTGGGACGACGAACTGTTGTCCTTCTTCGGGATTCCGCGCCGGATGCTGCCGCGCATCGCGCCGTCATCGTCGCCGGAACCGTACGGCTACACCAGCGAGCAGGGGCCGCTGGGCGGGCGGGTGCCGATCACCGCCAGCCTGGGTGATCAGCAGGCCGCGATGGTCGGGCAGGTGTGCCTGAGCGCGGGCGAGGCGAAAAACACCTACGGCACCGGCAATTTCCTGCTGCTGAACACCGGGGAGAACATCGTCCGGTCCGCCAACGGGCTCTTGACCACGGTCTGCTACCAGTTCGGTGACGCGAAACCCGTTTACGCACTGGAGGGTTCGATCGCGGTGACCGGATCGGCGATCCAGTGGCTGCGCGATCAGCTCGGCATCATCGGCGGCGCCGCGCAGAGCGAGGCACTGGCCCGTCAGGTGCCCGACAACGGCGGAATCTATTTCGTCCCGGCGTTTTCCGGGCTGTTCGCGCCGTACTGGCGGGCCGATGCTCGCGGCGCGATCGTCGGGCTGTCCCGGTTCAACACCAACGCGCATCTGGCCCGCGCGGCGCTGGAGGCGATCTGCTACCAGACCCGCGACGTGATGGAGGCGATGGAGGCCGACTCCGGCGTACGCCTGGAGGTGCTCAAGGTCGACGGCGGCGTGACCGCCAACGAGCTGTGCATGCAGATCCAGGCCGACGTGCTCGGGGTGGAGGTGGTGCGCCCGGTGGTGGCCGAGACGACGGCCCTCGGCGCCGCGTACGCGGCCGGGCTGGCGGTCGGCTTCTGGTCCGATCCCACCGAGCTGCGGGCCAATTGGCAGGAGGGCCGGCGGTGGTCGCCGGCCTGGAGCGCCGATCAGCGGGCCGCCGGTTACGCCGGCTGGCGCAAGGCGGTGCAGCGCACCCTGGACTGGGTGGACGTCGAGCCGTAACCCGCGGGCCACCAGCTCCCCAGTTCCCCGGTCCCCAGTTCCCCGGCGCCGGGCTCCCAAATCCCCGCGAGCGCTCACCCTTGGCCGCGACACGCCGTCGCGGGTGTGCACAGGTGAGCGCTGGACGGGAGTCGGTCAGCTCTCACCGAGGATCTGGTAGACCTCGCGGCGGGCGGAGTTGACGATGTCGAGGATCCGCTGCTGCTGTTCGGGGCTGGCCGCGTGGCTGGACTGCGCCACCGCGCCGAACAGCTGCCCGAGCGCGTCGCGCAGATTCACCTGATCGGGGTCGGCGCCCTCGGTGATCTCGGTCCACGGCGGGGCGTCGATCTGCTCGGCGGCGGCCCGGCCGTCGTCGGTCAGCGCGAACAGCTTCCTCTTGCCGTGCGCCTCGACCGCAGCGATCAGGCCTTCGTCCTCAAGCATCGACAGGGTCGGGTAGACCGAGCCGGGGCTGGGCTTCCACAGCCCGTTGCTGCGCCCGGCGATCTCCTGGATCATCTCGTAGCCGTGCATGGGACGCTCGGCCAGCAGGCTCAGGATGGCGACGCGGACGTCGCCGCGCCGGCCCGGTCCGCGCCGGCCGCGATGCCCGCGGTGCGGTCCGCGACCGCCGCCGGGGCCGAAGCCGAAACCCGGACCGAAGCCCGGACCAAAGCCGGGACCGAAGCCGCCGCCCGGACCAAAGCCCGGACCAAATCCTCCGCCGCGGTGTTCGCGCAGGTGCTCGCGCATCTCGCGGCGCAGCTGGTGGCGGGCGTGCCGGTCGGCCGGGTCATGCCCGGGGCCGAAACCGAAGGGGGCGGGCCCGTCGAGCGGGCGGCCCGGGGGGTTGCAGGGGGTGTTCATTCGTGATTCTCATTTCTCGAAGGGAGGCGCCGACGCGCTCTCGATACTCCGACGATATATCGAGAAGTATCGTTGCGCAACCGTTGATTGCGACAAACCTCGCGGGCTGCGACGCCGCGGCGTGCTATTTCTAGCGGGTGACTCTGCGGGCGGGCCGGTGATGGCGGGCTTCGACTTCGGCACCCTGGCGCTGGTCGCGTTCATCGGGCTGGCCGGCCCGCTGCTGGCCGCACCGAAGCGGCTGCGGATCCCGGTGGTGGTCGGCGAACTGGCCGTCGGGCTGGCCGTCGGCCGCACCGGCCTGGGCATTCTCGACCCCGCCGACCCGACCTTCGCGCTGCTCGCCGACGTCGGGTTCGCGCTGGTGATGTTCGTCGTCGGCACCCACATCCCGATCCGGGACGGCACCCTGCGCTCCTCGCTGCCGGGCGCCGCGGCCCGCGCGGTGCTGGTCGGCGCGGTCGCGACGGCGCTGGCCGTCGTCATCACCGCAGCCTTTGGCACCGGGCACACGCCGCTGTTCGCGGTGCTGATCGCGTCGTCCTCCGCGGCGCTGGCGCTGCCGATGATCGACAACATCGCCGGCCGCGGACCGGCGGTGCTGTCGGTGACGGCGCAGATCGCCATCGCCGACACCGCCTCAATCGTGTTGCTGCCGCTGGTGATCGACCCGCCGCGGGCCGGCCGCGCGGCGCTGGGCGCGCTGGTCATCGGAGCCTGCGCGGTGCTGCTCTACTACCTGCTGCGCCACCTCGCCCACAACGGCAGGCGCAAGCGGCTGCACCGCTACTCCGAACGCCGCCGGCTGGCCCTGGAACTGCGGATCAGCCTGATCCTGCTGTTCGCGCTGGCCGCTCTGGCGGTCAGCACGCACGTCTCGGTCATGCTGGCCGGGTTTGCCCTCGGGCTGGTGCTCTCCGCGGTGGGCCAACCGCGCCGGCTGGGCCGCCAGCTGTTCGGCATCACCGAGGGCTTCTTCGGCCCGCTGTTCTTCGTCTGGCTGGGCGCCTCGCTGCAGGTCCGCGAGCTGGGCGCGGATCCGCGGCTGATCCTGCTCGGGCTGGCGCTGGGCGGCGCCGCGGTGCTGGCGCACCTGGTCGGGGCGCTGACCCGGCAGCCGGCGGCGCTGGCGGTGCTGTCCTCGGCGCAGCTCGGCGTGCCGGTGGCCGCGGCCGCGCTGGGCACCGAGACCGGACTGCTGGCTCCCGGCGAGCCGTCGGCGTTGATCCTCGGCGCGCTGGTGACGGTGGTCGCCACCGCCGTCGCGGCCGCTGCCCTGGAGCGGGCCCGGCCGGCCGATCAGTCCGGCGGGGTGAACCCGCCCGGGTCGGGCTGAGCCGGACGGGCGGACGCCGGCCGCTGCCACTGCGGCGCCGGAGCCGGCGGCATGGGCGCCGGCATCGGAGCGGGGGGCATCGGCGCCGGCATCGGGGCCGGAGGCCAGGCCTGGCCGGGGTGGCCGGCCGTCGGGACCGGGCCGACGGGCGTGACGCGCAGCCGGGCGAGTTCGCGACGGTGCCGCTCGGCCAGCACCGCGGCCAGCAGATACTGCGGCGGGGTCCCCGGCGGAGGCGGCGGCGAGATCCGGGCGGCCACCTCGGCGGCGATCCGGTTCGCCATGTCCTCGCGCACCCACGGCTGCAGGCTCGGCGCCCGGGACAGGAACTGCCGGGCCATCTCGGCCTGCTCGGGCCCCAGCCCGGACAACTGCAGCGATGAGGCCCAGCCGGCCAGCTGCGGCGGCATCGGCGGCGGCGGGGACAGCTTCGGGCCGCGTTCGCTGATCACCATGGTGCCGGCGAAGATGTCGCCGAGCCGCTTGCCCTTGGCCGACAGCAGGCTGGTGATCACCGCCGGGCTGCCGGTCAGCGACCAGATCTCCACGATCGAGGCCAGCCCGCGAAACAGTGCCTGGCGGAACCGTTCCGGGCTGCCGTCGTCAGACACCACCCGCAGGCCCATCGCCAGCTTGCCCAGGCTGCGGCCCCGGGTCGCGGTCTCGAAGATCACCGGATAGCCGACGATCACCAGCGCGGTGAAGATGATCAGCACCGCGGCGCTGAACGCCGGATCCAGCCGCGACAGCGTCAGCGCCCACAGCAGGGTGCCGAGTATCAGACCCAGCCCCATCACCACGATGTCGATCAACGCGCTGACCGCGCGCACCGGCAGCTGGGCGATCTGCACGTCGAGCACCACGGCGTCGCCGGTGACGATGGAACCGGTGGGCGGCGCGGACATAGCGCGAACGGTACTAAACGACGGCGCCGCCCGCGATTAGGGTGGACGCGTGGATGTCGACGCTTTCGTGCTCGCCCACCGCGACACCTGGGACCGGCTGGAGGATCTGATCCGGCGCCGGCGCCGGCTGACGGGGGCGGAGGCCGACGAACTCGTCGACCTCTACCAGCGGGTCTCCACCCACCTGTCGATGGTGCGCAGCTCGGCCGGGGACTCGGCGCTGGTGGGACGGCTGTCCACGCTGGTGGCGCGGGCCCGGGCCGCGGTGACCGGCGCGCACGCCCCGCTGCGGCGCGAATTCGTTCGGTTCTGGACGGTGTCCTTCCCGGTGGTGGCCTACCGCGCCCGGTACTGGTGGCTGGGCACGACGGCGGCGTTCTTCGCGGTGGCGATCCTGATCGCGGTGTGGGTCTCGCACAATCCTGACGTGCAGGCCGCCATCGGCACCCCCGCCGAGATCGCCCAGATCGTCGACCACGACTTCGAGAGCTACTACTCCGACCATCCGGCCGGGCTGTTCGCGCTGCAGGTGTGGACGAACAACGCCTGGCTGGCGGTGATCTGCGTGGCGTTCTCGGTGCTGCTGGGCCTGCCGATTCCCTACGTGTTGTTCCTCAACGCGGCGAACCTCGGGGTGATGGCCGGGCTGATGGCCGGGGCGGGCAAGACGTCGTTCATGCTCGGGTTGCTGATTCCGCACGGTCTGCTGGAACTGTCGGCGGTGTTCCTGGCCGCCGCGGTCGGGATGCGGTTGGGCTGGTCGGTGATCGCCCCCGGCGACCGGCCGCGCGTTCAGGTGCTCGCCGAGCAGGGCCGCGCGGTGGTGGCGGTGGCCGCCGGGCTGGTGGTGATGCTGTTCATCTCCGGCCTGCTGGAGGCGCTGGTCACCCCGTCGCCGTTGCCGACGGCGATGCGCATCGCGATCGGCGTCGCCGCGGAGGCGTTGTTCATCGGCTACATCTGGCATTTCGGCCGGCGGGCCGAGCGGGCCGGGGACAGCGGGGACCTGGCCGACGCGCCGGACGTGGTTCCGACGGGCTGACGCAGGGGCGGTTCAGAGCCGGCCGGCGGCCTTCATCCCCAGGTACCGGTCGGCCAGCGCCGGGGCCAGCTCCTCCGGCGGCGCGTCGACGACCTCGACGCCCATCATCCGCAGCCGCGAGGCGATGCCGCGCCGCTCGTTGCGGGCCCGCTCGGCCGCGGCGGCGTCGTACACCGCGGCGGCGTCGGCCCGGCCGGCGGCCAGTTCCTGCACCCGGGGGTCGGCCACCGAGGCGATCAGCACCTGATGCCGCGCGCACAGCCGCGGCAGCACCGGCAGCAGGCCCTCCTCCAGCGCGGAGGCGTTCAGCTCGGTCAGCAGCACCACCAGCGCCCGGCCCCGGGTGCGGCGCAACACCGCCGAGACCGTGGCCGCCGCATCGCTTTCCAGCAGCGCCGGCTCCAGCGGGGCCATCGCGTCGACCACCCGGGACAGCAGCTCGGTGCGTCCGGCGCCGAACACCGCCGCCCGGGTCTCCCGGTCGTGGGCCAGGAAATCGACGTGGTCGCCGGCCCGGGCGGCCAGCGCGGCCAGCAGCAGCGCGGCGTCCATCGACCAGTCCAGTCGCGGCCAGCCGCCGGCGGCCGGCGAGTTGGAGATCGGATCGAGCCCGACCCGGCCGGCCGAGGTGCGGCCGGTGTCGAGCACCAGCACCACCCGCCGGTCGCGTTCCGGACGCCAGGTCCGCACCACCACGTCGTTGCGCCGGGCCGAGGCCCGCCAGTCGATGGAGCGGACGTCGTCGCCGACGACATACTCGCGCAGCGAATCGAATTCGGTGCCCTCACCGCGGACCAGTACCGGGATGGACCCGTCGATCTGGCGCAGCCGGGCCAGCCGCGACGGCAGGTGCTTGCGAGACAGGAAGGGCGGCAACACCCGAAGCTCGGCCGGCACCGGGCGGGATCGTTGCCGGCCGGCCAGCCCCAGCGGGCCGAGGCAGCGGGCGGTCACCGCCGCGGCGTGCTGATCCCCGCGGCGCACCGGATTCAGTTGCGTCACCAGGGTTTCCGACGCGCCGGGGGCAAGGGTCAGCCGGTGCTCGCGGGGCCGGGCCACCGCACTGGGCGCCCAGGCGTCGCGGATCAGCCCGCGGGCGGTTCGCGGGCCGTCGTTGCGGACCGTGAGGGTGAGCTCGGCGGTCTGGCCCAGCCGGATCGACGACGGCCCGGATCGGCGGTAGGACAACGCATCCGGGTGTGCGGCCAGGGTCAGGTCGGCCAGGATCGCGCACCCCAGCGCCGCCAGCAGCACCGCGAAGGTCGTCGCCGGCCACGGTGACACCGCGATGGGTGCCACCCCCAGCAGGGCGAGCAGCGCGGCCCGCGCGGTGAGCACCACTAGCGTGGCACCGGCACCGAGGCCAGGATCCCGTCGAGCACCGCGTCGGGCACCGCACCCTCCAGCTCGGCCTCCGGCCGCAGCGCGATCCGGTGCCGCAGGGTCGGTTTGGCCATCGCCTTCACGTCGTCGGGGGTGACGTAGTTGCGCCCCGACAGCCAGGCCCAGGCCCGCGCGGTGCCCAGCAGCGCGGTGGTGCCGCGCGGCGAAACGCCGAGGCTCAGGGCGGGTGAATGCCTTGTCGCGGTGGCGATTTCGACGATGTAGCCGAGGATCTCGTCGGCCACCATGACCCGGGCCACCGCCGCGCGGCCGGCAGCCAGCTCGGCCGGTCCGGCCACCGCGCGAATCGCGGACAGGTCGCGCGGGTCGAAGCCGTGCGCGTGCCGGCCCAGGATCGCGATCTCCTGATCCCGCGGCGGCAGCGGCACGTTCAGCTTCAGCAGGAACCGGTCGAGTTGGGCCTCGGGCAGCTGATAGGTGCCCTCGTACTCGATGGGGTTCTGGGTGGCCGCGACGATGAATGGGTCCGGCAGCGCCTTGGGCTCACCGTCGACGCTGACCTGGCGCTCCTCCATCGCCTCCAGCAGTGCGGCCTGGGTCTTGGGCGGGGTGCGGTTGATCTCGTCGGCCAGCAGCAGGTTGGTGAACACCGGGCCGGGCCGGAACTCGAAGGCGGCGGTCCGGGCGTCATAGACCAGCGAGCCGGTCACGTCGCCGGGCATCAGGTCCGGGGTGAACTGCACCCGCTTGAACTCCAGGTCCAGCGCGGCGGCCAGGGTGCGCACCAGCAGCGTCTTGGCCACCCCGGGCACGCCCTCGAGCAGCACGTGCCCGCGGCACAGCAGGGCGACGACGAGACCGCTGACCACCGCGTCCTGGCCGACGACGGCCTTGCCGATCTCGGCGCGCAGGGCGCGCAGCGCGTCGCGGGCGGCCTGCCCGGGGTCGGCCTGCGGGGGTGCCTGCGGGGGTGCCGGGTGCTGCGGGGTCTGCTCGGGGGAGAAGTGCGTCACGGGTGCGCGACCTTTCTTTCGATGTCGTCGAGTGCGTGGGCGAGCGCCTGCAGGTCCTCGTCGCCGGACGGAACCGGACCGTACAGCAGGTGTTCCAGGTGTCCGGGCGGCATTGCGGTCTGCGCGGCCAGCGCGCCGAGGATCTGGTCGGGGCCGGCAGTTCGGGTCAGCCCGAGTCGCGGTAGCAGGCGCTGGCGGGCGGCGGCGCGCAGCGCGTCGGCGGCCCGGTCCCGGGCCCGTCGTGACCGGTAGAGCCGGCCGCGGCCTTCCACCGTCTCCGAGGCCCGGACCACCACCGGAAGCCGCTCGGCGACCAGCGGCCCGAGCCGGCGGCCCTGCCACAGCGCCAGCAGCGCCACCACCACGATCAGCTGCCCGACGATCCAGTACACCCGCTGCGGGATCATCTGGAACACCGTCGCCGAGCCGGCGCCATCGTCCTCCGGCCGCTGCGGGGCGTACCACACCAGCCGGGGCTGCTCGCCGGCCAGATTCATTGCCAGCGCGGCGTTTCCGGCGTCGGTCAGGGCGCCGTTCTGCAGAAACTCCGAGGCCCCGACCACCGTGATGACCCGGTCGCCGTCGTGATAGCGGACGACCGCGCCGCCGTAGCAGGAGCTGAAGTCCCGCGGATCGTCCAGCGCCCGGAACGTGGTCGCCGACCTCAGGTCGATGGTGCCGGCCTGCCGGGCGGCCCGCAGCTCGCAGTTGGGCTGCGTCCGGGCCGGCCGGTGATCGCGCTGGACGCCGGGGGCGAGCAGCTCGCGGGTGGGGCTCGACGGCTGGATCAGCAGCAGGTCGGCGTCGACGTCGGCCAGCCTTGCCAGCAGGTCAGCGGCGGGCAGATACCGGGTCTGGGCGACCACCAGCAGGGTGTCGGGGCCGGCCGCGTCGGCGGCTTCGGCGACGGTGCCGGCGAGGTGCACCTGCACCCCCTGCTCGCGCAGCAGGCTGACCAGCGCGTGGGCCCCGTCGGCGGAGGTGGAGTCGCCGTCCAGCAATCCGCCGCTGCGCGGACTAGTCAGCAGGGCGGTCAGCGCGGCGGCGCCGAGGATGGCCAGCAGCGCGATTCCCACCGTGACCCAGGTGCGGGTGCGGCGGCGCCGGGGTTTGGCCGGTGCGGTCATCGGATGGCCGACCAGCCTTCGGCCGGCGCCGGCCCGGGTGGCCCGCCGACCGGTGCGCCGAGCAGGTGGTCGTCGAGGCCGGCGACCAGCCGGTAGCCGCCCTCGTCACCGGGCCGCTCGCCGTAGGTGACGTCGTTGAAAACCGCTGCCGCGGAATGGAATTCCCCGGACAGGCCGGGGAACGGCGCCGACGCGGCCTCGGCCAGCTCGGAGGCGGTGCGGCCCGGGACCAGCGCGAGCACCCCGGATTCCTCCAGCGCTCGGGCGACCGCGCGCAGCCGGTGCCGGATCGCCGCGGCCCAGTCGCCGCGGGCCGCACAGTCCTCCGCGCGACGGCGATGCTGCTCGGCGCTGAGCTCGGCGCCGGCGTAGAGCGGCGCCGCGGCGTCCTCGGTGTGCATGGTGCGCCGGATCAGCCGGACCGTCAGCACCACCGCGACCACCAGCAAGACCGTCAGGACCAGAATCGTCAGCCAACCGCCGGGCACGTCGGAGGCCTTCATCACGATCCGATCCAGCACGTCGGAAAGCCACTCGTTGAGCCGGTCGGTCAGGGTGGCGCGCGGGTAGCGGGGGTCGGCGAGTTCCTGGCGGGCCAGCTCGCGGGCCTGCTCGGCGCCGATGTCTACCGCCGGGTCAGCCACAGCAGATCCGTCGGGTCGGCGGACGGGTCGATCTGCGGGTGTTGGGCCCGCTGGGCGGCGCCGGTGCGCAGCACCAGGTCGAACGCCTCGGCGCGCATCCGGCGGTCGGTGTAGAGCAGCACGCTGACCCCGGCGCTGAACGGCGACGCGACGATCTGGCCGATCGACCCGCCGGCGGCGGTCAGCACCGCGCCCAGCACCATCAGGCCGGGCTGGTCGGCCATCGTGGTCACGAGGCCGCCGGCGAAGGTGAACGGGAAGCCCAACGCCGAGGCGATCATCCCGGTGATGATTCCGGTCAGCACCAGGATGCCCAGG
This sequence comes from Mycolicibacterium fallax, assembly GCF_010726955.1. Classification (NCBI taxonomy): domain Bacteria; kingdom Bacillati; phylum Actinomycetota; class Actinomycetes; order Mycobacteriales; family Mycobacteriaceae; genus Mycobacterium; species Mycolicibacterium fallax. Next base: position 3,139,797 of record NZ_AP022603.1, read on the forward strand.
ATCCGCCAGAAGTCACCGCGCACCAGGGTGAGCGAGCGCCGGATGGCCGTCATGACCGGCAGCCGCTCCAGCACGATCGCGGTCGGGGCGAACGCCAGTTGCACCCACAGGAAGCCCAGCCCGACCAGCACCGCGAGCGCCAGCGGCAGGCCGACGGCCACGGCGACGACGGTGTTTGCCGCCGCGAGCGCGGTGATCAGGGCGATGACGACGGCCAGCACCAGCAGCACGCCGAAGAACTCCAGCGCGGCCAGCCCGATCAGCGCGGGCAGCCGGGGTCGGATGCGTTCCCAGGCTTCGGCAATGGTGATCGACGAGCCGAACACCGCCCGCCCGATCACCACCGTGAGCATGCCGCCGAGCAGGACGCCGGCCAGCAGTCCGGCCAGGGCGGCCGGGACCTGCAGCAGCGAGGAGACCACCAGGTCGACGTCGGGGTCCTGGAGCAGATCGAGTTTGCCGAGCAGCGCCAGCGGGCCCAGCTGCAGCACCAGCGCGAGCAGCTGGGTGCCGACGATCACGATGGTGGTGAGCCCCAGGGTTGCCTTGGGGCTGCGCCGGATGTAGCCGATCGCGCCGTTGTACAGCTCCGACAGGGTCAGCGGCCGCAGCGGGATGATGCCCGGCACGCCCTCGGGAACGAACGTCGGCAGCGGGGCGGGCGCGGGGTAGCCGGTCCGGCCGTACCCGGGCAGCGGGCCCGGTGCACCGCGGTACCCGGGAGGTGGACCGTAGCCGGGGGGCGGGCCTTGGGGAGGGCCGTAGCCGGGGGGCGGACCTTGGGGAGGTGGACCCTGGGGGTAACCCGGCGGCGGGCCGTACCCAGGCGGCGGGCCCTGGGGAGGTGGGCCCGCGGGGTACCCGGGCGGCGGGCTCTGAGGCGGCAGGCCATAGCCGGGGGGCGGGCCGGCGGGGGCGGTGTACCCGGGGGCGTTGTACGCGGGGGGCGGGCCGGCGGGAGCGGTGGGCCCGGGGGCGCTGTACCCCGGGGGCGCGTCGTATCCCGGCGGCGGGCCGGCGGCATCGTGTGCTGCTCCGGCAGGATCGGTCGGCGGGACCGGGGGGCCGTCGTATCCCGGCGCGGGCCCGGTGGCCGGATCGACCGGACCCGGGGGACCCGGCAGCGGGTGGTCCGGTGGTGTGGTCACCGGAGCCGGATCCGGTCGATGCTGAGCATGCCCCCTATCCTGTCGGTGGCTGCGGTTCTTGACAACGCGGCACCCCGTGCGGCCGCCGGATCGGCGGCGCATCCGCGGGTTCGGCGACCGCCCGCCGGTGACCGCGTACGGTGCTCTCATGAGCGAACTCAAGGACCGGTTGCGGTCGGATCTGACCGCGGCGATGAAGGCTCAGGACAAGCTCCGCGTCGCGACCTTGCGGATGCTGCTGGCGGCCCTGCAGGCCGAGGAGACCTCGGGCAAGGAACCCATCGAGCTGGACGATTCCGACGTGCTGCGGGTGCTGGCCCGCGAGGCCCGCAAGCGCGGCGAGGCGGCGCAGATCTACATCACCAACGGCCGCGGCGAACTGGCCGCCACCGAGCGCGCCGAGGCCAGCGTCATCGAGGAGTATCTGCCCTCGCCGCTGTCCGCCGACGAGATCGCCAGCATCGTCAACACCGCGATCGCCAATGTCGCCGAGGAGATCGGCGAGCGGCCGGGCCCGCGCAACATGGGCCGGGTGATGGCGATCGCCAAGGAGATCGCCGGCGACAAGGCCGACGGCGCCCGACTGTCCGCCGCGATCAAGGACCGACTGTAGGACGGCCCCGGAACGCCCGGATCACCACCGCGACGGCGATCAGCGTGAGCGCGATCGCGATGCCGGCCATCGGGGCGATACCCGAGTCGAACGCGGTGCGTGCCGAGTCCAGCAGTCGGGCAGCCATTTCCGGTGGCACCTCGTTCGCGACGGCCGTCGCGCCGCCGATGCTCTCGCCCGCCTGGGCGGCCGCCGGCTCGGAAAGTCCGTGCGGCAGTTCGATGTTCGAGCGGTACGACGCGGTCAGCACGGTGCCCAGGGTGGCGGTGCCGATCACCGCGCCCAGCTCGTAGGCGGTCTCCGACACCGCGGCGGCGGCCCCGGCCTTGGCCGGTGGTACCGCGGCGACGATGGTGTCGTTGGACACCGTCTGGGAAATCCCGACGCCGATCTCCAGGGTGACCAGCGACGCGATCACCGCGGCCACCGTCAGGTCGTTTCGGAACAGCAGGACCAGCGCGAAACCCGCTGCCACCAGAAGTAATCCGATGACGATCAGGCTGTGCGGGGCATACCGCTGGGCCAGCCGGACCACCGCGAGGCCGCCGATCACCGAGCACACCGCGCCCGGCAGCGTGACCAGTCCGGCCATCAGCGGCGGCAGACCGAGCACCAACTGCAGGTGCTGGGCGAGGAAGAACAGCAACCCGATCAGCCCGACCACCGACAGGAAGTTGGCCAGCACCGACGAACTGAACGGGGCGTAGCGGAACAGTCGCATCTCCAGCATCGGGGTCTCACTGCGGTTCTGCCGCCAGACGAACAGCGTCGTGGCGACCACACCGAGTCCGAAGGCGGCCAGTGCGATGCCGGTAAACCCTTCGTGGGCAACTGATTTGATCGCCCAGACGGATGGGGCCATGGCCAGCAGCGCCAGGGCGATGCTGATCGGGTCCAGCGGGCCCGGGTTCGGGTCGCGGGATTCGGGCACCAGCCGCGGCGCCAGCAGCAGCAGCGGCAGCAGGATCGGCACCGCCACCAGGAACACCGCACCCCAGTGGAAATGCTCCAGCAGGGCGCCGCCGGTGATCGGACCCAGTGCCGCACCCGCGGTGAAGCAGGACGCCCAGATGGCGATCGCCAACCGGCGGGCGGAGTCGTCGGTGAAGATGTTGCGGATCAGCGACAGCGTGGCGGGCATCAGCATCGCGCCGAATACCCCGAGCAGGGCCCGGGCGCCGACCAGCGCGCCCGCGGTGGGGGCGAACGCGGCGGCGGCCGAGACCGCGGCGAAGCCGGTCGCGCCGATCAGCAGCAACCGGCGGCGGCCGACGCGGTCGCCGAGGGCGCCCATCGGCACCAGCAGCGCGGCCAGCACCAGCGAGTAGGCGTCGACGATCCACAGCTGGGTGGTCGCCGACGGCCGGAAGTCCTCGGCGATCAGCGGCAGCGCGAACGCCAGCACGGTGTTGTCGATGGCGATCAACAGCACCGGCAGCATCAGCACCGCCAGGGCCAGCCAGGCTCTGGCGGGGGTTGTGGTGGGGGTTGAGCTGGTCGCCACGGAGTCGAGGCGGGGGGACATACAGAAATCCTCTGAACGGGCGCGCCGGGTGGTGCGCTTGAAAAAGCTGATCGGGCCGCAACGGGCGCTGGGTGGTTTGAGTGGGGCGGGGTCGAGCTAGGTGGGGTTGATGAGGCCCTCCGTGAGGGTCGTCATGATGGCGTCGACCACCTCATGACGCGGGGTGCCGTCCTGGCGGGCGGCCTCGAAACCGGCTTCCAGCAGAGCCCAGAAGACTCGTCGCGCCCAGCCCGACGGGACCTTGGTGCGGCCCTCGGCGGCCCGGTGCAGGGCCTCGATGATGGCGTCGTCACCGGTGTCGAGGTGGGTCATCAGCTCGGCGTCCGACAGCACCAGCGGGTCGCCGTAGATGTGCGACACGACCGGGCCCAGGTCGAGCTGGGACTCCACCACCCGGCGCAGTGCGGCGACCGGCGGGCCGTTGGTCGGATCGGCGGCGTCGACGGCGGCGGTGCTGATCGCGTGCACGTGCACCGCGAGTGCGCGGATCAGGTCCGCGCGCTCCGGGAAGTAGCGGTGCAGGGTGCTGCGGCCGACGTGCGCGGCGGCGGCGATGTCGGCCAGCGGAGCGGCCGGATCTGCCGACAGTGCGGACATCGCGGCGTCGAGGATCGCCCGCCTGGTCCGCCCACGGGCACCGGTCTCCGGAAAGTTCACGTATCGAAAAGTAGCACAACGTTGCTAAAATGGGACAGTAATACCCCATTATGACGGTGGCGTGGGTCACTATGCCGCCGTCCCCTCCCGGGGCCCGCCGCCCTTTCTGCGCCCAGCGCTCACCCTGGTACGCCGTCACCGGTGTGTCGTGTACGCAATTGCGCGCTGGGCGCGGGGTGGTTCGGCCAGCGCGCACTTCTGTACGCCGTCACCGGTGTGTCGTGTACGCAATTGCGCGCTGGGCACAGAAGGGGGCCCCACAAGGGGGGCGGGCGCAGAAGGGGGCCCACAAGGGGGGGCGGGCGCAGAAGACAGGGGCCGCAGGGGGCCGCAATACGGGTGCGGGAGGGGTCAGTGCGCGGCGCGCCTGGCCCGGGCGGCCTCGTGCTGCAGCACGCTGGAGTTGTCCAGCATGATCTCCAGCATCCGCCGGAAGAACCGGGCCGGGTCCAGTTCGGCGGGCACCAGGTCGTGGCGCAGCGTCACCACCGGCAGCGCGGCCAGCTCGGCGTCGACGTCGACGGCGTGCGCGGCGTGCACGTCCTCGATCTCCGGCAGGTCGAACAGCCCGCCCGAGCCCCAGCCGTCGGGCTCGGCGTCGGGAGCCTGGGGGACCTCGGGAACAGCGGTGGCCTCCGGCGCGTCGTCGTCCCACTCCGGGACGATCAGCGCGCAGGCATCGTAGGCGTCGTCCTCGCGGCCGAGCTTGACCAGCAGGTCGGTGATCCAGTCGAACTGCCGGCGTTCCTCGGTGTAGGCCGTCGAGCGCAGCGCGTAGACGAAGCCGAGCGCGGCCAGCGGGTGCCGCAGCGCCAGGTTCTTGGCGTCGCCGTAGGACTCCTCCACACGGTTGGCGGCGTTCTTGCCGAACGACGAGTCCATCCGCTTGGTCGAGATCAGCAGCTCGGGGCCGGTCTGCCAGCTCGACACGATCACGTCGACCTGCTTGAGGTAGTTCTTCCCGGCGATGCTCGCCGACGCCGTGCCGACCCCGCCGCTGCCGTCGCGCAGCCGGGCCAGCAGCTCGTCGCGGCCCATCCCCTTGGGGATGGCGCGGATGAACGCCAGCACGTCGCGGTCCACCACCCGGGGCGGTTCGGCGCGCGGCCACACCGCATCGGGGTCCAGGCCGGCGCGGCGCAGCTCGTGGGCCACCCAGACGTCGACGGCCAGCGCGGGCACCCCGGAGCGGGATTCGGCGCCGAGCCGGAGCGGGACCGCCAGCAGCCGGGCCAGCGTCGGGTAGTCGGGGGCGAAGCCGCCGTCGGGCTGCCACGGGTTGACCTCCCGCAACGTCGCGCGGGCCACGATGGCGTCGAACAGCGGCCAGGCCGCCGCCTTGGCGCTCGGTCTAGCCGCCACGGGACCGCCCGCGTGCCACCCGGCGGGCGGTCAGGTCGGCGTGGTCGGCGCGGATGGCCGCCAGCTGCCCCGCCGGCACCGCCGCCAGCAGCACCTCGTCGACGACGGCGACGGCCTCCAGTAGCCGGCCGGCCCGCAGCCGCGCGGCGACCCCGGGGCGCACCCGACGCAGCCCGGCGGCGTGCGCGCGCACCAACTCCGGGCCCGGAACCGGCAGGTGATCGGCCTCCCGCGGCTCGATCTTGAGCAGCCCGCCGCCGTAGGCCCGGCCGGCGGTCTCGGCGCCCAGCAGGGTGACCGAGTTCAGCGCGGCCAGCGGCAGCAGGTCTATCCCGTCGGCGCGCAGCTCGTCGCGCAAATACACCCCGTGCACCGAGTTGAGGTGATGGGCCCGCGCCCGGTTGCTGGTCAGCCGGGGGGTGTCGGCGTTCATGTAGGTCAGGAACAGGTCGGCCGGGCGCAGGTAGGGCACCCGCCACCACGGGCTGCGGACCCGGCACTTGTAGGCCCGGTGCACGTCGAGGTTCTCCCCGGCCCGGATGTACGACCGCGCCGCCGCCGACGGCTCCCCGGCGGGCCGGAACAGGTAGCCGGCCGCGCCGCCGTCGCCGAGCTCGCGCCACGTTCCCGCGGTCAGCGACAGTCCGCGCAGGTGCCGGGAGCCCGGCGGGGACAGCGCGACGACGTCGTCGTCGGCCAGCCCGAGCGCGTCGACGCGGTCCGGGGACAGCGCGAAGAACCGGTTGTTGCCGGTGACCATGCCCAGGGTGGTCTCGCCCCAGTGCTGCAGCGGCGCGAACCCGGCGCCCACCGCGTCGTCGAACGCCGCCTGCCCGGCCGCCGACATCAGCCCGCCCGACCACTTCGCGCCGCCGGCCGGCGGGGTCCAGCGCCGCGCGTCGCTGAGCCCGGTCAGGCCGTCGGCGTCGCGCACCTGCCACAGGTCCATGTGTCCGGCGCCGGGGCCGGCGGGGGTGTAGCCGTCGGCCAGCAGCAGCACGACCTCCTCCAACACGCCGGGGAACACCCGCTCCTGGAACAGCACCAGGCCGACCGCGGCGAAGTTGTCCATCAGAAACTGCCGCACCCCGGCGGCGTAGTTGACGCTGAGCAGCTCGGCTGGCAGCACCAGCGCCAACCGCCCGCCCGGCCGCAGCTGCCCGGCGGCGTGCACGGTGAACGCCGCCCACGACGACGCCAGCCGGGGCAGCGCCACCCCGGCGCGCAGCGCGGCCTCGCGGGACCGCGCCCGAGCCTCCCCGGTGAAGTCCTGGTAGCGGATATACGGCGGGTTGCCGACGACCGCGTCGTAGTCGCCGAATTCGTTGTGGCAGAAGAAGTCCCGGGCGACCACGGTGGCCGTTATGCCGGCGTCGCGCAGGCCGCGCTGGGCCCGTCGGGCCGAGGCCGGATGGATCTCCACCCCGGTCAGCCGGCCGGTGTGCCCGGGCCGGGCCTGGTGCAGGAACACCGCCTCCCCGCAGGACGGCTCCAGCACGTCGTCGCCGGGGCGGCGCACCGCCCAGTCAAACAGGAAGCGGGCCACCGGTTCCGGGGTGAAGAACGCGCCGCGGGCCTTGCGGCGGGCGTCGTCATCTCCGGTGGGCATGGCCAATATGGTGCCCGACGGGTGTGACAACCCCGCGTCGCCCCGCCGCCGGTTACTCCCGCGGACCGCGGCGGCGCTCCCAGCCGATCCAGACGATGCAGTAGAGCACCAGCCCGATGTTGATGACGATCCACAGCAGGTTGGATTGCAGCACCGCGGCGGTGAGCATGACCAGCACGGCGATCAGCGTGAACCCGGGAATCGCGTAGCGCAGCACGCCCCGGATCATACGAGACCGCGCTCGGTGGTCGTTCATCCCGAAATCTGCGCGCCCTCTCAGATCCAGCAAATGATCGGCGCGCAGCATCGTGGTTGATCGGCCGGTACCAGCCGGCCAGTCCCCCGGGGGTAGTGCGAAAGCTGACGAGATGTTTCTGGATGAACGGCCCGTCACGGTCGGCGACGGCGCGGGGGCCCCGCCGCGACGGCCGGATCGCCGGCCGCCGGAGGCCCGGGGCCGGATTGATCTGGGCAGCTTCGGCGGCGGCATCGCGCAGGTGCCGGCCCGGCTGCCGGCGCTGCGGCTGCGGCGGCGCTGGTTCGGCGCGCTGTGGCTGGTCGTGGCCGCGGTGATCGGGCTGCTGGTGCTGGTGCTGGTCGCCCGGCAGCTGCGCGACTACGCCTGGATGCAGGACTTCATCCGCCGCTATCCCGGCACCTCGACCAGCTACGCGCCCGCGGTGACGACCGGCTTCCCGGCCTGGCTGCGCTGGCAGCACTTCTTCAACGGGGTGCTGCTGATGTTCATCGTCCGCTCCGGGCTGCAGATCCTGGCCGACCATCCCCGGCTGTATCTGAACGCCGGCTGCCGCCCGGGCACCGAATGGCTGCGGCTGCGCGGGCCGGTGCCCGCGGACCGGATGGACAAGACCGACCCGGCGCGGGTGTGGACGTCCAAGGACGACGCCGTCGCGCTGCCGGGCTGGCTGGGCGTCCCGGGATTCCGGCATTCCATCGGCCTGGCCCGATGGTGGCATTTCACCTTCGACCTGCTGTGGCTGCTCAACGGCGCGGTGTTCTACGTGCTGCTGTTCGCCACCGGCCAGTGGCAGCGCATCGTCCCGCAGTCCTGGACCGTGCTGCCGAACGCGGCCTCGACGCTGGTGCAGTACGCGTCGCTGCAATTCCCGGTCAACGCCGGGTTCACCAACTACAACGGGCTGCAATTGCTGGGCTACTTCAGCACGGTGTTCATCGCGGCCCCGCTGGCGCTGATCACCGGGCTGCTGCAGGCCCCGGCCGTCGCCGCCCGGTTCGGCACCGCCCGCGGGCCGTTGAACCGGCAGGTGGCGCGCAGCGTGCACTTCGGGGTGCTGGTGTGGATGGTGGCCTTCGTCGCCGGCCACGTGACGATGGTGCTGTGCACCGGGGTGGTCGGCAACCTCAACCACATCGTGCTGGGCACCGACACCCAGGAGTACCGGGCGGTGATGCTGGCGGTGGCCGGGATCTGCACGGTGGCGCTGCTGTGGCTGCTGGCCACCCCGCTGACCGTGCGCTACCCGCGGCTGGTGCAGCGCACCGGCCGCGCCGTCGTCGGCCCGATCAAGGAGTGGATGGAGCGGATCCACCCGCGGGCGACCTACCGGGAGCGCGACATCACGCCCTACCACTGGTCCAACGGCCGGCTGCCGGACAGCCCGCACTACCGCAGGCTGCGGGCCGGCGGCTGGGCCGACTACCGGCTGACGGTCGGCGGCCTGGTCGCCCACCCGGTGCAGCTGTCCTACCGGGAACTGCTGGCACTGCCCAAGCACGAGCAGGTCACCGGCCACTACTGCATCCAGGGCTGGTCGGGCATCGCCAAGTGGGGCGGGGTGGCGATGGCCGACGTGCTGGACATCGTGCGGCCGTTGCCGACGGCGCGCTGGGTGGTGTTCACCTCGTTCGCCGACGGCGCCGAACCCGACACCGGCCGCTACTACGCCTGCCACCGCATCGCGCACATGCGCGAGCCGACCACGCTGCTGGCCTACGAGATGAACGGCGCCCCGCTCAGCGAGGTGCACGGCGCGCCGCTGCGGCTGCGCAACGAGCTGGAGCTCGGTTTCAAGATGGTGAAGTGGATCGAGTCGATCGAGTTCGTGGCGTCCATCGACGACGTCGGCTGGGGCCACGGCGGCTACAACGAGGACCACGAGTACTTCGGGTACCGGATGCCGATCTGACCGGGCGCCGGCGCGGGGATCCCGGGATGTGGGCCCAGAAACGAAAGAACCCGCCCTGTCCTGTTTGACCAGTTCAGAGCGGGTTCTTCACTGTCGGGGTGGCGGGATTCGAACCCACGACCTCTTCGTCCCGAACCACGCCACCTGGGGTTTTGATGACGTTGGGTACGTTGGCCCGCGTAAGTTTTCCCAGCTCAGCTGCATTGGGTGGGTTGGCGCGCGCAGGAGTCGCGAAAATCTACTGCGGACTGCCTGCGGACTGAGACACCTTGGTGGTCAAGGCCGCCTTTGATTTACCGAGAGCGGGAACCTTGAAATCAGGATGTCAGTTTGGACGCTTACTCGACGGGCTTGCAACACCAGATCACGACGGATCCGCAACCAAAGATCACGTCTGCGAATGGACCTCGCGTTCCTCGCATTCCTCGCTTCCACTAGTAGTGCGTTGCTCCTTATTTCTGCGTGGCGGTGTCAGCTACTGGGGTCCGCGTTGCTTTGGAAGGCCACCAGCTGGCTTCGCGTAGAAGTGTGGCGATGGCGGGCACGGTGAGGGTGCGCACGAGGAAGGTATCGAGCAGCAATCCGAAGCCGATGATGAGGCCGGCTTGGATCATGATGGCGACTGAGCCGACCATGAGGCCGAACATGCTGGCGGCGAATATCAGACCAGCTGAGGTGATGACGGCTCCGGTGTTTGCCACGGTGCGCAGGACGCCGACGCGGATGTTGGTCCCGGATTCTTCGCGGAGCCGTGAGACGAGCAGCATGTTGTAGTCGGCGCCGACGGCGACGAGGATGATGAATGCCAGTAATGGTACGGGCCAAGCGATTTCGTAGCCCAGTCCCCATTGGAATACCACAACGCCGATGCCGAGCGAGGCGAGGTAGTTGAGCACGACGGTGCCTAAGAGGTAGAGCGGCGCCAGGAGTGCGCGCAGCAGTAGGACCAGGATGACGCCGACGATGATTATGGTGGCGACGGCCAGTTGTGCGAAGTCGGCCCATAGGAATCGTTGGATATCGGAGTTGACGGCGGGGAAGCCGGCGACGGATACGGTGGCGTCGGCGAGCGACGTGTTGGGTCGTGCGGTGTTGGCGGTGTCGGTGATGCGGCTGGCGAGCTCCATGGCTTCGACGCTGTAAGGGTCGTGGCTGCTTTCGATCATGAACCGCGCGGTCTTGCCGTCCGGTGAGAGGAATTGCTTGGCAACATCGGTGAATTGCCGGTTCTCGAATGCATTAGCGGGCAAGTAGAAACCGCTCGAGGAGTCGGAGTCCGCCGCTGCGCGTGAGGAATTCTGTAGTTGGGTGGCGATCTGGCTCATACCGGACAGCATTTCGATGTTGCTGTCGGCGAGGGTGCGGACACCGGTCGCGAGTGCTTGAGCGCCGGAGGCCAGCTGTCCGATTCCCTCCTGTAGTCGGCGGAGGTTGGTGGCCAGGTCGTCGGGATCACCCAGGGCTCCGAATGCCTTGTCCAGCGAGGCGACTGCGTTCTGGACGTTGGCGAGGGTGCCACCAACGGTGGCATTGGTCGCGGGATCGTAGCGGTCCCCGAGGTCGGCGATCTGGTCGAAGAATCCGCTGTCGCGCAGGCTGACCAAAATCTTCACCTGGTCACGAATTTGGGCGCACTGCGGGGTGGCGGCACACCACGGTGAGGTGTTGAGCGCGCCCACGAGTGGATCGAGCTGGGTGATCGCGTTCTGCGCCTGGTTGGCCAGCGGTCGCAGTCCTGGGCCGGATTGGATGGCTTGGTCGACGGCGGGGGCGGTGGCGGAAAGTTGTTGCAGCAGCGGGCGGAACTGGTTGACCTGAGTTCCCGCGGATTGAGCTTGGGTGAGGATTCCGGCCAGTGGCGCGAGGGCGGTGCGCACCGTGCCATCGAGTTGGGCGAGGCCGTCGGCGAGCTGGTCGGCGCCGCCTGTGAGTTTGGCGAGGTCGTCTTTGCGTGAGTTGCCCTCGGCGACCGCGCCGGCCATTTTGTCGCCGATCTGGCCGTTCTGCCAGGCCAGTTCTGCTTGGTCGAGGCGCTCCCCGGTGGGGCGGGTGACTCCGGACACCCTGGTGACGCCGGGGATCTGGGAGACGCGAGAGGCCATCTCGTCGAGATCGGCCAGCCCCCTCCCGGTCCGCATGTCGGTCGGGTTCTCTACGACGAGGAACTCGCTGATGACGACGTCCTTGCGGAAGTGGCGGTCCAGAAGTTGGTAGCCCTGGTTGCTGGCCGTGGTGTCTGGTTGTCCCTTGCGGTCGTCGTAGCTGATTTTGATGGTCGCAGCGGCTGCCGATAGGGCGAGCAGGATGGCCAGGCTGACGATCAGCAGTGGCACCGGACGGCGGACCACGGCGACGGCGACGCTGTTCCAGTAGCGGCGGGTGCGATCGGATTTGGGTTCACCGATGCCGCGTTTGGCGGCTAGCGACAGCACGGGTGGCAGCAGGGTGACGGTCGCCAGAAATCCGAACAGCACGGCGATGGCGCACGCGGGGCCCAGGGCGGCGAAGACGCTGAGCCGCGCGAAGACCATGGCCAAGAACGCGAGTGCCACGGTGGCGGCGGACGCCAGGATGACGCGCCCGATGCTGGCGGTGGCGTGGATGATCGCCTGATCGGCGGGTACTTGGGCGCGGCGCTGCTCGTGGTACCGGCTGATCAGAAAAACTGTGTAATCAGTTCCGGCGCCGAGCAGGATCGCCGTCATGAATGCGACGGTGAACTGGGAGACCGGCATGCCCATCTCGCCGAGGGCGGATAGCACGCCGCGCCCAACCGCCAGGCTCAACCCGATTACCAGCAGTGGCAACAGCGCGGTGAACACTGACCGGTAGACGATCAGCAAGATCAGGGCGATCACGCCGGCGGTAGCGATCGAGATCAACAGCAGGTCGTGCTCGGCGGAGGCGATCATGTCGCTGAAGGTCGCCGGTGGTCCCGTCACTTGGACGGTCGTGGTCGATCCGGTGAACACCTCCGCGGCGATGTCGCGCACCGCGTTCAAGGATTCGGCTGCCGTGGGGTCTCCGAGGGTGCCGGTGACACCGACGGGCAGATACCAGGCTTTGCGGTCGGCGCTGACTGCCTGAGCTTCGGTAATCGGATCGGCCAGCAGGTCCTGCACCAGCAGGACGTGGTCGCCCTCGGCCTGCAACCGGCGCACGAGTTCGCCGTAGCGCTGCCGTGCAGTTGGAGTCAAGCCAGTGGGGTCTTCCATGGCGACGAACACCATGGTTTTCGAGCCTTCTTCGCCGAACGCGGCGCTCATGCGGTCAACCGTCTGCAAGGACGGGGCGTCGCGAGGAATGAGGTCCACCGACTGTTGGCGCACCACGGTTTCCAGCTGTGGGAACAGCAGCGCGAGAACCACCGCGGCGCCTAGCCATACCCCGATGACGAGCGCTTTGTGTCGGAGGGTGAACCGGGCCAGGGTCGCCAACCGTTCGCTGTACTCGCGAGTGTCGGCCGGATCGGTGGATCCGTTGGCGCGCCGACCAGGCCGCTTGGCCTGGCTTGGGGCATCTGCACTGCCGTCGGTCACTTGGCCTCCACTGGTAGCGATACTGCCGGTATCGGTACGCTACCGCACGTAGTGCAAGTGGTGACGGCGACCGGTGGGGGCCTCGCTCAAGAGCGTCATGAGTCGACTCCCTACGGGATTGCGGCGGGCCAGTCGGCCGCGAATACCTGCACGGCGTGCAGGGCGCCTCCTACCGCCACCGTCGCCAGTGCCGCACGATCACTGCTGGGGGCGGGAATGACGACAGCCGCTGCCACGTCTCTGAGAACTCGAAGTTTGAGCGTTCTGATCGTCAATCGCTGCCCTCCGCGGAGTCCTATGGTGGCACGCGCCCCCATTGGGGGCGGATGCTACCAAAGTGTTGCGACCTACTGTGGTTTGCCAAGATGGACATGTGCGGACGCGGTCGAAGAGATGGGGCGGGCGTACCGGTGCTGAACGCCGGGCGGAGCGCCGTCAGCGCCTCATTGATGCCGCGACGGAAATCTGGAGTGAAAGCGGTTGGGCAGCAGTCACGATGAGAGGAGTGTGCGCCAAAACCGGCCTGAACGACCGTTACTTCTACGAAGACTTCAAGACCCGCGACGAGTTACTTGTCGCTGCATGGGACGGCGTGCGCAACGAGATGCTCGGTGAGGTTTCTGCGACGCTCGCAGAACGCATCGGGCAGCCGCCGATGGAGACCATCCGCGTGACCATCGCCGCGGTGGTCGACCGGATTGCAGAGGATCCGGGCAGGGCGAAGATTCTACTGGCTCAACACGTGGGCAGTTCCCCGCTTCAGGATCGGCGCGCTGTCGCACTGCAGGAGGCGACACACCTGGTGATCGCAGCCAGTGAGCCACACCTGAGGCCGGAAGCCGATGAAACCGCCCTTCGGATGGACACACTGGTGGCCGTTGGTGGCTTCGTCGAATTGATCACCGCATGGCATGCAGGTTTGCTTGACGTCATCCAGGGGGAGATCGTGGAGCACACGAGTCGGCTTGCCGAGACGCTCGCCGAACGTTATTTGGTCGACGACGCTGGCCTCTAATGTTGTACAGCGGCGTTCATGTGTTCAGTCCGGAATGAAGCAAGCGGAGGCACCTCGACATTCGCGAAGCGCGGCCGGGAGGCGCCAGAAGCTAACTCTGAGGTTTGGCTTTGGTCGTGGCCGACTCGACTGCGTTCTGCAGCAGCACATAGCTGCCGAGGCTGCCCAGGAAACCTGCGCAGTGCTGAACGAGTTCATCGGTGGTGAACTCGAGTTCTCCGTCGAGCCAGCGGCGCAAGACTTCGAATAACCCACCCACACCCAATGTCGAGGCCAAATGGGCAACGCCCACTGCGGAGTCGGCGATGTCAAGGTGAAGTCTGGCCTCACGCAATACGAGGTCGGTGAAACCGGTCATCATGTCGCTGCGTAACTCCCGAAGCAGCGGCTCCGTTGCAGATTCCACGAACAAGATCCGACCCAGTCGAGGATCATTGTTGATCATGCTGACCAGCCCGCGGATCGGCGCGTACGCGAGCACCTCGCGTGGGGCGCCGGCATCGGGGATCGCGTCAACTATCACCTCCTGGAAGGTTGCGTAGAGCTGCTGGTAGACAGCTCGCAAGAGGGCGTCTCTGTCAGGGAAATGCTGATAGAAGTAGCGTGACGTCACGCCGGACTCAGCGCATACGGCAGTCACCGTGGCGGCGGCAACGCCGTGCGTGCCGATCAACTCCATCGCGGCCTCGATGAGACGCGTGCGCCTGTTCCGGTGACGCTCCTCGGCGGACATCCCGCTGTACACCCGCACCGATCGCACAACGCATAGCTTGCCATCTAATTCTGACTAGGCGTAAAGTCAGATCATCAGTGCCCATGACAACAGGAGAACAACATGAGCGACGATTCGTCCACACGGCCCACCACGCGGGTCGTCCCGAAGCCCCGCCGTGTCCGATTCGACATGCCTGCTGAGACCAGTCGGCAGCACTTCGTCGATGGCGACTTGGTGATGAGCCACTTTGTGTCCACCTTGTCGGCCACGTTCCCCGAAGGCGAAGACTTCTTCATCCGGTCAGTCCGCGAGTACCGGGACCACATCAGCGACGCTGACCTGAAGGAGGCGGTCAAGGGATTCATCGCTCAAGAGGCCACCCACCGGCACCAGCATCGGCTGCTCAACGATCGCCTTCAAGCGATGGGCTATCCCACCGAGGGGATCGATCGGCATATCAAGAAGTTGGTTGGCCGACTCGAGAAGCGTTTTTCTCCCAAGATGCGCCTGGCTGTGACGGCAGCCCTCGAGCACTACACGGCGACATTCGCCGAGATCATTCTCACCAGCGACGAAGCTCAAGAACTGATCGGCTACACCGAGGTGCGGCCGATTCTGCTTTGGCACGCACTGGAGGAATGCGAGCACAAGGCCGTCGCTTTCGATGTCTACGAGACGGTCGGTGGAAGCGAACGCACCAGGGTCTGGGGAATGCGGATCGCCAGTCTCCTATTGTTCACCGAGTTGGTCATCCAGACCACCCGCTCTCTGGCCGGCGATCGTGCCGCCTACAACCCGGTGCGGTTGCTGCGCAGCCTTCGAGCCTTCCGTCATAACCCGCTGTTCAGCCGAGCAGCGATTGAGCGCTTCCGTTCCTACACCCACGCCGGGTTCCATCCCGACGACTGGGATAGCGCAGAAATCCTCGAACGTTGGACCAAGGAACTCTTCGACGCCGATGGCGGCCAACAGCTACGGAGTAACGTGTAGGTCGACAAGTACTTTTGTGGTGAAAGCCGCCATATGGAACGACCTCTTCACGAAGAAGTGCGTTGCGCCGTGGCCGCATCGCGCGTTCAGGCATTCCGCTGATGCGGGCGGAAGGGCCATTACCGCCGTCCCGTCAGCGTCCGAAGACGTCCCGGCAAATCTGCACACAAGTTGGCGCCGTGTCAGCGAGCGCGCATGTCTTCTACGAATTGCTGTCCGGAGTTGCGATGCCGTTCGCGTCGGTGATTGGTCCGGTGCCGGCAGCGACGGGTTGGGGCATGAGCACCGCAGTAGTACTTCGCATGGCGGAACGTGCCGATAAGCGTCACGAGGCTGTCCTCGGTGTTGTGAACGGCCTGTTCCTGACGACCGTGTTGGCTCACTTCATACACTGGCCGAAGCGCTGGAGATTTGGTGTGCCAAGCCTGTCCGAGTGCGAAGGACTATGCGGCCCAATCCTGGTGCCTTACAACGGTATTCTTTACATTTCGGGGCTCAGTGCTGTAGCCGGATTGCTGGAGAATGGTCGCCGAGGTGCGGTCCGTGGTGCGATCGTCCCGCTGCTGGGTGTTCCAGTTCTCCTTCGACTGCAGCGGATGGAATTCCGTCGGCTCAGTCTTCAGGCCCGGCGCAATCCTCGGTGGTGGAATCGCCGTCTGCAGATGCAACCGCCCGACCGTTCGACATCGTCAGATCCCGACCAACAGGTGCTAGGGGCAGAGTCATAGCACGGAGTCGACATGGCGAGCCGATCACCCTTCAGTCAACGGAGGGTCGAACTCCGTCAGGGGGCCATCCTTCGAGGCCGTCTTCTAGCGGCACGTGCAAGGACCGCAGCAGCGCTGAGAACAATCTCCAATTCCCGATCGCGGCGACGAGTTCGACGAGGACGGCCGGGTCCCCGTGCAACGCGCGCTGACACTCAGCCCAGGTTTCATCCGAGATGGTGCCGTCACGCAACGTCTCGTCTGTCGCCGCCAGTACCGCCCGCTCGGCTTCGCCGAAGTGGCCGGCGTTCTGCCAGTCGCGCACCCCGAGCAGGTCGCGTTCGGGCACATCGAGCAAGCGGGCAACCCTCCAGTGTTGCGTCCACTCATAGACCGAATCAGTGACCCAGCCGATTCGCATGATGATCAGCTCCCGTAGCCGCGCATCCAGCGCGCCTTTCCACAGCAACGCCTCCAGCATTCCATGCAATGCGACGGCTACAGGGGGCTGATGAAGCGCGATCCTGAAAACAGACAGTTCAGCCATGGCGTCCGGAATCCCGCATTGAGCGGCGCGCTCGCGGGCATCTGTCAGGGCAAGCATGTCAACCCGGCTTTGGCTGCTCACGGTGGATCCTTCCGGTTGGGCGCTAGTTGGCGCTGTCAGGCGATCGGCACAAAGACGTTGTGCAGAGCGGGGACCCGGTCCGGCTCGTTGCCGGCCAGAAGGTCGAGCAGCCCGGGCAGGCCGGCGAAACCGGTGATCTCGCGGTGCAATTCTTCGAAGGGCCAACGCCTAGAGACCAGCAGCTCGATGGCGCTCTGGTAGGCGGGGTAGTCGACCCCCAACGAACCGAAGATGCGTAGTTCCTTGAATACGAGCAGGTCTGGCTCGAAGCCCGGCGCTCCGCCGCCGCCGCGTGTGCCCGCGACCACCACGCGTCCGCCGGGCTGCGCGAGTGCGACGGCGTCCGCGAATGCGGCTGGCGCCTTCGCGGTGACGTCGACGACGACATCTGCGAGCCGGCCGGTCGCCATTTGCAGGGCCTGCGCCGGGTCGTCTTCGGTGACGTCGATGGTCAGGTCCACGCCGAACTGGTGGGCTGCGGCTAGCCGAGTTCGGTCGCGAGGGCCGACCCCGGTCATCGCGACGAATGCCGCTCCGGCCTCCTTGGCGGCTACGGCAGCACAAATCCCGCGGATCCCTGGTCCGAGGACCGCGACGACGTCGCCCGGGCTTGTCTCGGGCAACATGGCAGCCCATTTGATCCCTGCCCCAAGCGGATTGAACAACGTCGCGACGATCGGGTCGAGTCCGTCCGGGACCGGCAACGGCATGGAATCGAACGGCAGATGCAGGTGGGTTGCATAGCCTCCCCACAGGCCGGGCGGGATGTTCACGTCGACGAAGCCGAACATGGTGGCGAGGCCGTTGCTCGAGCACCTGCGATACTCGCCGCGGCCGCACGAGTCGCACTCCCGACACGATCGGAACACCTCGACGGCGACTCGCTGACCCACCGAGACGCCCCAACGCTCGCGCGCGGCGTCACCGATTCCCTCGATGACGCCGATGATCTCGTGTCCGGGGATGAAGGCGAACCCCGTCGGCAGGTGTCCGCTGAACTGCTCGTGGTCGGTTCCGCAGAGCCCGCACGCCTCGATCCGCAGGAGACCGGACTCGTCGTCGATGCGCGGCACCGGAAGATGCCGCCGTTCAAGGGTGCGCGGCTTGGTCAGCACGAGCGCGTCGGCGTTCACGACAGTTCGAATTCGACGTGTCCGTCCGCCTGCCGCACGGCGACTTGGTGTCCGACGCACATGTCTCGTGACATTGCCACCGCCACCTCGGCATCGTCACTGCGCGCCGCGACGCGGCGGCCGTCGGTCATGCGCGCGAAAATCGGCACCCAGGAGGGGCCTTGGTCACGGTCGTGCACGACGGTGTATCCATCTATGGTCGCCTCTCCGGATGCGTCGGCGGGAGAAGCGACCGGGAGGGAGGTGCCGTCGATCGCAGACTGCGCATCGGCCATGTCCGGAGTCTGCCATCCCGTTGGCGGTGGAGTCGCCGACCACAGACCCAGCGAGTGCTTTGTGATGTACCAGCCCAGTCCGGACACGAGCCCGACGGCGTCCGGGTCGCTCCTGCAGCGTCGCACCATCTCGACGATCGAATGGCTGACATAGTTGTTACCCGGCCCTCCGTGGTAGGGCAGTCCGCCGGTCACCGTGAACCCGCGGTCATCCGCCGGGTCGAGATCCAAGGCGTCGATCGCCGCCTCGACCGCGGAAGGAAAGCAAGAGTAGAAATCAAACCATCTAATGTCGTCGATGTGAAGTCCACTGGCCGCCAATACCGCCTTGCCGGCGGCCCTTATTCCGGCGGAACGACCCAGATCAGGCCGCTGAACCGGGAAATACACGTCGTTGCATGTGGCCGACGACCACGGGAAGACCCAACGATCACTGGGCACTCCGAGTTCCTCGGCGACTTCGGCGGCCATGATCACGAAAGCGGCAGCCATATCCACGGCGATGATGCTGTTGAGCAGCTTCGGGTACGGCTCGCACACCATCCGGTTAGCCGGGGAGACCGTGCTGAGCTCGTCTGCGCTACGGGCACGCGGAAACCAGGCCTGCTCGAGATGTCGGGACGCCTCAACCGTGAACGGAGCCATCAAGTCACCCAGCCAGCGGCGCTGTTCGTCGAATGTGCGGCCTGATCGGGCCGCGATCGCGGATTCGAAGATCGGGTACACCTCGTGCGGCCAATGTAACCCGGCGCCCACCTCGGCTTCGCTCAGTCCCGGGCGGGTGTCACCGAGTGACTCGTCCTGTGCTGCGATGGGTTTGGGCTCCAAAAGTGCGCTACCGGATGCGACTTTGCGTGCTGACGCGCCGCTTTCCGCTCCGACGATCAGAGCCGCGTCGCTGACGCCGCGCCAAATGCGGCGGCCGAGGACCTCGACCAGATACTGGGGGGTGTTGCCGCCGACCGGACAACTGATGCGATGATCCGGCGTCAGCCCAGTCGCTTCGGCAATCCTCGACGCGGGGTTGTCGCGTGGGATCATCAAGATTCCGGGCGTCGCCACGGTATCGATGCGATGCCCGATCGCGGCCGAAGCATCATGCAGCGCTCGACGCGCGGCCTCGGCGGCCAAATCGATGGGATCGACGGTGCCTTCACCGCGATGTGTGAGTTCACCGACGCCGACGACAACCGGAGTGCGTGGTGGGATGGCCAACGGTCAGATCACGCTCATCGTCGAGGTCTTCTATGCGACACGACTGCGATATTGTCACATCCGTTTCCATGCGACAACCGCGGGTGTTCGACAGAGCGAGTCCCTTGACAGGGCATACTCGTACCCGTGACGAAGAGATCGTTGCGGCGGGGCGACGCGACTCCTGGGCGAAACCGCGATATGGCGCGCGATCGCCTACTCGACGCCGCCGAAACGTGCCTGCAAGGCAAGGGGCTGTCGGGCACCACGATGGAGGATATCGCCAGGCATGCGGGCGTATCGCGCGCCACGGTCTATCGCTACTTCGCTAGTCGCGAATCCGTCGTATCCGGTGTCATCGTCCGCGCAGCGGAACGCTACCTGCACCGCACCAGCGGACGGATCTTGGCGCACACCGACTTGGGCTCTGCCATATTGGACTTCGTTGCAGTCACGGTGCGCGCGGCACGCCGCGAACCGATAATCGGCATGCTCTTCGCCAGCGACGATGAACTCGCCGGCGTGGGACTGGCCGAGGGAACGTCGGTGGCGCTGTTCGAACTCGTCGCCGAGTTTCTGCGACCCGTGTTCGCCGCACACTGGCATCAACTCGAAGCCGGCGTTTCGGTCGATGACGCCGCCGAATGGATTTTGCGCATCATCCTCAGCTTGCTCGCGGTTCGCGGCCCCCGGCACCGCAGCCCCGAAGGAATCGATGCTTTCTTGCGCCGATTCCTGCTTCCCGCGCTACTGGCCGACACTCACAGTTGCATTGCTGCGACAACTGCGGAGTAGTGTCTCAGCGATGGCATCGGTATCGCTGAACGAAACGAGGCGCTGACCATGGACTTCCCCCAGTTCAACAAGCAAATAGCCGAGGAGCTCCAGCACGCGGGGGGAACCTCGGGAGGGCTCGCCAAGTACTTGGACTTCCGCCACATCGAGTTCTCCGCCGGGAGACTGGTAGTGGAAATGGACGCCCGAGCCGATTTGTTGACTCCTTTCGGCACTCTGCATGGCGGATGCCTGTCAGCGATGGTCGACCACTGCTTGGGCGTGGTGTTCTATCCGGTGATCCCACCTGGGTCATGGGTGGCCACAACCGAATTCAAACTGAACCTCCTACGTCCGGTGTCCAGTGGAGTCTGCGTTGCGGTCGCCGACATCATCGCGCTGGGGAAGCGTAGCGGCGTCGCCAGGATCGACATCACCAATACGGGACGCCCGGTATGCGCCGCACAGGGAACAGTGACCGTCGTCGCCCAGAGCGCCTCGTGATCCGGTCGCGGAACGAGAACGCTGCCCAAGGCGACCATCGAGGACACAGCAAATGACCTCAACGTTCGAGCGCGTCCGCAACGAAGACGGAACCGCCCTTGCAGCCGATGTCTACCGACACGAATCCGCCCGCGCGGTCGTCATACTGCTGCACGGCGGTGGACAGAACCGCCATGCCTGGGCGACTACGGCGCGCCGCTTACACGCGCGCGGGTATACCGTCGTCGCTTACGACGCCCGCGGTCACGGCGACAGCGAGTGGGACCCCGATGGTCGATACGATCTCGACCGACTTGCATCCGACCTGCTGTCGATTCGCCGATATGCCAGCGATGGCCGCCCGCCAGCTGTCGTTGGCGCATCCTTGGGCGGCATGACGGTGTTGGGAACGCATTTGGTGGCGCCTGCCGATCTGTGGGGAGCCGTCGTACTGGTCGACATAACTCCGCGAATGGAGTTTCACGGAGCACGCCGCGTCGTGTCTTTCATGGGCGCCCATCCCGACGGATTCGATACGCTCGACGCGGCCGCGGACGTCATTGCCCAGTACAACCGGCATCGCGCTCGGCCCAAGAACTTGGACGGTCTCCGAAAGGTCTTGCAGCAGCGCGACGACGGTCGGTGGATCTGGCGATGGGATCCGGCGTTCATAGCTTCCAACTTCGAGTTCCTGCAGGGCGACCCAGCAACTGGTGCCAAAGAATTCGGCGCCATAAGCGACCTTCTCATCGAAGGGGCCCGCCGCGTGCGAGCACCAACGCTTCTCATTCGCGGCGTTCACTCCGACGTGACGTCGCAGCAGTCGGTCGAGGAGTTCCTCGAAGTCGTACCGCACGCCGAGGCTGTCGACGTTTCGGGCACGGGCCACATGGTTGCGGGCGACGACAACGACGCCTTCACTTCGGCAGTCGCAGATTTTCTCGACCGCACGCTGAACGACTCGTCGGACTGAGCGTCTTTCAGGGCCTTGCGATGGCCGCGGCCCGGCGACGTCAGGTTGTCAAGGCCTCACGAACCGCTTCCGTGAACGCATTCCTCGGGGGGGTTGCACATCCGCGGGTACGAAGGCCTCGATGCCAAACGAAAATACCGACAACGCCAGACCGAGCAACGGCCAGACCGACGAAGATGAGCTTCCACGTCCACACCTCCAGCGGGGCCCGGAGCACAAGACGCCGACCACGGAACTCGACGCTGCACACCCGGATCCCAACACCCCGCGGCTGTCATATCCGGCCGAAAGGCGAGGAGGTAGTTCCGGGATGAGTTCTATCAACGTCGCAACTGGCCGGGTTTTCAACCGTCGTCAACATCGACAATGAGATCGGCTTGGGGAGACGAAGGCGAAGGCCTTGCTGGGCTCAGTGGCACGCTCTTTACGCGCTCAAAGCTGGCCCGAGGAACCGCTCAATGATCTCACGTTCTGTGCCAGGAACGCTTGCCGGCCAGTGCCACAGCGCAAGCACTGCGCGTACGAACCACTGGGCGGCGGCCTCGTCGTGACGGTCTGAGCCGATCATGCTTGTCGCGATGCCGGTGACGATGGGCGAGGTCTCGATCCATCGCCGGTTCTTCGGATTGGATCACCGAAGCAGTTGTTGGACAATGTGTTCCGTGCGGAGGTGGTGTAGGGCCACGCTGACGGCGACGACGATCCGCTCATGCCCTGTCAAATCGCAGATTGCGTCGTCCACGGCGTTTACGATGCGCGACGACAGCCTCACCACGACCGCTTCGCAAATCGCGGCTTTCCCACCCGCGTGACGGTAGATCGTTGCCGGCGAACAGTGGACCGACGCGGCGAGTTCGTGGATGGAGAAATCATCGAAGCCTCGGCGTCCGATCAAACTCGCGGCCGCCTGGAGAATCCTTTCAGTCGCAGCGGCCGCTCTGGGCTGCTCGAGTAGCCAGTCGTTGCCTGTCACTTCCAAGGCCTTCCGATGTTCGACACCCCTGGTCGGCTTGGGAGAATTCTCGGAATGAGAATTAATAGACTCTCCCAATCGCAGTATTAGCATTTCACAGCTCTATAGTGATAATCCAGACCCGCCGAGGGCAGACGATTTCCTATCAACTGTTGCCGCACCATTGACGCGGTGGATCGCCGTTGGCCAGCCTTGATGCCATGACATACTGCGCAGCGCGCTCAGGCACCAACCGTCCGGCGACCTTAGCGGGGACTACCGATGAGTAGATGGCGCTCGGATAGCGCGGTGCGGCAAATCGGGGCACCGGTGGTGGCGGCTGTCGGAATGAACATTGCTGCGGCCGTACGGGTCCGGCGCCGTGGCTATGCAGGATGGACCGGTGCGGTAAACACCGATTACGATCCACTCGATCCAGCGACCGCGGCGCAGCCATTCGATGCCTATCGCGCGCTGCACGCCGGAGGGCGGGTGCACTACAACCCCAAACGTGCGACCTTCATTCTGAGCCGACACGAAGACATCCGAGCAGCCCTACGCGACACCGACGCCGTCACAAGTAGCCAGGGCGTCACCCGAATGAAGATCTCGGCACCGATCTTGGTGCTCACCGACGGCGATGACCACACCCGGCTTCGCAAACAGGTTCAACCCGGGTTCACCAGGGGAGCTATGAGCGACTGGCAGGGGATGGCAGACCAACTCGCCAAAGAACTCGTCGCCGACGTCGTCGCCAACCCCGGTTGCGACGTTATGGAGCGCCTCGCCGTGCCTTTGCCCATCCGAATGATCGCGCACATAATCGGGATTCCGCCCGAAGATGTCCAGAACTTCCGATCATGGTCCGAAGACGGTGTCGGCGTCATCAATGCCGGCGTGAGCCCCGCCGGGCTGCGGCAGGGGCTCAAGGGGGTTCGGGCGATTGCGGCACTGCGCCGGTACTTCAAGGATCAGTTGGCCTCGGGCAAGCTCAAGGGGTCAGATACCGTACTGGGTCGGCTCGTCGATAACAACGAGGACGGCAAGCTCTCCGACGACGAGCTCTTCTTCATCGCGATGCTCCTGTTATTCGCTGGGAATGAAACCACCACCAACCTCATCGGCGGGATGTTCGACACCCTTGCCCACGCCCCCGATCAGTTCGCCATGATCCGAGACGATCCCGACCTGATCCCCAGCGCTGTCGAGGAACAGCTGCGGTACTCGGCGCCCATCCAAAACCTGTACCGCTACACTCGCACCGACTACAGGGTCGGCGAGGTGACTATCCCGAGCGGGTCGCGGCTCTTGTTGGCATTCGGCGCGGCCAATCGCGACCCTGAGGTCTTCGAGGATCCCGATACCTACCGCGCTGACCGAAATCCGCGCAATCACATCGCATTCGGCTACGGCGTTCACATGTGCATCGGAGCAACCCTCAGTCGCATGGAGGGCCAGGCGGTGCTCCGCGAACTCACTTCCCAAGCCTCGGCCATCGCAGCGGCCGGTTCGGCCACCTGGTCAACCAACAGCTCACTTCGGGGCACCACTTATCTGGCTCTTCCTGATTCAGAGTGCGTTGATCCGATCCTGAAGTTGGCCGGAGTGGATCAGGGCTCGGATGATGTAGTGGTTGAGGTTGCGGAATCCCAGGGCGATGCCGCGTAGGTGTTCCAGGCGGCCGTTGATGGCTTCGACGGGGCCGTTGGAGACGCCGACGTCGAAGTAGGCCAGGATCTCGCGACGGCGTTTCCATAGGCTGCGGCCCAGCTGCGCCAACTCCTCCAGACCCTTGGGTAGCCCGGATCGGATCCGTTTGAGGCACTTGAACATCGCCAACTTGCCCGCCCGCCGGTCGGGGTCGGCGTAGGCGCCGATCAAGTCCTGGTAGTAGCAGGCGGTGACCTCCACCGCTGCGTGCGCATCATGGGCGGCAAGGGCCTTGTCCAGCTTGGCTTTCTGCTTGTCGGTGAGCAGCTCAGTTCGGGTGAGCAGAATCCTCCGGATTCCGAACAGCGGGTCACCGGTGCGGCCGCGATGACCGCAGGTGTCCTGCTGGATGCGCTGGCGGCATACAGTGAGTTTGTCTGCTGCTAAGTGGATTACGTGAAATGGATCCATGACGGCCCGTGCTGCGGGCAGGGCATCGGCGGTGGCGGTGCGGTAGCCGGCGAACCCGTCCATCGCCACCACCGTGACTCGGCTGCGGAAGTTCGCCTCGCGGGCGTTGAGCCAGCCCGAGGACCTCGGCGGAGCGCCCTGCGACCATGTCGAGCAGCCGGGCGGGGCCGGTGCCGTCGATGACCGGGGTCAGATCGACCAGCACGGTCACGAAGTCCGGGTCGCCCTGGCCGCGGCGGTGTTTCCACTTGTGCTCATCGACCCCGAGGTAGCGGACTCCGGCGAGATGGGCCGGGGAGCCGAACACCAGCTCACGCGCCAACTCCGCTGCCACGATGTTGACGGTGTTCCAGCTCAAGCCCAGGGCTTTGGCGATCGCTGCCACTGACATCTTGTCGATCGCCAGCCGCTGCACAATCCAGCGGGCGCAGCGGCGGGTCGTCGACGCTTTCGGTGCGGCGACCCGGTCGGTGCGCTGCCGGAAGATCGTCACCGCGCAGCCGTCGTTGCCGCAGGTGAACCTCGGTACGCGGACCCGCAACCGGGTCGGATGCCCGACGACGGGTAGGTCGGTCAGGACTCGTTCAACGTGATCACGCAACCCACCGGGCTGGCCGCATTTCGGGCAGGTCGGATCGTGTTCGACCGGCCGGCAATCGATCCAGGTCAGCTCCTTGGCGATCGCCGCGCCGGTGATCGCCACCCCCAACTCGACCGTTCGGCAGATGGTGTCAGCAACAAGGCACGTAGGCTCAGACATTGGGTCCTGTGGGTGGTCGATAAGTGTGTAGGAACTCTCATCCTCACACCCCAGGGCCCGCCTACATCCCCAGCCTCACCGCGTCAGCGCCACACCCCGCCACGCACTCCCAAACCGGAAGAGCCACTTATCTGCCGATTCGGCTGACACCCGCGCGGTGATGAACGAGGACTGTCCGAGAAACCGATGCGTGAATCAACGCGTAATCGGTGACGGTGGATCTCAGCTGGGTGCGCCACGCCAGAGCGTGGGCTTGGCCGCAGTCGACCGCGGTACTCCTCGCAGCGTAGTAACACCGGTAGTCTCGGACGGATGGGTGTGGTGACCGACGGCGATCCGGATGTCTCGGGCCTCGTGGTCCGAGTCCGATTCATGTTTCGACGCTGCCACCGGGCTCTACTGCGGGAAGGCTGATCGGGTGGAGTCGTCGGTCGCCGCCGTACGACACTGAAGCACCCCCCTTTCGCCGAAGCTCATGGGCGTCAGGGACGCTCAAGCACCTATCGCAAGGTGACAGGCGAGCGCATGGCAAGACCCACCCGCAACACATGCCGGATGTCGTGTTCCTCCCGGTTGTCTCGGCCGACAAGTCCCAACCCTGCGCCTCTAAACGTTAGCGACAAATAACATCTTCAGCTATTTGCAGCGGTGACCTTGGCTACTCGTCGCGACAACACTTCCCAAACCCGAGCTCCGCCTCCGGTGTCGTGCCTCAGCGCTGGACGACGCCGCCCTCGACACCGGTGAATCGCCTGCGCAGCTCGGTCTTGAGGAGCTTGCCGGTGGCGTTGCGGGGCAGCTCGGCAAGGAAGTGCACCTCGCGCGGGCACTTGAAATGCGCCAGCCGTTCGCGGCACCAGGCGATCAGTTCGTCGGCGCCGGGTACCTGTTCGGCGGCTGGGTCGGCCACCACCACGGCGACGACGCGCTCACCCCACTTGTCGTCCGGACCGCCGACGACCGCGGCGTCGAGCACACCGGGGTGACGGAACAGCACCTGCTCGACCTCGATGGGGTAGACATTTTCCCCGCCCGAGATGACCATGTCCTTCTTGCGGTCGACGAGCGTGATGTAGCCGTCGACGTCGATCCGGCCGAGATCGCCGGTGTGGAACCAGCCGCCCCGGAAGGCCTCGGCGGTGGTCGCCGGCTTCATCCAGTACCCGACGAACACGTTGGGTCCGCGCACCAGGAGCTCGCCGACGGTGTCGGCCGGGACGTCCCGGTCGTCGGCGTCGACGATTCGGGCATCGACGTGCATGGCGACCCGGCCGATCGACCCGGCCCGCGTGGTGATGTTGGCGGCGTCCAAGACCGAGACCATGGGGGCGGTCTCGGTCATCCCGAATCCCTCGGTGAAGGGGACTCCGCGTTGGTGCATGAAGTCGATGACAGTCAGCGGCATCGGTGCGCCGCCGCCCATGGCCAGACGCAGCGCGGAGAGGTCGTAGGAGTCGAAGTCGGGCACCTGGGTCAGCGCCGACCACATCGCCGGCACCATGAACTGGACGGTGGCCCGGCTCTCGGCCATCGCCTTGAGCGTGCCCACCGGGTCGAACGACGGCAGGATCACGCTGGTCCCGCCGACGTAGAGCAACGGCAACGTATGTACCCCGAGCCCGCCGATGTGGAACATCGGGGCGACTGCGACAGTCACGTCGCTGCCGGTCAGGCCTTGTTCGGCGCCCAGCACGTTGATGGCGTTCCACAGTAGGTTGTCGTGGTTGAGGATGGCGCCCTTCGGGCGGCCGGTGGTGCCCGAGGTGTACATGATGAACGCGGGGTCGCGGCCCTCGACGTCGCTGTCGAGTGGCGCGGGCGCACCGTCGGAGAGCAGGTCGGTGTAGGGGATCTCGCCGTCGGCCGGGGCGCCCCCGGCCCGGAGGGTGTGGCGGACCCGGACCCCAGGCTCGGTCAGCGCGCTGACCGCCGCCGCTGCTAGCGGCGCGTGGAACACGAACACGTCGGCGCCGGAGTCGGCGAGGATGTAGCCGATCTCCGGGCCGGCGAGCCGGACGTTGATCGGGATGGTGATGGCGCCGATCTTCGCGCAGCCGAGGAGGACCTCCAGGAACTCGACCGAGTTCACCAGCAGTATGGCCACCCGGTCCCCCTTACGGACACCGAGACGCAACAGGCTCGAGGCCACCTGGTTGGTGCGCCGATCGAAGTCGGAGTACGTGAAGCTGGTGTCACCTTGGACGAGCGCTGTGCGCTGCCCGTTGAGGAAGGCCCGTTTGGTGACCCACTGACCGATACCGCGATCCATGTTGATTTGCCTCCTCGGCAGTTTTGGTTGACAAATGCTCGTTAAGGCAGGACCCGGCCCCGGCGGGCGACCGATCACCACTGTCCGTCTTGGTAGACGGAAGCGGACAGGAACGGATGAAGGATGCTCAGTACGATCGTGGCAGGTTGAGGCTGTGCTGTGCCACGTAGTTGAGGATCATCTCTCGGCTGATCGGCGCGGTCCGCATCAGCCGTGCCGGGCCCCAGAGAGTGGCCAGCCCGTACTCGGTGGCCAACCCGTTGCCGCCGTGGGTCTGGATCGCCTGGTCGAGGGCGAGGATGCCCGCCTCGGCCGCAGCGTATTTGGCCATGTTCGACGCCTCCGCGGAACCGGGATCGGCGGCGTCGTGCAATGAGGCCGCCCGCTGGGTCATCAGCCGGGCCAGCTCCAGCTGGATTTTAGCGTGCGCAAGCGGGTGGGACAGGCCCTGGTGGGCTCCGATCGGCACGTCCCAGACCTTGCGCTCGCGCGCGTAGGCAGAGGCCTTGTCCAGCGCGTAGCGGCCGATGCCGTTTCCCAGGGCGGCGCCCATGATGCGTTCGGGGTTGAGGCCCATGAATACCTGACGCAAACCGTCGTTTTCCGCGCCGATCAGGTTCTCGGCCGGCACCCGCACGTCGTCGAAGAACAGCGTGAACTGCTTTTCAGGTGTCACCGCCTGCACCGGGATGAGGGTCTTGGTCAGCCCGGGCGCGTCGGTCGGGACCACGAGCAGGCTCAGCCGTCCGCGTCCGCGGTCGTCGGTCGCGGTGCGGGTGACGACCAGGATGGCCTCCGCCTCGTCGACGCCGGAAATGTAGTACTTGGTGCCGTTGAGTATCCAATCCCCGCCGACGCGCTTGGCGTAGGTGGAGATGTTGTGCGAGTTCGAGCCCGCATCCGGCTCGGTGATCGCGAACGCCATGATGACCTCGCCGCTGGCGATGCCCGGCAGCCAGCGTGCCTTGAGTTCGTCGCTGCCGAAAGCCTGGATGATCGTGCCGCAGATGGTGGGGGAGACCACCGTCATCAGCAGCGGGCAGCCGGCCGCGGCCAGTTCCTCACCGACGATCTGCATGTCGTAGATGCCGCCGCCACCGCCGCCGTACTCCTCGGCGATGTTGATCCCGAGGAACCCCTGTTCCCCGACGGCGTGCCAGAGTTCCGAACTCTTTTCCCCGCCGAGCGACTTGGCCACGTAGTAGTCGTGCCCGAAGTCCTTGGCGATCTCGGACACGGCCTTGCGCAGCGCTCGCCGCTCCTCGGTCTCGTGCAGTTCCATACCGCTCTCCTACTTCGATGTCACCGGCCACCGGGGCCGGTGACGGGTCCGATGGTGCTCAATCCTGATCTGCACCGGCGGCCGCTCCGACCACCGCGAGGGCATCGCCGGTGGACACTTGCTGACCCACCTCGACCGAAAGCTCGGCGACGATCCCGTCGATTGGGCTGACGATGGTGTGTTCCATCTTCATCGCCTCCACCACCACCAGCGCCTGCCCGGCCGTCACGACGTCGCCCGCGGCGACGGGCAGCCGGATCACCGAACCCGGCATAGGCGCCGTCAGCGAGCCCGCCGGCTTTAGCGCGCTCGGGTCCAGGAACCGTGGTACCTGCGTAAACGCAGTGGACCCGGCAGGGCTGTCGACATAGGCAATGTCGGCGTCGAGGACGACGTCGTAGCCGCGCCGCACCCCGCCGGTCTCCAGGACCACCCGGTCCGGCCGCTGCACGAGCACGCTGACGTCTTCGACGGGCTTGCCGTCGACTTCGACCTCGACGCCGTCGCGGAGCAGCGCATAGCCCACCCGACGCTCGCGGCCGTCGGCGGTCAGCCATCCGGTGGACTGCAGTTGGGACGGGTTGTTGCGCCACCCGGCAGGCAGCGTCGGCTGGACGGGGGCCGCCGCGCGGCGTCCCGCGACCTGGGCGAGTGTGGCCGCGATGGCGTGCAAGCCCTCCCCGTCGCGGTCGATGAGGGCTGCGCCGAGGTCGGCCACGTCGTGGCGGTCGAGGAACCCGGTGTCGGTGCCGCGTCCGGCGAACTCGTCGTGGCGCAGAACGCGAACCAGCAGATCCCGGTTGGTGGTGAGTCCGTGGATCCGGGCGCCGGCGAGCGCGGCGGACAGCGCGCCGAGCGCCTCGGCGCGGGTGGGCGCCCAGGCGATCACCTTGGCCAGCATGGCGTCATAGTGGTGGCTGACCACCGAGCCGTCGCGCACGCCGGAGTCCACCCGGACCCCGACGTGGTCGGGGATCTGCATCGTGCGCAGCGTTCCGGTCTGCGGCAGGTAGCCCTTCGTGGGGTCCTCGGCGTAGAGCCGGGCCTCGACCGCGTGGCCGGTGATCCGCGGCTTGCTCACCTCGGCAGGCAGTGGCCGACCCATCGCCACCAGCAACTGCAGGCGCACGAGGTCGAGCCCGGTGACGAGTTCGGTGACCGGGTGCTCGACCTGCAGCCGGGTGTTCATCTCCAGGAAGGCGAACGTCCCGTCGTCATCGCCGCCGTTCGCGTCGAGGACGAACTCGACCGTTCCGGCCCCGACGTAACCCACGGCCTGTGCCGCCGCGACCGCCGCCGCGCCCATCCGGGCGCGCAGGTCGTCGTCGACGACGGGCGAGGGCGCCTCCTCGATGACCTTTTGGTGGCGGCGCTGCACCGAGCACTCCCGCTCGAACAGCGAGACAACCGTGCCGTGCATGTCGGCCAACAGCTGGATCTCAACGTGGCGGGGACGCTGCACGTACCGCTCGAGGAACACCGTGCCGTCCGAGAACGCCGACATCGCCTCGCGCGAGGCCGAGGCCACGGCTCCGTCGAGGTCGTCGGCCGACTCGACAACCCGCATGCCGCGCCCGCCGCCACCCGCGCTCGCCTTGACCAGCAGCGGGTAGCCGATCTCGGCGCCGAGCTTGCGCAGCTTGTCGGGGTCCAGGCCGGTCGCGTCGCCGCCCGGGAGAACCGGCACGCCCGCATCGGCCATCATCGCCTTGGCCGTCAGCTTGGAACCCATCGCGTCGATGGCATCCGGCGGCGGGCCGACGAACACGAGCCCGGCGTCGGCGCAGGCCCGCGCGAAGCCGGCGTTCTCCGACATGAAGCCGTAGCCGGGATGCACGGCGTCGGCGCCGGTGAGGAGGGCGGCGGCGATCACCCGGTCACCGTCGAGGTAGGTCTCCGCCGGCGAGGAACCCGGTAGCCGGACGGCCTCGTCGGCATCGTCCACGTGCCAGGCGTCGGCGTCGGCGTCGGAGTACACGGCGACGGTCGCGATGCCGAGTTCGCGACAGGTGCGAAACACGCGTCGGGCGATCTCTCCCCGGTTGGCCACCAGCAGCTTCTTGATCACGGGCATCGCCATCACATCCGGAACACGCCGTAGCCACGCTGGCCACGGATCTCGCTGTTGTGGACCACGGAAAGGCAGAACCCGAGAACGGTACGGGTGTCGCGCGGGTCGATGATCCCGTCGTCGTAGAGCCTGCCGCTGTTGGCCAGCGCCAACGACTCACGCTCGATCTGGCCCTCGACGGCAGCGCGCATCTGGGCGTCGGCCTCCTCGTCGAACGGGAGCCCCCGGTCGGCGGCCGACTCGCGGGCCACGATCGACAGCACGCCCGCGAGCTGGGCCGGGCCCATGACGGCCGAACGCGAGTTGGGCCAGGTGAACAGGAAGCGGGGAGAGTAGGACCGCCCGCACATCCCGTAATTGCCCGCACCGTAGGACGCGCCCATCACGATCGTCAGGTGTGGGACAGCGCTGTTGGAGACGGCGTTGATCATCTTCGCGCCGTCCTTGATGATGCCACCCTGCTCGTACTCCGCGCCGACCATGTAGCCGGTGGTGTTCTGCAGAAACACCAGTGGCGTGTCGATCTGGTTCGCCAGCTGAATAAACTGGGCGGCCTTCTCCGCCTCCTCGCTGAACAGGATTCCGCGCGCGTTGGCAAGGATCCCTACCGGGTATCCGTGGATCGAGGCCCAACCGGTGACCAGCGAGGTGCCGTATAGCGGCTTGAACTCGTCGAAGGCGGACCCGTCCACGATTCGGGCGATGACATCACGTGGGTCGAAGGGAACCTTCGGGTCCACCGAAGCGATCCCGAGGAGTTGGTCGGGGTCTCGCAGCGGGGGGGTCGGTGGCTGTGTCGGGCCGGGCCCGAGCTTGCGCCAGTTCAGTCTGGCCATGATGCGCCGCCCGATCCGGATGGCGTCCTGCTCGTCCTCGGCCATGTAGTCGGCCAGCCCGGAGGTGCGGGCGTGCATGTCGGCGCCGCCGAGCGACTCGTCGTCGGACACTTCGCCGGTCGCCATCTTCACCAGCGGCGGACCACCGAGGAAGACCTTGGACCGGTTGCGGACCATCACCACGTAATCACACATGCCGGGGATGTACGCGCCGCCTGCCGTCGAGTTACCGAATACCAGCGCCAGTGTCGGCAGGCCCTGCGCGCTGTGCTGGGTGAGGTCGTTGAATAGCTGGCCCCCGGGCACGAAGATCTCGGCCTGCGTGGGCAGGTCCGCCCCGCCCGACTCGACGACGTTGATGATGGGCAGCCGGTTCTCGCGGGCGACTGCCATGCCCCGGAACACTTTTCGGAAGGTGTAGGGGTTCGAGGCTCCGCCGCGCACGGTCGGGTCGTGCGCGATGATCATCGACTCGACGCCTTCGACGATGCCGATGCCGACCACAACGCTGCCGCCCACCGGAAACTTCGTGCCCCACGCCGCGAACGGACAGAGTTCCAGGAAGGCCGTGTCGGGGTCGATGAGCAGCTCGACGCGCTCCCGAGCCAGCATCTTGCCGCGGCTACGGTGCCGGGCGACGTACTTCTCGCCGCCGCCACCGTTGGCCAGCGCCAGCTGTTCGGCGAGCGCATGGAGCTGCGCGATGAGTCCCTCGCGATTCTCGAGGTATACCGGCGCGCGGGTGTCGACCCGGTCGGGCAGGACGTCAATCAACTTTCCTCCAGGTGACATCAACGTCGATCTCCTGACACGCTACGTTATCGGTCATTAACATTCGACGACAATGGGGTCGACGTGGCAATCGTGCCGTCCCCGAGTGATCACAGCAGGAGCAACTCACATGAAACAGCCGGATCAGCGGGAAGCGGAGGCGGCCGCAGCCGACCCGTGGATGACGCCCGAGCGCATCTCGTTGCGCAACCTCGCGATGTCGTTCACCCAGAAGGAGATCGTTCCTCACCTGCAAGACTGGGAGGACGCCGGAGAGCTCCCTAGAGAACTCCACCGCCGCGCAGCCGCAGCGGGGTTGCTGGGCGTCGGGTTCGCCGAAGAGATCGGTGGCTCCGGCGGTGACCTGCGCGACCTGGTGCTGCTCACCGAGGCCGTGATGGAGGCCGGCGGCTCGTCGGGCTTACTGGCCAGCCTACTTACGCATCACATCGCAGTGCCCCATATGGCCGCGCAGGGCGATCCCGAGCAGATCCGCAGCTTCGTGGCGCCGACCCTGGCCGGGGAGAAGATCGGCAGCCTTGGCATCACCGAACCCGACACCGGTTCTGACGTCGCCGGCATCCGCACTACCGCACGGCGCGACGGCGACCACTACGTGGTCAACGGTGCAAAGCTGTTCATCACCTCGGGTGTCCGCGCCGATTTCGTGACCACCGCCGTGCGTACCGGCGGCCCGGGCCCGTCGGGGATTTCTCTGCTCGTGGTGGAGCGTGGCGCCACGGGTTTCTTGGTCTCGCGGGCACTGAAGAAGATGGGCTGGCTGTGCTCCGATACCGCCGAACTCG
The DNA here is from genome assembly GCF_010726955.1 of Mycolicibacterium fallax. Taxonomy (NCBI): domain Bacteria; kingdom Bacillati; phylum Actinomycetota; class Actinomycetes; order Mycobacteriales; family Mycobacteriaceae; genus Mycobacterium; species Mycolicibacterium fallax. The sequence goes on from NZ_AP022603.1 coordinate 3,173,173, forward strand.
GATTCACCGACGTGCGCGTGCCGGTGGTCAATCTGGTTGGCCCCGAAGGCAGCGGATTCCTGCAGATCATGCAACAGTTCCAGGTCGAACGTGCTTTCATCGCCGTCCAGTGCTACGCCACGGCCCAGCGCTGCCTCGACCTGACGCTGGATTGGGTGAAGAAGCGCGAAACCTTCGGTCGACCGCTATCCACCCGACAGGTGGTGCGGCACAAGATCGTCGATATCGCGACGGCCGTCGACGTCGCCCGTACGTACACCCGTGCCGCTGTGGACCGCATCGTCGCCGGAGACACCGACGTGCGGATGGTCTCGATGGCCAAGAACCAAGCCGTAGAGGCCTGCGCGCTCGCCGTTGACACGGCCGTCCAACTATACGGTGGCATGGGCTACCTACGCGAGACCGAGGTCGAAAGGCACTATCGCGATTCGCGCATCCTGGGTATCGGGGGCGGCACCACCGAAATCATGAAGGAGATCATCGCCAAGCAGATTGGCCTCTGAGTGAAGCCGCCATTCGACAGCAGGAGCGTCGGCTTGGCAGGTCGACGAGACGGACCTTCCACCGTTTCTAAGGTAAGTCAACGGTGTGTCACGACCCCTGCGGCCAATGCAGCCTCCGCCACCGGGAAATTGCATCCGGAGTACCAGCTAGCCAAACTTATCAACCACGTAGCGGCGAGCCAGCGTCTCAGCAAGTCTACTCGTATGTTCGACGATGTCGACCTGACTTACATCGACCAGTAGTCCTGCGTGCCAAGCGCTGATCAGTTCGACGAAGCCGCCGACCGCTACAAACGTGTCCATACGCAGAGCCATTTCGTCTGCGTCAGGCTTCAGATGCGGCTTGCTGGCGGCCATGACGAGCTGGGTTGCTTCCTGCAAGGCCACCGCTCGGCGATCTTGCAATGTTGAACTGCCGACGTGCTGTGTCAGCAGGATCTGTGCTCGCCCGGCATCCTGCGCGATGCGGAGAACAACGATCGAGATTGCGGCGCGAATGGTTTCGATCGGTGGTTGACCGACGCGTTCGGCAAATGTTGCCGAAACCTCGCCGAGCATCTCGTCCCGCACGTTGTCCCACGCTGCTACGAGCAACTCATCGCGCGTCTTGAACTCCTCGTAGAAATATCGGTCGTTCAGCGCGGCTCTGGAGCAGACCCCACGCATTGTCACGGCAGCCCATCCGCTTTCCGTCCAGATCTCCGTCGCCGCGTTCACTAGGCGCCGCCGCCGGTCAGCCCGTCGTTCGGCGCCAGTACGCCCGCCCCACCTTGCTGCCTTTGTCCGCACGAATACATCTTGACAAAGGCAGGAGCGCCGCATCAAACTGGTGGCAGGCGACCACAATTGTGTTCGCCGCCACCAGATGGCTGCAGGCCGGCTTGTCTCACAGGTCAGGCGTCGCCGTAATCTGCAAAGGATTCAGTAGTGATGGATATCTTGAGGTGGGACAGACCGCCTCGCCTGAGCCGCCGCGCCAACGCGGTCGTAACGGGAGCGGGCAGCGGAATTGGCCGTGCCTTCGCGGTGGAGCTCGCCCGTAGAGGTGGACGAGTGGTGTGTGCCGACATCGACCCGGTGCGTGCCAAGGAGACGGTCGGGCTCGTCGTCCAAGCCGGCGGCGAGGGGCTCGACATCGCATGCGATGTCACGGACGAAGAGCAGGTCCGCGAACTCGCCGACAGCGCCGAGAAGTGGTTCGGCGCGGCAGCCAGCCTGGTGATCAACAACGCGGGCATCGGAATCGGTGGCAATGTCATCGGCGCGACGCCCAAGCGGGACTGGGAAGCGACACTTTCAGTCAACTTGTGGGGAGTGATTTACGGCTGCGAGATCTTCGTACCGCGACTTCGTGCGAAGGGCAGCGGGGGAATTATCAACGTCGCATCGGCTGCAAGTTTTGGAGCAGCGCCCCGGATGGGTGCCTATAACGTCAGCAAGGCCGGCGTGCTCTCGCTATCCGAGACTTTGGCGGCCGAGCTGAGTGGTACTGGTGTGGCGGTGACTGTACTGTGCCCGACATTTGTCAAGACCAACATCGTCGATAACCCTGGTATTGAGGAGTCGGCCGCCAAGCTGGCAACGAATTTGATGAAGTGGACCGGCGTGTCGGCGGAATCGGTGGCGCGCAAAACGTTGGACGCGAACGATCGCGGTCAGTTGCACGTCCTACCCCAAGTCGACGCGAAGATTCTCTGGTTATTTAAGCGGGCAGTGCCTGCCACGTATACCCGTGCGCTCGGTTTGGTTGAGCGAATCGCGCGCTAAGTCATTCCAGACAAAGACAAAGGAGACTCCAATGGCATTCAAATACAGCGATATGCTCGAGACGATCAAGAATCGGCAGTGGGCGCTGGCCGACATCGATTGGGATGCGCCGGGCGCCGATAAAATCACTGATGAGCAGCGGCCCGAACTGAAGCAGTTCATGGCTGACGTGGTGTGGATAGAACACGTCGGTGCACGCGCGTTCGCCGCCATGGCGCCGAAAGCGCCGTTCGAGGCTCTAGGTGACATCTACCGGTATTTCCATGCCGAGGAGCAGCGGCACGCCAACGCGGAGCTGGCGCTCATGCAGCGGTGGGGGATGCTCGAGGAAGGGGAAATCCCGGTGCCGAACAAGAATATTCGACTGGTCATCGAGTGGATCGACCGATACGCCGAGGCCCTCCCGCTGACGGTGATCGGAGCGGCGATCCCAGCCTTGGAGACTGCGCTCGACGGAGCATTGCTCAAGTTCCTTCTCGACGAGGTGCAGGATCCGCTCTGCGCCGAGGTCTTCAACAAGGTCAACAACGACGAATCGCGGCACTTGGCAGTGGGATTCCAGGTTCTGAACGACCTCGGCGCCAGCCCCATGCGCATTCATGCGACTCAGACGATGGGGGCGCTCATCGACCCGAGAATCCTTCTCGGCGGCGTCCTCTACGTGCCGTTGCTCACCAGGATGTTGACCAATCTCAACGCCATGGGATTGTCGGAGGAGAAGCTCTACAACGCGGTGATGCGGTACGAGAACGTCGGAGATCGTAGTGAGTTCACGCGCCGCGTTCCGGGCTACCACATCTTGAAGGCTCACATGTCCGCCAGCATCAAGCGTTCTCAGCCATTGCATTTCATTTCGCAGCGGCTGGGTACCGCGATCGACCACTTCCCCACCGAGGTGCTCGGTAAGTCACCGACGTGGACAGAAGAGCTGACCTACGAACCGGTGGCCAGATGAGCGACACCACGACCGTCTTGATCGTCGGTGCGGGTTTCGCCGGCCTGGGAACCGCAATCCGGTTGCTACAACAGGGTATCGACGATTTCGTTGTCCTTGAACGTGCCGACGAGGTGGGTGGTACCTGGCGGGACAACACCTATCCCGGCGCGGCGTGCGACATCCCGTCGCTGCTCTATTCCTACGGGTTCGAGCAAAATCCGGACTGGTCCCGCGCGTATTCGGGCAGCGCCGAGATCCTCGGCTACATCAAGACGATGGTGGACAAGTACTCGCTGTCGCGTTTCATCCGGTTCGGAGTGAACGTCACCGGTCTGGAGTTCGACGAGGAAAGCGCACTGTGGACGGCGCAGACAGCTGACGGCTCGCAGTTCACGGCGCGCACCGCAGTGATGGCCAGTGGGCCGCTGGCGAATGCGAGCCTGCCGGACATCCGCGGACTGGACACCTTCGATGGTCACAAGATCCACAGTGCGCGTTGGGATCACGACTACGACATGAGCGACAAACGTGTCGCCGTGATCGGCACCGGAGCCAGCGCTGTTCAGATCATTCCCGAACTGGTGAAGACTGCGCGGTCGGTCAAGGTCTTCCAACGCACCCCCGGCTGGGTCCTCCCTCGGCCCGACTTCTCCCATCCGCAGTGGGTGCGGACGGCGTTTCGTCGCTTGCCTCGCGTGCAGAACGTCGGACGGCAGGCGTGGTTTTGGGGCCACGAGCTCATGGCCGTCGGCATGGTCTGGGATACCCCGGTCACCACTGGCATCCAGCTACTGGCGAAGGCGAATTTGCGGAGGCAGGTATCGGATACTTGGCTCAGGCGCCAGCTGACGCCGAACTTCCGTGCCGGCTGCAAACGGATGCTGATGAGCAGCGATTACTACCCCGCTCTTCAGCGCGACAACTGCAAGCTCGTCTCATGGCCGATCGCGACCCTGTCGCCGAATGGCATACGGACCGCAGATGGCATCGAACACGAACTGGACTGCATCGTCTTCGCCACCGGCTTCGATGTATGCAAGGCTGGCACACCTTTTCCCATCCGAGGCGCGCATGGTCGTGAGCTCTCCGACGAGTGGTCCCAGGGCGCCTATGCGTACCGGAGCGTCACCGTCGCAGGCTATCCCAATCTTTTCTTCACCTTCGGACCAAATTCAGGGCCCGGCCATAACTCGGCCCTCGTGTACATGGAGGCCGAGATCAACTACATCGTCAAAGCCATCGGCGCGATCATCGCGAATGATCTCAGTACGCTCGAGGTCCGCGAAGATCGGCAAAATAATTACCACGGCGAGGTACAGCAGCGGTTGGGAAGTACGACTTGGAATTCGGGTTGCAAGAGCTGGTACCTCACGAATGACGGATACAACGGCACCATGTACCCCGGTTTCGCCACCCAGTTCAAGCGCGCACTGTCCAAGGTCGACATGGGTGATTATGTAACGACCCCGACAACCGCACGAACTGAGCACCACCCAACCGAACACGCCCAAAACGGCTCGAATGTGGCCAAGGTTGCCCAGGGCCGCAAGGCCAAGGTAGCCCAGGGCCGAAAAAGCGCAGGCGCCCTGCCAACGCGGTCTGACGTCAAAGCCGACATCCTGGACGTGGGCGTCGGGAAGGTACCGCCTAAGCGCGCAGCCTCGAGAGTGAGGAAAGACGCTTGAGTGTCCATGTTGCGGGCGACGAGAATGCCCCCACCTCCGGAGCCCCTACGTACGAGGTCCCCACCCACGAGATATTGGTCATCGGAGCTGGATTCTCCGGGATCGGAGTGGGCATCAAGCTGCTGAAGGAAGGTTTCTCGGACTTCCTCATCGTTGATGAGGCCCAAGGGGTGGGTGGAACCTGGTACTGGAATACCTACCCGGGGATTGCAGTAGACATTCCGTCATATAGTTACCAATTCTCCTTTGAGAAACGCCCGTCGTGGTCCCGTACCTATGCGCCGGGGATCGGACTGAAGAACTACGCGAAGCATTGCGTGAAAAAATATGGCCTCGCGTCGCGCATCCGCTTCGGAGTCACGGTTGTGAGGGCTGAGTTCGACGAAGAATCGACATTGTGGCGTTTGTTTACCTCGACGGACGAGGAACTGACAGCGAGGTTCGTCATCAATGCCTCCGGGGTTCTCACGCGACCAAAATCGCCGGACATACCGGGGGTCGGGGACTTCGGCGGGGTCACGATGCACACGTCGCGCTGGGACCACCAGCAGACCCTCACCGGAAAGAGGGTCGCCGTCATCGGGACGGGCGCCTCGGCGGTGCAACTGATCCCCTCGATAGCCAAGGACGTGGACACACTCACCGTCTTTCAGCGCACCCCGATATGGTGTCTGCCGAAATTCGACTTCGCGGTGCCCCGCCCGCTGAGTGCTCTTCTCCGGCTCGCACCCGGAGCGCAGATCGCCGCGCGGGGAGCCAGCCAGGCCTTTGTCGAACTCACCTTTCCCGTCGCAGCGCACTTCCATACCGCCATACCGCTGGCGTCGGCGATCGAGCGTGCAGCGATCAGCTATATGCGTCGGCAGGTCACCGACCCGGTCGTTCGGGAGAAGCTGACGCCGCGTTACGCGCTGGGCTGCAAGCGACCAAGCTTTCACAACGAATATTTGAAGACGTTCAACCGCGAGAACGTCCTTCTTGAAACCAACCCCATCACCCGGGTGGATGAGACCGCGGTAATTACGGCCGATGGCGTCAGACACGAGATCGACGTGCTCGCCCTGGCAACGGGATTCAAGGTCATGGAATCGGACAGCATGCCCACCTACTCGCTCAGAGGTGTCGCCGGCCGAGACCAGGCACAGTGGTGGGACGAGAACCGACTCCAGGCATATGAGGGAGTCAGCGTGCCAGGATTCCCGAACCATTTCTCAGTGTTTGGCCCGTACGGATACAACGGGTCGTCCTACTTCGCACTCATCGAGGCACAGGCGGGTCACATTCTCCGTTGCCTCCGGCATGCCAGGACGGCCGACTCGAACTACGTCGAGGTACGCGAGGAGGCGAATCAACGCTTCTTCGCGGAGATGCTGGCACGGCGGCATACGCAGGTCTTCTGGCAGGACAGCTGCGCGGGCGCGAACAGCTATTACTTCGACAAGCATGGGGACGTGCCTCTGCGTCCCACGACGACGGTCGAGTCGATCTGGCGCAGTCGACGATTCGACTTGGCCGACTACCGTTTCGAACGGCGACCGGCGAAAAAGGCGGACACTGCCCCACAGAAGGTGGACACCGCCGGATGAGTTCACCTGCCAGGCCGAATCCGAGCATGGCGAGCCACCTGGTCGCGGCAACGGCGCGAGGCGTTCTTCGACCTCTCACGCAAGTGATTCCGGCCAACGACCATGGCTTCGCGGTCATGGACCGCGTGCTACGGGGAACACTCGTGGTGTCGCGGCCAAGGCGCGCAATCAGTGTCGAGAAGGTAGACACGCCCTTCGCCGGTGAACGTGTGCGAGGCGACTGGGTCAAGGCGGCCAACGTGGCCTCGGATGCTCCGCCGATTCTTTATATACACGGCGGCGCATTTTCTATGTGCTCTCCCGAGACCCACCGTGGCCTCATCAGCGAACTGTCCGCGGCCGCCCGCAGGCCGGTATTTGCCGTGCGCTATCGATTGGTCCCGAAATATCCCTTCCCGGCGGCCGCAGATGATGCACTGATCGCCTATCGATGGTTGACAGAGGGAAGCGCGATCACCGCGTCTTCTGGCACGGTGGCGCTCGCCGGCGATTCCGCAGGCGGCCAGCTTGCTGCGGCGACGGCGCTTGGCGCTCGGGAACATCGACTGCCGACGCCGGATGCCATGCTGCTGATGTCGCCGGTGCTGGATTTGACATGCCAACTCGCGATGGACCGTGATCTGCGCAGACGGGACCCCTTTGCGTCCGCCATCTCTGCGTCGAGAACAATTGGTCTGTACGTGGCGGGCGCCGATCCAGCCGACCCGAGGATAAGCGTGCTCGATGCTGATCTCACGGACATGCCACCAACTTTGATTCAGGTCGGCGGACGAGAGATGTTGCTCGACGACTCCAGAGTCTTTGCCAAACGTCTGCAAACTGCAGGGGTCTCCTCGCAGTTGCAAGTTTTCCGCGGCCAGATCCATGTCTTCCAGGCGATGTTTCGCCTACTGCCAGAAGCACGTGAGGCCCTCAGGCTCGGTGGCGAGTTCTTGGCTACTTCGGCCACCGTCCGTTGACAGCGTCCCTGCGCACGCCTTGACCACGAGGCGCCCCAGCACGAAGGTTGTATGAGCTAACGATGAAACCCGTGAAACGTGAACCAACCCAGGACAATCCCCCTGGTAACCCCTCGATCGTCATCATCGGCGCTGGCTTCGCCGGAATTACCCTTGCACTTCGCCTCAAACGCGCAGGGTTCGACAGGGTCCTCATTGTCGAAAAGGGCGATGGTGTCGGGGGAGTCTGGCGGGAGAACACCTACCCAGGGGCGGCCTGTGACGTCCCGTCGCAGTTGTACTCGATCTCCTCGGCGCCGAATCCCAGGTGGGGTCGGCGTTACGCAGAACAAGGCGATATCCTCGCCTACCTTCGCCGCGTCGCCGACGAAAGTGGTTTGCTGTCCCTCCTTCGGACCAAAACCGAAATCGCTAAGGCGGCCTTCGATGAGCGCACGAACACATGGCGTCTGACCACGACTACGAGTCAGGAATTGGAGTGCGATGTCGTCATTTCGGCCGTGGGCCAGCTGTCCCGACCCTCAGTTCCTGATATTCCTGGAATCTCGGGCTTCGCGGGCCCGTCGTTTCATTCCGCGAATTGGGACCACGATCTGAATCTCAGCGGCAAGCGGCTTGCGGTCGTCGGCACCGGCGCTAGTTCGGTGCAGTTCGTCCCGGTGGTCGCCGCAGGCGCTGAGCACTTGGACGTTTTCCAACGGTCAGCCCCATGGGTGCTGCCCAAATTCGACCGTCAGTACGGTGGGCGGCATCACCAACTGCTGCGCAAGTTGCCCATTCTGCGGCTCAGCGAACGTCTGATGATTTGGACGATATTCGAGTTGTTGGCGTTGGCACTCGTCGACGCGAAGCCAGTAGCGCGAGTCTTGGGAGTCATCGCCCTCCGGCACCTAGGTCGCCAGGTGTCGGATGCCCGGCTGCGTTCCCACCTGACGCCGGACTATGCGCCCGGGTGCAAGAGGATTCTGTTCTCCAGCGACTATTACCCCGCGCTCGCACGTCCCAACGTTTCATTGGTCACCGACGATATCCGGGCAGTAGAACCTGGCGGAATCCGCACGGTGAACGGCGACTTCCACGCCGCCGACGTGATCATCTACGGCACTGGCTTCAGTGCCACCGAGTTTCTTTCCCCGATGGAGGTCTACGGCCGCTCGGACCGAAAATTGTCGGACGTGTGGGCGGATGGCGCGCACGCCTACTACGGCCTATCGGTGCCAGAGTTTCCGAATTTCCTCATGATGTACGGGCCCAACACCAACGTGGGATCCGGGTCCATCGTCTACATGCTCGAATCGCAGGCCCGACACATCGTCAGGTTGATGAAGGTTCTCCGTGCCCATCCAGGAAGTGTTATCGAGGTCCGTGCCGATGTGGAGAAGCGCTTCAACGACCGGTTGAGTCGCCGCCTGGACAGATCCGTGTGGACTATGTGCACGAGCTGGTATCGCTCGGCGCGCGGGTCGATCTCTACCAACTGGCCCAGCCCGACCTTCTTGTATCGCCTTCGTGCGCGCAGGCCGAAGCGGCGCGCTTACGTCCTGTCGCGTCCCGCGCCCGCGAACTCGTCGCGCAGGGGGACACCCGAGCCGGCCAACACCCATCTGGCCGACATGCCCTATGCCCCAAGCGGGGCCGATAGCGTCGGCTAGTGGCGGCTCTGTTCAGTGACGGGTATCCGAGGACGGCGGGGAGTCGCCGACATTCGAGCGGCAACTGTGACCGCCGTTGACAGGGTGGTCACCGGTGTAAACGATGGGTGAAATCCTTCCGATAATGCGAGAAACAACATCAAGGGGGCACTCGATGACCAAATCGCCGTCCGGTTCGGCAAGCAAGTCCCGTGACCGGCTGTTGTCGGTACTACTGAATCCCCTCCCGCAGCGCGTCGAGCGCGCTATCCAGGAGTGAGTCGACGATGGCCGGTTCGCGAACTCGCCGCGCCGCCGACAGGTAGCGGATTGAAGCCAGTTATCGGCGATCAGGGATTGCCTCTCGTTGGCCTTCGCCCGGAACTTACCGGCGGCACGCTCGGGGCAGAATGGTGATTTACTCGCCGCGCTATGTGAGGCGCGCGCCGAGGACGGCGAACGCTTCACTGATGCGGACATCATAAATCAAATGATCTTTCTGATGATGGCCGCTCATGACACGTCAACGATCACCACTGCCGCTGTGGCGTACTTCTTGGCGAAGAATCCTGAATGGCAGGATCGACTTCGTGCTGAGTCTGACCGTCTAGGCGACGATCTGCCGGACATTGAGGACCTGGAGGGGCTTACGGCGATGGACTTGGTCATCAAGGAGTCGCTCAGACTAGTTGCACCGGTACCGTTGGTTATGCGTAAGACGGTGACCGACACCGTAATTGATGGCTACTACGTCCCCTCCGGAGTGCTCGTCGCCATCACGCCTGCGGTCAACCACTTTGCGCCCACAGTGTCGACCGAGCCGGACCGGTTTGACCCAACGCGACTCGAGCCGCCACGGCGCGAGGATCAGGCCCACCGCTTCGCCTGGCTTCCGTTCGGAGGAGGCGCGCACAAGCGCATCGGGATGCACTTCGGCACCTTGGAGGTGAAGGCAATACTGCACGAGATGCTGCGGGAATTCACCTGGAGTCTGGATGACGGCTACCGCGTTCGGTGGGACAATACGTCCCTGCCTGTTCCCTGTCGACGGCCTACCTATTACGTTGTGTCGCCGATGATATCTAGGTCATTCCACGAGACTTTTGAGTGCTTAGCCGAGCACATCGCCCTCACAGGGCGCCGGCGGAATCGACGCAGTCCTCCAAGTGGCCTCGGAGATCCTCAACAAACCCCGGCGAACCGTAGTCGGCAAACCTACGCAAACTGCCGGAAAGGATGGTCATGCTAGAACCATCAACAGCCGTCGTCACAGGAGCAGGTCGAGGGATTGGTCTGGAGATCGCGAGACAACTCGCCGCTGCCGGTCACAAGGTTTTGCTCACGGATGTGGATGGCGACGCAGCGGAGCGCGCTGCCACCGAGGTCGGCGGTGGCGCTTGGAGCGCCACGCACGACGTACGAGATCCGTCGGGTCATCGGGAAGTCGCTGCTCAGGCTTTAGCCGCTGGCCCTCTGGCGGTGTGGGTAAACAACGCTGGGATCCTACTCGCGGGTAACAGCTGGAGTCACAGCGATGCCGAGATTGCGTCGATCCTCGATGTCAATGTACGAGGTGTCGTTGCCGGCTCACACGCGGCAGTTGTCGCTATGGGCGCGGGTGGGGGCGCGATCCTCAACATCGCGTCCCTCTCGGCTCTGGCGCCCATCCCTGGATTAGCGATGTACGCAGCAACCAAAGCGGCCGTATTGTCGTTCACCACATCGCTGCAGGGCGACCTTGACCATGCGGGATTGCCAATCCACGCACGGGCGCTATGCCCTGACGTGGTAAGTACGAAAATGGTCACCGACCGAGTTGCCGACCCTGGGGCGGCGCTTCTGTTCGCCGGACCGCGTCCAATGGATGCTGCGGCCGTGGCCCGCGCGGGACTCGAGTTGCTGGAGAGTCGCCAGATATTCCGGGTAGTTCCTAGGTGGCGTGGCGTAGTTGCGCGCACTAGCGATGCTGCGCCGTCGCTTGGATTGAAAGCTTTCGCGTTGATGCGCGGCGTCGGTGAGCGGCGCCAACGCAATCATCGTTGATGGCGGTGGGGACTGCCCCGACTTCGGTTGACTCCGCGGGTGTGAACATCAGGCCGCGGGTGCGGCAGGTGTGTGGAGCAATTCGAACTCTATCGGGGTGAGTCTGCCGAGGGCCCGTTGGCGGCGGCGACGGTGGTAGGTGCGCTCGATCCAGGTCACGATGGCCAGCCGGAGTTCAGCCCGCGTCGGCCATCGCTTACGGTCGAGCACGTTGCGCTGCAGGAGTGCGAAGAATGATTCCATCGCCGCGTTGTCTCCGCATGCGCCCACCCGGCCCATGGAGCCATGTAATCCGTTGCGCAACAGTGCATGGACGAACTTTCGTGACCTGAATTGACTGCCCCTGTCCGAATCGGAATTTGTCAAGATGTTTGAGTCCAACGGGTGTTATGCGGCTGCCGTCTGGTCCTCCTGTTCGGTTGGTTTGGGTGGGTTGATCGCGGCCGCCTCGGGTAGGTCGATGATCTTGGGTGCGTGATCGCGACCGAACCGCTGCGGGTGGCGTGCTCGGGCGTCGGCGAGGAGCAATGATCAGAACCTGTGGATGAGCCTCGGGATGGGGGCGTGAAAGTGGGCGCACCTTCCCGAGGATGATCTGAAAGTCAGTAGGTCCGATCATGAGCCGGCGTTGGCGCGCTGGTTCGGGAAGGTACGCCCATGCTCACCGTAGTTCACGACGCCGAGGACGCCAACGGCCACGAGGCCTCTGGGCGCTCGTTGTTGGACGAGATCGTCCGCGACGGTGCCCGGCAAATGCTGGCCGCGGCGTTGCAGGCCGAGGTCGCCGCGTATGTGGCCCAGTACGCCGATCAGCTCGACGACAACGGGCACCGGCTGGTGGTGCGCAACGGCTACCACCAGCCACGTGAGGTGTTGACCGCAGCCGGTGCGGTGCAGGTGAAAGCTCCACGAGTCAACGACAAACGCGTCGACCCCGACACTGGTGAGCGGAAACGGTTTTCCTCGGCGATCCTGCCGGCGTGGGCGCGCAAGTCACCGCAGATGAGCGAGGTGCTGCCGCTTTGTATCTGCACGGGCTGTCGACCAGTGATTTCGGGCCGGCCCTGGAGCAGTTTCTGGGCTCGGGTGCCGGGTTGTCGGCCACCACGATCACCCGGCTGACCAGTCAGTGGCAAGATGAGGCCCGCGCGTTCGCCGCCCGGGACCTGTCGGGCACCGATTACGTCTACCTGTGGGTGGACGGCATCCACCTCAAGGTCCGCCTGGACCAGGAAAAGCTGTGCTTGCTGGTGATGCTGGGTGTGCGCGCTGACGGCCGCAAAGAACTGGTGGCGATCACCGACGGCTACCGCGAATCGACCGAGTCGTGGGCTGATCTGCTGCGCGACTGCAAGCGACGCGGCATGACCGCCCCGTGCTCGCGGTCGGCGATGGCGCACTCGGGTTCTGGAACGCGGTGCGTGAGGTGTTCCCGGCCACCAAAGAGCAGCGGTGCTGGTTTCATAAGCAGGCTAATGTTCTTGCCGCGCTGCCGAAATCAGCGCACCCGTCGGCGTTGGCGGCGATCAAGGAGATCTACAACGCCGAGGATATCGACAAGGCCCAGCTCGCGGTCAAAGCCTTCGAGGTCGACTTCGGGGCCAAGTATCCTAAAGCGGTCGCCAAGATCACCGACGATCTGGACACCCTGCTGGAGTTCTACCACTACCCGGCCGAACATTGGATTCACCTACGCACCACGAATCCGATCGAAAGCACCTTCGCCACAGTGCGTTTGCGCACCAAGGTCACCAAAGGCCCGGGATCACGCGCGGCCGGACTGGCTATGGCCTACAAGCTCATCGACGCCGCCGCGGCCCGCTGGCGCGCCGTCAACGCCCCACACCTGGTCGCTTTGGTCCGCGCCGGCGCGGTCTTCCACAAGGGAAAGCTGCTCGAACGCCCCACCGAGATCACCCCAACACAGCCGCCCACCGACGGCGCCGAACAACCCGGAACGGAGGTCGCCTGAACAACCCGATCCACAGGTATTGACAATTTCTCGTCGGCGAGCACGATCCGTCGCTGGGTGTCCTTGACGGCGGCCAGGCCGTAGAACACGTCTGCGGGGGTGTGTAGACCGATGCTGCTGTGATGGTGTTCGTGGTTGTACCAGGCCACGAAGGAGTCCATGAAATCTCTTGCGTGGTGGATGGATTCAAAGCGATCTGGGAATGTCGGCGCGTACTTAAGGGTCTTGAACCACGACTCGCTGTAGGGATTGTCATTGGAGACCTTGGGTCGCGAATGCGAACGGGTCACTCCCAGCTCCGCGAGCAGGCCGGCGACGCTGTTGCTGGTCATCGAGGTGCCCCGGTCGGCGTGCACGACGTGCGGGATGCCGTAGGTGCCGAAGATCTGCTCCATCAGCTCCTTGGCCAGCACCCCGCATTCGCGGGCATGCACGTGCACGCCGACGATGTAACGCGAGTAGATGTCGATCATCACGTAGGCGTCGTAGTAGACGCCTTTGACCGGGCCGGCCAGTTTGGTGATGTCCCATGAGTACACCTGCCGCGGTGCAGTCGCCACCAACTCCGGGCAGACCGCCTTGCGGTGGCGAGCCAGCCGACGTCGCTCTTTGACCTGCTTGTGGGCGCCCAGAATGCGATACATCGTCGAGATCGAGCACAGGTAGGTGTCCTCGTCGAGCAGCGTGGCCCACACCTGCATCGGGGTGGTGTCGACGAACCGGGCGCTGTTGAGCTCGTCGAGGACCCGCGCGCATTCAGCGGTCGTGAGCTTGTTGACCGGCACCCGCGCCACCGGATCGCGCGGCGCCGGAGCCGGCTTGGCCCGCCGCAACGCCGTCGAGCGGTGCATGCCGGTCAACACCGCCGCAACCCGGGTGCTGACCCCGTGGGTGCGTAGCTCATTCCAGGCGTCCATCAGCGCTTCGTCGGCTTGTTGTCCGGCTCCGCGCTCTCGGAGAGACTCTCCAAGAGCGCGTGTGCTTTTCCCATGATCTCCAAGGCCGCCTCGGTGGTCGTCAGCCGCTTGTTCGTCTTATCGAGTTCGCGTTTGAGCCGGGCGATCTCAACCTGCTCGGCAGTGAGTCGCCCGACCTTCGCCCCGGCCGGCTTGCCGTCCAGGACGCCGGCATCGCGCTGTTTGCGCCATTCGCTGATCAGCGAGGAGTACAGGCCCTCACGGCGCAGGTAACCACCGCCATCATTGGTCTCGCAGGCCTGTTCGTAGGCGGCCAGGTGCGCGAGCTTGTCGGCCGGGCTAAACGAGCGCCGCCGCTGCGGGCCACCAGCACGTGGACGTGTTGAATCCATGTGCGCATTCTCCCCGGCGGAAGCCAGGCTGGAAATCGTCATCTTCGGGTTGATCCGTATCTCGCCCTGCAGGCGGGTTGCTATGAACCACTGGACTCAACTCACCTTGACATGCAGGGAATGGACAATCGTCGCGACGGGTGAGCGCAGTGCCACGGCATGATCTAGGGCGGCCACCGCCAGCGATGATTTCATGCGCGAGTCGATCGAGTAGCCCACGATCCGGTTGGAGTAGAGGTCCTTGATGGCGCAGAGGTAGAGCTTGCCTTCATCGGTGTGGTGCTCGGTGATGTCGGTCAGCCATATCTGGTTGGCGGCCTCGGCGTTGAACTTCCGGTCGACGAGATCGTCGTGGACCGGCGGTCCGGACCGGCGGTTCAGTCCTCGCTTCTTCGCGAAGACCGACCAGATGCGCTCTTGCGAGCACAGTCGGGCGACGCGGTTCTCGCCGGCAGTGATCCCACGGCCGGGCAGTTCGTCGGCGATGAATCGGTACCCGAATGCGGGGTCGTCGGCGTGGATGTCGCGGGCGGCATTGATCAGGTGCGCATCATCCCAATCCCGCTGCGTCAAAGGCGCTTTGCGCCACTTGTAGAAAGCTTGGGTGGAGAACCCTAGAACCCGGCAGGTCACCGTGACGGGAACACCGTCGTCGGCAAGGTCGAGGACCAGCGGGTACATCATTTTGGGTTGACGCCCTGGGACAGGTAGCCCACCGCGCGGCGCATCACTTCGGCTTCCTGTTCGAGAAGCTTGATCCGTTTGTGCGCTTCACGTAGCTGCGCGGCTACGTCCCCGCCGGCCGCCACCGATGTCGCGGCCCGGCCGACACCGTCCTCGCGGTCAGCGATCTTGAGCCAACGATGCAGGCAGGCCTCGGAAACACCGAAGTCCTTCGCGATCTGCCGCAGCGGCACCTCGCCCTTGCGGGCGACAGCGATCACGTCAGCGCGGAACTCAGCGGGAAATGCTTTCGGCACGGGTTGATCCTTCCAGCAAGGACGAATCCTCACAGGTCAGGAGTCAACCAAACTGGGGGCAGTCCCGTCCCACAGGTTCACCACGTCGTCGGCGGTCTTCGATGATGAGCATCTCGTGTCGTGCGCCGGGCTGGTGCCGGTGATGACCTTGGCTCAACAGAGCCGCCTTTCGGTGCTGTTGGAGCAGAAGGTTCGTTTCACCTGCGAGCGGATCAAATCTGGTGCGGCCAATCCGTCCCCGAAGCTGACCACCCTGATCGCCGGCATGTGTGCCGGCGCGGACAGCATCGATGACCTCGATATCGTGCGCTCGGGCGGGATGAAGACCCTCTTCGACGGCGTGTACGCATCATCGACGATCGGAACCCTGTTGCGGGAGTTCACCTTCGGGCACACCCGCCAACTCGAATCAGTGCTGCGCGAGCACCTGGCCGCGCTGTGCTCGCGCGTCGATCTGATCCCCGGCGCCGACGTGCGGGCCTTCGTCGACATCGACTCGCTACTGCGCCCGGTCTTTGGTCACGCCAAACAAGGGGCCTCGTATGGGCACACCAAGATCGCCGGGAAGCAGATCCTGCGCAAGGGCCTGTCGCCGTTGGTTGCCACGATCAGCACCGACAGCGGTGCGCCGGTGATCGCCGGTGCGCGGTTGCGGGCAGGCAAGACCAACTCCGGTAAGGGCGCAGCCCAGATGATCGCTCAGGCCGTGGCGACCGCACGTGCCGCTGGTGTTACCGGGCAGATTCTGGTGCGCGGCGACTCGGCGTACGGCAACAGCACCGTGGCGACTGCCTGCCGCCGCGCCGGAGCCCGATTCTCGCTGGTGCTGACCAAGTCAACCGCCGTGGCCGCGGCCATCGACTCCATCGATAACAACGCCTGGATTCCGGTCAACTACCCCGGCGCAGTGCGCGACCCGACACCGGCGGATGGATCTCCGACGCCGAAGTCGCCGAAACCACCTACACCGCTTTCAGTTCCACCGATCACCCGGTCACTGCACGGTTGATCGTGCGCCGCGTCAAAGACGCCCGCTACCCAGACGCCCTGTTCCCGGTGTGGCGGTACCACCCGTTCTTCACCGACACCGACGAACCGATCGATGCCGCCGACATCACCCACCGCCGCCACGCCATCATCGAAACCGTGTTCGCCGACCTCATCGACGGACCCCTGGCGCACATGCCTTCGGGGCGGTTCGGGGCCAACTCGGCTTGGATCCTGTGCGCCGCGATCGCCCACAATCTGTTGCGCGCGGCCGGTGTCCTGGCCGGCGCGACGAACGCCGTCGCGCGAGGATCCACACTGCGCCGCCGCATCGTCAACATTCCGGCCCGACTTGCCCGACCCCAACGGCGGCCGACACTGCACCTACCCAGCCACTGGCCTTGGGCATCAACGTGGACCACCCTGTGGCGCAACACCATCGGATACAGCCCACCAGCGGCAATCCCCACCTGACCACCCGCCGAAAGGCCCGACCGGAGCACACAGGAAAAGCTGGACAGACCAGCAGCTACACGCTGCCCACCACCCACAGCACCGCAAAAATCAGGCTCTACTGCCATGAATGTGGTTCCGGTGGAGTGTGTTATGTCTCGCGTGGCGTAGGGGTCTGGGCGCACGGGCAGCCCCTAGATTCGAAAGCTCCTACACCCCGACTCAAGGAGCTTGCCCGTGCGCGCGTCCACCCTACTCAATCGTGTCCTGAACCTGCCGGATACCACGGTCGCCGACGTCGAGATCGGCGACGAGGTGACGGTCTCGGTACGCCTACGACGGCGGGTGATGTGTTGTCCGCATTGCGATTTCCGTACCCGGCGCTGCTACGACACGCGGGGGGTGGATTCGAGGTGGCGACACCTGGATCTGGGTGGGCGGGTCTGCGTACTGACGCTGCGCCGACGCCGGTTACGGTGCCCCTCCCATGGTGTCCTCGCCGAGTCGGTGCCCTTCGCCCGGCCGGGGTCAGGGTTCACCCGCGACTTCGAGGACCTCGCGGTCTGGCTGGTCTCCAAGTGTGACAAGACGACGGTCTCGCGGTTCTGCCGCGTCACGTGGCGCACCGTCGGGGCGATGTGTGCCCGCGTCGTGACCGAGAAACTGGACCCCGACCGACTTCGCGGGCTGGTCGATATCGGCGTCGATGAGATCTCCTGGCGCAAGCACCACAAGTACCTGACGCTGGTCTCTGACCACGACACCGGCACCATCGTCTGGGGTGCCCCGGGCAAGACCGCGGCCACCCTCGATGGGTTCTTCACCGCCGCCCTGCCCGAGGGCGGGGCGGCCTCGATCGAGGCCGTCTCGATGGACCTCGGGCCGGCGTACGCGAAATCGGTTCGCGCCCATGCCCCGCAGGCAATGATCTGCTTCGACCCGTTCCACGTCGTCAAGCTCGCCAACGACGCCCTCGACGACGTCCGCCGCCAGGTATGGCAGTCCGCGCGCAAGCTCTCGAACAAACAGATCGCCCGAACCTACAAAGGGGCCCGCTGGGCGTTGCTGAAGAACCCCGACTCCCTGACCGCGACGCAGAAGGCCACCCTCGCCCAGCTCAAACGTGAAGGCGGAGCATTGGTTCGCGCCTACGAACTCAAGGAATCGCTGCGCGCGGTGTTCGCCGGCGACCTCGACACCGACACCGTCACCCACATGCTCGCCAAGTGGTGCTCCTGGGCGCAGCGCTGCCGGATACCGCAATTCATCAAGGTCGGCACAACCATCAAGAAACACCTCGACGGCATCCACGCCGCCGTCGAACACGGCCTGGCCAACGGCCGCCACGAAGGCCTGAACAACAAAGTCCGATTGATCATCCGCAGGGCCTACGGCTTCCACACCGCCGAACACGCCCTCGCCATGATCATGCTCGCCTGCGGACCCGTCACCCTCGAGCTCCCGTACCACACAACACTGCGACCACATTCACGGCAGTAGAGCCAAAAATCAATCCCCAGACACCTCAACCGGGTCGATCCACGGATCGAGGCTTAGTGCTGCGGCGTACCGGGACGCGGACAGGATGGTTCAGTGTTCACGCCGCGCACCTGGTGACTCGACGCGGGGACGCCGAGCACGGCGTGACCCATCGCAACGAGCAGCGCAGAGGTCTGTTCGGGAGCCAGGCCAGTGCCGCGGTAGTGCAAGATCGATTGAATGGCTCCGATCGCTCCATGAACCATCGCCCGAAGTTCAATCTCATCGACCGCGGGCCGCAATTCTCCGACGAGGTGTACCCACTCTTCTAGATAGAGTCGCTGCTTTCGGCGCAACCGGCTCTGGTGCTGATCCGACAGATTGTGCACTTCGCGGTAATACACCATTGCCAGCTCGCGTTGATCCATTACCAAGGCGACTTGGTCTGACACCAGCAGGGTCAGCGCCTCCGCCTCGTCGCGGGACTGCTCGACGATCGCCGTCGCACGCTTAAGGAGTTTGTCCACCACTCGCTCGAAGAGGGCCGCCAGTAGATCGCTCTTACTGTTGAAATGGCGATAGATGGCCGGCCCGACAACCCCTGATGCAACGCCGATGTCGGCCATGGAGACAGCGTGGTAGCCCCGCTCGGCAATCAACTCGGTGGCAGAGGCGAGAATCCGTTCCCGACGTTCGCCGCCGACCCGGGTACGTCCGGCAACGACCACCTTGTTCACTACTACCTTCCTTCGCTCGCAACCAGGGCTCGCGCAGCACTGCAGCGCCGGGAGCTACACTACGAACGTTAACACCTGCTCACAATCCCAGGTTGAGTTGAAATGTAGACGCCCAGTGGCAGGTGGCTGGCGCCTGCGCGTGTGATCCCCATTCGTGGATGTGCCCGCTCATTGGCCAAGATCGGCAACCGCGTGGGCAGATCGCTGCGCCCTCTTTGGATGTCCAGTTCGGCAAGGAACTGGACAAAGCCATCTCTCCGTCTGCCGGACGCTGTTGGCGTCATCCGATCGTCATCACATCGTTCGGCAACACGGCTTTGGCAAAGGGGCTACGTCAAGCAGCAGGCAGAGGACGGCGACTTGATTGGCGATACGTCGACAGAGTGGCCCGGCTACTCCAAATTCGGGATTTGTCAGGTCGCGCCGACAAGGGATTGCGGTATGTCCACGATGCGGGAGCGCAGGTACTCGCACAAGCCCTTCGCCTGGGCATCCGGCCGGGTCGAGGATGCCACGCCTTCCCCCAGCAGCCCGTGCACCACAACGTTGAGCGCACGCAGGTTGGGCAGCTCGAATCGCTCTATGCGCAGCTGCGCAGCCTCCGGGCCGAGCAGCCCGCGCAGTCGCTCGACGGTTAAGTGCTCGCGCACCCAGGCATAGCCGGCGTCGTCGCGGGCCCAGAGACCAATATTGGCGTTGCCGCCCTTGTCGCCGGACCGCGCGCCCAGAACCGCGCCCAGCGGCGCGCGGCATGTCGGCTCGGTCGGCGGCGCGGCTGCCGCGCTGCCCCGGACCTTCGCGGCCGGCACGCTACCGGTCGGCGGATCGGCGATCCTCCGGCGCTCACCGTTGGGCAGCACCACGACCTGCGTCACGCTCGACCGGGGCACGGTCGCTGGGCGATACACGCCGAACACTGACTCCGACGTGGGTGGCGTGGTGGTGTGGAAGCCGGCATACCCGGCCAGAGCGATCTCCATGATTGCGCTCGAGAACGCCCGGCCGACCTTGCGCGGGTCGGTGTCCTTGACCGTGATCCGCAAGTGCGCGCACGCCTGGTCGTTGGTGGGGGCGTCCGGTGTGTCGAAACGCAGAAACCGGACGTCGACCTCGGCGAAGGATCCCCGGCCGCCGAGGATGTCGAACAGCTGCTGCTGCGCGAACGCGGCTTTCGCCTCCAGGTCCAAGCCGGTGAGCACCATCGTCATGGTGTTCCGGTAGCCCCCGACCTCGTTCAGCGCCACCTTGAGCGTCTCCGGTGGCGGGCTGCCGGTGACACCCGTGATCGCCACCCGGTGCTCGGCCTGCTGGGCCAGCGAGATCGTGTCGAAGTGAGTCACCACGTCGGGCCCCAGATAGGCCGGCTCGGCGATCTCGTAGAGCAGCTGGGCGGTGACCGTACCGACCGACACCAGCCCCCCGGTGTCGGCGTGCTTGGTGATCACCGACGAGCCGTCGGCCGCCACCTCCGCGATCGGGAAGCCCGGGTAGCGACGGTCGGTGATCTCGTCGAGGAAGGCGTAGTTGCCGCCCGTGGCCTGTGGTCCGCATTCGATGACGTGGCCGGCCACGACGGCACCGGCGAGCCGGTCCCAGTCGGTGCGCTCCCACCCGTGCCACCAGGCGGCCGGGCCGACGACCAGCGAGGCGTCTGTCACCCGTCCGGTGACGACGACGTCGGCGCCCGCACCCAGCGCTTCGGCGATACCCCAACCCCCGAGGTAGGCGTTGGCCGAGACCGGCTTGACCTCACCGACCGCAGGGGTGATCGCGGAGAGGTTCCCGCGCAAGTCGTCACCTTCGATGTGGGCGATCCGGACGGTGATACCGAGCCGGTCCGCAAGCTCGCGCAATCTGACGGCCAGCCCGGCCGGGTTGAGCCCACCGGCGTTGGCCACGATCTTGATACCGCGGTCGGAACAGGTGCCCAACACCTGCTCCATCTGGGTCAGGAACGTGCGCGCGTAACCGCCCGCCGGATCCTTCGCCTGGGCCTTCGCCAGGATGAGCATCGTCAGTTCAGCGAGGTAGTCCCCGCACAGCACGTCGATGCTCTGCTCGCCCGTCCCGCCCTCGACCATCTCCCGCGCCGCGGCGATCCGGTCGCCGTAGAAGCCCGAGCAATTTCCGATGCGTACCGGGTCCCTCACGACACACCTCCGTCGAACTGTCCTGCGGTGCGCCCGCCACCGGGAGGTCCGGCGAAGGCCTGCGCGATGGAGAGCCACTGGTCGGCGAGCGGACCGGTGACGTGCAGTGCGGTGTCGTCGCGATGCCTGCGCTGGGTGACGAGCAGGCAGAAGTCGTGCGCAGTGCCGGTGACCCGGTTGGGCACGCCGTCGGGGCCCCAGGTCCACAGCGTGCCCCCCGGTGCGGTGAGCTCGACACGGACGGGTTCCTCGGGCACCTCCAGGCCGTTGGCCATGTAGCTGAACGCCCGCGCTCCCACGCCGATGTGGGCGACGTGGCGCAACCGGGCCGAGGGCACACGGGTCACTCCCAGCGCGTCGGCGATGTCCTGACCGTGCGCCCAGGTCTCCATGATCCGCGCGGTCAGCGAGGAAGCCGCGCTCATAGGGAGGCCGAACCACGGCACCCGCATCGAGGGGTCGATCGCTGCGAAGGCAGCGACGAGGGCGCGGCGCGCGCCGTCGAACCAGGACAGCAGCTCCGCTGTCGGCATCGGCCGGTAGCGCTCGGCGATGGTGTCCGGGGAGATCCGGCCGTCGGCGAGCATGGGCAGCACCTCGGCCGTGAACCCTTCGGGGTCGGTGGCTGAGCGCACCGCGGCGTCGTCGAAGAACGCAAGATGGCTGATCTGATCGCGGACCGCCCAGCCTGCCGCGGGGGTGGGCGCGTCCCACCCGGCTTGCCCCTCGGGCAGCTCGGCGATCAGTGACCACAGCTCGGCCGTTTCCGCCCCGATGTCGGTGATCAAGGACTCCATCGGCACGGCCACGTCTAACGTCCCTTCCAAACCGGTGTGCGCTTCTCGCGGAACGCGGCGGGACCCTCTAGCGCGTCGGCGCTGAGGTACACCGGCTCCCATATCTGGTCGGCGTGGGCGTAGGCCTCCGTCAGGTGGTGCGCTGCGGAGAGGTATACGGTCTTTTTTGCCGCGAGTACGGACAGCGGTGCGTTGGAAGCGATCCGCAGGGCGATCTCCTGAACTCGTACCCGCAGCTCCGCTGCGGGCACGACCTCGTTCACCATGCCTACCTCGCGGGCGCGCTCGGCAGTGATCGGGTCGCCGGTCATCAAAATCTGCAGCGCAATCCGCGGCGGCAGCAGCCACGACAGCGGGACAGCCCATGGCGAGCCGCGGCCTACCTTGACCTCGCTGACCGCGAACCTGGCGTGCTCGGCTGCGATGACGAGGTCGCACTGCTGGGCCAGTAGGAATCCGCCGGCGAAGGCGACGCCGTTCACCGCGGCGATGGTCGGCTTGGCGACCTGGATGTTGCGCCCGAATTGCGGCGCGAAGTCTGGCGGCGGAACCGTGAGCGCCGTCTCCGCCATCTCTTTAAGGTCCCCTCCGGCGCAGAACGCCTTATCGCCTGCCCCGGTCAGCACCAGAACCTTGGCGGAGTCGTCGGCGTTGAAGCGGTGAACGCTGTGGAACAGTCCCTGCCGGACCGCCCCGTTGAGCGCGTTCCGTGCCTCGGGGCGATTGATCGTCAACCAGGCCACCCCGTCGACGACCTCGTAGGTGATCGCTTCCTCGCTCATCAATCCCCGTCCTGATCGGCACCCGCCCTCCCGATGTGAGGGCTCGTTCACTCGCAGTACGTTACCCGGCAGAATGTCGCGAGGACCAGTTGGTGAGCGAACGCGTTGCGTCCGGCGGCGCAACCCGACCGGCGTGGCCAGCTCCGTAAATGTTGGGTTCGCCACCTCGTCGGCCGCATTCGGTTCGAGCGATTGACGAGATCGGATCCCAAGGCCGCAACACGGGGTTGCATTCGTACGTCAAGTCCTCGGCAAGAATGTGGCCCTCTTCGGCCTTTTGGGATTGGCACGCCGGAGGTGCTCCTTGCCACCGTTTCACCCTTGGCTCCCAGAAACAATCGGTGCCAAATGCTGTGAACGCATGCGTCGCCGCGGGGAACCGCTCGTCAGCGTCCGAGGACTTGAAAACCGGCTCTACTGCCGTGAATGTGGTCGCAGTGTTGTGTGGTACGGGAGCTCGAGGGTGACGGGTCCGCAGGCGAGCATGATCATGGCGAGGGCGTGTTCGGCGGTGTGGAAGCCGTAGGCCCTGCGGATGATCAATCGGACTTTGTTGTTCAGGCCTTCGTGGCGGCCGTTGGCCAGGCCGTGTTCGACGGCGGCGTGGATGCCGTCGAGGTGTTTCTTGATGGTTGTGCCGACCTTGATGAATTGCGGTATCCGGCAGCGCTGCGCCCAGGAGCACCACTTGGCGAGCATGTGGGTGACGGTGTCGGTGTCGAGGTCGCCGGCGAACACCGCGCGCAGCGATTCCTTGAGTTCGTAGGCGCGAACCAATGCTCCGCCTTCACGTTTGAGCTGGGCGAGGGTGGCCTTCTGCGTCGCGGTCAGGGAGTCGGGGTTCTTCAGCAACGCCCAGCGGGCCCTTTGTAGGTTCGGGCGATCTGTTTGTTCGAGAGCTTGCGCGCGGACTGCCATACCTGGCGGCGGACGTCGTCGAGGGCGTCGTTGGCGAGCTTGACGACGTGGAACGGGTCGAAGCAGATCATTGCCTGCGGGGCATGGGCGCGAACCGATTTCGCGTACGCCGGCCCGAGGTCCATCGAGACGGCCTCGATCGAGGCCGCCCGCCCTCGGGCAGGGCGGCGGTGAAGAACCCATCGAGGGTGGCCGCGGTCTTGCCCGGGGCACCCCAGACGATGGTGCCGGTGTCGTGGTCAGAGACCAGCGTCAGGTACTTGTGGTGCTTGCGCCAGGAGATCTCATCGACGCCGATATCGACCAGCCCGCGAAGTCGGTCGGGGTCCAGTTTCTCGGTCACGACGCGGGCACACATCGCCCCGACGGTGCGCCACGTGACGCGGCAGAACCGCGAGACCGTCGTCTTGTCACACTTGGAGACCAGCCAGACCGCGAGGTCCTCGAAGTCGCGGGTGAACCCTGACCCCGGCCGGGCGAAGGGCACCGACTCGGCGAGGACACCATGGGAGGGCACCGTAACCGGCGTCGGCGCAGCGTCAGTACGCAGACCCGCCCACCCAGATCCAGGTGTCGCCACCTCGAATCCACCCCCCGCGTGTCGTAGCAGCGCCGGGTACGGAAATCGCAATGCGGACAACACATCACCCGCCGTCGTAGGCGTACCGAGACCGTCACCTCGTCGCCGATCTCGACGTCGGCGACCGTGGTATCCGGCAGGTTCAGGACACGATTGAGTAGGGTGGACGCGCGCACGGGCAAGCTCCTTGAGTCGGGGTGTAGGAGCTTTCGAATCTAGGGGCTGCCCGTGCGCCCAGACCCCTACGCCACGCGAGACATAACACACTCCACCGGAACCACATTCATGGCAGTAGAGCCTGAAAACCTTCCCATGCTTTCCGGCGGTCGGCGTGGGGGTCGTTGTCCACTCGCGAAGCGCGATCGAAGACGAGGACCGGACGGGCGTCGCTGGTGTAGCGCGGCCAGCCGTCTCCTGGAACTCCGGTGCGTGCGAAAGCATCCCAGCGCCCTTGCATGTCGTCGCTCACGCGTAGGGCCGAGCGGCGATCGGCTCCGGCGCTGAGTAGCCGACCGAGCGGCGTGCGGTAGGCGTCGAACACCGCAAGAAGCTCCGTCGCATGGGTGGCACCCAGCCCGGCCCATTGCAGAGTTCGCGGGGCGAAGTCATAGCGGTACAGATATGTGGGGGCGTGCCGACTGTGGGAATCCGCGAGCTGCCACAGTGTCGATCCGAATGTGAAGTCGGCCCCCAGTCGGATACAGGCATCGGGGGCCGGATATTCGGGATAGGCAGCAGTAATTCGCTCGCGACAGGTGGGTTCCGCTCCCGCTAGTAACGCTTCGATCTTGGCTTCGTTCGTCGGGAGGAGTTTGAGGAAGCGAGTGAACAACCGGCCCTCGTCGGCGTTCGTACCGACGATCAGCGGCACACGGTACGCCTTGCCGTCGCGCATCGCTTGAATGGGCTCGGACGGTAGATAGTCGGTTCCGAATGTGCATCCCACCGGGTAACCGCCAGCAAGGTCCGATGCACTCGTGGTGAGCAAGCGATCGAATGCATTCACCAGTTGAGCCGGACGCGCCGCCAACAGGAGGCGGGCGGGCTCCCGCTCGTCGGCGCAGAGAATGGATGCGAACTTGGCGGCGAACTCCGCGGCCAGCTCCTGGGAGCGGGATAGCGCGCCGGCCGGACTTTGTGAGATAGCCTGTGCGAAAAGCCCTTTAGCCGCTGGCACGGCCAGCAAAGTGGTAACGGCGTGCGCGCCCGCGCTCTCTCCGAAGATCGTCACGTTATCGGGATCGCCGCCGAATGCCGCGATGTTCTCGCGTACCCACCTGAGCGCCGACACGAGGTCACGCAAGTAGAGGTTGTCGTCAATATGGATGTCTGCGGTGGACAGCGACGACAGGTCGACAGCCCCTAGCGCGCCGAGGCGGTAGTTTGTCGATACGTACACGC
The DNA here is from genome assembly GCF_010726955.1 of Mycolicibacterium fallax. Lineage (NCBI taxonomy): Bacteria > Bacillati > Actinomycetota > Actinomycetes > Mycobacteriales > Mycobacteriaceae > Mycobacterium > Mycolicibacterium fallax. The sequence goes on from NZ_AP022603.1 coordinate 3,198,829, forward strand.
AACCGCTGCGGGCAAGCGACGCGCCATCATAGATCGGTGTCGCGGAACTGCCCAGGAAGTACGCCCCGCCGTGAATGAAGAACATCACGGGCAGAGGTCGGTCCGAGCCGCCGTCGGGTGCAACGACATTGAGGGTGAGGCAGTCCTCGCTCATGGGCTGGAACTTGCCCGGACCGACGATGGTGTATCGGCGGGGCTGTGGAGCGCAGTAGCGGAATCGGTGGCAGGGTCGGACGCCGTCCCACGCTTCGACCGGCTGGGGAGCCTTGAACCGCAGCGCGCCGACTGGTGGCTTGGCGTAGGGAATGGAACGCCAGCGATTGACGCCGTCCCGCGTGAATCCTTCGATGGCGCCCGAGGTGAGTTCGGTGCGGACTGTCTTCGCTGGCATGTATCGACAATAGCGAATGACTATTCACACCAGCGCCCGGCTCTGCCGTTCAGTCGCCGTGTCGGGCACGGTTTGGCCTGCTACTGATGACTCACTCGACTTCGGTCAGCGGCCTCCACGGCCGTTCGGTGACGTCGTGGCTGATTCTTAAGCACCGGTTACATCTTTTCAGAAGAAGAAGCTACCCATGACCGGCTATCTCCGGGCGTGCGGGGACATCCTCAGCGTTGTGAGCGTCGGTACTCGCTCGGAGAGCGGCCGGTCCATCGCTTGAAGGCGTGTGAGAAGTTAGCAAGATCGCCGTATCCGAGCTCGGTCGCGATCTGGCTTGCCGACATTGATCGGGTGATTAACAGCATCATCGCGCTCTCCCGCAGACACGACTGGCGCAACTCGCGAAAGGTGGTGCCCTCTTCGGCGAGCCGGCGTTTGAGTGTGCTGGTGGATACCGAGAGTTCGTCTGCGACCCGCTGGCAACTTCGCTGTCCGGGATCCTCGTCCAACAACCGTCTCACCTTCTTGGAGAAGGACGTGGCTCCGCTCTGCTCGTCGAGGGTCCGCCTCAGCTCGGCGACGGCGAGTCGATACGCAAGGGGATCGGAGAACCGGCACACTTCATTGAGCGCGTTGACGGGAACATGAAGGTAGGACATCGGTGCGTCAAAGAACAGGCGCCCGGCTAGTACCATCTCTGCCGCGAGTTTGTTCAGGGAGACCGGCGCTGACCAACTCAAGTGGAGCGTGACGGTCAGCGCGTCACTGACGAGCATGTCCAGCAGTCGTAACAACGCCGAGCCGGTATATGTGACTGCTAAGCAGTCCAGGGCCCGATCGCCTGTGTGCCCCCAGAGCCCGACGGTGAGACCTTGGTCGTTTGGACGGAATTGTGCATTGATCGCCGTGGTGATCAACGGTAGATAGGTGAGCAGCTCGACGATCTCGGCTACCGAGCCCGCGCTGACCAGCGGGACGCTCAACGGGCCGAAGGATGTCAACTGTGTCTGTCCGGCGAACGCGAAGCCGAGCAGGGTTGCCTGGTCGACGTCGAGATCGGGGTAGACCTCCCGGAACCACCGTAACGGGGCCTGGACATCGTGCTGCATCAGCGTCGCCTCGTCGGTTCCCTCGCGCGCCATGATGGTGCGAAGCCGCGCGACGGCGTCCGGGTCGAGTGCCTGGCTCTCCAGCATTTGCACGAACGCGACCGGAGGCACACCGGCGTTGCTGAACTTCACCGATCGTGCCCCCTGAGCCCAATCCACAAGTTCCTGATCCGCGCAAACATAGCGGAAGCGCTCGGATTGGACAATCCTGTTAACAAGTATTCACATTCAGGGCAACTTAAGAGGAGTCGGTAATGGCCGTTGTCACTTTTGTCTCCCACGACGGCGACAAGCACCAGGTGCCTCTCGATGAAGGCCAGTCACTCATGCAGGTCGCGACCAACAATGCAGTGCCTGGCATCGACGGCGACTGCGGAGGCGAAGCGGCGTGCGGTACCTGCCATGTGATCGTCGATCCGCAGTGGTCCGATCGGGTCGGCCTCTCCGGCGCCGTTGAAGAGGAGATGCTCGCGATGAACCCCGAGCGTCAGCCGACCTCTCGGCTGTCCTGCCAGATGCAGGTCTCTGAGGCGTGGGACGGCTTGATCGTCCATCTGCCCGAGTTCCAACTGTAGCGACGAGAGAGACGGATAAGACGTAATGAAGGTTTCTGAAGCAATCACCGAGAAAGTTCAGGCGACCATCCCGATGGACCTGCAGATTCAAGGCGCACACCTGTATGACAAGACCCGGCGTTTGGTGACCGGAACGAACGGGAAAAGGCTCTTCGCCGAGAGCCCCATCCCACCGGTCGAGGACGTCGAACTCGCCGACATCGATCTCAGCAATCCTTTCCTCTATCGTCAGGGGCGCTGGCAGTCATACTACGAGCGCCTGCGCAACGAAGCTCCGGTCCACTATCAGCCCAACAGTCCGTTCGGTCCGTTCTGGTCCGTCATGCGGCATGCCGACATCGTGGCCGTCGAGAAGAACCATGAGGTCTTCTCCTCCGAGCCCTTCATCATCATCGGGGCCCCGCCTCGTTTCCTTGATGTCGCGATGTTCATCGCGATGGATCCGCCACGCCACGACAGGCAGCGGGCCGCTGTCCAAGGGGTGGTCGCGCCCAAGAACCTGCGTGAGATGGAGGGTCTGATTCGATCACGCGTGCAGGAGGTGCTGGACAACCTGCCCGTGGATCGGCCGTTCGACTGGGTGCAGAATGTCTCGATCGAGTTGACCGCGCGGATGCTTGCAACCCTCCTGGACTTCCCGTACGAGCAGCGTCGCAAACTCGTCGAGTGGTCAGATCTGGCAACCTCGATGGAGCAAGCCAATGGCGGTCCCTCGGACCTTGACGAGACGTTCGCAGGCATGCGCGACATGGCGCGAGGTCTCAGCGAGCACTGGCACGACAAGGCGGCCCGGACAGCTGCCGGAGAGGAAACCGGCTTCGATCTGATCACCATGCTGCAGAGCAACGAGAGCACCAAGGATCTGATCAAACGACCGATGGAGTTCTTGGGCAACCTTGTGCTGCTGATCGTCGGAGGCAACGACACCACCCGGAACTCGATGAGCGGCGGTGTTCTCGCGTTGAACCGGTACCCAGATCAGTTCGAGAAGCTGAAGGCAAACCCCGACCTGATCCCCAACATGGTCTCGGAGGTCATCCGGTGGCAGACACCGTTGGCCTATATGCGCCGGATCGCCAAGGCGGACACTATGCTGAACGGGCAGTTCATTCGCAAGGGCGACAAGGTCGTGATGTGGTACGCGTCGGGCAACCGCGACGAGCGCGTGTTCGATCGACCCGACGACTTGATCATCGACCGGGCCAACGCCCGCAACCACATCTCCTTCGGCTTTGGCATCCACCGCTGTATGGGCAACCGGCTGGCCGAGATGCAGCTGCGGATTCTCTGGGAGGAGCTGCTTCCGCGCTTCGACAACATCGAGGTCGTCGGCGAACCCGAGTACGTGCAGTCCAACTTCGTGAGGGGTATCAGCAAGATGATGGTCCGACTCACCCCGAAATCCGCCACATGACGTTGGAGCGGACGCTCATCGTCGGGGCCAGCCATGCCGGGGCCCAACTCGCGGCCAGTCTGCGCCAGGAAGGGTGGACCGGTGAGATCGTCCTCATCGGCGACGAGGCGGCGCTGCCCTACCAACGCCCTCCGCTGTCGAAGGCATATCTGGCCGGGAAGTGCACAGTCGACGAGCTCGCGATCCGCAACGCCGAGTTCTACACCAAGCAGCGAATCCAACTCCTGGATGCGACGGTGGAGGCGATCGACCGCTCGGCGGGTCAGCTCTCGCTGAACACCGGCGACGCATTGCCCTACGACAAGCTCGCGCTGTGCACTGGCGCCCGCCCTCGTCGGCTCCCTACCCCGGGAGCCGACCTGGCCGGAGTCTTCTACCTACGCACCGCCGCGGACGTCGAGATGATCCGCGAGGCCACCAGCCCCGGGAGTCGGGCTGTGATCGTCGGCGGCGGCTACATCGGACTGGAGACGGCCGCCTCGTTGCGTGCACTGGGTCTGGAGGTCACCGTGATTGAGGCGACCGAGCGCGTCCTCGAACGGGTCACCGCGCCCGAGGTATCGGCGTTCTTCGACCGGATCCACCGGGAGGAGGGCGTCAACATCCGGACGGGCGCGCTGGTCAAGGCATTGTCTGGCGACGGCAGGATCATCCGCGAAGTAATCCTGGCCGGTGGCGAATCGATTCCTGCCGACCTCGTCATTGTCGGCATCGGCGTTGAGCCGAACACCGAGCTCGCCGCTGCCGCGGGCTTGGTCGTCGACAACGGCGTCGTGATCGACGACCAAGCCCAGACCAGCGACTCCGCCATCGTGGCCGCCGGGGACTGCGTCAGCCACGACATGGCTCGTTACGGCCGCCGTATACGTCTGGAGTCCGTGCCCAGTGCGGCCGAGCAGGCCAAAGTCGCGGCGGCGACTTTGTGCGGGAAGTCCAAGAAGATATCAGCGCTGCCTTGGTTTTGGTCAGATCAATACGACCTCAAGCTCCAGATCGCGGGTCTCAACACCGGGTACGACGAGGTGGTCCTCAGCGGCGACCCGACCCGCGACCGCGACTTCACCTGCTTCTACCTGCGTGCCGGCGAGCTCATCGCCGCCGACTGCATCAATCGCCCCCGCGACTTCATGTTCAGCAAGCGGGTCATTACGCAGCAGGTCCCCGTCGAACGGGCCGAACTCATGCTCGCCGGCTCGGTCTGAGGTCATGGCTGCATGGGCGATGGGACGGCGACTGCGATTGCGACGCGTGTCTCGGAGACGAACGTCAGCGAGAACCGCCATCCAACTCCGCTGGCCGCGGGGACTGGCTAGCGGATGCCGCCGGGCACCTCGGCGGTGTTACCGCAGCGCATCAGAAGCTAGTGGAGGTCGCCAACAGGCGTGACGATTTTTGCGGAGGGAGCATCGTCTTGAGTCGATGCTCGCGACTGTTCTGTTCTGACAACGAGATTGGTGGAGATTGACGGTGGCGGTATTCAAGGACGAGGACGAGGTCTATGCCTTCTTGGGTGGGATCTTTCAACGGGGCTTGGAGAAGGAGGGACTGGCGGACAAGCTCGCAAATTCGGGTGTGGTGTTACGGGTGCACTACACCGATCCGGACGCGGTGGTAACGGTGGACATGCCGAAGAAGGTGGTGGAGACCGGAGCGGCCAGTACCGCGGTGCCCAACGTGGAGTTGTTCATGTCGGCGGACACTGGAAACAAGTTCTGGCTGGGCAAGGTGAACCTGACGATGGCGATGGCCAAGGGGACGGTGCGCGCAAAGGGCCCGGTGCCGAAGTTGATCAAGTTGATTCCGCAGGCCAAGAATCTGTTCCCCGAGTACCGGTTGATGCTGCAGAGTCAGGATCGGCAGGACCTCATCGATGCGTGACCGTCGCCTCATCAAGGGTTGTCGGGCGGGCTCTCGATGAGGAGCACGATGCAGGACGTTGCGTTGACGGTGCCCGCGATCGTGGCCCATGCTGCGGCAGTCCATGGCGATCGCGAGGTGTTGACCGCACGCGGACCCCAACAGATCTCTGGGGTGTCGTATCATGAGTTGGGGCAGCGTGCGGCGCGGTTGGCGAATGCGTTGCGCGAGATAGGCATTTGTGGAGACGAGCGTGTCGCGACGCTGCAGTGGAGCAACCAGGAGCACCTGGACTGTTACGCGGCGGTGCCGTCGATGGGTGCGGTGCTACATACGTTGAATCTGCGGCTGCCACCTGAACAGCTGACGTGGATCGCCAATCATGCCGAAGATCAGGTGATCATCGTCGACGGTACGGTGCTGAACCTGTTGGCGGCGGCGTTGCCGTCGATGACCTCGGTGCGCACGGTGCTGGTGACCGGCACGGGTGATCTTACCGCAGTGCAGGGCTGCGGAAAGGACGTCCTTCGCTACGACGATGTGGTGGCAGCCCAGCCGAGCACGTTCGACTGGCCCGACGTCGACGAGCAGTCGGCCGCAGCGATGTGCTACACGAGCGGTACTACCGGGCACCCGAAAGGCGTTGTCTACAGCCACCGTTCGACGTGGTTGCACTCTCAATCGGCGTGCACCTCGAACGCCTTGGGCATCGGTCATGACGACACGGTGTTGGCGATCGTTCCGATGTTCCACGCTAATGCCTGGGGGTTGCCGTATGCGGCGATGATGGCGGGGGCGCAGCTTCTGCTGCCTGACCGTTTCCTGCAGGCGGGGCCATTGGTGGAGATGATCGAGGCGGCCCGGCCCACGATGGCGGGCGCTGTGCCGACGATCTGGACCGATGTCTTGCACTACCTGCGCGACAATCCCGGCCACGACGTGAGTTCGCTGGAGATGGTGGCGTGCGGTGGTTCGGCGGTTCCGAGGTCGTTGATGACTGCCTATGACGAACTGGGCATCCGAATCGTGCAGGCCTGGGGGATGACTGAGACCTCCCCGCTGGCTGCGGTCGCTCTGCCGCGGAACACCGACACCCCGGAGAGGTCCCTTTACCTGCGGGGAACCCAAGGCAGGGTAGTGGCCGGTGTGCAGGCGCGCATCGTTGATGACAGCGGTGCAGAACAACCTTGGGACGGACTGTCGGTGGGGGAGATTCAGATCCGCGGCCCGTGGATCACTCAGTCCTATTACGAGCATGACAGTCCGGCGGTGTCGCCGGACGGTTGGTTATGCACCGGGGATGTCGGGACCATCAGCGCCGATGCGTTCATCACTCTCACCGACCGCGCCAAAGACGTGATCAAGTCTGGAGGGGAGTGGATCTCCTCGGTGGAATTGGAGAACGAGTTGGCCGCTCACCCTGCAGTACGCACCGCCACGGTGATTGGAGTGCCCGACGACAAGTGGCAGGAACGGCCGCTGGCAGTGGTGGTCCTGGCCGCTGACTGCACCGCCACCGCTGCGGAGTTGACTGAGTTCCTGCGTGCACGGGTGGCCAAGTGGTGGCTACCGGAACGGTGGGCGTTCGTCGCCGACGTTCCGTTGACGTCTACTGGCAAGTTCGACAAGAAGAAGCTGCGCCGCCAGCATGCCGACGGTGAGCTCGCCGTCGAGACGCTGGCGTGAACCATCCACTGCTACGGAAGCACCGACGTTGAGGAGAGGACACACATGAAAACACGCGCTGCCGTGCTCTGGGGCTTGGGAGAGAAGTGGGAGGTTGATGAGATCGAGCTGGATCCGCCCGGTGCGGATGAAGTGCTGGTCCGGTTGACCGCCAGCGGGTTGTGCCATTCAGACGAACACCTGGTGACCGGTGATCTGCCGTTTCCGCTGCCCGTCGTCGGTGGTCATGAAGGCGCCGGCACCGTGGTCGAGGTGGGTGCAGGTGTCGAGGACCTGGCCGAGGGCGATTCGGTCATCCTGACGTTCCTGCCGTCTTGCGGGCACTGCTCTTACTGCGCGCGCGGGATGGGAAACCTGTGCGACATGGGTGCGGCGATTATGATGGGACCCCAGATCGACGGCACCTACCGCTTCCATGCCCGCGGCGAGGATGTCGGCCAGATGTGCTTGCTGGGCACGTTCTCGGAATACACCGTGGTGCCGAAGGCCTCCTTGGTCAAGGTTGACCACGGGACACCGTTGGACAAGGCGGCCTTGATCGGTTGCGGTGTCACGACCGGTTACGGCTCGGCGGTACGCACCGGTGACGTGCGCGCCGGGGACACCGTGGTCGTGATCGGCGCCGGCGGCATCGGCATGAATGCGATCCAAGGCGCCCGCATCGCTGGCGCGTTGACCATCGTGGCTGTCGACCCAGTGGAGTTCAAGCGCGAACAAGCTGGCGGTTTCGGCGCGACGCATGCCGTTGCCACCATCGATGACGCCTGGTCACTGATCAGCGACATCACCCGTGGCAAACTCGCCGACGTCTGCGTCTTGACCACCGACGTCGCCGAGGGGTCCTACATCGGCGAGGCGCTGTCATTGGTCGGTAAACGCGGCCGTGTGGTCATTACCGCGATCGGGCACCCCGAAGACACATCGATGTCGGGTTCACTGCTGGAATTAACGCTGTATGAAAAGCAGATCCGCGGCGCCCTCTACGGCTCGTCCAACGCCGCCCACGACATCCCGCGGCTCGTCGAACTCTACAACTCCGGACACCTCAAACTCGACGAGCTGATCACCCGTGAGTACACCCTCGATCAGATCAACGAGGGCTACGACGACATGCGGTCAGGCCGCAACATCCGAGGACTCATCCGATTCTGACAGAGCACCCAAAGCAGGGAAGCGCAAAACGGCACCAAGCGAGCTCAGTACAACGATGGCGATGCTGCGGGTCAGGGGCTCTCACCGTTGACGCTTCGATGCGGGATAGCGATCGAAAGCAATGTTTCCCATAGTCATAGGCGCTCGAGCTGCGCGGGTGAGATTGGCTGCGGTCGAACAGTTCTGGCACCTACCGCCAGCCGGGACGCCTTGATGGTATGTAGCTTTCGATGAGTGTTAACAGTGCTATTGGATAAGAGAGGAAGCGGCGATGGCGAGGATTGAAATTCCCTATCTCCATAGGAGAGGAGGGCACTGTGGTTCCGGTGCGCTGCGTGACCTTACTGAATGGGCACAACTAGGATGGGGGACAGAAACACTCAGTGAAGGATTGGTCTTCACCCTCGGCGGAGCCTTGGACTTCTCGTACGTCCGCTCTACGCAATTGTTTCCCCAGATCTACCTGGTAGGACGAGGAAGCGACCTGGAAAAAGACTACCTCTCCCGAGTTGGTGCAAACTGCGTCGTGCGATCGACCGATGACGCAGACGTGGGATGGTCATTTGTTACCGACGAAGTCGACAAGGGCCGACCCGTCATGGTCTGGGCTGACATCGGCGAACTTCCTTACCTGCGCGTCCGATTGCACATGAGCCGTCACGACATCGTCATCACCGGATATGATGACGAACAAGGGGTTGCCTATGTGGTCGATAATGACCGCGAGACCACCCAAACGGTGGCTTATGATGACCTGCGCCGGGCGCGGTCCTCGGTAGGGTTCCCTACACCGACCCGGCACACCACATATCACGTCGACTGGCCGGAGCGAGTGCCCGACCTTGGGCCGATTGCCGCCACTGCATTAGCCGCGAGCGCAGCTTTCATGCGCGGCGGTGCCGTAGGTGCGCCGCTACTGCGCATCGAGGCAGCTGAAGTCGAGGCTTCCGGTTTGAAGGGTGTGCAGGAGTTCGCCGATGACGTACGGCATTGGCCAACGGTGTTTGATGACGACGCCCTGACCGCGGCATTGTTCGGGCTCGGGGCGTTCATCGAGAAAGCCGGAACCGGTGGCGGGCTCTTTCGTATGCTGCAAGCACAAGGTTGCCAGAATATCGCCGATCTCCTCGGGGACGCCGCCGCAGCCGAAGCGGCGGCCGCGGCCCGACACGCTTCCCAAGCGTGGTCTGAGCTTGCGGCCGCAGCCACCGATGCCGGCACATCGCTACGGAGTCGTAGTCTCGCTGCGGCCAAAATCGCCGCGACGATCCCGGACTCCGAAACACGCCTCGTCGAAGCCCTCGAAACGGCCAGTCGATCCGTTGGCACTGTCGATACCGGCCTCGAGGCTTATCTGAAAGGCTATCTGTGAGCGACACTTCAAACGAATCGAGTTTCCTGGAGACAACTGGGTTCCTCGATTGGCAGCACGACGATGTACAGCGCTTCACCGAGGACGCGGTCGGTGACGTTCGTGACCCTGTGCAGAAGGCGAGGTTGATCTTCACCGCTGTGCGGGACAGGATTTGGTACGATCCCTATAGCACCGACGACGATCCCGAGCATTATCGGGCGAGCTATGTAGCGACAGCGTCGAGGGCGTATTGCATACCGAAGGCGGTGCTGCTGACCGCGGCAGCTCGTGCGGCGGGCATTCCGGCCCGGCTCGGATTCGCGGACGTGCGCAACCATCTGCAGACCACCACATTGCGTGCCCGGATGGGAGGTACCGACGTGTTCGTCTACCACGGATATAGCGAATTACAACTCAACAACCGCTGGGTGAAGGCTACTCCGGCGTTCAATGCCGAGCTCTGCGCGCGATTCGGTGTACCTCCGATCGACTTCGACGGCCACACCGATGCGCTCCTCCATGCCTACGACGGTGGGGGAAGCCAACACATGGAGTACCTCAACGACCGCGGTTGGTACCACGATCTCCCCTTCACCGACATCGTTACAGAGTTGCATCACCGGTACGGCCCGCTCATGGCTGGTGCTGGAGCCCAGCGTGACGCCTTCTCCCAGGAGTTGTGAGGCGCTGCGGACTGTGTGCCAGTTCATTGTGACGCGATCTGGCCGGCTATGAATACACTGCAGTCCAAGGGATTACGGGCAGGACCAGATAGCCGACAGTGTCCTAATCGGAAGGTGTGTCGCAGCGATGATCTCGGCGGGCTAACGAGTCCTACATACATATCTACCGGCGATCAGCCCAGTCGACGCCGGCGCAATTCTTCAGTCGTGTGGTGAACCACGCGCTACGAGGGTCTATTTAGGAGGGTTTCGTCATCGAAGAGCAAGCGGAAGAAGATTCGGCCATCGCATGGTGGCATAGCTTTCAGGATCGTGCTGTCGCCGCCGACGGCGACTACCTTGATGCGCACCACCCGTGGTGCCTTGGTTGCGGCACAGACAATCCGCACGGTCATCGCCTGCGAGCGCGTCGGCATGGCGACGGGGTGGGTGCCAGGCATATCTTCGACGGCAGACATCGCGGCGCACCCGGTATCGCACATGGCGGCGCAGTCATGACCGTACTCGACGACATGGTGGGCATGTTGCTGTACGTCGTCGGTGAGATGGCCGTCACCCGCAGGTTCGATACCGAGTTCTACGCGCCGGTGTTGCTGGGGGTCCCCTACGAGGTCAGCGCGGAGCTGGTGTCCAAGACCGGCCGGAAACTCGAAGTCCGGACAGAATTGCGCGAGGAGACTACCGGTCAGCTAGTCGCGTCCGCCTCAGGGTTATTCGTCGTCGTCACGATGGCGCACTTCACTAGTTCCATACAGAAGGCGACTTCGACACCCTGCATTGTGCGGTCACCCAGGGAGGGAAGATGCTGAGCACCAGCCTTGGAGGTGGCGCACGGCTGGCCGCGCGCGTTCCACGTCTCTTACCCCGCTCGACGCAAACATCATCAACGCACTCATGTACCTGGTCGCCGAGGATCACCTCCACCAGACGGCGGCCACGGGTCAGCGCCGTCGTATTCGACGGCCCGCGCCCGCGCACAGGAGACCGGTCATGAGCACCTACGGCCTGTCGGTTCTCGGCGCGGATTTGAAGTCACTGGCCCAGACCGCACACGCCGCCGATGCGGCCGGGTTCGACGCCGTATGGGCCTCGGAGTTCTACTCCCGGTCGGGTTCGATCTCCATGGCCGCGATGGCCAACTGCACACAGAACTGCCGGATCGGTTCCTCCATTCTCTACGGCGTCGGCCGAAGCCCCCTGGTGCTGGCCACCGAGGCGCGTGATCTCGACGAACTCTCCAACGGACGGCTGGTGCTGGGCATCGGCAACGGCACCAAGCGGATGATGAGCGACTGGCACGGCGTGCCCGACACCTCCGCGCCCGCGCTGCGGATGGAAGAACTCGTGATGCTGCTGCGCCGGATATGGAACCTGCATGAAGGCCCGATCCATCACGAGGGTCGTTTTTACAGAATGAATCTCACGCCGACCGGCGACGTGGGACCCTCCAGCCGGCCGATCCCGATCGTCACCGCCGGTGTCCGGCCTCGGATGTGCGAGGCGGCCGGGCGGGTGGCCGACGGGCTGGCCGGACATCCCCTGTTCACCACCACCTACGTCGAGGAGATCGTCCGGCCCGCTATCGCCAGGGGTGCCGCGCACACCGGCCGCGACCCCAATGACGTGGAAATTATTTCCATGGTGATGTGCGCCATCCACGACGACGCCGAGGTCGCCAGGCGCGAACTGGCGCAGCAGATTGCGTTCTACTCCTCGGTCAAATCCTACGAGACGGTACTTGATGTGAACGGCTTCGCCAGCGAAGGCCGAACCATCCGGGAAGCATTCGCCCAGCGCGATTTCCCGGCGATGTTCGCCGCGGTGTCCGAGGAGATGATCGACACCATGGGCGTCGCGGGGACGGCACACGAGGTCCGTGAACAGCTGAGACGCTACGACGGCGTCCTCGACCACATCATGCTGTATTCACCATCGGTTGGCATCGCTCCCGAGCGCGTGCAGCAAAACCTCGACAGCATCATTCGGGAATGCTCGCCCGCCTCGATGTCGCCAGGGCAGTCCGGTCCACGTTCAATCTGATCCACGCATTGCCGCCGAAGTTGACCCGCCGAGGTGAATGAGTGAGCGACAGTCAGCCAGCGCCGGTCCCTGACGATGACGTGGACCCGCGGCGAATCCGGTCTCGAAATCGACTGCTGGATGCAGCCGCGACCCTTCTGAGCACTGGCGGCGTGGAAGCCGTCACGATCGATGCCGTCACCAAAGCGTCCAAAGTGGCCAGAACCACGCTTTACCGCCATTTCCAAAGTTCGTCGCACCTGCTCGCAGCCACGTTCGAACGCTTGCTTCCCCAGGTGACGACTCCGGTACCGACCAGCGGCCCTCTGCGTGACCAGTTGATCGAATTGCTAAGCCGCCAAGCCGCTCTTTTCAACGACGCGCCACTGCATGTCACGACGCTGGCATGGCTGTCCCTTGGTCCCACCGGCCCGACGAACGAAGCCGATGATCGACACACATCCGGCGCGTTGCGGGCCCGAGTCGTCGACCAGTACCGGCAACCGTTCGACGCCAACTCTCTAGCCCGACGGCGCAAGCCGAGTTGGAGAACTTCGACCGAGAACTGGCGCTGTGCCAACTGGTCGGCCCACTGGCGTTTGCCCGGATGACCGGCATTCGCGCCATCACTCACGACGACTGCGTGAACCTCGTCGATGGCTTTCTCGCCGCCCACTGCAAGAGCGACGATGGCGAGACCAAGCGCGTGAAGGCCGCCAGTCTGCATGCAGGGCGACCGCTCGCATAGCCCTCTAGCACAACGAGTTTCACTGCGCCCAGTCTGGCTGGTCTTCGAACTTTCCTCTGCACTCCAGTCACGTCGGCGATGGCACCGGCGAAATGTTCGCCGTCACTCGCTAGGGGCCGTGCACGCAGATCGCAGGCATGCCCACGACGACTATGTCGGGCCAGGCGACGTGAACCGCCTCAGCGTTCGCAGTGCGGTTGCTCGCGTTGAGACCCCGTAGCACTTTCGTCAATGGCATTGCGGATCGATGCGTGTTTATCGTCCGACGAAAAGTGATCGTGCTGGCCCCAGAGTGCAAGAGGTGTGTCGGAATTGGAGGAACTGGCTGGCAGGGATGGCTTGGTGGCAAGCGGGGCGGGTTACTCGGCAGTGACGACAGCGGCCGGGGCGCGCCATCGGAAGTGACGCTGAGCGACGCGCGGAACTGAGACGAATGTGGCTGTGGTCGTGGACCAAACCTCGTGTTGCTTCGTAGGTTGTCGACATGACTGCTGTGTCGAAACTGGAGGCGCGTCGTCGCGCCGTCGAGGCGCAACGCCGAGCGAACGAAGTGCGAGCGCAGCAGGACCGTGCCAACGCCGATGACGCGACCGCCGTTCGGGCGTTGATCGGACGCCTGCAGGATGTGGACGAATGGCAGGCCCGTCGCGTCGCGCAGTCTCGCCAGCAAGCGGAGGCGGAGGCGCAGCGCAGGCGCAGCCGCTATTACGCGGAAGCCTGTGCATCGATCAAGGACATGCGGGAACGTGGCGCGACGTTGGCGGCTATCGCCGAGCTGGTCGGTGTTGATGTCAGAGAGATACGCGCGCTGCTGCGCAGCAAGGCGGCGAAAACCGTTAAGAAGCAACCGGCTGCGCGCGCTGATGCATGGCGCGACGCTCGTGTGGACACGGAGTGGCCGCGGTGCGTGCGATGCGATGTGTTGATGATGGATCCTGAAGACAGGCCACGTCGCGGACGCCGCCGGCTCTACTGCTCGGACACGTGTCGGCGCGACTCATCTGCTGCACGCATGGCTGCCGAGCGCCACGGAACGCCGATCCGCGTCGTCGAGGTGCCGAGGGCCGGTTCCGCGACCGACCTCGCCCTGACGCCTGAAGATTCACCGGCTCCTGTCCCTGTCAGCGCGCTCGACGCCGCAGACATTGCCTCCCGGGACGAGCGGGCGCTGTGCACGCTGCTAGCGAGGCTCACGGAACGGGCACGGCACAAGGACCTCGACCGAGCGACTCTGACGGCGGCGCGTGATCTCGCCAAAGCTGTTTATCCGTATCGCGCCTGAACGGCTCAGCAACCGTATCGATCATCTGGTCGTCAACGCCCGTTGTGCCCGCGTGATGCGCGCTGCGTAACCTGGGTCACGTGGCAGATAACCCGCCAGGCAATCGATGTGCGTCCTGCGCAACATCGGCATCGGCGTTGCCGAGCGCCCTAGGGCGGATCCGTCGCCAGTGAGCGCAGTCGCTCGTAACCTGCCTTCTGACTCCGCGATCCGGCCGGGAGCGGACCGCGGCGTGCTTCGATAGGTACGTGGGGCCACCCTGTCCGAAATCAGCTGTGCGATTGGTGAGGCGGACACCCCGAGTGGGTCTATGCAAACCGTCCGCGCTCGAGAGTCGGCGCTTCGATGGGTACCGACGCGCGATAGAGTCGCACGGGGCATTTGTCGACCGTGAGGAAATGGATTGGTTCCCAAGTAATCCCGGCGGCGTTCAATGACTTCCGATGGGACTTCCATTCGTCGCGAAGCGGTTTCTTCTCCGACGGTCCGAAGCGGACGTCTGTCAGCACGAGTAGTCGCACACGCTTCGGATACAGTGTGGTCCCCTCGACGATCTCCAAACGAAGCTGTTCGACGTCATCGCACCAGTCCTGCGACTTCTTCGCCTTCGAAATGAGTTTGCGCAGAGCTTCGAATACCGGACCGGCAAGCGCATCGTGCACAGCAGGCCGGCCAAGTTTGCTGGCAAGGCGCTGTCCGAGAATGAGCTCGTCCTCAATCGAGGCGAACCCCACGACCGGTTCCTGCGCAGCGAGCAAACCCTTGCTGACCGGAACGATCGCGCGCAGGTCCACGGCCGAAACCGCTCCAGGAACCGGAGGCTCACTTAGCCAGACGTAGTCGGAGAGCTGATGGTCTTTGATCTGCTGGACCTTCTCCGTCGAAAAGACTGAGATGTCGCGTACCGGGCATGCCTGCACCAGCGGATGCCGCATCCCGGGACCGCCCGCAATGTCGCAGGTCTGTGACACCACCGCGGCATACCCGCTGTCGCTCAATGGTGCTGACCGAGCACGCACCTCACCCAACGCTCCATCGGCAGCGGGTTCTCCGGTTACAGGGTCATCTACCCACGCTGGGACGATCCATGCGCCGCGATCCATCGGGAGAAGATGCCCTTGCCGCCACCGCTCCAGAGCGAGAAGCGTGTGCGGGGGCCATCGCTCCGGCAGGAGTCGATCAATAGTCACCGGGCGAATCCGTCCTCGACGTTCTCGGTCACCACCGGACCACCGGTTCGAATGATCGGTGTCTCGACGTGTTCGGCGATCCCCTCGTATACCGAAGTGCCGATCTCTCGCCGAGGGAACGGCGTCCGATCCACAGCCAGGTCAACGAGGTCGTCGAACCGGCCGTCGAGTAGTGCGGAGGCTCGCTTCTTGTCGGCACGCAGCCACCTGTTCATCGGCTGGTCCAGTGTGCTGCGGAGGTCGTCGACGGCGTCCGCCAACTCCCACAGTCCACCCAAGCTGGCTACACGGGGCCGGCTGGCGGGGGGCTTTGCCGCCCACGAGTGGAACGTGCGCTTGTTGATGCCGGTGGCCTTGAACATCTCCTTCTGCGTTAGGCCCAGTTCGGCTCGGATTCGTTCGAAGGCATCAAGAACGTCGACCGTCTCGTCGACCTGTTGCTCGTCGGACAGCACCGTATCGATGAATGTATACGGCATCGTCAACCACAGCGCCGAGCCCGGAAGGTTCATCTGCCCGTCGAGACTCTTGAAAACTTCGACGCGAACCTGATCCCATCCGCACGGGTCGAGGGCTCCAGAGAAATGCGCGACGACATCCCGCAACCCCGGCGATGAACTCATCTCCACGAACGTGCTGGACCAGAGTCCGTCCTCGCAAGGGGCCGGGTACAGGCCCTTTTGTGCTCGGGCCCAGGAAGGTGACCGGAGCACGCGGGAGCCGGTCGGCTGCTGCTCCATGATCGTCATTTCGCGCTCCCTTCTCGAAGCTCTTTCAGGTAGGTATCGGTAACCGACGCCTGAAAAAGTGACAACGAAGTGCGGTTCAGCCGCTCCGCTGAGATGACGACCTCTCGCACGTCGAACGTGAATGAGGAGTGGCGGAACACGTCCGTATCGAGTAGATACTGCACGCACTTGCCCGAATCATCGCGAACTGGTCCATGCCGCAGCAACGCGCCGTGATGATCATCAAGCCGGATCTCCACCTGCTGTTGAGCACCTCGAACACTGCCGCCGAACACTGGGTTAAGCACAGGGCCCAGAAGGGTGTCGTCGATCCGGCCACGCCAAGCCTCTGCAGAGTTGAACCCACTGTCATGGAAGCGGTCGACGTACCGCAGACCGATGCGGTGCACCAACGATGGCTTGACTAACCGTCCGAGAGATTCGACCAGAACGGTTAGCGGAGCCTTCATGCTGGTACGCCACCGCTCGTAGCGGTTGACCTGCATGATCAGGATGTCGGGCATGAGCGTGACGTGTGCTCCGTCCGCGGAAGCAATTTGCCACCCACTGGACTCCGCTGCCACCTGGGCAACGCCGTTGGCCCCGAAGTCGATCCTCATCTGCTGTTGAACGGTGGGTTGAATGCTCGGGAAGTCCACCCCCGTGTTCTCCACAAGGTCGTCCCGGAAAGCAGCGGCGACCTCCGGTGTGATCTCGTCGGTACGGGCGGTATACCGGATCTCGATCACTGCGACTTCGAGGGGAGCGTTTCCGAGCAGGGTCGGATCGGCCGAGGGCAGCCCCCCCAATGGAACGTCCTCAGCTGGGCGAAGTGTGTGTGGATCGATGGTCATACTGTCCTGTCCATAGAGATGCACCTTAGATGCACCTACCGACAAGTGTAGGCGCTATCGTCAGAGATGAGGAGCAGGAGAGGCAGCGCCCCCGGTCCGGAAATAGCGAACGCGGCTTCAAGGGATCTATGCGCCGCTCGATCGCATCTCGTCTGTCGACACGGGAGTGCGAAAGGCCATTTCGAAGCGGATGGTGCCGCCGCAAAACGGAACCTACCTAAGAACGGCTTAGGCGCAGTGTGCTGCTCTGCCGCCGTTGGGCCGGCCCGCACGCCGTCAGAGAGCCATTTGCCCTTCCAACACCGTGGGCTGTCAACGCGGCGATCTCGGCAGGTAGGCCAGCCGCGAACCGGAGCTCCAGCTCGTCGAGCACGTCCCGACGCGCCGCTGTAAGTAACAGAGCTGAATCGTCACGATGGGGGAGAACTCCGTGATCGCGCACATAGCAATCTGTGACGGTATCGATGAGGTCGTCCAGTGAGCTGGTGAGAAGGAGCGCGTCGTCGCCGGCGTGGCTCTCTGCGAACTCCTCGCAACGGTCGCTGGACCATGTTGCCGGATAAGTAAGTTCTGACAGATACAGCTGCTTGATGGCCGCCTCCAATCGGCCGGACCACCCGTAGTCAGGCCAGTCGTGGATGACCGCCTGGGCGATCGCCTCGAATTGCGCGCTCACGGACACCAACTCCTCACGTAGAGGGACGTGGTGCTGATTGTGCCCGAAAGGTCCGGCGCAGCCGTGACGACGAGCGCGGTCATGAGGCCTCGACGTCGAGATTGTCGCCCGAATGCTTGTTCGGGATGGTCTGGCGGGGCGCCGGCAGATCTTGAACAAAGGACGACAGCTCACGCGGAGCCGAAATGCGCGAGGGACGCGAGGATTGCGAGGGTTGTTTGGCCGACACATCTTTGTAGGGCGGATAGATGGTCCACAGCAGCACGTTCCGATGATTTCGAGCGCCATCGTCTTCGATCGCCCAACCCAGACTCCGGAGCGCAGGTGCGTGCCGTCGCAGGACGGCTGTGACATCCCGGCCGTTCCGAGGCCACTCCTTTGGTCTGCGCCAGGTGTCGCCGGTCGGCGTGACTGTCGCCAGCAGGTCGCCGCCGGACTTTCCGATGAGTGGTTCCCGGATGTGCAGCCTTAGCTGTTCGATGAACGGGTCGGCGGACAGGCTGTCCTCGGAGAGTTGACTGGCGCGTGACAAGTAACGCCGGAAGCCATGGGTCGACAGAATCTCGTCAACGGCCGCCAGCGTGCGACTGAAGTCCGCCATCCGTGGCGACACGTCGACCGAAATGGTTTCCAGCCGTTGATGAACCACGGCGGCCAGATCAAGAAGCCCGCCCAAAATGCCTGGTAGAGCCGTGCGCCACTGTTGTCGCATCGTGGCTTCCGGTTGTCGCATGTGGCGATCAATGCGTCGCAGGTCGACTGTCGCCAGTCGCTCCGCGAGGTCGGGTCGCACTGCGCCGACGTCGATGCCGTTGATGATGACGCACCGCCGGAATTTGATCACCGCGAGATCGGAGTCCGTGTACAACGCCCGTTTGACGTTGCCGTCGCCTGTGGCGGCACGGCACAGGGAATCCGACAACCAGGGCGGAATCGTCGACAGATTGTCCAAGGCAACAACCCACGACCCGGACGCCGCAGTGACCCACGAATCGGAATCACGCGGTGCCTGCCGTAGGGGAACCGGTGACGGGTCGATGAGATCGACCAGCATGCGTGTGGTTGTGCTCTTGGCGCTGCCCTGCTCGGCGAACAGCGCCAAGATCGGGTGTGGGACGTCGGTCTGGACAAGAGCGGCAATGAGGGCAGCGAGGAGGACCGGTCGGTCTTCGAAGTCGACGTTGACGAAATCCCAGAGCTTCTCGATATCCCCGCCCTGAGCCGGCAGCGGCATCGCTCCGGTCAACTTGGTGCGTAGAAAGCGCACAGGTGCCCGCTCGGTCAGCGTCCACCGGCCCTGTCGGATACGAATCACCTGGCCGTTGGGTAGTCCGGTATCGATGTAGATCGTGCCGTCATCGTCAGCGACGCGGAGGTTCAGGCGTTCGGGCGGCTTCGTGGCAGCCAATCCTTCAAGGATCAGCGTGGCGTCAGTCAGGGCCTGGCCGCCGGCGACCGCGCCGGTCTCGGCGAAGTACCGTGCGGCTAGGTCGGCGCGTAGACCGGCCTTGCCGGCGCGGAGGAGCATGACCAAGTGCGGGCGATCGCGGTCAGCTCCGAACGGCTCACCCTCATCGGAGAGTCCGAGCAGGTAGCGTTCCTGTGCCATGCCGACCAAGCGCGCGGCCACCGACTTCTTGTCCGTCTCGGTGTTGTCGCTCATAGGATTTCCTGCACACCGTGCTTATGCAGGCTGCGTTGACGAGCTATTCTCATGTGGAACTTCCGTGTCGGATGATCAGGTGGTTCGAACAAAGACCTCGGCTAGGCCCCGGGGTCTTTTTCGTGGGCGCGGTTCACGCGGCGTCTCCGCCTCCCCGCCGGGTCGCGGTTTCTTGTTCCGCGATCCATCGCAGTACCTCGTCGCGCCGGTACACGACCCGGCGGCCCAAGGTGAAACTGGCCGGCCCGATATCGCAGTGGCGCCAGTAGCGGAGAGTTCCAACGGGGACGCCGATGATGTCCGAAACCTGTTTGGCGCTCAGTAGATCCATGTAGCTGCTCCTCAATGGTGGGTTCTGTCAACGAATCCAACGGTGGTGGTGGCGCCCTGCATTTGTCCACCAGTACCCTCAACTTCGCCTACAAATTGACTTCAGCCGAACGCTTTCGTCGGCTGTCGGTGGTCGGTGTGAAACTGGCGGTAGAGGAGGTGGTCGACTTGCAGCGACGAAACCGTCGGGCTGGTGTCGAGGACCGGTGGCGTCGATCAGACGGGAGCCCCACCGCACGTAGCGGTATGGGCCGCCGCTGGTTGGCCCGTTACGTCGACGATCAAGGCGGGGAGAACACGCGTTCGTTCGACCGCAAGGTGGACGCTCAGGCCTTTCTCAATGAGATCACGGCCGCTCAGACGATCGGCACCTATGTCGCGCCGAAAGCCGGGCGCATCACCGTCCGTGAGCTGCATGGGAAATGGCTTGGCACACAGGGTCATTTGAAGGAGACGACGGTTGCGACACGCGCATTCGCCTGGTCGGGCTACGTCGAAGGCCGGTGGGCCGCGGTCGCTGTAGCCGACGTGCAATCGTCGGATATCAGGGCGTGGGTGCAGCAATTGGCGGCGGGCGGAGCCAAACCGGCCACCATCGAGAACGCGCTCAGCGTCCTGAGGCAGATCTTGGAGATGGCCGTCGACGATCGACGGATCCCCCGCAATCCGTGCACAGGAGTGAAGTCGCCGCGACGACAGCACCGAGCGCGGGGCTACCTGACACACCAGCAGGTGGAGCTTCTGGCCCGCGAGGTCGGCGAGTACGCCGTTGTTGTTCGATTCCTGGCCTACACCGGGCTGCGCTGGGGCGAGATGGCAGCGCTACGGGTGGAGTCCTTCGACATGCTCCGCCGGAGGGTAAATATCCGTGAGGCGGTCGCCGAGGTCAAGGGACGTGTGGTGTGGTCGTCACCCAAATCCCACGAGCGTCGCTCGGTGCCCTTCCCTGCGTTCCTTGCTGATCCGCTGGCCGCGATCATGATCGGCAAGCGACGAGACGATTTGGTGTTCACGTCACCCGGCGGAGCATTGTTGCGAGTGTCGACGTGGCGGCCGCGGGTGTTCAACATGGCTGTCCAACGGCTTCAGGAAGCAGACCCGGCGTATCCCACCGTCACGCCTCACGACCTTCGTCATACGGCAGCGTCCTTGTCGATCAGCGCCGGGGCCAACGTCAAGGCTGTTCAGACGATGCTGGGACACGCTTCTGCGGTCTTGACCCTGGATACGTATGCCGACCTGTTCCCCGACGACCTGGAGCAAGTTTCAGTTGCACTAGATGCCGCGCGAATGCGGTCTCTGGCAGCCACTGCGGACCAGCTGCGGACTGGGAAGTAAGAAGGCCCCGACCGGAATTCCCGGTCAGGGCCTTCTACCTGCAGTCACACGAGTCGGGGTGGCGGGATTCGAACCCACGACCTCTTCGTCCCGAACGAACGGGACTATAGGCTATCCTGGCACTTTACGGATAAGTATTCTATACACACTGTGTATAAACACCAGGTAGGAACGGTTTCAGTTAGCCGTCTCGTACTATCCATCCAATGAGTGATAAAGCTCCTGACACTCATGTGACACTCAGACACACGGCGGGGTACCAGCGTCCCGCTGCTGTTCAGACGGGGTAAGCATATTCGCCACGGCGCGGTCGAACGCGGCGGCGACACCGTCCAGGTCGGCGGGGAACAGGTCGGAGTAGGTGTCCAACGTGAGCGCCGCTGACTTGTGTCCCAACATCGTCTGCACCGCTTTCACGTTCGCGTTCTCACTGATAGCCAGAGATGCGGCGGTGTGCCTCATGTCGTGAGGGGTCGCCACGGGGAAGTCCGCATGTGCCACACCCTCGGCGTCCACATCCCGCAATCTGTCGATAGCGGTGTTCCACGTCCGCTTCCGCCAGGAGTTGAGACGCAAGGTTCCGCCCTTCGGCGCTTGGAACACCTGTTCGTCGCGCTTCTTGTCCACACACAACAACGACAGATCATCCACCAGGAACTTCGGGAACGGCACCGAACGACGCCGCTTGCCCTTGGTCGGTGTCCACACCAACCGCCCCTTGACCTCGGTCACCTGCTGCCTCACCTCAATGCGCCGCCGTAAAAAGTCAAGGTCTCGCACCTCCAGCGCCGCCACCTCACCGAACCGCAACCCGGTGTAGGCAAGGAACAACACGAGAACGCGGTAGCGGGGGTCGATGGTCGCTGCCAACTCCCAGACCTGCTCATGGGTCAGATACGCACGGGGTCGATGGTCACGCGGCGGGAGTTTCACACCAACAGCGGGGTTCACCGACAGGCGTTTATCCTCAACTGCCAGAGCCAGCACCATCCGAAGTACACCGACAGCGTTCTCGATGGTCGCCGCGCGCGCACCATCCTCCACCATCTCGGTAACCCAGGTTCGGACAGCGCTCTTCTTCACGTCCCGCACTGCCCGCTTACGCCACTTCGGGGACACCCAGGTCTCCCAAGTGATTTCGCGGGTGTTTTGGGTTGAGTCAGCGATACCAGCCTGTTGGGTCAGCCAGTCCTCATACACCGCTTCCACGGTCACCAGTCCCGCTTTTTCGGTCACGTAGTCGCCCTGCAGCAGCTTCGCGTTCACCGCGTCACGATGGTTCTCGGCGTCCACCTTCCGCTCGAAATAGCCGCCGCCGCCCGCACGTTCACCGTCCAGGTTCACGACGACGACACGCCAGCGTTTGCCAGTTCCGTTGCGCGACTTGGGCTGCTTGTCCTTGCGGTACCAGGTGTCCTCGACACGGGCTCCAGGCTTGCGCGCTATATCACTCATCAGGATCACCCTTGGTCGGATGGATGACAACGGACGCGGCGGTGTTCGTCAGGGCTTCCCTGACAGCGGGGATGAGGTCAGCGTCCGCCTTCAGTCCGATGAAGGCGGGTTGGCTGCGCTTCAGCCAATCCACCAGGTCATCGGCGTTGTCCAGGAACTCATCATCGGACACCGCCGCGCCATGCTCTGATTCCTCCAATGCCACAACAGCATCCAGGAAACCCTGTCCGTAATCGTGTAGGGCTGCGTACGCCGCGTCTCGGCGGGCTTCGGCTCGCGTCACCATCTCTTCAGGGGACACGGGAGCCATATCCCGTAGCAACTCATCAGCGGACAGTCCCAGCGCGGTGGCGATGTCGCGTAGCTCGATTGCCCGAACTGCTCGTGTGCCCAGCTCGATGCGTCCGTACACCACCTGCGCCAAGCCCAGGCGCTCGGACATGTCCTTCTGAGACATACCAGCCGCTGCGCGGCGGCGTCGGATGATCGCGCCCAGAGCTTTGTCGTCAGCTTCCACAATTCTCACCGTACCTGATGCGTACAAGGTATCCAATTCCTACTAACTATGATACACTAATCGTGAAGGATAAATGCACCGTGCATAATCCCAGCTTAGAGGAGGTGCCGAATGGCACGAAGGAAGAGCGACACCGCTGCGGCACCCGCCGTGGACGTTGACGCTGAGTTTTTGACACCCGTCCAGGTGTCCCAACGTCTGAAGGTCAGCCGCCAGACGCTGAGCTACTGGAGGAGCCGAAACACGGGACCGCTGAGCTTCGCGCTCGGACACACCGTCCGCTACCCCGCCGCCGAACTGGAGCAGTGGATATCGGATCAGATGAGGGAAACCGCACGCGGCGGTGTGAGCGCGTAACAACAGAATTTCCCCACAAAGGGGAAAACCCCGTTCGCAGCGGGGGTTCAACCAAAGAATGAATCAAGAGAAAGAGTAACACAGAATGTCCGATGAATTCACGAAAGAGCAACTGGCACTTCATGAGCGCCAGGCTGCGGTAGTCGCCGCCGCCGAGGTCATCGAGGCGGTGTCCGAGCATGAGTAAAGCCCTCACCGCCGCGATAACTAAACGCGATCTGATGACGAGAACGGGAGCATCCGCCGCGTCCATCGAGGTCATGGACAGGCGCATCGCCCGCCTCCAGCCCAAGGGGAAAGCTGAACAGCCCAAGGGGAAAGAGAAGGGCATGGCGCAAGCAGCCGAGCCCGAGCCCAACAGCTTCGACGCCGCGTTGTCGTCCAGCACCGCTGCCGCTCATCGGCACCTCTGCACACGGTGCCTGCACACGGCGATGGTGCTGGACGCTGCGGGAATCGAGTACGAGATAGCGTCCTGATCAGCCCCTGCAACAACGGAGAGCCCCTCGTCCATATCGGACGGGGGGTTTCTCTGTTCCAGGGGCCGGACAGCCACACGCTGCGGGACGGTGTTCAGGGACGGTTAACAGGATGCCGCTGCGCTGCCTATGCCCCTGGGAAATACCTCTCTAGTCAGTCCCAGGGGCATAACTCATACACCCCACACCAACCCAAAAACCCAATCTGACCTGCATGTATCATGTCCCTCCCGCTGAATGTTGTTGTGGGACTAGGGATATGCGTAAGCCCCTGGGAAAGACTATGTGGTCAGTCCCAGGGGCTTACGGGTGTCTAGGTCAGTGGGATTACGCTGCGCCCTCGGTGTTGAGCGCTGCTTTCTCGTCCCCCTGCCGCAACCAGCCAGCTATGTCCTCGTGCCTCTTCGACCACTCATCAACGCTGCGGGGTGGGACACGGCGGGAAGTCCAGTTGATGCTGCGGTTATCCCGCTTGCGACTCTTCGGTGACTCATACCCCGCTGCCACCGACAGCCGCGCATCGGTGGTTTTGAAACCGCTCAGCTCCATACCGATGCTCATCGCTCCAATCGCTGCCAGTATCGCCGTAGACACACGGTATTTGTCGTGTGTCCCTTGGACATTCATGGTGAGCCTCGTACGGGCTTCCTCGTCCAGTTCGGGCAGCATTCCACCAGCTTTTCCAGCTCCTGATCCCGTTGCCCAGCGCAGCGCCGTGGGAAGGGGGAACTCGGTGACGGGCACTCTTAGTCGATGAAGCTCTGCCAGCAACATCGTGTGTACCGCAGCGCGACGGGCTGCGGATGGGTCGGTCTTCATGTCTCTCCACATGAATTTGCTGCACACGGCTAACGCGGGAAGCGTGCCGTTCTCGGTGATCTGCTTAACCACTTGGGACACCGCCGCCGATACGTGATGATGCGTGTTATAGAGGCTGTACGGTGGCTGCGTAGTCACTGAAAAGCTGTAGCCATCAACGGTATCGGGCGCGGCGCTGTGGATGACAGCTAAGTGAATCATGCTGCTCGTCACGTCGATTCCGATGACGCGGGGGTTGTCGTAGTCGGTCAACATGGTTATTCAAAACCTTCCATTCTTCTTCTCTTTGGCTTATCCGTTTCCGGTGTTTCCGGTGCCGCTGCGGGGGTTTCATCATCAGGCTTCAGGTAGCCGAGTCGGATAGCTTCTTCACGTACCTGCTCGGGGGTGAGACGCGGCTTTTCAGCTTGCCCCTGGGAATCCCTAGAAGTGTGCGCCGTAGGCGCATCGGGGCTGCTCGATGGGGCTGATGGTGTATCGAATTCCATGACACCGCCGCGTGAAACGCTGCGCTTCCCAACGAAGCTCGGGCTCCACGGGTCGAACCGCTCCATTCCAGGAAGCACATCCCCGTCACGATCAGTGAGCGGGACAGTCGGTGTCGCTGCTACCTGATCCAAATCGGGCTTCTTCCCATCGTCGCCCGTCGCCCAGAACTCGTCCTCGGCTCGGATGCCCAAGCGGGGCATGAGTGCTCGTGTCGCGGCGCTGACGGGCTCCCACTGCTCCCATAGGCTGCGTACCTCATCGGTCGGGGGACGCACTTTACGGTCGGCGTCGGGGTCGAGGCTTGTGGTGCCAGGGCTCCATGTGTAGACGGACTGAAATTCAATGAGGTCGCTGCCTGTGGTCACCATGCCTCGCCCTTTTTTGCCCGCAATCCTGCTGCCCAACACCTCGGCGCGGGCGCGAGTCGCGGTGTTGAAAACGCCAGGGTTGTTGAGGGTTTCCGCTTCGGGCTGCCCAAGAGAAACGGTCAGTCCGAGGTTCGCTTGCCAGCTACCCGGAACAGCGCCAGCGCCTGTTTTCCTGATGGTTTGCGACAGCAGCGCCACGTGTGCTCGGGCTTCACGCGCCAGGCGCAAGATCAGGTCAACGTCGGACTCGAACGGCGCGGCGCTCTTGTAGGCAGCTCCCAACGTGATGCTTGTCGCGCCCCACTCATCCAACAGCAACAGGATCGGCGGGAAGTCGAACGCGCGTCCGTCGCCGTTCAGCTTCGCCTCCGTCGCGGCTTCGAATCTCCGCTCCACCTCTTCCCTCACGGTTCGAACCATGACGGCTGTTTGCGCTGCGTCGCGCGCCACCATTGCCACACCGGGTGCGGTGTGAAGCGTTGCGAAGTCGGAAGGTTTACCGCTGCTGATGAACGCGGTGAATCCGCCAGCGGTGTCTTTGCCCGTGTCAGGGTCGCGGTAACCCGTGCGGAACATCTCGATGATGCTGCGTGCCCACACACTCTTTCCCGCGCCGGTTCCACCAGCCACCAGCACGTGTGGGAAATCGTCTAATGGGTACTTCACGGTTTTACCCCGTGAGTCCAGTCCGAGCATCCAGCAAGCCCCCTCGTAACGCTTCGATGCCTGTTGGGCTGACGCCACAATCTCACGCGGCGGTTCAAGGCAAACAGCGGCGGGGAAAGCGCTCGGTGCGTCATCGAAAATCAACAGCGGCGCTCCTGAACTCGTCTCTCCAACACGAAGGTTTCCCGCTGACATCCCCGCTGCTTTGAAGCCGGCTCGGAGGGTGTCCACCGATGCCTGCCACCGCTTCGGCGGCACATTAACGTCCAGCTCCACCGTCAACCGAAGTCCATCTTCGGCAACCTGCACACGGGAAATCCTCGGTACAGAAACCGTCGTCAGCTTCCTAGTCCCACTTGCATATTGCCCCGTCCACGGCTCATCGGTCGTAGTCGCGTGAGTGAGTCCCGCTGCGATGGTTAACTCCCGCCACCAGGTCTCGTCACGTAGGCGCGACAGCACATTGAGGTACCTCTTTTTGATATCCGTCCAGACAGCCAGGGTCTCCCTAGCCTTTTCGCGCCAGGTTTCATCCCGCATGAGGTCACCGTTTCGGGATCGCATGAAACCGGGTCCGAACACCACCGCCTTCTGGTCGGGGGACTCGGGATGAGGGAGGAACGCAAGGGGCAACGGAGCGGCGTGATGCGACACTCGCATCGGCTTCAGCGCGGCGTTGTTGCCACCGACATATTCCGTGCGCGGCGCTGAATACCAGCTCTTTTCCTGATCCTGATACCCACGGATGAGCTGCTGGTTTTCCCGCTGCCGTGCGGTGACGGCGGCGGCTGCTGCCCGCTGCTCACGGTCTAACGCTCGGTCAGCGGCGCGCCGAGCTTCGCGCCGATCAGCAGCGTGATCCCTGTAGTCCTGCCTGTACCTCCAGCGACGGTCTGCTGGGTCTTCCAACCACCTACCGATGAATCCCATCGTCAGAATCCATCCTCGTCAGATATGTCATCGAACGAGTTGTTCACATTCCCCTGGGACTGCCCATTCGGGGCATTCCCAGGGGTTGATGGGTTACGGGAAGCGATGTCCTCGTACCGATCACGGGGGATAACCCTGCCGTCAGGAAGGGTGACGTATTCCGTGTGCGCGCTTGGCGGTGTAGCTGGGAGCTGCGAGCGCAGCTCGTCCGCCGCGTTGCTCAACTCCCCGCCCTCGCGCGCCAGCCACACGCCCATGCCGATGCCAAAAGCTGCGATCACCAGGCTTATCGGACGGTCGATAACCACCATCACAATGCCGAAAACGATGCTTGCGCCGATGGTGATCAAGGCTTGCATCCCCTTCTGCTCAGACGCCTCATCCAGTCGCTGTATCTCGGCAACCAGCTCGTCGTAATCACTCGTCGGGTTCACGGGCTGCTGCATGTATGCGGGGTCGTAGTTTCCGTGGTTGTTCATCTCTAAAAATCCTCATCATCGAAGGCGTCAAATGACGCGCCAGGGGTCGGACGCGGCGGTGTCGTCGTGCCCGTCGCGGGCTGCTGTTGCCCACCAGCAACGCCAGCATCGAAGCTCGGAGCTGCTGGTGCGTCGGGCAAATCGGGGTCGCCAGCAAACTCGGGGCTGCTGGTGTAGGTGTCCTCGCGGCGTCCCATACCGCCGATGAGAAGCACAACCGAAAGCAGTCCGAACGGGATGAATCCCCAGAACCACATCGGTCGCGCTTCGCTGCAAACCTCGCCCTTGCTGTTGGGAACAACACCAGGCTTCACCGATCCCACGGGCGGGGTGCCCGCTGCCGTGAAGCTGCCCGTGTTGATGAGGCATGAGCTTTCCGCTTGGGTCAGCATCGCTGTTCTACCGAGGGCGACGTTGCAGCTCTTGTAGGCACTGTTGGTGTCGCCGAACGAAGCGCTCGCTGCCCTCTTCACATCGAAGGTTGACGGGGATGCGGGACTGGACGGCTTCGGTGCGCGGGTCTCCAGGGGTTTCAGCTCATCCAGTACCAGACCATCCGTGCCGTCCACGATCTTGTCCAGCAGGCTGCGGGTGTCGGTCTGCTCCACCTTCGGGGCTGGTTTGCACACGGTGTCGCCCGCGAAGGTGCCGCCCACGAAACAGACCAGCGCCGCGCCTGCTGCGACAGCGGCGGGGATGCTCATCAGGACTCATCCCCTGTGATGGTGTGTGCGGGACGTGACGCATCGCGGCGGGACTGAACGAACCGATATCCAGCGAAACCGACAGCCACCAGGACGAGGGTCGCGGCGGCGGTCACCCCTACGGTCTCCCACGGGAAGCCAGGATCGGGCTGCGCGAGTGCGTCACGGAAGCTCTTCTCCATGATCTGCTCGATGACGCTGTTCGGGTCGGGATGATCAGCGGGGATCAGGATGGACGGAAGCGTGTCGTTGCAGACGGTCTCTTCTGCTCCAGGCTGATGGGTCAGGGTTCCGCCGCCCTCGGGGATGGGTTCCATCACCTCATAGGTTGGAAATCCCCTGTCCTCTACAAAAACAGGGCTCGGGGTCGGGGTTGGTGTGGTTGTCATTTTGGTGCTCCTCTATATAGGGGGAGCGCCGTTCTCGTAACGGGAGCGATGCTCCGTGTCGATTGGCTGTAAATTAATGCTCAATTAGCGGCGGCTGAACGTAGTGAATGCCGCTGTAAAGCATTAAATAACCAATTAGTAGAATGGTAGCATCCATTTCCAAATAATGTCCAGTAGCTAGCAAAACTTCTTTTGCACTTCTTTTCCCTATCCCATTCTCCTATCAAAACCACCTCCTATCAGCACATATGGTGTTATCCACTCATTAACACAATTGGGCTGCGGAATGGTGATAGCTAATAAGGATTAATAGTGTCCTTGTAACAATCCCCGTAACGAAAATAGGATATGAGAATTAGCGGTGTGAGTGTGTCTATAGGCGGGTTTGCACAGGTCAGAACACCCAAAACACATACGGTTCTGTTACGGGGACAAACGGGGACAATCGTCCTTGTAAGGGTGCCGCTGTAACGGGATGCGGGCAAGAGAAAACCCCGCTGCGGGAGAGAGTCGCAACGGGGTTTTCTGATCAGGGATGGTGCCGTTAGACGGCTACCAGCTCACGGTGAGCTTCCGAATGCCGTGAGTCACGGATCTGACGAACGGTGCGCTCGCCCATGCCCAGCGTCGAGGCGATGGCGAGCACAGGGGTGTCATCGTCCAGCTGACGGAGAACCTCAGCCACGGTCGCGGCGGGGGTGCGCTTGCCCGTGCGCTTCAGCAGCGCCCGTGCCTCGGTCAGGTGCTCATCGGTCACACGGTCAGTCACAGGATCGTTCACAGGATCGTTCACAGGCGCGGTCGCAGCCACATGAGGAACGGTCACGGGACGGTCGTTCACACGGTCGTTCATAGGTGCGGAAACGGTCACAGGACGGTCGTTCACACGGGCGGTCGGACAGTCAACCACACGGTCGTTCACACGGTCAGCCGCAACTACCTGCGGTGACGCTGCTGAACGTGCGGTACGAAGGTCAGCGTCAGATGCGGGACGGAGCGCGAACCACGCGGCGGTGCATACCAGGAGTACGGCGTCGATGGTCGCGGGGAAAGCGTAGGACGCCCATCCAGACATACCGCCCATGATCGCCACTGCCCGTAGGTGCTCATAGGAGACACCGAGCGAAACACCGAACACCGCAGCGCCAACCATCACAGCCACACGGAACAACCAGGGGCTGTTACGCAACCGAACCACGTTCGCGCGAGTGACGGCTCCCACGGACGACAGGGTGTAGATAATGTGCAGCGCCCACGCTGCCATCACAGGCGCGAGGCTGAAGACGATGATGCTCAGCACACGTCCAGCTGCCGAGGGGATGGTCGCCGTGACGTTGCCCGCCACGGTCAACAGCAGCCCCGCAGCGATGCCCAGCAGCATGATCTTGCGAGCGTGCGCTCGGTCGCGCTCGGCGTCCAGCTCTACGGTGACGTGAAGCTGTTCAGCTTCACGGTCAGCCTTCGACAACTTCTTCTTCGGGGGTGATGCTGTTCCGTTCATTTCTCTCTCCTGATCTATCTAGCAAACGTGCGATGAAGCTAGCTCGACGTACTGACTAACGCGCGAGCTGGTTTCCTACCTGATGCCAAGCTGCGCACAACACTCCAGTCCATGCCCAAAACTTCGGGATCGGACAAGCTGTATTCCCCTCCCCGTACAGGGCTGCCGACGAGGGTGAACGCTCCCTTCGACACGCCCATCTCCAGCGCAGCGCTGGTGTGCTGACGAAGGCGGCTGCGTACCCGCTCACGCAAAACGTGACGGGTAGCGGGCTGCAAGACACTCATCAAAACCGCCAACTCGCGAGCGCAATCGAGCACGGGCGAGTCGCCTACGGGGGTGATGGGGATCATCGGGCTCCCCGCTTGGTCAGCGAGCATCTCCAACGCTGCAACAGCCCGTTGGAGGAGGGCGGGATCGGCGGTGATACTGCCGCCGGCCACTGCCCCTTGGAATGCCGTAGGGCTTGTCCCAGGGGCTTGTGGCTTGCGGTATGCAACGGGAGCGTGCAAGCCCTCGTCCATCTGGTCATACGGGCGGGGCTGCGGCTGCACACGTTCAATCCCAGGGGCTGTTTGCCCAGGGGTCGGAACGGGTGCGGGTGCTGACTTAGGTGTCCACCATCCGATCCCACAACGGGCTACACCACCATCCACCACCAGGAGGTGAGTGTCGGTGAGGAACTTCAGCGCGGCGGGGTCGAGGTCGGTGACGGGGACGACAGCGGCTCGGTCGGTGAACTTGGACAGGATGCCCGCAGCGTTGGTGACGAGGGTGTTGGGGAGGTTCAGCACGACATCCTCGGTGTCGGTGTAGACCCACCAGTTCTTCTGCATACCGAGCTTCAGCGCGGCGGTGCGGACGGTGCTCGGGATAGCCGTGATCATCCGAGGGGAATAGCTCCGTGGATGGTGAGTGACGCAGTTCCAGAGGATGATCGCGGCGGCGTCCTCGACGGTTGGTGTGGTGCTCATGGTCTGCTCTCTCCTTACTTGGGTTGTTGGGTTGCTACGGGGACTGCTCGGGGTTGGCGGCGCTCCTGCTCTTGGTCAAAAACTCGGTGATGGCTTCTTTTGTCGAATCGCGGATCACGCGTTCAAAATCCACATATGCGATCTGCCAGCACTTGCTTTCGAGCCAGTCCCGAAACACATCGGTGACGGCTTCCTCCACATCAACAGCGGGTGAGATGCTCACGTACTTACGGAAGCGTTCGAACTCCGCTTCGGATGCGACTGTCAGACGGTCGCCACACATCACAAGAGGGCGTCCGAGTTTGTCCCAAGCGATGACAGGGCGGCGAATGTCGTAGTTGTTGGAGTCCTCCTCTTCAGGCGAGAGGACGTAGCGGGCGGTAGCCCCCGCAAGCTCGGGAGTGTGTGGAATTGCCATTTTCTTTCTTCCTTACTTCTTGTTTTTGGACTGACAGTTATGAGCCTGTGTAGGCGTCGATGCCCGTAGCACCGTCCGCTACCCAATAACGGGTCTTCCCAGCGGGATCGGTAGTGGCGGTGATGTCCCCTGCGGCGACATGAACGTCGATGAAGCTCTGGGTTTGCTTGCGTTGCTTTGCGGGCATGTTCCGAGCTATGTCGCTCGGCAGCGCTCCGAATTGCGGTGTCCGAGATCCGACTTTCCACTTGTCGGTCTTCAGAATTTCCAACACACGATCCAGTGCCGCCTGCTGCGCGGCGTCGGAAGCCTTCTCCAGGAATCCCTCACGGGCAAGCCACCGCTCGCCGTCCAGGATGCCCTTGTCGCGTGCCTCCGCCATCTTCTTCTTGTCTGCCGAGATGATGCAGTAGGCGCGGGCGCGGCGGCTGTATTCCAGAAGGCACTCCGCCCACCACCAAGCCTCACGGTCGATGACGGCGGGGTTCCCGAGTCCAGCCCGCCATCCCGCGAAGATCGCGGCGAGACGGACACAGAGGTTGTCGGCGTGTGCGTCGAGCGGGTTGCCCAACTTTCCCTTCAAGACGCGAGCGCGCCGCACTTCGAGCTCCTGGAGGACTTCATCGTCCACGGTGAGCCCGTTGGTCGGACCCCACACAACGAGCGTCGGTGCCTGAAGCTGAAGACTCATGGCGGGTACGCCGAGCGCCTTCTCGACTTTGCGTTTGTACCCACGGATAGCGGGTGAGGTGTCTGGTGCGTCCACGTCAGGCAAGGGGAACCACAACAGCCGCTGCAAGGTGCCACCAGTAGCGTCCTCCAAGAGCACACCAGCGTGATCAGGCTGCGCTCCCACGAACATCACGAAGCGGTAGGTTCCCGCTTCGACCTTGCATCCGAATCCGGACTTCAAACGGGTGATGGACTCATCGCCCGCGTTCTCGCCAGTGAACAGTGACCGCATGGTCGCATCGAGGGTCGAGTTTGCGTTCGCGCTCTTCGCGGCCAACTGATCAATTTCCCCCCAGTTAGCCCAGACAGGCTCATCGTGGCGAACGGTTTCGCTTCCCTTACCGTCAGCGGCGGGGACGGTCTCAAAGAAAGCGTTGATAAGCGCCTCTCCCGATGCGGGGGTGTGCGCGCGGTACCCGCCCAGGGGGTTGGCGGTGACCATCGGAGCATCGAGGGTGACGCCCTTACCGAGCCCCGATGCGCCCACGAGGCACACCATCAGGTTCAGGGGAATAGCCCGCCCGCTGACTCCCGTGCCCACCGACACCTTCGATGCATCACAGCACCCCACACCGAGCGCCTTGCTCAGCAGCGCGACAGGGTTGCCTTTCTGGTACCCGCGCGCCACCAGCTCGATGATGGAGATAAGGGGGACGCCGCACTCCATGACTTCGGAATACAGCTCGTCGTCAGCGAGCTTATTAAGGGGCAAGCCTTCGTTAATGGACTGAAACTTGGGTGTGGACGGCTTCATGTAGGAGTGCGTCTGCAACCGAGGGTCAGCGGGAGCGCTTATTGCGGTATCCGAATTTGGTGATATAGTCACAATTAGTTCCTTCCGAAAAACCGTCCCGGTGCCTACCAAAGCGGGGGCGGTTTTTTGTTGTCTATTACTTGGTTCTCGTCGTCAGTCGCCAGCCCCACAAACGGAGCGCGTCGCGTGGGTCAATAGCCCAAGTGTTTCCCACCTTCAGAGCGGGAAGCCTGCCCGATTCCACGGCAGTAATTACGCCGCGTCGAGTCAATCCGAAGAGGTCGGCTATCCAGGTAACGCCCACCTTCTCGGGGAGTTCGCCCTGAATCGGTACGGGAAACTCGAGAGTGACGGTTGTCATTTCTTGTCGCCTTTCTAGCTGCATTTGTGCGTCTGTATATAGCCTAACTCGTATTTGCGCTTTTCAGTTCCCAGCTAGCAACGAAATTTATTACCATTCACAGAGGGTGTTAATGCCACATAAACACAGGTCAGAAGTATTTTTCGGAGCCCGCGAAGTGGTGAATTGGAGAAGATGCAGGTCAGATAGCAAATTCACCAAAGAACGCGTTGAATTCCGTTATTGGCTGTAATCAGCGCAGCGCACACCGTTTATCTATTAGTGTGACGAAGGTCACATGCGTGAATGGCTGAATGGCTTATATCCGCCGCCTAGAGACACCGATCAGCTTCACTCACTAATGTCCGCCGCGTCCTATAGGAACCGAGGAACCGAGGAACCGAGGAACCGAGGAACCGAGGAACTGGCTTCTCTAATGTCCGCAGCCTAGAGACACCGAGGAGCTTGTTAATATCGCGCGAGACTCGCGAGACTCGCGAGACCGCTTTTCGCGAGAGTGAGTCCGCAGCTCTCTTCATAACGTGAAGTGATGATTTTTTATTATTAATATATATACTCTGAGCTGCGGAAATGCTGAATTTTGACACCCGCCGCGCTCATTCTGAAGAGAGCCCCGCCGCGCCCCCACACACCCCGAAAAACAGTCTCGCGCGTCTCGCGAGTCTCGCGCCATATTAACAACGTCTTGAAAACCACCCACCAACGCTGCGCTAAAACCGCCGCGTGATCCCACCCATAGACCCCTGGGACAAGCCCTACGGGCAATTCCACGGGGCAGTGGCCGGACAGCCCACACAAGCCCTACGAACCACCCACAAGCCCCCTGGGCACCAACACCCCACCCCTGCCCTACGAGCCGTCCTAGAGGTAGTCACTACCTGTTTTCGTCCCACGCCGCGTGTCCACGGCGCGTCAGCTTCCCCCACCTGTAGCGTCGCGGCGCATGGGAATCCTTGATGAGCGAGTGACAGAGGCAGCCGAACCTCAATGGGAGATTGTTCGTGTTGTCCTCCCGCCGCAGCCGAGCGGGATTGAGATGTGGACGAGACCCACGCTTACCGACATAGCCGAGTATGTCGAGGGGTTAGACCTTTTTGGGATCGTCCAGCAGAGGAATGTCCACACTGGCGAACTGCGGTGGCGTCCTGCGACTATAAGTGGTGGCGGGGATGTGACCGTTATAGATGAGCCGCGAACCGACACGCAATACACGAAGGTGTGGTGGTGCAGGTCCATTGGCAGTAAAGACCCTGAACTATACGACTGGGGGCAACGTGGGGGCGGATTCCCTGAGGTTGAACGTATCCGTGAGCGCTAATCCCGTATTATCAATTTCTCCGTATTCGCGTACCTGAAAATTGATAATGAACTAGTAACACTAATTGCCTCCAATTTCAACATAACTGGTGTTATAGTTATTTTATGACCGCAGCTATTTCAATTCCTTATCGGGAATTGCGCGCAGCTCAGCGTCGCGCTATACGGGCGGAAGAATGCGCCGCCGCCGCCCGCCGTGAGCGTGACGACCTCACCGCCGCGTTGTACGAGCAGGGCGTCCCGCAGACCCATCTGGCACAGGCGCTCGGCATCACTCAGTCTTACGTGTCTCAGCGCATCGCGCAGCGCCGTAAGGAACTGGCGCACGGCACCCTCCCCGCACCGAGGCACAATGAGGACAACGCAGCGCCTCACCAGCGCGGCGAAGGAGGGGAAGTCTGATGCAGCGCACCGACGCGCACCTGGAGCTGTTCAGTGGATGGGACAGCTCCCTTTCCGAGCTGACCGACAGTCCCTGGACTCCCGCACTCGACGGTGATGCCTGGCAGGGAGCGCCCGCCGACGCGGGAGCTCAACGGGCTCAGCAAGAGCAGGTGTGGGTAGAGAAACTGTCCACCGCAGCGGGGGCCATGGTGCCTGTCCTGGAAGCTCAGCAGATCGCCGCCGCCAACTACGAGGCGGCTCCCACCGAAAACGAGGTGCTCCAGGCGAAGGCAGCCGCCGCGCTGGCGAAGAACAGTGACCTTCCGAACGCGCCCGCGCTGGAAAAGGAATACCTCCGTCTGAAAGACGAGCGGGATGCGGCTGTACGCGCGCTGGAGCTGGCGTGTGCGGACACACAGGCAGCGCTCGACAAGCTCGACCTCCCCGACATCACCGATGACACCTGTAGCGCCGAGGATGAGACCACCGATCCCGAGTCCGATGAGGATGAGGATGAAGACGACCCTGGAATGCAGGGCGGGGATGAAGACGAGGACGAAGACGACCCTGGAATGCAGGGCGATCCCACCACCGAACCGTCCCCGACCGACACCACCTCACCGACTCCGAGCCCGCAGCGCGCCGATGGCGACACGTCCCCGCCCGCGCAGCCAAGCCCGAACGCCAGTGATAGCGCTCCCCGCATCGTGATGGATGCACCACCGCGCACCGAGCTGTCGTCTAGCTCATCGGATACCGGCAGCGCCGCGAGTCCGAAGGTGTATCCGAACCCGAACGTTGGACAGCAGCCCACCTACACGCCACAGGCACAGCCGCCGCCCGTGATGGCAACCCCGTCCAGCACGGCTACCGCAGCGCCCGCACAGCAGCAGGCATACCGCCCCGCACCGACCCCATCCCACACGCAGCGGGAGACCAAGGTAGACGGCAGCGATCCGATTAGCCTCGTTGGCGCAGCGCCCGTTGCGACACCTGTTCCCGCTCATGCGCCGATGCCGTCCAGCACGGTGTCGTCTCCGAGCACCAGCTTGTCCAGCAGCAGCAGCGCACCTACAGCGCCTACGGCAGCGGCTCCGAGCGCAGCCCCTGGAGCGGCACCGGTTGGCGGAGCACCAGCCCCTATCGGTGCGGGGAGCAAGCCGACGACCAGCCACACCAAGATCATTGCCGCCGATCAGCCCACCGACCCCGAGCCCGACAAGGGGGTCAAGAAGATGACCACAGCGGAGCTGTACAGCGCCGTTGCCGCGCTGATGACAGAGATTGACGAGCGCGATGCAGCCCCGAAGCCCCCCGCATCGGAGAAGGTATGAGATTCAGATACGTTGCCGCAGCGGCACTTTCAGTAACTCTCCTCGCTGGTTGCAGCGCGACCACAAGCGGAACAGCGCAGCCCGCCCGTGTTAACGACGCCTCAACACCATCACGCAGCGTCACCACGACTACCGCCACGACAACAGCCGAACCCGCCCGTGTCCCCGTCACCATCGAGGGGAGCACGGGGGACTACTTGGACACGCTGGCGCAGAACACGCTCAGCGCGCTGGTCACCTTCTGGGATAAGAGCGGAGCCGTCACGAAGCCGATGCGCTATACCTATTGGGAATCCAGCGCAGGCGAGCAGTCCCCGATGTGTGCGAGTAGGCACCAGCCCGAAGGTGTGTTTTGTGACCGAACACGCGGCGAGATTGACGAACTTGCTTGGGATAAAACCCATTTTGGCGAGCTAGTGAACAACTCCGAAGTTGGCGCGAAGGCTGCTTCCGTCATGCTCCTCGCACATGAGTATGGACATGCGGTGCAGGAGGCGCAGGGCAACCTCCGTGACAACAAGCATCGCGAGCTTCAAGCTGACTGTCTGGCAGGTGTTTTCGCGGCGGACTACGCTCCCGAGATCACCGACGAGCGCTGGGGCATCGCTTCGAACCACGTCTATGGATTCACCCGCGCCACGGCGGACAAGGTTCGCAACCGCATCGTCGCCTTCTCCGAGGGCTGGTACAAGAAGTCAGCCGCGCACTGCAACAGCTACACGGGATCGTAAGTCCTGATCATTCCCATGCCCCAGCGGCTGTTCATACCGAACCGGCCGCTGGGGCTTATCTTCGCTTAACCCCTGGGACGTAGATAGGTGCAGGTCAGATGAGGTATAGCCCCGTGGATTTCCCGTGTGGGATTTCCCAGGGGCATACACGTAGACACGCAGCCCGCGCCTGTTAACCGCGTCTGTACACCGTCACGCGGTGGGTAGCCATCAGAGCCAGAGTCTTCGTGTACCAGTCAGGTTTAGCGCCAGCGCCGAGGACACGGACAACAACACCAGCTAGGTCTCCGATGTCGTCGGGGTCGGACAGCGCAGCCCGTTCCCGTCGCGCTTGGTCGATGAGGTCGCCGTCTCCCATCCAGAAGCCCTCGACACCGACAGCGAAAGGATCGCCTATCTGAACCCACGCCAGAAACTTGCGGTCTCGGGTGTATCCCGTGAGCAGCTCCCCCTCGACATGCACAGGCGGCGGGGACAACGGCGGTTCAGGTACGGGGTCTAGCTCATCCAGGTTGTCCAGGTCGGTTGGTGTCCACCTCGCAGCGTCCGTCCAGGGGTAGCAGTCCTCGGGGTCGGTGAAGATGAGATTCATCGGTGAACTTCGACGGTGAGTGTCCAGGTAGCGGTCGTCACGCTCACGGACACCGAACGCGGTACCAGGAAGTTCAGGTCAGCCAGGTCTACGTATGTGGGCAAGTCCAGGGCAGCCCGCAGCTTGGGCATGTCCATCGTTCCGTCCTCGCGCAGGAACCTCCCCCTCACGCTCAGAACTCGGTTATAGGTCACGGTGACAGGCGGCGGGGTCATCGGTTCGGCTCCGTCAGCTCGATGTGAATGGTCAGCTCGGGACAGCGCAGACGGGCGAACGGCCGCCAGCTCAGGTCGCGGTCAACCCACTCGCAGATGGTGACGTACTTGTCGGTGTCGGCTAGTAGGCGCTCCAGTCCCAGCTCGTCGGCGGCTTCTTCGATCCCGCAACGCATAACGGGGTAGCCCTCCAGGTTCAGGTAGTTGCCCGTTGCTGTTCGGGTCGTCCCATCGGGCAGGGTGATGGTCACGCGGCACCAGACGGTCTCTTCGTCGGCATCGGTGAACGGGGTCGGGTCATACGGGTTCGCCACGTCCTCGGCTGTCCACGTCCAGGGGAAGCCCTCAAGCGGCACGGCGCACCACCAGCTCGCCTACACCGTCCACGCTGACTTCGGCTCGCCCGTGAGTCAGAACCTGGTAGGTCAGGCTGTACAGCAGCCGAACCAGGAACAGGTCGCTGAAGATGCTGTAGTCCATGTCGGCATTCGCGGCGGCGTCTAACAGCCCGTCAGGAGTGAGGTCACGCAGCGGGACGGTCACATGCTCGTCCCCGTAGCGCCAGGTGAGTTCATACATGCCCAGCAGCTTCGCTCGATGGTCGGACATGCGCCAGGTGTCACGTCCCCGCCCGTTGGCGCAGCGGGATGAGGGGGTTGTAGGGCTTGGTTCCCGTGAGAAACGGCGCTCACACGAAGGAATAAACACCGAATGCGGGGACTGTTCGGTGAGGGGTCGAACTTTTTTCCTGACACTCCACTGACACTCAAACCGTTCTGACACTCAAATAGAGAAACCCGCTCTGTCCTGTTTTACCAGGTCAGAGCGGGTTTCTTTCTGTCGGGGTGGCGGGATTCGAACCCACGACCTCTTCGTCCCGAACGAAGCACGCTACCAAGCTGCGCCACACCCCGTGTTCCGCGATCACAATACGGTATGGCCGGTCAGGGCACATAATCGGTATCCCTGGACGGTCTGCACGGGTCACTGGCTGACCACCGGGGTCACAGCGGGGTCACAAGCCAGGTCAGCCGCGCGCTGGGCGTCCACTGCGGCCGACACCCGATCCAGGTCGTCGGGCAGCAGCGAGGCGTACACGTCGGCGGTGACCGCTCCGCTGGCGTGACCTGCCAGCAGCTGGACCGCCTTCAACGATGCGCCCGCCGAGATCGCCAGGCTGACCGCCGTGGCCCGCGCATCGTGCACGGTCAGCGTCGGGATCGAGTCGTCGAGCTTGCGCGCGGCAGCCAGGGCCGGATGCCACACCCGACGCCGCCAGTTGTTGACCCGGATCGGCGTGGTGCCGTTGCCGAACAGCAGATCGTCCCGGGCGCGGCCGGTGGCCTGGACGCTCAACGGCTGCAGCAGGTGCGCCGGGATCGGCACCGACCTGGCCTCGTAGGTCTTGGTCGCGCTCCACACCAGACCCTCGCCGCGCACGTCGGTGACCGACCGGTTGACGTTCACTCGCCGACGCAGGAAGTCCACATCCTCGACCCGCAGCGCGAACAGCTCCCCGGCGCGCAGTCCGAAGTAGCACAGGCACTCGGTGATCAGGGTGTCCTCGGGAGTGGAGCAAGCCTCGGCGACCAGCGCCACCTGCCGGTGGGTCAGGTACCGCTTGACCTTCGGGGTGCGTCGAGGTGCTCGGACTCCGGTCGCCGGGTTCGACTCGATCAGCCGATCCTGGACCGCCACTGCCAGGATGCCTCGCAGCACCACCAGCGCGTTCTCGATGGTGGCCGGTCCGGCTCCGTCTGCCGACATCTGCCCGACCCAGGTCCGGATCTGGCTCGGCCGGATCTTGCCGACCTCGGCCGACTCCCAGCGTGGTTTGACCTGTACCTTCCAGGCACCTTTGCGGGTCGCGCGGGTGGTGGCTTTGATGTGAGCCAGTCCGGCCAGGTAGTCCGGCCACAGCGTGCCAACCGTGATCTGGCCGGAACGCGGGTCGATCCACTGACCGGAGGCGACCTTGACCTCCAGCTGCGCAGCAGCCAGCTTGGCCTCCTTCATAGTGCGGTAGCCCTTGCGCTGGTGCTGGCGGCCGTCCGGGTCGCGATATCGGACCTTGTACCGCAGCTGGCCGCTGCTCAGGGTGTACTTCTCGATGCTGCTCATGGTGTCTCCTTGAATGGGTGGGCAACTAAAGCGACCCCCGGTCGAATGACCGAGGGTCGCTGTGGGATCAGGTGGGATCCGGTGGGTAGTGGGTTGGATTCCGGCGCGAGTCCGGCCAGTCGGCGATGTGCTCGGCGAGCTGGGCGCGCAGCTCGGCGGTCACGTCACCCGGCGAGCGGTGCTGCACCTCGGCGAGGTGGTCGCGGATCTCGCTGAAGGTGCGGCCGGTCTCCAGCAGCGTGTGGGTGACCGCGTTCAGCACGTTCTCATCGAGATCGAGCGCGCGTGCCGTCCGGCGCTCGGTCAACCCAGACCGCAGGCTCATCGCGTACAGGGTGTCGGCCGGGACCCCCAGGGTGGTTGCCATCTGGTCGGCGCTGGCCCAGCCGCTGAACGCTGCCCACTCGTCCGGCGTCATCGGGTCGCTGGGCTCAAGCGATGG
This sequence comes from Mycolicibacterium fallax, assembly GCF_010726955.1. NCBI lineage: Bacteria > Bacillati > Actinomycetota > Actinomycetes > Mycobacteriales > Mycobacteriaceae > Mycobacterium > Mycolicibacterium fallax. The sequence continues at coordinate 3,239,400 of NZ_AP022603.1, forward strand.
CACCGGACCGAACAACCCGGCCAGGTCGGCAGTGGCCACGGTGACCTCTCCCAGATCCACGCGCTCGGCGTCGGTCTGCAGCAGCTCGGAGATCTCGCACTCCAGCACCCTCGCCAGCGCCAGCACGGTGGACAGCTTGGGGTCGCGTTCCCCACGCTGAATCGCGCTGACCCGGCTACCGGACCAACCGAACCCGAGTTGGCGCGCGGTGACGGCTACGTCATCCAGACTCAGCTCACGGTCGGCGCGTAGTCGCCGGACGTTGCGGCCGACCACCCGGCCGAGGCTCTCAACCTTCGGACCTGCCATCAGAGGAAGTCATGGGTAGACGGGCACATCATCAGCTTGGACGGGAGCACCCCCATGGTGTTCCGCCGCCGCGCCGCGCGAGCGTGCACGGAGTCGACGTCATCGCTGTAACGGATGAACTCGGTCTTTAACCGCTCAAACGCTGTGGAGAGAGTGACGTCACACGCCTCTGCGATGAGAAGGCTCGCCAACGCTGCCAAATCAGCTCCGGCGGAATAGATTTCGGATTCTGTCTCCGTGAGCGAAGCTTGCCAGGGGTGACCCGACGTGTCGTCGGCCAGCTCAATCATGCGACGCCGCGTGGTTTGGATCGAAGTCTCGGTCATTTGGGGTGTCCTCTCAGTCGGTCGGTGCGTGGGATCTCCGCGCCAGGCCAGTGTAGCACGCTATGGTACTACCTGTCGTACCGTCTGAAACAACACCGCTGGCCAAAGCGGGCTCACGATCGGTGTGGCTGGTTGCGGTCCGCTTAAATCGTATGGTCGACTGGTGTCGCACCAAACGGTGCGACACACCGCCGACGAGAGGAACACCCCAAGTGAAACCGCACACCGACCCCCGACTGACCACCCCCGAGGCCGCCGAGTACATGGGTCTGGCCCAGCGGACGCTCGAGTACTGGCGCAGGACCGACCGGGGACCGCGCTACCTGCGCTTTGGACACAAGGTGGTCTACCGCCAGTCCGACCTGGACGAGTTCACCCAGCAGTGCGCGGTGGACACCTCCGAGACGCGCGCGGTCAGTTGACGGCAGCGCCCGACCTCCAAATAGCCGAATGGCCGGGGTCGGGGATCACCCAACACCGGCCACTCAAACCGTCCGCGCAAGAGGACTGAGAAGGAGACACCCCAAGATGCCTCACAACCAGGAAACCATGCAGCTTAACGAGCTGCCAAACACGCGCGGAGTGTTCGCGCGGATCGCGCCCACACTGGCGGCCGAGGGCTGGCAGGTCTTCCCGCTCGTGCCGGGTACCAAGACCCCCTACGCCGGGTCGCACGGGCACCTGGACGCCACCGACGACCCCGCCGTGGTGTCCCGCTGGGCACGGGAGACGCCAGAGGCCAACGCCGGGGTGAGACCACCCGAGAGCGTTGTTGTGTTGGACGTAGACGACCCGGTGACATTCGAGTCCTGGTGTGCAGCAAGGCGACTCGCGACGCCGGACACGCGGACAGTCCACACCCGGCGCGGGGTCCACCTGTACTACCGGCTACCGCAGCCGGTGGACCTGCGCGCTCAGCTGGTCGGGGTCAAGGTGGACCTCAAGAGTCACCGAGGGTTCGTGCTGGCACCCGGGTCGGTGGTCGGCGGCCACACCTACCGCCTGTCTCGGGAAACCCCCCCTGCTGACCTGCCGACCCTGCCGTCGCAGTGGCTGCCGCTGGTGACCCGGCCGCAGCGTCAGGCGTCCCCGCCGTCCGGCCCACAGAGGGGGCTTCCCTCCGGCGCGGACCCCACCCGGCTGGCGCGTCTGCTGAGCGTCAAACGACCCGGTGACGGTCGGCGCGGGTTCCTGCGCTGGGCGCTGTGTGAGGCGCACCGGACGTTCACCGGCGCGGAACTGCAGCACGCGGTCGGCGCTCTGGTCGAGGCGGCCGGGCACGTCGGCCTCGACCCCGCCAACACCGCCGAACTGGCGGAGTGGGCCAACCAGGAGTTCACCCAGGAGACTAGCTCGTGACCCGTTACACCGACCTCGAACTACGCCACCACGACGGTCGCCTGCGGCTGGACGATTCGCCGGTGTCGGCGTACCTGGCGCAACGGATGCGCCCGCTTTACCGGTGCGTGTCCGGTCTGGGTTGGCACCACTACGACGGCCGAGTGTGGCGACCTGTCACCGACGACGAGCTAACCACCGAAGTTCAAACCCAGCTGACTGACTTGTTCGCCGAAGAGGCACCGCACGCCGAGTCGGACCGCCGAAAGCGGCTCGCCGGTCTGCTGTCGGGTGGCCGCATCCGAGCAGTTAAGGGTCTCCTACGCGGCTTGCTGCACGAGGACGCCAGCCGGTTTGACTCACGCGAGCACGCACACCTGCTCAACACCCCAAACGGCGTGGTCGATCTGCGCACCGGCGAGCTGGGACCACACAACCCGGACTTGCTGCTGACCAAGATGACCACCGTCGAGTACCGGCCCGACGCGCGACACCCGGACTGGGATAAGGCGTTACAGGCGTTGCCGCCGGAGGTAGTCACGTGGGTGCAGGTCCGACTCGGTCAGGCGTTGACCGGCGTACCGCCGGGTGACGACCTGCTCATGGTCTGGCACGGCGGAGGGGAGAACGGTAAGTCGACCTTGCTGGCGTTCCGGTTCGCACTGGGTGACTACTCCGGCGACATCAGCGACCGAGTGCTGACCGCACGAGCGGGCGACCACCCGACCGAGCTCACCGACCTACGCGGGTTGCGTTGCGCGGTCCTGGAAGAGCTGCCACCCGGCCCGCTGTCAGAGAACCGGCTCAAGCGGGTGGTCGGCACCGACAAGATCACCGCGCGCCGGATCCGCGAGGACACCATCTCGTGGTTGCCGACTCACACTCCGATCATCGTGACCAACCACCTGCCACGAGTGGCCGAGACCGACCACGGCACCTGGCGACGACTGGTCTTGGTGACCTTCCCGTTTCGGTACCTCAAGCCGGGCCAGCCGAAGCGGCTCAAGACCGAATTGCGTGGCGCACCTGGGCTGCGCGAGCGGGTTCGCGACAACACCGACAAGCAACACGAGGCAGCGCTTGCCTGGTTGGTGGCCGGAGCGGTCCGCCTGTACGGAGGCACCGACTCCCAACACCTGCCGCCAGTGCCCGACCAGGTCCAAGCCGACACCGAAGAGTGGCGACACGGCGTGGACTTGCTGGCGCTGTTCGCCGACGACGAGTTGGTGTTCGACCGGGCGTGGTCGGTCAAGTCCACAGACGTGTTCGGCGAGTTTCAGAAGTGGCTGGCCAACCACGGGCAAGCGGAGTGGTCTGACCAGACGTTCACCGAGCGGCTGCAGACCCACCGGTTGGCACAACAACACGGGCTGACCAAGACCCGAGTGCGACCCAAGCAGCTGTCGTTTCCACGCTGGCAGAAAGCACCGAAAACACCTAGCGCCAAGGTCTCTCAGTGGCACGGCGTGAGGTTCCGCACGGCCGACGACGACCAGGGAGAGTCGTGAGCGGGCAGGGTCGGGCAGTAGTCGGATGGGCGTTCTCACGAGGGGACCAGATCCTAAGACCGCCTACCGACTATTGCCCGCCCCTGACCACCCCCTCTGACCTGCGGCGGAGCAGCCACCCCGGGCAGAAGGGTAACCCCCTCTCCGGACCCGGCACGCGAGTCAGCAGGGGGGGCCATCCTCCCGGAAGAGCCCCCCTGCCTACTGTCTGCCCGACTGCCTGGCAGCAGGCCACGAACTGTGCCCGATCGGGCACATATGTGCCGCACACCCCCCGTCCAGCACTGTGCCGACTGTGCCGCCCCCTTAGGGGGCACAGTGGGCACAGTGCACAGGGACCGGGCGCAATTGTGCCGAAACACCCTGACCCCCAACAACATCGACAGACAGGAGAACTCGTGGCGCCCATCGGCCGTGACAGGCAAGCCTCGACCACTCACCCACTGAGTCAGGCAATCGGGATCGTGCACGCGTGGCTGGACCGTGGCCCACTGACCGACACCGAGCTGTACCGACTGGCTGCAGATCGCGGCCTGTCCGCCAGCCGAGTAGGTCCGGCGCTCAATGCGATGACGCAGCGCAAGGAGATCGAACGAAGTGCCGACCGGATGTACCGGCTGGCCACCATCCCGACCCAACCGAAGGAGAGCTAGAAGTGACCGACAACCGACCTGAACTCGACCCGCATCAGTGGTCGATCGCTGGCGGACTGACCGCCGTCGCCATCGTGCGCGCTGTCGCAGAGGGCGACTACGTCCACGCCGAGGAACTGTGGCAGACCGAGCGGATCCACGATGGCCAAGGCCAACACGTGGTCGCGGCACTGGCCATCATCGCGACCAACGCACTGACCAACCTCGCCACGTTCGACCAGCCGCCGACGACGCTGAACAAACTGCTCGACCGCCTCAACGACCACTACGCGGCCGAGATCCGCGCCCAGTTCAACTACCACAAGGAGACCAAGTGACCACCGACAACGACCGACCCACCGACGCCCAGATGTACGAAGGCGTGGTCCGCGCGGCAGCGGTGATCGCGGCCGCGATGGCGGGGCAGATGAACTTGGTCAACCGGACGATCTCGTACGCCGAATCGACCGGCCACGGTCCGGCGCTGGTTAACGGCATGGTCACCATCGCGGCCGAGGCGCTGGTGGCCGCCGTCGCCTACGCCGCCGAGGATCCGGTCGAGGGCGTGACCACGGACCGGCTGCTGTACACGATCTGTGAGACAGCGCGCACGGGTGCGCAGATGGCCCGCGACATCCAACAGCTCACCGAAGGGACCGACCAGTGACCACCAAGCCCAAGACCGACCCGGCCGACGACGACCAGACCGACGGAAAGCCCACGGAGACACCGGGAACCCCGGACGGGGCCGACACCCCGGAGCAGCCTTCCGAGGCCGACGACGGGCAAGCGGAGGGCCAGGAGGACACCACCGGAGACGACGAGCCGGTGCGTAAGCTGCGCCGGGAGGCCCAGAACCTGCGCCAGCGTGCCAAAGACGCCGAGGCCAAGGTGACCGAGTTGACCGACCGCCTTGCCGCCGTTGACCAGTCGATGGTTGCCGCTGCACTCGACCCGACCGGGGTGTCGCCAGCGGTGTTCAACCGCGCCGGACCGCCGCTGGACGAACTGCGCGACGAGTCTGGGGTGATCGACCTGGGCAAGGTGACCGCAGCCGCCGAGGCTCTCAAAGCGGAGTTTGGGATCCGACCCGGACCACAGCCAAATCCGCAGCAGGGCACGCCATCTCAGCGCAGAGCCGCGAACACACTCGCCGAGGCGTTCACCGGCCGCCGACGCTGATGGTTGAATGGGAGGTGGAGCTGCGACCCCGGTGGTCAACGCTCCACCTCCACAGCGCCAGGTGCGCTCACGGCCGTGGCCCCGGTGGTCCCGGCCGGTCCTCAAATCGACGCACCTGACTAGCCTCTGGAGGCAAACATGACCGCTGAAGCTCACTCAAGCCAGACCACCGCGAAGCCGTTCCATCCGGACTCGACCCTGATCGAGGCCGACCAGGTGGTCGCCGACGCGCTGTACCTCACCTCAGCGCAGAACCGTGGCGAGCTGACCAACGACGAAGCGTCCCTGCGCATCGGCCTGGTGAATGACGATGACGCCAGCACCGTGCGCGAGCTCGAAACCATCCCGCTGTCGGAGGCCGGGACCGCCGAGGTAACCGTCCAGACCACGACCGTCGCGGCGTACCAGGAGGTCTCGCGCGCCCAGTACGAGACCGAGGGTTTCGGTGGCGTGCTGGCCGCCAGCATCGCGCGCTCGATCACCCGTCGCGCCGACCGGGTGCTGCTGACCGACGTGGACGCCAGCACCGGCATCCTGGCCGCCGCTGGCGCGACCGAGGCCACCGTGGGCGACGACCTGTTCGCGCTGAGCGACCTGGCCGCCGACCTGGAGACCCTCGGCGCAGACCCGGACCATTGGTTGATGGCACCTCGCACCTGGGCAGCCCTGCAGCGCGTGGTCCGCGCCTCGGGGTCGAATGAGTCCCTGCTCGGCCTCGGCACCAGCGACACCCAGCGGCTGCTGCTCGGTCGCGAGGTCCGCACCAACAAGGCTGTGCCCGAGGGTGTCGGCCTGCTGGTCGATCCCAAGGTCGTGGCCGCCGTCTACAGCCCACTGCGCGCCGACGTGAGTTACGACGCCGGGTTCCAGAAGATCGCGGTGGCGGTCCGGTCGGATTGGCGGGTCGGTCACGTGCTGACCCGGCCGGAGCGCCTGGGTCGGTTCTACGTCGACGGGGTGACCGGCAGCTCGATCCTGGACCTCGGTGGGGCGACCGATGGCACCTACAGCCTGACCTTCCGTGGTCGCACGACCGCAGCCATCGCGCACAACGCCAACGCTGGCGCGGTCAAGACCGCACTGGTCGCACTCGATGACGGACTGCTGGCTGACGCGTGGACCGTGACGAGCGCAGACGGCAAGTTCACCATCGGTCACCCGGCAGGCGTGCTGTCCGGATCCGGTGAGCTGCTGGTGGGTGGTACAGGGCTGGTGGTCAGCTAGTAAGACCCGCGCTCGCGGGTCGGTGCCAGGTCGACTCCTTTCACGACCCGGCGCTGGCCCACGCTTGAGCGCGACGACCGGTCCCGGCGCTGTGCGGGTGCTGCCGCAGGCGTCGGGGCCGGTCAACACCAACAGGCGAGGTGGCACCCGCAACGCGGGTCGGGGTCGGCAACCCGACAGCCACCTCGCCTGACCTGTACCCAGGGGGGAATAACCTCCTTCCCCCTACTCCGCAATCCATATGGGCAATGGCGGCTTGTGTACTCAAAGTGCCGGAGAATCAGGGGTAACCCCATCTCTCGGGTACCGCCTGGGCGCTCCGCTGGCGTCGTCCGGGTGTCTCCGTTGTCCTCCGTCGCACTCGGACCACTGTCCCGGTACCTCTGCCGGGGTGCGGGGTCGCCAGACAGCAGGAGGGCTCCCCGGGTCTGTCCGGAGAGCCCTCCTGTCGGCGCGCTGGCTCAGCTGGCACGCTTGGCCAGCTTCGTGCGGTGGTTGACCGCGACTCGAATCGCCTTACGGATCAGGGCATCTGAGCATCCGACCATGTGGCGGCTGACCTCGGCGTCCAGCCAAGGTGTGTCGGCGGTGATCGGCGCGGTCTCGGCAACTCGGCGACCCACGATCCCCGCGTACCGCGCGTCGTGACCCTGTGCGAACAGGCTCCGGGTGGTCGCTCCACAGCCGCAGTGGCAGGCGTTCAGGTCGGCAGGCTTGCGGGTCCGCTTGGCCTTGACCGGCTTGGCGTCGGCGAGCTCGTCGGCGGCCATGTCCTCGATCTCGGTCTGCGCGTCGGCCTCGGCCTGGTCGGCGTCCAGGGTCTCCCGCAGCACCTGCTGGCCGGTGACGGTCAGCGTGCCGTCTGCCTCGATCAGACCCAGCTTGGCGAGCCGCTTGGTCTTGGTGTGGTGCAGCTTCGTGCCCTCGGCGTGGTCGGTCAGGTCGGCCTGGATCTGGTCGGTGATGTTGGCGTTCATGTCGTGCTCCTTCCGGCGTTGTGGCTGATACCCGGGGGGGTATCGAAATTCAAGTTAATCACCGAGGATCGTTCGCACACAAGTTCGAAACCGTCACCCGGGGTCACGGCCGGGGTCACCGGATGGTTCGTAGAGGGCAGTAGAGGATGTCACACCACCGTATGCAACACCGCCGATAAGAGCGGTCGAGGTGGTCGTGACTGGGGATTCCGGGGAGGGCTGCGCTTCGTCCCGAACGAAGCACGCTACCAAGCTGCGCCACACCCCGAGTGAAGCCTGGACAGCGTATCGCACCGATACCCCCGGAAGCCAAACGCCCTCCTGTCGGTGGTCGGGGCCACACTTGAGGCGGTCGCCGAGGGCGATCACGTAACGGTTCGGGATTAACGCGGAGTGTCGGGGAGGTTATACGCAGCAGACAACGCAACCTTTGACAGGACCACACCTGCTGGGAAGGAAGTGGGCGATCATGACCGCTCTGGGTGCGACCATTTACGGCGGCTTCTTTGTCCTCGCGGCGCTCTGGCTCGGGCTCACCCGTGAGTCGGCCGACGCCGAGATCGACGACTACAACGACACCGCCGCGCCCAAGCGCGCACGGGTGCTCGCCGGGCGCGGCGTGCTGCGCTGAGCCGGCCCACCCGGTTCCTCGCGGGCTCGTTCCTCGCCCGCTCGTCAGTCAGCCGGCGCCTTTACGGCTGACCTTTCCTCGCGGGCTCGTTCCTCGCCCGCTCGTCAGTCAGCCGGCGCCTTTACGGCTGACCTTTCCTCGCGGGCTCGTTCCTCGCCCGCTCGTCAGTCAGCCGGTACTGACCGCCGTGGGCCGCTTGCGGTCCAGCCCGAGGTCGGCGTCGCGCCCGCCGGTGGGCGCCGCGGTCAGCGTCAACAGGGTGGCCTCCGGGCGGCAGCAGAACCGCAGCGGCGCGAACGGCGAGGTGCCGATCCCGCCGGACACGTACAGCGCGGTGTCGGTGCCCCACCGCGAGGCGCCCCGGGCCCGGGTGCGGTCCAGATCGCAGTTGGTGACCAGCGCGCCGTAGAACGGCAGGCGCAGCTGCCCGCCGTGGGTGTGCCCGGCCATGATCAGCTGGTAGCCGTCGTCGGCGAACCGGTCCAGCACCCGGGTGTAGGGCGCGTGCACCACGCCGAGGCGCAGGTTCGCCGCCGGGTTCGGCGGCCCGGCGATGGTGTCGTAGCGGTCCCGCTCGATGTGCGGATCGTCGACGCCGGCCGCGGCGATGGTCAGCCCGGCCACCTCAATCTCGCGGCGGGTGTGGGTCAGATCCAGCCAGCCGCGCTCGGTGAACGCCGCCCGCAGGTCCTGCCACGGCAGCGGGTTGCCGTGCACCCGGTGGTCCTTGTCGGTGAGGTACTTCGCCGGGTTCTTCAGCGTCGGCCCGAAGTAGTCATTGCTGCCGAACACGAACACCCCGGGCACCGCCAGCAGGTCGCCGAGCGCCTGCACCACCGCGGGCACGGCGCGCGGATGCGACAGGTTGTCGCCGGTGTTGACGACGAAATCCGGCTCCAGCGACGCCAGTTCGCGCAGCCAGGCCTGCTTGAGCTGCTGGCCCGGCCGCATGTGGATGTCGGACAGGTGCAGCACCCGCAGCGGGGTGGAGCCGGGGGAGAGCACCGGCATGGTGACCTCGCGCAGCGCGAAGGCGTTGCGTTCGATCAGCGAGGCGTAACCGACACCAGCGATTGCAGCACCGAGGGACACCGCGGCCGTGGTCTTGAGGGCGGGCAGAACTGCGGGCATGGCCTCAGCCTACTGCCCGGCTGCCACCGGCACCCGGGTTCACGGTCGCACCGGCCCGCGGCCTACGGCGGCGGCGGTGGCGGCGGCGGCCCGAGCACCGGCACGGTGATCGGCGGCAGACCCGGAATCTCCACCACCGTGGAACCGAACTCCTGCGGGGGCATCGGCAGCCCCACCGGCGGCGGCGGGGGCGGCGGCGGGGCCGGCGCGACGCCGTTGCTCAGCAGGATGGTGACGATCGAGCCCGGAATGGTTTGGCCGTTCGGCGTCGTCCCGGTCACCGTCCCGTAGCTCGACGAGCTGTTGACGTACGACGGGTTCTCCGCCACCTGGAAGCCGACCTCGGTGAGCCGCTGTCGGGCCTGCTCCTGGGTCAGCCCGGCGACGTTGGGCACCCGCGAGTTCGGGCCGCCGTCGACGAACCGCGGATCGGTCGGCGGCAGCACCACGTCGCCGAAGTTGGTGGCGATCGGCTTCATCGCGGCGAACCAGCTGCGGGCCGGCTCGTTGCCGCCGAACAGGTTGCCGTCGCCGCACTGTCGCAGCGGGAACGAGCACAGCTCGCCGGGGTTGTTGGAGTCGTCGTAGATGTAGTTGGCTGCGGCCAGGGTGTTGGTGAACCCCAGGAAGCCCGACGAGCGGTGCGCGTCGGTGGTGCCGGTCTTGCCCGACATCGGCAGGTCCCAGCCCACGCTGCCGGCGGCCGGGGCGGCGGTGCCGCTGCCCAGGTGGTCCTTGCTCAGCGCGACGGCCAGGGTGTTGGCCAGCCCCTCGGGCACCACCTGCTCGCAGGTCTGGGTGGTCACCGAGATCTTCTTGCCGTGCCGGTCGGTGACCTCTTCGATCGGGTTCGGCGGGCACCAGGTGCCGCCGGAGGCCAGTGTGGCGGCCACATTCGACAGCTCAAGGGCGTTTACCGCGAACGGCCCCAGGGTGAACGAGCCGATGTTCTGCCGCTTGATGAAGTCGGCCAGGCTCTCGTTCTTGTCGTTCTCGTAGGCGCGGGCGGTGCCCGGGTCGGCGTAGGACCGCAGGCCCAGCTTGATCGCCATGTCGACGGTGCGCGGCACCCCGATCTGCGAGATCAGCTTGGCGAACGCGGTGTTCGGCGACGTCGCCAGCGCGTCGGTGACGTTCATCGGCGAGCGGTACGACGAGCCGCCGGAGTTCTGCACGCACCAGGTGTCCTTGGGGCAGCCCTTGATGCCGCCGCTGCCCAGGCCCTTGGCGTCGAAGCGGTTCGGCACGTCGAGCATGAAGTTGGTGCCCATGCCCAGCTCGAGTGCCGCGGCCACGGTGAACACCTTGAAGATCGATCCGGCGCCGTCGCCGACGAGGGAGAACGGCTGCGGCTGCATGGTCTGCCCGAGCGCGTCGTCCAGCCCGTAGGTGCGGTTGCTGACCATCGCCAGCACCGGATGGCTCTCCTTGCCCGGCCGGATGATGTTCATCACGCTGGCGACGCCCGCCGCGTCCGTCGGCGCGAACTGGTCGACGGCGCCCTTGGCGGTGGCCTGCACGTCGGGATCCAGCGTCGTCTTGATCAGGTAGCCGCCCTTGGAGACCTGCTCCTTGCTCAGGCCGGCGCGGGCCAGGTACTCCTGCACGTAGTCGCAGAAGAACGCCCGGTCGCCGGCGGCGATGCAGCCGCGCGGCAGCTCGTTGGGCTGCGGCAGGATGCCCAGCGGCTCCTGCTTGGCGGCCCGTAGTTCGGCGGCCTTGGCCGGGACGTTCTCGATCATGGTGTCGAGCACGATGTTGCGCCGGGCCAGCGCGCCGTCGGGGTTGACGTAGGGGTCCAGCGCGCTTGTCGACTGCACCAGGCCCGCCAGCAGCGCCGACTGCTGCCAGTTCAGGTTGATGGCGTCGATGCCGAAGTAGGTCTGGGCGGCGTCCTGGATGCCGAAGGCGCCGTTGCCGAAGGACACCAGGTTCAGGTAGCGGGTCAGGATCTCCGGCTTGGTGAACGTCTTGTCCAGGGTGAGCGCCATCCGGATCTCGCGCAGTTTGCGGGCCGGGGTGGTCTCGATCGCGGCGCGGCGCTCGGCGTCGGTCTGGGCCAGCACCAGCAGCTGGTAGTTCTTCACGTACTGCTGCTCGATGGTGGAGCCGCCGCGGGTGTCGACGTCACCGGAGGCGTAGCCGGCCACGCCGGTCAGCGTGCCCTTCCAGTCGACGCCGTTGTGCTCGGCGAACCGCTTGTCCTCGATCGAGACGATCGCCAGCTTCATGGTGTTGGCGATCTTCTCGCTGGGCACCTCGAACCGGCGCTGCGAATACAGCCAGGCGATGGTGTTGCCCTTGGCGTCGACCATGGTGGTCACCGCGGGCGCGTCGCCCTCCAGCAGCTGCGCCGACCCGTTGGCCACCACGTCGGTGGCCCGGTTGGAGGCCAGCCCGACGATCCCGGCGATCGGGAACAGCATCGCGGCCACCAGCACGCTGGCGAGCAGGCAGCACCAGGCCAGCTTCACGATGGTCCCCGCGAGTTGCGGACGGTCCGACATGGCTACAGCGTAACGGCGGTGTTCGTGGCCCGGCAGGGACTCCCGTACTGGCCGGTAGAACCGTGATTCGGCCGGGCCGAGACGGCCGTCCCAAAAAAGTGCGGGGCCCGGTGTTGCATTCCGTGGCCCCGCGGGCCTAACTTAAACACACAATGCGACATACGTAACACACGTATATGCACTGTGGCGCAGATCGCAATGGCGTTTACGTAACGGTCTGAGCCGTAGGAGCGCCGCCTCGGGCGGCCAGAGCGATAGGGGATCGCAGGTGTCAGTGAGCCGGCCAGCATCGCGCAGGACCAACATGTCGGCGGTCAACGGTGTCCTTCAGGGCGCCGAGGCCGAAGCCCGAATTGCCTGGGTCTCCAAGGCCCGGTGCCGCGGCGCCGATCCCGATGAGCTCTTCGTCCGCGGCGCGGCGCAGCGCAAGGCCGCCGTCATCTGTCGGCACTGCCCGGTGATCAGCGAATGCGGCGCCGACGCGCTGGACAACCGCGTCGAGTTCGGCGTCTGGGGCGGCATGACCGAGCGGCAGCGCCGCGCCCTGCTCAAGCAGCACCCCGAGGTGGTTTCCTGGGCCGACTTCTTTGCCGCCCAGCGGAAGCACCGCAGCGTCAGCTGACCGCGCTCAGCCGGCCTGCAGTTCCCCGGTGATCTGATCGGCGATCGCCCGCAGCGCATCCAGGTCCGACACATCGAACGGCAGCGACGGCACACCCACGATCCGCACGTGCGGGTTCGCCCCGGTGAACCGCGACAGCAGCCGGATCTCCCGCTTGGCCGTCAGCGCCCGATCCGCGTGGATCCGCAGCACCCCCGCGCCCAGCGAGGCCGGGTCGGTGCTTTCCAGCTCGATGGCCCCGTCGATCGCCCGCTCCGCGGTCAGCGCCGAGAGCGTCGGATGGGTCCGGTTCAGGATCAGCCCGGCCAGCGGCATCGCCTCCTGGGACAGCCGGTCGACGAAGAACGTCGCCTCCCGCAGCGCGTCCGGCTCGGCCGCCGAGACCACCACGAACTGGGTGCCGCGCCGCTTGAGCAGCTCGTAGGTGCGGTCCGCGCGATCCCGGAACCCGCCCAGCGTGCTGTCGAGCGACTGGATGAACGACGAGGCGTCGGCGAGCATCTGCGAGCCGAGCACCGTCGACATCGCCTTCATCGCCAGCCCGACGGCGCCGGCCACCAGCCGCCCGATACCGCGGCCCGGGGCCAGCAGCAGCCGCCACAACCGGCCGTCCATGAAGCTGCCGAGCCGCTTGGGCGCGTCCAGGAAGTCCAGCGCGTTGCGCGACGGCGGGGTGTCGACGACGACGAGGTCCCAGCGATCCTGGGCCAGCAGCTGGCCCAGCTTCTCCATCGCCATGTACTCCTGCGTGCCGGCCAGTGAGGTCGCCACGGTTTGGTAGAACTGGTTGTTCAGGATGCTCTCGGCGAGCCCGGGCTCGGAATTCTCGATCACCATCTCGTCGAAGGTGCTGCGCATGTCGAGCATCATCGCGTGCAGCTCGCCGGGCACCTCCTCGGGCAGCGGCACCCGCTGCGGGGTGTTACCCAGATCGGTGATGCCCATCGACTGGGCCAGCCGCCGGGCCGGATCGATGGTCAGCACCACGACGGTGCGGCCGTACTCGGCGGCGCGCAGCGCCATCGCCGCGGCGGTGGTGGTCTTGCCGACGCCGCCGGCGCCGCAGCACACCACCACCCGGTTGGCCCGGTCTTTCAGGATCGCGCCCAGGTCGAGGGCCTTGTGCGTGCCGGTCATCACCGCACTCCTTGCTCGGCCAGCACCTCGGCCAGTTCGTAGAGGCTGCCCAGGTCGACGCCGTCGTTGATGGCGGGCAATTCCAGTCGGGGGACCTCGACGTCGTCGAGCGCGGCGGCGCTGTTGGCGCGGGTCCGGATCAGCGACGCGTGCTCGATGGTCTCGGTCAGCAGGCCGGCGAAGTCCTCGTCGGACGGGTTGATGCCTACCCCGGCCAACTCGGCCCGGATCGTCGTGGCGTCCAGGTCGCCGTCGGCGGCCGGCTCGAGCACCTCCATCGGCAGGAACGCCGGGATGTTGCGGTTGACGATGACGGCGCCCACCGGCAGCTCCAAGGACCGCAGCTCACCGACCGCCTCCACCGTCTCCTGCAGCGGCAGCGACTCCAGCAGGGTCACCAGGTGCACGGCGGTCTGGTCGGAGTGCAGCAGCTTCACCACGCCCTCGGCCTGACCGTGCACCGGCCCGCCCTTGGCCAGCTGGGAGATCGCCTTGGTGACGTCGAGGAACTTGCCGATCCGCCCGGTCGGCGGGGAGTCGACCACCACCGCGTCGTACACCGGCCGGCCGGACTTGTCGACCCGGGTGACGGCCTCCTTGATCTTTCCGGTGATCAGCACGTCGCGCAGGCCCGGGGCGATGGTGGTGGCGAACTCGATGGCGCCGATCCGGCGCATCGCCCGGCCGGCCAGACCCAGGTTGTAGAACATGTCGAGGTATTCCAGGAACGCCGACTCGATGTCCAGCGCCAACGCGTTGACCACGCCGCCGCCATCGGCGGTGGCGATCTTGGTCTCCTGGTAGGGCAGCGGCGGAACGTCGAACAGCTGCGCGATGCCCTGGCGGCCCTCGACCTCGACCAGCAGCACCTTGCGGCCGCCCGCCGCCAGCCGCAGGGCCAGCGCCGCGGCCACGGTCGACTTGCCGGTGCCGCCCTTGCCGCTCACGAAATGCAGCCGAACTTCGGACAACCGGGTCGGCCAACCGACGGGAGAAGGGGGCGCCATGAGAGCAGCCTAAACAACGGCGCTGGGGGCGGCGTTAAGCTCGGCAATATGACCCAACCGCAAGCCTGGGAATACGCGACCATTCCACTGCTCACCCACGCCACCAAGCAGATCCTCGATCAGTGGGGCGCCGACGGCTGGGAGCTGGTCTCCGTGCTGCCCGGCCCGACCGGCGAACAGCACGTGGCCTACCTGAAGCGGCCGAAGTGAGCATGGCGGCGAAACCGTCCGAGCGCCTCGCCGAACTGGGCTACTCGCTGCCCGAGGTGGTTCGGCCGCTGGCCGCCTACCTGCCCGCCAAGCGGGTCGGCGAGCTGGTCTACACCGCGGGCCAGTTGCCGGTGCGCGACGGCGCGCTGCTGGCCACCGGCAAGGTCGGCGCCGCGGTCAGCCCCGGCGACGCCGCCGAGCTGGCCCGGATCTGCGCGCTCAACGCGCTGGCCGCGGTCGACTCGATCGTCGGCATCGACCAGATCGTGCAGGTGGTCAAGGTGGTCGGCTTCGTCGCGTCGGCACCCGGCTTCAACGGCCAGCCCGGCGTCGTCAACGGGGCCTCGGAGCTGCTCGGCGAGATCTTCGGCGAGGCCGGCGCGCACGCCCGCTCGGCGGTCGGGGTCTCCGAGCTGCCGCTGGACGCCCCGGTCGAGGTCGAGCTGATCGTCGAGGTCAGGTAGCCGCGATGGCCGCGCCGACCGAGCACCCGGCCTACGGCGTGCTGCGGCCGGTCACCGACACGGCCTCGGTGCTGCTGTGCGACAACCCGGGCAAGATGACCCTGGAGGGCACCAACACCTGGGTGCTGCGCGGGCCCGGCGCCGACGAGATGGTCGTCGTCGACCCCGGTCCCGACGATCACGAGCACCTGGCCCGGCTGGCCGAGCTGGGCCGCATCGCGCTGGTGCTGATCAGTCACCGGCACGGCGACCACACCGACGGCATCGACACCATGGTGTCGGCGACCGGCGCCGTGGTGCGCTCGGTGGGCAGCGGTTTTCTGCGCGGGCTCGGCGGCCCGCTGACCGACGGCGAGGTGATCGACGCGGCCGGGCTGCGGATCACCGTGCTGGCCACCCCGGGCCACACCGCCGACTCGGTCTCGTTCGTGCTTGAGGGCACCCGCGGGCAAAACGGCGCGGTGCTCACCGCCGACACCGTGCTGGGCCGCGGCACGACCGTCATCGACAGCGAGGACGGCGGGCTGCGGGACTACCTGGACTCGCTGGACCGGCTCGGCGCGCTCGGGCCGCTGCGGGTGCTGCCCGGACACGGCCCCGACCTGCCCGACCTGGTGGCCGTCACCGACATGTACCGGGAGCACCGGCAACAGCGGCTGGACCAGATCCGCGCGGCGCTGCGCGAGATCGGCGAGGACGCCGGCGCGCGGGCGGTCGTCGAGCACGTCTACACCGATGTCGACGAGAACCTGTGGGACGTCGCGGAATCGTCGGTGCGCGCCCAACTGGACTACCTGCGCGGCTAGCGGGCCGGAGCAGCCGTCGTCGCCCAGCGCCCCGCGCCGGAGCAGCCGCCGTCGCCCAGCGCCCCGCGCCGGAGCAGCCGTCGTCGCCCAGCGCTCACTTACGTACACCCAGATCGGCGTGTCGCGTGCAGGGATGAGCGCTCGCGGAAAGGACCGTCGCCCAGCGCGCAACCGTGTACACCCACATCGGAGTGTCACGTACCAGGTTGAGCGCTCGGCGGCAAAGGGCTGCCGCGCTCTGCGGAAAGGGCTACCGAGCTTGCGGCGTCACCGCGCTCGGCGGGCCAGCCGTTCGCTGTCGCTGATCAGCACGCTCTTGCCCTCCAGCCGGATCCAGCCGCGCTGGGCGAAGTCGGCCAGCGCCTTGTTCACCGTCTCCCGCGACGCGCCGACGAGCTGCGCGATCTCTTCCTGGGTCAGGTCGTGGGTGACCCGCAGCGCGGCGCCCTCCTGGGTGCCGAACCGCTGGGCCAACTGCAGCAGCTGCTTGGCGACCCGGCCCGGCACATCGGTGAAGATCAGGTCGGCGAGGTTGTTGTTGGTGCGACGCAGCCGCCGGGCCAGCACCCGCAGCAGCTGCTCGGCGATCTCCGGGCGGTCCTGGATCCACGCCTTGAGCGCGTCGCGGTCCATCGAGACCGCCCGCACCTCGGTGATGGTGGTCGCCGACGACGTCCGCGGGCCCGGGTCGAAGATCGACAGCTCGCCGAACATGTCCGACGGGCCCATGATGGTCAGGAGGTTCTCCCGGCCGTCCGGCGAGCGGCGGCCGATCTTCACTTTGCCGGAGATGATGATGTAGAGCCGGTCGCCCGGCTCGCCCTCGGCGAAAATGGTGTGTCCCCGAGGGAAGTCGACGGGCTGCAGCTGTTTGGTCAGCGCGGCGACGGCGGTGGGTTCGACTCCCTGGAAGATTCCGGCCCTGGCCAGGATCTCGTCCACGTTGCCCCTCTACAGTTCTCTGGTGGTCTGATACGCGCCGACCAGTGTGGGAATCGGCAGCGCTTCGGCCAGTGTAAAGGTCGTCACACCGGCAACGAGGTCACGCTACACATCATTGGTGCGCCGAGTCGGCTGAAACTGCGGATTCATCGCCGCCGGGCGGAAAACTCGGGTCGGCAGCCCCGGCTCGTCGAGCACGCTCATCAGCGGGTACGGCGGCCCGGAATTGGCCGGCGCGCCCCCGATGGCGCGCGGCCGGCTCCGCTCGATCAACTCCAGCAACTCCCGTTCGCCGTCGTCGAGTTTGCCGAGCAGCTTCTCCACGCGCTCCAGCGCGAACGTCCCCAGCATCAGCAGGCTGGGGACCAGCGTGGGGATCAACCATGACACGAATCGCAGTTAACACCGGCAATATCTCAGGGCGATCACGTTTTGCCGACCGCTCGGTCGCACTTCGGCGCGTCGGCATCGCCTACCCTGTGACGGGTGACGAAGGCCAAGCAGGAGACCCGGTTGGGGCTGGTCCGACGGGCCCGGCGGATGAACCGGAAACTGGCCGTCGCGTTCCCGCAGGTGTACTGCGAACTGGACTTCACCAACCCGCTGGAACTGACCGTCGCGACCATCCTGAGCGCCCAGAGCACCGACAAGCGGGTCAACCTGACCACCCCGGCCCTGTTTGCTCGATACCGCACCGCGCTGGACTACGCCTCGGCCAACCGGGTCGAGCTGGAGGAGCTGATCCGCCCGACCGGCTTCTACCGCAACAAGACGTCCGCGCTGATCGGGCTGGGCCAGGCCCTGGTGGAACGGTTCGACGGCGAGGTGCCCGCCGCGATGGCGGAGCTGGTCACGCTGCCGGGCGTCGGCCGCAAGACCGCCAACGTGGTGCTCGGCAACGCCTTCGGTGTCCCCGGCATCACCGTCGACACGCACTTCGGCCGGCTGGTCCGGCGCTGGGCGTGGACCGATGAGGAGGACCCGGTCAAGGTGGAGAAGGCGGTCGGCGAACTCATCGAGCGCAAGGAATGGACCCTGCTCAGCCACCGGGTGATCTTCCACGGCCGCCGGGTCTGCCACGCCCGCAAGCCGGCCTGCGGGGTGTGCGTGCTGGCCTCGGACTGCCCGTCCTACGGCATCGGCCCGACCGACCCGCCGACCGCGGCGAAGCTGGTCCGGGGCCCGGAGACCGAGCACCTGCTCGCGCTGGCGGGGCAGTAGATGACCGGCACCGGCCGCACCATGATCGCGGTGATCGCCGTGCTGGTCGCGCTGGTCGCGGTGTTTGTGCTGGAACTGCGCGGGTCGCCGGCCGAGCCGGACGCCCCTGCCCCGGCGGTCGACGCCGCGGCGCTGGCCCAGGCCCGCGCCGACGCCGCGCTGCCGCCGTGTCCGTCCGGCGGCGACGGCACCGAGGTCGCCGCGCTGGCCGAGGTCACCGTGGCCTGCGCCGCCGACGGCGACCCGGTCCGGGTGGGCCCGGCGCTGGCCGTCGGCACCCCGGTGGTGCTGAACCTGTGGGCGTACTGGTGCGCGCCGTGCGCGGCCGAGTTGCCCGCGCTGGCCGAGTACCAGCGCCGCGCCGGGGACACCGTCACGGTGGTCACCGTGCACCAGGATCGCAACGAGGCGGCCGGGGTCGCCCGGCTGGCCGAACTGGGCGTGCGGCTGCCCACCCTGCAGGACGCCGACCGTCGCATCGCCGGTGCGCTGGGCGTTCCGAACGTGATGCCCGCCACCGTCGTGCTGCGCGCGGACGGTACCGTTGCCCAGATCTTGCCGCGGGAATTCGCCCACGCCGACGAGGTCGAGGCCGCGGTCGCCGCGGCGCTGGAGAAGCCCCGGTAATGCCGGTGGCCGGTGCGGTCCGGAACGACGAAGAGGTGGTGCGCATGCCGATGCCCGGGTCCCCCGAGGTGTCCCCGGCCTGGCTGCGCCCGCTCGTCGACAATCTCGACGGGGTGCCCAAGGCCTATCGCCGCCGGGTGCCGCTGGATGTCCTGGCCGCGATCACCGCGGCCAGCGCCACCGCGTCGCTGACCGGGACCCGGCGCGACGCCGCCGTGCTGGTGCTGTTCTCCGGTGCCCCCGACGCCGGGCCCGACGGCGGCCCGCCCGCCGACGCCGACCTGCTGGTCACCGTCCGCGCCTCCACACTGCGCCACCACGCCGGGCAGGCCGCCTTCCCGGGCGGTGCCGCCGACCCGGAGGACGCCGGCGCGGTGTCGACGGCGCTGCGGGAGGCCGCCGAGGAGACCGGCCTGGACACCTCCCGGCTGCGCACATTTGCCACCCTGGACAAGATGTTCATCCCGCCGTCGAACTTCCACGTGGTGCCGGTGCTGGCGTACTCCGCCGACCCCGGCCCGGTCACGGTGATGGACCCGGCGGAGACGGCGATGGTGGACCGGGTGCCGCTGCGGGCGTTCGTCAACCCGGAGAATCGGCTGATGGTGTACCGCGCCACCGGCAGCAAGCGGATGGCCGGGCCGGCGTTTCTGCTCAACCGGATGCTGGTGTGGGGCTTCACCGCGCACGTCATCTCGGCGATGCTCGATGCCGCCGGGTGGGCGCGCCCTTGGGACAGTAAGCGTGTGATGGAACTCGATGATGCGATGGCGCTCGTCGGTGGAGAGGACTTGACCCGATGACGTCGTCGCAGTGGCTGGACATCGCGATCGTTGCGGTGGCGTTCGTCGCCGCGGTGTCCGGCTGGCGCTCCGGCGCGCTGGGCTCGCTGATGTCGCTGGTCGGCGTGGTCCTCGGCGCGGTGGCCGGCGTGCTGCTGGCGCCGCACCTGGTGTCCGGCATCGACGGCGACCGGATGAAGCTGTTCGCGACGCTGTTCTTGATCCTGGCGCTGGTGGTGATCGGCGAGATCGCCGGCGTGGTGGTCGGGCGGGCGGTCCGCGCGGCGCTGGAGAACCCGGTGCTGCGGGTGGTCGACTCGGTCGTCGGGGTGGCCGTGCAACTGGTGCTGGTGCTGGCCGCGACCTGGCTGCTGGCCACCCCGTTGACCACCTCGGGCCAGCCGAACCTGGCCAACGCGGTGCGCGGTTCGGTGGTGTGGGGCTACGCCGACTCGCTGGCCCCGGAGTGGCTGCGCGAGGTGCCCAAGCGACTCTCGGCGCTGTGGAACACCTCCGGCATGCCCAGCGTGCTTGAGCCGTTCGGGCGCACCCCGATCGCCGAGATCAGCGCCCCGGACCCGGCCCTGGCGACCAGCCTGATCGTCGAGACGGTGCGCCCCTCGGTGGTGAAGATCCGCGGCGTCTCGCCGGGCTGCCAGAAGGTGCTGGAGGGCACCGGGTTCGTCTTCGCGCCCAACCGGGTGATGTCGAACGCGCACGTGGTGGCCGGTTCGGATTCGGTCACCGTGGAATCCAACGGGCAGAGCTACGACGCGACCGTGGTGGCCTACGACCCCAACGCCGACATCTCCATCCTGGCGGTGCCGGAACTGCCGGCCGCCGCGCTGGAGTTCAACGACGACCGGGCCGACCCCGGCACCGACGCCATCGTGCTCGGCTATCCCGGCGGCGGCGACTTCCAAGCCACCCCGGCCCGGGTGCGCGAGGTCATCGAGCTCAACGGCCCGGACATCTACCGCACCACCACCCTCAACCGCGAGGTGTACACGATCCGCGGCACGGTCCGGCAGGGCAACTCCGGTGGTCCACTGATCGACCGCAGCGGCCGGGTGCTCGGGGTGGTGTTCGGCGCCGCCGTCGACGACGACGACACCGGTTTCGTGCTGACCGCCGAGGAGGTCCGCCGGCAGCGGGACAAGGTCGGCAACTCCGAGCGGGTGCCGACGGGGTCCTGCGTCGGGTAGGAGTTGCCCGGGAGGTCAGGCCCGCAGCTCACCGAGGAACCGCCCCAGCTGGTCGTTGACCGCGTCGGGGGCCTCCTCGTGCGCGAAGTGCCCGGCCCCGGGGATCGTGACGAAGCGCCCGTGCGGCGCCCAGCGCCTGCTGCGGGTGACGGCGTCGGCCAGCACGTAGGGGTCGGCCGCGCCGTGCAGGTGCAGCACCGGGATGGTCAGCGGGCGGTCCATCGCCCGCATGAAGCGCCTGCCCTCCGAGCGCAACTGGCTGCGCACCGCCCAGCGCTCGTATTCCAGCGCGCAGTGCGCCGCGCCGGGGATCCGGAACGCCACCCGCAACTGCGCGATGGTCTCGGCGAAATCCGCGGTCTGCTGCCAGGCCGGCGAGGCGCGGTGCCGGATCAGCGCCTCGAGTTCGCGGGCGTTGTGCCGGGTCAGCTGGTGTTCGGGCCAGCGCGGCAGCTGGTGCTGCAGCAGCGTCGGCAGCAGCGCGCGGCCCTGGTCGCGACGGGTCAGCGCGGCGCGTTTGAGGGCCGCCGGGTGCGGCGAGCTGACCACGGCGATGGCGTCGACCCGCCGCGGATGCAGCACCGAGGTGGCCCAGCAGACCAGCCCGCCGTCGGCGTGCCCGACCAGGGTGGCCGAGGTGTGCCCGAGCGCGCCGATCAGGCCGGCGGTGTCACCGGCCAGCGTCCAGCCGTCGTATCCGCGGGGCGGCTTGTCGCTGCCGCCGTACCCGCGCAGGTCCACCGCGACCACCCGGGCGCCGGTCAGGCCGCGCAGTTGGTGGCGCCAGGACCACCAGAAGCCGCCGAACCCGTGCAGCAGGATCACCAGCGGCCGGTCGGTCGGTGCGACGGCGGTGTCGGCGTCGGTCAGCGGGTCGGCCTCCACCACGTGGAAGCGGATGCCGTTGGCGTGCACGTCCAGGTGGCGCCACGGACCGCCGAGTCGGACGGCCGACGGGTCCGGCGGCGCTACCAAACCGTCACCAGCCGGACGGGTCGGTGGTCTTTTCCGGGACCGGGCGCGCAGTCGCGGCCCGGTCCCCGCCGGAGAACATCGCGCGGGCGTCCTGCACCGTCCCGATGGTCATCCGGGGCCCGCGGATGCGGCGAACCTTCAGGTAGGCCAGGAAGCCGAGCAGCGCGGCCAGGGCCAGCATGACCACGAAGACGATCAGGAACGCCGCCCAGCGCACCAGCCAGACGTCGAGGACCTCCACGGCCAGGAAGAAGCCGATGAACGAGGAGTACAGCAGCACCACGATCGCGGCGATGGCGAACCCGCTGCCGGCCACCCCGCGCTTCACGTCGCGGGTGATCTCGGTCTTGGCCAGCTCCACCTCGGCGCGCAGCAGGGTGGACACCTGGACGGTGGCTTCCTTGACCAGATCCCCGATCGAGGACTCGTCGGTGACCGCGTGCGGGTCCACCAGGGGGATGGACGTCACGGTCGCGGGTACGCCGTTGCGACGGTCAGCTTTGCTCACGGACGATCCTCCGGGGGTCGTGGCGGGTGCACCTTATGTTGCCATGCGGGCCGCGGTGGCACGAGCCCGGGAGTTCTCGCCGGTAGGCTGGTGCGGCGAAACACCTGCGGTCGTGGTCGGGAACTGCAGCCGTTGATCCGGGAGGTTGTGGTGCGGTCCGATTGGCGCAGGTTTGCCGGTGTGCGGATGCTCGTCGCGGGGTTGGGCGTTGTCGGGGCGGCGGTGCTGATGCCGCTGGCCGGCGGCGGGACCGCCGGCGCC
The DNA here is from genome assembly GCF_010726955.1 of Mycolicibacterium fallax. Taxonomy (NCBI): domain Bacteria; kingdom Bacillati; phylum Actinomycetota; class Actinomycetes; order Mycobacteriales; family Mycobacteriaceae; genus Mycobacterium; species Mycolicibacterium fallax. The sequence continues at coordinate 3,261,932 of NZ_AP022603.1, forward strand.
GCGGAGAAGGTGGTGCTCGGCGGTGGCTCCGGCATCACCATCGACGGCGACGCGCACTGCACGCTGACCGCCATCGGCACCGACGTCCGCGGTGACCTGATCGGCTTCACCTCCGCGCACTGCGGCGGCCCGGGCGCGCTGGTCGCCCCGGAGTCCGACGAGGCCCTGGTGGTCGGCGAGATGGTGGCCGGCAACGAGGCGCTGGACTACGCCGTCATCCGCTTCGACCCGGCGCTGGTCACCCCCACCAACAACGTGGAGGGCTTCGTCATCGACGGACTCGGCCCGGACCCGGCGTTCGGGCAGGTGGCCTGCAAGCTCGGCCGCACCACCGGCCAGTCCTGCGGCGTGACGTGGGGTCCCGGACAGGATCCGGGCACCATCGTCAACCAGGTCTGCGGCGCGCCCGGGGATTCCGGGGCGCCGGTGACGGTCAACAACAAGCTGGTCGGGATGATCCACGGCGCCTACAGCGACGCGCTGCCGACCTGCGTGGTCAAGTTCATCCCGCTGCACACCCCGGCGGTGACGATGTCGTTCAACACCCAGCTGGCCGACATCACCGCGAAGAACCGCCCGGGCACCGGGTTCCGTCCGATCGGGACCTGACCGGGCGCTACTTGGCCGCCCGGATCGCCTCGAAGACGCTGGCGTCCAGCAGGGCCGAGGTGTCACCCAGCGGCCTGCCCTCGGCGACGTCGCGCAGCAGCCGCCGCATGATCTTGCCGCTGCGGGTCTTCGGCAGCTCGGGCACCACGTGGATCTCCCGCGGCTTGGCGATCGGCGAGATCTCCCGGGCCACCTCGGCGCGCAGTTCATGGACCATGTCGTCGCGGCCGAGCTCCTTGGCGTGCTCCTTGAGGATGACGAACGCGCAGATCGCCTGCCCGGTGGTGGCATCGGTGGCCCCGACGACGGCGGCCTCGGCCACCCCGGCGTGCCCGACCAGCGCGGACTCCACCTCGGCGGTGGAGATCCGGTGCCCGGAGACGTTCATCACGTCGTCGATCCGGCCGAGCACCCAGATTTCGCCGTCGCTGCCGTAGCGGGCGCCGTCGCCGGCGAAGTACCAGCCCTGCTCGGCGAACCGCGACCAGTAGGTCTCCACGAACCGATCCGGGTCGCCCCAGATGCCGCGCAGCATCGCCGGCCACGGCTTGTCCAGCACCAGGTAGCCGGTGGTGTGCTCACCGAAGTCCGGCGACGGCGCCAGCTCGTTGCCGTCGTCGTCGACGATCTTGGCCGAGATGCCCGGCAGCGCGCGCATCGCCGAGCCGGGCTTGCAGTGCGTGACGCCGGGCAGCGGGGCGATCATCGCCGCGCCGGTCTCGGTCTGCCACCAGGTGTCCACGATCGGGGTGTTGTCCTGGCCCATCACGTGCCGGTACCAGCGCCAGGCCTCCGGGTTGATCGGCTCGCCGACCGAGCCGAGCAGCCGCAGGCTGGACAGGTCGTGCTCGCGGACCAGCTCGCGGCCCCACCGCATGAAGGTGCGGATGACGGTCGGGGCGGTGTAGTAGATCGTGACGCCGTACTTGTCGATGACCTGGAAGTGCCGGTGCTCGTCGGGGGAGGCCGGGGTGCCCTCGTAGAGCACCTGGGTGGCGCCGTTGGCCAGCGGTCCGTAGACGATGTAGGTGTGCCCGGTGACCCAGCCGATGTCGGCGGTGCACCAGTAGACGTCGGTCTCGGGCTTCAGGTCGAACACGTAGTAATGCGTGTAGGCGGCCTGGGTGAGGAAGCCGGCCGAGCTGTGCACGACGCCCTTGGGCTTGCCGGTGGTGCCCGAGGTGTAGAGCAGGAACAGCGGGTGCTCGGAGTCGAAGGCCTGCGGGGTGTGCTCGTTGGAGACGGTGCTCATCGCCTCGTCCCACCACAGGTCGCGGCCCGCGGTCATCGGGGTGTCCATCCCGGTGCGGCGCACCACCAGCACGTGCTCGACGGTGTTGGCGTCGGGGTCCAGGCCCTCGAGGGCCTCGTCGACACCGGTCTTCAGCGGCACCGCCGCGCCGCGGCGGAACTGTCCGTCGGTGGTGATGACCATCTTCGCCTCGGCGTCCTCGATCCGGGCGCGCAGCGCGGTCGAGGAGTAGCCGGCGAACACCACCGAGTGCAGGGCGCCCACCCGCGCGCAGGCCAGCATGGCCACCACCGCCTCGGGGACCATCGGCATGTAGATCGCGACCCGGTCGCCCGCGGTGACGCCGAGGTCGGTCAGCACGTTGGCGGCCCGGCAGACCTCGTCCTTGAGCTCGGCGTAGGTCAGCGACCGGGCATCGCCGACGGGTTCGCCCTCCCAGTGAATGGCCACCCGGTCGCCGTGCCCGGCCAGCACATGCCGGTCCACGCAGTTGAAGGCGACGTTGAGCTTGCCGCCGCCGAACCACTTGGCGAACGGCGCCCCGGACCAGTCCAGCACCTCGGTGAAGGGGGTGTTCCAGCTCAAGCGATTGGCCTGGGTGGCCCAGAAGGCGAGCCGGTCCGCGTCGGCCTCGTCGTACATAGCCGCAGTCGCGTTGGCGCTTGCAGCGAACTCCGCCGAGGGCGGGAACAGTGGCAGCTCGGGTTGCGTCTCGGTCATTCCTGTGAGACTAGTCACCGAACGTTGCATTTCGGTTGCCAGTCACAGATTCCCGGCCGGAATCCGGCTGCGGCGGGTCCGCGAGTAGCGTTGGCCGCCGTGAGCACCGACCCGTTGGCCCCGTTGGCCCAGCTGCCCGGGGTGGCAGAGGCCGCCGACGCGGCCCGCGACGCGCTCGGTAAGGCGCACCGCCATCGCGCGAACCTGCGCGGCTGGCCGGTGACCGCGGCGGAGGCGTCGCTGCGGGCGGCGCGGGCCTCCTCGGTGCTCGACGGCGGCGCGCTCAAGCTCGACGAGGACTCCGCCGCCGACCCGGTGTTCGCCGGTGCGCTGCGGGTGACCCAGGCGCTGGAGGGTGGCGAGACCAACCTGATCGGGGTGTGGCGGCGGGCCCCGCTGCAGGCGCTGGCCCGGTTGCACATGCTGGCCGCGGCCGACCTGGTGCCGGAGGACGCGCTCGGCCGGCCCCGACTCGAGCCCGAGGTGTCGGCGCGGCTGGATCTGCTGTCCCGGTTGGTGACGGGCGGGTCGAAGGTACCCGCGCCGATCCTGGCGGCGGTCGCACACGGGGAGATGCTGGCGCTGGCCCCGTTCGGCAGCGCCGACGGCGTGGTGGCCCGCGCGGTCAGCCGGCTGGTGACGATCGCGACCGGCCTGGACCCGCACGGGCTCGGCGTGCCGGAGGTGTTCTGGATGCGCCGCCCGGGTGACTATCGCAGCGCGGCAGCGGACTTTGCCTCGGGCACCGAGCAGGGACTGCGCGACTGGATCCTGCTGAGCTGCCGGGCGATGCAGGACGGCGCCCGCGAGGCGCTGTCCATCGCGGACGCGAAGAAGTAGCCGGGCGCGAAACGTAAAAGCGGGCGGCGCCCCGAGGTGTCTCGGATCGCCGCCCGCTAGCACGGAGTACCGGTTACCAGGCGTGCTGGGTGGGTTGCGCGGGGTGGCCTCGGCGTTCTTGCGAGACGACCCATCGCGGCCCCACCCCTGGGGTCATATGCATGGATTCGTGATTCGCAGTTACGCAGGCCCGCAACACTTCTGCCCTGTCAGCGGCTATGGCTCCGCGTGGGTGCCGGGGTCCGTGCTGGGTAGTCCGGGTCGGGAGGCGGAACCTTCTCTTCTGGTTCGGTCTTGGCCTTCCCGGTCTGCCGTGCCTCCTTTGTACTACGTGACGGCCGTCACAGCAAGCACCAAACCGCGCAATGTGCCAAATCCGTTATCCGCGTCCCGATTTCGGCGCCGCCGGGCGCGTTCGGTCGGTGGCGCTCAGTCGGTCGCGCCGGGGCGGTGCAGCAGCGTGTAGGCGGCCGCGCCGGCGGCCAGCGCGCTGATCGCGACGGCGGCCGTCGTCGCCACCGCCGCCGTCGACGGGGCCGGCAGCCGGTCCCGCAGCGACACCGAGTTGGTGAACGTCCGCACCGGCCAGTCCCGGGCGGCGGCCTCCTTGCGCAGCGCCCGGTCCGGGTTGACCACGGTCGGGTGGCCGACCTCGGAGAGCATCGGCAGGTCGGTGATCGAGTCGGAGTAGGCGTAGCAGTGCTCCAGCTGGTAGCCCTCCAGCTCGGCCAACTCCCGGATCGCCTCGGCCTTGGTCTCGCCGTAGCAGTAGAACGCGATTTCGCCGGTGTATTTGCCGTCCTGCTCGACCATTGTGGTGGCCATTGCGTGGGTGGCGCCCAGCGCCTTGGCGATCGGGGCGACCACCTCGTCGCCGGAGGTGGACACGATCACCACGTCGCGTCCGCACAGTCGGTGCGCGGCGATCAGGTCGGCGGCCTCGGCGAAGATCAGCGGAGTCACCACGTCGTGCAGGGTCTCGCTGACCACCGCTTTGACCTGCTCGACATCCCAGCCCGTGCACATAGCGGTGACGAACGAGCGCATGCCCTCCATCTGGTCATGATCGGCGCCCGACATGAGAAATAGAAATTGCGCATAGCTGGATTTGAGAACGGCGCGCCTATTCAGCAGTCCTTGATTAAAAAAGTGTTTGCTAAACGCGAAGACGCTGGATTTTGCGATGACCGTCTTGTCGAGATCGAAGAACGCGGCGGCGCGGACGGGGCCGGTCGTAGAGAGGGCATCGTCGCCGTTCGCGGCGGGTCCGGGAGCGGCTTCGGTGGCGGGCACGAGTCAAGGATAGGCACATCGCCGCCGCGTACCGTCATGGCCTGCAAAATGGCAGTTCGCACCATGTGTCAGAGACTGAAAAAATGCACTCTATGTCGAAAGTTCGTGCCATTCGGACACTTGCACATCATGCACTTTCGGTGTGTATAGTAGGCATTACCCGGCTTACGCTGGGGGTGTTTCAGCCCGACCCCCCGGGGCTGAAATACGACGACCTCCGCCTCCTCCCCCCCTGGCGGGGGTCGTCCCTTTTCTGGGGGAAGTTCGCTGAGGCGCAGCCCCGAATCTTCTTGGCTTTTTCTCAGGTTTATTTGTCGGCCCGGATATTCGTCCCCAAACGCAAATCCATCCCCAGCCGTGCCGCGACGACCGGCACCCGATGACCCGCGGGCCGCACGCTGGCAGACATGCCCGCCGCCGGAATCCTCAGCATCCTCGCCGGAGCCGACCTGTCCGGCGATCTGGACCGGGTGGCGGCCGCCGCCGGGCTGCGCATCGCGCACCAATCCCGCACCTTGGGCCTGGACCGACGGGCCTGGGACGCGGCGACGGTCATCGTCGTCGACGCCGACGGGGCCCGGCGCGCCGCGGCCCGCGGGATGCCCCGGCGCCCCGGCATCGTCGTGGCCTGTGCCGCGGTCCCCGGCGAACCGGACTACCGGGCCGCGGTGTCCGTCGGCGCCCAGCAGGTGCTGCGCATCCCGGCCGAGGACACCACCCTGCTGCGGGTCATCGCCGACGCGGTGCGCGCCGCGCCGCGGTCGGCGGCCACCGGCGCGGTGCTGGCCGTCGTCTCCGGGCACGGCGGCGCCGGCGGGTCGCTGTTCGCGACCGCGCTGGCCCACGGTGCGGGCACCGCGCTGCTGGTCGACCTGGATCGGCACGGTCCCGGCATCGACCTGATGCTCGGGAGGGAGAACCAGAGCGGCCTGCGCTGGCCGGACATCGTCGTGCAGGAGGGCGGCCTGGACTGGGACGCGGTGCGCGCCGCGCTGCCCGGTGACGACGGGGTCAGCGTGCTCTCGCACCGCCGCGGCTCCGAGAAGGAGATCCCGCCGGGGGCGGTGTCCGCCGTGCTCGAGGCGGGATCGCGCGGCGGAGCGACGGTGATCTGCGATGTGCCGCGCTGGCCCGGCCCGGCCGGCCGGGCCGCGCTGGCCGCCGCCGATCTGGTCGTGGTGCTCGGCCAGGCCACCGTCGGCGGTGCCGCCGGCAGCGCCGCCACCGCGCGGGCGATGCGGGCCGGCAACCCGAACGTCGGCCTGGTGGTCCGCGGCCCCGCCCCCGGCGGACTGCGCGCCGAGGACGTCGCCGCGGCCGCGGGCGTCCCGCTGCTGGCGGGCATGCGCCCCGAACCGAAGGCGGCGCAACGGCTGGAACGCGGCGCGCTGCGGCCGCGGCCCGGCGGGCCGCTGGGCCGGGCCGCCGCCGCGGTGCTCACCGCCGTGACGCGAGCGAGCTCACCATGACCGCCGCGCAGCTGGCGGCGCCGCTGATCGACCGGGTCCGGGAGCGACTGGCCGCCGAGCCCGGGCCGCTACGCCCGGCCGTCGTCGCCGCCGCCATCCGGGCGGAGTCCGGCGGTGTGCTCGGCGACACCGAGGTGCTCGCCGGGCTGCGGCTGCTGCAGACCGAACTCACCGGGGCCGGGCCGCTGGACCCGCTACTGGCCCGCCCCGGCGTCACCGACGTGCTGGTCAGCGGACCCGACTCGGTGTGGGTCGACGACGGAAACGGCTTGGCGCGCAGCACAATCCGATTTGACGACGAGGCCGCGGTGCGCCGGTTGGCACAGCGGCTGGCGCTGGCCGCCGGTAAGCGCCTCGACGACGCCCAGCCCTGGGTCGACGGCCTGCTGACCGGCTGCGGTCGCCACCCCGTCCGGCTGCACGCCGTGCTCCCGCCGATCGCCACCGACGGCACCGCGATCTCGCTGCGGGTGCTGCGCCCGGCCGAGCAGAGCCTGGCCGCGCTGGTCGCCGCCGGCTCCATCGCCGCGCCGGCGGCCGCGCTGCTGGGCCGGGTGATCCGGGCCCGGCTGGCGCTGGTCGTCACCGGCGGGACCGGGGCGGGCAAGACCACGCTGCTGGCCGCGCTGCTGGCCGAGGTGCCCCCGGGCGAGCGGATCGTCTGCGTCGAGGACGCCGCCGAGCTGGCCCCGCCGCACCCGCACCTGGTCCGGCTGGTCGCCCGCGGCCCCAACATCGAGGGCGCCGGCGAGATCACCGTCCGGCAACTGGTGCGCCAGGCGCTGCGGATGCGCCCGGACCGGATCGTGGTCGGCGAAGTCCGCGGCGCCGAGGTCGTGGACCTGCTGGGCGCACTGAACACCGGGCACGACGGCGGCGCGGGCACCGTGCACGCCAACAGCCCCGCCGAACTGCCCGCCCGGCTGGAGGCGCTCGCGGCGCTCGGCGGCCTGGACCGCGCCGCCCTGCACAGCCAGCTGGCCGCCGCGATCCGGGTGGTGGTGCACCTGGGCCGCGATCGCGCGGGCCGGCGCCGGCTGACCGAGATCGCGGTGCTGCGGCCGGACGGCGGCATCGCCACCGCCTGGCACGTCGAACGCGGCCGCGGCCCGGGCGCCGACCACCTCGACGCGCTGATCCGCGCCGGGGAACCGCGATGATCACGGCCCTGCCGGCCGCCGCGCTGCTGGTTGCCGCGCTGCTGATCGCACCCGGCCCACCGCGGCACCGGCTGGGCCTGTCGCCGCGGTCTCCGCGGCGGCCGCCCGCCCTGGCGTTTGCCGCGCCGCTGCTGGCCGCCGCGCTGGTCTCCCCGGCGCTGCCACCGGCGATCGCGCTGCTCGGCGCGACCGCCTGGGCCCGGCGCCGCGCCGCCCGCCGGCGCCGCGACGCCGAGGCCGAGGCGCGCGCGCTGGCCGACGCGCTGGAGATGATGGTCGCCGAACTGCGGGTCGGCGCGCACCCGGTGCACGCCCTGGCGCTGGCGGCCGAGGAGACCGGCGGCCCCGCCGGTGCCGCGCTGAGCGCCGTCACCGCGGCGGCCCGGCTCGGCGGTGCGGTGCCCGCGGCGCTGGCCGCCGCCGCGGACCGCTCCGCGCTGCCCGGGCACTGGCACCGGCTGGCGGTGGCCTGGCGGCTGGCCGGCGAGCACGGCCTGGCGATCGCGGAGGTGCTCGCCGCGGCCCACCGCGACGTGCAGGAACGCCGCCGCTACGCCGACGAGGTGGCGGCCGGGCTGGCCGGCGCCCGGGCCACCACCGCGATCCTGGCCGGGCTGCCCGGGCTGGGCCTGCTGCTCGGGCATGCGCTGGGCGCCGACCCGTTGGCCTTCCTGACCGGCCCCGGCGGCGGATGCCTGCTGCTGGGCACCGGATTCCTGACGGCCGGGCTGCTGTGGGCCGGCCGGATCACCGATCGGCTGACCCGGCCATGACCGGCGCCGCGGTCCTGCTCGCCGCCGCGCTGCTGGCCTGGCCCGGCCCGCCGCGGCACCGGGTCGGGCCGGACCGGCGCCCGATCGGCCGCCCGGCGCGCGGCGCGCGGCGATCCGATCCCCTGGCGCTGGCCGCGGCGTTCGACGTGCTGGCGGTCTGCCTGCGCGCCGGCATGCCGGTGCCTGCCGCCGCCCGGGCCGCGTCCGCCGCCGCGCCGCCGGAGCTGGCCGGGCTGCTGCGCGGCGCCGCCGACCTGCTGGCCCTTGGCGCGGACCCCGCCCGGGCCTGGGCCGCACCGACCGGGCGCATCGAGCCGAGCTGCGCGGACCTGCTGCGGCTGGCCCGTCGCTCGGCGTCCTCGGGCACCGCGCTGGCCCAGGGCGTCACCGAACTCGCCGACCGGGTCCGCCAGGACGCCCGGCACCGCGGCGCGGCCGCCGCCGAGCGGGCCGGGGTGCTCATCGCCGGCCCGCTCGGGCTGTGCTTCCTGCCGGCGTTCGTCTGCCTCGGCATCGTCCCGGTGATCGCCGGGCTGGCCGGCCGGGTACTCGGCTCGGGAGTGTTGTGAAACCGCGAAGGGAGAACACAGATGAGGAAACGACGCAAAAGCCATTTGGGTCAACGGCTTTCGGCTCGGACCTGGGCGCTGGCCGCCGACGAGGCGGGCATGAGCACCGTCGAATACGCGATCGGCACCATCGCCGCGGCCGCCTTCGGGGCGATCCTCTACACCGTGGTGACCGGGGATTCGGTGGTCGCGGCGCTGACCGGGATCATCGGCCGGGCGCTGAGCACCCGGAGCTGACCGATGACCGCGGCGCGGGCACCGTCGAGGCGGCGCTGGCGATCGCCGCGCTGGTCACCGTGCTGGTGCTGGCGGTGGCCGGGCTCGGCGCGCTCTCGGCGCAGGTCCGCTGCGTCGACGCCGCCCGGGAGGCGGCCCGGCTGGCCGCCCGCGGCGACACCGACGGCGCGCTGTCCGCCGCCGCGGCCGTCGCCCCGCGCGGGGCCACCATCCGGATCGAGCCGGCCGGGGACACCGTCCGGGCCCGGGTCCAGGTGCCGGTGCCGCTGCTGCCGGGCCTGGCCGTCACCGCGACCGCGCTGGCGGCGGCCGAACCGGGATCGCGGCGGGGGTGACCGCGGCGCGGCGACCGTGCTGGCGGCGGTGCTGGTTGTCGTGCTGGTCACGGTGACCGGGTTCGCGGCGTGGCTGGGGGCCGCCGTCGTCGCCCGGCACCGGGCCCAGTCCGCCGCCGACCTGGCCGCGCTGGCCGCCGCCGCGGCGCTGCCCGCCGGCGCCGACGCGGCCTGCCGCCGGGCCCGCCGGGTGGCCGCCGGGGCGGTCGTCACCGACTGCCGCGTCGAGGGCCTGGACCTGGTGGTGGTCGTTGAGGTCGGTGTTCCGGTGCGGCTGCCCGGCCTGGCGCCGGCCACCGCCCGCGCGGCGGCCCGCGCCGGACCGGTCGCCGAGAACTCACCGGCCGACAGCTAGCCCGACGTCCGGGCCCGATCGTCTTCGGCCAGTTCGCATTCGGTGGCCCGCCGCATCGCCATCAGACCGGTGAACACGCCGGGCTCCAGCTCGATCCGGTTGATGGTGATGTGCACCGGAACCCAGTCGGATTCGGTGTGCGACAACCGCACGATCCGGGACGCACCGCCCGGATCGAACTCGGCGGGCATGCTCTGCAGCCGCTCCAGGTCGTCGGGGTGCACCGAGTCGGCGCGCCAGTCGTAGTAGGGCGACGGTTCGTCGAGCCACTTCAGCAGTGCCCAATTCCTCAGGTCGACCAGCGCCCGGTAGGTGCCCGGCGTCGCCAAGCCCTCCAGGATCCGCTGCGCCAGCGAATCCGGTTCCACCACACCGCTTTCCCGCTCACTGACCCAGTTCATCCCGCGCAGCAGCACGTGCTCGGTGCCGTCGTCGGCCTCCTCCACCACCACCCGGGCGACGAACGAACCGGTCAGCGGGCTGCCGTCGGCGGCGACGAGGTCCCAGGTCTCGTAAATGGTGTCGTCGGGCTCCCGGCGCAGCGCCAGCGCCAGCAGCTTGGCCTCGCCGGTTCGCAGGGCGCCGGCGGACAGATCGCTGGCGAAGGACCGGCCGTGCACCGGCGCGTTCTCCGGATCCTCGCCGCGGTTGATCAGCGCCTGCGGACTGTCGGTCGCCTCCCCGATGGTCAGATCCCAGGTGATCGGGCCGGGCAGCGGACGCTCCGGCGGCTCCTCGTCGGCCGGGCCGATCCACACGTGCACGCCGTGCACCCGGCCGTCGGTCATCGTCACCGGCTCGGTGCGGATGACCCGCTTCTGCTTGGGGGTCAGGCTGGCCAGTCCGGCGTTGTTGGCGACGGTCTCGGCGACGGCGGTCTGGATCGCCGACAGGTACGGGCTGCGGCGCAGGTAGCTGCTGATCGGAACCAGGTCCTTGGCGAACTTGCCCGCCGCGACGACGACGGGTTCGCTGCCCAGGGTCTCAAGCAGCAACCACTCTTGGTGCATACCGAGGATCTTAGCGGCGCGGGCCCGCCGATCGTGCCGTCAGCTGGCGGCGGCCGGGCATCGGTCCAGCTCGGCCGGCACCGGATCGCCGCCCGGCCGAGGTGGGCTTGGCCACCGCGGGCCGCCGCGGGTGACCCGGGTCATAGCGTGCGCCCGATCCGATCCAGCACCAGCCGCAGCACCGCCACCGCCCCGGCCTTGTCCAGCGGGTCGTTGCCGTTGCCGCACTTGGGCGATTGCACGCAGGACGGGCAGCCCGCCGGGCATTCACACGCCTCGATCGCCGCCGCGGTGGCGCCCAGCCACACCGCGGCCTGCCGGTAGCCCTGCTCGGCGAAGCCCGCCCCGCCGGGATGCCCGTCGTAGACGAACACCGTGGGCAGCCCGTCGACCGGGCCGATCGCGGTGGACAGCCCGCCGATGTCGCCGCGGTCGCAGCTGGCCACCAGCGGCAGCAGCCCGATCGCGGCGTGCTCGGCGGCGTGCAGCGCCCCCGGGATGCGCAGCGCGTCGACGCCGGCGGCGGCCAGCGCCTCGACGGTGATGGTGTACATCGCCGCGACGGTCGGCAGCGTCTGGCTGGGCATGTCCAGCTCGACGAAGTCCAGCACCTCGCCGCCGGAGCGCCGGCGCAGGAACCCGGTCACCTGGTGTTCGACGGTCACCGGCACCACCCCGAGGGTGACGTCGTCGAGGATCCGCTGCTCGCCGGCCCCGGTGACGGCGATGTCGACGCGTTCCCGCGACGACGTGCGGTAGCCGGGATCCTCGGCGTGCACGAACGCCACGCCGTCGGCGAAGTCCAGCGCGTCCACCAGGTACGTCTCGCCCTGATGCAGGTACACCGCGCCGGGATGCACGCTGGCCGGTGCCTGGCCGACCCCGGTGCTGCCGAGCACCCGTCCGGTGCCGGTCTCCAGGATCGCGATCTGCCCGCCGGAGGAGCCGCGAATGTCGACGCCGGGGTGCGGGTCGGGGCCCGGGGTGGGGAAGTACCGCCCGGCGCGGTGCCGCAGCAGCCCGTCGTCGATCAGGTCGTCGACCACCGGCTCGGCGTCCCAGTCCCGGACTTCGGCCTCGGTCAGCGGCAGTTCGGTTGCCGCGCAGAGCAATTGGGGCCCCAGCACGTACGGGTTGGCCGGGTCGATGACCACCCGCTCGACCGGCTTGTCCAGCAGCGCCTCGGGGTGGTGCACCAGGTAGGTGTCCAGCGGGTCGTCGCGGGCCACCAGCACGATGAGCGCGCCCTGCCCGCGCCGGCCGGACCGGCCGGCCTGCTGCCAGAACGACGCGACGGTGCCGGGGAAGCCGGCCAGCACGACGGCGTCCAGCCCGGACACGTCGATGCCGAGCTCCAGGGCGTTGGTGGTGGCCAGCCCGCGCAGCGTGCCGTCGGCCAGCGCCCGTTCCAGCGCGCGACGGTCCTCGGCCAGGTAGCCGGCCCGGTAGGAGGCCACCGTGTCGACCAGGCCCGGGGCGATCTCGGCGAGCCGGGCCCGGGCGCCCAGCGCGGTCAGCTCGGCGCCGTGCCGGGACCGGACGAAGGTCAGGGTGCGCGCGCCCTCGGCGACCAGCCCGGCCATCACGGTGGCGGCCTCGGCGCCGGCCGAGCGGCGCACCGGCGCGCCCTGCTCGCCGGTGACGTCGGTGCGCAGCGGCGGTTCCCACAGCGCGACGGTCCGGGTGCCGTGCGGGGAGCCGTCGACGCTGACCTCCTCGACCCGCTGCCCGATCAGCTCGGCGGCGGTCTGCCCGGGCGCGGCGGTGGTGGCGCTGGCGAAGATCACCGTCGGGTCGGCGCCGTAGCGGGCCGCCAGCCGCAGCAGCCGGCGCAGCACCATCGCCACGTTGGAGCCGAAAATGCCGCGGTAGTAGTGGCATTCGTCGACGACGAGGTAGCGTAGGCCGCGCAGGAACACCGACCAGCGGGCGTGGTTGCGCAGCAGCGACAGGTGGATCATGTCCGGGTTGGAGAAGATCCACCGGGACCGGTCCCGGGCGAACCGGCGGATCTCGGCGGCGGTGTCGCCGTCGTAGGCGCTCGGTGCGACATCGGTGAGCCCGGCCGCCCCGGCCAGGGCGTGCGCGACGGCCAGCTGGTCGTGCCCGAGCGCCTTGGTCGGCGCCAGGTACAGCGCCCGGGCCCGCGGCTCGGTGGCCAGCGCGGACAGGATCGGCAGCTGATAGGCCAGCGACTTGCCCGAGGCGGTGCCGGTCGAGATCACCAGGTGGCTGCCGCGGTGGGCCAGGTCGGCGGCGCGGGCCTGGTGCGACCAGGGCGCGGTGATGCCGCGGCCGGCGAACGCCGCCGCGACGTTCGGGGGCACCCAGGCCGGCCAGTCCGCCGGCACGCCGGCGGTCGCCGGGAGCTGCGCGACGTGCCGCACCGGGTCGCCCTCGGCGTCGCCGACCAGGGGTGCCAGCAGCTCGCTGCCGAAGTTCACGGTCACATCCGGAATTGTTCACCAGATTGTTTCGGCAGGGCTGTCGCGGTGCTTCCGGACGTGATTGGATGAGGGCGGTCGCAGCTTCTGTGTGGTGTCAAAACTTTCGCAGGATCGACGTTGCGGTCGTTGTTCCTGCGAAGGATGGCGGTCACAACGGGCCACGGTGCTCCGAAGTGGTGTGCCGTACCCGAGAAGTACAGTAAGGAAAGATCGAAAGATGCCACAGGGAACTGTGAAGTGGTTCAACGCCGAAAAGGGCTTCGGGTTCATTGCCCCCGAGGACGGCTCCGCCGACGTTTTCGTCCACTACACGGAAATTCAGGGGTCGGGCTTCCGCACCCTGGAGGAGAACCAGCGCGTGGAGTTCGAGGTCGGCCAGAGCCCCAAGGGCCCGCAGGCCACCGGCGTCCGCGCGGTGTGAGTCAACCGACGTAAACGCAATCCCCCCGATCCACCCGCCCGGGTGATCGGGGGGATTTCGTTTTGTCTCCCGGGCGCGTCCACCCCGTCGCTGCCGACCGACCGGGCGTCGCTGCCCTAGTGTCGAGGGATGGATCAGCTGTCGTTCTTCTCGGCTGAGTCGGTGCCGCCCGCGGTCACCGACGTCACCGGGTTGCTCGCGACGGCCGGCCAGATCCTCACGGTGCGCGACGGGGTCCGGGTGTCGGTGGTCGTCGATCAGTTGTGGCGGGCGGTCGCCATCGCCGCGATGATCGTCGAGTCCGGGCTGCAGGCCGAGGTGACCCACACCGAGGAGAACACCCCGCTGGTCCGCACCGCCGTCGACGCCCGGCTGGTGCCGATCGCGATCGGCTGGACGCGCGGGGCGGTCAAGACGGTGCCGGCGGACTGGGTGCCGGGCTCGCGGGAGCTGCGGATCTGGACGCTGGCCGCGGGCAGTCCCGACGGCGACCGCTACCTGCTCGGCCTGGACCCGCACGCCCCCGACACCCATTCGCCACTGGCCTCGGCGCTGATCCGGGCCGGTATCGCGCCCACCCTGATCGGCACCCGGGGCAGCCGTCCGGCGCTGCGGATCAGCGGCCGGCGCCGGCTGTCGCGGCTGGTGGAGAACATCGGGGAACCCCCGGCGGACGTCGAAGCGTTCGCACATTGGCCACGGGTATGACACGGTGACCACAGGCCCTCGGCTTGCACAGGCCGCGGCAGAATGCAAGATTGGCCGCGGCGGCACGCGCTGACGGGCCGCACGACATATATAAGGACAGACGGCCCGCGGCCGTCCGCAGTGGGAGCGTAGGGGCAAGTTGGCTGGCAACGGAACCGTGAAGCGACTGGTCATTGTCGAGTCGCCGACCAAGGCCCGCAAGATCGCCGGGTACCTGGGCCCCAACTACATCGTGGAGTCCTCCCGCGGCCACATCCGCGACCTGCCGCGCAACGCCGCCGACGTGCCGGCCAAGTACAAGCAGGAGCCCTGGTCCCGGCTGGGGGTCAACGTCGACTCGGACTTCGAGCCGCTCTACATCGTCAGCCCGGACAAGAAGAGCACGGTCACCGAGCTCAAGAACCTGCTCAAGGGCGTCGACGAGCTCTACCTGGCCACGGACGGTGACCGCGAGGGCGAGGCCATCGCCTGGCACCTGCTGGAAACCCTCAAGCCGCGGATCCCGGTCAAGCGGATGGTGTTCCACGAGATCACCGAGCCGGCCATCCTGGCCGCCGCCGAGAACCCCCGCGACCTGGACATCGACCTGGTCGACGCGCAGGAGACCCGCCGCATCCTGGACCGGCTGTACGGCTACGAGGTGTCCCCGGTGCTGTGGAAGAAGGTCGCCCCGCGGCTTTCGGCGGGCCGGGTGCAGTCGGTCGCGACCCGCATCATCGTGCAGCGCGAGCGGGAGCGGATGGCGTTCCGCAGCGCCGGCTACTGGGACATCGTCGCCGAACTCGACGCCAGCGTGTCCGACCCGGGCGCCACCCCGCCGGTGTTCAGCGCCCGGCTGGTCAACGTCGACGGGCTGCGGGTGGCCACCGGCCGGGACTTCGACTCGCTCGGCGCGGTCAAGAAGCCCGCCGAGGTGGTGGTGCTCGACGAGGCCGGCGCCAACGGGCTGGTCGCCGGACTGTCCGGGGCCGCGCTGACGGTGTCGTCGGTGGAGGAGAAGCCCTACACCCGGCGGCCGTACGCGCCGTTCATGACCTCGACGCTGCAGCAGGAGGCCGGGCGCAAGCTGCGGTTCTCCTCCGAGCGCACCATGAGCGTGGCGCAGCGGCTGTACGAGAACGGCTACATCACCTACATGCGTACCGACTCGACGACGCTGTCGGCCAGCGCCATCGACGCCGCCCGCAACCAGGCCCGGCAGCTCTACGGCGAGGAGTACCTGCACCCGACGGCGCGGCAGTACACCCGCAAGGTCAAGAACGCCCAGGAGGCGCACGAGGCGATCCGGCCGGCCGGCGACACCTTCGCCACCCCCGACGCGGTGCGCCGCGAGCTGGAGAACGACGAGTTCCGGCTCTACGAGCTGATCTGGCAGCGCACGGTGGCCTCCCAGATGGCCGACGCGCGGGGCACCACGCTGAGCCTGCGGATCGCCGGTGCCGCCGCCGACGGCCGCGACGTCACCTTCGCCGCCAGCGGCCGCACGCTGACCTTCGCCGGCTTCCTCAAGGCCTACGTGGAGACCGTCGACGAGCTGGCCGGCGGCGAGGCCGACGACGCCGAGCGGCGGCTGCCGAACCTGCGCCAGGGCCAGCAGGTCAGCGCCAACGCACTGACCCCGGACGGGCATTCGACCAACCCGCCGGCCCGCTACACCGAGGCGTCGCTGATCAAGGCGCTGGAGGATCTCGGGATCGGCCGGCCGTCGACGTACTCGTCGATCATCAAGACCATCCAGGACCGCGGCTACGTCTACAAGAAGGGCAGCGCGCTGGTGCCGTCCTGGGTGGCGTTCGCCGTGATCGGTTTGCTGGAGCAGCATTTCGCGCGGCTGGTGGACTTTGACTTCACCGCCGCGATGGAGGACGACCTCGACGCGATCGCCGGCGGACAGGAGCGCCGCAGCAACTGGCTGCGCAACTTCTACTTCGGCGGTGAGCACGGCGCGGAGGGCTCGATCTCGCGGGCCGGCGGGCTCAAGCAGCTGGTCGGCGGCAACCTCGACGGCATCGACGCGCGGCTGGTCAACTCGATCAAGCTGTTCGACGACGCCGAGGGCCGCGCGGTCAACGTCCGGGTCGGCAACTACGGGCCCTACCTGGAGCGGATGGTGCTCGGCGAGGACGGCGAGCCGACCCCGCAGCGGGCCAACCTCAACGATTCGCTGACCCCCGACGAGCTGACCCTGGAGCTGGCCGAGGAGCTGTTCGCCACCCCGCAGGACGGCCGCAGCCTGGGCGTCGACCCGGAGTCCGGGCACGAGATCATCGCCCGGGAGGGCCGGTACGGGCCGTACGTCACCGAGGTGCTGCCGGCCCCGCCGGAGGATCCCGAGGACGGGGTGGGCGCGAAGAAGTCCAAGAAGCCGACCGGCCCCAAGCCGCGCACCGGGTCGTTGCTGCGCAGCATGGATCTGCAGACGGTGACGCTGGAGGATGCGCTCAAGCTGCTGTCGTTGCCGCGGGTGGTCGGGGTCGATCCGGACAACGGCGAGGAGATCACCGCGCAGAACGGCCGGTACGGGCCGTACCTGAAGCGCGGCACCGATTCGCGTTCGCTGGCCACCGAGGACCAGATGTTCACCGTCACCCTGGAGGAGGCGCTGAAGATCTACGCCGAGCCCAAGCGTCGGGGACGCCAGGCCGCGGCCACCCCGCCGCTGCGCGAGCTGGGCACCGATCCGGTGTCGGGCCAGCCGATGGTGATCAAGGACGGCCGGTTCGGCCCGTACGTGACCGACGGCGAGACCAACGCCAGCCTGCGCAAGGGCGACGAGGTCGCGACGATCACCGACGAGCGGGCCTCCGAGCTGCTGTCGGACCGTCGGGCCCGCGGGCCGGCCAAGAAGGCCACCCGCAAGGCTCCGGCCAAGAAGGCCGCCGCGAAGAAGGTGGCTGCGAAGAAGGTCCCGGCCAAGAAGACGGCCGCCAAGAAGACGGCCGCCAAGAAGGCCGCAGCCAAGAAGGCCTAGCGGCTTAGGTCTGCACCTCGTCGAGCGCGGCCAGCCGGATCGGCCGGGCCAGCTGGGTGGGCTCGGTGCGCCCGCGCAGCTGCACGATCTCCCCGACGTTCCAGGCCAGCGCCTCGGCGTCGGTGGCGTCGGCGACGGCGGTGGCCGAGGCGAGCACCCGGTCGGGCTCCAGCTTGGCCAGCTCGGTCAGCCGGGCGGCCTCGTTGACCGGGTCGCCGATCACCGTGTACTCGAAGCGGGCCTGCGCGCCGATGTGCCCGGCGATCGCCCGCCCGGCCGAGACCCCGATGCCGAACTCGTCGCCGAGCAGCGGCAGCAGGTTGTCGTGCAGCTCGCGGGCGGCGGCCAGCGCGGCGCCGGAGGTGTCGGGGTGTTCCAGCGGTGCGCCGAAGATGCACAGCGCCGCGTCGCCCTGGAACTTGTTGACGAACCCGCCGTAGCGGTCGACGGTGTCGACGATGACCCGGAAGAACTCGTTGAGCAGGATCACCACCTCGCCGGGCGGGCGGGTGGCGGTCAGGTACGTCGAGCCGACCAGGTCGACGAACAGCACCGCCACGTCGCGCTCCTGGCCGCCCAGCTCGGTGCCGCGCTCCAGGGCCCGGCGGGCCACGTCCTCGCCGACGTAGCGGCCGAACAGGTCCCGCAGCCGCTGCCGTTCGGCCAGGTCGCGGACCATGTCGTTGAACCCGGCCTGCAGCAGCCCGAGCTCGGAGGCGTCGTAGATCTGCATGTGCGCGTTGTAGTTGCCGCGCTGGACCTCGCCGAGTGCCCAGCGCAGCTGGCGCAGCGGGTCGGCGATGGACATCGCGGCCAGCACGGTGCCGGCCAGGCCGATCACCAGCGCCGCGCCGGCCAGCATCAGGATCGGGGTGAACAGCTGGTCGGGGGAGGCGTTGAGCACGTTGGTCTTGCCGGCGACCACCGCCAAGACGATCGAGAGCACCGGGACGCCGGTGGACAGCACCCAGGTCAGCACCAGGCGCTGGATCACCCCGGCGGCGTGGAAGTTCTCCGGCACCCCGCCGCGCAGCGCGGCCACCGCCACCGGGCGCAGCACCCGCTCGGACTGCAGGTAGCCGATGATCGAGGTGGCGGTCGCGCCCAGCGCGGTGGCCACCGCCAGCACCGGGGCGGACTGCGCGGCGACCGGCCAGCTGGCGCTGATGAACACCACGCCGCCGATCAGCCAGTTCGTTGCGCTGATCATGGTGCGGTAGATCGGCATCCGCAGCGCGCGGGTCCGGGCCAGGTCGGTGGCGGCCGGGTCGGGGTCGGTGAGCAGCCCGTCGCGGCGCTGCCAGCGGAACACCGGGGCCAGCAGCCACAGGCTGTAGATGGCGCCGATGGTGAACGCGACGAACAGGTAGATCAGGAACACCGCCAGGTTGGTCGCCGGCAGGTCCTGCAACTGCACCCGGTCCTCGCCGGGCAGCCCGAACCGCAGGAAGCCCAGCACGAACAGTGCGCCGATGATGTCGGCCTGCAGCATGCCCAGGGTGAACACCGGCCAGGGCGTGCGGACCACCCAGCGGGCGAACGCACTGATGCGCGCCGGGTGCAGCCAACCGAGGTTCACCGGTAAACCGTATCCGGCGGGAGCGGTGAATCTGAACCGCTTCACCACAGTTGGACCCCGATGGGGCGGTAATCGGCGTGCGAGCCGGGCGTGGGCGTCGGTGCCGGGCACTATTCTGTCGGTGATGTCCCGGGTATTTGCGCGGCTGGTCGGCCAGGATGCGGTCGAAGCCGAGTTGACGGCCGCCGCCACGGCGGCCCGCGGTGACACTGCTCACAACGCGGGCGCCGGTTCGGCGATGACGCACGCCTGGCTGATCACCGGCCCGCCCGGATCGGGCCGATCGGTCGCCGCCCAGTGCTTCGCGGCCGCCCTGCAGTGCACGTCAGAGGGGGTGCCGGGGTGCGGGCAGTGCAAGGCCTGCACGACGACGATGGCCGGCACGCACGGCGACGTCCGCCGGGTGGTGCCCGAGGGACTTTCGATCGGCGTGGCCGAAATGCGCGGGATCGTGCAGATCGCGTCGCGCCGGCCCAGCACCGGCCGGTGGCAGGTGGTGGTGGTCGAGGACGCCGACCGGCTCACCGAGGGAGCGGCCAACGCGCTGCTGAAGGTGGTGGAGGAGCCGCCGGCGGCGACGGTGTTCCTGCTGTGCGCGCCGTCGGTCGATCCGGAGGACATCTCCGTCACGCTGCGCTCGCGGTGCCGGCACGTCGCGCTGACCACCCCGTCGGTCGAGTCGATCGCCCGGGTGCTGACCGATGGCGACGGCCTGAGCGAGGAGGAGGCGCACTGGGCGGCCTCGGTCAGTGGCGGGCACGTCGGACGGGCCCGCCGGCTGGCCGTCGACCCGGAGGCCCGGCAGCGCCGGGAGCAGGCGCTGGCGCTGGCCGGCGAGGCGACCATGCCGGGTCGGGCGTTCGGCGCGGTGGAGGCCCTGGTGAAGGCGGCCGACGAGGAGTCCAAGGCGCTGACCGCCGACCGCAACGTCGCCGAGACCGAGGAACTGCGGACCGCGCTGGGGGCCGGGGGCACCGGCAAGGGCGCGGCCGGGGCGATGCGCGGGGCCGCCGGCGCGCTCAAGGACCTGGAGAAACGGCAGAAGTCCCGGGCCACCCGGGCCGCCCGCGATGCGCTGGACCGGGCGCTGATGGACCTGGCCGGCTACTTCCGGGATGCGCTGATGGTGTCCTCGGGGGCGGGTGCGGTGACGGCGAATCACCCGGACATGGCCGAGCGGACCGCCCGGCTCGCCCAGCACGCGCCGCCGGACCGACTGCTGCGCTGCATCGAGGCGGTGCTGGACTGCCGCGAGGCGCTGGCCGGTAACGTCAAACCCAAGTTCGCCGTCGACGCGATGGTCGCCACGGTCGGCCAGGCGCTGCGTTCCGA
The DNA here is from genome assembly GCF_010726955.1 of Mycolicibacterium fallax. Classification (NCBI taxonomy): domain Bacteria; kingdom Bacillati; phylum Actinomycetota; class Actinomycetes; order Mycobacteriales; family Mycobacteriaceae; genus Mycobacterium; species Mycolicibacterium fallax. The sequence goes on from NZ_AP022603.1 coordinate 3,282,012, forward strand.
CCAGTAGCCCCGGGCCTGTAGACTCTGCTGCGCCCGGTGCGCCGGGCACGCCGCCTTAGCTCAGTCGGTAGAGCAATTCACTCGTAATGAATAGGTCAGGGGTTCGATTCCCCTAGGCGGCTCCATTTTGTCCACGCACGTCAGCCCGGCTCTGATGGCTGGCGGGCCCGGTCAGACCGGCCACCGTGCCGCCATTGTGGGCACGCTTTGGGCACATCACCCGGTGCCCGGGGATTCTCACGTCGGTTTCCTCAGGTCGTTTAGGGCGGCGGCGACGGTGTCGAGTTCGTCGTCATAGAGATGGGCGTAGATGCGGGCGGTGGTCGTGATGGAGGCATGGCCCATCGCCTTTTGAATCCATCGGAGGTCCGCACCGGCCAAGCGGGCCAGACTGCCGAATGTCCGCCTCAAGTCGTGCGGTGTCACGCCCTCCAAGCCCAGCGACTCGATCGCCTTGTCCCATCCTGACCGGGCGCGCCAGTTTCCGTTCCGGAGGTGGCCGCCCTCAGGTGCCGGAAACACCAAGTCGTTCGGGCGGCGACCCTCGATCCTGGCCTTCAGGATGTCCCGGAGAAACGCGGGAATGCCGATATCGCGAGTCGAGGCGACACTCTTGGGGACATCGACGTCCATGTGGCCCGCGACTTCGGTCGCCCGCTCGAAGACCCGCACCCGATTGCGCGCCAGATCAACGTGGAGGACGCGCAAGCCAGCAGCCTCCGACCAGCGCAGCCCGAGGTAGGCCATGCACAGCACGATGTCTCCATGCTCGCCGAGTTTGTCGGCGAGGGCGTCGACCTCGTCAGCGGTCAGGATGCGCTCCCGGGCCGGGGGACGGGCCGGGAGGTCGACGCCCCGCGCGACGTTGTGGGGCAGCCGGCGGGTAGAGACACCGTGCTCGAGAATGAGGCACAGGACTCGGTGGGCGTATCTGACGGTCTCGGCTCCTTTGGTCTTCGACAGCGAGGCGACCCAATCGGCGACATCGCCGTGCTCGATCTTGCCGATCGGCCACAGCTGGAACTGATTAAGCGCATGTTGCATCGCGACGCGGTAGTTCTGCGGCGTCGTCTTCCGGCGGTGGGTCAGAGTAGTGCGCTCGTACTCCTGCCAGAGGCTGAGCAGTGTCATGCGCCCGCGCTGCGGGTCCACGAACTCGCCCCGGCGCATCCGACCACGCAACTCGGCTTCGAAGTCCTCGGCGTCACGGCGGCGGTCAAAGGTTCGTGAACGCTGGCGCTGATCCGGGGTGCGATAGCGGACGCGCCAACGCACCCGGCCGGCGGCATTGAGTCGCTTCTCGATCACGCGGCCCTCTTCGTCTCTTCGATCCAGCGGAGGACCGCGGCCGCGTCGAAGCGGCGATGCTTGCCGATCTTGAAAGATGGCGGCCCCTCGCCATGGATCGCCCAGTGATGGACGGTCGACACCGGGACGCACAGGATCTCGGCGACGTTCTTGACCGTCAGCAGCCGGGGGAACGTAATGCCGTCGTTCATCGTCTGTCCTTCCTCTGGGTGATTGCGTCTCGCGTCTGTTCGGCCCGCCACTGCGCGTACTCCCGTGATCGCGCTGCCGCCGCAAGCGCGAGGGCCCTGTCGCCGCTGCGTGTCCAGCCGCTCCCTTGGAAGGCCCACGCTCCGACGATCAGCGTCGAACTCTCCTCGTCCGCGAGTAGCCGCTCTTCGAGTCCCGTTGGGTCAAGCGGCTTGCCGCGGCGCTCGAGGTCGGCTCGCAAGAGTTGGAAGCGATGCCGGGCACGTCGCAGCGCTCCGAGGGTGATCGAGTATCGCCGCGACTTGGTCGAGAAATGACCGCGAAAGCCAAGCGTCCGGTTCCGCTTGAACAGCAGCAGATATGGAGAATCCTCACCCGCCGCCATGCCGCGGGTGGCGAGTTCCTTGCACGTCTGCTCAAGCTGCCGCAGATGAGGGCCGCGGAGTTGCCCGTGATCCAGTTCAGCGACGTCTTTGGTGGCGTACTTCGCGAGATAGCCGGCGACCTGCTCGGCATGTAGCGAATCCGTTTGGTAGTCAACGCCTTTGGCCCCGCGAACCGGTCGGATGTCGATCTGGGTGCCCCATTGGATGAGTCGGCTGGTGTCCTCGGCGTCGATGGCAGGCGCGAAGTACTCGACACCGTTGATCACGCGTCGGAACGTCTCCGCCAGCTCGGCCTCGTCCAACGGCGATGGTGAGCCAGGGCCTGACGGTCCGTCGAGGCGGAACAGGGCGTGGAAGTGGACAAGTCCTCTTGTCTGGAACTCAGCTACCTTCGCGTACTGGAGCGACGCCGACTCCCCCAGCGATTCCTCGGGTACGTCCAACTTCGCGGCGATCGCCCGGCGCAGTGCCATCACCGTCCGGCGCCAGAGTTCAGGGGCCCACCAGTTCCAGACGACCGCGCCTTCCCAGTCGTAGCACTCGTCACAAAGCGGGGCGCCGCCGTGAGGGTCGTGGGGTTCGTGAATGGCCATGCAGCTCGTCGGCCGTCCGTGCCGACAAGTCTCTGACATGTCGCGGGGTCGGCACCGGCCGCCGGCAGTAGAACCTCCGACCGGCCGCGGCCCGTGAACAGAGCCGAACGAGGGAGCGGTGAACGTAGCGAACAGCACGGGATTACTGGCCACGCCGGTCGATACGGTTTTGCCGCCGACCAGGCCCGCTCGAAGCATCTCGAACGTGTCGCGGGCGTAGACCCGGGAGCAGGACGGACATACGTCGGCGCGTCTGTTGCCGCAGGGGCGGTAGACGACGCCGAGCGGGGACTGGTCGGACGAAAAGGTATCCAGCACTTGGCCTGTCGCGGCGTCCACGGTGGTCGAGCTTCCGACCAGGCGCACGGGGTTCGCGCAGTAGCCGACCCTCGCCGCGGTATCCGCCCATGCATCGAAGGACCCGTCTGCGATCCGTTGGATCAGCGCTTCCGTGGTAGCCGAGCTGAACTCGGCGATATCGAGCGGTGCGGTGTCCCCGAACCCGGGAAATCCTGAGTTCGGGGACACCGCTGATGCGCTCACTTGAGTGCCGATTCCTGATTGCGGCCGAGGACTATGCGGCGCCCTTGTCCACTGCGCTACCAGGCGCAAAGATGCCGTCGGCGCGGAAGGACCACGCGATGCGGGGTCGCGATCCGGTCTCGTCGATGTAGGGCAGTGCCGTCAGCCCGGCGAACTCGATCGGCGTCCACGGGAAAGGCGTCTTGTTCGCCGGGACGACCGGCTGGGTCTTGGACAGGAACTTCACCGTCACGGCCGTGTCGCGCTTGGCGGCGTCCGGATCAGCGTCGAGGACGGTCGCCTGCCACATTGGCAGCCCGGACTCCTTCTCGACCGACTGGGGCCGAACGCCGTCCGGTCCGATCGGGGAGTTGAAGTCGAGGACGGGCTCGATGCCGCCCTTCAGGTACGCGCCGCTGGGGAACACGGCCGAGTGGGCGAGGGGGATTCGCTTCTGAATGGTCAACGGTAGATCCCTTCAACGGTTTGGCTAGCCATTTCCAGCCAACCGCAGTATATGGACAACCATGCCGTTCATGTCAAGGGTTTAGGGCCGTGTTGGCCAGGCGGGCTGATCAACTCTGTACGCTCAGCTGCATGAGCCTTGACCTGGATGACCCGAGGCCGCCGTATCAGCAGGTGGCCGCCAAGCTGCGGGCGGCGATACTGACGGGGAAGCTGGCACCGGGGGAGCGGTTGCCCACGCAGGTCGAGTTGTCGAAGACCTATGGCGTTGCGCGAATGACTATTCAGCAGGCGCTGCGCATCCTCAGGGACGATGGTCTGATCGCGACCCGGCAGGGGAGTGGCATGTTCGTGCGGCAGCGGACAACGCGGCCGATCGCACTGAGACCCCATATCGAGCAAGGCTTCAAAAGCCCTCAGGTGCGCATCGACTTTTCGGGCTATACGGCAGAGACGCTCAACGGCATTCTCACCGAGCCGCTGGACCAAATTCGTAACGGCAGCTTGTCACCCGAGTCGATTCGACTGCGACTTCTGCTGCCAGACCTCGGTGCGTCGTTGGCTCTCCCAATCGCCGTCGATCGTGACGCGACTCAGTCGCAACTCGCCCGCGAGAGAATGGCGGCGATCAGCGACCGCCATGTCGGGCTGATCCAGGCGGCTGTCGAGGAACTTGTAGGATTGGATCTGGTACCCGATGCGAAAGTAGCTGTGCGCCTTTACGAATCGGCACCCCTGTTTAAGGTCTACATCATCAATGACGCCGAAACCTTCTTCGGTTACTACCCCGTTATGCGTCATGACGTGACGCTCGATCGCAAGAGCGTCGCGATCTACGACCCAATGGGTAAAGACGCTGTGATGTTCCACTACAGCGACGATGGTGACCCGGATTCGACCTCAACCCAGTTCCTCACGCAGACCCGTAACTGGTTCAACAGCATTTGGGACTCGATCGCTCAGCCGCTTCCATGACTGACGCCGAGGCAATCATCGCAAGCGCCGGCGCGCTGCTCCTTGATTTCGATGGGCCGATCACTGCGCTCATGCCGGCGCCACTGAATGCCGAGGCCGCTGATCGGGCACGTGCTGCGCTGCAACATGTTTCGCTTCCCGACGAGATCCAGTCAACTACGGATCATCTGGCCGTTCTGCGCTATGTCGCAGCGTTCATGCCCGCCGAACTGAATCGCGTGGAGGCCGCCTGCTCTTCTGCAGAGGTCGCCTGCGCGCGACGCAGCCAGCCGAGTCCGGAGATACGGACAATGCTCAGAAATGCGCAACGCCAAACGATTCCCGTCGCGATCGTAAGCAACAACAGCCAGTCCTCGGTCGAGGAGTTCCTACAACGCTTCAGTTGGACCGCACCGATCCAGGTGCTCGCATGCCGAACACCGGCGACGGTGCTGAGGTTGAAGCCGGACCCGTACCTCGTGCGTACAGCTGTTGAACAGCTCGATGTGGACGCTGGCCGCTGTGTCTTCGTCGGTGACTCGGCCACCGATGTCGAGGCGGGGCGGGCAGTGGGAGTGCGAGTAATCGGATTGGCGAAGACGCCGCAACGTGGGCAGGAGCTGCTCGACGCCGGTGCTGTAGCCCTGATCGAGCGTTAGCGGACGCCGCCAGCTCGGCGCCATAACTCCTGATGGAAGGATGGCGGATCCGCCGGAGATTTGCAGTTGGAGAACGCTGAGCCCACGGATTCTTTAGGTGATGCTGTTGACCGCGGTGGCGATTTTGCTTTGAAATTCCGCGGGCAGAGGGATGTAGCCGACCTTGTTGAGGTCGGTTTGGCCGACGGTGACCGCTGCTTGGAGGAAGGCTTTGACGGCTTCGCCGGTGGTCGGGTCGGGGTAGCGGGAGCAGACGATCGCGTAGCCGGCGAGGAGGATGGGGTAGCCGAATTTCGCGCTGGGCTGGAAGGCCGGGGTCATGTCGAGGACCAGGTTGTTGCCTTGGCCGGTGATCGTGACGGGGGCGATGGAGGTGCCCGTCCAGTCGGTGCCGATGTGGGTGATGCCGGCGGGGGTTTTGATGTCAGCGGTCGACAGTCCCTGGTTGATTGCGGAGGACCATTCGTTGTAGGTGATCGCACCCGGGGTGGTTTTCACCGCTTCGGCTGTGCCCTGATTTCCGGGGGCGCCTTGGCCCACGCCGCCCTTGAATGTCTTCCCGGCGCCGCGTGTCCACGACCCCGCTGATGCGGTCTGTAGGTATTGCTGGAAATTGTCGGTCGTCCCTGATTCGTCGCTGCGGTGCACGACCCGGATTTCTTCGGCGGGCATGGATGTGCGGGGGTTCGGATGCGCCCTGCCGGCCGGCAAGTTCAGTGCCTCGATTGCCGGGTCGTCCCACCGGGTGATGGCACCGGAGAAGATGCCGGCCAGGGTGGGGCCGTCGAGGATCAGGACGTCAACGTCGGGGAGGTTGTAGGTGATGGCGATCGGTCCGAATACGATCGGGATGTTGAGCGCGTCGGCGCCGCCGCAGCGCTGTTTTGCAGCGTCGTACTCCTTGCCTTGAAGTGGTGAGTCGGAGCTGCCGAAATCGGTTTTTTTGCTGAGGAATTCCTGGATTCCGGCTCCGGATCCGTTGGCGGTGTAGGTCAGCGTTCGTCCCGGGCATGCGTCTTGGTAGGCCTTGGTGAAGTGGGCTATTGCGGCGGTTTGGGCGGTCGAGCCGCTGGCGGTTAGGTCTTGTTTGCCTGCGCAGGCGACGGTGGCGTCCTCGGCGTAGGGCTGCACGGGCCCGGTCCGGGAACACGATGCGGTGAGCAGGGCGGCTGCTGCGGTGATCGCGGCCGTCGCGGCCAGGAAACGGTTGTTGGCCATGGTGGTTGACTCCTTGGAAAGCGGTGACGAGGGCCTGTTTGCGGACGGTCTCAGAGCGGGGCGGATGAGGCATCCCGACGGCCGTTGGCGGCGTGCAGATCCCGCCGTTGGGCATCGAGTTGGTGTTCGCGGGTCCACGCTTGGGCGGCGATTTGGGTGGCGTCCCAGGGGGAGCCGAGCGGGGGTGTGTAGGACAGGTCGAGCTCGTTGAGGCCCTCGACTGTCATTGAATGAAACAGGGCTGCTGCGTAGGTGTCGACGCGTTTGGACACCTCGGCGCGGCGGTGACCGACGAGTTGGGCTCCGAGGAGCCGCCCGCTGGCGGCGTCTCCGGTGATGCGGATATGCAGGGGGGTAGCGCCGGGATAGTAGGCCTTGTGATCGTCGGGGGCCGATGATGTGGTCACGGGCTGCCAGCCGGGGTTGACCGGGCGGGCCTCGTGTTCGCGAAGGCCGGTGCGGGCGGCCACGAGGTCGAACACTTTGACGACCTGGGTGCCCAGGCTCCCAGCGAAGCGGGCTTTGCCGCCGAGGGCGTTCTCGCCGGCGACGCGGCCCTGTTTGTGGGCGGTGGTGCCCAGCGGCAGCCAGGTGATGCCGAGGAGCCGGTGGTGGGTGTGCACGCAGTCCCCGGCGGCGAAGACGTCGGGCAGGGTGGTGCGCATGGCCTCGTCGACGGCGATGGATCCCTTGACGCTCAGCTCAGCGCCGGCATCTGCGGCCAGTGCGGTGTCGGGTGTCACGCCGACCACTACCAAGACGACGTCGACGACGCGGACGGTGGTCTTTCCATGGTGGGTGGTTGTCAGCGAAATCGCCCCGGTCTGGGTCCGCGCGATGGCCGTGACGGTGGTGTCGGTGAGGACCTCGACGCCGTTGCGTTCCAGTTCGGCGTGGATCAGCGCACCGAGTTCGGGGTCCACGGTGGGTAGCACTTCGGGCAGGGCTTCGATCTGGGTGACGGCGATTCCCCGGGTGGTGAGGGCTTCGGCCATTTCCAGTCCGATGTATCCGGCTCCGACGATGGCCGCTGTCTTGGGGTTTCGATTCGTCAGGGATTCCATCACCGCGAAGGTGTCTCCCATGGAGTGCAGAAGGTGCACCCCGTCGGCGGGTCCCAGCGCATCGGGGCCGTGCAGTCCGGTGATCGGTGGGCGAAAACTCAGTGCTCCGGTGCCGACAATCAGCGCATCGTAGGGCAGCAGGCCGGGATTTCCGGCCGGGTCGAGGACCTCGAGGGTGTGGTCGGCGGGGTTGATGCGGGTGGCCCGGGTGTCGGTGCGGACCTCCATCCCGGTGGCTGCCAGGTCGGCGGCGGTGCGGTGGGCGAGGTTGGTCCAGTGGGTGACTTCGCCGGAGACGTAGTAGGGGATCCCGCAGATGGAGAAGTTGGGGTAGGCGTCGGCGACCACCACCGTGACGTGGGTGTCGGGGTCGAGTTCGCGGGCCCGCAGGGCGGCGCTGATTCCGGCGTCGCTGCCACCGACGGCGACGATACGGCGAGTTGTCATGGGCGTGGCTCCTGAGGGGTCATCTGATGGCGTTGACGGCGTCGGCGACTCTTGCCTGGAATTGGTCGGGCAGCGGGAAATAGCCGTGGTCTTCCAGGTTGACTTGTCCTTGGGTGACGGTGGACTGCAGGAATGCCCGCACCGCGGTGCCGGTCTGGGGATCGGAATACGTCGAGCACACCAGTTGGTAGGTGGCCAGCACGATCGGGTAGGCGCCCGGCTCGGTTGGGTTGTAGAACGTCGAGGTGTCGAGCACCAGGTTGTTTTCAGCACCGGTGATGGTGGCGTTCGCGATGGTCTTCTGCACGGTGGCCGCGTTGATCGTGACCGGTTCCGGTCCCGCGGAGGTCAGGATCTTGGCGGTCTTGAGTCTCAGGTCCTGGGCGAATGACCACTCGTTGTAGCTGATCGCGCCCGGGGTGTTCTTCACGGTCGCCGAGGTGCCCTCGTTGCCGGCGGAGCCCTGGCCGACGCCGCCGTTGAAGACCTTTCCGGTTCCCTTGCCCCACGCGCCGCCCGAGGCGGCATCGAGGTAGCGCTGGAAGTTGGCGGTGGTGCCGGAGCCGTCGCTGCGGAAGACCACCCGAATCGGTTCGTCCGGAACAGCGGGGTTGCGATCTTTGATCGCCGGGTCGTTCCACCGGGTGATGGACCCGTTGAAGATCCTGGCCAGCGTCGGGGCGTCCAGGACCAGCGTGTCGACGCCGTCGAGGTTGTAAGTGATGCCCAGTGGGCCGAAGACCACCGGCAGATTCCAGGCTTCCGAGCCGCACCGCTGGCGGGCCGTGGTGTACTCGTCGCCGGCCAGCGGGGAGTCCGAGCCGCCGAAATCGGTTCGGCCGTCCAGGAATTCGCTCACCCCGGCCGCGGAGCCGTTTGAGGTGTAATCCACCGTCTTCCCTGGGCAGGTCTTCTGATAGACCTCGACGAACCGGGCCATCGCGTTCGCCTGCGCGGTCGACCCGCTGGCGACCAGGGTGTCCTTGCCGCCGCACTCGACCGTCGCTGACTCCGCGTAGCTGGGCCGGCCTTGATCGCTGCCGCATCCAGCCACCAGCAGCACGGCCGCGGCAACGATGGACAGGGTGGCGGAGCGGTTCAGCGAAACAACCATGGCAGATGCCCTTCGGTTTGGACTGATTGACATCGGCGGCCCTATCGGTTTCACGGCCGTCGCCGCCGTTGGCCGCCGTCGACAGTCACAGCCAGCCGGTCGATCCGGGCAACCAGCTCGTCGAGGGCGTGATCGAACGCCCGGGCGCCCCCCGCCGTTACGGGATCGGCGATCGACCAGTGCAGCCGCGCCGTCTCGGGAGGCAGCTCTTCGTGAACGTTGTCGCACACCGCCACGATGAGGTCGGTGGGGCGGCGCACGTCGTCGAGGTGGCGCGGACGGCCGGGCCGCATCGCCAGGTCATGGCGGGCCGCCGCGGCGAGCGCGCCGGGGTGCACCCGGGCAGCGGGTCGGGTGCCGGCCGAGGCCGCAGGCAAGCGGCTGCGCCGATTCCACACCGCGACCGCTAGTTGGCTGCGCGCGGAGTTCTGGCTGCACACGAACAACACCCGTTCGAACTGCAGCGACACCGGCGGCACCAGCAGATCCAGCGCGGCGGGGATCAGTTGCAGGTAGGTGCGGCGACGATCGCCCTCGGAGCGGACCCGCCGCAGCAGGCCGGCGCCTTCCAGCACACCCAGATGATGGGCCAGCAGGCTCGAGGACATCGACACCGCACGTTGCAACTCCGACGGTGAGGCGTCCGCCAACAGCAGTCGGTCAACGATCGTCAACCGGCCGGGATCAGCCAGGGCCGCATGAACCTGCACGCGCCGCAACGCCTCGGGAGAAAGCTCAACCATGATTGAGTCAATGTGCGCTGAGTGAGATCGGTGTAGCAACGGATGCACCGAAAGTCCGCCAGCCCTTCACCTGCTGTTCATTGCGGCGTCGGATCCGGTTCGCCGTCGGCGCCCCTGGCGCGGGCGATGACCGAACCGCGCCGGCGAAGATGTGTCGGTTCGGCACTTGTGCGAGGCTGCTTCGCCCATGGATTCTGGGGTGATGACTCACTATGACGTTGTCGCTCTCGGTGGCGGTCCCGGCGGCTACGTGGCCGCCATTCGCGCCGCCCAGCTCGGCCTGAACACCGCGGTGATCGAACCGAAGTATTGGGGTGGGGTGTGCCTCAATGTCGGGTGCATCCCGTCGAAAGCGTTGTTGCGCAACGCCGAGTTGGCCCACATTTTCACCAGGGACGCTCAGACGTTCGGGATCAGCGGGCAGGTGAGTTTCGACTACGGGGCGGCGTTCGACCGCAGCCGCACGGTGGTCGACGGGCACGTCGCCGGTGTGCACTTTCTGATGAAGAAGAACAAGATCACCGAGATCAACGGCTACGGCCGCTTCACCGACCCCAACACCATCGAGGTGAGCCTCAACGACGGCGGCACCCAGATCGTCACCTTCGACAACGCGATCATCGGCACCGGCAGCAGCGTGCGCCTGGTGCCGGGAACCTCGCTGTCGGCCAACGTGGTCACCTACGAGGAGCAGATCCTGTCCCGGGAGCTGCCGCGCTCAATCGTGATCGCCGGCGCCGGCGCCATCGGCATGGAGTTCGCCTACGTGATGGCCAACTACGGCGTCGAGGTGACCATCGTCGAGTTCCTGCCGCGGGCGCTGCCCAACGAGGACGCCGAGATCTCCAAGGAGATCGAGAAGCAGTACAAGAAGCTCGGGGTGACGATCCGCACCGGCACGAAGGTGGAGTCGATCAGCGACGACGGGTCTGCGGTGACCGTCGTCGTGAGCAAGGACGGCACGACCGAGGAACTCAGGGCCGACAAGGTGTTGCAGGCCATCGGGTTCGTCCCCAATATCGAGGGCTTCGGGCTGGAGACCACCGGTGTGGCGCTGACCGACCGCGGCGCGATCGCGATCGACGACTACATGCGCACCAACATCGCGCACCTGTACGCCATCGGTGATGTGACCGCGAAACTGCAACTGGCCCATGTCGCCTCGGCGATGGGGGTGGTGGCCGCCGAGGCCATCGCCGGCGCCGAGACGATGCCGCTGGGCGACTACCGGATGCTGCCGCGGGCCACGTTCTGCCGACCCCAGGTCGCCAGCTTCGGACTCACCGAGGAACAGGCTCGCGCGGAAGGCTATGACGTCACGGTGGCGAAGTTCCCGTTCAGCGCCAACGGCAAGGCCCACGGCCTGGCCGAGCCCACCGGGTTCGCGAAGGTCATCGCCGACGCCAAATACGGTGAGCTGCTCGGCGCGCACCTCATCGGGCCCGACGTCTCGGAGTTGCTGCCCGAACTCACCTTGGCCCAGAAGTGGGACCTGACGGTCACCGAGTTGGTCCGCAACGTCCACACCCACCCCACCCTGTCGGAGGCGCTGCAGGAATGCTTCCACGGCCTGGCCGGCCACATGATCAACCTGTAGGGCCCGCCAGGACTTCGACTACTCGGTGATCGTGAGAGTCGCCGTCCACGGCGTAGTGGTCTGAGTCGAGTCCTAATTTTCAGCGCCGAAGACCTCGTCGGCCCGCGCGGTGAGTAGTTCGGCCAGTTCTTCGGCGTAGGCGAGTTGTGTGCGCAGTCTGGTGGCGCTTTCTTGGGCTTTGGTTCGGCAGTGCTGCAGGTAGTTCGCCGCGGTAGTGCGCTGCTGTTGCGATGCCCCGGCGTCGTTGAGGGCATCCAGTGAGTCCAGGAGGTCTCTCATCTCGGTGAGGGTGAATCCCAGTGGTTTCATTCTGCGGATGACGAGCAGGCGGTCGATGTCGGCTTCGGTGTAGAGACGGAACCCGCCGGTCGAGCGCGCCGATGGGGTCACCAGCCCGACCTCGTCGTAGTGGCGCACGGTCGTGATGGACAACTCGGTGCGTGCCGCGACGTGTCCGATCTGCATGTGCCCGTAGGTCAATGTTCTGCTCCCAGATTTCCGGAGAGCAGGTCGTGGCGGTCGGCGGAATCGGTGTTCAGGCCGATGATGTCGACGTGTTTGCCCTTCGCGCGGTACTTCGTGGTGACCGCGTCCAGGGCCGCGACGGTGGAGGCATCCCAGATGTGGGAGTCGGACATGTCGATCACGATATTGCGTGGATCGTCGATGTAGTTGAACTGGTACACCAGGTCGTTGCTGGAGGCGAAGAACAACTCACCGGTCACCCGGTAGACGACGGTATCGGGGGTGCCGTCGTGGTCGTCGTCGGTTTCCGCGATCTTCTCCACGGTGACCATGTGGGCGACGCGGCGGGCGAAGAGCACCATCGCGGTCAAGGCGCCGACGATCACCCCGTAGGCAAGGTTGTGCGTGACGACGGTGACCACAACGGTGGCCAGCATGACCATGGTCTCGCTGCGCGGCATGCGGCGCAGCGTCGCCGGTGTGATGCTGTGCCAGTCCATCGTGCCGACCGAGACCATGATCATCACCGCCACGAGTGCGGCCATTGGGATCAGGGCCACGATGTCACCCAGCCCGACGACCAGACCCAGAAGAAACAGCCCGGCCAGGAACGTCGAGATCCTGGTGCGGGCACCGGACACCTTGACGTTGATCATGGTCTGGCCGATCATCGCGCAGCCGCCCATGCCGCCGAAGAAGCCGGTCACGACATTGGCGACGCCCTGGCCCCAGCCTTCGCGGGTTTTGTTGCTGTGGGTGTCGGTGATGTCGTCGACCAGCTTGGCCGTCAACAGGGATTCGAGCAGTCCCACCAATGCCATCGCCAGGGCGTAGGGGGCGATGAGTGTCAGGGTCGACCAGGTCAACGGAACGTCGGGAAGGAACCAGGCCGGCAGGCTCGAGGGCAACTCTCCTTCGTCGCCCACGGTGGGAATCTGTACCGAGAACACGATCGCCGCAGCGGTCAGGAGCACGATCGCGACCAAGGGCGCGGGAATGATCGTCGTCAGCTTCGGCAGGAACACCATGATGATCAGGCCGACGGCCACGAACGGGTACACCAGCGCGGGCACCCCCAGTAGATGGGGCAACTGGGAGGTGAAGATCAAGATCGCCAGGGCGTTGACGAAGCCGACCATCACGCTGCGCGGAATGAACCGCATCAACCGGGCAACGCCCGCAACGCTGAGCAGGATCTGGAAAACCCCCGCAAGCAACACCGCCGCCACCAAATAGTCCAGCCCGTACTGTCGGGCCAGGGGCGCGACCACCAGGGCGATCGCACCGGTGGCCGCCGAGATCATGGCGGGGCGGCCTCCGACGATCGCGATCGTCACCGCCATCGTGAACGAAGAGAACAACCCGACCCGGGGATCGACGCCAGCGATGATCGAAAACGAGATCGCCTCCGGGATCAGCGCTAGAGCCACCACCAGACCGGCGAGCACCTCGGTCCGCAGCCGTTTCGGGGATCGCAACGCCGCCATCACCGACGTGCTGGGATCACCGGCTTCGCGCACAGCGGATGAAGGCGAAATCGGTTGAGACGACACAGTTGTCCGTTCGGTCCAGGCACCGCAGTGGCACATAATCGTTTAGGGGAGTCTGCTGCGTAGTCGCGAGAGCAACGCGATAGCGCAACCGCAGCGATGGGAATCACGCGGCAAGCCAACACCGCCGACCCTACTCTCACCCGAGGTTAGAGTGTGAATCCCACAGGCCCAATGGGTTGACCCCTGATTGGACGCCTGTCAATATCGACCTATGTCGAATCACGGGTTGTCCGGGGATGCCTGTCCGGTGGCGCCACTGGTGGCTGAGCCGCTGAGCTTGGCCTCGGCGGTGGAGATGGCCGCGAAGTTCAAAGCCCTGGCGGATCCGGTGCGCCTGCAGCTGCTGAGTTCGGTGGCCAGCCATGCCGGGGGTGAGGCGTGCGTGTGCGACATCTCCGCCGGTGTGGAGGTGTCCCAGCCCACGGTGTCGCATCACCTCAGGGTGCTGCGCGATGCGGGGCTGCTGACGTCGCAGCGCCGGGCCTCGTGGGTGTACTACGCGGTGGTGCCCGAAGCCTTGGCCGCGCTGTCGGGGCTGTTGAGCGTGGCCACTGATTCCGCCGCGGCAGTGGGGGTTTCGGCATGACCGACACGGTCAGTCCCGAAGCGCCGGTCGCCGGCCGGCTGTCCACCCTGGATCGTTTCCTGCCGGTGTGGATCGGTGTGGCAATGGTGGTGGGCCTGCTGTTGGGCCGCTGGATCCCGGGGTTGAACACCGCCCTGGAGAAGGTCCAGATCGACGGCATCTCCCTGCCGATCGCCCTGGGTCTGCTGATCATGATGTACCCGGTGCTGGCCAAGGTCCGCTACGACCGTCTCGACACCGTCACCGGTGACCGCAAACTGCTGATCAGTTCGCTGGTGTTGAACTGGGTGCTCGGCCCGGCCCTGATGTTCGCCCTGGCCTGGCTGCTGCTGCCGGACCTGCCGGAATACCGCACCGGGCTGATCATCGTCGGCCTGGCCCGCTGCATCGCCATGGTCATCATCTGGAACGACCTGGCCTGCGGGGACCGTGAGGCGGCCGCGGTGCTGGTGGCCCTGAACTCGGTGTTCCAGGTCATCATGTTCGCCGCCCTGGGCTGGTTCTACCTGTCGGTGCTGCCCGGCTGGCTGGGCCTGGAGCAGGCCGGAATCTCCGCCTCGCCGTGGCAGATCGCCAAATCGGTGCTGATCTTCCTCGGGATCCCCCTGCTGGCCGGCTACCTGTCCCGCCGACTCGGCGAGAAGGCCAAGGGCCGGCAATGGTACGAAAGCAAATTCCTCCCGAAGATCGGCCCGTGGGCACTTTACGGCCTGCTGTTCACCATCGTGATTCTCTTTGCCCTGCAGGGTGATCAGATCACCAACCGGCCGTGGGACGTGGCCCGCATCGCCCTACCCCTGCTGCTGTACTTCGCGATCATGTGGGGCGGCGGATTCCTGATGGGCGCCGCACTGGGACTTGGGTACGCCCGGACCACCACCCTGGCGTTCACCGCGGCGGGTAACAACTTCGAGTTGGCGATCGCGGTGGCCATCGCCACCTTCGGTGCCACCTCCGGGCAGGCCCTGGCCGGGGTGGTCGGCCCGCTGATCGAAGTACCAGTCCTGGTCGGGTTGGTCTACGTATCCCTGGCGTTGCGGAAACGCTTCCCCGCACAGCCCAGCCCAGCAACCCGCCAACCGTAAAGGAGTCGCGATGCACGACAACGAGACCGCCGCCGCGCACACCACCGCCGATCTGCTGATGCCCCAGGCGGTGCTGTCGCGGGCCGCGCAGAACCTCGCGGCGAGATATGACGGGGTGTTCTCGCCACAAACGGTGGAGAGGTATGTGTTCGAGTCGTATGCCTCGCTGCGCCGCACCGCCCGCATCCACAACCACCTGACTGCTCTGGCCACCCGGTTCGCCGCCGACCGACTGACCGCGCTGGCGCAGGCGCAGGGCGCAGCACCCAAGGATGTGCCGGAGGTGTTGTTCATCTGTGTGCACAACGCGGGCCGCTCGCAGATGGCCGCGGCGCTGCTCAACCACCACGGTCAGGGGCGGGTCCATGTGCGCTCCGCCGGGTCGGCACCCGCGGAGGAGATCAACGCGCAGGTCATCGCGGCGATGGCCGAGATCGGGGTTGATCTGGGTGAGGAGTACCCCAAACCGTTGACCGACGACGTGGTCGCCGCCGCCGATGTGGTGGTGTCCATGGGCTGCGGGGACGCCTGCGCGGTCTATCCCGGCAAGCGCTACCTCGATTGGGCGATCGACGATCCGGCCGGTCAGCCCTTGGACGTGGTGCGGGCGATCCGCGACGACCTCGATACCCGCATCCGTGCACTGCTCACCGACCTGACCGCCCCGTTCTTGTCCGCATGACCTCCCCATCCGATCTCATTCCGAAAGGGCGTTTACTGACATGGCTTCTCGTCCCAGCGTGTTGTTCGTATGCATCCACAATGCGGGCCGTTCCCAGATGGCTGCGGGCTTCCTGCGCGACCTGGCCGGGGATGCCGTCGAGGTCCGCTCCGCGGGCAGCGACCCGGGCCCGAGCATCAATCCGGCCGCGGTCGAGGCGATGGCCGAGGTCGGTATCGACATCTCCGATCAGTCCCCGAAACTGCTCACCCATGAGGCGGTCGAGACCTCCGATGTGGTGATCACGATGGGCTGCGGGGACGCCTGCCCGGTGTTCCCCGGCATCAGCTACCGCGACTGGCAATTGGAGGACCCGGCCGGCAAGGGTATCGGCGCCGTGCGCCCCATCCGCGACGAGATCCGGACCCGGGTGCAGTCCCTGGTCGCCGAACTGCTGCCCGCCCAACCAGCCTCATGACCAAGCCCTCGGTGCTGTTTGTCTGCGTGAAGAACGGCGGCAAGTCCCAGATGGCCGCCGGACTGATGCGCAAGGTCGCCGGTGACCGGGTCGAGGTGTACTCGGCGGGCACCGCGCCGGGTTCGGCGATCAATGCGCTCTCGGCGCAGTCTTTGCTCGAAGTCGGTGTCGACATCACCGGCGAGCACCCCAAGCCGATCGACCCGGCCCTGCTGGGCGAGGTGGACCTGGTGGTCACCCTGGGACGTGAGGCCCGCGTCGACGTGCCTCCTGGGACCCGGCTGGAGAACTGGGACACCGACGAACCCTCCGAGCGCGGCATCGAGGGGATCGAGCGGATGCGGCTGGTCCGCGACGACATCGCCACCCGCGTGGACACACTCAACGAACAGCTGACCGAGAAGGAGAAGTGATGAGCAAGATCGAGGTATTCGAGCCGGCCCTGTGCTGCGCCACCGGGATGTGCGGGGAAGACGTCGACCAGGCGCTGGTCACCTTCTCCGCCGACATGGACTACATCCGCAGCAGCGGCGGTGACATCGCCCGCTACAACCTGGCCAGCGAACCGCAGGCCTTCGCCGACAACGAGGCCGCCAAAGCCTTCCTGCACGTGTCCGGCTCGGCCGGGCTTCCCCTGATCCTCGTCGACGGGGTCACCGCCATGACCGGGCGTTACCCCGACCGGGCGCAACTGGCCAGCTGGGCGGGTCTGGACACCGCCCCCGCCGGGGGCACTGAGCTGGGCCTCACCGCCGCGGCGTCCGAGGGTGGCTGCTGCGGCGGTGCGGCCTCCAGCTGCTGCTAACCCGACACCCTTCACGCACCCACAGAAAGACGGTTATGAGTTCACAACCCGTGCATGACGTCATCGTCATCGGATCCGGCCCGGCGGGCTACACCGCGGCGATCTACGCCGCCCGCGCCGAGTTGAATCCTCTTGTCTTCGAGGGCACCTCGTTCGGGGGTGCGCTGATGACGACTACCGAGGTGGAGAACTATCCGGGCTTCCGCAGCGGTATCCAGGGGCCTGAGCTGATGGAGGAAATGCGCGAGCAGGCCCTGCGGTTCGGCGCCGACCTGCAGATGGAGGACGTCGAATCGGTGTCGCTGGACGGACCGGTCAAGGAAGTCGTGACCGCCGGCGGCCAGACGCACCGGGCCCGTGCGGTGATCCTGGCCATGGGTGCCGCCGCCCGCTACCTGGGCGTGCCCGGGGAACAGGAACTGCTCGGCCGCGGAGTCAGCGCGTGCGCCACCTGTGACGGGTTCTTCTTCAAGGAGCAGGACATCGCCGTGATCGGCGGCGGCGACTCGGCCATGGAGGAAGCCACCTTCCTCACCAAGTTCGCCCGCAGCGTCACCATCGTGCACCGGCGCGAGGAGTTCCGGGCCTCCAAGATCATGCTGGAACGCGCCCGCGCCAACGACAAGATCCGCTTCCTGACCAACACCACCGTCATCGCGGTCGACGGCGAGAGCACGGTGACCGGCCTGCGGGTCCGCAACGCCCTCACCGGTGTGGAATCCACCCTGGCAGTCACCGGGGTGTTCATCGCCGTCGGGCACGACCCTCGCTCGGAGTTGGTCCGCGGAGCCGCGGAACTGGACGCCGAGGGCTACGTGGTGGTCCGCGGCCGAACCACCGCCACCTCAGTCGAGGGTGTCTTCGCCGCCGGGGACCTCGTCGACCATTCCTACCGGCAAGCCATCACCGCTGCGGGCAGCGGCTGCTCGGCGGCTATCGACGCCGAACGGTGGCTGGCCGACACCCACCACACCGCCACCACCGCGATGATCGGAGCACACCAATGAGCACCACCAGCACCCCGCTGACCGTCACCGACGACTCCTTCGCCGCGGACGTCCTGGCCAGCGAAACACCTGTCCTGGTGGACTTCTGGGCAGCCTGGTGCGGGCCATGCAAGATGGTGGCCCCCGTACTGGAGGAGATCGCCAAAGAGAAAGCCGGGGTGCTGACGGTGGCCAAGATCGACGTCGACGCCAACCCCTCGACCGCCCGTGACTTCCAGGTCGTCTCCATCCCCACACTGATCCTGTTCAAGGACGGCACGCCGCTCACCCGGATCGTCGGCGCCAAGGGCAAAGCCGCTCTCCTCACCGCGATCGCTGACGTCATCTAGCGGCAGCATCGTCGAACACCCTTCCCTGCTGTGCCACCGACCAGAGGACCCGTTCCCGATGAAGTTCCTTGACCATCCGCCGCGCTTTCTGTTCTTCACCGGCAAGGGCGGGGTGGGCAAGACCTCCATCGCGTGTGCCACCGCGATCACCCTGGCCCGGCAGGGCAGAACGGTGCTGCTGGTCAGCACCGACCCGGCCTCCAACGTCGGGCAGGTGTTCGGGCTGACGATCGGCAACGCCATCACCGCGATCCCCGACGTGACGGGCCTGTCGGCGTTGGAGATCGACCCCGACCAGGCCGCCGAGGCTTACCGGGAACGCATCGTTGGACCGGTGCGCGGGCTGCTGCCCGAGGCGGAGTTGGCGTCGATCACCGAACAACTCTCCGGGTCGTGCACCACCGAGATCGCCTCGTTCAACGAGTTCACCGAGCTACTCACCGACGCCGGCGGTCAGATCGGGTCATTCGACCATGTGCTGTTCGACACCGCCCCGACCGGCCATACCATCCGGCTGCTGCAACTGCCCGGCTCCTGGACGGACTTCCTCAACGAAGGCAAGGGCGACGCCTCCTGCCTGGGCCCGCTGGCCGGCTTGGAGAAGCAGCGCGCCGTCTACGCCACCGCCGTGCAGGCGCTGGCTGATCCGACCCGCACCCGGCTGGTGTTGGTGGCCCGCGCGCAGACCTCGACGCTTGCTGAGATCACCCGCACTCACCGGGAACTGGCCGCGATCGGACTGACGCATCAGTACGTGGTGATCAACGGTGTGCTGCCCGCCCCCGCCGATGACGGCGACCCGCTGGCCTCGGCGATCCACCGTCGCGAACAGGCCGCGATCGCCGCCCTGCCTGAGGAACTGCGGGCGCTGCCGCTGGATCAGGTGGAGCTCAAGGCGACCAACATCGTCGGAATCGACGCCCTGGCAACACTGTTCATTCCGGACGTCAGGGCAGACGAGGCCGAGGTGCCTGCCGTCGAGGTGCCTGACGCGCCCCTGGCCGCGCTGATCGACCAGATCGCCGCCGGCGACAAGGGCCTGATCATGTGTATGGGTAAGGGCGGGGTCGGCAAGACCACCGTGGCCGCCGCGATCGCCGTGGCATTGGCCCAGCGCGGCCACCCGGTGCACCTGACCACCACCGACCCGGCCGGCCATCTCACCGACACTCTGCACGGCACCCTGGAGCACCTGACCGTGTCCAGCATCGACCCCGTCGAGGCCACCCGGGCTTACCGCGAGCACGTCCTGGCCACCAAAGGCGCGGACCTCGACGAGCAGGGCCGGCTGCTGCTTGCCGAGGACCTGCGCTCACCCTGCACCGAGGAAGTCGCTGTCTTCCAGGCCTTCTCGAAGGTCATCGCCGAATCACGCCGACATTTCGTGGTCGTCGATACCGCCCCGACCGGACACACCCTGTTGCTGCTGGATGCCACCGGCTCCTATCACCGCGAAGTTGCCCGCCAGTTGGGCGACCGGCACTTCACCACCCCGCTGATGCGGCTGCAGGACCCCGAGTCGACCAAGGTCATCATCGTCACCCTCGCCGAGACCACCCCGGTCCTGGAGGCCGCCGGCCTCAAGAGTGAACTCGAACGCGCCGAGATCCACCCCTGGGCCTGGGTCATCAATAACTCCCTGGCCGCCGCCGAGCCCACCGCACCGCTGCTGCGCCGCCGCGCCGCTGCCGAGACCGCCCAGATCGACACCGTGCGAAACGATTACGCCGACCGCATCGCCGTGGTGCCCCTGCTGCCGGTGGAACCCGTCGGCATCCCCGCCCTCACCCAGCTCGCCAACGCCCGCGACACCGTCGCTGCCGACCGTACGGTGAACAGGTGAGTATCGCCTCCCGCCATGTCTCCGACGCCGGTCCGGGTGGCCCGTCGGAACGCACGCGGACCCTCGGCGTTCTGCTGCTCGCCGCACTCGTCTGGGCCGCCCTCTATGCCCTGAACGAGTACATCTGGGATGCGATCGTCGGTTGGCTGGGACTCGATCTGCAGACCCGTGCCGTCGGTGCGGTGCATTTCTTCCTCTACGACACGGTGAAAATCTTCCTGCTGCTCACCGGACTGATGTTCGTGGTCGGCATGCTGCGCGCGAGCCTCGATCTGGACAAGGCCAGGGACTACTTGCAAGGCCGCGGACTGTTCGTCGGGTTGGTGCTCGCCGTCGTTCTCGGCGTCGTGACGCCGTTCTGCTCGTGCAGTTCAATTCCGCTGTTCATCGGGTTCGTTGCCGCGGGCATCCCGCTGTCGATCACGCTCACGTTCTTGATCGCCTCACCGCTGATCAGCGAGATCGCCGCGATCATGATCGGTGACCAGTTCGGCTGGCATATCGCTGCGGTCTATGTGGCCGCCGGCAGTGTGCTGTCCCTGGTGATCGGCTGGATCTTCTCGCGCTTCGACCTCACACGGTGGGTCGAGCCCATGGTGTTCGCGACGAAGGTGGGGGCGCTGCGCGCCGACGGGCACGTGCCCACGCTGGCTGAGCGGGTCGATGCCGCGCTCGAGGAGACCAAGGACATCTTCCGCAGCGTGTGGCTGTGGGTCCTGCTCGGAGTCGGCATCGGCGCGGTCATCCACGGGTGGGTTCCCGCCGACTTCTTCGTGCGTTTCGCCGGACCGGACAACCCGTTCGCGGTCGTGGTCGCGACCTTGGCCGGGGTGCCGCTCTATGTCAACGGCGCCGGCGTCGTGCCCATCGCCGAAGCCCTGTGGGCCAAAGGAATGTCGCTGGGCACGGTGATGGCGTTCACGATGAGCACCATCGCCCTGTCGATTCCGCAGGCGGTCATGCTGCGCCGAGTGCTCAAGCCACCTCTGTTGGCGATCTTCTTCGGGACGGTGACCGTCGGAATCATGATCATCGGATTCCTGTTCAACCTCGTTGGCCGATAGCCCAACCCCTTCAACGAACGGAGTTGTTCTCATGATCGTCAAAATCCTCGGTCCCGGCTGCCGCAACTGTCACAGCCTGGAGGAACGCACACGGGAGGCGCTGGCCCAACTGGGACTGGACGCCGAGATCCAGGCTGTCACCGACTACGCCGAGATCGCCGGCTACGGCGTGATGAAGACCCCCGGACTGGTGGTCGACGAGGAAGTCCTCGTGGCCGGAAAGGTCCCCAGCGCCAAGGAAATCGCCCAACTCCTCGCCGCACGCTGACGGCCCGCCGTCAGTGAGTGAACCGGTCTTCCCCGCAACATCTCATCCGGCGACCACGTCCAGGTCGCTGACCGCAGCGATTCTGGCCGGGGTGTCGGTCGGGGCTCTGGGCGGCCTGATCGGGTTGGGGGGCGCCGAGTTCCGGTTACCGCTGCTGATCGCAGTGTTCGGGTTCGCCGCTTTGCAGGCCGTGATCGTCAACAAGGCCATGAGCCTGATCGTCGTGCTCACCGCTTTGCCCGCTCGGCTGATCGCCGTGCCCTTCTCCGAGGTCGCGGCGCAGTGGACGATCATCGCCAATCTGCTGGCCGGCAGCCTGGCGGGGGCGTGGATCGGCGCGACGTGGGCCACCAGAATGCGGTCGGCGACTCTCTACCGGATTCTCGCAGTTCTGCTCGTCGTGATCGCTGCGGCCCTGGCGGCATTTCACCTGAACACCGTTGAGCCCCTTGCTCTTCCGCCCGCGATACAGCTGATCGCCGGACTCATCGCCGGTGCGCTGATCGGTGTTGTGGCCGCCCTCATGGGAGTCGCCGGCGGAGAACTCCTGATCCCCACCATCGTGCTTCTCTACGGCATCGACATCAAACTGGCCGGCAGCCTGTCGCTGGCGGTGTCACTGCCCACGATGCTGGTTGCCTTCGCCCGATACAGCCAAGACGCCAGCTTTCACATCCTGAACGCCAACAAAGCATTCGTCCTCACCATGGCAGTCGGCTCCATCCTGGGCACCCTGCTCGGCGCAGCGCTACTCACGGTTATCCCCAGTGGCGCGATCGTCCCCGCTCTGGTGCTGATCCTGCTCGTCTCGGCGGCTAAAGTCTGGGCTCACCGTTAACGCTCACGGCACTGGTTCGGTGAGTCAAGAAATGGAGCGGACTGTGCGATCCGGCGCCGACAGCGATCACCCGGCACGTTCTGGGAAGGTGCCGGGATGAGCAGCGAGGACGTCGACGTGGCCGTGATCGGGGGCGGTCAGGCCGGACTTGCCGCGGGCTACTACCTACGCCGAGCGGGGCACCGCTTCGTCATTCTCGACGACCAGCCAGCCCCGGGTGGTGCCTGGCCGCACACCTGGGCGTCGCTGACCCTGTTCTCCCCGGCCTCGTACTCATCCCTGCCGGGATGGCCCATGCCCAACTGGCCCAACGGCTTTCCCCCCGCACGGCACGTCGTCGAGTACCTGCGCGCCTACGAACAGCGCTATGAACTCCCCGTGCGCCGCCCCGTCCACGTGGACAAGGTCATCCGCGACGGTGACCACCTTGTGGTGATGACGTCCGCAGGCCAGTGGCGTGCCCGAGCCGTGATCAGCGCGACCGGCACCTGGCACCAACCCTTCTGGCCGATCTACCCCGGTGCCCGCGACTTCCGCGGCCAGCAGCTGCACACCGTGCACTACCGCGACGCCGCCCCCTTCGCCGGCAAGCACGTCGTGGTGGTCGGCGGCGGAAACTCCGCCGCCCAACTGCTCGCCGAGATTTCCGAAACCACCACCACGACCTGGGCCACCCACACCCCGCCGCGGTTCCTGCCCGACGACGTCGACGGCCGGGCGCTGTTCGATATCGCCACCAGACGTGCCGCCGACCTCGCCGCCGGGCGCCCCGACACCGGCGGCATCGCCAGCCTCGGCGACATCGTCATGATTCCCACCGTGCGTGCTGCCCGGGAACGCGGCGTGCTGCACGCCGTCCCGATGTTCGAGGGGTTGAACGCCGACGGGGTCTACTGGGCCGACCGCGAGCAACGCGCCGACGTCATCGTGTGGGCAACCGGCTTCCGCCCCGCACTGGCCCACCTGCGACCACTGCACCTGCGGGAACCCGACGGCACCATCGCCGTCGACGGCACCCGGGCCGTCAAAGAACCCGCCCTGCACCTGCTCGGATACGGCGACTGGACAGGACCAGGCTCGGCAACAATCATCGGCGTCGGCCGCACGGCCCGCGCCGCTGTGGAACAACTGCTGGTTGAAAACTGAAAGCCCTGCCCTCACTCGTCGTGCTGCCGTCGAGGCGCCGAACTAAGACGTAAGCGTAGGGTCCTCGGATTCGTCACGAAAGCCGGAAGAACCAGATCGCCAAATGGAGTGGCGCAGGCGATAAAATAGTAGGAGGCCCCGCTGGGGATCGGGTCCCGTGAGAACTTTCCTTACTGATTCAAGCGCGCCTTCGGCGCGGTAGATACGAGACACGGTTCGCACCCGATCTTCCAACGGATTCCGGTCGGTAAGACCCTCCGTCTGTGAATTCACGCCGCGGCGGCCGCGACGGCGACGGCAACCCTCTGGGCCCTTACCGGCGGACGCAAGCTCGCCGCCCGCTCGTCGTCGGGCACTCGCTCCTCCTCGGGCACGCCGCCGCCTGGGGGCGGCGGCTGGGGCCCCCACCCCACCCTCGTCGTCGCTCGGCCGCGCCGCCGGCGTTCGGCGCCACCGGTAAGACCCGCCGGGCCGCCGGCTCTGTCGCTCAGGGCGGCCGCCGCGGTGTGCAATTCACAGCCTCCGGGCCATTACCGCCTTCATCCTGTGATCAGATCATCGGCCGCGACCGCCTCATCCGCCGCGTGATGGCGGGCCAGGAAGCAGCGCGGAACGTGGGCACATTTTGGGCACAAGCCACACGAAGCGCTTGGATCAGTTGGACCGAGTTCGTACGGTTCGTGCGGTTCGCGAGGGTTCATTCCGGCCGACCCGAGGCGGGAAACCTCTCGTAATGAATAGGTCGGGGGTTCGATTCCCCCAGGCGGCTCCATCGTGGAGTCGGCGAGGCTGATCCCACATACAGGTTCCGGTGGTCGGGGCCGCATCTGTGACGCAATCCCCGTAGAGGTGCAGCGCCGGTGGCCCGACGGCTCATGACGGCCAAAAGTGTACGATGTCCTCAAAGTAAACGAACAGTACGAAATTTCGCGCGTATCGGCAGGTGGACACGTCGAAATCATTCGGTTTGTATTGTTTTGACGCAAGCGTACGAAGCGTCAAGAGGTCGACGACAGGGTTGGGATGTGGCTGGTAGGGGACGGCCGGCTCGAAGCGAGATCTACCACCGTCTAGATACGCAGATTGCTGAGCTTTGGAACAGGCTCGGCGGCCTACCAAGCCCGCTGGAGGCTGCAGGGATCTGGCGAGGAATCTGGACGGCTGAAGCTCACCATTCGACGGCCATCGAGGGGAACACGCTCGTCACATCCGAGGTCGAGCAACTCCTGGAGGAGGGCCGCGCTGTCGGAGCCAAGCGCCTCCGGGAGTACATGGAGGTAAAGGGGTACGCAGACGCTGCGGACTGGGTGTACAAGGAAGGCATCCAGCCATCGAGTTACGACCCCGGGCAGATCATCACCATGCAGGATGTGCGTCGAGTGCACCATGAGGTGATGACGTTGGTCTGGAGGGTCGAGCCCCACCCCGACGCAACGCCAGAGGAAGGTCCCGGCTCGTTTCGTCAGCACGACATAGCAAAGTTCGCCGGGGGGATGAAGCCGATCCCTTGGCCACTTGTGGATTCTGCGATGACCGATTGGCTACGCCAGGTCAACGCCATAGAGCCGCGCTCCGCGAACTTTCCCGAAGAAATTGCAAAGGTCCACAGAGACTTTGAAGCCATCCACCCATTCCTTGATGGCAACGGACGTACCGGACGATTGGTCCTCAACCTGATTCTGGTTCGGATGGGTTACCCGCCAGCCATCATCTACAAGGGTGATCGAGACAAGTACTTGCGAGCGCTGCAGCGGGCCGACGGCGGTGACTGCGGAGCGCTGGGAGAGTTCATTGCTCGCGCGATCCTCGACAACCTCTACAAGTTCATCGTCCCTGCGATAGCTGGACCCGCGCGTCTCGTTCCGCTTGGCGCACTGGCTACCGACGCAATGAATGCGGCCACATTGCGGGTTGCTGCCAATCGAGGAGCGCTACAAGCAACCAAGGGTGCAGACGGTCAGTGGAGATCGAGCCGCCTGTGGGTTGATGAATACGCCGCTAACCGATACAAGCGCAGGCGCTAGGCAGCCCCAGGCGGCTCCAGCTTGGAGTCGGCGCGATCCCCGGCCTCAGGGGACCGACTCCAGGAAGTCGATTCCGGCGATCATCGCCTGGATCCCGTCGGCGATGTCGACGACGGGCACGACCTGGTAGTCGAGCATGAAGGCGAATTTGCCGGCGGTTTCGGTGATGTCGGCCGGATTGTCGGTCTCGATCACCGCGGCGCCGCCGGACCCGTCGAGCCGGGCCAGGAACTGGTGATAGGTGGTGGTCTCCGGCAGCGTCCACTTGGAGTAGACGGCCAGCCCCCGGCGCAGCGAGGCCTCGTTCTCCTGCGCGGAGCCGGTGAGCCGGTAGGTCCAGGACACGAGATATTTCATTTCATCCCTCTCACGCAACAGGGATGACGGGCGCCACCCCCGGTAACGAGCCTAGGAAGGCTCGGGGTGGGCGGCGTCGTGCAAACGGTTGATCTTTGCCCGGACTACGTCGCCGCCGGCGGCGGTGGCATCCGCACCACCTGCGCGGCGTAGCTCAGGCCCGCGCCGTAGCCCAGCAGCAGGGCCAGATCGCCGGCCTGGGACGCGCCGCTGCTCAGCAGTTCCTCCATCGCCAGCGGGATGGAGGCCGCCGAGGTGTTGCCGGTGTGGGTGATGTCGTTGGCGACCACCACCTCGGGCCCCAGTTGCAGGCTCTTGGCCAGCAGTTCGGTGATCCGGACGTTGGCCTGGTGCGGGACGAACGCCTGCAGGTCCCCGGGGCCGATCTTGGCCAGCTCCAAGGCGCGGGCGGCGACCTTGCTCATCTCGAAGGCCGCCCAGCGGAACACCGCGGTGCCCTCCATCCGCAGGTAGGGGCGGACTCCGGTGGGGTTCTCGGTGTAGTCGATCCAGTCGATGTCCTGGCGCACCGCGGCGCCCTGGCTGCCGTCGCTGCCCCACACCGTCGGGCCGATGCCCGGCTCGGAGGTTTCGCCGACGACGACGGCCCCGGCCCCGTCGGCGAAGATGAAGCAGTTGCCCCGGTCGGTCATGTCCAGGGTGGGGGAGAGCTTCTCCGAGCCGATCACCAGCACCTTGGCGGCGCTGCCGGCGCGCAGCATGTCCGCGGCGATGGAGATGGCGTAGCCGAAGCCCGCGCAGCCCACGTTGACGTCGAATCCGGGGGTGCCCTGCGCGCCGACGCCGGAGGCGACCAGCGGGGCGCACGCCGGGGTCTGCACGAAGTGCGTGCTGGTGGCGACGATGACGGCGTCGATGTCGGCGCCGGTGAGCCCGGCGTTGGCGATGGCCCGGCGCCCGGCCTCGATCGCCATCGACGCCGCGGACTCGTCGCGGCCGGCGAACCGCCGGGTCTTGATGCCGGTGCGGCTGACGATCCACTCGTCGGAGGAGTCGATGCGCTGGCAGATCTCGTCGTTGGTGACGACCCGTTCGGGCCGGTACGCCCCGATGCTCAGCAAACCGACGTGCTCGATGCCGGCGGTAACCGCGATCTCACCCATACCGGGTGATGTTAGGGGCGTGGTCCCGGGCCTGGTACGCGGTTCGGCCGGATACGCTCAAGCGGTGAACTTGGAAAAAGTGGTTTTCGGCTTTTTCGTATTGCTGGCGGCCACCCTGAATTTCGGGTTTTTCATCGGCGACATCTCCGATCCGCAGGTCCACAATGTCGTCGAGCTGTTTTTGGCGGTGGTGGTGAACCTGATCGCGACGGTGCTCAAGTTCGGTGACCGCACCCAGATGGGCGCGATTCACCTGGCCGCCAGCCTGGTCGCGGTGCTGCAGTTGCTGGCCGCCGCGACGATGTGGGTGTGGGCGACCCAGGTGTCGGCCGAGGGCCTGAACGCCCAGCACACCGCCAGCGTGGTGTCGCTGTCCGGTGGCGCGCTGCTGGCCAACCTGGTGTCGATCACCCTGCTGGTGGTGGAGACCTCCTCGTACCGGCGCCGCTGAGTCGTGATCAGCCCGAGCAAGCTGCTGAACTTCCGGCCGCGCCGGGTCGAGTCGCGCGGCCGGGCGCGGGTGGCGGTGCCGACCGGCATCGAGACGACCGACGCGTTGTTCGTCCTGCTGCGCCGAATGCGGGCGCCGCTGATCGTGGTGATCGTCGGGTTCAGCGTCTCGACGGCCGGGATGATGGCGATGCCGGGGGTGGATGCGGCGGGCAATCCGTACCGGTTGACGCTGTTCGACGCGTTCTATCAGATGACGATCACGCTGACCACGGTCGGCTACACCGAGGCGCCGCACGCGTTCAGCTATCCGCAGCGGATGTGGCTGACGCTGTCCATCTTCATCCTGGTGATCTCCTGGGCGTACACCATCGGTGCGTTGCTGGCGGCGTTGGGGGACAACGCTTTTCGGGAGTCGCTGGCCCGGCAGCGGTTCCGCCGGCGGGTGGCGAGGATCCGTGAGCCGTTCCTGTTGATGCTCGGCTACGGCACCGCCGGGCGCACCGTGAGCCTGGGGCTCGACGAGCAGCGGCGCCGGTTTGTGGTGGTCGACCGACAGAAACACCAGATCGATGCGGCCAGCATCGACGCGCACACCTCCGATGTGGCCGCGCTGGAGGGCGACTGTGTCAACCCGGCGGTGCTGGGCATGGCCGGGCTGGGCAAGGACAACTGCCGCGGGGTGCTGGCGCTGACCGACGACGACGAGGCGAACCTGGCCGTGGTGATGTCGGTGTCGCTGCTGCGCCCGGACCTGCCGGTGTACGCCTGCTGTCAGGCCCGCGACGTGCAGTACCGGATGGAGGACTTCTCGCCGGCGGCGGTGATCAACCCGAACGACCGCTACGGCGGATACCTGGCGTTGGTGCTGCTGCGCCCGATCACCCACCAGCTGCTGACCTGGCTGATGGACAACGACGAGAACCGGCTGCCGGAGCTGCGCACCGGGCTGGCGCACGGCCGCTGGGTGGTGTGCGGGGACGGTGAGTTCGCCGAACAGGTGACCGCCGATCTGACCGAGCTCGGCCTGGACGTGCATCGCCTGATGCCGACGCTGGGTCCGCTGGATCTGCACGAGACGGTCGGCTTCGTGGCCGGCACCGACAACGACATGACCAACATCGCGCTGGCCGAGCATGCCCGGCTGGCCAACCCGGAGGTGTTCGTCTCGATCCGCCAGCGCGACAGCATGCACCAGTCGCTGCTGGACGCGCTGGACGTGGACTCGGTGTTCGTCTGGACCGACCTGGTGGCCCGGGAGGTGCTGGCCCGGGTCGTGCACCCGAACTTCTGGCGGTTCGTCGAGGAGGCGGTGCAGCAGGGCGACGAGTGGGCCGAGCAGACCCGCGATCGGCTGGTGCGGCGGTGCGGGAAGAAGGTGCCCGAACGCGCCGCGGTGGTGCTGTCGCCCGAGGAGGCGCCGGCGGTGGCCCGCTGGCTGGCGGACGGCAACACCCTGACCGTCGGGCAGCTCACCCGTCATCCCGACGACCGGCGCCGGCCGCTGTCGCTGCTGATGCTGATGGTGGTGCGCGGCGATCAGCTGATCCTGACCCCCGACGACGACACCGAGCTGCAGATCGGTGATCACCTGCTGCTGGCCGGCACCGACGACGGCCTGGCCGACCTGTCCGATGCGCTGTTCTATTCGGCGACCATCGAATACCTGGCGACCGGGCGCGAGGTGGCCACCACCTGGGTGTGGCGGATGCTGACCGAGCGGCGGCGGGCCAGGCGGTAGGGGCGGCTTCCTGGGTGGACCCTGGGCGCGACGCTCCGCATAATCGCACTTATTCTGCGATTTTCAGCTAACCGGGGTGCGACGGCGGGTGGACGTTTCGGTGGTCTGGGGCCGAATTGGTGTAGTCCCGAACTGCTCCTCCGCGACAGCTCGCCCGAGCCGCGATCATCAGGTCGGATAATCGAAACTCGTTGATGCTCAGGCGCGTTCGGGAGCAGTGCTCTTGTAACACGTTCCAGTCGAGGGTTTGCGGATTTCTACCGCGCGGTAGCGACCGTCGGTTGTTTGACTAGGGAAATTCCCTGCCGGAATTGGCGAAAGTGGGCTGCGCGAGGACCTATGTTTTCGGTTCAACAAACTGAAGATTTCCTGAGGGGGGACGATGGGGCAGCGTCGGCGGAAGCGCGGCAAGGCGGCATTGGTGGGCGGCGCGGCACTCGCGGCGGCCGTCAGCATGGGGATCGCGCCGACGGCGCAGGCCATCACCAGTCAGACGACGGTGGTCGGGGTGCCGGAGTGGCTGCAGTCGATCGTCGGGGACGGCGGCGGCGTCATCGCTCCGCCGGGCACCAGTGCCGAGGACGTCTACAACGTGCTCGCCACCCAGGACCCTGGCCCAATGGTGGGCTGGGGTGTTGCGCCCAACGGGGTGGAACTGAAGCCGGAGTGGGTGACCTGGGTGGACAGCATCATCAACTACGGGTTGGGGCGCTGCGTCGGCGGGTGCACGTCCCATGGGCAATGGGTTTCGCCAACCGGGGTGTTCAACGACAATCTGAAGCCGAAGATTCTGTCCGGTGAGATCGATCTGCAGGAATTGCAGGGTCTGGAAATAACTGATGTCGGGACCATCACCGGTCTGATCAACAAGCTCGGCATGCGCGACTCGCTCTACCTGTATTCCCTCAGTGACGCACTCAGCGACGAAAACTGGTCGGAGGCAGGGGTTCTGGCGAGCGTGTTGAACTGGACTGCCTACATTCAGAACACGAACCTGATCGGGTTCGGCGACGGCAATCTTGTTGTGGCCGACGCCTACCGACAGTTTGTCCAGGCCGTCAAGGACGGTGATGTCCCGGTCGGTGCACCGCTCACCGAGGGCACCGAACTGACCATCGTGTCGGGCGGTGAACAGAAGGACAAGAAGCTCTCTGCTACCTGGAGTAACGGGTTCAGCCCGAAGATCACCTACCCGGACGCGCCGGGCGTGGAGTTCACCACCAACGATGGCGGCGTCGTCGACATCACCGCCGTCGTGCTGGCAATGCTGCGCAATCCGGGCCGGGGCAACGGTGGCCTGTACACCCGGTTCAGGCCGCTCTACGAAGCGCTCAATGGCGTCGACCCGCTGTCTCCGGAGCGCGAGAACGTACTGCCGGATGGGGTTACCGAAGCGGATCTGTTCAACCTGGTGGCGCCGGAACTGAAGGACCTCGACCTGTCGGAGGTCGACAATGTCGGCGAACTGATGACGGTGCTCAACTCGGTCAACCTCGGCGCCACCGATCTGGATGTTGACTCGATGCTGTCGAACCCCGAGCAACTGGGCGAACTGCTGGATCTGCTGAACGCGGTCAACCACCAGAAGATGCTGGTGACCATCAAGGCGGACGCGACCTGGGCCTACGACTACATGTCCGATGCCCCGGTGACGGCCAACCCGATCGCCTGGGCGAACTCCGCGATGTCGGTGCTGTCGCTGCTGGACCTGGCCGGGGTGACCGGCGACGGGGACATTTCGAAAACCGGCCTGACGATTTACCAGGTGCCCGAGGGCGAGCGTGACGCAGGCACCTACTACCTGACCCTGACCCAGAATCAGTTGCCGCTGGTCGCTCCGCTGCGCCTGCCGGCCCAGCTGATCAGCAAGGCCACCGGCGAGCAGATCGGCACTCCGGTCGCCGACACCTTTGAGCCGTTGCTGAAGATCCTGACCAACATCGGTTACACCGACGTCATCACCCCGCAGCAGTTGGCCAACGGCGAGTTTGACCCGGCCAAGTACGACGCCTACGACCGCAGCTATCTGGAGATGCACAACCCGGTGCTGTTTGGCACTCAGACGCTGGAGCTGCGCGAGATCGCGCAACTGCAGGGCGATCTGCTCTCCGCGGTTGGCCAGGGGCTGCACGACGGTTGGAACTCCTCGGTCCGTTCCACCGCCTACCGGCTGATGGACGCCCTCGGCGTGGAGCGCAGCGAGGAACTCGACGAGGTGCTGGCGGCCCCGGCCGACGCCATCCGCAAGGTGGGCGCGGAGGCCGGGGCGACGGTCAGCGACGCGCTGGTCAAACTCCACGACGCGCTGCCGCAGGAGATCCAGGACGTCATCAAGACCGATACCCCCGAGGAGCAGGAGCGCCTGGGCGAGGTCTACAAGTTCGTCGGTGAGGGGCTCGTCCCGGTCAAGCAGGGCGTCGATCAACTCAACGCCGAGGTGACCGGGGGCCTGGCAGAGGCCGATGCCGGCCTGACCGGCGGGCGGCTGACCAAGGCGGTGAAGCAGCTGACCGCCAACCCGGTGGGCCCGGTGCTCGATGCCGCGACGGACCTGCAGAAGCGCGGGACCAAGCTGCAGAGCAGTCTGACCAAGGCGCAGAAGGATGCCGACGACGTCGTCGAGTCGGTGAAGTCCGGCAACCCGAAGGACATCGGCAACACGGTCAAGGCCAAGGTCGACAAGCGCGTCGACCGGGCCAAGAAGGACCTGGACAACGGGGTCGCCAAGGTGAAGGAGACCGTGAAGAAGGTCAAGGACGCCGTCAAGAAGGTCACCAAGACCGGCGAATAGTCACTCGGAACGGTCGCGTTCCGTCCAGACCCACGGTGGGGTCCCTGCTGAGGCAGGGGCCCCACCGTCGTTTGTGACGGCTGTTTCGGCCACGGCGCGATGCCGCCAACCTTCAGCAGAATCTCAGATGCTTGGTCGCACCGCGCTGCCACCAAGTATTTATTTGCGTGTGCTGGCTATCGTCGGCGTGCGGTGCTGTTGTGGGGCGCGACGTGCAGTCTCGGTTGTGGCTACTTGGCTGAATCCCCTGGTGGGGGCCGTGCGGCCCGCGTTGGGGGGCGGTTGTGCGGGCAGGCGCCCGCACCCGTGCCGCCGCGGCGGGGCGAACCCTAGGTGTTTGCTGACGCAACCACATGAACATAACCGCACCTATCGTGATGAAAGCCTGAGAGCGACCTGATAGATTTCGGTACAAGTTGTTATCTACGTCACGTCGCACAAGGAGCACGGCTCATGTCACAGCCCACCCCCACCCCGCTGCTCAAGGCCAAGTCGCAGGCGATCCGCGCGGCGGCCGCCGCGACCGCGATTACTGCGGCCACCGCTCTTACGGTCGGATTGGTGGGCCCCACGGCCGTCAGCTACGTGTCCAGTGCCGGCCAGAGCGAGGTTTCGGTCACGCAACCGCGCACGGTCAGCGCCGATGTTCAGCTCGCCGCCATCGGCGACATGATCGGCATTTACGGTGTCGGCCCGGTTTTTCAGGCGCTGCGTATGGCCGGGATGGGCAACCCGAGGTCCATCATCACCGGGGCGGTGAATCTGATCGGAAACGACGCACTCACCCAAGCGGCCGAGACGCTGCTCGATGCGCTGGAGGCGATTTCCCCGATTGATGCGCGCGTACCGGGCTTCGGACCGGCGGGTGTGTACGACGCGGTGAACGGGTTGGAATACAGCGCCGGGATATTCGGCGGTTTGGATGACATCGTTGAAATCCTTGAAGATTTGGAATGGATTCCGGGTTTGGGGGATGACATCGCCGCCGTGGCAAATAACCTTGCCACCGTGCTCAACCAGCGTCGTGCCATCATTCTGGGGACCGGCCTCGGTGGCACTGACGCGGCGATTGCGCTGCGTCAAATGATCGCTGATGTCCAGTCCGACAGTGAACTGTGGGGTGACGATCACAACGGAGTGACCGGGGTAGTCGCCGTGTTGCTACGTAACCCGTCTCGGCCCGGGGGCGGCCTGATGGCGTTGGTTACCCCGATCAGTGATTTGGTGGGGCTGAACTTCAGCAACCCTGAGGCCGGTAGTTTTACAAACGAGGATGCAGAGTCCAATGATTCCGGCTTGGCGACCAAGGTTCTCAACATCAGCATTACCGATATCGGGTGGAAATACGATCTGGTCTCCGACGCCCCGTCGTCAATGAATCCGCTGGCTTGGGCGAATTCCGTTGCCGGCGTCGTGATGCCGACGTACCTGTTGCCGGCCGACTTGTCCACGGCCGGGGGTGCGATCGGCGACATGATTTACCCCGGCGTGGTGAATGCACTGATGGATGCGGCGCAGGTGACCCTGGATCCGACCGGTGGGCAGGGTAGCTCGCTGCTTCTGCAGGGGACGGAGCTTGAGGTGGTGGGTGACGCGGTGGACGGAGTGCTCGGCGATGTGCTCGGCGCCATTGGCGACTCGGTCGGCCTCGAGATTGACTTCCCGTTCGCCGGTGACGCCACCTATATCACCTACGACTCCGGAAACCTTCCGCTGTTGGAACCGTTCCACGTTCTGCCGCGCCTGCTCGGCTACACGGGTGCAACCGTCTCCACTCCGATCGTGGACTCGTTCGAGAACGTCCTCACCCAGATGGTGGACGCCGGATACAAAGACGTCAAGGTCACCGACGTCGACGGTGACGGAGTTCTCGAATTTGCGCGCACCACAGCTGGAATCGCCGCGGGTGCTGCGGAACAGACCGACCTCTTCCTCTTGCCGGACTACCTCAACTGGGCGCAACGGTTCGAGATTCCGCAAACAGTGTTCGATTCCACGATCTCGGGCATTCAGGACAGCCTGCTCAACCCGGCGGCCTACAAGTACAACCTGTGGGGCTGGAACGCGGGCGAGTTCATCAACGACAATGAACTTCTGCTCAGTGTCTCCGAAGCGGTCAACAACGGCATTGATGCGGTGAAGGGGCCGATCAATCAGCTGATCAATAGCGGCCAAGAAGCTCTGGGTCCTGTGGCCGAGACCTTGGACACGGCATCCGGTCAGGTCAACGGTCTCCTGCTGGCAGCCCGGGGTGTCGTCGGCGGCAAGGTTGATGTGAGTCCGTACCTGTGGGATGCGAACCGCAAGGTTAACGATCTCACCAGCGGACTGGATGACGGTGGGATCCCGGGTGTGGTGACGCGGGCCTTCGAGAGCCTGACCGGTGGTTTGGCCGGCTCTCAGACGCAGCAACTCCGCGTCGCCTCCGATCCGGAGCCGTCGTCCGCGAAGGATGCGCTCGCAGCCCTTGGCGGGAAAACACTGCTTAGCGACAGCAAGTTGTCAAACGATGCGAAAGAGGTCGCGGCGGCACTAAAGGATCCGAGTGCGGCGCTCAAGGGTGTCGGTGACGGAGCCCGAATCAAGGAATCCCTCGGGAAGGTCAAGGGCAACCTGGCCGCCGAGAAGACCCGCGCCGACCGGCTCGTCGGCGCGGTGAAGTCGGGCAAGCCCGAGAACGTCGTCAAGACCGTGACGGGGAACGCCAAGGAACGCGTTACTCAGGTGGCGAAGGATCTGAACGACGGGGCCAAGAAGGTCGAGAAGACCGTGAAGAAGGTCACCGGGCAGGACGCGGCCTGACCAACCCAGCCAAGCTCAAGTGCCCTCGCCGAAATGGCGGGGGCACTTGGGCTTTCGATGGCTGGTTAGCGCTCGAACGCCTTGATCGCGGCGTCCTTGGCGGTGTTGGCCGCCGGGAAGCCGGCGTAGCCGGTGGAGTGGTAGACCACCTCGGCGAGTTCATCCTTGGTCAGCCCGTTGCGCAGCGCGATCGCAAAGTGCGACTCCAGTTCGTTCTCGGCGCCGAGCGCGATCAGGATGCCCAGGGTCACCAGCGAGCGGTCCCGTCGTGACAGGCCGTCCCGACTCCACAGCCGGCCGAAGATCGACTCCACCCCGATGTCCATCAGCTCGGGGGCGAAGTCGGACTTGGCGGCGAAGTCGACGTCGGCGTCGTCGTCGGGCAGCAGGCCCGGCAGCATCTCGCGGAACACTGCGAGGCCCTGGGCGCGGAAGTTAGACATGCTCAGTATTCTGCCACGGCACATTCGCCGGCTGGTCGGGCCGGTTGGCGTCGGCGGCGGCCACCGTTGAGCGAAACCCGGGGCAGGCGCCGCCCGGCACAGCTAAAACTCAGGAGATTCACCCACTTTGTGGCCGGCGTGGGTGGGGCTCGCGGGTTGCCCGGATGCCGGTGAACGGCCTGCGGACATTGCCCGCGCATCTCTGCTCCCGCGGCTCGGGGCGCCGATGTGCCGCCAAGGAGGCTGGTCAAGCCACGTGAGCTGGGTGGATGGGACATGCTGCCCGGCGTCCCCGGCTACCGGATCGCCGGGCCGCCAGCCGGGGCGCCCGAATTCTGGCCGATTCCTGGCGAAAGTCGCTGCTCAGAAGGGGCGGCGCTCTTGCGTACGACAATAGCTCGACTTACGTCGCAATATCTCAGGAAAAGTTCAGTTAGCGTGCCTCGGGGAGTCAATCAAGGATCAATCCGAGGGGGAAACAATGAGGACCAACGCGCGACCACTCGCCACCGCCGGTGTGGCCATCGTGGGGGCCGGCCTGCTTGCCGTGACACCGATCACCGCGACCAACGGCGACACCATGGCGCTGCGGGCCAGTGACCAGTCCGTTGCACTGACCGCCGCGTTCAGCCCGACCGCGTCGCCGGAATCGCTGCTGTCGGTGACGGCCGGACGCCTGCTGGAGCAGATCCGCCAGGCGCCGCTGGTGCCGGCCGTGATGGTGCTCGCTGCCGTCGGCGGCGACACCCAGCGGCTGTACTCGCAGACCCGGCAGGTCATCGACATGCCGCTGTACGTCCTGGATCCGACGTTCGAGGCCGTCGCCAATGGCCTGCCGGCCGGGATCGGCGGGGGCACCGACCACGACACGTCGACGACCGCGGGCGACGGCGAGATCATGAAGTTCCGCAACCAGGTCCAGGCCGCGCAGACCGAACTCCGCAACGGGATTGCGGACAGCCTGGGCGTGGTCCCCGACGGCACGCTTGGCGATACGAACTACGCCTGGACCGCATCGAACCTGCTGCTCAAGTCGAGCATCGACAGCGCCAGCCTGGCCGTTCAGATCCCGATGGCGCTGGTGAAGCTCACCGAGGCCGTCGTGTCCGGGGAGAGCGCGGAGAACGTGTACAAGATCGCCCGCGACATCGTCGACGGGCCGCAGTGGGCGATCGACTCCGGCATCGACGGTGTCGCGACGATCCTGCCGGAGTCGCTCGGCGGGGGCACCGACTACATCCGGGGCGTCGAAACGTCCCAGGACGGTGCGCTGCTGAAGTTCCGGAACAAGGAGATGCTGGGCCTGCGCAACCAGGTCCGGGTGGGTGTCGCCGGTCTCGTCGGCGCCGACACCGTGGATAAGAACGGCATCCTGCCGGGTGAATCCGGCTACACCCCGTCCGTCACGACGACGTCGCTCAGGACCGCGGACACCGACTCGGGCACGGACCTGCGGGCGCAGCTGTCCAAGCAGACCGAGAAGCTCCTCACCGGCGAGAACAGCAGCGTGAAGAAGCGCGTCAACGAGGTCAAGGGCATCGCCAAGGACGTCGGCAGCCTCAAGCTGGACTCGGCGGGCAAGAAGGCCGGCGAGGCGGTGATGGCCCGCGTCAAGCAGGCCGGGCAGGACCTGGAGAACGGCGTCAAGAAGGTTCGGGAGACGGTGAAAAAGACCTTCTCCAAGAAGGACTCCGGCGACCAGTCGTAGCCGAGACGACGGGAGCGGGGCGGTGCCGACGGGCATCGCCCCGCTGCTGCGTTCGGCGGTCCCGGCCGGTGGGTACCGCTACAGCGGCGCCAGGTAGCCCAGCGGCCCCGAGGCCAGGCACACCGCCAGCGCGGCGGTGTTGGCCCGCACGGTGATCGCCTGCCCGGCCCCCGGCAGCCGGACGAACACTCGGTTCAGGCCCGGATGCACCGGCACCTTCACCTCGGTGCCCTCCTCGAGCGACATCAGCAGCGAACCCTCGGAGTTGGCCAGGTAGTTGATCTCGGTGGTCCAGTCCGACGGCAGCAGCGGGCCGTCCAGCGGCATGCGCACCGGCGCCTCGGTCTGCACCAGGTAGCCGCACTCGGGCACCGGGCCGGGCAACAGCGTCCGCACCCAGGTCACCTTCGCCTCCAGCAGCCGGCCGGCGGAGTCGAACATCCGCAATTTCGTTGTGGCCGGGGCGAACTCGGGGCGCTGCGGCAGCAGCGCGAACAGGTGACTGGCCAGGTTCTCCGGGTACTGCATGCGCTGCAGGATCATCGGGTCGACCTCCTGATCCAGCAGCGGGGCATCGGAGTCGGCGCGCGCGGCGGCCAGCGTCGACCGGGCGTTCTGCAGATACCCGCGGGTCGGGTTGTCGCGCCAGCTGGTCAGGAACGTCGCCGTCGAATACAGGCTCGAGGCCAGGAACGCCGCCAGCACCCCGGCCACCGCCAGGGTGCGGGCCGGCGAGGCGTCCAGTCGGTGCGCCGACGGCCGGTTCGGGGCGCAGAACCCGACCGCGGCCAGCAGCGCCAGCACCATCACCAGGTCCGGGAAATACCGCAGCGTCTGCGCCAACTCCAGGGCGGTGAACTGCGAGGACCGCATCAGATAGATCGGGATCTGACACGCCACCGAATAGCCCAGCGCCACCAGCCACACCGGCGCCAGTCGCTGCTTGCGGGCCAGCGACACCGCCACCGCCGCTGTCAGCGCCACCCAGCCGAGCACCATCACCGCCGTCGGCGGCACCCCCCACGGCGAGGCCGGCGCCCAGCGCTGCCAATCCCACGGCCCGCCCACCAGGCCGGGCACGATGCCGTGGGTGAACGAGCGCTGCAGCAGCCGCCACGTCATCGGCAGGTCGGTGCTCCACCGGCCCTGATCGACCACCGAAATGTACAGCCCGATCCACCCCGCGGTGATCGCCAGCAACGTGACCCACAACGCCCGGCCGCGGCGCCACACGCTCTGCGCCGCCGGCCACAGACCGCCGCCGGACCGCACATAGGTCAGCAGCGTGGCCACCGCGAACGCCACGAACGGGATCACCGCCGACTTCTCGAAGAACAGCAGGCCGCCCAGAAATACCAGCGCCCCGCCGATCGCGTGCCGACGATTCCCGGTGCGCACCAACAGGATCGCCTCCGCGCATACCCAGGCCAGCGCGGCCTGCAGCGGCAGCGCATTCAGCCCCGCGGCCCACCACGCGAACGACGGAACCCCCAGCGGGGTGAACAGCGCGAACGTCAACGGCACCAGCAGCACCGGCCGCCAGCCCAGGATCACCCACAGCGCCCGCAGCAACGCCAGCGACGCCAGCAACTGCAGCAGCACCAGGCTCAACGCCGGGCCGGCCCACACCAGCGGCGCCGCCCGGGTGATCAGCCCGCCGAGCAGGAACGCCCCGGGCATCACGTGCCCGTCGTGATCGTCGAACAGGTAGCCCGCCGACAGCAGCGGCTGGGTGCCGGCCCGGCCGACCAGCACCAGGTCGTCCCAGTAGAAGTAGCCGCCGAAGGCCAGCACGGCGCGCACCGACAGCTGCACCGCGATCAGCACGGCGGCGGCCAGCGCGACCCGGTTCAGATTGCTAGCCCGGATATGCGTCTCCCGCCCGCTGCCGGGCGTGCCAGGCGCTGGCCACCATGTCGGTCAGGGAATGCCGCATCCGCCAGTCCAGGTCGCGGGCCGCCAGCTCGCCGGCGGCCACGATGCGGGCCGGGTCGCCGGGCCGGCGCGGCGCGATCTCGGGCTCGAAGTCGATCCCGGTGACCTCGCGCATGGCGGTCATGATCTCGCGCACCGAGGTGCCCGAGCCGCTGCCCAGGTTGTAGACCGGCTCGACCGGCTGGCCGCTCTGCAGCCGCCGGGCGGCCGCGACGTGCGCCATCGCCAGGTCGGCGACGTGGATGTAGTCGCGCACGCAGGTGCCGTCGGGCGTCGGGTAGTCGGTGCCGTTGATCCGCGGGGTCCGGCCGTGGAACAGCATGTCGAACACCAGCGGGAACAGGTTGAACGGGCTGACGTCGAACAGCTCGTCGGACCCGGAGCCGACCACGTTGAAGTACCGCAGGCTGGTGTGCTGGAACGCGCCGGCCGCGGCGACGTCGCGCAGCAGCCACTCGCCGATCAGCTTGCTCTCCCCGTACGGGGACTCCGGCCGGGTCGGGGTGGACTCGTCGACCAGCTCGGTGTCGGGGGTGCCGTAGGTCGCCGCGCTGGAGGAGAACACGCACTTGTCGACCCCGGCGTCGGCCATCGCCGCCAGCAGCGTCACCATCGCCGACACGTTCTGGGTGTAGGTGTGCAGCGGCCGGGTCACCGATTCGCCGGCGTACTTGTATCCGGCGATGTGAATGACGCCGACGACGTCGTGCTCGGCCAGGGTGGCGCGCACCGCGTCGCCGTCGAGCAGGTTCGCCCGGACCAGCGGGACGTCGTCGGGCACGAACTGCGGCAGACCGGTCGACAGGTCGTCGATCACCACCACCGCGATGCCGTCGGCCCGCAGCGCACGCACCACGTGCGCACCGATGTATCCGGCGCCGCCGGTCACTAGCCAGGTCACGGTGTCCCAGAGTATCGACCGCGCTGAATCTTTGCTGCCCGGACCGGGCCCGCTGGGTACTGTGGCACGGTGCGTGCACTGGTCACCGGCGCGGCCGGGTTCATCGGGTCGACGCTGGTCGATCGGCTGCTCGCGGACGGGCACTCCGTCGTCGGGGTGGACAACTTCGCCACCGGCCGGGCCCGCAACCTCGAACATCTCGCCGAGCACCCGGAGTTCTTCTTCGTCGAGGCCGACATCGCCGAGGCCGACCTGGTGGCGGTGTTCGCCGAGTTCAGCCCCGCCGTGGTGTTCCACCTGGCCGCCCAGATCGACGTGCGGGCCTCGGTCGCCAACCCGGCCTTCGATGCGACGGTCAACGTCACCGGCACCCTGCGGGTCGCCGAGGCCGCGCGCCAGACCGGGGTGCGCAAGGTGGTGCACACCAGCTCCGGCGGCTCCATCTACGGGGTGCCGTCGTCGTTCCCGGTGTCCGAGACGGTGCCGGTGGACCCGCGTTCGCCGTACGCGGCGTCGAAGGTGTGCGGCGAGCTCTACCTGCAGACCTTCGGGCACCTGTACGGGTTGGCGTGCTCGCACATCGCGCCGGCCAACGTCTACGGGCCGCGCCAGGACCCGCACGGCGAGGCCGGGGCGGTCGCGATCTTCACCCGGGCGCTGCTGGAGGGCACGCCCACCACGGTGTTCGGCGACGGCTCCAACACCCGCGACTACGTCTACGTCGACGACGTGGTCGACGCCTTCGTGAAGGCCGGCGCCGGGGCCGGCAACGGGCAGCGGTTCAACATCGGCACCGGGATCGAGACCTCGGACCGGGCGCTGCACACCGCGGTCGCGCGCGCGGCCGGGGCGCCGGACGACCCGCAGTTTCGCCCGCCGCGGCTCGGGGACCTGCGGCGATCGTGCCTGGACAGCTCCCGAGCGGCCGCGGTGCTGGGCTGGGCGCCCAAGGTGTCGCTGCCCGACGGGATCGCCCGGACGGTGGAGTACTTCCGCGGGCTGGGGTAGGGGCTTCTTCGGGTGTGGCTGTTACGGCCGTCGTACCCACGCATGTGCCGCTTCCTCAGCAGTTTCGGCTGTCGCCCCGTCGTATGTGGCTGCCTGAGCGGCCATTTCGGGCCGTCGCCCCCACGATTTGTGTTGCTTCCCGGCTGTTTCGGCCGCCGCCCCCACGATTGGTGCTGCTTCCCGGCAGTTTCGGCCGTCATCCGCGTCGGATGTGGCTGCGTGAGTGGCTGTTTCGGCCGCCCCCGCGTGGTGTGTGAAAATATTTTCACTCTCGCGCTCGACTGTGAAAATATTTTCACACACGACGGGAGCAGGCCTTCGAGCCTGTGGCGCGTGATATCAACTGGGGCCCGCGATGCGTGTGTGCCGTCGAACTGCTGCAGCACCCCGCCGTCGCCGCCGAAACCCCCGTCGCGCGCACGTCCCGCAACCCGAACCCGCCGAAACCCCCGTCGCCCTCGATTCAGCTCCGGCGCTTGGCGAGCGCCTCGTTCACCCAGCCGGCGATGGTGGATTCACTGTCGTCGCTGGTCACCCGGATGACGATCCAGCCGTCGTGCTCCAGCCGAGCGATGCGTCGGCGGTCGGTTCGGAACTGCCCTCGATTGGTGCGGTGGTGGTCGCCGTCGTACTCGATGGCGATCTTCCACTGCGGCCAGCCCATGTCGAGGTAGGCGTACACGTATTCGTCGTACTCGTCGTAGACCGGGATCTGCGTCTGCAGCGGCGGAAATCCCATCCGGCCCAGCGCCAACCGCAGCCAGGTCTCCCTCGGCGACTGCGCGCCGCCGTCGACCAGCGCCAGGGTGCGGCGGGCCTCGGCGATGCGACGCCGGCGCGGGGACTGCCCGGCGAGCACCAACGCCGCGGCGGGCGTCGTCTTGGTTGCCTGCAGCAGCGCATCGATCGCCTTGACGGCTTCGTCCCGCGGGTACCAGCAGGCCAGGTCGAGGATGGTGCGGGCGACCGTGGTGACCGTCATGCCCTGCAGCGTCATGGTGTCCCCGTCGCGGAGCCGATCGCTGTGGACGACGACCCCCGGGTGCCGGTGCCGGTTGGTGTAGATCAGCTCGGCGGGCTGGTCGGCGTCGATCCACTTGCTGCCGTGCAGGAGCGCCGCGGAGTATCCGGCGATCGTCCCGCGTCCCCGGGACCAGCGCCACGCCGCGCGCACCCGGTGCATCGCGGTGGGGGTGCTGCCGGCGCGCAGGTACACATTGGGCAGCAGGCGAAGGTGGTGGTTGGTCAGCTGATAGGCCGTGACGTTGTTCTCGCGGCGTTCGGCGCCCCCGATGAATACCTCGTCCATGGTGCCGACTGTGCCGACGATGCCGCGCCGCGGCACTTCAGTTGTGACCGGGCTGTGCATGAATCCGCGGCTCGGGGCCCGTCGTCAGGCGTCGTCGGCGGGGACCTGGGCGTTTTGCAGCGCGACGGCCCGGGCCAGCCGCGCATACTTGACCTCCAGGTCCCGGAACCTGATGTAGGTGCTCATCGTGGTGAAGATGAACACGATGGTCAGCACGTAGGTGATCAGGTCGGCGCCGCGGGTGACCCCGAGCAGGCGCGCCAGCGTGGTGGTGTCTTCGGGGCGCAGGATCGCCCAGATCGCGGCGATGACGAACAGCAGGAAGCCGACCTTGACCCAGGCGCGGCTCTTGGCGCTGGAGCGCGACCGCATCAGGTAGAACAGCAGCGCGACGATCGAGCCGATCAGCAGGATCTGGATCCAGTTCATCGCGGCAGCCTCTTGCGCAGGAAGCCGTCGAACACGATGTTGATGCCGTTGAGCAGCGGCTGGCCCTTGGACATCGAGTAGTCGGTGTAGAGGATTTCGACGGGTTGTTCGGCCACCCGCCAACCGTTTTCGAGGATCAGCGCGATGAACTCGCTGGCGTGACCCATCCCGTTGACGGTGATGTCGAGGTCGCCGGCGACGGTGCGGTTGAACACCCGCAGGCCGTTGTGTGCGTCGGTCAGTTTGAGTTTGCGGCTGGTCGGGCTCAGTGCGGCGACGGTCTTGAGGACGATCCGTTTGAGGATCGGGACGCCGGTTGGCGGGCCGGCGGCGAAGCGGGTGCCCACCACGATGTCGACGTCGCCGTGCCCGAGCCGCTCGATCATCGCGACGACATCGCGCACCTGATGCTGGCCGTCGGCGTCGAAAGTGGCGAACACCTGAGCGCCGGGACGCTTGCGGGCGTACTCGACGCCGGTCTGGATCGCCGCGCCCTGGCCGAGGTTCACCGGGTGGGTGACGACGTGCGCGCCGGCCTGCCGGGCCAGGGCCGGGGTGTCGTCGTGACTGCCGTCGTCGACGACGACGACGTTGGGAAAGGTCGCGCGCAGGTTGCCGATCACGTCGGCAATGACGCTCGCCTCGTTGAAGGCGGGCATGATGATCCAGGCATGGTGGTACGACTCGTCGATCCAATCAGCGTACGTGCTTGGCCCGTCAATACGCGCGGCGACCTGCGGCAACGCCGGACTCACAGCGACTTCCCAGCATCGACGGGATCGTGCCGAACCGAATAGCGCATTCCGTTTGGAGGGCTACGCTTTTCCTATGGCGTCGTTGCCGCCAC
Source organism: Mycolicibacterium fallax (assembly GCF_010726955.1). NCBI lineage: Bacteria > Bacillati > Actinomycetota > Actinomycetes > Mycobacteriales > Mycobacteriaceae > Mycobacterium > Mycolicibacterium fallax. The sequence continues at coordinate 3,325,268 of NZ_AP022603.1, forward strand.
CGCCCGCGGGTGTTCCGGGTTGGGCGTCGGCTCCGGCCAGGGGGTCCGGGCCGTCGCGTTGGACTGCGCGGGTCGCGCTCCTGGTGGCGTTCCTGGCCTGCATCCTCGGCGTGATCGGTTGGTTCCGGCCGGTGGTTCCCGATCCTGTTGCCGCGCCGACCTACAGCGACGAGGAGGTTGCCGCGGCGACGGCGAAGGTGTGCGCGGCGTTTGAGGAAGCGTGGACGGCGATCAGCGTGACGTCGCAGGCGGAAGCGGGGGATGATCTATCGTTGAAGTACGCATATGCTGCAAATTCCCGGCTAGCGCTAGTTACAGGCAGTGCCTCAATTGAGCGCAGTCTCGACCCCCCTGCGCCAGTCGATCTTGTCGACGATGTTGACGCCTTCTCGGGGGCGGCGTTGAAAATGGCAATTTTAACGTTGTCTGGAACTTCGCAAAGCGACCAAGCGTATGGCTCTGCGAAGTCGGATCTCGTTGAGAAAAAAGATGTCTTGAGAAAATCATGTGGCCCAGGCCCTCGATAGGTGCGACCCTGCGGGTGGGTTGATCGGCATGACTGATTATCCGCCGGGTCAGTGGACGCCATTGCTGATTGGCCGACAATGGCCGAGTTCGTCTACTGTTGCCGCGTTGAACCTCGCACACACCAACAGAAGTGTCACTGAAGGAGAGTTTCGGACGTTTGCGGCGACATTGCAGCGGGCGGTAGAAGGTCCGCTGGTTGATCAGCAGGGCGTCACAGCTGATGACATGCGCTCCGCGTTACGGTCAGCACAGGTTGATGCTTTGGCTATAGCGGACGTCAGTCGGTCCAAGGGGCAGGCTTATTCTCGGGCGCTGGACGCGATCGAAAATCTTCGAGCTGGCCTAACAAATTATGCAGAAAGGGGTAATCAAGAGATATCTGAGATTCAAAAATCGAAGTCAGAAAATGGGATGAAAGTCTCAAAAATTCTAGACGTGATCCTGCGGTATCAAAACCAGTCCGACCATGCGGCCGGTCTCGCCGCCCAGACGATTATGCAGGATGCGCAATCAATTTCTGAACTGCAGGGAGGCCCGTTGCTGCGTGAGCTTGCCACGATGGGTGGACTCAATCCGGATCGGGCCTCAGGGCGTGCCGGTGAGCAGGAAATCCGAAAATTTGTTGAACAATATCTTGAAAGTGCGGATTCTGTAGATGGCATTGGTGACTCGCCAGGGCTGAGTTCAGGTGTGGGGGATTCGTGGTCCGCTTCTCCAGGCTCTGATGTTCAGCAGCCTGGGCAGGGCGTATCGGTTGCCCCAGAGTTGCCCTCTGAAGCGCCAATAGTCGGGGGTGGACGTCCGCGCGACCTGACTCCAGATCGATTAGGGGATTCCCTTGCTGCAGGGATACCTGGAGATTTTCAGTTCGCTTCTGGCGGACCTGTAGCTACCTCGCGGGATGGGCTGACCTCGAATACTCTGCCCGGAAACTCCATCACGCTCGCACCCCCGGTTAGCAGATTCGAAGTTCAGAATGGGCCGGTACCCGTGCAGAACTTGCAGTTTGGTACCGGGTCACCATTGCCAGGGACCGCCCCGCCCCTCCCGCCCGCCCTCACCCCCCAAGGCCTCGTCGACAACTTCACCGAGGGCATGCGCACGGGCACGCCAATGTCGATCGCCACGGGTGAGGCCGCCTCGGCGGCGCTCCCGGTCCACCCGTCGCCCGTCGCGCCGATGCCGACACCAACGCCGCCGCCGCTGCCACCCGTCGAGCCGGGGCACGTGGAGTACGCGGCTGCGCCGCCGGGGCCAGCGGCACCGGCAGAGAACAGCTACCAGCCGGTGGTGCTCGGGCAGGCGCCGCCGGCTGCCGTAGTGCCTCCCGCCCCAATGGCGCCAACACCACCGCCGGCACCCGCGGTGCTGCCGACCTACGGCTCGGACCTGCGCCCCGCCGCCCCCGCACTCCCACCGCCGCTGCCGCCGGCGCTGCCGGCGGCAGCGGCGGTGGGACCGGCAGCCGGCCACGGCCTCATCAACCAGCCCGCCGTCGTCCGGCAACCCGTCACCCCGAACCCGCTCGCGGCTACAGCAGCCCAAGCCCAAACCCAGGTCCCAGCGCCCACCGCCGCGGCCTTCGCAGTCGCCACCGGCGCGACCATCGGGGCACTCGGCGAGGAGCAGGCGGCTACCGAGCATCTGCGGCGACTCCTCAACGCCGTCGCCCGCCAACAGCCACTGCTGGCCTGGGCGATCGGGGAACACCCGGACGGCAGCACCGTCGTCGTCACCGACCTGGCCAGCGGTTGGCTGCCTCCCGGCATCGAGATCCCGGCAACGGCATCGGTTCTCGACCCGCGACCACGCCGCGGCGGGATCGAGGAGTTGCTCGGCGCGGCCGTCCGCGCGGTTACCCACCTGCCGGGCCAGCACATTCGCCAGGGCGGCGAACCGGTCAACCTGTCCACCCGCCCGGTGTCTGCCCCGCCGATCGACGATCTGGGCTGGCAACTCGGCAGCGCCACCCAGTGGCGGGACGGGCTGCCCCGGCTGGCGCACACCCTGGCCCGGGCGGTCGCCGCCGGCACCGGGGTGCTCGACAGTGAGATGGCGCTGCTGCGTGAGCATCTGGGCGCCGCGGCGGCCGCGGTGCTCGCCGGCTACCCGCACCCCGATCCGGCCGCCGTGGGCAACTGGCAGCTCCTGGCCTGCATCGGGGCGCTGGCCGCCGGACGTGCACGCGCGGCGAACTACCACCTGGCCTGGTTCCTCGCGCTGAACCCTTAGGTCCGCGCCAGCGCCCCCAGGTGCACCGCGATCCCCACCAGCGGCCCGCACACCAGCGCCACCACGGTCCGCTGCTCGAGTTCCAGCGGCAGCATCAACAGCAGCGCCGCCGCGACGGTCGCCCCGACCCACCCCAGCGAGTAGGCCCGGTGCAGCGCGGCGGCCACCGTCGCGGCGCCGGTCACGGTGAGCACCGCGATCGCCACCGCGCCGGCGGTCAGCCAACCCAGCAGTGCCCCGGGGGCCACGTACTCCGGGCCGAAACCGGCCCGCATCAGCCACGGCCCGGTCAGGTAGGCGGCTACCACACCCAGCCCGCCGATCACCGCGACCAGCGTCACCGGCCGCATCAGCGCCCGCAGCCGATGCCCGCGCTCGTCGACGAAATGCGCAATCAGGTTGCCCTGCATGGCGGTCAGCGGCACCAGCAGCGGCGCCCGGGTCAGCGTCACCGCCAGGATCACCACGCCGCCGGTCGCGCCGAGCTCACCGGAGGTGGCCTGCAGCAGCACCGGGAAACCCATCACCAGGATGGCGCTGGCGCCGGCCGCGGCCACCGCGTGCGAGGCCCCGCGCAGAAACGATCGGGGCGTCTCGTGGGCCACCAGCCCCGCGGCGTGCCGGGTGATCGGCGAGGCGAGCAGCAGCAGCAGCCAGGCCACCGACCCGGCAACCGTCGCCCACAGGAAACCGCCCAGGCCCCACCCGATCAGCACCGTCGCCACCGCGACCGCGACCCGGATGCCGGCGTCGGTCACCATCAGCGCGCCGTACTGGGTCCACCGGTTGTCCCCGGCGAGCACCCCCAAAAGTGTTGCGTGCAGGCAGAAACAGGCCAGCCCCACCGCCAGCAGCAGCACCGACAGCACGGTGTGCTCGACGAAAACGTGCCCGGCCCAGCCGATTGCGGTCCCGACGATCAGCAGCCCGGACACCAGCCCGACCCCGGCGGCCACCCGCATCGGATGGGTGACCGCGCCCGCCGGAGCGCCGACCGTGCCCGCCGACCGCAGTGCCACCCCCGAAGAACCCCCAGCCCCGGCCAGCCGGATCTCCCGGGTGCTCTGCTGCAGCAGCCCGTTGGCCGCCCCGGTGAACAGCCCGAACGCGCCCCAGAACACCCCGAAGATGGAGAACCCGGCCGGCTCCAGATCGCGGGCGGCCAGGTACAGCACCAGATAGCCGCACACCGCGGTCACCGCGGTGGCCACCCCGACGCGGGCCACGCTGGACCGGGTGGCGGGTCCGGTCACCGCGCGGCCAGTCGCGAACCGGCGGTGATCACGGCGCGTCCAGCGGCGGCACCGGCCGGGAAAACAGCCAGGCGTCCCACAGCCAGCGCAGCGACGAGCGGTGATACTTGGCGGCCAGGCCGAGGAAATCGTCGGTCACCACCGAGGAATGCCGGTAGCGCGTCGTCCAATCCTGCAGCAGCGCAAAGAAGTTCTCGTCGCCGATCTCGCAGCGCAGCACGTGCAGGGTCAGCGCCCCGCGCTTGTACACCCGGTCGTCGAACATGTCGGCCGGGCCCGGGTCGGCCAGCAGCAGGTCGGCGGGGGCGTCGGTCAGCTTGCGGTGATAGCGCCGGGCCAGGTCCCCGGCCGACAGCCCGCCGGCGTGCTCGGACCACAGCCATTCGGCGTAGCAGGCGAAGCCCTCGTGCAGCCAGATGTCGCGCCAATGCCGCACCGTCACGCTGTTGCCGAACCATTGATGCGCCATCTCGTGGGCGATCAGCCGCTCCGAATCCCGGCTGCCGTCACAGTGATTGGCGCCGAAGATGGACACCCCCTGGGCCTCCAGCGGAATCTCCAGCGAATCGTCGGTGATCACCACGGTGTACCCCGAGGACAGCGGGTAGGGCCCGAACAGCGTGGTGAACAGCTGCATCATCTGCGGCTGCTTGTCGAAGTCGACCGCGAAGCTGCGCTTGAGCCGGGCCGGCAGCACCGCCTGCATCGGCACCGGCGACTTGGGGATCCGCACCGTCTCGTACATGCCGATCTGCAGGGTGACCAGATAGGCCGAGGTCGGTTCGGGCAGTTCGTAGACCCAGGTGGTGCGCCCGGCCCGCGCCTTGCGGGACACCAGCTCGCCGTTGGACACCACCCGGTACGGGCTTTCCGCGCTGATCTGGATGTGATAGCTGGCCTTGGCGCTCGGGTGGTCGTCGCACGGGAACCACGACGACGCCCCGTTGGGCTGCCCGGCGACCAGCGCACCCTCCTCCAACTCCTCGAAACCGACCTCACCCCAGGGGGTTTGCAGCGGTCGCGGCGAGCCGGAATAGCGGACCGTCACGGTGAATGCCGCGCCGGCCGGCAGTGGCGCGGCCAGGGTGATGTTCAGCTTGTCCCGCGCGGCCCGGAAGTCCTTGGGCGCCTTACCGTTAACCAGTACCTTCGAAACCCGTAGTGCCGCAGACAGATCCAGTGAGAAACTGGACAGTGAGGCCAGCGTGACGGCGGTGATCGTCACCGTCCCCTCCAGCCGGTTGATCGCGACCTTGTAGTCCAGCGCCAACTCGTAGCGCGACACCCGGTAGCCGAAGTTGCCGACCCCCGGGAGGTAGGGGTCGATGACCGGCGCCTTCTTCGTCTTGCTCATTTCTTTTTCTTCTTCGAAACCTGCCACGGCGCAATCGGATTGCCCTGCCAGCGGGTCGACGGCGGGACCTCGTCGCCGCGCATCACCAGCGAGGCCGGGCCCACCGTTGCGCCCGCGCCGATCCGGGCGGCCGGCAGTGCCACGCAGTGCGTGCCCAGCGTCGCGCCGTCCTCCAGCACCACGGTATCCATCCGCATGATCCGGTCGTGGAACAGGTGGGTTTGCACCACGCAGCCGCGGTTGACGGTCGCCCCGTCGCCCAGCCGCACCAGATCCGCCTCGGGCAGCCAATAGGTTTCACACCACACCCCGCGCCCGATCGAGGCGCCCAGTCCGCGCAGCCACAGGTTCATCACCGGGGTGCCGGAGGCGGCGCGGGCGAACCACGGCGCGGCGACCGTCTCGACGAAGGTGTCCGACACCTCGTTGCGCCACACGAACGACGACCACAGCGGATGCTCGACGGTGCCGATCCGGCCGACGGTGATCCACTTGGCCGCCACCGCGATCACCCCGGCGATCGCCCCGGCGGCAAGCAGCACCAGCCCGCACCCGGCGGCGGCCACCGCGAAACCGAACCGCAGTGCCAGCCACTGCAGCGCCACCAGCACCGCGACGCCGATCGTGAAGCTCGCCATCACCGGGATCACCCGGCAGGTCTCGGCGATCGAGCGGGCGATCTTGAGCCGCAGCGCCGGGTGGAAGGTGCGCACCGCGTCGGCGTCGGTGGGCTGACGGCGCAGCCGCATCGGCGGGCTGCCCAGCCACGACGAGCCGCGCTTGGCCTTGCGCGGGGTGGCCGAGAGCACCGCGACCAGCCCGTCGTCGGGCACCCGTCGGCCCGGCTGGGTGATGCCGGAGTTGCCCAGGAACGCCCGGCGGCCGATCGTCGCCGTCGCCACGTGGATCCAGCCGCCGCCCAGCTCATAGGAGGCCACCGAGGTGTCGTCGGCCAGGAACGCGCCGTCCTCCACCACGGTGAACTTCGGGATCAGCAGCGCGGTGGAGATCTCGGTGCCGCGGCCGATCTTGGCGCCCAGCAGCCGCAGCCACGGCGGGGTCAGCAGCGCGGCGTAGATCGGGAACAGATAGTTCCGGGCGGCGTCCATCAGCCGCTCGGTGGCCCACAGCTGCCAGCCGCAGCGGCTGCGGACCGGGTGGTAGCCCTCCCGCAGGCCGATCGAGGCCAGCCGCACCAGCAGCACCGTCAGCAGCGCGTAGCTCGCGAACGAGGCCAGCGCGGCGACCGGCACCCACGGGGCGGCGGCGAGCATCGCCTCGGGCAGGGTTGCGGTGGCGCGCACCGCGTACCCGAGGATCGCCAGCCCGACGGCCAGCGCGGCCAGCGGCAGCGCGGCCAGCAGCATCGAGGTGATCCCGTAGATCGGCACCCAGTGCACGGCGCGCGGCGGGCGGTGATCGGGCCAGGGGTGCCGGGCCTTGCCGGACTTCACCGCCGGCGAGCCCCGCCAGAACTGGTTGTTCTTCACCTTGCCGACCACCCCGGAGCCCGGCGCGACGTCGGCGTTCTTGCCGATCACCGCGCCCGGCAGCAGGGTGGTGCGGGTGCCGATGGTGGCGTCGTTGCCGACGATCACCGGCCCGACGTGGAACAGGTCCCCGTCGATCCAATGCCCGGACAGGTCCACCTCCGGCTCGATCGAGCAGCGGTGCCCCAGCGACGCCATTCCGGTGATCGGCGGCGCGGAGTGCAGGTCAACGCCCTTGCCGACCTGGTTGCCCAGCGCGCGGGCGTAGTAGACCAGCCACGGCGCGCCGGCCTGGTTCTCCGCGCCGGACGCCTCGGCGAGCCGCTCGGCGATCCACACCCGCAGGTGCTCGGAGCCGCCGCGCCGGTAGCTGCCCGGCTGCAGGCCCGACAGCATGGTCCGGGCGGCCAGCGCGGCGATCCCCATCCGGCCGACCGGGGTGATGAACAGCAGGAACGCGATCGTCACCCACCACCAGCTGATCGGCGCCAGCCACGGCACCGGGGTCAGCGCGGCGGCCACATTGTTCAGCAGCGCCAGCCAGGTCACCCACTGCAGTCCGGACAGCGTGGCCAGCGGGATGGACAGCAGCACCTGGGCGAACTGGGTGCGCCGCGGCGTCGGCGCGACGATCCGCGGCTCCACCGCCTTGGCCGGGTTCATCTCGTCGAGGAAGCCGGCCAGCGAACCGAGCCGGGGATGGTCGTAGAGCTGGGCGACGGTGACCTCGGGATAGCGCCGGCGCAGCGCGGCGACCAGCTGCGCCGCCGACAGCGAACCGCCGCCGAGGGCGAAGAAGTCGGCCTCCGGACCGTCGATCGAGGCGCCGAGCACATCGCGCCACAGCTCGGCCAGCCAGCCCATGGTGCCGCCCAGGTCGGGGCCGTCGTTGTCGGCGCCGCCGGGCGGCGGCCAGGGCAGCGCATCGCGATCGACCTTGCCGGAGGTTCGGGTGGGCAGCTCGTCGATCAGCACCAGCCGGGGCACCAGCGCCGCGGGCAGCGCGGTGGCCAGCGCGGCGCGGGCCGCGGCCAGGTCGAAGTTCGGGTCGGCCGAGGCGATGTAGCCGACCAGCAGGGGAGTGCCGCTGGCGGTCTTGCGGACCGCCGCCGCCCCGCCGGACACCCCGGGCAGGTGCACCAGCGCGTTGTCCACCTCGCCGAGCTCGATCCGCCGGCCGCCGACCTTCACCTGGTCGTCGGCGCGGCCCTGGAAGTACAGGCCGTCGGGCTCCAGCCGGACCAGATCGCCCGAGCGGTAGGCCCGCGACCAGCCCAGCGTCGGCATCGGCGCGTACTTCTCGGCGTCCTTCTCCGGGTCCAGGTAGCGGGCCAGACCGACCCCGCCGATCACCAGCTCGCCGATCTGCCCGTAGCCCACCGGCACGCCGTCGGCGTCGACGACGGCCAGGTCCCAGCCCGGCAGCGGCAGCCCGATGCTGACCGGGCTCTCCCCGTCCAGCCGGGAACCGCAGGCCACCACCGTCGCCTCGGTGGGGCCGTAGGTGTTCCACACCTCCCGGTTGTCCTCGCCGGCGGCGAGTCGCTCGGCCAACTCCGGCGGGCAGGCCTCGCCGCCGAAGATCAGCAGCCGCACCTGCTCGAGCGCCTCGGCCGGCCACAGCGCGGCCAGCGTCGGGACGGTGGACACCACGGTGATGTCCCGCGACACCAGCCACGGGCCCAGGTCCATGCCGCTGCGGACCAGCGAACGCGGGGCGGGCACCAGGCAGGCGCCGTGCCGCCAGGCCAGCCACATCTCCTCGCAGGACGCGTCGAAGGCCACCGACAGCCCGGCCAGCACCCGGTCGTCGGGGCCCAGCGGGTTGTCCTGGCAGAACATCTGCGCCTCGGCGTCGACGAACGCGGCGGCGTTGCGGTGCGTGACGGCGACACCCTTGGGGGTGCCGGTGGACCCGGAGGTGAAGATGATCCAGGCGTCGTCGCGGCCCAGCGGCCGCCCGGCCTGCCAGCCGCGCGACGAGCCGGGTCCGCGGACCAGGCCCTTTTCGGTGATGATCCCGACCACCTGCGCCTCGCCGAACACCAGCTCGGCGCGCTCGGGCGGGTCGTCGGCGTCGACCGGAACGTAGGCCGCGCCGGCGGCCAGGGTGGCCAGGATCGCCACGTACAGCGAGTAGCTGCCCGACGGCATCAGGATGCCGATCCGGTCGCCGCGGCCGATGCCGCGGGCGGCCATCCAGGCCACGCTGGACTCGATGTCGGCGATCAGTTCGCTGTAGGTCAGTTGGACGGTGCCGTCGTCGATGGCGGCGGCGTCGGGGTAGCGCGCCGCGGTCTCGTAGAGGATGTCGACGAGGGTGCGCGGCGGGGTTGCGCGATCGGACAGCCGGTACTGGTCGGGAATGGCACGCACGTCCTCAGCTGTCACACCGCGATCCTATGCCGGGGCTCGCGGGCCACGATTTCCCCGCGCCGGGCGCAGCTGTCACACTGTTGGGCGAGGGGAGTATTCCTTCGCCGCGGTGCCGTCATCACGTCGACTGCCACCAGGAGACCGGTGCCGCGGGTCGGGTTCGCGACGGCGGCCCGGCGGCAGAGACCTCGGGCGTATTTCCGCGACCGGAGGCTTCTCGTATGCACGTATCCACCCTGGAATGGGCGATCACGCTGAGCGTGACCATCGCCGTCCTGCTGTTCGACGTCATCGTCATCGCCCGCCGTCCGCACGAGCCGACGATGCGCGAATGCGGCGTCGCCCTGTCGGTGTACGTGGGTCTGGCGCTGGCGTTCGGCGCGTTCGTCTGGAACTTTCACGGCAGGCAGTTCGGCCTGGAGTTCTACGCCGGCTGGCTCACCGAGTACAGCCTGTCGATCGACAACCTGTTCATCTTCATCATCATCATGGCCAGCTTCCGGGTGCCGCGGAAGTACCAGCAGGAGGCCCTGCTGGTCGGCATCATCCTGGCGCTGGTGTTCCGCGGCATCTTCATCGCCCTCGGCGCGGTCGCCATCGAGCGGTACTCCTGGGTGTTCTACGCGTTCGGCGCGTTCCTGATCTACACCGCGATCAAGGTGGGCCGCGACTCCGACCACAGCGACGACACCGAGAACGCCGTCGTCCGGTTTGCCCGCAAGCGGCTGAGCTTCACCGACACCTGGGACGGGCTGCGGCTGTGGGTGCACGAGGACGGCAAGCGGCTGATGACGCCGATGTTCCTGGTCATCCTCGCCCTCGGCAGCACCGACCTGATGTTCGCGCTGGACTCCATCCCGGCGATTTACGGGCTGACCCAGCAGCCGTACCTGGTGTTCACCGCCAACCTGTTCGCGCTGATGGGGCTGCGCCAGCTGTACTTCCTGATCGGGGACCTGCTGGACCGGCTGGTCTACCTGCCGCAGGGGCTGGCCGTCATCCTCGGGTTCATCGGCGTCAAGCTGATCCTGCACGCCCTGCACGAGAACAGCCTGCCGTTCATCAACGACGGCCGGGGCCTGCACGTGCCGGACATCCCGACGCTGTGGAGCCTGGCGGTGATCATCCTGACGCTGTTCGTCACGATGATCGCGAGCCTGATCAAGACCCGGATGGCGCGGCGCTGAGCCGGGCGCTGCGTGGTTGCGCCCAGCGCTCACCTGGGTACGGGACACGCCGACGCGGGTGTACCAGGTTGCGCGCTCACGGCAAAAAGGGGCCGCGCTACAAGGGCGAGCGCGCCAAAAGGGGGTACCAGGGTGAGCGCGGCAAAAGGGGGCCGCGCCCCAAAAAGGCTCAGTGCCCGGTGGCCTTGAAGCGCTCGATGGAGCGCTGGATCTCGGCCTCGGCCTCGTCGCGCCCGACCCAGTCGGCGGCCTTGACGTACTTGCCCGGCTCCAGGTCCTTGTAGTGCACGAAGAAGTGCTTGATCGCGTCCAGCTCGAAGCTCGACACGTCGGTGATCTCCTTGATGTGGTCCCAGCGCTTGTCGCCGGCCGGCACGCAGAGCACCTTGGCGTCGCCGCCGGCCTCGTCGGTCATGTTGAACATGCCGATCGGGCGGGCCTCGACGATCACACCGGGGAACACCGACTGCGGCAGCAGCACCATGGCGTCCAGCGGGTCGCCGTCCTCGCCGAGGGTGTCCTCGATGAAGCCGTAATCGGCCGGGTAGCCCATCGGGGTGTAGAGGTGGCGGTCCAGGCGCACCCGGCCGGTGGCGTGGTCGACCTCGTACTTGTTGCGGTCGCCCTTGGCGATCTCAATGGTCACGTCGAATTCCACGCCGCACGGCTCCTTCGGTTGGGACAGGCTCGGCGGGAACTTTATCGCGGCCGCGCCCGCCGGCCCAGACCCCGCCCCCGCCACGGCGCGCGCACCGACCCGCGGCGCGGCCGGGGCGATACCCTGCATGCCATGCATCCCAACCGCTGGCGCCGGGGCCGCTACGTCGCGTTCGGCTCGGTGGTGCTGACGCTGATCGTGGTGGCGGTGATGGTCGCCGCGCTGCTCGCCGACGGGGACCGCACGCCCGACGCCGCGCTGCCGCCGGTCCCGGCCGCGATCACCCCCGACCCCGGCGTCGTCCCGGTGTCGGCGACGGCGCCGATGCCGACAACCAAGGGCCTGGCCGCCGCGCTGGCCGGGCCGCTGGCCGACCCGGACCTCGGCGCGCTGACCGGCCGGATCGCGGATGCGCTGACCGGCAGGCAGCTGTGGGCCCAGGGCGCCGACGTGCCGATGCAGCCGGCGTCGACCAACAAGGCGCTGACCGCGGCCGCCGCGCTGCTCACGCTGGACCGCGAGGACCGGCTGACCACCCGGGTGGTGGCCGCCGACCAAACCGACCAGCCCGGCGTCATCGTGCTGGTGGGCGGCGGGGACACCACCATCTCCACCGCCGCGCCGGGCACCCCGACCTGGTACCGGGGCGCCGCCCGGATGTCCGACCTGGCCAATCAGGTGCGCCGCAGCGGCATCAAGGTGACCGCCGTGCAGGTCGACACCTCGCTGTACAGCGGCCCGAAGCTGGCACCGGGCTGGGACCCGGAGGACATCGAGGGCGGCGACATCGCCCCGATGGAGTCGGTGATGATCGACGGCGGCCGGGTCCAGCCGACCACCGTCGAATCCAAGCGGTCGATGACCCCGGCGCTGGACGCCGGCCGCGCGCTGGCCGCCGCGCTGGGCGCCGACCCGGACACCGTCACCACCGCACCCGGCCCGGCCACCGGCCGCGAGCTGGCCTCGGTGCAGTCCGCGCCGCTGATGCAGCGGCTGACCGAGATGATGAACGCCTCGGACAATGTGATGGCCGAGGCGATCGGCCGCGAGGTCGCCGCCGAGCTGCACAAGCCGCTGAGCTTCAACGGTGGGGTCGCCGCCGTCACCGCCGCCCTGACCGGGATCGGCATCAACCTCAAGGGCGCCGTGCTGCGCGACGGCAGCGGCCTGTCGGTCGACGACCGGCTGACCGCCACCACCCTCGACGAGGTGATGTCGGCGGCCACCGGCTCGCAGCACCCGCAGCTGCGCCCGATGCTGGATCTGCTGCCGATCGCCGGCGGCAGCGGCACCCTCGGCGACCGTTTCCTGGGCGACGCCAACCGCGCCACCGCCGGCTGGTTGCGCGCCAAGACCGGCTCGCTGACCGGCACCAACGCGCTGGCCGGCGTCGTCACCGACCGCTCCGGGCGGGTGCTGACCTTCTCCTTCCTGTCCAACGGCGCCGGACCGACCGGCCGCACCGCGATCGACAACCTGGCCGCGGTGCTGCGGACCTGCGGCTGCACATGACCGAGGCCAGCCCGGCGCGCGCGGTGGACTGGGCGATCGCCGCCGAGCTCGGCGCCCGGCTGGCCCGGCCCGGCCCGCCGATCTCCGACTACACCCGCAGCCAGGTGATCGCCGCGCTGGCCGACGCCGCCCGGCGCGCCGAGCCGCTGGTCCGCGAGGTCAGCGGCCTGTCGGCGGGCGGCCCGGTGCCCGAGGCCGGCATCGTCGACCGGGCGCAGTGGATCCGCGCGGCCGCCGGCGGCATGCGCGCCATGCTGGGGGGCGCCGAGCCGGGCCCCGGCCCGGGCGGGCTGGCCGGGCTGGCGGCGGCGGCCGCCGGCCGGATCGCCGGCGTGCAGACCGGCGCGGTGCTGGCGTTCATCTCCTCGGGCATCCTCGGCCAGTACGACCCGTTCGGCGCCGACGGGCCCAAGCTGCTGCTGGTGTACCCCAACATCGTCGCCGTCGAGCGGCAGCTGCAGGTGCGGCCCGAGGACTTCCGGCTGTGGGTGTGCCTGCACGAGGTCACCCACCGGGTCCAGTTCACCGCGAATCCGTGGCTGGCCGGCTACATGTCCGACACCCTGGCGGTGCTGACCGCCGACGCCGGCGACGACGTGACCGCGGTCCTGGGCCGGCTGGCCGACTACGTCCGGGACCGCCGGGACGGCGTGATCGGGCTGCTGCGCGCGGCGGCGGCCGAGCCGCAGGCCGCCGCCCTGGACCGGTTGCTGGTGCTCGGCACTCTGCTGGAGGGCCACGCCGACCACGTGATGGACGGCGTCGGCCCGGCCGCGGTGCCCTCGGTCGGCACCATCCGGGCCCGCTTCGACCGGCGCCGCGGCCGCCAACAGTCGCCGATCCAGCGGGTGCTGCGCGCCCTGCTCGGGGTCGACGCCAAGATCGCCCAGTACACCCGGGGCAAGGCGTTCGTCGACGCCGTCGTCGGACAGGTCGGGGTGGCGCGCTTCAACGCGATCTGGACCGGCCCGGACACCCTGCCGCTGCCCGACGAGATCGACGTTCCGCGGCGCTGGATCGACCGGGTGCTGTGAGCGCCGCCGCCCGGGTGCGCGCGGCGGTGGCCGGGTTCGCGGCGGGCGTCGACGGGCCGTGGTGCGTGGCGCTGTCCGGCGGCGCGGACTCGCTGGCGCTGACCGCCGCCGCGGCGGCGCTGCGCCCGACCGTCGCGCTGATCGTCGACCACCGGCTGCAGGACGGGTCGGACCGGGTCGCGGCGAGGGCCGCCGAGCAGGCGCTGGGGCTGGGCTGCCAGGCCGCGGAGATCCTGACGGTCACCGTCGGGGCGACCGGCGGCCCGGAGGCCGCCGCCCGCACCGCCCGCAACGCCGCGCTGCAGGACGGCAGGGGCGGCCGGCCGGTGCTGCTCGGGCACACCCTCGACGACCAGGCCGAGACGGTGCTGCTGGGGCTGGGCCGGGGCTCCGGGCCGCGGTCGATCGCCGGCATGCGGACCTGGGCCCCGCCCTGGGGCCGGCCGCTGCTGGGCCTGCGCCGCGCGGTCACCGCCGCCGCCTGCGCCGAGCTGGGGCTGACCCCGTGGGCCGACCCGCACAACACCGACCCGCGCTTCACCCGGGTCCGGCTGCGCACCGAGGTGCTGCCGCTGCTGGAGGAGGTGCTCGGCGGCGGGGTCGCCGAGGCGCTGGCCCGCACCGCGGCCGCCCTGCAGGAGGACGGCGACGTGCTCGACGACGCCGCCGCCGCGGCGCTGGCCGGCCTCGACGAGCCGATCGCCGCGGCGGCGCTGGCCGGCCTGCCGACGGCGGTGCGGCGACGGGTGCTGCGCGGCTGGCTGCTGGCCGGCGGCGCGGTCCGGCTGACCGACCTGCAACTGCGCGCGGTCGACGCGCTGGTCACCGACTGGCGCGGCCAGGGCGGGGTCGCCGTCGGCGGCGGCGCCCCCGGCGCGCGGTTGTTCGCCGAGCGCCGCGACGGGGTGCTGCGACTGCGTCAGGAGCCGATCTGAGCGCCCGGGCGGGCCGGTGAACCCGGGGTGTTCGCGGCCGGGGCGCGCATGGCACGCTGTCCAGGTGTCCGCGCACCCCGAGCTGTATCCCGGTGACATCAAGTCGGTCCTGCTGTCCGAGGAAGCCATCGCCACCCGGACCGCCGAGCTGGCCGAGCAGGTCGCCGCCGATCACCGCGCCAACGGCGGCGATCAGGACCTGCTGCTGGTCACGGTGCTCAAGGGCGCGGTCATGTTCGTCACCGACCTGGCCCGCCGGCTGCCGGTGCCGACCCAGCTGGAGTTCATGGCGGTCAGCTCCTACGGGCTGTCCACCTCGTCGTCGGGGGTGGTGCGCATCCTCAAGGACCTCGACCGCGACATCAACGACCGCGATGTGCTGATCGTCGAGGACATCGTCGACTCCGGGCTGACGCTGTCCTGGCTGCTGCGCAACCTGGCCACCCGGCATCCGCGGTCACTGCGGGTCTGCACGCTGCTGCGCAAGCCCGAAGCCGTGCGCGCCGACGTGGACATCGCCTACATCGGCTTCGACATCCCCAACGAGTTCGTCGTCGGCTACGGGCTGGACTACGCCGAGCGCTACCGCGACCTGCCCTACATCGGCACCCTGGAGCCGCACGTCTACACCAGCTGAGCTGGGGTCAGTTCAGTTCCCAGTCCACGTTGACGGTGAAGCCGACGGTCTGCTGGCCCGGCTCCAGCGGCACCGGGGAGGCCATCGCGGCGCGCGGGCCGACCGGGTTGGGCGGCAGCTCGACCTGATCGGCGGACTCGGAGATGGTCAGGATCTTGCCGAGCTGCATCCCGGCCATCTCGGCGTACTGCTCGGCGCGGTCCCGGGCATCCTCGAACGCCTGGGTCCGGGCGTCGCGGACCAGCTGGGAATCGTCGCTGATGGTGAACTTCACCGAGTTGATCCGCAGCGCGTCGCCGCCGTTGAAGACCACGATGCCGAGGATTTTCGAGGCCGAGCCGACGTCGCGGATGGTCACGTTGATCGAGTTCGACGCCTGGTAGCCGGTGATCGCGGTGCCGTCCGGCCCGAACTGCGGCTGCAGCGTCACATTGGTGGTGGCGATGTCGGACTTGCTGACCCCGGCGCCGACCAGCGCGTCGATCACGGTGCGCTGCCGGTCGTTGGCCTGGTTCATCGCGGTGGTGGCGTCGGCGGCGGTGTAGTTGATCGCCGCCATGGTGTTCAGCGTGTCGGGGGTGCCCTGCACCTGGCCGGTGCCGGTGACGCTGACCGTGCGCGGGGTGCCGTTGGCGCTCGGCGGCGGGGCGTCGCAGCCGGCCAGGCCGACGGCCAGCGCGGTGATCGCCGAGGCGGTGCCGAGACGGACGAGGGTGCGGGATCTTCCGGCGCTGGGCATGTCCTGCACCCTAACTGTTGCGCCAGTCGGCCAGGGCCGGGCTGCACAGGAATTCGATCAGCTCGGCGTTGACCTCGGCGGGGCACTGCTGGGTCAGCCAGTGCCCGGCGCCGTCGATGATTCGCTCCCGGTACCGCCCGACGGCGACCTGGCGCGCGCGGTCGGCCCGCAGGAACCCGGCCAGCGGGTCCGCGCCGCCGACGATGAACAGGGCCGGGGTGTCGAAGGTGGCGCCGGCCAACTCGGGGGTGCTCGCCCAGTTCCGGTCGAAATTGCGGTACCAGTTCAGCCCGCCGGTGTACCCGGTGCGGGTGAACTCCGCGACGTACCGGTCGAACGTCTCGTCGTCGAGCCAGTCCGGGCGCCCGCCGAACACCCCCGCGACGGTGCCGGCCGGGTCGGCGCCCAACTCGGCGTCGGCCACCCCGGGCCGCTGGAAGCGCAGGATGTAGAAGTCCGGGCCGAACTTCGCGAACGCCTCGGTGGGGGCGATCTTCGCCCGCGGCACCGGTGGCACGCTGATCCCGACGGTGCCGGCCACCCGGTCCGGGTGCAGCATGGTCAGGTTCCACACCACCGTCGCGCCCCAGTCGTGGCCGACGAAGACCGCCCGGTCGGCGTCGGTGAGCGCGTCGAGCAGCCCGATCAGGTCGCCGGTCAGGGCGTGGATGTCGTAGTCGGTGACCGCCTCCGGCCGCGACGATCCGCCGTAGCCCCGCTGGTCGGGGGCCAGCACGTGGAATCCGGCGGCGGCCAGCGCCGGGATCTGCTGCCGCCAGCCCAGGGCCAGGTCGGGGAAGCCGTGGGCCAGCACCACCACCGGGTCACCGACCCGGCCCGCCTCGGTGACCCGCAGGCTCACTCCGTTGACGGCGACATTTCTGACCGGCATCGGTCCAGCCAAGCACGTTGCGCCGGGCGGGTCGAGGGGCCGGATTCCGACGGGCGGGCCGCTCCCCGTCGGCGTCACGGTAACCTGTGAGGTGCCCCGGGAGCGCACGTGGAAGGACCTGACCGGCCCGCACCTTCGGCCGAAAGCCAACGATGAACCGAAAAACTGTCGTCCGTACGTTGACCGTAGTCTTCGCCCTGCTCGTGGTGGGCCTGTTGATCTTCTATTTCAGCGACGACACCCGCGGCTACAAACCGGTCGACACCTCGGTGGCCGTCGCCCAGATCGCCGAGAACAACGTCGAATCCGCGCAGATCGACGACCGGGAACAGCAGCTGCGGCTGGACCTCAAGGACGGCAAGGCCGCCACCGAGGACTCCACCAAGATCATCGCCAAGTTCCCGACCGGCTACGCGGTTCCGCTGTTCAACGACCTGAGCGCCAAGGGCGCCAAGATCAACACCACCGTCAACCAGGGCAGTGTGCTGGGCTCGCTGCTGATCTACATGCTGCCGCTGCTGCTGTTGATCGGCCTGTTCGTGATGTTCTCCCGGATGCAGAGCGGCGGCCGGATGGGCTTCGGCTTCGGCAAATCCCGGGCCAAGCAGCTCAGCAAGGACATGCCCAAGACCACCTTCGCCGACGTCGCCGGCGCCGACGAGGCGGTCGAGGAGCTCTACGAGATCAAGGACTTCCTGCAGAACCCCAGCAGGTATCAGGCGCTGGGCGCCAAGATTCCCAAGGGCGTGCTGCTCTACGGTCCGCCCGGCACCGGTAAGACGCTGCTGGCCCGCGCGGTCGCCGGCGAGGCCGAGGTGCCGTTCTTCACCATCTCCGGCTCGGACTTCGTCGAGATGTTCGTCGGCGTCGGCGCCTCCCGGGTGCGCGACCTGTTCGAGCAGGCCAAGCAGAACAGCCCGTGCATCATCTTCGTCGACGAGATCGACGCCGTCGGCCGGCAGCGCGGCGCGGGCCTGGGCGGCGGCCACGACGAGCGCGAGCAGACCCTCAACCAGCTGCTGGTCGAGATGGACGGCTTCGGCGACCGGCAGGGCGTCATCCTGATCGCCGCCACCAACCGGCCGGACATCCTGGACCCGGCGCTGCTGCGCCCGGGCCGCTTCGACCGTCAGATCCCGGTGTCCAACCCGGACCTGGCCGGCCGCAAGGCGGTGCTGGCGGTGCACGCCAAGGGCAAGCCGATCGCCGCCGACGCCGACCTGGACGGGCTGGCCAAGCGCACCGTCGGGATGTCCGGCGCGGACCTGGCCAACGTGATCAACGAGGCGGCGCTGCTGACCGCCCGGGAGAACGGCACCATCGTCACCGGGGCGGCGCTGGAGGAGGCCGTCGACCGGGTCGTCGGCGGGCCGCGGCGCAAGAGCCGGATCATCAGCGAGCACGAGAAGAAGATCACCGCCTACCACGAGGGCGGGCACACCCTGGCCGCCTGGGCGATGCCGGACATCGAGCCGATCTACAAGGTGACGATCCTGGCCCGCGGGCGCACCGGCGGGCATGCCGTCGCGGTCCCCGAGGATGACAAGGGCCTGATGACCCGTTCGGAGATGGTCGCCCGGCTGGTGTTCGCGATGGGCGGACGGGCCGCCGAGGAACTGGTATTCCGGGAGCCGACGACCGGCGCGTCCTCTGACATCGAGCAGGCCACCAAGATCGCCCGCGCGATGGTCACCGAGTACGGCATGAGCGCCAAGCTCGGCGCGGTGAAATACGGCACCGAGCACGGGGATCCGTTCCTGGGCCGCACCATGGGCAGTGCGCCGGACTACTCGCACGAGGTGGCCCGCGAGATCGACGAAGAGGTCCGCAAGCTGATCGAGGCCGCGCACACCGAGGCCTGGGAGGTGCTCACCGAGTACCGCGACGTGCTTGACGAGCTGGCCGGCGAGCTGCTGGAGAAGGAGACCCTGCACCGCAAGGAGCTCGACCGGATCCTGGCCCGGGTGACCAAGCGGCCGCGGATCACCGCGTTCGACGACTTCGGTGGGCGCATCCCGTCGGACAAGCCGCCGATCAAGACCCCCGGCGAGCTGGCCATCGAGCGCGGCGAGGAGTGGCCCCGCCCGACCCCGGAGCCGGCGTTCAAGGCGGCGATCGCCCAGGCCACCGCCGAGGAGGCCGCCCGCGAGCCCGGCCAGCCCGGCGGCAATGGGGCGCCCAACGGCGCCCCCGGCTACCAAACCCCCTACGGCGCACCGAGTTACGCCGGCCAGGGCAGGCTCGGCCCCGGTGCCCCGGACTACGGCACCCCGGAGCACGGCGCCCCGGACTACGGCGCCCCGGCCGGCTGGCATGCGCCCGGCTGGCCGCCCCCGGAGCAGCCGCCGCGGCACTACCCGGCGCCGCAGAACCCGCCGCCGCCGGCGCACTACCGGCCGCCGGACTACCCGCAGGCCGGGTACCCGCCCGCGGGGTACCCGCAGGCTCCGGCCCCCGAGGGGCAGGCGCGGCACCGCCAGCAGCCGCCGCCGGAGCAGTACCCCGACGACGCGAACCGGCCGCGCCCGCCGGCCCATGGGTGAATACCAACGGAGGCCCGATGACGACGCAGGCTCACCCCGCGCCCCGGCAGGCCGGCGCCGAGGACTACCCGGTGTTCGACCAGCCCCGCGCCGAGGCGGCGGTGCGCGAACTGCTGCTCGCGATCGGTGAGGATCCGGACCGGCAAGGGCTGCGGGACACCCCGGCCCGGGTCGCCCGATCCTTCCGGGAGATCTTCGCCGGCCTGTACAGCGACCCGGATGCGGTGCTGGACACCACCTTTGACGAGCAGCACGACGAGCTGGTGCTGGTCAAGCAGATCCCGATGTACTCGACCTGCGAACACCACCTGGTGTCCTTCCACGGCTTCGCCCATGTCGGCTACATTCCCGGCGTCGACGGCCGGGTGACCGGGCTGTCCAAGATCGCCCGGGTGGTCGACATGTACGCCAAGCGCCCGCAGGTGCAGGAACGGCTGACCGGTCAGATCGCCGACGCGGTGATGCGCAAGCTCGACCCCCGCGGGGTCATTGTGGTGGTCGAGGCCGAACACCTGTGCATGGCGATGCGCGGGGTGCGCAAGCCCGGCGCGGTCACCACCACCTCGGCGGTGCGCGGACAGTTCAAGACCGACAAGGCATCTCGCGCCGAGGCGCTGGAACTGATTCTGCGTAAATGACCCCCGGTCTGGGCAGTGGCGTCCAGGTGCTGGGCGTCGTGAACGTCACCGATGATTCGTTTTCCGACGGTGGCCGCTTCCTCGATCCCGAACGCGCTGTGGCGCATGGCCTTTCGCTGCTGGCCGACGGGGCGTCGATCATTGATGTGGGCGGCGAGTCGACCCGGCCCGGCGCGGTGCGCATCGATGCGGAGGTCGAACTGGGCCGGGTGCTGCCGGTGATCCGGGCGCTGGCCGGCGCTGGCGCGACGGTCAGCATCGACACCATGCACGCCGACGTCGCCGCCGCCGCGCTCGCGGCCGGGGCCGGCCTGGTCAACGACGTCTCCGGCGGCCGCGCCGATCCGGGCATGGCGCCGCTGCTGGCCGAGGCGTGCGTGCCGTGGATCCTGATGCACTGGCGCTCGGTGTCCGCCGCGGCGCCGCACGCCGTCCCCGCATACGCCGACGTGGTCGCCGAGGTGCGCACCGAACTGCTGGCCGCGGCCGACGCGGCGGTGGCCGCCGGCTGCGCGCCGGAGAACCTGATCATCGACCCGGGCCTGGGCTTCGCCAAGGACGCCCAACACAATTGGGCGCTGCTGCACGCGCTGCCGGAGCTCGTCGCCACCGGGCTGCCGGTGCTGGTGGGGGCCTCCCGGAAACGTTTCCTCGGTGCGCTGCTGGCGGGCGCCGACGGCGCGCTGCGGCCGCCAGCCGGCCGGGAGGTCGCCACCGCGGTGATCTCCGCGCTGGCCGCCGAACACGGCGCCTGGGGCGTGCGGGTGCACGACGTCGCCGGCACCGTCGACGCGGTCCGGGTGGCCGGGGCCTGGAGTGCCGGAGGACCGCGGTGACCGACCGAATCGAACTGCGCGGCCTGACCGTCCGCGGCAACCACGGGGTCTTCGAGCACGAGCGGCGCGACGGCCAGGACTTCATCATCGACGTCACGCTGTGGATGGACCAGCGCCGCGCCGCGGCCAGCGACGAGCTGGCCGACACCTACGACTACGGGGTGCTGGCCCAGCGCGCCGCGGAAATCGTTGCCGGGCAACCCCGCAACCTGATCGAGACGGTGGCCGCGGAGATCGCCGAGGACGTGCTGGCCGACGCCCGGGTGCAGGCCGTCGAGGTCACCGTGCACAAGCCGTCCGCGCCGATCCCGCTGAACTTCGCCGACGTGGCCGTGGTGGCACGGCGATCCCGGTGAGTACAGCGGTGCTGTCGATCGGCAGCAACCTCGGGGACCGGCTGGCGCTGCTGCAGTCGGTGCTCGACGAGCTGGCCAGCCGGGTGCGCGCGGTGTCCGGGGTGTACGAGACCGACCCCTGGGGGCCGGTGCCCCAGCAGGCCTTCCTCAACGCCGTCGTCATCGCCGAGGCCGAGCTGGACCCGATCGGCTGGCTGGAGCTCGGTCAGGCCATCGAACAGGCCGCCGGCCGGGTCCGTGAACTGCACTGGGGCCCACGCACCCTCGACGTCGACGTGATCACCGTCGGCGATCCGGCGCCGGTGCGCCGGGACACCGAGCGGCTGACCCTGCCGCACCGCTACGCCCGGGAGCGGGCCTTCGTGTTGGTGCCGTGGCTGGACGCCGACCCGGCCGCCGAACTCGAGGTGGACGGGGTGCTGCGCCCGGTCGCGGAGCTGCTGGCCGCACTCGGCCCCGACGAGCGGGCCGCGGTGCGGGCCACCGACTGGGAGTTACGCCGTTGCGGATGACCCGGATTCGTGAGCTGCTGGTCGTCGCGGCGCTGGCCGCGGTGGCCGGATTCCTGGCGGTGCTGCAGATGTACCGGTGGTTTCCGCCGATCACCTTCCGCAGCGGCATCTCGCTGCTGGTGCTGGCGATCGGGGAGGCCGGCTGGGGCTGGTACGTGCGGCGCAAGATCGCCGACGGCGAGATCGGCGTCGGCGGCGGCCGGCTGCACCCGCTGGCGGTGGCCCGCAGCCTGATGATCGCCCAGGCCTCGGCGTGGGTGGGCGCGCTGGTGTTCGGCGGCTGGGCCGGCATCTCGGTGTACCTGCTGGAGCACCGCGGCACGCTGGCGGTGGCCGCCGCGGACACCCCCGGCGCGCTGGCTGCGGCGCTGTGCGCGCTGGCGCTCGCCGCGGCCGGGATCTGGCTGCAGCACTGCTGCAAATCCCCGGGCGAGAGCACCGAGGACCCGGACGCCGACGCCCTGGAGGACTGAGGCCGCCCGGGGTCGACGGGCGCCGGGTGCGGAAACGCCGAGGCACGTCACCCGGTTTGACCAGTGCCCGCGGGTACAGTCAGCCCATGACCGATCTGTCCCGCGGCGCCCGCAACCGGCGCGGCGGCCGCAGGCCGGGGTGGCTGCTGCTCACCGTCTTGTTGGTGCTGACCATCGTGGCCGGCTCGGCCCTGGTGTTCAGCAGCAGCGTCGAGCTGCTCAAGCTTGCCGTCGTGCTCGCGCTGTGGGCCGCGGTGGTGGGCGCCTTCGTGTCGGTCATCTACCGCCGCCAAAGCGAGGCCGACGCCGCCAAGGTCCGCGACCTGAAACTGGTTTACGACCTTCAGCTGGACCGCGAGATCTCCGCGCGCCGCGAGTACGAGCTGTCGGTGGAGAGCCACCTGCGCCGCGAACTCAGCCACGAACTGCGCTCGGCGGCCGCCGACGAAGTCGCCGCGCTGCGCGCCGAATTGGCCGCGCTGCGCACCAATCTGGAGATTCTGTTCGACACCGACCTCGGGCACCGCCCGGCCCTGGAGCACGAACAACTCGCCGCCATCGAAAACGAACGCGGCTATCACGAGCCCGATCCGACCTTCGGGCCGCCGGACCGGGTCGCCAGCAGCCGGATCACCGCCACCCGCGAGGAGTACCGGCCCGGCCGCGATGAGGACGACGTGGTCCGCACCGCCGAGACCCCGATCATCGACGTGCCCGAGGAACCGCTGGAGCCGGTCGGACGGTCCGAGGGCCGCCGCGGTTCGCACCGCCGGGCCGGGCACGAGTCCTGGGCCATGCCGCCGGCCCCGCCGCCCGCACCGCCGGTCGTGCCCACCCCACCGCCCGCCCCGCCGGTGCCCCCGCCGCCCGCGCACTATCGGCCGTCCCCACCGCCGCAGCCCCAGCAGCCGTACCAGCGCCCGCCGGAACCGCACGTCCCGGCGCACGCCTCGGCCGACGCCCCGGTGCTGCGCCCGGCCCCGGCCCCGCCCGCCCCGCCGCCGGCCCCCGAGCCGCCCGCGCACGCCGCGGGCCCGGCGATGACCCCGCCGCCCGCCCCGGTCCCGCCGCCGGATCACGAACCCGCCGAGTCGGCCCCCCGCGGCAGGCACGCCGGCGGGCAGCAGCGCCCCGGCCGGCACGCCGGGGGTGCGTCCCCGGCACCGTTCGCCGGGCAACCCGAACCCGCGCCCCAGCCCCAGCCCGAGCCCGAGCCCGAACCCGCCGGCCGGCACCGCGGACCGGAGTCCGGCACGCCGGAGACCGCCGCCGAGTTGCTCGCCCGGCTCAACAAGACCCCCGGCGGCGGCGGCAGGCGCAGGCGCCGCGAGGACTGATCCGGTCGCCAGTGAGGTGCGGCACATCGCTGGGGAGCTGACCGGCGTGCGCGCTAATATCGCCGTGACCGTCCGGTACCCGCCACGCGGGACTGGAACGAACGACGAAATCTCTGTGAGGGTGCTGCGATGGAGCAGCTCGATGGGTTGCGCCCGGCCCGGCTCAAGGTCGGCGTCATCTCCGCCGGCCGGGTCGGCACCGCGATCGGCGTCGCGCTGGAACGCGCCGACCACGTCGTCGTCGCGACCAGCGCCATTTCCCCGGCGTCGCGCCGGCGCGCCCAGCGGCGGCTGCCCGACACCGAGATCCGGCCCGTCGACGAGGTCGCCGCGGCCGCCGAACTGCTGATCCTGGCCGTCCCGGACGCCGAACTGCCCGGCCTGGTGCACGGGCTGGCGGCGACCGCGGCGGTGCGCCCCGGCAGCATCGTGGTGCACACCTCCGGCGCCAACGGCACCGCGATCCTGGCGCCGCTGACCGAGCTCGGCGCGCTGCCGCTGGCGATCCACCCGGCGATGACCTTCACCGGCGCCGACGAGGACATCGACCGGCTGTCCGGGGCCTGTTTCGGCATCACCGCCGCCGACGAGATCGGCTACGCCATCGCCGGCTCGCTGGTGCTGGAGATCGGCGGCGAACCGTTCCGGGTCCGGGAGGACGCCCGCACGCTCTACCACGCCGCGCTGGCGCACTCCAGCAACCACCTGGTCACCGTGCTCGCCGACGCGATCGACGGGCTGCGCGCCGCGCTGACCGGCCAGGAACTGCTCGGCCAGGAGCTCGTCGGGGATGCCCCCGGCGGGCTGGCCGAACGCGTCATCGCCCCGCTGGCCCGCGCCGCGCTGGAGAACACCCTGGCCCGCGGGCAGGCCGCACTGACCGGCCCGGTGGCTCGCGGGGACGCCGCGGCCGTCGCCGGTCACCTGGCCGCCCTGACCGAGGCCGACCCGAACCTGGCGGCCGGTTACCGCGCCGCCGCGCTGCGCACCGCCCAGCGCGCCCACGCCCCACAGGAGGTTTTCGAGGTGCTCACCCGATGACGCCGCAGCCGAGGTTTGTTGCCGGCGAACTCAACGTCTACCGCGATCCCGCGCAGATGACCGCGGTCAGCCGGGTGCTGCGGCGCACCGGCCGGCGGCTGATGCTGGTGCCGACCATGGGCGCCCTGCACGAGGGGCACCTGAGCCTGGTCCGCGCCGCCAAGCGGGTGCCGGGCGCGGTGGTGGTGGTGTCCATCTTCGTCAACCCGCTGCAGTTCGGGCCGGGCGAGGACCTCGACGCCTACCCCCGCACCCTGGATGCGGACCTGGAGCTGCTGCGCGCCGAGGGCGTGCAGATCGCGTTCACCCCGACCGCCGCGCAGATGTATCCCGACGGGCCGCGGACCACCGTGCTGCCCGGGCCGATCGGCGACGAGCTGGAGGGCGCGTCGCGGCCGGGGCACTTCGCCGGGATGCTGACCGTGGTCGCCAAGCTGCTCGGCATCGTCGCCCCCGAGCGGGCGTTCTTCGGTGAGAAGGACTACCAGCAGCTGGTGCTGATCCGGCAAATGGTCGCCGACCTCAACATCGACGTCACGGTGGTCGGGGCGCCGATCGTCCGGGAGGCCGACGGGCTGGCACTGTCCTCGCGCAACCGCTACCTGGATCCGGTGGCCCGCGAGCAGGCCACCGCGCTGTCGGCGGCGCTGCTGGCCGGCACCCGGGCCGCCGGCGAGGGCGCCGAGGCGGCGGTGGCCGCCGCCCGCGAGGTGCTCGACTGCGTGCCGGACATCGAGGTGGACTACCTGCAGGCCCGCGGCGTGTGGCTGGGACCGCCGCCGGCCGTCGGCCCGGCCCGGCTGCTGGTCACCGCCCGGGTCGGTGGCACCCGACTGCTCGACAACGCCGCGATCGTGATCGGCGGATCGGCCGGCACCGAACACGCCCCGGACGCCGGATAGCCCCGGACCCCGACAGCCCAGGAAGGCACCCACATGCAGCGCACCATGCTCAAGTCCAAGATCCACCGCGCCACCGTCACCCACGCCGATCTGCACTACGTCGGTTCGGTCACCATCGACGCCGACCTGATGGACGCCGCCGACCTGTTGGAGGGCGAGCAGGTCACCATCGTCGACATCGACAACGGCAACCGGCTGATCACCTACGCGATCACCGGTGCCCGCGGCAGCGGGGTGATCGGAATCAACGGTGCCGCAGCGCATCTGGTGCACCCCGGGGACCTGGTGATCCTGATCGCCTACGGGGTGATGGAGGACGCCGAGGCCCGCCGGTACGAACCGCGGGTGGTGTTCGTCGACGCCGACAACGTCCCGGTCGACCTGGGCGCGGACCCGGCGTTCGTGCCCGAGGACCTGGCCGGCG
This sequence comes from Mycolicibacterium fallax, assembly GCF_010726955.1. NCBI lineage: Bacteria > Bacillati > Actinomycetota > Actinomycetes > Mycobacteriales > Mycobacteriaceae > Mycobacterium > Mycolicibacterium fallax. The sequence continues at coordinate 3,351,157 of NZ_AP022603.1, forward strand.
AACTGGTGTCGCCGCGGGGGCTGCCCTGATGCTGCTGGCCGTCGACGTCCGCAACACCCACACCGTGGTGGGGCTGATCGCCGGCAGCGGTGAGCACGCAAACGTGCTGCAGCACTGGCGGATCCGCACCGAACCCGAGGTCACCGCGGACGAACTCGCGCTGACCATCGACGGGCTGATCGGTGAGGACACCGAACGCCTGACCGGAGCGGTGGCGCTGTCCACGGTGCCGTCGGTGCTGCACGAGATCCGCAACATGGCCGGCCAGTACTGGCCGAGCGTGCCGACCGTGCTGGTCGAACCCGGTGTGCGCACCGGGATCCCGCTGCTGGTCGACAACCCCAAGGAGGTCGGCGCCGACCGGATCGTGAACTGCCTGGCCGCCTACCGCAAGTACGGCACCGCGGCGATCGTCGTCGACTTCGGCTCGTCGATCTGCGTGGACGTGGTCAGCGCCAAGGGCGAATTCCTCGGCGGCGCGATCGCCCCCGGCGTGCAGCTGTCCACCGATGCCACCGCCGCCCGCTCGGCCGGGCTGCGCCGCGTCGAGCTGACCCGGCCGCGCTCGGTGATCGGCAAGAACACCGTGGAATGCATCCAGGCCGGCGCGGTGTTCGGCTTCGCCGGTCTGGTCGACGGCCTGGTCAGCCGGATCCGCCGCGACATCGACAGTGCCGAGGTCGCCGTCGTCGCCACCGGGCACACCGCACCGCTGCTGCTGGAGGTGCTGGAGACCCCGGCCCGGCACGACCGGCACCTCACCCTCGACGGTCTGCGGATGGTGTTCGAACGCAACCGCGACGGCGCCGCCCGGCGCGGCTGAGCCGTCCGGCCGGTGCCCCGGCGACCCACTAGGCTGGCACGACGTGAGCGCTGCCGAGATCGACGACGACCTGCCCGAACAGTTCCGCATCCGCCAGGCCAAGCGGGAGCGGCTGCTGGCCGCGGGCATCGAGCCCTACCCGGTGACGGTGCCGCGCACCCACAGCCTGGCCGAGATCCGCGCCGCCCACCCCGACTTGGAGCCCGACACCGCCACCGGCGCCATCGTCGGCGTCGCCGGCCGGGTGGTGTTCTCCCGCAACTCCGGCAAGCTGTGCTTTGCCACCCTGCAGGACGGTGACGGCACCCAGCTGCAGGTGATGATCAGCCTGGCCGGCGTCGGCGCCGAGGTCCTGGAGGCCTGGAAGACCGACGTCGACCTGGGCGACATCGTGTTCGTACACGGCGAGGTGATCAGCTCGCGGCGCGGGGAACTGTCGGTAATGGCCGACTCCTGGCAGCTGGCGGCCAAGGCGCTGCGCCCGCTGCCGGTCGCGCACAAGGAGATGAGCGAGGAGTCCCGGGTGCGGCAGCGCTACGTGGACCTGATCGTGCGTCCGGCCGCCCGCGAGACCGCCCGCACCCGCGTCAAGGTGGTCCGCGCGCTGCGCAACGCGCTGGAACGCCGGGACTTCCTCGAGGTCGAGACCCCGATGCTGCAGACCCAGCCCGGCGGCGCGGCGGCCCGGCCGTTCGTCACGCACTCCAACGCGCTGGACACCGACCTGTACCTGCGAATCGCGCCGGAATTGTTCCTCAAGCGCTGCGTGGTCGGCGGGTTGGATCGGGTATTCGAGCTGAATCGCAACTTCCGCAATGAGGGCGCCGATTCCACGCATTCCCCGGAATTCTCGATGCTGGAGACCTATCAGGCCTACGGCGACTACAACGACTCGGCGGTGATGACCCGCGAGGTTATTCAGGAGGTCGCCGACGAGGCGCTGGGCACCCGTCTGGTGTCGTTGCCCGACGGCTCGGACTATGATCTCGACGGCGAATGGCAGTCGCTGGAAATGTATCCATCATTGTCGGCGGCGCTCGGCGAGGAAATCACCCCGGCGACCGCCGAGGATCGACTGTGGGCAATCGCCGATCGGCTCGGGGTGGAAATCGCCCGGGACCGCGGATACGGGCACGGGAAACTCGTCGAGGAACTCTGGGAGCACACCGTCGGCGACGGGCTGTGGGCGCCGACGTTCGTCCGGGACTTCCCGGTGGAGACCACGCCGCTGGTCCGCCAGCACCGCAGCATCGACGGCGTCACCGAGAAATGGGACCTCTACGTGCGGGGTTTCGAGCTGGCCACCGGGTACTCGGAGCTGATCGACCCGATTGTGCAGCGGCAACGGTTCGTCGCCCAGGCCGCCGCCGCCGCGGCCGGTGACGACGAGGCGATGCTGCTCGACGAGGACTTCCTGGCCGCGATGGAGTGCGCGATGCCGCCGACCACCGGCACCGGAATGGGGCTGGACCGGCTGTTGATGGCGCTGACCGGCCTGTCAATTCGGGAAACGGTTTTGTTCCCGATTGTCCGCAGGCACGGCAACTGATTAGGTGATTTACCGGCTGCGGAGCAAATGCGGTACATTGGGCCGCGGATTCCCAAATCGGCGAATTTGTCCCGCGAAAGGTAGCGCGCATTATGGCGAGGAAAGTCACAGTCACCCTGGTCGATGATTTCGACGGTGAGGCTGCTGCCGATGAAACCGTGGAATTTTCCCTGGATGGCGTGACCTACGAGATCGACCTGTGCGCGGCGAATGCCGAAAAGCTGCGCGGTGACCTGAACAAATGGGTGGAATCGGCCCGCCGGGTCAGCGGTCGCCGCCGGGGTCAGCGTCCCGCCGCCGCGGGTGCCGGCCGGGGCCGTGCCGCCATCGATCGGGAGCAGAGCGCGGCGATCCGGGAGTGGGCGCGCGGTGCGGGCCTGAACGTGTCCAGCCGGGGCCGCATCCCCGCCGAGATCATCGAGGCCTACAACTCCGCGAAGTGACGCGAGGCAGTTCCAACGGCCACTCCGGCGGCCGGGCAATTTCGCTGGTGGCGAAGCAGCCCGGCCGCCGGAAACGATTTGGGCACGTGATGGCGTTGCCTATCGCAGATCCGGTTGCCGGGGGGCAACCCAAGGTGCGGCAGCCGGGAGTACGGCCCACTAGAGTGGGCAATATTGAGGTCGCCGCGACCGGAGGTACCCCGAAGGCGGCGTCCCCGAACTGAGGGAAGCAGGTAACCGCGGATGTTCGAAAGATTCACCGACCGCGCGCGTCGGGTCGTCGTCCTGGCTCAAGAAGAAGCCCGGATGCTCAACCACAACTACATCGGCACCGAGCACATTCTGCTCGGCCTGATCCACGAGGGCGAAGGCGTCGCCGCCAAGTCCCTGGAATCCCTCGGCATCTCCCTGGAGGGCGTCCGCAGCCAGGTCGAAGAGATCATCGGCCAGGGCCAGCAGGCGCCGTCGGGGCACATTCCGTTCACCCCGCGGGCCAAGAAGGTCCTGGAGCTGAGCCTGCGCGAGGCGCTGCAGCTCGGCCACAACTACATCGGCACCGAGCACATTCTGCTCGGCCTGATCCGGGAGGGCGAGGGCGTCGCCGCCCAGGTGCTGGTCAAACTCGGCGCCGAGCTGACCCGGGTGCGCCAGCAGGTGATCCAGCTGCTGAGCGGCTACCAGGGCAAGGAGACCGCCGAGGCCGGTACCGGCGGGCGGGGCGGCGAGGCGGGCACCCCGTCGACGTCGCTGGTGCTCGACCAGTTCGGCCGCAACCTGACCGCCGCGGCCGCCGAGGGCAAGCTCGACCCGGTGATCGGCCGGGAGAAGGAAATCGAGCGGGTCATGCAGGTGCTGAGCCGGCGCACCAAGAACAACCCGGTGCTGATCGGTGAGCCCGGCGTCGGCAAGACCGCCGTGGTGGAGGGCCTGGCCCAGGCCATCGTCAACGGCGAGGTGCCCGAGACGCTCAAGGACAAGCAGCTCTACACCCTGGACCTGGGCTCGCTGGTGGCCGGCAGCCGGTACCGCGGTGACTTCGAGGAGCGGCTGAAGAAGGTGCTCAAGGAGATCAACACCCGCGGCGACATCATCCTGTTCATCGACGAGCTGCACACGCTGGTCGGGGCGGGTGCCGCCGAGGGCGCGATCGACGCGGCCAGCATCCTCAAGCCGAAGCTGGCCCGCGGTGAGCTGCAGACCATCGGCGCCACCACCCTCGACGAGTACCGCAAGTACATCGAGAAGGACGCCGCCCTGGAGCGCCGGTTCCAGCCGGTGCAGGTCGGCGAGCCCAGCGTCGAGCACACCATCGAGATCCTCAAGGGCCTGCGGGACCGGTACGAGGCGCACCACCGGGTGTCCATCACCGACCCGGCGCTGGTCGCCGCCGCCACCCTAGCCGACCGCTACATCAACGACCGGTTCCTGCCGGACAAGGCGATCGACCTGATCGACGAGGCCGGCGCCCGGATGCGGATCCGCCGGATGACCGCGCCGCCGGACCTGCGCGAGTTCGACGAGAAGATCGCCGACGCCCGCCGGGAGAAGGAGTCCGCGATCGACGCGCAGGACTTCGAGAAGGCGGCCAGCCTGCGCGACAAGGAGAAGCAGCTCGTCGCCCAGCGGGCCGAGCGGGAGAAGCAGTGGCGCTCCGGTGACCTGGACGTCGTCGCCGAGGTCGACGACGAGCAGATCGCCGAGGTGCTCGGCAACTGGACCGGCATCCCGGTGTTCAAGCTGACCGAGGCCGAAACCAGCCGGCTGCTGCGGATGGAGGATGAGCTGCACAAGCGGATCATCGGCCAGACCGACGCCGTCAAGGCGGTCAGCCGGGCGATCCGTCGTACCCGCGCCGGGCTGAAGGACCCCAAGCGGCCGTCCGGCTCGTTCATCTTCGCCGGGCCGTCCGGCGTCGGGAAGACCGAGCTGTCCAAGGCGCTGGCGGAGTTCCTGTTCGGCGACGACGACGCGCTCATCCAGATCGACATGGGCGAGTTCCACGACCGGTTCACCGCCTCCCGGCTGTTCGGCGCGCCCCCGGGCTACGTCGGCTACGAGGAGGGTGGCCAGCTGACCGAGAAGGTGCGGCGCAAGCCGTTCTCGGTGGTGCTGTTCGACGAGATCGAGAAGGCGCACCCGGAGATCTACAACACCCTGTTGCAGGTGCTGGAGGACGGTCGGCTGACCGACGGCCAGGGCCGCACGGTGGACTTCAAAAACACCGTGCTGATCTTCACCTCGAACCTGGGTACCTCGGACATCTCCAAGGCGGTCGGGTTGGGCTTCACTTCCGGTGGCGGTGAGAACAACTACGAGCGGATGAAGCTCAAGGTCAACGACGAGCTCAAGAAGCATTTCCGGCCGGAGTTCCTCAACCGGATCGACGACATCATCGTCTTCCACCAGTTGACCAAGGACGAGATCATTCAGATGGTCGACCTGATGGTCGGCCGGGTGACCAAGCAGCTGCGGGACAAGGACATGGACCTGGCGCTGACCGGCCAGGCCAAGGCGCTGCTGGCCAAGCGCGGCTTCGACCCGGTGCTCGGGGCCCGGCCGCTGCGCCGGACCATCCAGCGCGAGATCGAGGACGCGCTGAGCGAGAAGATCCTGTTCGAGGAGGTCGGACCGGGGCAGGTTGTCACCGTCGACGTCGAGGGCTGGGACGGCGAGGGCAGCGGCGAGGATGCGAAGTTCACCTTCGCCGGCGCGCCGAAGCCGGCCCCCGAGGCAACCGACGTGGTGGCCATCGCCGCCGAGTGACGCGATCGAAAAAGGACTGGCCACCCCCGACCGGGGTGGCCAGTCCGTTTCGGGGTTACACTTCCGCGGGAAGGACGGGGCAAGGAATCCGGTGTGAATCCGGGGCGGTCGCGCCACTGTAAAGCCAGACCCGAGGCCCGTCGCAAACCTCGACCGGGACGCGCACGCCCGGAAAGGAACCGAACATGACCGCTCCCCAGGTTCGCCAGAGCCGCACCGCCGTCGTCGACCTGTCGGCCGCCCGGGCCATCGTGTGGCTGACCGCCACCGCGTTCCTGGCGCTGGTCGCGCTGTACTTCATCGGCGTCGATCAGGGCGCCACCTCGGTGTTCGGCGCCGACAACACCTACGTGCATGAGTTCCTGCACGACGCCCGCCACCTGCTGGGCTTCCCCTGCCACTGACGAGCCGGGGACAGCTGAATATGGAAAAGCAGATCATCGGCCGCGGTGTGCTGGCCGGTCTGATTGCCGGTGCGCTCGCATTCATCTGGGCCAGGGTGATGATCGAGCCGATCATCAACCGCGCCATCGAATTCGAGGCCGGCACCGCCGCCGCGCATCAGGCGCTGGAGAGCGCGTCCGCCGGCGGGCACGGGCACGGCGGTGGCGGGCACGGCGGTGGCGGGCACGGCCACGGCCACGGCGAGGGCGCCGAACTGTTCACCCGCACCGTGCAGTCCGGCCTGGGGCTGGGCGTCGGGGTGGTGCTGTTCAGCATCGCCCTGGCGGCGCTCGCGGCGGTGGTGTTCTGCGTGGTCTATCCCCGCGTCGCGCTGTCGGCCCGGTCGCTGGCCATGCTGGTCAGCGCCGGGATGCTGGTCGCGCTGAGCCTGGTGCCCGCGCTGAAGTACCCGCCCAGCCCGCCGGCCACCAGCGTCGATGAGACCATCCGGGAACGCGCGTTCCTGTACCTGCTGATGGTGGTGATCTCCGGGGTGCTGTTCGTCGGGGCCATCGTCTGCGGGCACAAGGTGGCGGAGAAGTACGGCACCTGGAACGGGGTGCTGGCCGGGGTGGCCGACTACCTGGTGACCGTCGGCATCGCGATGGCGCTGCTGCCCGGCGTGCACGAGGTGCCCGGGCCGCTGCGCGACGCCACCGGCCACATCGTCTTCGAGGGCTTCCCCGCCGAGGACCTCTACGACTTCCGGCTCTACGCGATGGGCCTGCAGGTGATCGTCTGGGTCACCATCGGCGTGGTCTTCAGCGCGCTGCTGCACCGGCTGCTCGACAGCAGGGAGAAGCAGGCCCTGAGCGCGTGAGCGCGACCGGACCGGCCCGGCTGACCCTGGTGTCGCACGGCATGACCGACGCCATGTCGGCCGGGCTGTTCGCCCGCGACGAGCCGCTCAACGCCCTGGGGCGGCGGCAGCTCGACGCGCTCGGTGAACTGCGGGCCGATCGCGCGGTGTGCGGCCCGGAACTGCGGGCCCGGCAGAGCGCGCAACAGCTGGGCCTGACGGCCACCGCGGAGCCCGCGCTGGCCGACCTGGACGCCGGCGGGTGGCGGGGCCGCTCGGCCGAGGACCTGCAGCCGGCCGAGCTGATCGCCTGGCTGACCGACCCGGACGCCGCCCCGCCGGGCGGGGAGTCGATCACCGTGCTGACCGAACGGGTCGGCGGCTGGCTGGCCGCCCCGGTGCCGGGGCGGACGGTCGCCGTCACCCACCCGGCGGTGATCCGGGCGGCGGTGCTGGTCGCGCTGAACGCGCCGGCGGTGTCGTTTTGGCGGATCGACGTGCGGCCGGGCGGCGCCACCGTGCTGCATCACCGCGGGACCGGCTGGACCCTGCGAACCTGACTCGGGTCCGGCTCAGCCGGTCGGAATCAGCCGGAACAGTGCCTTGGTGACACCCATCAGCCAGGCCCCGGTGCGCGGGCCGTGGAAGGTGTCCCAGTTGGTCTGCAGGCTGACCACCCACGGCTGGCCGGTGCGGTCCTCGGCGTACCAGCTGAAGGTGAGGTCTCCGGGCAGGTTCCCGGCCTTGGCCCCGATGTAGGGCCACTGCGCCGGGTCCAGGTCGATGCCCGGGAGGTCGGCCATGATGTCGCGCACCGGGGCGGCGGCGCCGACCGCGATGCGCTGCAGCGCGGTGTGCACCCGGCAGATGTCGGCGGCGGTGCCGAACCACTCCACCCCGTACGGCGAGGCCGGTTCGTGGGTGCGCAGCGGATCGGAGTCATACCGGGCGGCGGCGGCGCGGCGCAGCAGCGCGGTGCGCTGCGCGCGGTCGCCGTCGCGCCACTGCTCGCGCAGGTCCGGTCGGCCCCAGCCGATGGAGAACAGCTCGTGCATGGTCGGGAACGGCGTCAGCGCGGCCGGGTCGTGGTGGCCGGCGTCGTGCAGCGCGCGCTCGACCGCGCGCCTGCCGACCTTCTCGATCAGCAGGTCGGTGGCCATGTTGTCGCTGCTGGAGATCATTTTTCCGGCGGCCAGCCGGACCGGGATCCGCTGGCCGGGGCGCATCAGGTCGAACGCCGAGGAGCCGACCGCCTTGGACCGCGCGGTGATGGTCAGCTCGTCGTCCCAGGACAGCCGGCCGGCGAGCACCTCCTGGGCCACCGCGTAGAGCACGTAGGTCTTGAAGATCGAGGCCAGCGGCAGCGGCAGGTCGGTGTTGGTGCCGGCGATCGGCTCGCAGCGGCCGTCGACGACCCGCGACACCTGGTAGGAGTAGCGCCCGCCCAGCCGGGACAGCACGGTGTCCACGTCGGCGAACGACCCGATGTGCGGCGCCGGGGTGCTCACCTCGAACCGGTCCACCAGCGTCGAGGAGCCGGTGCGGATGTCGATGTTCTGCCTGCCGCCGTAGCCGGTGGCCAGCTGCAGTTCGGCCGAGCCCGCACCGAGCTGAATCCCGGCCACCGTGTAGGGCCGCTCCCACCACAGCTGGTCCATCGCCGCGGTGACGAAGTCCACCTGATCCGGGCCGGCCAGCGTCTTGATGCTCTCGGTGCCGATCGGCCAGTCCGAGTTGAGCATGTCGACGATCTGCTGGGCCCGCACGCCCTGCGGGGTGCCGGTACTGATGTGCACCTCGCCGGCGTTGGCCGACGGGGTGGAGTTGGTGGTGCAGCTGGTCAGCGGGACGGCGGCCAGCACGACGCTCAACAGCGCCGCGCACCGCCGGACCGGGCTGCGGTTACTTGCCCGAACCGGCAACGTCGAGCACTACCTCGAATTCAAGCAGGCTGGCCCCGGTGGCCACCGGCTGCGGCTTGTGCTCACCCTGGTGGGCGGCTCGGGCCGGACCGTCGGCCCAGGCCCGGAACGCCTCGTCGGACTCCCACTGGGTGACCACGAAGTAGCGGTCCTCGCCGGCGGTCGGGCGCAGCAGCTGGAAGCCCAGGAAGCCGGGCTGGCCGTCGACCGAGTGGGCGCGGTTGGCGAACCGCTTCTCCAGCTCGGGGCCGGCGCCCTCGGGAATCTCGATTGCGTTGATCTTCACCACAGACATTGCGCTGGATCCTTACCGCTCGACAGGTGCAACATCCACCACGATAGCGGCAGGCCCGGGCCGGCCGGTCAGCCGAGCCGCTCCCGGCGCCGGCCGCCGGCCCAGCGTTCCTCCACCACGACCTGCACCACCAGCGCGATCGCGCTGCACACCAGCGCGGTCAGCGGGGTGGCGCCGGCGGCGACCGCGACCAGCCCGGCGCCGAGCAGCGCCAGGGTGACGCCGACCGACACCGCGCGCGGGCCGTCGAAGCCGGTCAGGTAGCCGTCCAGCACGCCGATCCCGACGACCACCAACGCCAGCGGTGCCACGAACGAGCCGGCCACCACCAGGTTGCTCACCTGTGCCTCGCGGGAGATGCCGAGCGCCTCGACGTGCAGGCCCGCGCCGAACGCGGCGATCGCGACGAACAGCAGGATGTGGCCGTAGCCCCAGGGGAAGCATTTGTGCGGGGCCCGGCGCAGCGCGTCACCGGTCGGCACCGAGAAGTAGATCCACCAGATCGTCAGGTTCAGCGCCATCGCGGCGAGCCCGAGCACCGCGACGTCGGGCTGCCAGCCCTGCTGCTTGACCAGCGCCTGCAGCGCCACGACGGTGCCGACCACCCCCTCGCCGAGGGTGATGATGGTCAGCAGCCCGTACCGCTCGGCGATGTGGTGCGGGTTCCACGGCGTGCGCTCGCCACGCTCGGCGAGCAGCGGCCCGCCGAGTTCGACCGCGTACAGCAGCAGGCCGAATGCCACCAGCGCGCCCAGCGAGAACGGCACCTGGGCGGAGACGATCCAGCCGATCTGCGCGAGCGCGATCGTCACGATGTAGGTCAGCGCCGCCCGGCGGTGCCGCGTTGCGGACACCGCGACCCGGGTCCACTGGGCGAGCAGGGCCACCCGCATGATCACGTAGCCCAGCACGATCACCGAGTTGTCCGGCGCCTGGCCGGCCCGGATCGAGGCGAAGAACGGCTCGACGCCGAGCGCCAGGATGCAGACGCCGACCATCTGCAGCATGGTGACCACCCGGAACAGCCAGTCGTCGGTGTCGAATGCCGAGGCCATCCAGGTGAAGTTGATCCACGCCCAGATCGCGGCGAACGAGCAGAACCCGAAGCCCAGGAAGGCCTGCCGGTAGTGCGCCTCGGCCAGCGCCTCGGCGAGCTGGACGCCGGAGATGGAGAACACCACCACGAAGGTGAGGTCGAAGAGCAGCTCCAGGGTGGTGGAGACCCGGCCCTGCTCGCCCGGATCGCGGCCGGTCATCCGGGCCAGCCGGCGCTGCGCACCGGTCAGCGCACGGTCTGCTGTCACGGTGGGCCTCCCGCGCTCGGTCGGAGCTTTTCCTGGGACGTAAGCTACCGCCTGCCATGGCTTCGGATCCGATCACCTATCGCGGCGGGCGCGGCCGCCCGCTGCTGCTGGTGCACGGCCTGATGGGCCGCGGCAGCACCTGGTCGCGGCAGACCGAGTGGCTCACCGACTTCGGCGCGGTGCACACCTACGACGCGCCCTGGCACCGCGGCCGCGACGCCGCGCGGCCCGGCCGGATCAGCACCGAGGCGTTCGTCGCCGAACTCCGCGACGCGGCGGCCGGCCTGGGCGAGCCGGTCACCCTGGTCGGGCACTCGATGGGTGCCCTGCACTCCTGGTGTGTGGCCGCCCAGGCCCCCGGGCTGGTGCGGGCGCTGGTGCTCGAGGACATGGCACCGGACTTCGTCGGGCAGACCACCGGGGTGTGGGAGCCGTGGGTGCACGCGCTGCCGGTGGAGTACACCGACTCCGAGGCGCTGATCGCCGAGTTCGGGCCGATCGCCGGGCGCTACTTCCTGGAGGCCTTCGACCGCACCGAGACCGGCTGGCGGCTGCACGGCTACCCGGGCGACTGGGTGCAGATCGCCGCCGAATGGGGCACCCGCGACTACTGGGCGCAGTGGCGCGCGGTGTCCGCGCCCGCGTTGCTGCTGGAGGCGGGGTTCACCGTCGCGCCGCCCGGGCAGATGCGCAAGATGGCCGAAATCGGTTCTGCGGCAAGCTATGTCAAAATCCCCGCGGCCGGGCATCTGATTCACGACGACGCGCCGGAGGCCTACCGGAGCGCGGTCAGCGACTTCCTGCGGGCAACCTAACCCTCACCGCACAGCGCGAACAGTCCGGCGCCGGTCTGCTCCACCAGCCCGTCGACGAGCAGCGAATCCAGCGCCCGATCCCGCTGGGCGGGGTCGGTGGTCCAGGCCAGGTCGAGCTGACCGCGGGTGACCGGGCCGGTGGCCGCCCGCAGCACATCCAGCAGCCGGCCGCGGACCTGCCGGTCGGTGCCCGCGTAGCGCTGGGTCCGCCGGGCCGGGGCCGTCGACGCCGGATAACCGGCCTCGCGCCACCGGCACGACGACAGCGGGCACACCCCGCAGCGCGGCGCCCGGGCCGTGCACACCAGCGCGCCGAGCTCCATCAGCGCCGCGGAGAACCGGGGTGCGACGTCGTCGGCGGGCAGCAGCGCGGCCACCGCGGCCTCGTCGCGCACCGGGGCGGGCGAGCCCGGCTCGGCCACCCCGTCGACCGCCCGGGCCACCACCCGGCGGACATTGGTGTCGACGACGGGCACCGGCCTGCGGTAGGCGAAGCAGGCCACCGCCCGCGCGGTGTAGCTGCCGACGCCGGGCAACCCGAGCAGCGTCTCGACGTCGTCGGGCACCGTGTCGTCGTGCTCGGCGGCGATCCGCACCGCGCAGTCGTGCAGCCACTTGGCCCGGCGCGGGTAGCCCAGCTTGCCCCAGGCCCGCAGCACCTCGCCGGGTCCGGCCGCCGCCGTCGCCGACGGGGTGGGCCAGCGCGCCACCCAGTCCAGCCAGATCGGCAGCACCCGGGCGACCGGGGTCTGCTGCAGCATGAACTCGCTGACCAGGATCTGCCACGCGCTCACCCCGGGCGCGCGCCAGGGCAGCTCACGGGCGTGCTCGTCGAACCAGGCCAACAGTTCGGCCGCCTCGAGTGCGCGGCCCGCGGAACGGGGGTGCACTATGTCAACCATGCCCAATTCGAATCCGATCTCCGCGTGGAAGGCACTCCGGGAGGGTAACCAGCGCTTCGTCGCCGGTAAGCCCGACCACCCCAGCCAGAGCATCGATCACCGCGCCAGCCTGGCCGCCACCCAGCGACCGACCGCGGTGGTGTTCGGCTGCGGGGACTCCCGGGTGGCCGCGGAGATCATCTTCGATCAGGGCCTCGGCGACATGTTCGTGGTCCGCACCGCCGGGCACGTGCTGGATTCCGCGGTGCTCGGTTCCATCGAGTACGCGGTGACCATCCTGCGGGTGCCGCTGATCGTGGTGCTCGGCCACGACAGCTGCGGTGCGGTCAGCGCCGCCCTCGACGTGCTCGACGGTGGGGAGGTGCCGCCGGGCTACATCCGCGACGTGGTCGAGCGGGTCACCTCCTCGGTGCTGCTGGGCCGGCGCGACGGGCTCAAGACCGTCGACGAGTTCGAGGCCCGGCACGTGCTGGAGACCGGTGCCCAGCTGGTCGCCCGCTCCGCCGCGATCAGCGAGGGCGTGGAGGCCGGCACCCTGGCGATCGTCGGGGTCACCTACCACCTGGCCGACGGCCGCGCCTCGCTGCGCGGGCACCTCGGCGACATCGGCGACGTCGACCAGGGCTAGCCGTTCGGGCGGGCGACACGCCGAGACGGGTCGATGTTGAAGCGCTGACCGGCCATTACCGTGGATGCGTGATGGATGTGGGTATGTGATGGAGATGGAAAGCCGTGGGCCGCTCCCGCCGGAGATCTACCGGCGGCGCCGCGCGCTGGCGATCGGGGTCGCCGCGGCGGTACTCGTCGTCATCCTGATCATCGTGTTCGCGCTGAGCCGCGGCGGTTCGTCCGACGAATCGGCAAACACCGCGGGCACCGAGACCTCGCAGGCCCCCGAGGAGACCAAGAGCCCGGTGCTGCCGCCCGCGGCGGAGGGCCCGGAGCCCAAGCCGACCCCGACCAAGGCCGTCGAACCCCCACCGGTGCTCAAGGCCGGCGACGACTGCACCGATTCCACCCTGGCGGTCAAGGGCATCACCAACGAGCCGCGCTACGTGGTCGGCGATCAGCCGAAGTTCACCATGGTGGTCACCAACATCGGCACCGTCGCCTGCAAGCGCGACGTCGGCGCCGCGGTGCTGTCCGCCTACGTCTACAGCCTGGAGAACAAGCGGCTGTGGTCGAACCTGGACTGCGCGCCGTCCAACGAGACGCTGGTGCAGACCATCGAGCCGGGCAAGCAGGTCACCACCGAGGTGACCTGGACCGGGATGAACTCGGCGCCGGACTGCCCGCTGCCGCGGCAGCCGATCGGCCCGGGCACCTACAACCTGGTCGTGCAACTGGGCAACCTGAAATCCGCGCCGGTGCCGTTCGTGCTGACCGACGCCGCGCACGGCGGCGCAGGCGAGCCGGTGCCGCCCGGACCCGAGAGCGAGCCCGCCCCCGAGCCGCCCGCCGAGCCCGCGCCGGAACCGGCTCCCGGGCCCGGTCAGTAGCGGCTCAGGCCAGCCGGTCGGCGATCGTCGACTCGGCCAGCTGGGACAGTCCCTCCCGGACGTGCCGGGCCCACATCGCGCCGATCCCGTCGACCGACTGCAGGTCGGTGGCGCTGGCCGCCAGCAGCCCCTGCAGCGAGCCGAAGGTGCGCACCAGCAGGTCGACGTGGGCGAACTGCAGCCGCGGGATGGCGGCCATCGCCCGGTAGCCGCGCGGGCTGACCGCGGAATCCTGGGCCTCCACCGTCGGCGGGTAGCCGAACACCCGGGCCAGCGCGGTGAAGTCCAGCAGGTCGGTGTCCGAGAGCGTGTCGAGCTCCTCCAGCGTCGCGGCGACCTGCGTCTTCGACGGCGCCTGCGGGTGGGCGTGATAGTCCCGCACGATCAGTTCCCGGTCGGTGTCGTTGCCGCCGAGCAGCTCTTCCAGCTGCAGCCGCAGCTGTCGGCCGTCGGTGCCCAGCTCGACGACGTCATTGTCGATCTCGGCGCCGATCCGGCGCACCATCTCCAGGCGCTGCACCACCGTCATCACCTCGCGCAGCGTGACGAAGTCCTCGATCTCCCCGGCGGACAGCTCGCGGCTGACCTCATCGAGCCGGGTCTTGTAGCGCTCTAGGGTGGCGATCGCCTGGTTGGCCCGGTTCAGGATGGTCGCCGAATCGGCCAGCACGTGGCGTTCCCCGGCGACGTAGACGGTGACCATGTTCATCGAGTGGCTCACCGAGATGACCGGGCAGCCGGTCTGCACCGCGGTGCGCTCGGCCGAGCGGTGCCGGGTGCCGGACTCCTCGGTGGGGATCGACGGATCCGGCACCAGCTGCACGTTGGCCCGCACGATCCGGTCGCCGTCGTCGGAGAGCACCACCGCGCCGTCCATCTTGGACAGCTCCCGCAGCCGGGTCGGGGCGAACCGGACGTCCAGGGCGAAGCCGCCGTCGCAGACCGCCTCGACCCGCTCGTCATAACCCAGCACGATCAGCGCGCCGGTGCGTCCGCGCAGGATCCGCTCCAGACCGTCGCGCAGCGGGGTGCCGGGCGCCAGCCGGGTCAGGGTGGGGCGCAGCGCGGGCTTGTTACTGCTCACAACCGGTCATTCTGCCGCACCGCGCGGGTCGACGACCCGCAGGTTGGGCCGCGGCGGCGGGCTGATCTGCGGCACCGGCTCCGACGGCGCCGCGGCGATGTCGAGCATCTGCCGGATCGCCTCGGCCAGGGTGGCCGACTGCAGCAGTCGCAGCCCCCGGGGCGCCTTCCCGGTGCCCGCCGGCACCAGCGCGGTGCGGAAGCCCAGCCGGGCGGCCTCGGCCAGCCTGCGGTCCATCCCGGTGACCCGGCGCAGGTCGCCGGCCAGCCCGACCTCGCCGATGGCGATCGTCGAGGTGGGCAGGCACAGCCCGGCGTAGGAGGTGGTCACCGCCAGCGCGATGGCCAGGTCCGAGGACGGGTCGGTCAGCCGCATCCCCCCGACGGTGGACAGGTAGACGTCGTGGCGGGCCAGGTCCAGCCCGGAGTGCGCCTGCAGCACCGCGGTGATCATCGCGGCGCGGGACTGGTCGATGCCGCTGACCGCGCGCCGCGGGGAGGGCACCTCGGCGGCCCCGACGAGGGCCTGCACCTCGCCGATCATCGGCCGCTTGCCGTCCAGGGTGACGGTGACCGCGGTGCCCGGCACCGGGGCCGCCCGCTGGTCCAGGAACAGTCCGGACGGATCGGCCACGCCCTCGATTCCGTTGTCGCGCAACAGGAAACAGCCGACCTCGTCGGAGGCGCCGAACCGGTTCTTCACCCCGCGGACCAGCCGAAGCGCGGTGTTGCGGTCACCCTCGAAGTGCAGCACCACGTCGACCAGGTGCTCCAGTGAGCGGGGCCCGGCGATCGCGCCGTCCTTGGTGACGTGACCGACCACCAGCAGCGCCACCCCGGGCGCCGGCGCGGATTTGGCGTAGCCGGTCAGCGCGGTGATCACCGAACGGACCTGGGTGACCCCGCCGGTGACCCCGTCGGTGTCGGTGCTGGACAGGGTCTGCACCGAGTCGATGATGACCAGGCTGGGCCGGACCGTCTCGATGTGGCCCAGCACGGTGTCCAGATCGGATTCGGCGGCCAGGTAGACGTTGTCGTGGGTGCAGCCGGTGCGTTCGGCGCGCATCCGGATCTGGCCGGCCGACTCCTCCCCGGACACGTACAGCGCGCGGTGCCCGGCCAGCGCCCAGCGGTGCACCACCTCCAGCAGCAGGGTGGATTTGCCGACGCCGGGCTCCCCGGCCAGCAGGGTGACCGAGCCCGGCACGATGCCGCCGCCGAGCACCCGGTCCAGTTCGTCGATGCCGCTGGGGGCGTGCCGGGTGGTCTCCGGGTCGATGGCGCTGATCGGCTGGGCGGCCGAGGACGGCGCGACCGGCCGTCGGGCCCGCCCACCGAGCGCGGTGAGGGTGGCTACCTCGTCGACGGTGCCCCAGGTGCCGCACTCCGGGCAGCGACCGACCCACTTGGCGGTGACGTGGTCACATTGCGAGCAGCGGTACTGAGAGCGGGTCTTGGCCACCCGGTGAGGCTAGCCGTGCGTGCCGACAGTTCAGGGCTGACGCGGGGCGTTGCCCGCCGAGATCGGCACCGCGACGGTGACGTCGCCGCCCTTGTCAAAGGTGAAGGTGAAGTCGTAGGTCAGCCCGTTGGAGATCGGCTTGCTCAGCTTGACCTGGGCCTCGGCCTTCTTCAGGCCCTCGACCTTGCCCAGCTCGGTGGCGCCGTGCGGGTCGCCGACCATCAGGGATTCGCTGGGGCCGATCTTGATCGGCAGCGCCGGGCTGGTGACGCTGACCTCGCCGACCGGGGAGGTGATGGCGACCAGCGAATCCTCGCCGGTGATCGCCTCGTTGATGGCGGTGAACATCAGCGCGACGCTCGCGCCGGGCTTGACCTCGTCGCCGGTCTGCTCGACCTGCAGGTGCAGGTTGCGCAGCACGATCTGCGGATCGGTGCCGACGCTGGCCTCGGTGCCGTTGACGGCCGGAGCCTGGGTGGCGACCTGGGACACCTGGCCCGCGCTGCAGCCCGCCAGAACGGTGGCGCTGGTCAATGCGGCGACGGCCAGTCCGGTGCGAATGGCGATGGCCCGGCGGGTACCAATACGGATCACGGAATGCCTCCTGCTCACGGACAGTAGGTCGAAGCGTAGTGGGTGGGTTGCGCGGGTGGAAGCATCGGGGCCGCGGTTCGGCCACCGGCGGCTGCGGTCCGGGCGACCTTTGCGCCCGGATGTGGCGCCCGCCATAACGGCGTGTTGCGGGCCCGCGCGGCACCGCGGGATGCATGTTCGAATTGCCCTGTCAACCCCCACCGTAACGCCGTCGTGCCCCTGACCTGCACCGTTGTTCGGCGCGCGGTTTCCGGACGTGGTATCTTAGAGACGTGAAAGGGGCTCGAAACTGATGATTTTCAAGGTCGGAGACACCGTCGTCTATCCACACCACGGTGCCGCGTTGATCGAAGCGATCGAAACCCGAACCATCAAGGGCGAGGCGAAAGAGTATCTCGTTCTGAAGGTTGCTCAGGGTGACCTGACGGTTCGAGTGCCCGCCGACAATGCCGAATACGTCGGTGTCCGCGATGTCGTCGGCCAGGAGGGCCTGGACAAGGTCTTCCAGGTGCTGCGCGCCCCGCACACCGAGGAGCCCACCAACTGGTCGCGCCGCTACAAGGCGAACCTGGAGAAGCTGGCCTCCGGCGATGTGAACAAGGTGGCCGAGGTGGTCCGCGACCTGTGGCGTCGGGACCAGGAGCGCGGCCTGTCCGCCGGCGAGAAGCGGATGCTGGCCAAGGCCCGGCAGATCCTGGTCGGCGAGCTGGCGCTGGCCGAGAACACCGACAATGCGAAGGCCGAGATCATCCTCGATGAGGTGCTGGCCGCCGCGTCGTAGGCAGCATCATGGCCCGCACGATTGCAATCGTTCCGGCCGCGGGATCCGGCACCCGGTTGGGTGCCGGTGTCCCGAAGGCCTTCGCCCGGCTTGAGGGCCGCACCCTGGTGCAGCGCGCGCTGGCCGGGCTGGCCGCCTCCGGGGTGGTCGACGGGGCCGTCGTCGCGGTACCGCCGGCCCGCTTCGAGGAAGCCGATCTGGTTCTCGGCGACTCCGAGCTGCCGGTGACCGCGGTCGCCGGCGGATTCGAGCGCACCGACTCGGTGCACAACGCCCTGGACGCCATCGGCGACGCCGACTTCGTCCTGGTGCACGACGCCGCCCGGCCGCTGACGCCGCCGGAGGTGATCGTCCGGGTGGTCGAGGGCCTGCGCGCCGGGCACGCCGCGGTCATCCCGGTGCTCGGCCTGGTCGACACCATCAAGGCCGTCGACGCCAACGGTCAGGTGCTGGGTACCCCCGAACGGGCCGGCCTGCGCGCCGTGCAAACCCCGCAGGGCTTCACCGTCGAGGTGCTGCGCCGCGCCTACCAGCGGGCCGGGACCGCGGTGTTCAGCGACGACGCCGGGCTGGTCGAGCACATCGGCACCCCGGTGCAGACCGTGCCCGGTGACCCGCTGGCCTTCAAGATCACCACCCCGCTGGACCTGCTGACGGCCCGCGCGGTGCTGCGCGGCGGCCCGGTGGAATGACCGCGCTGCCGCGGGTCGGGCTCGGCACCGACGTGCACCCGATCGAACCGGGCCGGCCCTGCTGGCTGCTCGGCCTGGAGTTTCCCGGGGTGGACGGCTGCTCGGGGCACTCCGACGGCGACGTCGCCGCGCACGCCATCTGCGATGCGCTGCTGTCGGCCGCCGGCCTCGGCGACATCGGCGGGGTCTTCGGGGTCGGCGACCCGCGGTGGGCCGGGGTGACCGGCGCGGCCATGCTCAGCCACGTCCGCGGGCTGCTGGCCGAGGCTGGATTCAGCATCGGCAACGTGGCCGTGCAGGTGATCGCCAACCGGCCCAAGATCGGCCCGGTGCGCGATGCGGCGCAGCGGCTGCTCAGCGATCTGCTCGGCGCGCCGGTGTCGGTGTCGGCCACCACCACCGACGGTTTGGGGCTGACCGGGCGCGGCGAGGGCCTGGCCGCCGTCGCGACGGCGCTGGTGGTCACGGCCTCGTGAGCCGAACAACCCGGTAAGCTGGCCCGTCGTGACCGACAGCGGCGCCCGGGCTGAGGGCCTGAGACTGCACGACACCATGACCGGTGCCGTGCGCGACTTCGTCCCCGTCCGGCCCGGCCAGGCGTCGATCTACCTGTGCGGGGCCACCGTGCAGGGCCTGCCGCACATCGGCCACGTCCGCAGCGGGGTGGCCTTCGACGTGCTGCGGCGCTGGCTGCTGGCCAAGGGCTACGACGTCGCGTTCATCCGCAACGTCACCGACATCGACGACAAGATCCTGACCAAGGCCGCCGACGCCGGCCGGCCGTGGTGGGAGTGGGCGGCCACCCACGAGCGGGCCTTCACCGCCGCCTACGACGCGCTCGGGGTGCTGCCGCCATCGGCCGAGCCGCGGGCCACCGGCCACATCACCGCGATCGTCGAGCTGATCGAGCGGCTGATCGACACCGGGCACGCCTACACCGGCGCCGGCGACGTCTACTTCGACGTGCTCAGCTACCCCGAGTACGGCGCGCTGAGCGGTCACCGGGTCGACGACGTGCACCAGGGCGAGGGCGTGGCCACCGGCAAACGCGATCAGCGTGACTTCACGCTGTGGAAGGGCGCCAAGCCCGGCGAGCCGTCCTGGCCGACGCCGTGGGGCCGGGGCAGGCCGGGCTGGCACTCCGAGTGCGTGGCGATGGCGCACGAATACCTCGGGTCGAGCTTCGACATCCACTGCGGCGGCATGGACCTGGTGTTCCCGCACCACGAGAACGAGATCGCCCAGGCCGTCGCGGCCGGCGACGGCTTCGCCCGGTACTGGCTGCACAACGGCTGGGTCACCATGGGCGGCGAGAAGATGAGCAAGTCGCTGGGCAACGTGCTGTCCATCCCGGCGGTGCTGGCCCGGGTCCGGCCCGCCGAGCTGCGCTACTACCTGGGCAGCGCGCACTACCGGTCCATGCTGGAGTTCACCGAGGTCGCCCTGCAGGACGCCGCCCGGGCCTACTCCGGGCTGGAGGACTTCCTGCACCGGGTCCGCACCCGGGTCGGCGCGGTGCCGGTCGGGCAGTGGACGCCGCGGTTCGCCGCCGCGCTCGACGACGACCTGTCGGTGCCGATGGCGCTGGCCGAGGTGCACGCCGCCCGCGCCGACGGCAACCGGGCGCTGGACGCCGGCGACCACGACGGCGCGATGGCCCAGGCCGGCGCGATCCGGGCGATGATGGGCATCCTGGGCTGCGATCCGCTGGACGAGCGCTGGGAGCTGCGCGACGAGACCGTCGCCGCGATGTCGGCGCTGGACCACCTGGTCAACTGGGCGCTGGAGGACCGCGCGCAGGCCCGCGACCGGCGGGATTGGGCGGCCGCCGACCAGATCCGGAACCGGCTGGCCGCCGCGGGCGTCGAGGTCACCGACACCGCCGACGGCCCGCAGTGGGAATTGGGTTCCGGTGTCCCGAACGCGGAGGTAGTCAGCTGATGGCCGGAAACTCGCAGCGCCGCGGCGCGATCCGCAAGGCGGGCAGCAAGAAGGGGCCGGTGGTCGGGTCCGGCGGTGTGCGCAGGCGCGGCCTGGAGGGCCGCGGCGCCACCCCGCCCGCGCACCAGCGGCCCAACCATCCCGCGCACAAGCGGGCCAAGCAGGCCGCCCGCTCGCAGCAGGGCAGGCACCGCAAGACCGACGAGACCGAGACCGTGCTGGGCCGCAACCCGGTGCTGGAGTGCCTGCGGGCCGGGGTGCCGGCCACCGCGCTGTACGTGGCGATCGGCATCGACACCGACGAGCGGGTCACCGAGTCGGTGGCCCGGGCCGCCGACACCGGCATCGCGATCCTGGAGGTGGCCCGCCACGACCTGGACCGGATGAGCACCAACGGGCTGCACCAGGGCATCGCGCTGCAGGTGCCGCCGTACCAGTACGCGCACCCCGACGATCTGCTGGCCGAGGCCCGTGGGGACATCACCCCGCCGCTGCTGGTGGCCCTGGACAACATCTCCGACCCGCGCAACCTCGGCGCGATCGTCCGGTCGACGGCCGCGTTCGGTGGGCACGGGGTGCTGATCCCGCAGCGCCGGTCGGCCTCGGTCACCGCGGTGGCCTGGCGGACCTCGGCGGGCGCGGCGGCCCGGCTGCCGGTCGGCCGGGCGACCAACCTGAACCGCACCCTCAAGGACTGGGCCGACGCCGGGCTGCAGATCGTCGGCCTGGATGCCGAGGGCGACACCGGGCTCGACGAACTCGACGCCTCCGGCCCGATCGTGGTGGTGGTCGGTTCCGAGGGCAAGGGGCTGTCCCGGCTGGTCCGGCAGAACTGCGATGCCGTCGTGTCCATCCCGATGGCCGGGCCGACCGAGTCGCTGAACGCGTCGGTGGCCGCCGGCGTGGTGCTGGCCGAGATCGCCCGGCAGCGCCGGCGCTGAGCCCGGCCCGCCGGGCTTACCGCGGCGCCGGGGCCCAGGGGTCCTCGCGGCGCCACACCGTCGGCAACCGCAGCGCGACGCCGTCGGCGTCGGCCAGCTCGCCGAGCACCCGCAGCGTGACGTTCAGGTCGTCGGCCGCGTACGGCAGCGCGCGCAGCGGCAGGTGCAGCGGCCGGAAGAAGTCGTCCCAGTGGATCCCGACGACGGTGTGCGCCCCGACGGTGCGCACCGTCTCGGCCCAGTAGTCGCGCAGGTAGGACTCGGGTTGCCGGCCCAGCTGGCCCAGCCCGAGGTAGGCGACCTCGGCGCGCTGCCCGGCCAGTGCGCCCGGGCGGAACCCGGCGCTGCCCTGGATCAGCAGCCGCCGCCCGGTCGGGGTGTGCCGCACCAGCGTCGCCCAGGCCTCGCCGCAGCGGTAGGCCGAGACCCGCGCCGGGGGACGCACCGGCGCGGTGACCGGGCCGGGGAAGCGATCGGGCGGGCAGTGCCCCGATTCGATCAGGGTGACCTCGAAATTGCCGATCGGCACCGCCGAGCCCGGGTCGACGACGACGATCCGGTCCTCCGGCAGGCCGTGGCCGCGGCCGATGAAGGCCGTCGACTGCCCGCCGATCAGCGGCGCGCCGGTCAGCTCGGCGACCAGCGCGCTGTCCAGCGCGTGGTCGTAGTGGGTGTGCACCGGCAGCACCGCGGCCAGGTGCTGCACCCCGGCGCGGGTCAGGCAGCCCTGCACCCGGGGCCGGGACGGGGCGATCTTGCCCAGGGCCAGCCGGGTCAGCCCGGGCCGGCTGAAGAACCCGTCGGTCATGATCGGGGTGTTGCCGTCGTCGAGCAGCAGGGTGGACACCCCCCAGCCAGCTGATCGCCGGGGCGGCGTCGGCGCCGGCGGCGGCCACCGTGAAGCGCCCGGCGTGCTCGGCGAGCTTCGGGCGGCCCGGTCGCCTCACGTGAACGGCTGCAGGTCGATGTCGTGCTGGCGCAGCTGTTCCCACACCGCCGCGGCGATGTGCGGGGCGCCGGGGGAGTCGCCGTGCACGCAGATCGACTGCACGTGCACCGGCACCACCGAACCGTCGACGGCCGCCACGACGCCGTCCTTGACCATTCGCACCGCGCGCTCGGCGATCGCGGCGGGATCGTGCAGCACCGCCCCGGCCTCCCGGCGGGACACCAGGGTGCCGTCCGGGTGGTAGGCCCGGTCGGCGAACACCTCGGCCACGGTGCGCAGCCCGACCATCGAGGCCTGCCGGAACAGTTCGGAGCCGGGCTGGCCGAGCAGCGGCAGCTCGGGGTTGACGGCGTGCACCGCCGCGGTCACCGCGCGGGCCTGAACCGGGTGGGTGGCCACCGAGTTGTACAGCGCGCCATGGGGTTTGACGTAGCTGACCCGGGTCCCGGCGACCTCGGCGACCGCCTGCAGCGCGCCGATCTGGTAGATCACGTCGGCGAACAGGTCCTCGAAGGTGACGTCGATGAACCGCCGGCCGAAGCCGTGCAGGTCGCGGTAGCTGACCTGGGCGCCGATGTGGGCGCCGGCCTCGGCGGCCATCCGGCAGACCTCCAGCAGGCCGGCGGGGTCGCCGGCGTGGAAGCCGCAGGCCAGGTTCGCGCTGGTGATCATCCCGATCATGGCCTCGTCGTCGCCGATCCGCCAGATCCCGAAGCCCTCGCCGATGTCGGCGTTGAGATCCACGGTGAACTTCGCCTCGCCCATCCGCTCAGGGTAGGCCGGTCGCCGCGGCGAACCCAAGGTGCGCCGGTAACTGAAAACGGTTATCGTTACCGCCGTGGCGTTCGGGACGAGACTTCGGCTGGCCGCGCTGGCGGCGGCGCTGACGCTGCCCGCCGCCCTGACGGCCTGCACCACCGACGACGGGCCCGCGCCGGCCGGCCGGGGCGACTGCCCCACCGACCCGGTGGCCGTCGTCGTCAGCCTCGATCAGTGGGGCGACATCGTGGCCCGGCTCGGCGGCTCGTGCGCGACGGTGACCACCCTGCTGGCCGGCTCCGCGGCCGACCCGCACGACTTCGAACCGCCGCCGGCCGACGCGGTCCGGATGTCCGGCGCGCAACTGGTCGTGCTCAACGGCGGCAACTACGACGAGTGGGCGGCCAAGCTGGCCGCGACCTCGGCGCCCGGCGCCCCGGTGATCAGCGCGGTGGCGCAGGACGGCAACCCGCACGTCTGGTACGACCCGACCGCGGTGACCCGGGTCGCCGACGCCGTCACCGCCCGGCTGGCCGAACTGGCGCCCGGTGCCGCCGACTACTTCGCCGAGCGCCACGGCGTCTTTGCCCAGCAGCTGACCCCGTACACCGCGGCGATCGCGAAGATCAAGGCCGGCGCCCCCGGGCGCAGCTACGCCGCGACCGAGCCGGTGTTCGACCCGATGGCCGAGCAGCTCGGCCTGGTTGACCGGACCCCGGCCGGCTACCGGGCGGCGGCCGCCCGCGACAGCGACCCGGCGCCCGCGGACCTGTCGGCGTTCCTGCGGCTGCTGTCCGACCGCGGCGTCGACCTGCTGATCTTCAACACCCAGACCCAGGGTGCGCTGCCCGCGCAGCTGCGCGACGCGGCCCGCGCGGCGGGCGTGCCGGTGGTCGAGGTGACCGAGACCATTCCGCCGGGCACCGGTTCGTTCCTGGACTGGCAGCTGGGCCAGCTGCGCGCGGTCGGCGAGGTGCTGGGTGTCGCGGTTTAGCCACCCCCGCGACGACCAGGACACCGCCGGGGCACCGGCCCTGGAGTTCCACGACGTGTCGGTGGTGCGGGGCGGCCGGCTGATCTGGTCGGAGGGCACCTTCACGGTGCCGGCCGGCGGCATCACCGCGGTGATCGGCTCCAACGGCTCGGGCAAGACCACGCTGCTGCAGGTGGTGCTCGGGCTGCTGCCCGCGGCCAGCGGCACCGTCCGGGTGCTCGGCCGGGCGCCCGGCACCGCCCGGGTGCAGAACGAAATCGGCTATGTGCCACAGCACTACGCCGCCGAGGCGGGCAACGCGATCCGGGCCCGCGACGCGGTGCTGCTGGGCCTGGTCGGCAACCGGTGGGGCTTCGGCTTCCCGACCGCCGCCCAGCGCGACCGGGTGGACCGGGTGCTGGAGGCGGTCGGGGCCGCCGACCTGGCCGGCAGCCGGCTGTCCCAGCTCTCCGGCGGGCAGCGTCAGCGGGTGGCGATCGCCGAGGCGCTGGTGTCGCGGCCCCGGCTGCTGGTGCTCGACGAGCCGCTGGCCGCCATCGACCTGCGCAACCAGCGCGAGATCATCGCGCTGCTGGACCGGGTCCGCGAGGAGTTCGCCGTCACCGTGCTGGTGGTGGCCCACGACCTCAACCCGCTGCTCGGGGTGCTTGACAGCGCCATCTACCTGCTCGACGGGCACGCCCACTTCGCGGCGCTGGATCAGGTGGTCGACGAGGAACTGCTCAGCCACCTCTACGGCACCTCGGTGCAGGTCGTGCACACCCCGCAGGGCGAGCTGTACATGCGGAGCCGCTAGATGACCACGACCGTGCTGGCGCTGGGCTACCAGCAGAACTGGTGGGAGATCCTCACCTCGCCGTTCATGCGCAACGCGCTGCTCGGCGGCACCCTGGTGGCGCTGGCGGCCGGGCTGATCGGCTACTTCATCGTGGTGCGCAGCAGTGCCTTCGCCGCGCACGCGCTGGCGCACATCGGTTTCCCCGGGGCGACCGGCGCGGTGCTGCTCGGGCTGCCGGTCGGGGCCGGGCTGGCGGTGTTCTGCGTCGGCGGCGCGCTGGTGATCGGGGCGCTGGGCAACCGCGCCGACGAGCGCGAGGTGGCCACCGGGACGGTGCTGGCCGTCGCGACCGGCCTGGGCATGTTCTTCAACTCGCTGGCCACCACCAGCAGTTCGACGGTCACCAACGTGCTGTTCGGCAACCTGCTGGCGGTCACCGACGACCAGCTGATCGGGTTCGGCATCGGGGTCGCGCTGCTGGCCGTGGTGGTCGCCGCGGTGTACCGGCCGCTGCTGTTCGCGTCGGTCAACCCGGCGGTGGCCGAGGCCAAGGGTGTGCCGGTGCGGGTGCTTTCGGTGGTGTTCATGGCGTTGCTGGGGGTGGCGGTCACCATGGCGGTGCAGGCCGTCGGCACCCTGCTGCTGTTCGCCCTGGTGGTCACCCCGGCGGCCACCGCGATCATGCTGACCGCCCGCCCGCCGGCGGCGATGGCGGTCTCCGCCGGGCTGTCGGTGTTCGGGGTGTGGGCCGGGCTGGCCGCCTCGGCGATGTTCAACATTCCGCCGAGCTTCCCGATTGTCACCATCGTCGGCGCGGTGTGGCTGGCGGTGTGGTTCGGCGCGTCCCGGACGCGCCGCGGCACCGTGGTGGCCTGACCCGGGTTCGGCCGAAACCCGGTTACCGTGGAGCAATGTCCCGGAGCCCGCACCCGCGCCGCCGGGCGACGCTGGCTTCGCTGGCTTCCGAGCTCAACGTGTCCCGGACCACCATCTCCAACGCCTACAACCGGCCCGACCAGCTCTCCACGGAGCTGCGCGACCGAATCCTGCAGGCCGCCAAGCGACTCGGCTATCCGGGGCCGGACCCGGTGGCGCGGTCGCTGCGCACCCGCAAGGCCGGCGCGGTCGGGTTGGTCATCGCCGAGCCGCTGACCTACTCGTTCTCCGACCCGGCGGCGCTGGAGTTCGTCGCCGGGCTGGCACAGACCTGCGAGGAGGCCGGCCAGGGCCTGTTGCTGGTGGCCGCCGGGCCGGGCCGCAGCCTGGCCGACGGCGCGAGTTCGGTGCTCTCGGCCGGGGTGGACGGCTTCGTGGTGTACGCCGCCGCGGGCGACGACCCGTACCTGAAGGCGGTGCTGGACCGCCGGCTGCCGACGGTGGTGATCGACCAGCCCCGCGAGGTGCCCGGGGCGTCCTGGATCGGCATCGACGACTACGCCGCGATGCGCGAGCTGGCCGAGCACGTCCTTGGCCTGGGGCACCGGGAGATCGCGGTGCTGACCATGCGGCTGGGGGACCGGGACGGCGAGGTGGCGCTGGTCGACGAGGACCGGCTGCGGGCCAGCACGTTTCACACCCAGGCCGACCGGATCGCCGGGGTACGCGACGCGATGGCCGCGGCCGGCCTTGACCCGGCGGGGCTGACCCTGGTGGAGGCGCTGCGGCAGGGGCCGACGGCAGGCGGGGCGGCCGCCGAGCTGGCGCTGCGCAGCAACCCGCGGCTGACCGCGCTGCTGTGCACCGCCGACGCGCTGGCGCTCTCGGCGATGGACTACCTGCGCGGCCACGGCATCTACGTGCCCGGCCAGATGACCGTCACCGGTTTCGACGGGGTGCCCGAGGCGCTGCGCCGCGGCCTGACCACCGTCGCCCAGCCGACCGTGGCCAAGGGCCGCCGGGCCGGGGAGCTGCTGCACCACCCGCCGCGCTCGGGCGAGCCGGTGATCGAGACGCTGCCGGTCGAGCTGATCCGCGGCCGCACCTCCGGCCCGCCCGCCGGTTAGCCGTCGCGGGCGGCCCGCAGGAACGCCAGCACCGCGACCACTGCGGCCGGATCCTCGACCCGGTGCGCCGCGGCAGTCGGGCCCTGGCCGACCTTGACCCCCACATCGGCGCCGCCGAGCCGGTCGAACACCGTCTCGTCGGTGACGTCGTCGCCGAGGAAAACCACGGTTTCGCACCGTAATTCGTCGCGCAGCCGCTGCACCGCGGCGCCCTTGTCGGTGTGCAGCACGGAGAACTCCAGCACCGCCTTGCCCGCGGTGAGCTTGGCCGGCCAGTTGCGGGCGGCGGCCCGGGCCCGGTCCAGCGCGGCCGCGCCGACGCTCGGGGCGGCGTTGCGGATGTGCAGCGCGGCGCCGGCGGGTTTGGCCTCCACCGTCACCCCGGGTGCGGCTTCGGCGATGTCGGTGAGCGCGGCGAGGATCTGCTCGCGCAGCGCGGTGTCGATGGCCGCGTCGAAGCCGTCCTCGAACTCGGCGCCGTGGCTGCCGACCAGACGGATCGGCGCCCGGGCCCCGGACAGCAGGCGCAGGTCGGCCAGCGCGCGACCGGACACCAGCGCGACGGTGACCCCGGGCAGCTCGGCCAGCGCCGTCAGCGCGGCCAGCGCGCCGGGCGCCGGGCGGGCGTCGGGCGGGTGCGCGACGATCGGCGCGAGGGTGCCGTCGAAGTCGGCGGCGACCAGCAGCCGCGGCGAGCGGGCCGCGGCAGACAGGGCCTCGCGCAGCGCCGCCGGCGGTCCGGGCACGCTAGATCCGCGGGTTCTCGTCGTCCCCGATGAGCAGCCGGACGGCCAGGTCGAGGCGCTTGCTGACGTCGGCGGCCGAGGCGCGCCGGGTCAGCCAGGCCAGCAGGTTCGACAGCCACACATCCGAGAGCACCCGGGCGATGTGGAACTGGTCCTCGGTGGGTTCCCCGTCGGCGGCCATCGCCCGGGCGAACATCGAGTCGATGATCTTCTCGACGTGGTCGACCTCGCCGGCGGCCGAGGCGTCGGCGAACACGTAGGCCCGCGCCATCGCCTCGGTCAGCAGCGGGTTGCGCTGCATGGCCCGGTTCAGCTTGGACACCATCGAGGTCAGCCGGGCGAACGCGGTGCCGCCGGTGACCGGGATCCGTTCGGCCTTGGCGTCGATGCGCTCGAACTCCCGGCCCAGCGCGGAGACCAGCAGGTGCACCTTGGACGGGAAGTAGCGGTACAGGGTGCCGACGGCGACGTCGGCGCGGTCGGCGACGGCGCGCATCTGCACGGCCTCGTAGCCGCCCTTGGAGGCGATCGCCATGGTGGCGTCCAGGATGCGCTTGCGGCGCTCGCGCTGCGCGTCGGAGCCCAGGTCGGCGTCGCTGAGCACCGATACGGGCTGCACCTCGCGGGGTTCGGCGCCGGGTGTGGCGGATGCTTTGCTGGATGCGGTGGTGGACATACCGAGGGCTGCTCCTTTCGTGCTCGTCGCTACCAATATTAGAACACGTTCTAGTAGGCTGCAGTGGCCTTGTTCCGCTTCCTGAGGAGGCCGTGTTGTCCGCGGTGCCAGCATCCACCATCGACGAACAGTCCGCCGCGCGTGAACTCGTGCGCGATTGGGCCGCCTCGTCGGGAGCCATCGCGGCCATCCGCGCCGCCGAAACCGAGAATCCCGACGCCTGGCGGCCGGTGTTTGCCAAGCTCGCCGAGCTCGGGCTGTTCGGGGTGGCGATCCCGGAGGACCGCGGCGGTGCCGGCGGCGCCATCGCCGACCTGTGCGCGATGGTGGACGAGGCCGCCTGCGCCCTGCTGCCCGGGCCGATCGTGTCCACCGCGCTGGCCACCCTGGTCGTTGACGACGAGGACCTGCTGGCCGAGCTGGCGGAGGGCACCCGCACCGCGGGACTGGCCCTGACCGCCGAGCTGACCTGGGCCGACGGTGCCGCCACCGGGGTGGCCGAGCATGTCGTCGGCGCCGATCCGGCCGGCCTGCTGGTGCTGCCGTCGCCGGCCGGCTGGCTGCTGGTCGACGCCGCCGCGGCCGGGGTGCGGATCGAGGCGCTGACCCCCACCGACTTCTCCCGCCCGCTGGCCCGGGTGCTGCTGGACGGGGCGCCGGCGACGCTGCTGGCCGCCGACGCCGCCCGGGTGCGCGACCTGGCCGCCACCTTGTTTGCCGCCGAGGCCGCCGGGGTGGCCCGCTGGTGCCTGGACACCGCCGTCGACTACGCCAAGGTCCGCGAGCAGTTCGGCAAGCCGATCGGCAGCTTCCAGGCCGTCAAGCACCTCTGCGCGGAGATGCTGATCCGCGCCGAACAGGCCGCGGTCACCGCCGCCGACGCCGCCCGCGCGGCCGACGCCGGCGACCCCGAGCAGCTGGCCGCCGCCGCCGCGGTGGCCGCCGCGGCCGGTATCGACGCGGCGATCGGCAATGCCAAGGACTGCATCCAGGTGCTCGGCGGGATCGGTTTCACCTGGGAGCACGACGCCCACCTGTACTTCCGCCGCGGCTACGGCATCGGCGGGCTGCTCGGCGGCCGGGAGCACTGGCTGCGCCGCACCGCCGCCCTCACCGTGGCCGGTACCCGTCGTCGGCTCGGGGTGGACCTCAGCGAGGTCGAGGCGCTGCGCGCCGGCATCGCCGCCGAGGTGGCCGCCGTCGCCGCGCTGCCCGAGGAGCAGCGGCAGCGGGCGCTGGCCGAGTCCGGGCTGTTGGCTCCGCACTGGCCCGCGCCCTACGGCCGCGACGCCGCCCCGGCCGAGCAGCTGCTGATCGACCAGGAGCTGGCCGCCGCCGGGGTGGAGCGCCCGGACATCTCGATCGGCTGGTGGGCCGCGCCGACCATCCTGGAACACGGCACGCCCGAGCAGGTCGCCCGCTTCATCCCGGGCACCCTGGACGGCTCGGTGTACTGGAGCCAGCTGTTCTCCGAGCCGGGTGCCGGCAGCGATCTGGCGTCGCTGCGCACCAAGGCCGAACGCGTCGAGGGCGGCTGGAAGCTGACCGGGCAGAAGGTGTGGACCTCCAATGCGCACCGGTCGAACTGGGGCGTGTGCCTGGCCCGGACCAACCCGGATGTGCCCAAGCACAAGGGCATCAGCTACTTCGTGCTGGACATGTCCAGCCCCGGCATCGACATCCGCCCGCTGCGCGAGATGACCGGTGAGGCGCTGTTCAACGAGGTGTTCCTGGACGGCGTGTTCGTGCCGGACGAGCTGGTGATCGGCGCGGTCGACGGCGGCTGGCCGCTGGCCCGCACCACGCTGGCCAACGAGCGGGTCGCGATGGGCGGCGTCGACAAGGGCATGGAGGAGCTGCTGGCGCACTTCGCCGGCACCGAACTGGACCCGGCGGCCGCCGACCGGCTCGGCGCGCTGATCGTCGAGGGCCTGACCGGATCGCTGCTGGACCAGCGGATCGCCGAGCTGGCGATGGGCGGCCGGGACCCGGGCGCGCAGTCCTCGGTCCGCAAGCTGATCGGGGTGCGCTACCGCCAGGCGCTGGCCGAGCAGGTCATGGAGACCACCCCCGGCGCCGGGCTGGTGGACAACCCGCAGACCCGGTACTTCCTGAACACCCGCTGCCTGACCATCGCCGGCGGCACCGAGCAGATCTTGCTCACCGTCGCCGCCGAGCGGCTGCTGGGCCTGCCGCGGTAGCCGGGCTCGGGCGCGGGCGCGGCGGCTCGGGGGCGGCGGCTCGGGGGCGGCGGTGCGTCGCGGGTGCACTCCCAGCCGGCTGCCGGCATCGAGTGAGAACTCAGGGACGCTGGTGAGAACGCAGGGACGCTGGTGAGACGTTCTGGTGGGGTCCGAAATCGAGTGAGAACTCAGGGACGCTGGTGAGACGTTCTGGTGGGGTCCGAAATCGAGTGAGAACTCAGGGAGCTTGGTGAGAACGCAGGGACGTTGGTGAGACGTCAGGGCGGGGGTTTTCATCGAGTGAGACATTGTGGCGGGGTCTACTCGCACAACGCATCCCAGGTGTCTCTTTCGATGACGAGCGCCGTCCTGGGTTCTCTCTAAGCTCCCTGACGTCTCACGAGGCTCCCTGAGTTCTCACTCGATGAACCCGGCCGCCGAAAGTTCTCACGAGGCTCCCAGGGTTCTCACTCGATGAGCGCGGCCGCCGAAAGTTCTCACCGGCGTCCCAGGGTTCTCACTCGATGAGCGCACCCGGCAAAAGTTCTCACCAGCGTCCCTGAGTTCCCCCTCGATGACGACGTTCGCCAGGAGCGCCCGCCGGGTCAGCTGAACTTCACCTGCGCGCACGCCGTCGGGGTGGTCAGGTTGACCCCGCCGTAGACCACCCGGATGTTCGAGCACGCGATGAACGTCGGGCCGAGGGATACCTGGCCGTTGGCCCAGTTCAGCGGTATCGAGGTGCCGTCGATCCGGAACCGCTCGATCGGGCCGCCGCCGAAGTAGGTGGCCGAGATCTCGGTGCTGTTGATCGACTTGAGCTGCTTGCTGAGCACGTTGGCGTGGTTGGCACCCTTGACCTCGCGAGGCATGCCCGACGGCGCGCTGTACTCGGCCTCCTGCCAGGTGTCGCGGTCGTTGCTGCGCAGCGTGACGGTCTGCCGGGCCCAGGCGTCGCCGGGGAACCCGATCGGGCCGTTCGGGGTGAGCAGGTTGGCCTGGGTGTCCCAGTAGCAGCGTCCCTCGGCCGTCACGCAGTTGGCGGTGACATGCATCTCCAACTGGGTGACCGGGTCGACGGGGACCGACTTGACGTCCGAGGCCATCGCGGCGGCCGCCTCGGGCGCTTGGACCAGCGCCGTCGAGGTCAGTCCGGCCGACAGCAGCGCGGCCGCACCGGCCGCGGCGAAGATCTTCCTGTGCACGTTCATCGCAATCAAAGTTAGGCGCTCGCTACTCGTCGTAGGTGACTTCGACAGAATTCGACACCGGCCGGGCCTGGCAGGCCAGGATCAGCCCCTCCGCCAGGTCGTCGGGTTCCAGCACGTCGTTGACGGCCATCTCGACCTCGCCGGACTTGCACAGCACCGCGCACGCCCCGCAATGGCCCTCGCGGCAGGAGAACGGGGCGTCCAGGCCCTTGTCCAGCAACACGTCGAGCAGCGGCGCCTTGCGCGGCCAGCTGAACTCGTGGGTCTGGCCGTCGAGGGTGGCCACCACGGTGGCCGGCGGCTCGTCGTCGTCGTCGGTCTCGATGACCACCTTGGCGAACGGGTCGGAGTCCAGCGACCGGAACACCTCGATGTGCACCCGCTCGTCGGGCACCCCGAGCCCGGTCAGCGCCTCGGCGGCCGCGGTCATGAACGGGCCGGGCCCGCAGATGAAGGCCGGCCGGTCGGTGAACGGCGCGGCCAGCCGGCCCAGCGCGGTGGCGTCGGGCAGGCCCTGCACGGACTCCAGCCAGTGCAGCACGGTCAACCGGTCCGGGTGGGCGGCGGCCAGCTCACGCAGCGCGGCGGCGAAGATGACCGAGCGTTCGTCGCGGTTGGCGTAGATCAGGGTGACCTGCCCGGAGCCGGTGGCCAGCGCGGACTTGGCGATCGCCAGCATCGGGGTGATGCCGCTGCCGGCCGCCAGCAGCAGCAGGTCGGCGTCGAGCCGGTCCGGAACGAAGGTGCCCGACGGGGCGAGCACGTGCATCCGCAGGCCGGCGTGGGCGTGATCGCACAGCCAGTTCGACGCGTACCCGTCGACGGTGCGCTTGACGGTGACCGCCAGCGCGTCGTCGGTGTGCGGGGAGCTCGACAGCGAGTAGCAGCGCGCCACCGAGCCGGTCTTCTCGCTGGGCACCCGCAGGGTGAGGAACTGGCCGGGGGAGTAGCGCAACCGCTCGGGCGCGATGTCGGCGCCCTCGGGCACCCGGAACACCAGGGTCCGGGCATCATCGGTCTCGGCGATGACCTCGGCGATCTCCAGCGCCAGCACGTGTGTGCCGAGCGGCTCCTCTGTCACGGCGTTCCCTCACTTTTGTCGTTACTAGAACATGTTATAGAAATGAACCGTCGCAGGTCCAGCCGTTGCAGGCAGGCGTACTCGACACAAATGGTAACGTGTTCTAGTCTTTTCATGGTCGGCGTCAGGAACGCAGGCACAGATCGCACCCAACGGGAGGTAGCAAGTGACATCCATTGAACAGCGTGACGTGCAGGCGGTGCTGGCCGGCATCGACGAGCTGCTCCCGCAGCTCCGCGAGCGCGCCCAGGCCACCGAGGACCTGCGTCGGCTGCCCGACGAGAACATCGCGGCCCTCGAAGAGGTCGGCTTCTTCAAGCTGATCCAGCCCGCCCAGTGGGGCGGCCTGGAGTGCGACCCCACGGTCTTCTACGAGGCGGTGCGCCGGCTGGCCAGCGCGTGCGGCTCGACCGGCTGGGTCGCCGGCATCCTCGGCATCCACAACTGGCACCTGGCCCAGTTCGACCAGGCCGCCCAGGACGAGGTGTGGGGCGAGGACGCCTCGACCCGGATCTCCTCCTCCTACGCCCCGATGGGCGCCGGCGTGGTCACCGAGACCGGTGACGGCTACCTGGTCAACGGCTCGTGGAACTGGTCCTCCGGCTGCGACCACGCCAGCTGGGCGTTCCTCGGCGGCCCGGTCATCAAGGACGGCCGCCCGGTCGACTTCGGCAGCTTCCTGATCCCGCGCACCGACTACCAGATCGACGACGTGTGGCACGTGGTCGGGCTCAAGGGCACCGGCTCCAACACCATCGTGGTCAAGGACGTGTTCGTGCCGCGGCACCGCTTCCTGTCCTACAAGGCGATGAACGATCACACCGCCGCCGGCCTGGTGAACAACACCGCCCCGGTCTACAAGATGCCCTGGGGCACCATCCACCCCACCACCATCTCCACCCCGATCGTCGGGATGGCCTACGGCGCCTACGACGCGCACGTCGAGCACCAGGGCCAGCGGGTCCGCGCGGCCTACGCCGGCGAGAAGGCCAAGGACGACCCGTTCGCCAAGATCCGGATCGCCGAGGCGGCCAGCGACATCGACGCCGCCTGGCGTCAGCTGATCGGCAACGTTGCCGAGGAGTACGCGGCGCTGACCGCAGGCGAGGAGATCCCCTTCGCGCTGCGGGCCCGGGCCCGTCGTGACCAGGTGCGTGCCACCGGTCGGGCGATCGCCTCGATCGACCGGCTCTTCGAGGCCTCCGGTGCCACCGCGCTGTCGGTCGACGCCCCGGTGCAGCGGTTCTGGCGCGACGCGCACGCCGGTCGCGTGCACGCCGCCAACGATCCCGAGCGCGCGTACCTGATCTTCGGCAACCACGAGTTTGGCCTGCCCCCGGCCGACACCATGGTCTGATCGGAGGGCGCCGCATGACGACCTTCGAATCCACCTCGCGCTACGCCCAGGTGCGGCCCGACATGAAGCTGCACTACCACGAGGCCGGCGACCCGTCGGCCGAAACCGTGGTGCTGCTGCACGGTGGCGGGCCGGGTGCCTCCAGCTGGTCGAACTTCGGTAAGAACATCCCGGTGCTGGCCGAGCGTTTCCACGTGCTGGCCGTCGACCAGCCCGGCTACGGGCACTCCGACAAGCACACCGAGCACGAGCAGTACAACCGGTACAGCGCCACCGCGCTGCTGAACCTGTTCGACCATCTCGGGCTGGAAAGCGCTGCGCTGGTGGGTAACTCGCTCGGCGGCGGCACCGCGGTCCGGTTCGCGCTGGACAACCCGGGGCGCGCCGGACGGCTGGTGCTGATGGGTCCGGGCGGGCTTTCGACGAACCTGTTCGCGCCGGACCCGACCGAGGGTGTCAAGCTGCTCGGCCGGTTCAGCATGGAGCCGACCCGGGAGAACCTGGAGAAGTTCCTCCGGATCATGGTGTACAACCAGAAGCTGATCACCGAGGAACTGATCGACGAGCGGTTCGCGATCGCCAGCCAGCCGGAGTCGCTGGCCGCGACCCGCGCGATGGGTAAGTCGTTCGCGGGCGCCGACTTTGAGCTCGGGATGATGTGGCGGGACGTCTACAAGCTGCGTCAGCGGGTGCTGCTGATCTGGGGCCGCGAGGACCGGGTCAATCCGCTGGACGGCGCGCTGGTGGCGCTCAAGCAGATTCCGCGGGTGCAGCTGCACGTCTACGGGCAGTGCGGGCACTGGGCGCAGCTGGAGAAGTTCGACGAATTCAACGAGCTGACGGTCGATTTCCTGACCGCCGGCTAGGAAAGGGCACCGCGATGGGCATCCGTTCACTGGGCTATCTCCGCGTCGAGGCCACCGATATGGCGGCCTGGCGCGAGTACGGGCTGAAGATCCTCGGCATGGTCGAGGGCAAGGGCAGCGTCGAGGGTGCGCTGTACCTGCGGATGGACGAGTTCCCGGCCCGGCTGGTGATCGTCCCCGGTGAGCGGGACCACCTGCTGGTTGCCGGCTGGGAAACCGCCAATGCCGCTGACCTGCAAGGCATCCGGGACCGGCTGACCGCGCAGGGCCACCCGTTCCGGGAGGCCGATGCGGCCGAGCTGGCCGACCGCCGGGTCGACGAGATGATCGTGCTTGACGACCCGTCGGGCAACACGCTGGAGATCTTCCACGGCGTGGCGCTGGAGCACCGCCGGGTGGTCAGCCCCTACGGGCACACCTTCGTCACCGACACCCAGGGCCTGGGCCACGTGGTGATCACCACCACCGACGACGTGGCCTCCACCCGGTTCTACCGCGATGTGCTCGGGTTCCGGTTGCGCGACTCGATGAAGCTGCCGCCCCAGGTGGTCGGCCGCCCGGCCGACGGGGACCCGGCCTGGCTGCGGTTCTTCGGGGTCAACCCGCGGCACCACAGCCTGGCGATCATGCCCGGGGCCACCCCCAGCGGCATCGTGCACCTGATGGTCGAGGTGGGCAACAGTGACGACGTCGGGCTGTGCCTGGACCGCGCGCTGCGCCGCAAGGTGAAGATGTCGGCGACGCTGGGCCGGCACGTCAACGACAAGATGCTGTCCTTCTACATGAAGACCCCCGGCGGCTTCGACGTCGAATTCGGCTGCGAGGGACTGGAAGTCGACGACACCGACTGGGTGGCGCGGGAGTCCACCGCGGTCAGCCTGTGGGGCCACGACTTCTCCATCGGCTTCCGGTGACCGACGGGCCGAACGCCGCGCCGGGCTTCGACGCCCGGGCCTTCCGCAATGTTCTCGGCCAGTTCTGCACCGGCGTCACCATCATCACCACGGTGCACGACGGCGAGCCGGTCGGTTTTGCCTGCCAGTCCTTTGCCGCGCTGTCCCTGGACCCGCCGATGGTGCTGTTCTGCCCGACCAAGGTGTCCCGGTCCTGGGCGGCCATCGAGGCCAGCGGGCATTTCTGCGTGAACGTCCTGGCCGAGCAGCAGCAGCACGTCTCGGCGCGGTTCGGCTCGCGTGAGCCGGACAAGTTCGCCGGCATCGACTGGCGGCCCGGGGTGCTCGGCTCCCCGGTGCTCGACGGGGTGCTCGCGCACATCGAGTGCACGGTGGCCACCGTGCACGACGGCGGCGATCACCTGGTGGTGTTCGGCGCGGTCCGGTCGATGTCGGAGGCGCCCAAGGTCAAGCCGCGGCCGCTGCTGTTCTACCGCGGCCAGTACACCGGGATCGAGCCCGACAAGAACACCCCGGCGGACTGGCGTAACGATCTCGATATGTTCCTGACCGCCACCGACCGGGATACCTGGCTGTAAATTCGCAGGTGGAATGCTTCCGAGCCGGCGCGCGGGGGTGTTGAATAACAACGGTGTAACTCATCCACATTGTGGACAGACCCTGTGGACAACCCTCCCCGGGCGAGAAGGAGCCGCCGATGACCGCGCCGAGGATCACGCCGAAGGACCCGCCCGGCACCGGACTGCGCCGCGTCGTCGTCGCGTCGATGGCCGGCACCGTGGTCGAGTGGTACGAGTTCTTCCTCTACGGCACCGCCGCCACCCTGGTGTTCTCCAAGGTGTTCTTCCCGCAGACCGGCAGCGACCTGGACGCCATCCTGGCCGCGTTCGTCACCTACGCCGTCGGCTTCGCCGCCCGGCCGCTCGGCGGCCTGGTGTTCGGCTACTTCGGTGACCGCTACGGGCGCAAGACCCTGCTGCAGCTGTCGCTGTTGCTGGTCGGCGCCGCGACCTTCCTGATGGGCTGCCTGCCGACCTTCGGCCAGGTCGGCTACTGGGCGCCGCTGCTGCTGGTGGTGCTGCGCTTCGTGCAGGGCTTCGCGGTCGGCGGGGAGTGGGGCGGCGCGGTGCTGCTGGTCGCCGAGCACAGCCCGAACCGGGCGCGGGGCTTCTGGGCCAGCTGGCCGCAGGCCGGGGTGCCGGTCGGCAACATGCTGGCCACCGTGGTGCTGCTGGTGCTGACCTTCCTGCTGTCGGACTCGACGTTCCTGTCCTGGGGCTGGCGGGTGGCGTTCTGGCTGTCGGCGGTGGTGGTGCTGATCGGCTACTACATCCGCACCAAGGTCACCGACGCGCCGATCTTCGTGGCCGCCCAGCGCGAGGCCGAGGCGCAGATCAAGACCGCGCTCAACGCCATCGAGGTGATCCGCCGTTACCCGCGGCCGGTGTTCACCGCGATGGGGATGCGCTTCGCCGAGAACATCATGTACTACCTGGTGGTCACGTTTTCGATCACCTACCTGAAGGTGCACGCGGGCGTGGCCACCACCAATATCCTGTGGTACCTGCTGATCGCGCACGCCGCGCATTTCATCGCGATCCCGCTGGTGGGCCGGGCCTCGGACCGGTTCGGGCGCCGGCCGGTGTATCTGGTCGGAGTGCTGCTGACCGCCAGCTGGGGGTTCTTCGCGTTCCCGATGATGGACAGCGGGAACTACGCGGTGATCACCGCCGCGGTGGTGATCGGCCTGTTGTTCCACGCCCTGATGTACGCCCCGCAGCCCGCGTTGATGGCCGAGATGTTCCCCACCCGGATCCGGTACACCGGGGTGTCGCTGGGCTATCAGGTCACCGCGATCTTCGCCGGCTCGCTGGCCCCGATCATCGCGGTCAAGCTGCTGGCGGACTTCGAATCGTCGGTGCCGATCGCGATCTACCTGGCCGGCGCGTGCCTGGTCACGCTGATCGCGCTGGCGTTCGCCCGGGAAACCGCCGGCATCGATCTGCACGACCTGGACCGTGCCGACGAGGCGGCCCGGGCCGGCTAGCGGGCCAGCCAGCCGCCGATCCGGGACACCGCATCGTCGACGTCGGCGGGCGGGCCGGCGAACGACAGCCGGACGAACCGGTGCCCGTCGCGGGTGTCGAAGTCGATGCCCGGGGCGATCGCGACGCCGGTCTCGGCCAGCAGCCGCGCGCAGAACTCCTGCGAGTCGTCGGTGTGGTCGGAGACGTCGGTGTAGACGTAGAACGCGCCGTCGGTGGGGGCCAGCCGGGTCAGCCCGATGCCGCGCAGCCCGTCGAGCAGCCGGGCCCGGTTGGCGGTGTACTCGGCCAGGTTGGCCTCGGCCTCGGCGACCGATTCCGGGGTGAACGCCGCCACCGCGGCCAGCTGGGACAGCGCCGGCGGGCAGATGGTGAAGTTGCCGGTGAGCCGGTCGACGGTGCGCTGCAGGTCGGTGGGCACCAGCAGCCAGCCCAGCCGCCAGCCGGTCATCGCGAAGTACTTGGAGAAGCTGTTCACCACCACCGCGTCGCGGGAGGTCTGCCAGGCCGAACTGGTCGCCGGCGCGCCGGGATAGACCAGGCCGTGGTAGACCTCGTCGCTGATCAGCCGGACCCCGTGCTCGGCGCACCAGGCGGCGATCGCCGCCAGCTCGGCGGGTTCGATGACGGTGCCGGTCGGGTTGGCCGGGCTGGCCACGATCACCCCGTCGGGGCGCGGGTCGAGCTCGTCGAGCATCGCGACGGTCGGCTGGAACCGGGTGTCCGGTCCGCACGGCAGGTCGAGAACCCGGCAACCCAGCGCGGAGAGGATGTTGCGGTAGCAGGGGTAGCCGGGGCTGGGCACCACCACCCGATCGCCGACGTCGAAGCAGGCCAGGAAGGTCAGCAGGAAGCCGCCGGAGGAGCCGGTGGTGATCACCACGTCGTCGAGGTCGACCTCGATGTCGTAGCGGGCGGCGCAGTCGGCGGCGATCGCCTCGCGCAGCTCCGGCAGGCCAAGGGCGACGGTGTAGCCGAGCTGATTGGCCTGCAGCGCCGCCGCGGCCGCCGCACGAACCGGGGCGGGCGGTCCGACCCGGGGCTGGCCGGCGGACAGGTTGACCAGGTCACCGTGGGTCTGCTGGCGCTGGGCGGCCGCCTGCCAGACGTCCATCACGTGAAACGGCGGGATCCCGGCCCGCAGTGCGGTCTTCACCGGCTCAGGCTACGCGAGCGCGACGGGTTCCAGCCGGCGCAGCGCGTCGCCGACGGTGCCCAGCAACTGCGCGCTGCCGTGCGCCCGCTTGAAGTACAGCTGGATGTCGCATTCCCAGGTGATCGCGATGCCGCCGTGGATCTGGATGGCCTCACCGGCCACCGCGCCGAACGCCTCGGTCGCGGTGACGTGCGCCAGCGCGGCGGACTCCGGGCTCGGGTCGGCCAGCGCGGCGTCGACCACCGCACCGGCGGTCTGCACCAGCACGTACAGGTCGGCCATCCGATGCTTGAGCGCCTGGAAACTGCCGATCGGCCGGCCGAACTGCACCCGCTCCTTGGCGTAAGCGACGGTGAGCTCCAGGCAGCGGGTGGCCGCGCCGACCTGCTCGGCCGCCAGCAGCAGCGCGGCGAGGTCCGCCAGCCCCGGGTCGGTGCCCAGCGGCACGGTCTCGCGCGGGGTCAGCCGGGACAACCGGCGGGTGGGGTCCATGGTCGGCAGCGGGTGGGCGTCGAAGGCGGTCCACCGGGACAGCGTGCCGTCGGCCGCGCCGATGACGACGTCGGCGACGTCGCCGCCGGCCACCACCTCCGGGTCGAAGACCACCGCGCCGATCGAGGACCCCTCGGCCAGGGCGCCCAGGGTGTCGCCGTCGGGCTCCTCGACCGACAGCAGCGCCAGCTCGGCCAGCGTGCTGCCCAGCAGCGGGGAGGGCACCAGGTGCCGGGCCAGCTCGGCGAGCACGGCGGCCGCGTCGATGAGCCCGCCGCCGGCGCCGCCGAGATCCTCGGGCACCACCAGGGCGGCGGCGCCGACCTGCTCACACAGCAGCTGCCAGAGCCGTTCGTCGTAGCCGCGCTCGGAGTCCAGCGCCGCGCGCACGGCCTCCGGCCCGGCGTGCCGGCCGATCAGGTCGGCGACCGTCGAAACCAGCAGGGCGCGTTCTTCTTTGGTGGTGCTCACAGGGCCTCCAGGACGCGACGACGATGAACGGTGGGATCACCCCAGGCGCTGCGGATGGCCTGCACCCGCAGCAGCAGCAGCGACAGGTCGTGCTCCTGGGTGAAGCCGATGGCGCCGTGGGTCTGCAGCGCCGACCGGGCCGCCAGCAGCCCGGCCTCGCCGGCGGCCACCTTGGCGGCGCTGGCGTCGCGGATCGCGGTGTCGGTGCCGTCGGCCAGCGCCAGGGCGGCGCCGTAGACCAGCGGGCGGGCCAGCTCCAGGGCGATGTGCACGTCGGCCAGCTTGTGCTTGATGGCCTGGTAGGAGCCGATCACCCGGCCGAACTGGGTGCGCTGCTTGGCGTATTCGACCGAGGCGTCCAGCAGCGCCGAACCCGCGCCGACGAGCTGGGCGGCGGTGGCCAGTGCCCCGAACGCGCCGGCCCGGGCGGTGTCCACGGCCCAGGAGTCACCGGTGGCGGTGACGTCGAACAGCGTCCGGCTCGGATCGATGGAGGCGTGCCCGGCGCCGACCTCGGCCACCGCGGCCTGCCCGTCGGCCGCGGTCAGGGTCAGCCCGGCGAAGTCGGCGTTGACCGCGCGCGGCTGGTCGCCGGCCAGGGCGACGGTGGCGATCAGCTCACCGGAGGCCAGCGCCGCGCTGCGTTCGGCATCGCCGGCCAGCAGCAGCGGTGCCACCGCGACGGATTCGGTGACCGGTCC
This sequence comes from Mycolicibacterium fallax, assembly GCF_010726955.1. Classification (NCBI taxonomy): domain Bacteria; kingdom Bacillati; phylum Actinomycetota; class Actinomycetes; order Mycobacteriales; family Mycobacteriaceae; genus Mycobacterium; species Mycolicibacterium fallax. Next base: position 3,391,591 of record NZ_AP022603.1, read on the forward strand.
CGGCACGCACCAGTAGCCCAGTCGCTGGCAGGCCACCACCAGGTCGACCGGATGCGCGCCGATGCCGTCGTGCTCCTCGGCCACCAGCAGCGCCGGCACGCCGAGATCAGCCAGGGTCGACCACAGGGCGCCGGCGGGGTCGGTGTTGCCGTCGCCCCAGGCCCGCACCGCGGCCGGTACGTCGGCCGCCGACAGGGCGGCATCGATGCTCGCGGCGAAGTCCCGCTGCTGTTCGTCCAGATCAAAATGCATGATTCCCTAAGCCCCTATCGGCTTTCCCGCGGCCATGTCGGTGTGCTGTCCAAGTGCCTTCATGCCTTGGGCTCCCGAGGCAGGCCGAGGAGGCGCTCGGCGGTGTTTATCGGCTGTCCAAGTGCCTTCATGCCTTCGGCTCCCGCGGCAGCCCGAGCAACCGCTCGGCAATGATATTGCGCTGAATCTCGTTGGTGCCCGCGTAGATCGGGCCGCCCAGGGCGAACAGGTAGCCGTCGGTCCACGGCCCGGCCAGCTCGGCGTCGGCGCCGCGCAGGTCCAGCGCGGTCTGGTGCAGGTCGACGTCGAGGTCCGACCAGAACACCTTGGTCACCGAGGACTCGGCGCCCAGCTCGCCGCCGGCGGCCAGCCGGGTGACGGTGCCGAAGGTCTGCAGCCGGTAGGCCTGCGCCTTGATCCAGGCGTCGGCGACCCGGTCGGTGAAGATGTCCCGGATGGCGGCATCGGGCTGGGACTTCCACTGCGCCACCAGTCGGTCGGCGACCGAGGTGAACCGGGCCGGGCTGCGCAGCGACATGCCGCGCTCATTGGACGACGTGCTCATCGCCGCCCGCCAGCCCTGGTTCGGTTCGCCGATCACGTCCTGGTCGGGCACGAACACGTCGTCCAGGAAGATCTCCCCGAAGCCGGTCTCGCCGCCGAGCTGGTGGATCGGGCGCACGGTGATGCCGGGGGCCTTCAGGTCGAACATGAAATAGGTCAGCCCGTGATGGCGCTGCGCGGTCGGGTCGGAGCGAAACAGCCCGAATGCGCGCTCCCCGAACGGGGCCCGCGAGCTCCAGATCTTCTGCCCGCGCAGCAGCCAGCCACCGTCGGTGCGGGTGGCCGTCGAGCGCAGCGAGGCCAGGTCGCTGCCGGACTCCGGCTCCGACCAGGCCTGCGCCCAGATCTCTTCGCCGCTGGCCATTTTCGGCAGGATGCGCTCCAGCTGCTCGGTGGTGCCGTGCGCGAACAGCGTCGGCGCCAGCATCGAGGTGCCGTTGGCGCTGGCCCGGCCCGGGGCGCCGGCGGCGAAGTATTCCTCCTCGTAGACCACCCACTGCAGCAGCGTCGCGTCGCGGCCGCCGTACTCCTTGGGCCAGGCGATCACCGAAAGGCCGGCGTCGTACAGGATCCGGTCCCAGCGCCGATGCTGAGCGAAGCCGACCTCGGTGTCGTAGGACTCGGTTGGGAAGTCGGCGCGGTGGGCGGCCAGGAACTCGCGCACCTCGGTGCGGAAGTTCTCCGTCTCGTCGTCGAAATGCAGGTCCATTCAGGCCCTTTCCCTCAGCAGTGGTTTGACGACCTTGCCGCCGGGGTTGCGCGGCAGCGCGTCGAGGAACTCCACCGATCGCGGAGTCTTGAAGTTGGCCAGGCTCTCCCTGGCGTGCGCGATGACGGTCGCCTCGTCGAGTTCGGCGCCGGGCAGCCGCACCACGAAGGCCTTGCCGACCTCGCCGAGCCGCTCGTCGGGCACCCCGATGACCGCGGCCTCGGCGACCCCCGGCAGCCGGGACAGCACCTGCTCGATCTCGGCCGGGTACACGTTGAACCCGCCGCAGATGTACATGTCCTTGAGCCGGTCGGTGATGGTGAGGTTGCCTGCGGCGTCGACGGTGCCGATGTCACCGGTGTGCAGCCAGCCGTCGGCGTCGACGGCGGCGGCGGTGGCCTCGGCGTCGTCGAGGTAGCCGAGCATCACGCACGGCCCGCGCAGCAGCACCTCGCCCGCGGCGCCGGGCTCGCCTGCCCCGTCGATGCGCAGCTCGAAGTCGGCGATCGGGCGACCGCAGGTGCTGGCCACCGTCAGTGCGTCGTCGTCGGGGCGGCACATGGTGCCGAAGCCGGCGGCCTCGGTCAGGCCGTAGGCAGTCAGCACGATGTCGATGTCCAGCTCGGACTGCATCCGCTCGATCAGCACCACCGGAACGGTGGCCGCGCCGGTCACCGCGAACCGCAGCGAGGACAGCTCGTGGTCGGGGCGCGCCGGGTGGTCGAGCAGGGTCTGGAAGATCGTCGGCGGCCCGGGCAGCACGGTGATCCGCTGGGCGGCAACCAGTTCCATCGCGCCGACCGGATCGAAGGTCAGCTGCGGCACCAGGGCGGCCCCGGTCTGCAGGCAGGCCAGGATGCCGGCCTTGTAGCCGAAGTTGTGGAAGAACGGGTTGATGCACAGGTAGCGGTCGGCCTCGGTCATCTGGCCGCAGTCCGCCCAGGCCGCCGAGCCGGCCAGCGACTGGTGGTGCGCGCATAGCACACCCTTGGAGCGGCCGGTGGTGCCGGAGGTGAACAGGATGTCGGAGACATCGGTGGGCGCCACCGCGGCGGCCCGGCGGTCGGCCTCGGCCAGCAGCTCCGGGTCCGCGCCGCGGGCGACGAAGTCGTCCCAGCCCGGATCGGCGGTCTGCACCGGGATCCGGACGATGTGCCGCAGCGCGGGCAGTTCGTCGCGATCGAGTTCGGCGGAGCGATCGGCGCCGAGGAACTGCCCGGCGCACAGCAGCAGCGGGGCGCCGGTGCGGGCCAGGATGTCGGTGGCCTCGGCCGCGGTGTAGCGGGTGTTCAGCGGCACCACGACGGCGCCGGCCCAGTGCGCGGCCAGGCAGCCGACCACCCAGTGCCAGGTGTTCGGCGACCAGATCGCCACCCGGTCGGCGGGGGCCACGCCCAGATCGATCATCGCCGCGGCGGCCCGGCGCACCTCGTCGCGCAGTCCGGCGTAACTGATCGTCCGGTCCGGCGTGACCACGGCGTCGCGGTCGGCAAAGATCCGGGCGCTCCGGTCCAGCACCGCAGGAGTGGTCTGCGGAACGCTCATCATCGATTGCTCCCACACGAGTAACAAAGCAAGTGCTTGGTAGGTTAGCCTACAGGGGTGATTGGGGTCGAGGAGTTCCGGGCCGAGGTCCGCGGTTGGCTGGCCGACAACCTGGTCGGTGAGTTCGCACAGTTGAAGGGGCTCGGTGGTCCGGGCCGTGAGCACGAGGCGTTCGAGGAACGCCGAGCCTGGAATCAGCACCTGGCCGCGGCCGGGCTGACCTGCCTGGGCTGGCCGGTCGAGCACGGCGGCCGCGGGCTGTCCGTCGCGCACCGGGTCGCGTTCTACGAGGAGTACGCCCGGGCCAACGCCCCGGACAAGGTCAACCACCTCGGTGAGGAACTGCTCGGGCCGACGCTGATCGCCTTCGGCACCCCCGCCCAGCAGCAGCGCTTCCTGCCCAGGATCCTCGACGTCACCGAGCTGTGGAGCCAGGGCTACTCCGAGCCGGGCGCCGGCAGCGACCTGGCCAACGTGGCCACCACCGCGACGCTCGACGGCGACCAGTGGGTGATCAACGGCCAGAAGGTGTGGACCTCGCTGGCGCACTGGGCGCAGTGGTGCTTCGTCATCGCCCGCACCGAGCGCGGCTCCAAGCGGCACGCCGGGTTGTCCTACCTGCTGGTGCCGCTGGACCAACCGGGCGTGCAGGTCCGCCCGATCGTCCAGTTGACCGGCGACTCGGAGTTCAACGAGGTCTTCTTCGACGACGCCCGCGCCGACGCCGACCTGGTGGTCGGCGAACCCGGCGACGGCTGGCGGGTGGCGATGGGGACGCTGACCTTCGAGCGCGGCGTCTCCACCCTGGGCCAGCAGATCCGCTACGCCCGCGAGCTGTCCGGCATCGTCGCCCTGGCCCGCGACAACGGCGCCATCGACGACCCGCTGATCCGGGACCGGCTCACCCGGGCCTGGGTGGGGCTGCGCGGGATGCGCGAATACGCGCTGGCCACCATGGACGTGGAGCGCCCCGGTCAGGACAACGTGTCCAAGCTGCTGTGGGCCAACTGGCACCGCGGCCTCGGTGAGCTCGCGATGGATGTGCTCGGCACGTCCGGGCTCGTCCTGGAGGACGGCGAGAACCCCGACTTCAGCGAGTGGCAGCGGCTGTACCTGTTCTCCCGCTCGGACACCATCTACGGCGGATCCAACGAGATCCAGCGCAACATCCTCGCCGAGCGCGTGCTCGGCCTGCCCCGGGAAGCGAAAGGCTGAGCACTATGGACTCGAGCAAGGTGAACCTGAGCATTGCCCCCGCCGAAATCGAGGGCCACAACCTGCTGAGCGGACGGGTGGTCGTGGTGACCGCCGCCGCGGGCACCGGCATCGGCTCGGCGACCGCCCGCCGCGCTCTGGCCGAGGGCGCCGACGTGGTCATCTCCGATCACCATGAGCGACGGCTGGAGGAGACCCGGGCCGAGCTGGCCGGCCTCGGGCTGGGCCGGGTCGAGGCGATCGTCTGCGACGTGACCTCCACCGCCGCCGTCGACGCGCTGATCGCCGGCGCCGCCGCCGCGATGGGCCGGATCGACGTGCTGGTCAACAACGCCGGGCTGGGCGGGGAAACCCCGGTCGTCGACATGACCGACGACGAGTGGGACCGGGTGCTCAACGTGTCGCTGACCTCGGTGATGCGGTCCACCCGTGCGGCGCTGCGGTATTTCCGCGACGCCGGGCACGGCGGGTCGATCATCAACAACGCCTCGGTGCTGGGCTGGCGCGCCCAGCACTCCCAGTCGCACTACGCCGCGGCCAAGGCCGGGGTGATGGCGCTGACCCGGTGCAGCGCGGTGGAGGCCGTCGAGTTCGGGGTGCGGATCAACGCGGTGTCCCCGAGCATCGCCCGGCACAAGTTCCTGGAGAAGGTCAGCTCCGCGGACCTGCTGGACCGGCTGTCCGACGGCGAGGCGTTCGGCCGGGCCGCCGAGCCGTGGGAGGTTGCCGCCACCATCGCATTCCTGGCCAGTGACTACTCCAGCTACCTGACCGGCGAGGTCATCTCGGTCTCCAGCCAGCGCGCCTAGCGCGGGCCGGAGAACCTGCACAATTCCTTCACATTCGCCGCGCGGAAGGCCCACGAACGGGCCCTAGTGTCGGAGGAATGCAGCGGATCCTGGTCGTCGAGGACGAGCCCACCATCCTCGCGGCGATCGTGGCGCGGTTGCGCGCCGAATCCTTCGAGGTGCACACCGCGGTTGGATGCCGGCTACCTGTCGACCCTGTCACCGGATGCCGACGCCGCGCTGCTCCGGTTGCCCGAGCAGGCCCGCCGATGCGTGGCACGCCCGCAGCAGCCGGCGCGGTCCTGGACCGAGTTCAACCTGTCGAGATCGCAGGCGCTGCCCGCGGCCGGCGCCGCGGTGTCGGGGTGCTCGTCCTACACCGGCGTCAGCCGAACGGGTTGAAATCGCCCGGCCGGGCGGTCGGCGGCGGCGGGCCCGCCGGCCTCGGCGGCGTCGCCGCGGGCCGCAACACGACGGTGGCCTCGGCGTCGTCGCCGCGGGCCGCCGGGGGCGGCAGCGACGGGCGACCGATCCCGGGCCACAGCAGCACCGCCGCGGCGACCGCGGCCAGGATCAGCAGCGGGCCGATCACCCAGATCAGCGCGCCGAACCAGCCGACCTGCGCGCCGGGCCGCAGCACCAGGGCCACGCCGGAGGCGACGATCAGCGCCGCGGAGTTCAGCACCGACAGCAGCCGAGCGGCCCGGTGGCCCCGGCGATTGCCGACGACCAGCGCCAGCATCGCCACCGCCCAACCGCCGAGACCGGCGGCCAGCGTCACCGCGGTGGGGGTCAGCGCGCCGAATTCCCGGTACTGGTAACGGAATTCGGGCAGCGCAAGTAGGGTGAGGGCGGCCGTCGACACCAGCACCGCGGCGATCCCGCCGAGCAGCAGGTTGGCGGCGAACACCCGCTCGGGCAGCCGCGCCCCGGACGCCGGTGCCGGACGTGCCGGAGCCGGGCGTGCCGAGGCCGGACGCACCGGTGGTGCGGGTGCGGGTGCGGGCGGGGGAGCCGCCGGCGGTGCGCCCCACCCGCCGCCGAACGGGTCCGGGCCGCCGAAGCCGCCCCCGCCGAACGGGTCCGCCCCCGAACCGCTGCCGCCTCCGCCGTGGGTCTGCCAGGGCTTGGACATCTCAGATCCCCCGTCCGGCGCGGCGCCGCCGCCAGATCAGCGTCCCGCCGACCGCACCCCAAACCGCGACCGGGGTGAGGATCGCCAGGTAGAACAGCACCCGCTGGGGCGCCGGTGTCGGGATCCGGAACGGCGTCCACGGGGTGACCTGCATCGGCCACAGCTGGGCGGGGTCCCCGACCACGGTCGCGCCGCCGAGCCAGATCTGGTCCTGCACCGCGGTGGTCCCGGCCAACGGTGCCCGGGCGACCGCGGTGAGTTCGGGGTAGTCCTGCGCGAACTTCTCGGCACCCACATCGTTGAGCTCGACCTTGAAGAAGTCCACCCCGCCCCAGGCCTTGTTGTGGGTCCAGGTGACGTCGCCCACCTTGGTCTGCCAGGTGAAGATCGGCTTGGCGTTGTTGAACGAGGTGACAAAGCGGTCGAACACCTCGCGCTGATCCCAGTCGGTGGTCCACTTGTCGACGTTGCCCGAATCGATCTGCTTGGCATACTGATTCGGTTTGATCGCGTTGCGCTTGCGATACCACTCCGCGGCCACCCGGCTGGCGTACACCCGGCGCAGGTCGGCGAACTCCGGATCGTGATTCACCGACTGGACCACCGCGGGCATGATCATCTTTTCGTACAGCTCGCCGTTGCTCGTGGTGATCGCCGGGTCCTGGTCGGGGCAGCTCTGCCCTGGGCTGACGTCACTGTCCTCCTTGCCGAGTTGCACGGTCAGCGGGATCTCCAGGATGTAGAGCTGATCGCCGTCCTCATGGATGCTGGCGGGCAGCGGTTCGATCCACTGGCGGCGGCCCAGGAAGCACTTGTTCTCGCCCTGCAGCACCTCCATGAACTTGCGGCCCAACTCGGTGTCGGAGCGCTGCATCCGCCCGGACGCCTCCTTCATCTCCAGGTCGGCCTCCAACAGCACCTGGCCGGCCTGAGTCCGGCCGAACGCCGGGTCAATGATGCGGTCGGGTTCGTAGGGATGGAGGTTCACCCAGAACTTCTCCGGGGACAGCGCCAGCCACACGTTGAGGGCATCGGTCGCCATGGCGGCGTTGCGTCGCCCGCCGAAGGACGGGGCGCCGTCGGGCAGGCTGCCGGTCCGGAAGGCGTAGCGGTTGACGGGATTGCCGTTCACCGAATCGGTCACGTACCGCAGTTCCAGCGAGGTGAAGTCGATACCGCCGAGGTCACCGGCCGGGGTGCCCCCGGGCTGCGGGGTCGGGTTCTCGACCGGGTTCGGGCCACCCTGCTCGCCTTCGATGTCACCGAGGATGTCGGTGGAGACCTGCTCGAATTCGGCCTGATCCTGCGGGTTGTCGAACGACTCGGCGATCGCCTCGCTGTTGATCGTCGACCCGGTGGGCTGGGTTGACTCCGGCACCCCGACGGTGAGCAGGTAGCGGACGGTGACCGGGGGCCCCGAATACCCCTCCAGCGCCTTTTTGATCCAGGCCACGGTTTCCGGGGTGGGCTCGGAACCGAAGATCAGGACCAGCTCCGAACCGGCCTTGGCGAGGTCCACCAGGTTCTTCTTGAACTGCGCCCTGGCGTGGCTGTTGAGCGTGGATCCGGACTTCAGCTCGAAGACCACCCGGTCGCCGACGGGCGGGATGCTGACCTCGCCGCCCTTGTCGTAGGTGTTGGTGATGTCGTAGGGCCGGCTCTTCTCAAGCAGTTCCGCCGGGAGCCGCGCGTTGGTGCGCCACTGGGTCGGGTCCAGGCCGAACTTCTCGAAGACGAACTTCTCGAATGCCATGCCCTTGCGCTGGTTCTCGATGATGGTGATGTACGCGTCGCGCCACCGCTCAAAGCTCCACTTGCCCTTGTACATGGTCCAGCGCTTGAGGAAGTGCTCCAGCGTGCCGGGCGTCAGCGTCTTGAGGTCCAGATCGTAAATATCGTGATCAATGAGGTACTTCTGACTGAGTTGCTCCGAACCCTTCGTTAGCGTCGCCAGGGTTGGGTCGACGCCCTGGTAGTAGTACCCCTCGGGCGTGCCGGTGGCCGGGCCGGCCGCGGGGTCGAGGGCCGGCAGGGTCGCCGCGATCGCCGACGGCGCGGCGACGGCCATTGGCGCAGGCGCGATGCCAAGCAGGCACAGCGCCGCGACCAGTAGGGCCGAGATGATGCGGGACGAAATCAGTTTGGGCATGGCGTGCCTCCGGAACGGATCAATCGGGGGAAGTCAGGAGTGATGCCGCACCGCGGCGTCGGGATCACGACCGCCAACGGTCGAATTTCCTGCGCGACTTTCGATCCTGGTCCTCCGCCGCGGAGCTCAGGATGATGTATGGCAAGGACACGGCGGCGTTGTCGCTGCTTTGGAGTTCGAAGTGGGCGAGGTCGGAGTCGGTCGGCATGTCCCGCCAATCGCGGTAGACCCAGCGGGACGGCCGGCCGCCGCGCCGCTGCGCCTCACCGAGGTACCAGACGGCACCCTCGATCAGGAAACGGTTCTGCGGGGCGTCGAGGTCTTGCGGGCCGGTGGCGTGCGCCGCCACCAGGTCGTCGAGGCGGTCCAGCGATTCCCCGCCGAAATCCCAATCCCCCGGGTATCGCTCGGCCCAGCTGTGGAATTCGTTGTCCCACTTGGCCAGCCAGGCGTTCAGGATCGGGGACGGGCCGGGGATGCCGTAGCAGTCCCCGACGCCGGGGGTCTCGGTCTGCTCGGGTGCCCAGTCCGGATGCGCCGCGGCGTAGTCGGACACCGCCGCGGCCAACTCGTCGTAGCGCGACCGCCAGGGGTCTCCGCCGCGGTCGCTGAGCGCCGAGAGCACCAGGTGCAGCGGCGAGATCGCGGCGATGCCGAGCACCGGATCGGGGGCCAGCACCGGGATGCCCGGCGGGGTGCCGGCCGGGTTGGCGTCCCAACCCCAGTAGCCCTCGGTCAGCGCGGCCAGCACCGCGGGATCGGTGATCTGCGGCCGACCCCGCTCGGCGAACCCGGGTTCGTCGTCCCAGTCCCAGCGTCCGCTGCAGACCTGCAGCAGGGTCTCGCCGAGATAGCCGGCGATCGCCAGCAGGTCGGGCCGCTGGTCGGGGTGGATCGCCTCGGCCGGGGTGTCGTAGGCCAGCCGGAGATCGGCCAGCAGCTCGGTCAGGGTGGCGGCGGCGAAGTCCAGCGGCGTGGCGTCGGGACCGCGGTCGTCGGCGAGTCCGGTCAGGGCGGGGGAGATCCCGCCGGCCCAGTCCGCCGCAAGGTCGTCGCGAGTCATGGCGGTGAGTCTAAAGCCGTTCGGTGGCCCTCGACGACGCCAAACCGGCCCGGGAAACGGGTGCGGCCAACTCGCGTCATGCCCGGCTCCGGTGGCCCGTAAACTCACCTGGTGACTTTCAGCGGCCCTGGCGACCCGTTCGGCGGCGACCCGTTCGCGGCGGGCGGGCAGAATCCCGCGGGCATGCCACCGGTGAATTACGGCATGCCGCCCGCGGCCCCGTTCGGCGACCCGGGCGCGCCCTACGGCGCCCCCGGCTACCCGGGGGCTCCGGTCCCGCCGCCCACCGGTGAGGTCAACACCCTGGCGACTCTGTCGGTGGTGTTCGCCTTCGTCTTCGCCCCGGTCGGCGCGGTGCTCGGGCACCTGGCGTTGTCGCAGATCAAGAAGCGCAACCAGGCCGGGCGCAACCGGGCGATCCTGGGCACCACGCTGTCCTACGTGATCATCCTGCTGGCGATCGTCGCGCTGGTGATCTGGCTGCTGCTCGGCGACGACGACGGCGGGTCTGCCACGACGACGACCACCGCCACCACCACATCGGCGCAGACCAGCATCACCTCGACGGTGATCACCGCGTCGCCGAAAACCCGGCCGACGGTCAAGGTGGAGGAACTGCAGGTCGGCGACTGCGTCGAGATCCAGCAACTGCGGCCCGACCCGGACAAGCCGACTGCCGACGAGATCCATATCTACCGCGCGAAATGCGAAATTCGCGACGGGGTATTCCAGGTCAGGCAAATGACCGGCGATAAATCGCAATGCCCGGCCAATTACCTCTTCAACAAAGCGGAAACGTTATTCGCCTGTTACGTGAAGTTCGAGCAATGAGCCCTGAGCTGCGCCGGATCTGGCGCCCGGATTGCCGCCGCGTCGCCGGCCCGAGGTCCGATAGACTGCACCGGTGACATACGGCGGAGACCCATTCGGGCAACAATTTGGTGATCCGTTTTCGCCCGCGAGCTCCGGCCCACCCCCCACCTCCGGTGGCTACGGCGCGCCCGGATTTCCGCCGCCGGGCCAGCAACCTCCGCTGAACACCTTCGCGGTCCTCGCGCCGATCTTCGGGGTGCTCATCCCGCCGGCCGGGGTGGCGTTCGGTCACCTCGCGCTGCCGCAGATCAAGCGGACCGGGCAGCGCGGTCACCTGTCCGCGGTCGCGGGCCTGGTGCTCGGCTACCTGCTGACCGTCGCACTGGTCGTCGGGCTGATCCTGTTCGCGCTGCTCGGCGGCGACGACGACGACGCGACGGTCACCCCCACCACCACGGCGGCCGCCACCCCGGCGCCGACCAAGACGGTGACCTCGATGGCGCCGCCGCCGACCCGGAAGCGGGACAAGATCAACCTGGAGGCGGCCACCGTCGGGATGTGCGTGGAGATCCAGAGCCGGGACACCGGCGCCGACGCGCTGGATCTGTTCGAGGTGGAATGCGAGCAACGAGACGGGGTGTACACCGTGGTCAAACGGGTGGCGGCGAGTTCCGATTGCAACACAACCTATGCCGCCGCACCGCCCAACCGGGCGTTCGCGGTCTGCCTGAACAAGTACTGACGAGGTCGGATAGGACATATGCCGCCGTCGAATCCCTTTGACTTCAGCGACTTCGGGGGGCGCCCGCAGGCGCCGCCGACGGGCCCTCCGTCCGGCGGCTTCGGTCCGCCCTCGGGCGGCTTCGGCCCGCCGTCGAGCCCGTCGGGCTTCACGCTGCCCCCGCAGGCGCCCCAGCAGCAGGGCCCGGCCGGCGGCTTCGACCCGTTCTTCGGCGAGTCCGGCGCGCCGGTCGGCGGCGAGGAGGCGTTCGGCGGCCCGTCGGCGCCGATGGGCCCGCTGACCGTCTCCGGCCCACCGATCCGGCTGATGGCCGCCGCGCTGGGCATCGCCGTGCTCGGCGTGCTGCTCGGGCTGGTGTCGGTGCTGCTCGGCTCGGTGCTGGTCGCGCTGCTCGGCTGGCTGTTGGCCGGCCCGGTGGCGATCGGGGCGCTGGCCTGGTTCGGCGCCGCCGACACCCGCCGGCGCACCAGCTCGGTGTATTCGGCGCCGGCGTGGCTGGCCAAGGCCAATTGGGTGGTGCTGGGGTTTTCCGCGATCGGCATCGCCCTGAGCGCCTGGCAGATCGCCCTCTGGGCGGGAAGGCTGTAGGGGCCGATATGCGAACTCTGTTCTCTCGTTGTGCGCTGCTGCTGGCCGCGCTGGCCCTGGCGCTGCCGGCCGGCCTGCTGCTGGCCACCCCGGCCGGGGCCACCGACAACGCCGCCGTGGACCGCTTCGGCGCCTGCCTGGCCGGCCAGAAGGCCGGCGACCTGCTGATCCTGTTCGACGAGTCCGGCAGCCTGACCGACTCCGATCCGGCCGCCGCCCGGGTCAAGGCCGCGCAGTACCTGGCCGACACGCTGGCCCGGTACGCCGACCGCACCAACGCCAAGCTGGACGTCGGGATCGCCGGCTTTTCCACCGAATACACCATGCGCAAGGACTGGAGCCCACTCAACGGCCAGACCGTCGACCAGGTGAAGGCCGAGATCGCGCCGATGGCGCAGCACAACACCGGCCTGGACACCGACTACTGGCAGGCCCTCGACGGCGCCCGGCAGGCGCTGGCCGGACGCACCGGCGGCAACCCGAACCGCTGCCAGGCGATCGCCTGGTTCACCGACGGCAAGATCGACTTCACCCAGCGGCCCGGCGGCCGCGACTACGCGCCGGGGGTCGACCTGGACACCGCCGAGGGCGTCGCGGCGATGACCGCCAAGGCCACCGAGGAGATCTGCCGGCCCGGCGGCATGGCCGATCAGGTGCGGTCCTCGAAGATCGTGATGCTGGCCATCGGGCTGGGCGATGACAAGTCCGACGTCGACTTCGACGTGCTGTCGGCGATCGCGACCGGCAAGGGCATCAACGGCAAGGCCTGCGGCAAGATCCTCGATCCGGTGCCCGGCGGGTTCTATCCGGTCAGCAACATCGACGACATGCTGTTCGCCTTCGACGCGCTCAACCCCGATCCGAAGATCGAGGACACCAAGGGCGTCTGCGCCCAGGGCGAGGTCTGCCAGGAAGCCCGGCACAACTTCGTGCTGGACCGCTCGGTGAAGTCGGTCAGCATCGTCGGCTCCGGCGGCGAGCCGGGCATCGTGCCGCACCTGATCGCGCCGTCCGGCCAGCAGGTCGAGCTGCCCAAGAGCGAGGGCAAGAGCGAAACCACCGTCGACGGCATGCCGGTCAGCTACGAGTGGCAGTCCGACTCGGCGCAGACCATCACCATCTCCAGCGCCGGCCAGCCCGGCTGGGTCGGGCAGTGGGCGATCGTCTACGTCGACACCACCGGCGAGCACCCGGACGCGCTGTCGCGGGTCATCATCCACATCACCACCGACATCTACCCGGCGCTGGTCGTCGACCCGAAGAAGTCGTGGCGGGCCGGCCAGCTGGTCAAGGGCGTCACCTTCGGCCTGGTCGACGGGCAGGACAAGCCGATCGACCCGGCCGGCATCGCCGGTTCGGCGGCGCTGTCGGTGTCGGTCGCCGCCGACGGCGCGCCCCCGGTCATCGTGCTGAACGCGGTGCCCAAGGACGTCATCGCCAAGCCGGTCGACATCGACCTGTCCGGCCTGCGGCCCGGCCCGGCCAAGGTGAAGATGTCGCTGGTCATCACCACCGCCCCGGCACTGGACCCGGCCGGGGTGCAGATCGCCCCGGGCACCCAGCTCACCCCGCAGCAGGTCGACAAGCCGATCCAGCTGCTGCCCAAGCTCGGGCTGCCGGTGCCCGGCGAGCAGATCGACTTCGGCACCGTCGAGGGCGTCAAGGGCGCCACCGGCACCTTGTCCATCACCGGGCCGGGCTGCGTGTGGATCGACGGCGGCGCCACCGCCACGGTGTCGGCGGGCCCGGAGGACATCGGCACGCTGCGGCTGAGCTCGGCCGCCGACGGACCGGGCAACTGCCTCAAGGTCGACGACGGCCAGCAGGGCACCCTGGAGGTGGCGCTCAACAGCGAGCGCAACGGGCACGGCGGACTCAACGGCACGGTGCCGCTGCACATCGCCCCCAAGGACCACCCGGACGAGGCCGAGACCGTCGACATCGCGTTCACCGCCTCGATGGTGAACCCGCTGAGCACCACCAACTTCATCCTCGCGCTGCTGGCCGCGCTGCTGCTCGGCCCGGGCATCCCGGTGGCCCTGCTGTACCTGGCCAAGTGGTACGTCGGCAAGATCCCCGGCGAGCCGATGCTGGCCGAGCGGATCGGCGTCACGGTCGATCACGGCGTGCTGGCGCGCGACGGGGAACAGTTCGCGCTGGCCGAGGATGACCTGGTCAGCCCGGTGCCCGGGCTGGCCGAGGGGGTGCGGGAGTTGACCGTGCTCGGGGTGGACCTGTCGGTGGTGACCGGGCGCAGCCCGCTGGGCACCGCGCACGTCAAGGTCACCGCCGAGGGCCTGGTGTCGGCCGGCTCCGAGCTGCCCTCGACCGACGACAGCGGGCTGGCGGCCGTGCTGCCGCTGGCCGTGCACGGCAAATGGCTGCTGCTGCACAACCCGGCCGGACCGCCGGACCAGGCCGAGATTCTGGTGATGGTGCCTGGAACGTCCGACCTCGCCGCCCGGCAGAAGCTGTTCGAGGAGATCGAGCGCAAGGCCCCGGACATGCTCGCGGCGCTGCGCCGCCGGGCCGAGGCGGCCAACCTGGTGCCGGTCGGCGCCGCGGCCGGTGAACCGGCCTCGCCGTTCGGTGGCCCCCCGGCGCCCGGCCCGGGCTTCGGTGGTCCGGACCCGTTCGGCGGTGGCGGCTTCGGCGATCCGATGCCCCCGCCGCCGATGCCACCGCCGCCGATGCCCCAGCGGCCGATGCCGCCGCAGCGGCCGGGCCCGCCGCCGGGGTTCAACCAGCCGGTGCCGCCGCCGCAGGTGGATCACCAGGCCGACACCATGAACGCCCCGATCCGGCGGCCGGGCAACCAGCCGCCGGCACCACCCCCGCCCGCCGGGCGGCCCAATGACCCGTTCGACCCCTTTGGAGGAGGATCCTGATGCGCCGTTTCCTAGTGGTTGGCTGCGGTGGCTCCGGTGGAGCCACGCTGGCCTACATGATGGATCAGCTGCGCTCGGAACTGCTCGGCGCCGGGGTGCATTCGCTGCCCGCGGGCTGGCAGTTCGTGCACATCGACGTGCCAAGCGGCGCGGAATCCGGGCCCGACGGCCTGGCCAACGTGCCGTCGCAGGGCGGCAGCTACGTCGGCACCGGACCGCAGGGCAGCAGCTATGCCACCCTGGACAGCGCGCTGTCGCAGCGGTTGGCGGCCGAGGGCGCGCTGGACGCCATCGCCACCTGGGCGCCGCGCAGCCCGGAGGGCGTCACCAACCCGATCTCCGCAGGCGCCGGCCAGTACCGGGCCATCGGCCGGATGATCACGCTGAGCAAGGCCGGTGAGGTCCGCCAGCGGCTGCAGAACGCCTGGGACCAGATGTTCCGGGTCGAGGCGATCTCGGAGATGTCCCGGCTGCAGGTGCCCGGCATGGGCCGATTCGATCCCAATGAGCCGCCGCTGGTGCTGGTGGTGTCCTCGATGGCCGGTGGCGCCGGCGCCTCGATGGCGCTGGACATCTGCCGGCTGCTGACCCTGGTGTCGGGCCTGGACCCCAAGCTGATGGGGGTGTTCATGGTGACCCCGGACATCTTCGACTCGCTGCCGGAGAGCGCCCGGATCGGCGTGCGGGCCAACGCGCTGGCGATGCTCGGCGAGATCGTCGCCAGCCAGTCCGGCGCGGCCCGCGATCACGACGTCCGGATCCTGCGGGCCCTGGGCCAGCAGCACGGCGACGGCGAGCCGATCCCGTTCGCCCGGGTGTTCCCGGTCGGGCGCTACGTCGGCGCCGACCGCACGCTGTTCGGCGACGGCTCGCAGAACGCCATCTACCGCGGCCTGGGCCGCGGCCTGGCCGGGCTGATGATGTCCGGGGTGGCCAGCGACCAGTTCGTCTCCTACGACCTGGGCAACACCGCCTCCCCGGCCGGCGACCGCGACCTGCTGGGCTGGGGCAACAAGATCTGGGACCCGCTGCCGTGGGGCACCTACGGGTTCGCCAGCCTGAGCATGGGCCGGGACCGCTACGCCGAGTACGCCGCGCAGCGGCTGGCCCGCAGCTCCGCCGACAAGCTGCTCTACGGCCACCTGCAGCCCGGCAACCCGGCCTCGGGCACCGAGCAGCTCGACTCGCTGCTGGACAGCCAGTGGGGCGCGATCTGCAACGGGCTGGGCCTGCCGCCGGCCACCGGCGACGAGGCCAACCGGATCCGGGTGCTCGGCGGCTGGATGACCAACCTGGCGCTGCCGCCGCGCGCGGTGGCCGCCACCACCACCGGCATCATCGAACGCCAGCTGCGCGGCTACCTGCCCAACCCGGCCGGGATGACCGGCGAGCAGTGGGTGCCGATCTTCCGGCAGGCCGTCGCCAACCGGCGCGGCGCGCTGGACCAGGCGGTCACCGAGGCCGGCTACCAGCTCGCGCACGCCTGGCACCGGGAATTCGCCGACCGGATCGACCACATCGCCACCCGCTCGGTGGCCGGCTTCAGCCTGCCCTACGCGCGCGGCGCGATCGACATGCTGCGCCGCTACATCGACGACGAATTGTCCACCGCGATGGGCGATCTCGGTTCGATGGGGCCCAAGGACATCGTCGGCCTGCCGCCGAATGTGGAGAGCACGCTGATGTCGCTGCGCGGCGTGATGGCCAACGCCGACCAGGTGCTGCACACCGCGCTGGACGGCTTTGCCGGCAACATCCGCCGGGCGCTGTATGCGGCCGCGTCGCGCAAGATCGCCGAGGTGTTCAAGGTGATCGGCGGCGAGGTGCTCGGCCCGCTGAGCAAGTCGCTGTCCGAGGCCCAGGTGATCCTGGAGAACGCCCGCAGCGAGCAGCCCTCGGACCTCGGGCTGGCCCGGCTGGCCACCGACCAGTACGTGGCCTGGCCCGCCGACGCCGACGAGTTGGTGCCCGGCCGGTTCGCCGAGGCCAACAACGAGGTGCTGCTGATCAACTCGACGGCGTTCAAGGCCCGCTACGAGCTGGACCTGCCCAAGGCGCTGTCCAGCGGCCCGGGCGCCCCGCCGTTCTACGCCGCGGTCGCCGAGAGCACCAGCCGGGTGATCTCCGGGGAGTGGCCCACCACCGGCGGCCAGGCCGCACCGGGCGGGCTGCTGGAGCGCACCACCACCTGGGTCACCCGGGCGTTCGGCACCGACCCGGAGACCGGTGCCTCGCTGGTGCCGTCGCTGGCCCAGTACGACGTGCACGTGCGCCCCGCCGAGCTGCTGGTGCGGGCCCGGCTCTACATCTCCCGCCCGGGTGAGGCGTTCGACGAGTTCTGCAAGGTGTCGCTGCGCGACTACATCCAGGGCGTCGGGGCATCCGAATCCGAGCTGGGCGCCCGCCGCCGCGACGTGGTGGTGAAGTTCAACGAGGCGCTCGCGCTGGCCCGGCCGCTCGCCTCGGTCAACGACCAGAGCCTGCAGGCGGTACACCCCGGGCAGCGGTTGGAGTACCGGTACAAGTTCTCCGAGGTGCCGTTCCTGGGTCAGTCGGTGTCCGACGAGTTGACCGAGGCGCTGCGCTCCAACCCGCGCATCGACCAGGCCACCCGGGACAACTACGGCCGGGCGCTGTCCGACGAGGACAGCGTCACCCACATCGACCTGTTCGGCTCGTACCCGAACTACTCGCCGCTGGCGTTCGACTCGGTGCTCAAACCCGTTGCGCAGCAGTGGTCCTCGACCGCCGGGCCGGCCCGCGGGCCGTTCTGGCGACTGCGCCGGTCCCGGCCGCTGTCGGCCTCGCTGCCGATGGGCGACGACGAGCGACGCACCATGACCGCGGGCTGGTTCCTCGGTCAGATCACCGGCCGGATCCAGATCCCGCCGTCGCCGTTCACCGAGCCGGTGCGGATCTACGACGACGAGAACTCCACCTGGGTGCCGTTCCCGAACCCGCTGCTGACCCCGCCCTCGGAGTTCACCGCCGCCTATGACTGGCTGCCCGCGGTGCTGGAGGGCATCCTGCTGGCGATCGCCGCCTCGCTGGAGCCCCCGGTGATGCGGTCGCTGCGGCCCTACCGGGTGCTGCGCGAGCTGTACGACGCCAACTCCCAGGACCCGGCCAGCGGCATTGTGGAACTGGCCGCGGTGGCCCGGCTCGCCGACTACCTGCGGGACGGCTCGACCGGCCAGCTGGCGTCCCGGGTCCCCGACGTCGCGGCGGCGGGCACCGCCAGCGCGCGGGCCGATGCCGCCGTCGCCTGGCTCACCACGGTCCGCGACCTGGCCGCCCAGTACCTGCCGGCCGGCCATCCCGGGGCCAGCCCCGGCGGCGCGTTCAGCACCGTCGCGACCCGGGCCAAGGCCAGCAAGACGCCGATCTTCCGGGATCTCGCGCCGGACGTGTTCTGGGCGACCGACACCCTGATGACCAAGATCCGGGAGGCCGAGCGGCTGGTGGAAACCGGCTTCGCCGCACCCGGCGGGTCCGCCGCCGACGGCTCGGGTGAATTCCTCGACATCCCCGAGGGGGGGACGTTCTGACCATGACCAACTCCGGACCGGATGCCATCACCGTCCTGCTGGTGCCGCGCGGTGAGGCCACCGAGATCGTCTCGGTGCTGACCGACTACGCCGCGGTCGAGTTGGCCGACCCGTTCGTCTGGGTCGACCCGGCCGACCTCGGCCGCACCTCGGTGCCGGCCACCCACGTCCGCGGTGGCCGCTCGAATCCCGTTGTGCTGCAGCAGGTGCTGACCGAGCAGCGGTACCGGCGGGTCCGGGTCGCGGTGCTGGTGCCGGCCGACGCGCCGGCCGACGCCCGCGCGCACGTCACCGCCGAGCAGGCCCTGGAGCAGGCGGTCCGGGCCGCGGTGGTCGGCACCCCGATCACCCTGCTGCGGTTGCTGTTCACCCGCGGTTCGGCCGAGGCCCGCGGCTACGACCCGGCGCTGGTGCTGGAGGGCTGGCACAACCTGCTGGTGGCCCCGGAGGATTCGGCCGGACCGACCCTCGGCTCGGTGGTGCTCGACCGGCTCACCGACCCGCTGGACGTGGCCACCCACGTCACCCCGGTGGTCGCGGCGGCCTGCGGGCTGTGGCACGGCATCGACCGCTCGGTGTTCGACGAGATGGCGATCCTGCCCGGCCACACCCTGCGCGCGGTGCGCGCCTACTACCGCGAACTGGACGCCGCGGGCGTGGAGGACCAGCTGCGGATGCAGTTGTTCGACTCGGCCGGGCGGCTGCCGCTGCCGCGCTCCACCACCAGCCCGGTGGTGTACGTGCAGGACGTCGCGCTGGCCACCCAGACGCTGGCCCGCGGGCTGTGGACCAAGCACCGCGACGTGCTGCGCGGCAACCGGGTCGAGGTCGCCGCCCGGGAGACCGAGGCGGTCTCGCCGTGGGAGGCGCTGAAGACCTTCCTGTCCTTCCTCGGCGCGGCGCTGCGCAACGCGCCGGCCGCCTGGCTGCAGGGCATGCTCGGCTCGGTGCAGTCGGTGGTCGCCACCACCGTGCAGCACGCGGTGTTCGGCAAGGACAATTCGGCGTTCGAGGTCGTCGCCAACGCCAAGCTGGCCAGCTGGGCCGACATCGGCCGCGGCGCCGAGGAGATCGCCTCGGTGCTCGACGCGGCCGGCGGCGCCACCCAGATCGCCCAGTCCGACCTGTCGAGCGTGTGGAACGACTACGTCAACGGTGCCCTGACGCTGGCCGACGGCGGGCGTCGCACCGCCGGGATGGAACCGATCGCGGTCGGCGCGGCGGTCGGGGTGCTCTCCAGCGCCGCCGACGTGGTGCCCGCGGCCGCCGACGCCTTCACCGGGGTGCCCGCCTCGCTGGCCGCCGTCGTCGGCATCCCCAGCGTGGCCGGCGGCGACGTGCTCGGCGCGACGGACCTGCGCGGCCGGCTGGAGGCCTCCTTCAGCGATCCGGCCGCCGGCGTCGAGGCCCGGCACGCCCACGAGCAGCTGCACCACTGGCAGGGCGCGACCGGCCGCAGCTACGCCGGCCAGGTCGGCACCATCCTGGCCGACTTCCTGGGCCGGGCCCGCGGCGAGGTGACCACCCTGGTCGGCCAGATCCGGGAGGCCGCCGAGCGGGTCGGCATCGACGAGAAACTG
Organism: Mycolicibacterium fallax; assembly: GCF_010726955.1. NCBI lineage: Bacteria > Bacillati > Actinomycetota > Actinomycetes > Mycobacteriales > Mycobacteriaceae > Mycobacterium > Mycolicibacterium fallax. Next base: position 3,411,170 of record NZ_AP022603.1, read on the forward strand.
CGCGCCCGTCAGCAGACCATCGCCACCATCATCCGGACCGCCGGCTGGACGGTGTTCGCCGCGCTGATCCTGCTGCTGGGCATGGCCGCCCTGAGCTGGGTCAGCTGGAAGTTTGCCCTGACGGTCGGCGGCATCGTGGTGGTGCTGTACTTCGTCGCCTCGCTGATCCTGTTCATCGTCAGTCAGCGGCACCTGTTCGCCGAACTCAACCTGCGCAAATCGCAGATGAGCGAACTGGAGGCGATGCAGTTCAACCTGCGCGCCGCGGTCACCGACGTCGGCCGGCTGTCGGCGGCCTACGGGCAGCTGATGGCCTGGAACCGGGTGCTCGGCGAGGTGCTGCGCACCCCGTTCGGGCCGGTCCAGCCGCCGCGGCCGCGCCGCAGGCACATCGTCGACGGGCTGCCCCGATCCACCCAGATCGGCATCGCGGCGCCCGCCGACGGCGACGCCGAGGCCACCGCGCACGGGCTGCAGCAGCAGCTCTACGGCATCGGCTGGCTGTCCGGGCCGTGGGAGCAGATGCTCGCCGGGGTGGCCCGCCAGGTGCGCGACGAGCCGACCTCGCTGTTCCGGATGCCCGGTGTCGGCACCGGCTCGGCGCTGGACGGCTGGTCGTATGCGGTGGCCACCGGCACGGTGAAGTCCGAGGGCGCCAGCGCGCTGTGGTCCCGGGTGCAGGCGATGTTCGACGACCCGGCCAGCGGGATCGCCGAGACGCTGACCGCGGGCGTGCTCAACCCGTCGACCGGGGCCCGGGTGTCGCCCAGCGAGTTCAGCGCCGGACTGCTCACCCCGCGCACCTCGGTGCCGGCACCGTTCGACGCCTCGCTGTTCACCGCGACGGCCAGCACCGCGGGCCGCTCCACGGTGGCCTACGACGAGTCCGACGTGGACCGGGCGGGCCTGGAGTACCGCGCGGTGGTGGTCCAGGTCGGCGACGGGCTGCCGACCTACGACTTCGCCATGTTCGCCCAGGGCGCGGACTCCATCCAGTTCGAGAAGACCACCCAGATGCGGCTGCCCAAGCCCGGCGACGACGACCTGCCGCCGGCCGACTCGATGGTGTTCTAGCGATGACCGAACCCAATCAGTCCGACGCCGACCCGAGGCTGGCGGCCCTGCTGCGCTGGCGCGACGGGCTGATCGCGGCGGGCACGGTGACCGCGGCGTCGTTCAAGGAGGCGCACATCCGGCTGGTGCTGCGCTCCGGGCGCACCGCCGCCGAGCAGCTCCGGGCGATGCTGCCCGGCCCGGTAGCCGAGCACGCCGAGGAAATGGCCCGGGTGCTGCGGGAGGCCGACGGCCCGTCGGCCGCGCCGCCGGCCGGCCCGGGCCCGGACGCCACCCAGGTGGTCCGCACCCTGGCCCCGACCGGCGGCGCGACCGGCGGGGCGCACGCCGTCCCGCAGTCCGGGTTCGCGCCGTTCCAGTTCGTCCGCACCGACCACGAGGTGGCGCCGGTGTCGCTGCGCCGGGCCCGGGAGGGCGCCGGGGTGGAGCTGTCCTGGCCGCCGTTCGCGGCGGCGCCGGGCGGCTACGTCGTCTACCGGGTGATCAGCAGCGACGAGGGCCGCGGCTACTCCCCGGACCACGGCCACCAGATCACCGCCACCGCCGCGACCAGCGTGCGCGATCCCCGGCCGGTGACCGGGGCGCTGCGGCACCTGCAGGTATGGGTCAACGCCGGCCGGGACCGGGACGCCGCGCTGGCCGCCCAGCCGGTGCTGCACGCCGCGGGCGTGCTGGTCGGCACCCTGTCGGACTTCGAGATCCGGGAGGACTCCGGCCGGGTCATCGGCAAATGGCAGGTGCCGCCCGGGGTGGCCGCGGTGCACATCTACCGGGTGCCGGTCGAGCTCGCCGCCCGGTCCGGCCCGGCGTTCCGGATCCTGGCCGACGGCCCGAACCTCACCGGCTTCGTCGACGACGACGCCGAACGCGGCCGCCGCTACGTCTACCAACTGCGCTGCGAGGTCGACGTCGACGGCGTGGTCCGGCTGTCGGACTACGTGCAGGCCGAGGTCCGGGTCTCCGCGGTGCTGCTGCCGGTCGAGGACCTGGCGCTGACCACGCACGCCGAGCGCGCCGGCGGGGTGGCCTTCGACCTGTCCTGGACCGCGCCCGCGTTCGGCGAGGTGCGGGTGTACCGGACCGCCGAGCCGCCGAACGCCGACGCGGCCCGCAACGAGCTCGACGAGGGCGCCCTGGAGCACGTCGGGCTGACCCACGCCGCGCAGCTCAGCCATCCGATCACCGAAACCGTCGACCCGGCGGGGGTGCGGCACGCCCGGATGTCCGGGGTGCCGTGGCCGGCGGACTGGCACCGCGCCTACTTCACCCCGGTCACCGTGCTGGACGGCCGGGCCCGGCTCGGCCGGCCGGAATCCTCGGTGCGCACCGGGCTGATCAGCGACGTGTCGCTGGTGGAGTACTGCAACAAGCAGGTGCTGACCTTCGACTGGCCGCAGGGCGCGGCCTCGGTGCGGATCTTCATCGCGCCGCGCGGCCACGACCCGCGCCAGGGCCTGAACGGCCGCAGCTACGAGATCTCGCTGGCCGACTACGAGAAGGAGGGCGGCAAGCACTTCGTCAACGAGCTGCCGCACCGCGGCTGCTCGCTGCACCTGGTGCCGGTCGCCTACACCGGCGGGCGGCCGGTGCTCGGCGCGCCCGCGTCGGTGGACTACGGCGGCCTGCTGCGGCTGTGGTACGACGTGCGGGTGCTCGCCGGGCCGGACGGCATGCCGATGACCGCGGCGGTGCGGATCCGCGCCGAGAACGACGCGGCCGGCTCGCCACCGTTCGTGCTGGTGCACAACCCGGACCGAATCCCGTTGGCCGCCAACGACGGAACCGCCATCGACATGTGCCAGCTGGACGCCGCCGGGCGGCCCACCTCGGGCCGGGTCAAGGCCTTCCAGTGGTCGTCGTTGAGCGCCGCGGGCAGCACCGAGACCTGGGGCGGCGACGTGTCCGGGCGGCTGGGCTGGATCCGGCTGTTCGCCGACCTCAGCCCGGACCGGCTGCGCCGGCTGGCGCTGCTGGATCCGCACGTCGACGCGCTGCGGCTGCGCCCCGGACCGGTACCGCAGTGACGGCGCCGGAGCGCTTCGCCCAGCTGACCTACACCTCCTTCGACGCCCCCGGCACCGCCGGCGGCTGGCAGGTCAAGCAGGTGCTCGGCCGGATCACCGAGCCGGAGCAGCGGCTGCTGGTCGCCAACGTGCACACCACCTTGAACCCGGTGGGCGGTGTGCCGACCTACCCGTCGCCCGAGCAGATCGCCGAGCTGCCGCGGCGGCTGTGCTACCGCCCGGTCGAGTCGGGTGCCGGCTACTGGCACACCGTGGCCGCCGGCACCGACAGCACCGGCCGGCCCGGCAACGTGTTCGCGCACGTGCTGCTGGACCGCACCCCCGCCCCGACCGCGATCCGGCCGATCGAGCGCTGGCGCTCGGCGGACTGGCTGACCCCCTACGGCCCGGCCGCCGTCGGCGCCGCCGTGCTGCCGGCCCGGGAACCCGGGGTGGGCACCGCAATCACCGCGCAGACCGTGCTGGACTTCGCCTGCGCCACCGACGTGTGGCGGCTGGGCACGCTGTGCGTGCTGCTCGACGCGGTGCTCGCGGCGATGCGGACCAACTCCACCGTGGTGCTGGGCGCCGCGTCGCCGGACACCGCCGCGCGGTGGATCGGGCTGGTCAGCTACCTGATGTCGGCCGGCACCGCCGCCCGGTTCGGGTTCAGCACCTTCGACCGGGCCACCGAGCTGTCCCAGCGCGCCGAGCATCTGATCGCGGTGCCGGAGTCCGACCTGGACGCCATCACCGAGCGTGACCTGGTGCTGATCGGGGAGTCCGAGCCGGTGTCGCTCGGCGAACTCGGCGGCCAGCCGCACCGCACCGCCCGCGGCCGGGAGGTGCCGGTCACCGAATGGTCGGTGATGGCGCAGGTCGCGCTGATCGATCCGGTGGAGGCGGCGGTGCTGCTCGACGCGATCGACGACGTGGCCTCCCGGGTCGACGACGACGGCCTGCACCCGGCGCTGCCGATGGCGATGGCGGTGCTGGCCCGCGAGGAGTTCGCCGACGCCGCCGCCGAGGCCCGCGCGGTGATCGCCGAGTGGTCCCCGCCGCAGCTGGCCGCCAGTCCGGAGGTCGGCCGGCTGGTCGCCGACGAGGTCAGCCGCCGCGCCGGGGTCAGCACCGAGGACGCCGCGCGGGCGGCCTGCGCGGCCACCGGCGGCCTGGCCCAGGCCCTGACCGCGGTGTACCTGACCCGGGCCTGCGCGGACACCGACTGGCTGGATCGGCCGGCCGCGCTGCCGGTGCCGGCCTGCCGACTGGAGGCGGCCACCCTGGACCCGGCGGTGCGCACCGAGCTGTCGGCCCGGCTGGCGGCGCTGCGCGCGGCGGGCCCGGCCCGGCTGCTGCGCGCGGTCGACCTGCTGGGCTCGGTCGGGCTGGGCGCGCTGACCGGACCGGTGCTCGACGCCGACCTGGCCGGTCTGCTTGCCGACCCCGAGCGCGGCCCCGAGCTGATCGCCCGGTTGCCCGGCCCGGTCGGTTCGGGGGTGCGACGGGCGCTGGCGCAGCGGCTGTTCGGCAAGTCCGACGGCGGGGTGCCGCGGCTGCACCCGCGGGTGCTGGACTGGCTGGCCGAGGCCTGCGAGCGGCCCACCGTGGTCGCCGCGGCGGCCGCCGATCCGGGCCACCCGGTGTGGATCGCCGCCGTCGTGCACGCGCTGCGGGCGCTGGGCACCGGATCGGACGCGCTCGGTGACCGGCAGTTGGCCTACTGGTGGCTGGCCCGCCGCGGCGCCGGCGCCGACCGGCTGGAGCCGATCGCCGGGACCGAGCCGTGGGAACCGGCGGCGCTGCTGGCCGCGGTCGGCCCGCGCGGACCGTTCCCCGGGGCGGTCACCGCGGCGACGCTGCTGACGGCCACGGCCGGACCCGACACGGTGGAACTGGCCGGCCGGGTGATCGGCGCCGGTGCCGACGACCGGGCGGTGGCCTGCGCGGCGGTGTGGGGCCTGAGCCCGGCCGAGTGGATCGGCAACGGCTACCTGGGCAGCCACTTCGCCGCCTACACCCCGTTCTGGGACACCGAGGCCGCCGCCCTCGGGCCGGCGCTCGGCCGCGACTTCGTCGCCCGGCTGCTGCTGATCGCGGTGCTCGCCGCGACCGCCGGGGCTCGGCCGCCCGCGCTGCTGGCGAGCGCGCAGATCGACCCGATGCTGACCGCCGAGACCGCCTACCAGGTGGAGCAGCTGGTCGCATCGGGGACCATCGAGGCCGACGGTGTGCTGGCCGCGGTGCTGCTGTCGGCCGAGAACGGGCATTCCGAACCCGGCGTCGGCCCGGTGCTGGGCGCACTCGGGCCGCGGCTGTCCGACCGTGCCGATCCGGAGGCCGTCGCCGCCGCGGTGGCCCGGATCACCGGCGACAACGACCTGCGCCGGTGCCGACGGCTGGTCAGCAAGAACCTGTCCGGGACGAATGGGAGCAGATGATGCCGATTTACCTGCTGGGGGCCCGCACCGCTCGGGTTGAGATTCCCAATCAGCCGCTGGCGGTGTCGATCAGCGGCTCGGTCAGCGGCGCCGCGCTGTACGTCGAGCCGTCGGCCAATGTGGTCCGGGTCAACGCGCACCTGGCGGTGCTGCCGGCGATGTCCGGCCCGGTCACCATCGGGGTGGAGCCGGTCGGTGCGCCGACCTTCGGGCACGGCACCGTGGTGCACCTGAGCATCGGCCCGGACAACCAGTCCGACCTCGACCCGGTCCAGATCGGTTTCGACCCGGTCGATGTGTCCGGCGCCGGAGCGATGGAGCTGGCCGCGCTGACACCGGCCGGCCCGCGCGTCGAGGTGGCGGTGCGGGCGGTCGCCGACAGTCCGCTGGGGCCGTTGGCCGCGATGGCCCGGACCGCCGCGCGCCGGGCCGGTGGCGCCCGGCAGCGGCCGCGCTCGGGGTCGCTGACCATCGCGGTGGACACCTCGGCCTCGATGCTGCCCGCCTTCACCGACGGCAGCGTGGCCGCCGCCGTCGACGTCATCGTCGGGGTGGCCGACGTGGCCGGCATCGGCGACGTCGACGTGCTGCTGGTGGGCTCGCGGACCGCCGCGGTGCGGGCGCCGGCCGCCGAGCTGGCCGCCGCGGTGGCCGGCACCCAGGTGCGCTGGTCGGCCGGCGCGCGCTGGTCGGCGCTGCCTTCGGGGGTGCGCACCATCGCCGTCACCGACGCCCGGGACGTGCCGGTGGGCCGGCTGCCGGTGCTGCGGATCACCGGTGACCCGCGCTGCGCGCAGCTCGGACCGGTGCTGGTCCCGCCGCCGTCGGGCGGTGCCGCGGACCGGGCGCTGGCCGAGGACCCGGCCACGCTGGACCGGTTGGCGGCCGGGCTGCTGGCGGTGCTGACATGATCCCGGGTCCGGTGACCAAGTGCCCGCGGTGCTTCTCCATCATCGACGACAACGCCTACGCCTGGACGGTGCCGGACAATGTGCCCGGGCAGCGCTACCGGGACCCGGTGGGCTCGGCCTATCACGGCGCCGACGTCGACTGCGGGCCGATTCACGTGGTGAACCGGCCGCCCGGCTACGCCGGTCCGCTGCCGGCCAGCGCGGAGGAGGCCAGCCGCGCGCTGAACGCCCCGGTGGTGGAGATCTGCCCGGTCTGCCGGTTCACCTTGCCGATCGGCTGGCGCGGCGGCCAGGCGATCTGCATCGCGATGGCCGGGGCGCGCGCCACCGGCAAGAGCCTGTACGTGGCGGTGCTGATCAAGCAGCTGGAACTGCTGTGCGAGCGGCTCGGGGTGTCGATGGAGCCGGCCACCCAGGCCACCGCCAGCGCCTACGCCAGCATCTATGAGCGTCCGCTGTTCGAGCAGCGCGGCCTGATCCCGCCGACCCCGGCCGCGCACACTCAGGCCTCCGGCCAGCGTGAGCCGCTGGTCTACAGCATCGGGTCCTGGCACGGGCTGCGCCGGTTCGTGGTGCTGCGCGACGTGGCCGGGGAGGACCTGGAGGCCGGCAACCTGTCCGCCCCGCACTTCCGGTTCTTCACCAACGCCGACGCGGTGTTCTTCATGTTCGACCCGCTGCGGGTGCAGGTGATCCGCGACCAGCTGCACGATCTGCTGCCCGCGCAGTCCTTCAGCGGCGGCGACCCCCGCTCGGTGCTGTCGAATCTGCTGCTCGCGGTGGGCGACGGCCGGCCCCGGCTGGCGGTGATCCTGTCGAAATTCGATGCGCTGCGGGTGCTTTCGGAGGTGGAGGGTTCGGCCTGGAGTCAGGTGATGTCGAATCCGGGCGCGGCGTTCATGCGGGACAGTTCCTCCAGCCGCAGCTACGACGAGGCCGACGGGCAGTTGCTGCACGAGGAGGTGCGCAGCCTGCTGCAGCGGCTGCACGGCGGGTCGATCATGACCGCGGTGGAGAACCCGGCCAGCGGGGCGCAGCTGCCGGTCCGCTACTTCGTGGTCTCGGCGCTGGGCCAGCCGCCGGTCGGCAACCGGCTCAACCCGAAGGGCATCGCGCCGTTCCGCTGCGCCGACCCGCTGCGCTGGGTGACCTCCGGGTTCGGGGTGCTGTAGCGCGGCCTCACCGCAATGGACCTAGCAAGCGCTTGGTTGCTATCCTGGCCGGGTGGAGAAGGAGCCGACCCGGCGCGAGGAGCTGCTCGAGCTCGCCGCGGCCATGTTCGCCGAGCGGGGGCTCAAGGCCACCACGGTGCGCGACATCGCCGACGCCGCGGGCATCCTCTCCGGCAGCCTGTATCACCACTTCTCCTCCAAGGAACAGATGGTCGAGGAGGTGCTCGGCACCTTCCTGAACTGGCTGTTCACCCGCTACCGGGAGATCCTGGCCACCGAGACCAACCCGCTGGCCCGGCTGCGCGGACTGTTCCTGGCGTCCTTCGAGGCCATCGAGCACCACCACGCCGAGGTGGTCATCTACCAGGACGAGGCCAAGCGGCTGTCCGGCCAACCGCGGTTCGCCTTCGTCGACGAGCGCAACCGGGAGCAGCGCGAGATGTGGGTCGGGCTGCTGCGCGAGGGCATCGCGGCGGGCGAGTTCCGCGCCGACATCGACGTCGACCTGGTCTACCGCTTCATTCGTGACACCACCTGGGTGTCGGTGCGCTGGTACCGGCCCGGGGGCCCGCTGACCGCCGAACAGGTCGGCCGTCAGTATCTCGACATCGTGCTCGGTGGCATCACCGACGCGGATTCGGCACACCGGTAAGGAGTTCGGATATGACTGCACAGGCCTATGTCGTTGACGCGGTGCGCACCGCGGTTGGAAAGCGCGGCGGCGCGCTCTCGGGGGTGCACCCGGTCGACCTCGGCGCGCTGGCCTGGCAGGGCCTGCTGGGCCGCGTCGACGTCGACCCCGCGGCCGTCGACGACGTCATCGCCGGCTGCGTGGACGCGCTCGGCGGGCAGGCCGGCAACATCGCCCGGCTGTCCTGGCTGGCCGCCGGATTCCCCGAGGAGGTCCCCGGGGTCACCGTGGACCGCCAGTGCGGATCCAGCCAGCAGGCGATTTCCTTTGGCGCCCAGGCGATCATGTCGGGCACCGCGGACCTGATCGTGGCCGGCGGCATGCAGAACATGAGCCAGATCCCGATCTCCTCGGCGATGATCGTCGGCGAGCAGTTCGGCTTCACCTCCCCGACGAACGAATCCAAGCTGTGGCTGCAGCGCTACGGCGACCAGGAGATCTCGCAGTTCCGCGGCTCGGAGATGATCGCGCAGGAGTGGGAGCTGTCCCGCGAGGACATGGAGCGCTTCGCCCTGGAGAGCCACAACCGGGCCTTCGCCGCCATCAAGGCCGGCAACTTCGAGGCCGAGATCCTGCCGGTGGAGACCGACGGCGGGACCTTCCGGGTCGATGAGGGGCCGCGGGAATCCAGCCTGGAGAAGCTGGCCGGGCTCAAGACCCTGGTCGACGGCGGCCGGCTGACCGCCGCGATGGCCAGCCAGATCTCCGACGGGTCGGCCGCGGTGCTGCTGGCCTCCGAGCGGGCGGTGCGCGAGCACGGGCTGACCCCGCGGGCCCGGATCCATCACATCAGCACCCGCGGCGCCGACCCGGTGCGGATGCTGACCGGCCCGATCCCGGCCACCCGGTACGCGCTGGAGAAGACCGGCCTGTCGATCGAGGACATCGACACCGTCGAGATCAACGAGGCGTTCGCGCCGGTGGTGATGGCCTGGCTCAAGGACACCGGCGCCGACCCGGCCCGGGTCAACCCCAACGGCGGCGCGATCGCGCTGGGCCACCCGCTCGGCGCCACCGGCGCCAAGCTGTTCACCACCATGCTCAACACCCTGGAGCGCACCGGTGGCCGCTACGGTCTGCAGACCATGTGCGAGGGCGGCGGCACCGCCAACGTCACCATCATCGAACGGCTCTAGGCCGATCACCCGGGCACGCACCGGCGCCGCCGTGCTGGCGGCGGCGGTGCTGCTCGCGGGCTGCGGCTCCGGCCCGGCCCCGGCGCCCCCGGCGCCCACCCCGGCCCCGCCGCCGGCGGCCACCCCGGCGCCCGACGGGACCCCGGTCAGTGCCGCGGAGCTGGGACCGAGCTGGCACGCCGGCTGCCCGGTCGGTCCCGGCGAGCTGCGCCGGGTCGAGGTCGAGCACCTCGGCTACGACGGCAAGATCCACCGCGGCGCGCTGATCGTGCACCGGTCGCTGGTGCCGCAGGTCCGGCAGATCTTCGCCGAGCTGCTCGCGGTGAAATACCCGATCGAGCGGATCCGCACCGTCGAGCGGTACCCGAACGCCGAGGACGAACTGTCCATGCGGGACAACAACACCTCGGCGTTCAACTGCCGCGGCATCCCGGGCTCGGACAGCTGGTCGCTGCACGCCTATGGCCGGGCCATCGACCTCAATCCGCTGGTGAATCCGTACATTTCGAAGTCCGGCCGGCTGGAACCGGCCACCGCCGCGGAGTATGTGGACCGCAACCGGCGCCACCCCGGCACGCTGATCGGCGGCGACGACGCGGTCCGGGCGTTCACCGACCGGGGCTGGAGCTGGGGCGGGGACTGGACGGATCCGAAGGACTACCAGCACTTCGAGTCGCCCCGGCGATGATGTCGTCGACGGCGCGCTCGGCGAGCCGTTCCAGGGTGGCCGGGTCGGCGCCGCGCAGCGGTCCCTGCAGTGCCAGCCCGGCGAAGCCGTGCACCGCCGACCAGCACGGCCATTCCGCATCGGTGCGGCGGTCTCGGCTGAGCTCGCCGCCGGTGACCATCGCGTCCAGTGCCTGCTGCAGCGCCAGAAACGGTGCGGCCCGGGCGGTTTCGCTGGGCGCGGCGAAGAACGCCACGGTGAACCAGCCGGGTTCGGCCAGCGCGAACCGGATGTAGCCCAGCCCGACCGCGCGCAGCAGTTCCCGGCCGGTGGGCGCCGCGGCGGGCCGCGCCGACCCCATCTGTGCCACCATCCGGTCCTGGATGGCGAGCGACACCGCGGCCAGCAGGGCGTCGCGGTCGGCGAAGTGCCGGTAGGCGGCGTTGGGCGACACCCCGGCCAGTCGGGTCGCGGCGCGGATGGTCAGCGCGTCGGGCCCGCCGGCCCGGGTGAGTTCCAGTCCGGCCTCGATGAGTGCGGCGGCCAGGCTGCCGTGGTGATATCCCGTCTTGACTCCCTCGCCGAATGAAGTGTACGTTGTGAACATTAGCATGTGGACACCGTGAACATTGGAGGACGTCATGCCCGCGAATGCGCTACCGCCGATCGTCGACCGGCGGACCTGGGACGAGGAGATTGCCCGGCTGCGGGTCCGGGAGAAGGCCGCCACCCGGGAGCTCGACGACATCGCCGCGGCGCGCCGCCGGCTGCCGATGCTGGAACTGCCCAACTACCTGCTGGATTCCGCGGACGGGCCGGTGCGCCTGGTCGATGTCTTCGACGGCCGGTCGCAGTTGATCGTCTACAGCCACATGTGGAGTCCGGGCGCGCAGTGGCAGTGCTCGGGCTGCACCGGTTACACCGCGCAGTTCCGCGAACCGCACTTCCTGGACAACTACGACGCGCGATTCGTCGTGGTCACCGCGGGCCCGATCGACGAGGCGCTGGCCTACCGCGCCGCCGTCGGCAACCTGCTGCCCTGGTACTCCACCGCCAACAGCGATTTCGGCGCCGACATCGGCGCGCCGCCCGGGGGCGGCTTCATGCTCAATGTCTTCCTGCGCGACGGGGATCGGGTGTTTCGCAGCTGGTACACCACCGGCCGCGGCATCGAGGCGCTCAGCCACACCTTCGCGCTGATCGACGCGCTGCCCTACGGCCGGCGCGAGGACTGGCAGGATTCGCCGACCGGCTGGCCGCAGGGCCCGGCCTACACCGGCTGGCAGAGCTCGCCGGAAATCGCCGGGCACTACGGCCCCGGTTGAGCTACTCCCGGATCAACCCGGTCGCGGCGTTGAGCTGCTCGATGGCCTCGGCGACGATCGCCGGGACCAGCTCCGCGCAGGACGGCAGGTCCTCCAGGATCCCGGCCACCTGACCGGAGGCCAGCACGCCGGCCTCGGTGTCGCCGTCGACCAGCCCGGCCTTGAGCAGCATCGGGGTGTTGGCCGCCATCACCACCTGCGACCAGGTCAGGTCCTTGCCCTTGCGCATGGTCAGGCCGTCGCTGACCATCGACCGCCAGGTCATCCCGGTCATCTTCTTGAACTTCTGCGCGTTGGCCACCGCGGCGGCCAATCCGCGTGCCGGCGAACCGCTTTCCAGCTTCTCCACCAGCCCGGTGCGCAGCACCCGGTGCGGCATGCCGTCGACCCGGGTGGACACCACGGTGCCGTCCAGGGCGGCGGCCAGGTAGCGCTGCTTGACGGCGTCGGGCACCGTCGAGTCCGAGGTCAGCAGGAACCGGGTGCCCATCGCCACCCCGGCCGCGCCGTAACTCAGCGCGGCGGCCAGCCCGCGGCCGTCGAAGAACCCGCCCGCGGCGACCACCGGCATCCCGGTGTCGGCGACGGCGTCGAGCACCGAGGGCAGCAGCAGCGTGGTGGCGACCGGGCCGGTGTGCCCACCGCCCTCGCCGCCCTGCACGATCACCGCGTCGGCGCCCCAGGCCGCCACCTTCTTGGCGTGCTTGGCCGCGCCGATCGACGGAATGACCACCACGCCGGCCTCTTTCAGCCGGGCGATCAGCTCGGGCTTGGGCGCCAGCGCGAACGACGCCACCCGCACGCCCTCGCGGATCAGCAGGTCGACCCGCTCGCCGGCATCGCCGGCGTCGGCCCGCATGTTGATCCCGAACGGCTTGTCGGTGGCGGCCTTGACCTTGCCGACCGCGACGGCCAGCTCGTCGAGGGTCATCGTCGCCGAGGCCAGGATGCCCAACCCGCCGGCATTGGCGGTGGCGGCGACCAATCGGGCGCCGGCCACCCAGCCCATCCCGGTCTGCACGACCGGGTGCTCGATACCGATCAGCTCGGTCAGCGGGGTGCTCAGCCGGGGGCTCACGCCCGGACTTCCTTGCTGCGCAGCGACTTCGGGTCCAGCGTCGCGATCAGGTCCAGCTCGGCGTAGCTGGGGGCGCGGGTGACGCCGGCCTGCTCCAGGCCGGCCACCTCGAAGGAGGTGTTCTCCACGACCTGCTCGGGCGTCACGCCCGGGTGCAGGCTGACCGCGCGCATGCTGTGGTCCGGGCCGGCGAAGTCGAACACCCCGAGGTTGGACACCACCTGGTGCACGTTGAGGAACCGGTAGGCCGGGTTGTCCGGATCGACCTTGTCCCAGCCGACGCCGGAGACGATGTCCACCGACTCGCAGAACACCCGCTTGGTGTGGTTGCCGACGAAGTAGCTGGTGATGTGGTTGATGGTGTTGCCGGGGGCGCCGCGGACACCGAACATCTGCCGGGTCGGCTGCTGCACCGGCCCGAACGCCGAGAGGTTCTGGTTGCCGAACCGGTCGATCTGGTTGGCGCCCATCACCACGTGGCGACGGCCCCAGGCCAGCGTCTCGAAGACCCGGCCGAACGGCATCCAGCCCTCGATCGCCGCGGGCGCGCCGATCGGCGGGGTGTCGGCGATCAGCCGGGCCTCACCGTCGCTCAGCACGATGTCGGGGGCGAAGCTCAGTCGGGCCAACCGGGCGCCGATCGACACCACGGTGGTCATCGGCGACACCATGATCTCCCCGGCGTCACGGAACAGTTCGGCGCAGGCGATCACGCAGATCTCGGCGGTGCTCACGTCGCTCATTTGTCGGTCTCCTTCGCGGCGGCGAACCGGCGGACCGCGGCCTGGTAGTCGTCCTCGCTGCCGGACAGGTACGTCTGGGTGAACTGCGCCCAGGTCTCCGGGTCGCCGGCGGCCTCGGCGTAGTGCCGCTGGAACTTCTCGTCGCGGCGGTAGTCGGGCTCGTTGGTGGTGAAGTGCGCGCCGCCGGGGGCCTCGACGACGGCGTCGACCATCATCCGGTTGATCAGCAGCTGCTGCGGCACAACCGAATCCACCAGCTCGGCGGTCGGGACGACCTTCTCCACCGACAGGAAGCGGCGGTCGGCGGCCATCAGGTACAGGTCGTCGAAGTACGGGTCGATGCCGGTGTAGGCGGCGTTGCCGCGGGCGTCGCCGAGGTTCAGGTGCACGAAGGCGGCGTCGAGGTTCAGCGCGGGCATCGCGATGAGTTCCTCGTGCTTGCCGTCGGTGGGGTACGGGCTGGTGACGGTCCGCAGCTCGTCGCCCCAGAACGCCCGCACGTCACTGCCGAGTCCGGCCCGGATCGGCAGGAACGGCAGCCGCTGGCCGGCCGCCTGCAGGCCGCAGCGCAGCATGCCCTCGTCCATCTCGCGGGCCTCGATCGCGCCGCTGGTGCGGGCCTTGGCGAACCACGGGTCGTAGAACGGCGGGGAGTCCAGCGAGACGAAGCCGTAGTAGGCCCGGCGGACCTTGCCGGCCGAGCACAGCAGGCCGAGATCCGGTCCGCCGTAGGTCACCACGGTCAGATCGGTGACGTCGGTGCGCAGCAGCGCGCGCACGAACGCCATCGGCTTGCGGCGCGAGCCCCAGCCGCCGAGGCCGATGGTCATGCCGCTTTCGATCTGCGCGACGGCGGCGTCCAGAGTCGTTGTCTTGTCGGTCATTTGTTTCCCTTTTCGGTGCCGGCGAAGGCGTCGCGGTGTTCGTCGGAGACGCCGGCGAGGTTGAGCTCGAAGGTGAAGCCCTGCTCCATCCGGTAGCTGGCGTTGACCCGCTGCACGTCGATGAGGTTCAGCGCCTCCTTGGCCGCCCGGATCACCCGGGTGTCCTTGGCGGCGATGTCGCGGGCCACCCGCAGCGCGGACTCGTCGAGCTCGGCGCGCGGCACCACCTCGTGCACCGAGCCGAACTGGGCCAGGGTGGCCGCGTCGACGGTGGCGGCGGTGAAGAACAGTCGCCGCATCATGTGCTGCGGGACCAGCCGGGACAGGTGGGTGGCCGCGCCGAGCGCGCCGCGCTCGACCTCGGGCAGCCCGAAGGTGGCATCGTCGGAGGCGACGATGACGTCGGCGTTGCCGATCAGGCCGATGCCGCCGCCGACGCAGAATCCGTTGACCGCGGCGATCACCGGCACCGCGCACTCGTAGACCGCGCGGAAGGCCTCGTAGCAGCCGCGGTTGGCGGCGATCAGCGCGTCAAAGCCCTCGGTGCGCTGCATCTCCTTGATGTCGACGCCGGCGTTGAAGCCGCGGCCCTCGGCCCGCAGGATCACCGCGTGGGTGCTGGGGTCGCGGCCGGCCGCGGTGATGGTGTCGGCCAGTTCGAACCAGCCCGCCGAGGGGATGGCGTTGACCGGTGGGTAGTCGACGGTGACCGAGACGATGCCCGGTTCGACGGTTTTGGATGTGATCGGCATGGCGTCTCCTGGGCCGGTAGGCAAAGCAAGCACTTGCTTGGTACGCTAACACACGTGACCGACCAGACTGATCCCGCGATCAACCTCGGCCTGCGCGACCGGGTGGTGTTGGTGACCGGCGGGGTGCGCGGCGTCGGCGCCGGCATCAGCGCGGTGTTCGCCGACCAGGGTGCGACGGTGCTGACCTGCGCGCGCCGCCCCGTCGAGGGCTCGCCGTATGAATTCCTGGCCTGCGACGTCCGCGACGACGACGCGGTCCGCGAGATGCTCGACGACGTGGTGGCCCGACACGGCCGGATCGACGTCGTGATCAACAATGCCGGCGGTTCCCCGTACGCGGCCGCCGCCGAGGCGTCGGCCAACTTCAGCCGCAAGATCATCGAGCTCAACCTGATCGGGCCGCTGCAGGTCGCCCAGCACGCCAACCGGCACATGCAGACCCAGTCGCGCGGCGGCTCGATCATCAACATCTGCAGCGTCAGCGGCCGGCGGCCCACCCCGGGCACCGCCGCCTACGGCGCGGCCAAGGCCGGCCTGGAGAATCTGACCTCGACGCTGGCGGTGGAATGGGCGCCGCGGGTGCGGGTCAACAACATCGTCGTCGGCATGGTGGAGACCGAACAGTCCGAACTGTTCTACGGCGACGCCGACTCGCTGGCCCAGGTGGCGGCCACGGTGCCGCTGGGCCGGTTGGCCCGGCCCGCCGACATCGGTTGGGCCGCCGCCTATCTGGCCTCGGACCTGGCCGGCTACGTCAGCGGCGCCAGCATCGAGGTGCACGGCGGCGGCGAGCCGCCGGCGTACCTGGACGCCTCCAGCGCGAATAAGTAAGTAACAGTGGATCAATCGAGGAGCAGCAATGGGATTGCTTGACGGCCGGGTTGTCATCGTCACCGGGGCAGGCGGCGGCATCGGCCGCGCCCACGCGCTGGCCTTTGCGGCCGAGGGCGCACGGGTCGTGGTCAACGACATCGGGGTGGGCCTGGACGGCTCGCCGGCCGGCGGCGGCAGCGCCGCCCAGACCGTGGTCGACGAGATCGTCGCGGCCGGGGGAGAGGCCGTCGCCAACGGCTCGAACGTCGCCGACTGGGAGCAGGCCGCCGCGCTGATCCAGACCGCGGTCGACACCTTCGGCGGGCTCGACGTGCTGGTCAACAACGCCGGCATCGTGCGCGACCGGATGTTCGCCAACACCAGCGAGGAAGAGTTCGACGCGGTGGTCGCGGTGCACCTCAAGGGGCACTTCGCCACCATGCGGCACGCCGCGGCGTACTGGCGGGCCAAGTCCAAGGCCGGCGAGACCGTCGACGCCCGGATCATCAACACCAGCTCCGGTGCCGGCCTGCAGGGCAGCATCGGGCAGGCCAACTACAGTGCCGCCAAGGCGGGTATCGCCGCGCTCACCCTGATCGGCGCCGCCGAGATGGGCCGCTACGGGGTGACCGTCAACGCGATCGCGCCGTCGGCGCGGACCCGGATGACCGAGACGGTGTTCGCCGACATGATGGCCACCCAGGGCCAGGCGTTCGACGCGATGGCGCCGGAGAACGTCTCCCCGCTCGTGGTGTGGCTGGGCAGCGCGGCATCCCGCGAGGTGACCGGGCAGGTCTTCGAGGTCGAGGGCGGCAAGATCCGGGTCGCCGAGGGCTGGGCGCACGGCCCGCAGATCGACAAGGGCGACCGCTGGGATCCGGCCGAGCTGGGGCCGGTGGTTGCCGACCTGCTGGCGCAGGCGCGTCCCGCGGTGCCGGTCTACGGCGCCTGATCCGACCTGACGATCATGGCCCCCTCGAAATTCGAGGGGGCCATGATCTTTTCGGTGTGGGCCTGGGTGGTGTGGGCCTAGGCGGCGTGGGCCTAGGCGGCGTCGGCCGCCTTGCGGACGGTGTCCCGCGCCTGCTTGACGACCTTCTTCACGTCGGCGGTTGCCTTGTCCACGGTCTGCTTGACCCGCTCGCCGGTCTGCTTGACCGCGTCCCGGACATCCGAGCGGGCGTTGTCGGCGACCACGCGCAGCCGCGGCCGCGGTGCGTCGGTGTCGTCGGCGCCGGCCGTCCGGGTGGTCAGCGTTGCGCCGAGGTCCGAGGCCGAGCTCTTCAGCTCGTCGACCAGACCCTTGGCGGTCCGGGTGGCGGCGGGGCGGTCCGCGGTGCTGTCGGCCAGGGCCGTGGACTGCCCGCCGGGCAGCAGGCCCCGCACCGCGTCGACGGTGTCGGTGACCGAATCCTTCACGAACTTGACCCCGGCCTCGCCGACGTCACGGACACCCTCGCCGGCGGTGCTGACGATCGCCCCGGCGTCCAGGGCCAGCACCGGCTGGCGCATGTTGTACAGCGCGGTCTGCGGCGCGACGGCCAGGTCACGGGTGTTGACGAACATCTTGGTCGGGTAGTTGGCCGGGCCGACCTCCTTATCGCCCCAGCGCTTGAGCTCCCACTCGCCGGCGGCGTCCTTCTCCACGACGACGACGTCGGTGTTGTCCAGCCGGTTGTTCAGCAGCAGCATCAGATCCGGGTTGTTGACGTTCATCAACGTCCACATCATGATCGTCGCGCCGTGCGAGAACACCACGGCGTTGTCGCTCTCCTCGTCGACCTGGTCAAGCGCGTTGGTCATCCGCTCGTTGAACTCGTTGCCGTTCTCGCCACCGGGGATGCGCAGGAACCGGGCGCCCAGGGTCCAGCCCAGCGGCACCGCGATGTAGCCGAGCCGACCGAGCCCGCTGTTCTCCGGGGCCCCCTCGAAGATGCCCGCGCCGATCTCCTGGACGCCGATCCGCTCCCCGGCGCGGCCCGGGTTGGTGTACTCCCCGCCCAGGATGGTGACGGGCCGGGGCGTCTCGTTATTTTCCTCGTACCACTTGGAGAGTGGCTTCGCGGTCTGCTGGGTCCGGATCATGGTGGAGGCGTAGATGCCGTCGTACTTGGTCAGGTCGTAGCCGTACCCCTGCAACTTCGCCGGCACACCGGCGGCCTGATCTTCGCCCAGCTCAGTCAGCTCCGGCCCCGGGATCGAGGTGTCGATGTGGTCGGCCGCGTTCGCCACCGATTCGCCGTGCCGAACGAACGTGACGGTCAGCGCCAGCGAAGGGATCGCGGTGATGACCAGCAGACAGAAGGCGGTCAGTGCCGTCGCCACGGCGATGAGTGGACGTCGTGAACGTCCGGCGAGGTGGTCCATGTTGGCTCCGTCGGGTAATGGATGGTGTCGGTCCACACATTCCCCCCGCACTGTGTGCGTGCTCACTGTACACACTTTGGGATCTGTTCACTAAGAATTTCTACGCCCGTTCCGAGGCATTTCTCAGGCGGATACACCGGCCCGGCAGCGCGGTGGCGGCTGTCGGTGGGTCGGCGTACTCTCGACAGTATGTTCGAAAGATTGGATCGCGAGGCGCTGACCAGTGCAGATGCCGCGGATCTGGTCGCCACGATCTCCGCCTCGGCGCTCGCCGATGCGGCCGCGGCGGCTGCCCGGTACGCCGCGATCGGCGAACTGCTGGCCCGCAATGAGGCCGAGGCCGACGCGCACGCCGCCTACGACGGCTGGACGGCGACCACCGCCGAGGTCGGCGCCGCGATGGGCATCAGCGCCCGCCGCGCCGGATCCCTGCTGCACGCCGCCAAGGCGCTGCGGACTCGGCTGCCCAAGATCGCCGCGCTGCTGGCGACCGGGGCGGTCTCCGAGCGGATCGTCGCGGTCGTCACCTGGCGCACCCGGCTGGTGATGGACCCGCAGGCCGCGGCCGAAATCGACACCGAGTTGGCCGCCGCGGTCGAGCAGGCCGCCCGCTACGGCGGGGTGGGCACGCTGTCCAACGACAGCCTGGACATGCTCGTCGACGCGGCGATCTGCAAGCACGATCCCGATGCGGTGCGCCGGATCCATCAGGCCGCCCGCGCCCGCGACATCTCCTTCGGCAAGCCCGACGACGAGACCGGGCTGCGCAGCGTGTACGGGGCGGTGCTGGCCACCGATGCCCCGATCATCGACGCGGTGCTGAGCTCGTTGGCCTCCTCGGTGTGCCCGGAGGATCCGCGCAGCATCGGGGAGCGGCGTTCGGATGCCTTCGCGCTGCTGCACACCGGCATCACCGCGCTGCCGTGTCGGTGCAATCGGCCCGAATGCCCGCAGAACACCACCGGGGCCACCGACGGCAACGGGGTGGTGGACCGGACCCGGGCGGGCTCGGTGGTCATCGAGGTGCTCGCCGATCAGGCCGCGATTGAGCAGGCCATCGCCGAGGCTGCCGGCAAACCGAGCATCGGCAGGCCGTGGCTGGAGTCCCGGAAGCGCACCGTCTGGGTTTACCCGCCCGGCACCGACTGGTCCGGCGGGATGACCCCGGAGGAGATCGCCGAGATCACCGACACCGCGCGACGCGACGCCGGGCCGGGCTGGCAGACCCGCCGGCCCGTCGACCCGGCCGGGCAGCTTGGCCTCTGGGAACACCGCCCGGTGAGCATGCCGGCCGCCCTGAGCGATTCGGCGATCGACGCCGAGCTGGCCGCGCTGCTGACCGCCGACGCCGCGGAGCCGCGGCCCTGCGCGCGTCATCGCGGGCTCCCGCCGGATCAGCCGCCGGATCAGCCCCCGCCGGGTCAGCCCCCGCCTCCGCCGCCGCGGAATCCGCCCCCACCCCCGCCACCCCCGCCACCGCCCCCGCCACCCCCGCCACCGCCCCCGCCGGTCGTGGTGCCGGAGTGCGATCGCGGCGTCGCGGTGCAGATCGGTGGTGGGATCGTGCCGATACCGCTGCTGGCCGAGCTGGTGCGCACCGGCGCGAAGATCCGCGCACTGCGGCGCCCGGACCGCACCCCGGAGAAGCACTACCGGCCGTCACGCCGGCTGGCGCTGTGGGATCAGGCCCGGGATCTGACCTGCCGGTTCCCCGGCTGCGGGAAGCCCGCCGACCGCTGCGACATCGACCATGTTCGCCCGTACCCGCGCGGCCCCACCCATCCGGGCAACAACGCCTGCTACTGCCGCACCCACCACCTGGGCAAGACCTTCGGTGGCTGGAGCTCGGAGCTGGCCGCCGATGGGACGCTGACCTGGACCAGCCCGCACGGGGCCGGCTACACCACCGTGCCGCTGTCGGCGCTGCTGTTTCCCGGCTGGAACACCGAAACGCCGCTGCCCCCGGCGAAGAAGGCCCCGGGCAAGAAGGACGGCGCCGCAGGCAAGGAGGACGGCGCGCCGCCGGAGCACCGGGGATTGGCGATGCCGAAACGGCCTCGTACCCGCGAGCAGGATCAGCTGCGCGGCATCGAGGCCGAACGCGCCGCCAACCACATCGAGAACGCCGCATACGACGCCGAGATGGCCAAGGTTCTGGGTCCGCTCACTCCGAAACCCCGGCCCGAGCCCGAGCCCGAACCTGAGCCCGACGACGACGACGGCGAGCCGCCGCCGTTCTGACCGGGGCTAGGCCGGATCGCAGATGACGATCGGGATCTTGCGATCGGTGTAGGAGCGGTAGTTCACGAAGTCCGGGTACATCGCGTCCAGCTTGGGCCAGTACTCGTCGCGCTCGGCGTCGGTGGCGTCGCGGGCCACCAGCGCCAGGGTCTGCGTCTTGGTCTGGAACGAGATGGCCGGGTCGGCCTTCAGGTTGAGGTACCACATCGGGTTCGTCGCCCGGCCGCCCTGCGAGGCGACCAGCACGATGCGCCCGCCCTCCTGCAGGTACAGCAGCGGGCTGTCCCGCGGCTCACCGGACTTGCGGCCGGTGGTGGTGAGAATCCCGACCGCCGCGCCGCGCAGGAACTTGTCGCCGAACCGGCCCCCGGACTTCTTGAACAGCCAGGTCTGGGCGCGCGACATCCATTTGATCGCGGTGCCGGTGGACGGCGCGTTGAGCCGCTGCACCTGCTTGGCGTTCAACGGGCGGGGGGTGTTGGCCATGGCGGCAACCTATCTCGTCAGCGTGGGCCGGATGTTGGCGCTGATGTGGTGGATCTGCGCGGTCGGGGCGTCGGCCGGGATCAGGAACGTCTCGTCGACCACCGCGCCCACCCGGCGGCCGAACAGCGCGGGCTTGGTGGACAGCTCGAACACCGCCCGGATGTGATCGCCGTCGACGCTGAACTCCGGGGTGCTGACCGCGCGGATCAGCTTGAACTGCGGACCGTTGTTCAGGCTGCGGCGCAGGTGATCCCCGGACCGCCCGGTCTTGATGCCCAGCTCGTAGCGCACGCAGTCCGGGGCGAACGGGACGTCGTCGCCCCGGTGGTCGGCCAGCGCGCTGATGTAGGCCTGCGCGGCGGCGATGCGGTCGGCGTCGGTCAGCGGCATCAGAGGCGCTCGATGATCGTTCCGGTGGACAGCGCCCCGCCGGCGCACATGGTGATCAGCGCGGTGGACTTGTCGGTGCGCTCCAGCTCGTGCAGCGCGGTGGTGATCAGCCGGGCACCGGTGGAACCGACCGGGTGCCCCAGCGCGATCGCGCCACCGTTGACGTTGACGCGGTCCATGTCGGCGCCGTGCACCTGCGCCCAGGACAGCACCACCGAGGCGAACGCCTCGTTGATCTCGACCAGGTCGATGTCGCTCATCGACATGCCGGCCTTCTCCAGCACCCGCGCGGTGGACTGCACCGGCCCGTCCAGGTGGTAGTAGGTCTCGGCGCCGACGTTGGCCTGGCTGACGATGCGGGCCCGCGGCTTGAGCCCCAGGGCCTTGGCCTTGTCCTCGTCCATCCACAGCACCGCGGCCGCGCCGTCGGAGATCTGCGAGGAGTTGCCGGCGGTGTGGATGCCGCCCTCGATGACGGGCTTGAGCGCGGCCAGCCCCTCGGCGGTGGTGTCCCGCAGGCCCTGGTCGCGGCCGACCATGGTCAGCTCGGCGGTGGGCTGCTTGTTCTCGTCGATCACCGGGGCCTGGATCGGGGAGATCTCCCGATCGAAGCGGCCCTCGGCCCAGGCCTGCTTGGCCCGCAGCTGGGAGGCCAGCCCGAGCGCGTCCACGTCGGCGCGGGTGATGCCGCGCCGGCGGGCGATCCGCTCGGCGGCCTCGAACTGGTTGGGCAGGTCGATGTCCCAGGACGCCGCCCGCGCGCCGCCGCCGTTGGCGCCCAGACCGACCCGGCTCATCGCCTCGATGCCGCAGGCGATGCCGATGTCGATGGCGCCGGTGGCGATCAGCCCGGCGATCAGGTGGTTGGCCTGCTGGGCGCTGCCGCACTGGCAGTCGATGCTGGTGGCGCCGACGTGCTCGGGCAGCCCGGCGACCAGCCAGGACTGCCGGGTGACGTTGTTCGCCTGTTCCCCGTACTGGGTGACGCAGCCGCCGATAACCTGTTCCACGTCGCCGGCGTCGATGCCGGCCTTCTCCACCACGGCCCGCTGGACGGCGCCGAGCAACTCGGTGGCATGCAGGCCGGACAGCCAGCCGTTCCGTTTTCCGATCGGACTGCGGGTGGCTTCGACGATGACAGGATTACTCATGTCCGCCAGGCTAGAACACGTTTCATTACTCTGACAAGCGACGATGTGTCGGTGCCTTTGATCTGCGGTCAGACCGTGTTTCAATGGTGGCAATTGGCACTAGACCGTGTTGTTTGCGGACCCGCTGGAGCAAGGAGAAGACCAATGGCGCACCTCAGTTTCCCCAACACCTTCGATCCGCTGGACGCCGACCTGAACCTGCAGGGGTTGCCGGTTGAGCAGCTCGCCGAGCTGCGCAGGTCCGAGCCTATCCACTGGGTCGACGTTCCGGAGGGAACCGGCGGGTTCGGTGACAAGGGCTACTGGCTGGTGACCCGGCACGCCGACGTCAAGGAGGTGTCGCGCCGCAGCGACGTGTTCTCCTCGGCGATGAACGGTGCCATCCCGGTCTGGCCGCAGACCATGACCCGCGAGGCCGTCGACGTGCAGCGCGCGGTGCTGCTCAACATGGACGCGCCGCACCACACCCGGCTGCGCAAGATCATCTCCCGCGGCTTCACCCCGCGCGCCGTCGGCCGGCTGCGCGAGGAGCTCAACGCCCGCGCCCAGCACATCGCCAAGACCGCGGCCGCGATGGAGGTCGGCGACTTCGTCGAGCAGGTCGCCTGTGAGCTGCCGCTGCAGGCCATCGCCGAGCTGATCGGCGTGCCCCAGGAGGACCGCGACAAGCTGTTCCGCTGGTCCAACGAGATGACCGCCGGCGAGGACCCCGAGTTCGCCGACATCGATCCGGCGATGTCCTCCTTCGAGGTGATCACCTACGCCATGAAGATGGCCGAGGAGCGTCGCAAGAACCCGACCGACGACATCGTCACCCAGCTGATCGAGGCCGACATCGACGGCGAGAGCCTGACCGACGACGAGTTCGGCTTCTTCGTCATCATGCTCGCGGTCGCCGGCAACGAGACCAGCCGCAACTCGACCACCCACGGCATGATCGCGTTCGCCCAGCACCCCGAGCAGTGGGAGCTCTACAAGCGCGAGCGCCCGGAGACCGCGGTCGACGAGATCGTCCGCTGGGCCACCCCGGTCTCGGCGTTCCAGCGCACCGCCAACTGCGACACCGAGCTGGCCGGCGTGCAGATCAAGGAGGGCCAGCGAGTGGTGATGTCCTACCGCTCGGCCAACTTCGACGAGACGGTCTTCGAGGACCCGCACACCTTCAACATCCTGCGCGACCCCAACCCGCACGTCGGGTTCGGCGGCACCGGTGCGCACTACTGCATCGGCGCCAACCTGGCCCGGATGACCATCAACCTGATCTTCGAGGCGATCGCCGACCACATGCCCGACATCACCCCGATCGGGGAGCCGGAGCGGCTGATGTCCGGCTGGCTCAACGGCATCAAGCACTGGCAGGTCGACTACACCGGTCAGGCCGGTAAGTAACCAACCCGCCGGAACGAGGAGCAAGCACAGTGGATTTCAGTCCCGACCCGCAGCAGCAGGCCGTCGCCGACGTCGTCACCTCGGTGCTCGACCGTGACAACTCCTGGGCCGCCCTGGTCGACGGCGGCGTGGCCGCCCTCGGTGTGCCGGAGCGGCTCGGCGGCGACGGCGTCGGGCTGCCAGAGATCGCGACCGCGCTGACCGAGATCGGTCGGCACGGCACCACCGGCCCGGCACTGGGCACCCTCGGGCTGGGGCTGCTGCCGCTGCTGGCGCTGGCCACCGACGAGCAGCAGGACCGCTACCTGGCCGGGGTGGCCGGCGGCGCGCTGCTGTCCGCCGCGCTCAACGAGCCGGGCACCGCGCTGCCGGAGCAGCCCGGGGTCACCCTGGCCGACGGCCGGCTCAACGGCACCAAGATCGGCGTGCCCCACGCCGACGGCGCGCAGTGGCTGCTGGTCACCGCCGACTCCGGCGTCGCGGTGGTGTCCCCGCGCGGCGAGGGCGTCGCGCTGACCCGGACGCCGACCGCCAACGGCTCCGAGGAGTTCGTCGTCACCCTCACCGACGCACCGGCCGACGGGGTGCTCGACGGCGCCACCGCCGCGGATGTCAATCGGCTGGCGCTGGCGGCCTACGGCTCGTTCGCCGCGGGCCTGACCGCCGGGGCGCTGCGGCTGACCGCCGACTACGTCGCCACCCGCGAGCAGTTCGGCCGGCCGCTGTCGACGTTCCAGACCGTCGCCGCGCAGCTGTCCGAGGTGTACATCACCGCCCGCACCATCGCGCTGCTGGCCACCTCGGCGGCCTGGCGGCTCGCCGAGGACCTCGACGCCGACGAGGACCTGACGATCCTCGGATACTGGGTGACCTCGCAGGCGCCGGTCGCCATGCGCACCTGCCACCATCTGCACGGCGGCATGGGCATGGACATCACCTACCCGATGGACCGGTACTACTCGTCGATCAAGGACCTGGCCCGCTGCCTGGGCGGTCAGGCGCAACGACTCGAGCTGGTGGGAGCGTAATGTTCATCGATCTGACGCCCGAACAGCGGGCGCTGCAGGCCGAGCTGCGGGAATACTTCTCGACCCTGATCACCCCCGAAGAAGCCGCCGCGATGGAGACCGACCGGCACAACGAGGCCTACCGCACGGTGATCAAGCGGATGGGCTCGGACGGCAAGCTCGGCGTCGGCTGGCCCAAGGAGTACGGCGGCCTGGGCTTCGGCCCGATCGAGCAGCAGATCTTCGTCAACGAGGCCAACCGCGCCGACATCCCGCTGCCGATGGTCACCCTGCAGACCGTCGGGCCGACCCTGCAGGTGCACGGCACCGAGGCGCAGAAGAAGCAGTTCCTGCCCGGAATCCTTTCCGGCGACGTGCATTTCGCTATCGGCTACTCCGAGCCGGAGGCCGGCACCGACCTGGCGTCGCTGCGCACCACCGCGGTCCGCGACGGCGATCACTACATCGTCAACGGCCAGAAGATGTGGACCACCGGCGCGCACGACGCCGACTACATCTGGCTGGCCTGCCGCACCGACCCGAATGCCGCCAAGCACAAGGGCATCTCGATCCTGATCGTCGACACCACCGATCCGGGCTACTCGTGGACGCCGATCATCCTGTCCGACGGCGCGCACCACACCAACGCCACCTACTTCAACGACGTGCGGGTGCCCGCCGACATGGTGGTCGGCGGGGAGAACGGCGGCTGGAAGCTGATCACCACCCAGCTCAACCACGAGCGGGTCGGCCTCGGCCCGGCCGGCCGGGTGGCCGGGATCTACGACCAGGTGCACAGCTGGGCGACCACCCCGGGCTCGGACGGCGTCACGCCGATCGAGCTGCCCGCGGTGCGCCGGCTGCTCGGCCAGATCAAGTCGATCTGGCGGATCAACGAGCTGCTGAACTGGCAGGTCGCCGCCTCCGGCGAGACGATCGCGGTGGCCGACGCCGCCGCGACCAAGGTGTTCTCCACCGAACGCATCCAGGAGGTCGGCCGGCTGGCCGAGGAGATCGTGGGCTACGGCAATCCCGCCGACCCGCACACCGGCGAGGTGCTGGTCTGGCTGGACAAGATGACCAAGCGCAACCTGGTCATCACCTTCGGCGGCGGCGTCAATGAGGTGATGCGCGAGATGATCGCGGCCTCGGGCCTCGGCGTGCCGCGGGTGCCCCGATGAGCGGCGAGCGCCAGGACCTGGCGGCGGGCATCGAGGCGATCAAGGCCGCCGGGCGCAGCGCCCCGCGGCTGGGCCGCGACCCGGTCAACGAGCCGATGATGCACCACTGGCTCGACGCGATCGGCGACCGCAACCCGATCTATCTGGACGAGGCGGCCGCGCAGGCGGCCGGGCATCCCGGCGTCGTCGCCCCGCCGGCGATGATCCAGGTGTGGACCATGATGGGCCTGGGCGGGGTGCGTCCGGACGACGACCCGCTCGGCAAGATCATCGAATTGTTCGACGCCGCAGGCTATGTCGGTGTGGTCGCGACCAACTGCGAGCAGACCTATCACCGCTACCTGCGCCCCGGCGAGCAGGTCGGGATCAGCGCCGAGCTGACCGACGTGATCGGGCCGAAGCAGACCGCCCTGGGCGAGGGCTACTTCGTCAACCAGAAGATCACCTGGACCGTCGGCGACGAGGAAGTCGCCGAAATGATGTGGCGCATCATGAAATTCATTCCCGCCGACCGGCAGGCCCCGGCCACCACGGTGCCCGAGGACCTGGACCCGGACAAGCTGATGCGGCCGGCCGCCTCCCGGGACACCAAGTTCTTCTGGGACGGCGTCAACGCGCACGAACTGCGCATCCAGCGTCGCGGCGACGGCGTGCTGCAGCATCCGCCGATCCCGGCGGTGTGGCGCGATCATCAGGTCGAGCCGGTCGCCGGCACCGACTGGGTGGTCGGCTCGGGCAACGGCACGGTGTTCAGCTACGTGGTGCACCACGCGCCGAAGGTGCCCGGGCGCTCGCTGCCGTTCATCATCGCGCTGGTCGAGCTGGAGGAGGGCGTCCGGATGCTCGGCGAGCTGCGCGGGGTGGACCCGGAGTCCGTCGAGATCGGCATGCCGGTTCAGGTCGGCTATCTGGACTTCCCGGACAGCGACGTGAGTCCGGCCTGGACCCTGTACCACTGGGAGCCCCGCGCATGAGCACCGTGACACCGACCGTCGGCAGCACGCTGCCGGAGCTGGCCATCTACGGCGATCCGACCTTCGTGGTGTCCACCGCGATCGCCACCCGCGACTACCAGGACGTGCACCACGACCGGGACCAGGCGCAGGCCAAGGGCTCCAAGGACATCTTCGTCAACATCCTCACCGACACCGGGCTGGTGCAGCGCTACCTGACCGACTGGGCCGGGCCCAGTGCCCGGATCCGTTCGATCGGGCTGCGGCTGGGTGTGCCGTGGTACGCCTACGACACCGTCACCTTCCGCGGTGAGGTGACCGCCGTGGACGGCGATCTGGTGACCGTGAAGGTCACCGGGTCCAACAGCCTCGGTGACCACATCATCGCCACCACCACCCTGACCATGGGAGCTTCCGAGTGAGCCTGTCCGGTAAGGCGGCAATCGCCGGCATCGGCGCGACCGACTTCTCCAAGAACTCCGGCCGCAGCGAGCTGCGGCTGGCCGCCGAGGCGGTGCTCGACGCGCTGGACGACGCCGGGCTGGCGCCCGCCGACGTCGACGGCCTGGTCACCTTCACCATGGACTCCAACCTGGAGACCGCGGTGGCCCGGTCCACCGGCATCGGTGAGCTGAAGTTCTTCTCCCAGATCGGCTACGGCGGCGGCGCGGCCGCCGCGACCGTGCAGCAGGCGGCGCTGGCGGTGGCCGCCGGGGTGGCCGAGGTGGTGGTCGCCTACCGCGCGTTCAACGAGCGCTCGGAGTTCCGGTTCGGCCAGGTGATGACCGGGCTGACCGTCAACGCCGACTCCCGCGGGGTGGAGTACAGCTGGTCCTACCCGCACGGGCTGAGCACCCCGGCCGCCTCGGTGGCCATGGTGGCCCGTCGCTACATGCACGAATACGGCGCCACCAGTGCCGATTTCGGCGCGGTGTCGGTCGCCGACCGCAAGCACGCCGCGACCAACCCCAAGGCGCACTTCTACGGCAAGCCGATCACCATCGAGGACCACCAGAACTCCCGGATGATCGCCGATCCGCTGCGGCTGCTGGACTGCTGCCAGGAGACCGACGGCGGCGTGGCGATCGTGGTCACCACCCCGGAGCGGGCCCGCGACCTGCGGCAGCGCCCGGCGGTCATCGAGGCCGCCGCCCAGGGCGCCGGCGCCGACCAGTTCACCATGTACTCCTACTACCGCGACGAGCTCGGGCTGCCCGAGATGGGCGTGGTGGGCCGCCAGCTCTGGGCGCAGTCCGGGCTGAGCCCGGCCGACATCCAGACCGCGGTGCTCTATGACCACTTCACCCCGTACACCCTGCTGCAGCTGGAGGAGCTGGGCTTCTGCGGGGTGGGCGAGGCCAAGGACTTCATCGCCGGCGGCGCCATCGAGCTGGGCGGCCGGCTGCCGATCAACACCCACGGCGGCCAGCTCGGCGAGGCCTACCTGCACGGCATGAACGGCATCGCCGAGGGTGTCCGCCAGCTGCGCGGCACCTCGGTCAACCAGGTCGACGGCGTCGAGCACGTGCTGGTCACCGCGGGCACCGGGGTGCCGACCTCCGGGCTTATCTTGGGCTGAGTTTCTGCCGGCGCGATCGCGCCGGAGTGTCGGAAATTGTCGGAAATTCTGTGAATTTCCGGCCAACTGTTGCCAGCGAACCCGAAGCTATTTAGTGTACGCATTCAGAGCGATGCCGGAGGTGTCGGGGGAGCGCGGGCATCGCGGCTAAGGGCCACGATTGGGGGCCGCGCAATGTGCGGAATTCTCGGGAACACATGATCGACGGCGAGGCGACGCTGGAGGTCGCCCCCGACGGCGGCCCAGCGGACCGGGTTCCGGTGTCCGACCTGAGCGTTCCGGTACTGATCGTCGACGACTACACGCTGTCGAGGGACAACCTGGTGACGGCGCTGGCCGGATGCGGGCACACCATCGGCGCGGCGCGGGATTTGCCGTCGATGCTGCAGGCGAATGCGCAGATCGCGCCGGAAATTGTGCTGTTCAACATTCACAATCGGGACTGCGAAATGTTGATGGTGTCGATGCTGCAGCTGAATCCGCAGGCCCGGATCATTGTGCTCGGGGTGCCCGCCGACGACGAGGTTGCGATCGTGAAGTGCGCGGAGATCGGCGTGGTCGGCTACCACATCCGGTACCAGTCGATGGCCGAGCTGATGGGGGTGATCCGGCGGGCCGCCGCCGGGGAATCCTTCTGCACACCGGAGATATCGACGGTGCTGCTGCGCCGATTGTCGGAGCTGGCCGCTCAGCGGCAGGCCGGCACCCCGACTCCGATGCTCACGACTCGCGAGGCGGAGATTCTGCGGATGCTCCGGATGGGCCTGTCGAATAAGCAGATCGCCGCGGAACTCTGCATCGCCGTGCACACCGTGAAGAATCATGTCCACAGTTTGTTGGCCAAATTGGCGGTCAGGACCAGGGCCGAAGCTGCGGCGTTGCCCTCGGGTGTGGACGACTGCCCGCCCGGTTGCTGAAGCTGAGCGCGCCGCCGCGGGGCCTAGTTCCAGATCCAATCCGCGGATTCATCGGAGAATCGCTGTGACGGCGTGTGCCGCCGGTCTGATGGTGACTGCGCCGGTTGTGGACCACCGAGAGCCCGGCGATCTGGCCGGAACGCCCGCCTGAGAACTAGTCCCTGGATCGGGCAAAATTCGCTCCGATGACCTATAGGCGGCGGTGGCGCCGGCGCCGATAGTGATCTGGTGATCAGCAACGGGGGGCGATGGCCGGCGGGGTCCGCGGCCAGCTCCGACCGCGGGTGCCCCGCGGTACAGCCGTGTCCCAAGGCCGGCTTCGTCGCGGTCCCCGACGGAGCCGGTCGACACGGGCAGGGCGGGGCGGGGAGCGCCACCGCCGTTGCTGCTGGAGGCGTGATCACGGATTTCACGGCCGCTGCTCGAGCCTGGCCCGACCGCACGGCTGTCGTGCACAACGGGTCGGCCATCAGCTATCGGGAGTTCGCCGGACGAGTCCGTGGTACGGCCCGGCGTTACCGGTCCGTTGGCATTGACGCGGACGGGTCGGTCGGGCCGATCGGTGCGCTGGTCGCACCCGAACCCGCCGTGGGACAACACCTGCTGGCGATACTGCAGGCCCGCGCCACCTACTGCCCGATCGACGCAACCCAGCCGATCGCCCGCCAAGAGGTGCTCGCGGCCGCGCTGGGCCTGGACCGGTTGTTCGCGGTGGCCGCTCACCGGCGCGGGCCGGCCAACCTGCAGATCGACAGGCTCGCCGACTACCCGCCGCGTCCAGATGCCGAACTGCCGCAGGCGAAACCGGGGGATCCGGCGTATGCGCTGTGCACGTCCGGGTCAACCGGATCCCCGAAGCCGGTGCTGGTTCCGCATGGCGCACTGGCCGTCACGGTGCGCGCCCTCAGAAAGCTGTTCGAGCTCACGCCCGAAGACCGCGTCCTCCAATTTGCTTCGCTCGGTTGGGACACCTGCCTGGAGGAGATCTTGCCCGCGCTGACCGCCGGCGCCGCCCTGGTTTTCGATGACGCGGCGCATTCGGGGTCGTTCCAGTCCTTCATCCGAATGCTGACAAACCAGAAGATCACCGTCGTTGACCTGCCGACCGCGTTCTGGCATGAATTCGTGCTCTTTCTGTCCGAGGAGCCGACGACCCTGCCCGAGAGCCTCCGATTGGTGGTGATCGGTGGCGAGCGGGTCGACCCAACCCGGTTGCGGCAGTGGCGTGCGCTGCCGGTCGGGCGGATCAGGCTGCTCAACACATACGGATGCACCGAGACGACGATGGTGACCCATGCTGTGCAACTGAGCGGCCCCGGTACCGAACCAGGCATCGAGGCCGGCGAGGTTCCGATGGGCAGGCCGCTGCCCCATGTGCGTGACCACGTCACCGAAGGTGGCGAGCTGTTGGTGTCTGGGCCGGGACTGGCGACCGGCTACCTCGGACTGCCGAACGCCACCGCAGCCGGTTTCGAAGTTGCCGACCATGGCTGGGGCCCCGATCGGTGGTTTCACACCGGGGACCTGGTCCACCGCGGCCGGAATGGTCTGCTGTACTCGCGTGGACGCGCGGATGAACAAGTGAAAGTCCTTGGTGTGCGGGTACATCCGGCCGAGGTCGAGGAGCAGCTGAACGCGCACCCCGCGGTCGGGGGCGCGGTTGTGGTCGGCGAGCGCTCGCTGGGACGCACCTCGTTGACCGCATACGTGGTTCCGGCCGCGCTGACGACGGCGGAAGAACTGCAACGGTATCTCCGGCTGCGCCTGCCCAGTCAATTCGTCCCCAGCAAGGTGACGTTCGTCTCCGCGCTGAGCTACACCGTCAGCGGCAAGGTCGACCGGGCCGCAACACGCTGTGCTGCAGCGCATTCCAATGTCTAAGGGGTAGTCGATGAGTACCGTCCGCATCGTCGAGATCTTCCGCAGGGTTTTGAACACGGCCGAAGTGACCCCGTGCTCGGACTTCTTCGCACTCGGTGGGGATTCGCTGCTGGCAACCCGGGTGCTCAGTGCGATCGCGCGGGACTTCGGGGCCGAACTCTCGTGGGAGGACTTCATCGAGAATCCCTCGGCAGCGGGGCTTTTCGCCAAGGTCGCCGGGGCGGCGTCATGACCGAGGAGGCCGTGGGTGTCATCGTCGTCGGTGCCGGGCTGGCGGGCCTGACAGCCGCGGCCGAGCTGGTGTCGGCCGGCACCGAGGTGGTCGTGCTGGAGGCCCGTGATCGGGTCGGCGGCCGGATGCTTGGCGTCCCGATATCCCCGGGCGTCGTCGCAGATGGCGGCGCCGCCTATCTCGGAGTCCGGCACACCGAACTGCTCAGACAGCTTCGGCAGCACGGGCTCGATGTCGTCCCCACGGCGATGGCCGGGGCAAGCACGTTTCTGATGTCGGACCGCCAGACGACCACCCCGGGCCGGCTGCCTCCGCTGGACGTGGTCGCGATCGGCGATCTGTTCGATCGGCTCGAGGGCCTGGTCGCCGGGGTTGATCCGCAGGCACCCTGGCAGACCCGTGGGGCCGAGCGTCAGGACCGGTGCACGGTTGCGCGCTGGATGGCCGAGGACGTGCGGCATCCGGATGCAAGAACGTTCCTGCCGCTCTTCCTCGGCGAGATGATGGCCGCCGACCCCGCCGCCATCTCGGTCCTGCATATGGCCTTTTATCTGCGCTCGGGTGGCGGAATCCGCTATCTGAACGCATTTGACGGAGGGGCTCAGCAGTGGCGCATCAACGGGGGATCCCACCGGTTGTGCGAGGCGCTGGCCGACCGGCTTGTCCGGCCGGTGCGGTTGGGGCATCGGGTCGTTCGCATCGACCAGGATGCCGATGGGGTTGTCGTGCGGTGTGCGCCGGGCGTCGATGGCGAACCCCGTCGGTATCGGGCCGATCGGGTGGTCGTCGCGGTTCCCCCGCTGTTGGCGCAGAACATTGAATTCCGGCCCGGCCTCGCCACGCCGCGAGCGACCGCGGTCACCGGGCGCGGTTGCGCGGCAAAGGTACATCTGGGCTACCCGTCCCCGATATGGCGTGAGCACGGACTCTCCGGATGGTCGATGAGCACCGACGGGCCATTGCTGTCGACCGTCGATGACTCGCCACCGGATGGATCGGTGGGCGTGTTGACCGGATTCGTCACCGGCGCGGCGGCCTCGGCGTTTTCGGCGCTGACGGCGGCGGCGCAGCGCGCTGCGGCGCTGGACCACGTCGGCCGACTGTTCCCGCAATTGCCGCCGCCGACGCGATGCACGGTGACGGACTGGCTGGCCAGCGACTACAGCAGGGGCTGCTACGCCGCACTGTTTGGCCCGGGGGACTGGTTGCGGCTCGGGCCCACCCTCAGCGATCCGCACGGACGGGTGCACTGGGCCGGCACGGAAACCAGCCTGGAGTTCTTCGGCTTGATGGAGGGCGCGATCAGGTCCGGGCGTCGGGTCGCCGCTGAACTGATCCAGTCCGCCGAACCGGTGGTGCCGCCGCGAGAGGTGCTGGCGCCGTGACGATTCTCAGTGCGGTCACGCACCCGGCACCGACGGGGTACACCGCGGCCGCCGATCAGCCGTACAGCTATGTGCGCCGGGAGTTGTGTGAGCCGGACTGGCGGCGCTATCCCGGTTGGGCCGCGGTCACCGAGGCGCAATGGCGAGATCCGCAGTGGCAGCGGGCGCATTCCGTCAAAAACATCACGCAGCTGCGCGCCGTGGCCGGGGACCTGCTCGATGAGCGGTTCTATGGCGACCTGGCCGCCGATCAGGCCAGAAAAGCAACGATGTCGATGTTGCTGCCCCCGCAGATGCTGAACACCATGGTGCCGGACTTCCCGCCGGAGGCAACCGGGTTCACCGAAGAGTTCTACGCCGATCCGATTCGGCGGTACATGCTGCCGGTGCTCAGCGACCGAAACCGGGAATGGGTGTCGCACCCGTACGCCGAGCGGGATTCGTTGCACGAGAGCGATATGTGGGTGGTCGAGGGACTGACCCATCGCTACCCGACGAAGGTGCTGGCCGAACTGCTGTCAACCTGCCCGCAGTACTGCGGGCATTGCACTCGGATGGATCTGATCGGGAATTCAACTAGCACGGTCAGAAAATCCAGCCTGCTGCTGGCGCCCGCCGACCGCCAGGACCAGATACTGAACTACCTACGTGCCACCCCCGCGGTGCGCGATGTTGTGGTCTCCGGTGGGGACGTGGCGAACCTGCCCTGGCCCCGCCTGGAATCCTTCCTCCTACGGCTCCTCCAGATCGAGTCCATCCGCGACATCCGGTTGGCGACCAAGGCTCTGGCAGCGTTGCCTCAGCACTGGTTGCAGGCCAAGGTGGTCGACGGGGTGCATCGGGTGGCAACGACCGCCGCTGCGCGTGGGGTGAACCTCGCGTTGCACACCCATATCAACCACGTGCATTCGGTGACCCCGTTGGTTGCCGAGGCGACCAGGGTGTCTGTGATCGTCTATAGGTAGTCCGTTTCGGCGGGGTTTTCCTGCCAGCTGCGCGGCTGGTTTCCTGCCATTTCAGCGGTAAGAATCCGGCCAGTCGGTGCTGCGGTGGTGTGTCCCTTCGTAGGTTCTCTCGCGGTGCTGCTGCGGTTGTGCAGCGGCTCGTGGAAGGGGAGAACCGGAAAGCAGATGACGATAGCTATGACGATGCAAGAACAGATCCGGAAGCTCGACGCTGCCGGTGTTTCGGCCCGCCAGATCGCCAAGGATCTGGGGATCTCCCGCGACTCGGTCGCGAAATACATTGCCGTGCAGGATTTCTCACCGAAGCCGCCGGTGATTCATCGGCGTCCGGGTGCTTCGGTGCTGACCGGGTTCACGTCGGTGATCGATGAGTGGCTGGCCGAGGATGAGGGTCGGCCCCGCAAGCAGCGCCACACTGCCCAGCGGGTCTGTGACCGGCTGGTCGCCGAACACGGGTATGGGGGGTCGTATTCGGCGGTGCAGCGCTATGTGAAGGCCTACCGGGCCGCGCGCCGCAGCGCGCGGCAGGGGTTCTCCGAGTTGGTGTGGCCGCCGGGGGTCGGGCAGGTCGACTTCGGGCAGGCCCAAGCGGTGATCGCCGGGGTGATGCAGGTGCTGCACGTGCTGGTGGTCACCTTCCCGCACTCCAACATGCGCTATGTCCAGGCCTATCCGGGGGAAACTGCTGAGAGCGTGTGCCATGGCCTGCGGGTGATCTTCGAGCACATCGGCGGCGCGGCGCGGGAGCTGATTTTCGACAACGCCGCCGGGGCGGGGCGCCGTCGCGGGGAGAAGGTCGTCGAATCGACGCTGTTTGGGGCGTTCCGCGCGCACTATCGGTGTGCGGCGCGGTACTGCAACCCGTATTCCGGGCATGAGAAGGGCAGTGTGGAGAACGCGGTGGGGTTCTTGCGCCGCAACCTGATGGTCCCCGAACCCCGGGCCGAGAGCTTGTCCGGGCTCAACGCGATGCTGCTGGCCCGCTGCGAGGAGCTCGCCGCCACGGGGCATTACCGCAAGCAGACCCCGATCAGTGAACTGTTTGACGCCGACCGGGCCGCGCTGCTGGCGCTGCCCGGTGTCGGGTTCGACCCGGTGCGCTATGTGGCGCGGCGCACCGACAAGACCGGCAGTCTGCTCGTCGAGGGCCGTTCCTACTGCGCCGGGCCGGCGATGGCCGCCCAGACGGTCACCGTCGGAGTGCGTTTTGACCGCATCGAGTTCCTCGATGCCCACGGCCACCCGGTGATCTCATTGCCGCGGGCCTACACCAACACCACCGAGACGGTGTTCGACCCGGTGGCACTGTTGCCGCTGCTGGCGGCCAAGCCCGGCACCTGGGGCAACTCCCCGGTCCGCGCCCTGGTCAGCGACCCGGTGCGGGACTGGCTCGACGCCGCCGCCGTCCGGGAGCGCCGTGACATGCTCGCCGCGATCCACGCGGCGGCCGGCCCAGCGGGCTTCGGCAACACCATCATCGCCGCGGAGACCGTCATCGCCACCGGCGCCGCGGAACCAGCCGCGGTCGGCATGCTGGCCCGGCGCATCGCCGCCGGCGCCGAACCCCTGGCCTCGGCCGTGGACCTGAGCGTCTACGACACCCTCGCCATCGCCGAGGCCACAGCACTGGACCAAACCGCGATGGCCGCCGCTGACGCCGGGCAGGTGTCGGCGTGAGCGCGGTCAGCGTCGCCGATGTCGTCGCCGCGGGCCGGCAGGCGTATCTGACCGTGGCGGTGCTGCAGGAATGGGCGACCAAGGCCACCCCGCGCCAGCGTGAGTATCTCCACGGGATGCTGACCGCGGAGAACGACTCCGGGCCCGTTCCCGGCGGGCCCGGCTGCTGACCGCCGCCCGGCTGCCCGCAGCCAAATCCCTCGACGGCTACGACTGGACCGCCGTCGGGTTCCCCGACGGCTACGGACGCCAGCAGCTCGCCGACCTGGAATTCCTCGACCACGCCCAAGACCTGATCCTCTTCGGCGATGTCGGGACCGGCAAAACGCATCTGGCCACCGCCTTGGCCGCCGAAGCCTGCCAGCGCGGCATCCCGGCCCGCTACTTCACCACCTCCAGCCTGGTGATGACGCTGCGCCGCGCCAAAGACACCGGCCGCCTCGACCGGGAGCTGGCCACCCTCGCCAAAATCCCGCTGCTGGTCCTCGACGAACTCGGCTACCTACCGATCGACCCCGAAGGAGCGCGGCTGCTGTTCCAGGTCATCTCCGAGGCCTACGAAAAACGCAGCCTCATCATCACCACCAACCTTGAATTCTCGAAGTGGGGAACGGTGTTCGGAGACGACAACATGGCCGCGGCGATCATCGACCGCCTCGTGCACCACGGACGGCTCCTACGCTTCCGCGGCGACTCCTACCGCGTCAGCCACGCCCTCATGAAATGACCCCACCCACCGGACCAGGAAAACCAACAGCGATGACCGAACACCCTACGCCCACCTCGGCGTCCCCGACGCCACCGAACGAGACCGCCTCAACACCGCGATGCTCACCGGCGACGGCGAATCCGACTTCTACGACGGCACCGGCCGCCCCGCGCCCTAGCCCGACAACTTCGACGATTGGAGCCCCGCCACCAGCCCCCACCGACACCGAACCCCCACCAGCCACCCTTCTGACCCACCCCCTCCGACCACAAATCCACAGTGCCGCAACACAATCCGACCATGACCCAGCCCATCGCCCAACCGCAGCGCTCACATGGCCGGAAATCCCAACAACATGGCCGGAAAATTAGCGCTCAAACGGCCGGAAACCTATTGACAAAACACACCAGGGCACTGCTCGACGCTGGGTTGCGTGACGTGCGGAACCAAGGGGTGCTGCTGCGCGGGGTGAATGCGACCTCCGCCGATCTGCTGGATCTGTGTTTCGCACTGCAGGGCGAAGCCGGCGTGCTGCCCTACTACTTCTACATGTGCGACATGATCCCCAACGCCGAACACTGGCGCATCGCCGTGTGGGAAGCCCAGCAGCTGCAACTGGAGATCATGGGCTATCTGCCCGGCTTCGCCACACCGCGAATCGTCTGCGACGTGCCCTACGTCGGCAAAAGGTGGGTCCATCAGGTGGCCTATTACGATCGGATCCGGGGCGTGTCGCACTGGAGCAAGAATTACCGAGGAATTGTCAATACCTGTGGATCGGGGTGTTTCAGGCGACCTCCGTCCCGGCGTGCTGATCGTCGTCTGAGGGCGGTGTCTGCGGCGTGATGTCGGCGGGACGCTCAAGCAGCTTGCCTTTGTGGAAGGCCGCGCCAGCGCGCACCAGGGCAACCAGGTGCGGGGCGTTGACAGCCCGCCAACGGGCCGCGGCGGCATCGATCAGCTTGTAGGCCATGGCCAGACCGGCCACCCGCGATCCCGGCCCCTTGGTCACCTTGGTCCTCAAACGCACTGTGGCGAAGGTGCTTTCGATCGGATTGGTCGTACGCAGGTGGATCCAATGTTCGGCCGGGTACTTGAAGAACTCCAGCAGCACATCGAGGTCGTCGGTGATCTTGGCGACCGCCTTGGTACTTGGCGCCGAAATCGACCTCGAACGCTTTCACCGCGAGCTGGGCCTTGTCGATATCCTCGGCGTTGTAGATCTCCTTGAGTGCCGCCAGGGCCGACGGGTGTGCTGATTTCGGCAGTGCGGCAAGAACATTAGCCTGCTTGTGGAACCAGCACCGCTGCTCTTTGGTGGCCGGGAACACCTCACGCACCGCTTTCCAGAACCCGAGCGCACCGTCACCGACGGCGAGCACGGGGGCGGTCATGCCGCGCCGTTTGCAGTCGCGCAGCAGATCGGCCCACGACTCGGCCGATTCACGGTAGCCGTCGCTGATCGCCACCAGTTCCTTGCGCCCGTCGGCGCGCACACCGAGCATCACCAGCAGGCACAGCTTCTCCTGGTCCAGACGGACCTTGAGATGGATGCCGTCAACCCACAGGTAGACGTAGTCGGTGCCCGACAGATCGCGGCGACCGAACGCGGCGGCCTCGTCTTGCCACTGCGACGTCAGCCGGGTGATCGTGGATGCCGACAGCCCGGCACCGGAGCCGAGGAACTGCTCCAGGGCCGGGGTGAAATCGCTGGTCGACAAGCCATGCAGGTACAGCAGCGGCAGGACCTCACTCATCTGCGGAGACTTGCGCGCCCAGGCCGGCAGGATCGCGGAGGAGAACCGCTTGCGTTCGCCCGTGTCCAGGTCGAGGCGGCGGTCGTTGACCCGCGGAGCTTTCACCTCGACTGCGCCGGCCGCGGTCAGCACCTCACGGGCTTGGTGGTAGCCGTTGCGCACCACCAGTCGGTGACCGTTGTCATCAAGCTGGTCGGCGTACTGAGCCACGTAGGCAGCGACCTCAGCCTGCAACGCCGTGGCCAGCATCTGCCGAGCGCCGTCGCGAACGATCTCATCGAGCAATGAGCGTCCGCCGGTTTCGTCGTTGGTCTCCTGGCCATCGTGAACTACGGTGAGCATGGGCGTACCTTCCCAACCAGCGCGCCAACGCCGGTCTTGATCGAATACCTGATTCCGTAATGATCATCCTCGGGAAGGTGCGCCCATTTTCACGCCCCCACGCCGAGGCTCATCCACAGGTATTGATCATTGCTCCCGGCTTCGTGATGAACTGCTCAACTCGTGGCGGTTCGACTCCCTGCTGGAAGCCAGGGTGCTCATCGAGGACTGGCGTCGTGACTACAACGCCAATCGGCCCCACACCGCCCACGGCGACCTCACCCCGGCCGAGTTTGCCCTACAGTGGGCCACGACCCATCAACCGAAAGTCGCATAACGACTGGACCACAAAACGGGTCCCCCTCACTCCTGCGGGGATGAATGCGGCAGGCACGCCGAGCGCCACGAACACTGCCGAATTTGCACCGAAGTGTGCCGACGTTGCGAGCAGGCGTGCCAGCAGCTGCTTACATCGCTGGGCTGATCCTGCTAACTTCCAGGAGCGCACCGACCTGGCGAACGCATCAGTGACATGGCTGATCTCGGCACCTGCGTTGCCGACCTGCGCTTTTGCCTCGACGACGCAACCCTTGAGGTGGTCATCGACCATTCGCTGCGGCTCGCGCACTTGCCGCAATGAGCGCGGGCCCCTTAGCGGCTTGGCTGTTGAACGACCGAAGACGCAGGCTGTTTCCGACGACGAACACGCTGGAAAATGCCATCGCTGCCCCGGCCAGCATGGGGTTGAGTAGGCCCAGTGCCGCCAGCGGTATGGCCGCGACGTTGTAGGCGAACGCCCAGAACAGGTTGGTTTGGATGGCGCGCAGCGTGCTGCGGGACAGGCGAATCGCGTCTGCGGCACTGCGCAGATCGCCGCGTACCAACGTGATGTCGGCTGCTTCGATGGCGACGTCGGTGCCGGTGCCCATCGCCAACCCGAGGTCGGCCTGCGCCAGGGCCGCGGCGTCGTTGACGCCGTCGCCGACCATTGCGACCACTTTGCCTTCGGTCTGCAGTCGGGCGACAACCTCAACTTTTTCCTGTGGCATCACCTCCGCGATGATCTGGTCGATGCCGACCTCGGCACCGATCTGGTGGGCCACGATGGCGTTGTCTCCAGTCAGCAGCACCGGTGTCAGGCCCAGAGCGATGAGGTCGGCGACCGCTTGCGCGCTGGTGGGTTTGACTTGGTCGGCGATGGCCAGCAGACCCCGGGGCTGACCGTCCCATGCGACGGAGACCACCGTCTTCCCTTGCCTCTCGGCGTCGGTTTTGGCCTCGGCAAGCTCAGGGGGCAGCGGCAAAGACCAGTCGGCGAGCAGTGATTCACGCCCGACCACAACGGCGTGGCCGTCGACGATGCCTCGGACGCCCTTGCCTTCCACGTTGGCGAAATCCTGCACTGGGGGCAACGTCCCAAGCTCCGCGGCCGCACCGCTGGAGATTGCCTTGGCAATGGGATGCTCTGAGGCATCCTCCAGCGCTCCGGCGAACCTAAGCAGGTCGGCGCGGTCGGTACTGGCGGCGGGAATCACATCGCTCAGCGCCATCTTGCCGGTGGTGACCGTGCCGGTCTTGTCCAGCACCACCGTGTCGATGCGGCGAGTGGACTCGAGCACTTCGGGGCCTTTGATGAGGATGCCGAGTTGTGCCCCGCGCCCGGTGCCGACCAGCAGTGCGGTCGGGGTGGCCAGACCCAGCGCGCACGGGCAGGCAATGATCAGCACGGCGACCGCCGCGGTGAACCCTGCGCTGGCGGGAAAGCCAGCGACAAGCCACGCGCCGAGTGTAACCAGCGACACGGCGATCACGATCGGAACGAAGACGGCCGACACCCGGTCGGCCAGACGCTGCACCTGCGCCTTACCGGACTGGGCGTTTTCCACCAGCTTGGCCATCTGCGCCAGCTGGGTGTCTGAGCCGACACGGGTGGCCCGCACAATGATTCGGCCGCCGGCGTTGACGGTGGCCCCGGTGACAGCGTCGCCCGCGGCGACCTCCACCGGCACCGATTCCCCGGTGAGCATGGAGGCGTCGACGGCTGAGCTACCCGATACGACGACTCCGTCGGTAGCGATCTTTTCGCCTGGCCGCACGACGAACTCGTCGCCGGGAGCGAGCCGGTCGATCGGTATGCGGGTCTCGACACCGTCGCGCATGACCGCCACGTCCTTGGCGCCCAGTTGCAGCAACGCCCGCAGTGCCGCCCCCGCCCGGCGCTTGGAGCGTTTCTCGAAGTATCGGCCAAGCAGCACGAACATCGTCACGCCCGCCGCGACCTCGAGGTAGATGTTGGCCGCACCATCGCTGGGAGCGACGGTCAGCGTGAATTCATGGGTCATGCCCGGCATGCCGGCGGTGCCGAAGAGCAACGCATACAGCGACCACAGCAGTGCGGCCGTCGTGCCCAGTGAGATGAGGGTGTCCATGGTGGCCGTACCGCGACGCAGGTTCGTCAGCGCGGCCTTGTGGAACGGCCAGCCTGCCCACGCGACCACCGGGGTGGCCAACGCCAGAGAAACCCACTGCCAGTAGGTGAACTGCAGGACAGGGACCATCGCCATGGCGATGACTGGAACCGATAGCACGATGGCACCGATCAGGCGACGACGCAGCGCGCTCAGTTCCGCGCCGTCGGCATTCTCAACGCCGGAGCCGGCGCCGTGATCCTCGCCGCGCCGCAACGTCGCAGTGTAGCCGGTCTTGTCGACCTCGGTGATCAATGTCTGAGGGTCGGTTCCCGACCGCACGGTGATGTGGGCCTTTTCGGTGGCGTAGTTCACGGTGGCGGTGACACCGTCGAGTTTGTTGAGATTGCGCTCGATGCGCGCAGCGCAGGAGGCGCATGTCATGCCCCTGATATCGAGTTCGACGTGGGCACCGGCGGGCGTGGGTTGCACCGATGATGTTGACATTCAGGACTTCCTCTCAGGCGGGGGACGCATCCGCGGACTCATGGCCGCTGCCGCGGCAACACGCTGGGTCAGGGTGGTCAGCCAACCCGCACAGCGGTGTATCCGGCCTCGACGACCGCTGCCAACACCGCGGCATCGGCGGCGGGCTCGTCGCTTGTCACCACCAACTTTCCCGTCGCAGCACTCACCTCTGCCCGCTTAACACCGTCAAGATCGCGGACTGCGTCTCGAACCGACGACTCGCAGTGCCCGCAAGTCATCCCCGTAACGCGGTATTCCGTCGTAGTCATCCCGAGCTCCCTTTCTCATGATGGCGATGCGGCGATGTTGTTACGCCCGAGCGCCGAGCAAAGCAGCGCCGTCGTCAACCGCCACCATATACCCCTATGGGGTATACAAGAAGGGTGCACGCGATTCTTCATCGAATCTTCATGCGTCCAGTGACGCCGGCCATATCGAGTTGAGGCCAGGACCATTGGGCGTACGGCTTGAGTCAGTAGACAGGCATGCTGATGTTAAACAAGAAATAGGCGAAGGGGTGATCTCACGATCATCGCGATGGTGTTGATCCGGGCGGCGTGAATTTCGGTCGTGGTGTTGGCCATCCGCTACTTGGCTCGTTGCACCAAGTTGTCGCGCATAACCTCTTGGGGCGCAGAGGATCTGCTGCAAGCAGGGCGACGCGCACGGTGAGTTCCCTTGATGGGCCATGCGCTGGGGCGGCCGAGGCGGTGGCTCACCATTCGGTATGTCGCTCCGCGACGCCCATGCAGCACAACGGTTAAGCCTCGATCCGTGGATCGACCCGGTTGAGGTGTCTGGGGATTGATTTTTGCGGTGCTGTGGGTGGTGGGCAGCGTGTAGCTGCTGGTCTGTCCAGCTTTTCCTGTGTGCTCCGGTCGGGCCTTTCGGCGGGTGGTCAGGTGGGGATTGCCGCTGGTGGGCTGTATCCGATGGTGTTGCGCCACAGGGTGGTCCACGTTGATGCCCAAGGCCAGTGGCTGGGTAGGTGCAGTGTCGGCCGCCGTTGGGGTCGGGCAAGTCGGGCCGGAATGTTGACGATGCGGCGGCGCAGTGTGGATCCTCGCGCGACGGCGTTCGTCGCGCCGGCCAGGACACCGGCCGCGCGCAACAGATTGTGGGCGATCGCGGCGCACAGGATCCAAGCCGAGTTGGCCCCGAACCGCCCCGAAGGCATGTGCGCCAGGGGTCCGTCGATGAGGTCGGCGAACACGGTTTCGATGATGGCGTGGCGGCGGTGGGTGATGTCGGCGGCATCGATCGGTTCGTCGGTGTCGGTGAAGAACGGGTGGTACCGCCACACCGGGAACAGGGCGTCTGGGTAGCGGGCGTCTTTGACGCGGCGCACGATCAACCGTGCAGTGACCGGGTGATCGGTGGAACTGAAAGCGGTGTAGGTGGTTTCGGCGACTTCGGCGTCGGAGATCCATCCGCCGGTGTCGGGGTCGCGCACTGCGCCGGGGTAGTTGACCGGAATCCAGGCGTTGTTATCGATGGAGTC
This sequence comes from Mycolicibacterium fallax, assembly GCF_010726955.1. NCBI lineage: Bacteria > Bacillati > Actinomycetota > Actinomycetes > Mycobacteriales > Mycobacteriaceae > Mycobacterium > Mycolicibacterium fallax. Next base: position 3,453,885 of record NZ_AP022603.1, read on the forward strand.
GATGGCCGCGGCCACGGCGGTTGACTTGGTCAGCACCAGCGAGAATCGGGCTCCGGCGCGGCGGCAGGCAGTCGCCACGGTGCTGTTGCCGTACGCCGAGTCGCCGCGCACCAGAATCTGCCCGGTAACACCAGCGGCACGTGCGGTCGCCACGGCCTGAGCGATCATCTGGGCTGCGCCCTTACCGGAGTTGGTCTTGCCTGCCCGCAACCGCGCACCGGCGATCACCGGCGCACCGCTGTCGGTGCTGATCGTGGCAACCAACGGCGACAGGCCCTTGCGCAGGATCTGCTTCCCGGCGATCTTGGTGTGCCCATACGAGGCCCCTTGTTTGGCGTGACCAAAGACCGGGCGCAGTAGCGAGTCGATGTCGACGAAGGCCCGCACGTCGGCGCCGGGGATCAGATCGACGCGCGAGCACAGCGCGGCCAGGTGCTCGCGCAGCACTGATTCGAGTTGGCGGGTGTGCCCGAAGGTGAACTCCCGCAACAGGGTTCCGATCGTCGATGATGCGTACACGCCGTCGAAGAGGGTCTTCATCCCGCCCGAGCGCACGATATCGAGGTCATCGATGCTGTCCGCGCCGGCACACATGCCGGCGATCAGGGTGGTCAGCTTCGGGGACGGATTGGCCGCACCAGATTTGATCCGCTCGCAGGTGAAACGAACCTTCTGCTCCAACAGCACCGAAAGGCGGCTCTGTTGAGCCAAGGTCATCACCGGCACCAGCCCGGCGCACGACACGAGATGCTCATCATCGAAGACCGCCGACGACGTGGTGAACCTGTGGGACACTTGCACCGGAAGTGCCTTTCTTGGGCTGTTCAGATTGTGGTGTGGTAACTCCAATCATCGCAGCTCAGAGGGCACTTTCCCTATTGCGACACCCGGTCACCCGGTCAATTCTTCGGTGGATCGAGGTTAAGACGCCACAACGACGTGCGTGGACATCTGGAACATCAACTCACCGTCCACGACATGACCTTCGATCACCGGTGCAAGCTCGCCCGCAACAGCTGCGATCAGCTCGGTCCGGGTTTCGGCACTCATCTGGATAAACGCAGGCACTGAGGTCGCCGCGCCGGCGACGGTGAGCGACACGAAATGCTCAGGCGAGGCGAATCGCACGACGAGGGATCGTGGATGGATCGCAGCCTGTTCAAAGCCCGCGTCCGCAAAAAGCGACTGCAGCTCGTCTGCCTTACCTAATGAGAAGGCCACGGCCAGATCAGAGGTTGCCGCACCAAGATGGCGGGCGGTGGCTTCGAACAGTGCTTTGTAGATCGGATGTGCATCGAGAGGCTGCCAAACGCTGAACGCCGCCATGCCGGTGCGGACCAATACGCGGCGGGTTTCATGCAGTGCTGCAATGCGGTCTGCAAAGAATTGAAGTCCCTGCTGGCATAGCACCAGGTCGACGGTTCGACCCGGCAGATCATGGCTCGCTGCGTCACCTTCTCGCCATTCAATGACGGCACCTGCCGGCGGGGGAGCGGCACGCCCGACGGCGAGCATGCCCGGATTGATATCCAGTGCGATCACGTGGCCTTCGGCTCCGACCGTCGGTGCTACTTGGCGTGCGACGCTGCCGGTACCGCAGGCCAGGTCGAGAACTCTTTCGCCGCGCCTCGGCGCGGCATACTCGAGGAGTACGCGCGTGAAAGGGTCGGCGATCGCACGGCCCAAATAGCGCTCGTAGACCTCGGCGGGATCGCGGCTGTCCACTTCGCTCACGGCGTTTCTCCCTTCCTGCCAGCCAACGTTACTCGTAGCCAGTGTGATCCGAGTGCCGCGAACCTCTCCAAAACAGTTCTCAACTTGTCTCGACGCCGTGTAGCGCGGTTTCGGGCGGTGGGCGGTGGATTTGGCTGTCTGGGGCCTTGTCAGGCCGGGTAGGCGTGGATGAGCGCTGTGGAGAGTTTGGGAACGGCGTGGGTGAGGGTGTGTTCGGCGTTGTGGGCGATCTTGTGCGCGTCGAGAAGGCCGAGGGTGGGGTCGATGTCGAGTTCGGCGTCGGCGTGTAGGCGGTGGCCGATCCAGCGCATTCTGAGGCTGCGTACCTCTGTGACGCCGGGTTCGGCGGCAAGCGCGGCTTCGGCGGCGTCGACGAGTTCGGGGTCCACACCGTCGAGGAGTCGGCGGAACACGTCGCGCGCCGCGGTGCGTAGAACGGCGAGGATGGCGACGGTGATGAGGATTCCGATGATCGGGTCGGCCAGGGGGAAGCCCAGCGCGACACCGCCGGCGCCGAGAAGCACGGCCAGCGAGGTGAATCCGTCTGTGCGGGCGTGCAGGCCGTCGGCGACGAGGGCGGCTGAGCCGATTCGGCGGCCGACGCGGATGCGGTAGATCGCGATAAGTTCGTTGCCGATGAACCCGACGAACCCGGCGGCGGCGACCCAGCCGACATGGTCGATGGGGACCGGGAGAATCAGGCGGCGTACAGATTCGTAGGCGGCGATCGCTGCCGACAACGCGATCATCGCGATGACGAATAGTCCAGCAAGGTCTTCGGCGCGGCCGAAGCCGTAGGTATACCGCCGGGTGGCTGCTCGCCGACCAAGCACGAAAGCAATCCACAACGGTATGGCGGTCAGCGCGTCGGAAAAGTTGTGGATCGTGTCGGCGAGCAGCGCGACCGAGCCCGAGATGGCCACGATGACGAGCTGAGCGAGCGCCGTGACGCCTAGGACGACGAGGCTGATCTTCACCGCGCGAATGCCCGCGGCGCTGGATTCCAGCGCGTCGTCGATGCTGTCGGCGGCGTCGTGAGTGTGCGGAGCGAAGACTTCCCGCAGCGCGGTTTTGGCTCTCCCGCCCCGGCCAACATGGTCGTGATGAGAACCGCCGTCGCTATGAACGTGCTGGTGCGCCTGATGCGCCTGGTGCGTCATGCGTCGCGTCCTCCTCGCTGCCGTGGCGAGGCGTGGGACTCGGCGATGAGGTGCAACTCGCGCAGTTCTGCGGTGCCACGGTGATGACCGGGCGTGCCGGGGCCGGCGTGCTCGGCATTGAACACCGCATCGGTCACCAGTTGCCCGATGTGATCGTTTTCGAGGCTGTAGAAGATGGTGGTGCCCTCACGGCGAGTACGGACCAACCGGGCCATTCTCAGCTTGGCCAAGTGCTGCGATACCGACGGCGCCGGCTTACTGACGTGCTCAGCCAGCTCATTCACCGCCATCTCTCGATCGATCAGTGCCCACAGCAGTTGGACACGGGTGGCCTCGGACAGCATCCGGAACACCTCGACGACCAAGGCGATCTGATCGTCCGGGAGCCGCCGCCGGCATCCACCACTATCTGCATTCATACGCAGACAATAGACCAGGGTGGGCCGTGAGTCGAACGAGTCACCCACCGAAGGCGGAGAGCTCGTCATGGCCGGGTGACGCTGGTAGCTGCCGCACGGGGGTGGCGGCTGGGGGGAGCCCGATGGTGAACGTGGCCCCGGTGCCTGGTCCTTGACTGCTTGCGGCGATGGTTCCGCCGTGGGCTTCGATGAGAGCCTTGGCGATGGCCAATCCGATGCCGGCTCCGCCCTTGTCTCGGGTGCGTGCCGCCTCGGCGCGGTAGAACCGCTCGAACACGTGGGGAAGATGTTGCGCGGAGATTCCTTCCCCGGTGTCGGTGACACGGACAATCACGCTTTGGGGTTCGCTGTGAGCCCGCACCTCGACCTGGCCATCGGGGGGTGTGTGGCGTAATGCGTTGTCGAGCAGGTTGGCCAGGACCTGTCCGAGTCGGTGCGAGTCGCCCAACACAGGTGGCAGATTCGGTTGTAGGTGCGCCGACAGAGACACTTGTTCGGCGCGGTACTGCTCGGATGCGGCGCTGACCGCGGTGGTGACCACGTCGTGGAGGTCGATCTCCGACATTGACATCGACGCCGAGCTTTCCTCGGCTTGAGCTAGCGCGGCGGCATCGTGGGCAAAGCGCACCAACCGACGGGTCTGATCGCGCAGCATGGCCACGTTCGTCGGATTCAGCGACTCGACACCGTCCTCCAACGCCTCCATATAAGCCTCCAACACCGCCACCGGTGTGCGGATTTCATGGGCCAGGTCGCCAAATAGCTGGCGTCGGGTAGCTTCCACGTCCTGCAGACGCTCGGCCATCTGATTAAACGCCGATGCCAGCGCATCAAATTCTCGACCCAGGTGCGGTGAGACGACCCGCACGCCGTAGCGGCCGTCGGCGACCGCCGTCGCCGCCGAGGCGACCACAGTGATGGAGCGCTGCAGCCGCCGACTGATATACCAGCTGACGGCGAAGGCGGCCAACGCCGAAACCGCCAACGCGCCGCCCACCGCGGCGGCCATCGCGTATCGAAAGGCCTCCTCGGCGTGGTGTTGCTCGGCGGAGTTGGCGGCCACGCCGGCTTGGCGCAGATGGTCACGAAACAACGGCGGCCCGACGATCGCGGCGACAACCCAGGTGGTCACCGCGCCGGCCAGCAAAACCATTGTTTGGGCGACCAGCAGACGCATACCGATCCCGGGATGGCGCTCGATGTGCAGCGATGCTGTCCGGGAGGTCGCAGGGGCGCTCATTGCCCGTTCCCCATCCGGTATCCGACACCGCGGACGGTGAGGACGTAACGGGGCGTGCTCGCGTTTTCGCCGAGCTTGCGCCGCAGATGGCCGATGTGGACGTCAATGACATGCTCGTCACCGACCCACGGTCCGTCCCGCACCGTTTCTAGTAGCTGGCGACGGGTCAACACCGTCGCCGGACGTGCAGACAAGGCCACAAGCACGTCGAATTCTGTGCGCGTCAACCGGATCGGCTCGCCATCGAGCTCGACCTCCCGCGCGGCGAGGTCAATTTGCAGCGCCCCGAAGCGTCGCGGCGGCGGTGCGTGCTCACCGGCGGCTGCGCCATCGACGGCCACCGAGCGGGGCCGGCGAAGCATTGCGCGGATGCGGGCCACAAGTTCTCGCGGACTGAACGGTTTGGTGACATAGTCGTCGGCGCCGACCGTCAGGCCAACGATCGTGTCGACTTCGGTGTCGCGGGCGGTGAGCATGACCACGTAGGCGTCGGAGAAGGTGCGCAGCTGCCGACATACTTCCAGCCCGTCGATACCCGGCAACCCCACGTCGAGAACCACCACATCGGGATCAAACTCCCGCGCCACGGCCACTGCTTGCGAACCATCAACGGCGATATGGGTTTCGAAATGTTCGCGATTGAGGTAGCTGGCCACCACTTCAGCAAGCGCTACCTCGTCGTCGACGATGAGCGCACGGTAGCCGTGCGCCTCAGCACCTGGCTGTGTTGACTTCTGGTTCATGGTGTTCATGGTGCCCGCTAACCACCGCTCACACATCGCCGACCCAACAACAGCACCAGACTCTCCGCCGCACCGGTAGGACCTTCACCAAATCTTTACTCAACCTGCACCGAATCAGCGGGTGGGCCCCGCCGTGGATTACGCGAGGAGGGCGGATCGACATGTTGCCGTACTGGATACGCGGGCGCCACGCTGGCATGGCTTGGGATGACTGGCTGCTGACTACCGGCATGCTGGTCGGGTTTTGGCTGGCGGTCACCGCGATGACCATTGCGCTGTTCGGCACGGTTTCTGGCGAACGCCCAACCGGCATCGTGGCTTCGTCGGCACCAGGCGGGGAGGTCGACGTTGCCGACACAGCCCACCCGGACCGGCGACACCGCCCGGCCGCGGTGATTGATAAGGAATCGACGATCACATGAGTCATGTCGTGTCTATCCCCACACCGGAACTGCACGCACCGCACTACCGCGGCCTCGACCGCTACGAACGGCCCGAGAACCTTGTCGGGCGTACCCCAGTCCTGCGGATCTCTGAGCCGTTCAGTTCCGCCGACCGGGGATTCTGGACCAAGCTGGAAGGGTTCAATCCCGGGGGGCTGAAGGATCGCCCAGCCCTGCACATGGTCGAGCGCGCCCCGCGCGTAATGACCTGCGCCCGGGTGCGCACATTATCGAATTCACGAGCGGCACCTTGGGTTTAGGGCCTGCCCTGGCCGGAATCGTCTACCGCCATCCGGTGACTCTGGTTACCGATCCGGGTATGGAGCCCATGATCGTGTGGATGCTGCGCGCCTACGGCGCCGACGTCGACATGGGTTACCGACCCGCACCCGACCGGCGGCTGGCAGCAGGCACGCAACGACCGGTGTCGCTGAGCTGATGGCCGGCGACCCCGACGCATGGCAACCCGACCAGTACAACAACCTCAACAATGTTGATACGTATCGGCCACTGGCGTTGGAAGTGCAAACTCAGTGGGGACAAGTCGATGTGTTGGTGTGCTCGGTTGGCACCGTGCCGCACATTGCGACAGAGAAATTGTCAATACCTGTGGATCGGGTTGTTCAGGCGACCTCCGTTCCGGGTTGTTCGGCGCCGTCGGTGGGCGGCTGTGTTGGGGTGATCTCGGTGGGGCGTTCGAGCAGCTTTCCCTTGTGGAAGACCGCGCCGGCGCGGACCAAAGCGACCAGGTGTGGGGCGTTGACGGCGCGCCAGCGGGCCGCGGCGGCGTCGATGAGCTTGTAGGCCATAGCCAGTCCGGCCGCGCGTGATCCCGGGCCTTTGGTGACCTTGGTGCGCAAACGCACTGTGGCGAAGGTGCTTTCGATCGGATTCGTGGTGCGTAGGTGAATCCAATGTTCGGCCGGGTAGTGGTAGAACTCCAGCAGGGTGTCCAGATCGTCGGTGATCTTGGCGACCGCTTTAGGATACTTGGCCCCGAAGTCGACCTCGAAGGCTTTGACCGCGAGCTGGGCCTTGTCGATATCCTCGGCGTTGTAGATCTCCTTGATCGCCGCCAACGCCGACGGGTGCGCTGATTTCGGCAGCGCGGCAAGAACATTAGCCTGCTTATGAAACCAGCACCGCTGCTCTTTGGTGGCCGGGAACACCTCACGCACCGCGTTCCAGAACCCGAGTGCGCCATCGCCGACCGCGAGCACCGGGGCGGTCATGCCGCGTCGCTTGCAGTCGCGCAGCAGATCAGCCCACGACTCGGTCGATTCGCGGTAGCCGTCGGTGATCGCCACCAGTTCTTTGCGGCCGTCAGCGCGCACACCCAGCATCACCAGCAAGCACAGCTTTTCCTGGTCCAGGCGGACCTTGAGGTGGATGCCGTCCACCCACAGGTAGACGTAATCGGTGCCCGACAGGTCCCGGGCGGCGAACGCGCGGGCCTCATCTTGCCACTGACTGGTCAGCCGGGTGATCGTGGTGGCCGACAACCCGGCACCCGAGCCCAGAAACTGCTCCAGGGCCGGCCCGAAATCACTGGTCGACAGCCCGTGCAGATACAAAAGCGGCAGCACCTCGCTCATCTGCGGTGACTTGCGCGCCCACGCCGGCAGGATCGCCGAGGAAAACCGTTTCCGCTCACCAGTGTCGGGGTCGACGCGTTTGTCGTTGACTCGTGGAGCTTTCACCTGCACCGCACCGGCTGCGGTCAACACCTCACGTGGCTGGTGGTAGCCGTTGCGCACCACCAGCCGGTGCCCGTTGTCGTCGAGCTGATCGGCGTACTGGGCCACATACGCGGCGACCTCGGCCTGCAACGCCGCGGCCAGCATTTGCCGGGCACCGTCGCGGACGATCTCGTCCAACAACGAGCGCCCAGAGGCCTCGTGGCCGTTGGCGTCCTCGGCGTCGTGAACTACGGTGAGCATGGGCGTACCTTCCCGAACCAGCGCGCCAACGCCGGCTCATGATCGGACCTACTGACTTTCAGATCATCCTCGGGAAGGTGCGCCCACTTTCACGCCCCCATCCCGAGGCTCATCCACAGGTTCTGATCATTGCTCCATTGCGACTGCCAGCACGCCACCGGCGGATGGAGCGCCGGCGCGGTCGCACTGGTCGCGGGCCGGGCTGCGCGCACCTTCACCGTCGGCACGACGAGCGCCGCGATGTTCCCCGACGGACCCAGCACTTCGACATGTCTACCACGACGACTACTGCCGCCCCCACGATCTTTTGCTCACATCGCCACCGCGCGAGCCTGCGGTGATCGACCATCCACCCAGCGAGTAGTTACATCGTGGACCCGCTGCGAGATCGTCGTTGATCCGGCGCTCACCGGAGGTGAGGTCCGCGGCACCGCGGCGCACTCATCCTCACCCGGACCTTTGGCCCGACCGTCTCAGTGTTCAAACCGCTGACGTTGGCTATGTCTGCCCTGCTGCGAAGTAGTGATACCGCCGGAAGGCGGTAGGCGCGACCGCAATCGGTTTCGTGGGAGTGTCTTCCATCCGGCGGTACATGGTTATCTTGCCGCCGAGTTTCTCGGGGTTTTGGCTGAGGAAACAGAGTCGTTGCAGTTCAGCGTGAGCCGGTATTCAGGTTCAACGATCCGGTAACGATGTCGTGGACGTCGCAACTGTCCAGCCTGCCCCGGAACTACCTCATGATTAGTTCTTAACGACGTTGGACGTGAAACGTTGGTCACCTTGCATTCACTTAGGGGCAGACGGCTGCCGAGTCGGGACGCCACTACTGCCGTGCTGCCTAACTTCGCGATAGCCGCCGCGGCATCGGCATAGGTCTGGCCTACCAAGTCAGGCGCCGCCGCCGCGACCGGGGGCGACAACATTAAACTACTTCCCGCCACGACGACGGCTATCGCCCTCGCGATGGCAATATTCACTTTCACGGTGGGCGCATCCTCCTCGTAGGTGGCATTTCAGCAACGAGTTATGAAAACTGGTGCGGGCCATTTCTTCTCGGCACCCGTCCGTCTCGTCTCAGTCACTGTCTGGGTTCGACCGTGTACTGCGATGTCGGCGTAACGGATGGAGGTCGCGTGAAGACTTGCTTAAGATGCGGTTGAGATGCCTGACATACGTGGCTCCCCTGACGATTTCGTCCGTAGTGAAGCGCTTCGCCCATCAGTTCTTGAACGAATCTTCATTCGATATTGATGGATTCGCGGCGGTTCGAGGGGGACGATAAGACCGTGAGGAAGTCGAGTCGGCGCACGCGAGTCACCAGTGGCGTTGGGATGTTTGGATATCGAGCGCAGTATCGCAGGAGCGGGTTGCCCGGTAACCGACATGTGAGCGGCTCGCTGAGCCAGCGGTGCCCGAACCGGTGTCGGGAACCGGTATCGGTCGCCGCGCGGGAGGGCGAATGATGGGGGACCTGGCGGCGTCGTTCGGCGGTGAGCTGAGCAGACGGAGGTTTCTTGGCGTCAGCGCCGCAGCGGGCCTGGTGTTGGCGGGATGTGCCAGCCGAACCGACGGCACCGTGCCGGATCCGGTGGCGATTGCCGAATCGCGTCGCCCGCACAGTGGCCGTACCGTCAACGCGACACTGAGCGCCCAGCGCACCCGGGCTGACATCGGCGGGGTGATGGCCGAGACGCTGTCCTACAACGACACCGTGCCCGGGCCGCTGCTGAGGGCCAGTGTGGGCGATGAGGTGGCGGTCACCGTGCGTAACCGATTAAACGAGCCGACGTCGGTGCACTGGCACGGCATTGCGCTGCGCAACGATATGGATGGTGCCGCTCCGGCGACCCCCGACATCGACGCCGGGCAGGATTTCACCTACCGGTTCTCGGTGCCCCACCCGGGCACCTATTGGGCGCATCCGCACACCGGCCTGCAAGCGGACACCGGCCTATATCTACCGGTGATCGTCGACGACCCCGCGGAGCCCGGAGACTACGATGCCGAATGGGTTGTGATGCTTGACGACTGGACCGACGGCATCGGATCGAGCCCTCGGCAAATTTATGAAGGGCTGCTCACCATGTCCGGGTCTGCCCACCACATGCCCGGGACCGGTGATATGGACGACATGGCCGCATCCGCGGTTCCCGGGATGGGCGGCACCCGCGGCAGTGAACTGCTCGGTGGCGACGCCGGTGATGTCACCTATCCGTATTACCTGGCGAATGGCCGCATTCCGGGAGCGGCGAGCACATTTCGCGTTAAGCCCGGTCAGCGGGTTCGTATTCGCTTGATCAACGCCGGCTCCGATACCGCGTTTCGGGTGGCGTTGACTGGCCACCGGATGACGGTCACCCATACCGATGGGTTCCCGGTGGCCCCGGCCGAGTTCGATGCGGTGCTGATCGGGATGGGGGAGCGCTATGACGTGGTCGTCACCGCCGGTGATGGGGTCTTCGCCCTTGTCGCGGCCGCGGAAGGCAAGAACTCGGTGGCTCGTGCCCTGCTGGTGACCGGGTCTGGTGCACCTGCTGCAGCGGATTTCCGGCCGGCCGAGTTGTCGGGTCGCGTCGGTACGGTCGCGCAGTTGAGCGCGGCGTCCGCCGTGGCGCTGCCGAACCGCACGGCTGACTTGGCGCTGCCCGCCGACTTGGGTGGGTCAATGAGCCCCTACGCCTGGACGATCAACGGCCGGCCCTTCGCCACCACCGATCCGCTAGCTGTGCAGCAAGGCCAGCGTGTCGCACTGACGTTTAGCAACATGTCGATGATGTGGCATCCGATGCACCTACATGGCCACACTTTCGAAGTCGTGACCCCCGACGGGCGACCCGGGGCCCGCAAGGACACCGTCAATGTGCTTCCCATGCAAAAGCTGACGGTGATCTTTGATGCCGACAATCCAGGGGTGTGGATGCTGCATTGCCATAACACGTATCACCAGGAGGCAGGCATGATGACTAGCCTGAACTACAGCACTTGATCCCTCGACACCGAGCCCCAGCGGCCCACCGGCCAGAGAACTGCCCTGGACATCGTGGATCGCAACGCGGGACTGCCAACGCGCATGTGCCACGCGAGAGCGACACTGCCGGGCCCGGATCCGGCGTTGCGGTTCGCCAGATCGGCCAGCAGCTGGCCACGCTGTCCAAAGCGCCGCGGTGGAGTGTAATTGTTAGCTACCCGCGGGGTCCGGGAGAGACAGTCGGACGATTCAACCGTCGCCGATTACATCGGGGGTCGACTAAGAACCAGTCGATCCGCTCACGTCAATTCGGTGATTCGCGTTACATGCCGCGGGCTGTAACGGTGAGTCACAACTCATCACAAACCGATACACACCGTTGCCGATCCCAAGTTGACCTTGATGCGCGCCAATCGGTCACACTGTGTACGTACGCAAATAGTACTTCAAGCAGGCGCGATGCTCACGCGTGTGTCGCTGGCAGTCGAGGTTCAGGTCAGAATTTGGTGGGACACAGAATGATTGCAGTCGCGACAACATGACATCGAGCACTGCGGCCGGTGGGCACAGGCGTCGGTATCGCGGCCCGGTAACAACACGGCCGCAACTTCGCGCCACAGCTGTGGCGTGGTTGTGCGCTGTTACAGTGGAGAAATTGTGAACTACCACGGCTTGCGCACCACCTCATGGCTGCGCCGACTGGCCGGTTTCGTGCTGGTGTCGTGGGTGCTGGTAGTTGTCGCCACCGAGTGTGGTGTTCCGTGTTTGGATGCACCGGCCCCGACCAGCCCGCACGCTCATGCCTCCTCCCTTGTCCATCAGTTTGCTGATGTCGTTGATCACCCGCACGCCGATGACGGGTCTATGGCGCACGCGCAGCTGAACCTCACCGCCGGAGCGCTGCCCCGCGTCACCACATTGGCTATGGCGCTCGGGCTGGCCTTCGTCGTGGCTTTGGCGCTGGGCGGGTGGGGGACTGCTGTAGGTGTATCGATGCGCGGTCCGCCCCGCCGGGGCCCGTCAGTTCTCTCAGGTCGAGCTATTTTGACTCGTTTTTGCGTCATACGCAGCTGACTGGGCGCGACTGGCCCGGTCCGCCGCACGGGGCCGGGTCACCGACCGCCCAATCACCCACAGCCGTAGCGCTTCTCAAGCGCGGCTTCGACGCAGAAACGACCCAAACCCATGAACCATGACCTATCCGTACACACACCTGACCCGTCTGCCTCACGAAAGCCAGCACTGGGCCGCTGTCACCGGCCTGCCACCCTGGTCGGCCACACCCCGGTGTTGTGGATCGATGCCCCTTTCAGTTCTGGCGCGCGCGGATTTTGGGCCAAACTCGAGGGTTTCAACCCCGGCGGGATGAAAGATCGTCCGGCGATGCACATGGTGCAACAGGCCCTGGCCCGCGGTGATCTACGCCCTGGTGGCCGCATCGTGGAATCCACCAGCGGAACCCTGGGCTTGGGCCTGGCGCTGGCCGGCACGGCATATGGCCATCCGGTGACGCTGGTTGCCGACCCCGGTATGGAACCGATTGTCCAACGCATGCTCACCGCCTACGGTGGGAAAGTGGATCTGGTGGCCGAACCGCACCCACAGGGCGGCTGGCAGCAGGCCCGACGCGACCGCGTCGCCGAGATCTTGGCAGGGAATCCCAACGCCTGGTATCCCGATCAGTACAACAACCCCGACAATGTCGACGCATATCGGGGATTGGCGCTGGAAATGCAGGCACAGCTCGGGACCATTGACGTGTTGGTCTGCTCGGTAGGCACCGGCGGACATTCGGCCGGTGTGGCGCGCGTGCTGCGCGAATTCAATCCCGACTTGCAGTTGATCGGCGTCGACGCCATCGGTTCGACGATTTTCGGCCAGCCCGCAACCACGCGGTTGATGCGCGGACTGGGCTCCAGCATCTACCCCCGCAACGTGGACTACGACGCATTCACCGAGGTCCACTGGGTGGCACCGGCTGAGGCGGTGTGGGCATGTCGCGCCTTGGCGGCCACCCACTACGCCAGCGGCGGGTGGAGTGTGGGAGCGGTAGCGTTGGTGGCCGGTTGGGCAGCGCGAACCTACCCGAAGGGTACGACCATTGCCGCGGTGTTTCCCGATGGTCCGCAACGATACTTCGACACCGTCTACAACGACGACTACTGCCGGACCCACGGACTCCTCGAAGGCCCACCGGGACTAGAGCCAGCGGTCGTTGGCGGCCCGACCGAGCGCGTCGTGCAGTCATGGACGCGGTGTGCGCGCGTGCATGACCCAGCTGTGGTGGCACTGTGAAGGCCTTCGCCGCACAGTTCGGTAGCTTCGGCTGGCCGAGCCGACTTTTGATGATCAACCAGTTCGGCATCAATCTGGGTTTCTACATGTTGATGCCCTATTTGGCGGGGTATCTGGCCGGTCCTCTGGGATTGGCCGCGTGGGCGGTCGGCATGGTGTTGGGGGTGCGCAATTTCTCCCAACAGGGCATGTTCATCGTAGGCGGCACTCTGGCTGACCGCTTGGGCTACAAGCCACTGATCGTGGCCGGATGCCTACTACGTACCGGCGGCTTCGGTTTGTTGGTCGTGGCCGAATCATTGCCAATGGTGCTCATCGCCTCAGCGGCAACAGGTTTCGCCGGGGCGCTGTTCAACCCGGCAGTACGGGCCTACCTCGCAGCTGATTCCGGTGAGCGCCGTGTTGAGGCGTTCGCCGTGTTCAACATCTTCTACCAGGCGGGCATCCTGGCAGGACCGCTGGTGGGCCTGGCGTTGATGATGTTCGACTTTCGGACGACCGCCGCAGCCGCGGCAGTGGTGTTCGCACTGCTGACCATTGCTCAGCTGTTCGCCCTACCGCAACACAGCGCCGCCGATGAACCGAAGAAGACCTCGGTGCTCGACGACTGGCGCGCCGTGGCGGCCAACCGGTCGTTTCTGCTGTTCGCAGTGGCGATGGTCGGTTGCTACGTGCTGTCTTTCCAGGTGTATCTCGCACTGCCCTTGCACGCCGCCATCTTGGCGCCGGACGCCCAATCGGTCTTGGTTGCCGCAATCTTTGTAGTATCCGGAGTCATCGCAGTGGGTGGGCAATTGCGCATTACCCGCATCTTGCGCGCGCGGTGGAGTCCAGGGCGATCCCTGATGATCGGAATGCTGGTTTTAGCCGCCGCGTTCGCGCCCCTTGCCGTCATACCCACCCCTGAACGTTTCGGTCTGGCCGCAGCCGTCATTGCAATACTGGCCGCGGCCGCACTACTGGCGGTCGGATCCGCAGCAGTGTTTCCCTTCGAGATGGACACCGTAGTGTCGCTTTCCCGAAACCGTTTGGTGGCAACCCATTACGGCTTCTATAACACCATTGTCGGTGTCGGCATACTGGTCGGCAACCTGGCCACCGGGGCGCTCATGCAGACCGCACGCGACGCCGGGGCGCCCGAGCTGATCTGGATCACACTGGGTCTGATCGGCGGGCTCACGGCGTTGGCGCTGTTCTACCTCGACCGCAGCGGCCGGTTGCGGCCGGTTGCGGCCGAAATAGCCGCCGAACCCGATTAGCGATGTAAAGCGCGCGGCCCCCTTGTGCAGTGAAAACAGCAGCACCCACGCCGACCTATGCACACATCGTGCCCCGTGCTCTAACTATCCTGCGCTGAACCAGCAGCGCGCCATGGCTGCACGGACCGCTACGTCAGACCGCAGCGGATCGATTGGCCGCCGCTGCGACCAATCGGCCTGTCGAATGGTGGGTGCGTGGCGAGGGGACGGTAGGCTATGCCGTCAAACAGTGGAGGTTCTAGCGGTGCGGGTGCGTGGTTTCGGCCAGTTGGAAGCGGTCATCATGGATCGCGTGTGGAACTACGGTCCCGATGCGGCAGTGACCGTGCGCGATATCTTCGACGAACTGACCTCTGAACGGCGAATCGCCTACACCACGGTGATGTCGACGATGGACAATCTGCACACCAAAGGGTGGCTGGCGCGCGAACGCGACGGGCGGGCCTACCGCTATTGGGCAACACTGACACGCGAACAGCACACCGCGCGACTGATGCACGAGGCGCTCAAGGGCGGCGGACGTTCCGACGTGGTACTCAGCCACTTCATCGAACAGATCGGGTCTAAGGAATCTGAGCGATTGCGCGCTGCGCTGCGTCGGGTGCCAAAGAAACCGCCGAGTAAACGGTGAGCCTCGCCGCCTGCCTGCTGCTGTACAGCATTGCAGTGTGCCTCATCGGCCCGCCGATGCTGCGCCAGCTGACTCGCGCAGGTCACGCTCCGCGCTGCGGTGTCGCCGCGTGGCTGGTCGCAGTTGCCAGTGTTCTGATCAGCTGGTTCGCGGCCGCATTGCTGACCGTGGCAGAGCTGCTCACCGGTGGTGGGCACCACACCGGTGTGCTGGCGTCCTGTTTTGCGTTCGTGTGCGATGTGGTCTTCGGACACGCCGGTCGCATCCCCCAGATACTGCTGCTTGCCGCTGCAGCAGGCGGTGTCATGGCAGTGTCGGTAGCCACGGTCCGATTGGTGAAAGGTTTTGTGGGCCTGCGGGTTCGCACACGTGAGCATGCCGAGGCGGTGCGGCTGGTCGGGCACTCCGCCAGCGATGACGGCGTCTTTGTTGTCGATTCCAGCGAGCGGGTCGCCTACTGCGTGTCAGGGCGGCCGCCGGTCATCGTGGTGACCACCGGCACCCTGGCCGCCCTCGACGCCGACCAACTCGACGCCGTGCTGGCCCACGAACGCGCGCATCTGACCGGCCGCCATCACCTAGTGCTGGCGGCGCTGCACAGCGTTGCCACCGTCTTCCCCAAGCTCACGCTGATGACGCAGGGTGCCACCGAGGTGTCGAGGATGCTGGAGATGTGCGCCGATGATGCCGCAGCTCGTCGCTTCGGTCGCGACACCCTGCTCTCGGGGTTGATGTCTCTGGCCGGGGTGGCGGCGCCGGCCGGAGCAATGGGGGCAGCCGGCGTAGCAACACTGAGCCGCGCCGAACGTCTGGCGGTCCCCGCAACACCGCCGATGCGGATACGCGCTCGGGCGGCGTTGATCAGCGCATCGACGATGATCGCCGGCGGCCCGTTGGTCACTTTTACGCTTATGGCCACAGGCACGCTGGTGTGCTGAGACCTCAAGCCGCCAGAAGACTGACGTGTGAACGTGGTCCTTAGCCTCAGCGACCGAAAACTGCTCGAAATGGACATCGCCGCGCCAAATGACCCGTCCGTTGGACACCCGACTGAGCACGACCCCTCAGATTCCGCAGCGTGTTCGACAGCATGGATACCGCGCTGCCCGCGAACATGATTCGGCTCCGCACGGGCTGGTGTCGCCTTGAATTTCCGAGCGCGAGCCCGGGCTAGTACACGATTGACTTGATCTTGTGCCGATGATGCCACCAACCAAGCTGATCGGGCCGCGTCCTGAAATTTTGACTAACGGCCCGCTGTCGTACTATGTCGGTCAGTAGAAGTTGACGGTAACCATTTCAAGTCTTCGAAGCGTGCGGGGTTCAGTGATGATGACCCGATCAACCCCGCCTACTTGCTGTCAGGAGTTGTGATGTCCGACCCGGAGCAGGGACACGCCGGCCACCAGCCGGGATCCGCCGAACACGAGCACGCCACCCAGACACAGAGCCCAGCGCCCAGCGCCCAAGATCCTCACGCCGGTCACGGGGAGCATCTGGCCCACGTCGGACACGACGCCGATGCCGGGCACGCGGGCCATGATCGACATGCCGGACACGGCGCGCACGGCGAGATGTTCCGCCGCCGGTTCTGGGTCAGCCTTGTTCTGTCGGTGCCGGTGGTGGTGTTCAGCCACATGATCGCCGAGCTGTTCGGCTACACACTGCCGGACTTTCCCGGTATGTCGTGGATCGCCCCGATTCTGGGCACGGTGATCTTCTTCTACGGCGGCATGCCGTTTCTCACCGGCGGCTGGGCCGAGCTGAAGTCCCGCCGTCCCGGGATGATGCTTCTGATCGGGATGGCGATCAGCGTCGCGTTCATCGCCTCCTGGGTCACCACCCTGGGGGTCGGGGGCTTCAACCTGGACTTCTGGTGGGAGCTGGCGCTGCTGATCGTCATCATGCTGCTGGGGCATTGGCTGGAGATGCGAGCCCTGGGTTCCGCATCGGGGGCACTCGACGCGCTGGCCGCGATGCTGCCCGACACCGCCGAGAAGGTCACCGACGACGGAGTCCGTGAGGTCGCTGTCTCGGAGCTGGATCTAGGTGATGTCGTGCTGGTGCGCGCCGGTGCCCGGGTGCCGGCCGATGGCGCGGTCACCGACGGCCGCGCCGAGGTAGACGAATCAATGATCACCGGTGAGTCCAAGCCGGTGACCCGACAGGTCGGCGACACCGTGGTGGCCGGCACCGTCGCCACCGACAGCGCCCTGCGGGTTCAGATCACCGCGGTCGGCGACGACACCGCCCTGGCCGGCATTCAGCGGATGGTCGCCGCCGCGCAAGCTTCCTCGTCACGGGCGCAGGCGCTCGCCGACAAAGCCGCAGCCTTCCTGTTTTATTTTGCGACCGGCGCGGGCATCATCACCTTTTTGGTGTGGGCGCTGCTGCTCGGGAATCTCGATGAGGCGGTGGTCCGCACCGTCACCGTGCTGGTCATCGCGTGCCCGCATGCCCTCGGATTGGCGATCCCGCTGGTCATCGCGATCTCCACCGAACGCGCCGCCCGGGCCGGGGTGCTGGTCAAAGACCGGCTGGCGCTGGAGCGGATGCGCACCGTCGACGTGGTGCTCTTCGATAAGACCGGCACCCTGACCGAGGGGCGGCATCGGGTCACCGGCGTCGTCGCCACGACCGGGATCAGTGAGGAGCAGTTGCTCGCGCTGGCAGCGGCGGTCGAGTCCGACAGTGAGCATCCGGTGGCCCGCGCCATCGTGGCCGCGGCGCAATCGCGCGTGCCGTTCAGTGAGCGGGTCGTCGCTTCGGATTTCCGGTCGCTGCCCGGTCGCGGCGTGCGGGCCAGGGTCGACGGGCTGGACGTTTCGGTCGGTGGCCCGGCGATGCTGGCCGACCTGCGACTGCCGGTCCCCGAAGGTGTCAGCGCGGTGACCCGCGGGTGGGTGCAGCGCGGCGCCTCGGTGCTGCATATTGCCCGCGATGGTCATGTGCTGGGCGCGGTGGCGCTCGAGGATGCCGTTCGGGAGGAATCGCGTCAGGCAATCGACGCCCTGCACGCCCGAAACGTCAAGGTGGCCTTGATCACCGGCGATGCCCAACAGGTCGCCGACGCGGTCGCTGCCGATCTGGGCATCGATGAGGTGTTCGCCGAGGTGCTGCCCGAACATAAGGACGCGAAGGTCGCCGAACTGCAGAACCGTGGGCACCGAGTGGCGATGGTCGGCGATGGGGTCAACGACGCGCCGGCGTTGGCCCGCGCCGAGGTCGGTGTGGCCATCGGTGCCGGTACCGACGTCGCGATCGAGTCTGCTGGAGTGGTGCTGGCGGCCAACGATCCGCGGGCGGTGTTATCGATCATCGAACTTTCGCACGCCAGCTACCGCAAGATGTGGCAGAACCTGGTGTGGGCGACCGGATACAACATCATTGCCGTGCCGTTGGCCGCTGGTGTGCTGGCCCCGATCGGGGTGGTGCTGCCGCCGGCTGCAGCCGCAGTGCTGATGTCGATCTCGACGATCGTCGTCGCGCTCAATGCCCAGTTGTTGCGCCGCCTCGATCTGGACCCCGCCCGCTTGGCCAGCTCCCGACAGGCCACTGGCCGCACCTGCGCGAGCAGAGACGCCGTAGTGAATACCCATGGCTAGATGGTCCTTTCGTGGCTGGGCGGGTGCCGTCATCGCGGTCACGGTGGTGATGCTGGGGGCCTGCACTAGCCCGCCACCGTCGGCGCCGACTCTGCAAGAGCCGGCATCCAGTGTGTCCCCGTCGGCACCTAGTGTGGCTTTGACGCCGGCGCTCGACCATGTGCACGGTCTGCATCTCGACGCGCAGGGGACGGTGTTGGCCGGCACCCACACCGGCTTGGTAGCGATCGACACCGCCGGTCGCACCGCACGCATCGGGGAATCCGACGACGACTTCATGGGGTTGACTGGAGTGCCGGGGACCGACCACCTGTTTGCTTCCGGACATCCTGGAGCGTCGAGCTCGATGCCCAACCCGTTGGGGTTGATCGAAAGCACCGATGGTGGGCGTAGCTGGGCGGCGAAGTCGCTGACCGGCGAAGTCGACTTTCACGCCCTGGCCACCGATGGCGAGGTTCTCGTCGGCTTCGACGGACGAACAGGCCTGTTGATCTCCACCAACGCCGGCATGGACTGGACCGCCGGCGCCGCATTGGCCGCCGCCGCCCTCGCCGTCACCGACACCGGAATATTGGCGCTCACCCGCAATGGACTGCAGCGCAGCACCGACACCGGGCACACCTTCACCGCCGTAGTCGATGCCCCGAGCCTGGCGTTGTTGTCCGCGGCAAAAAGCGGATCCTTGTGGGGGGTCGATACGGACGGCACTACGTGGCGCAGCAGAACCGGCCAGGTGTGGGAGCAGCGCGCGGCTGTCGGGCGGGTTGAAGCACTGTTAGCCATCGACTACGACACCGCCTACGCCGCAAACGCCCAAGAGTTCTACACGTTGGACTGAAAGCGGTCGTTGCTGTCTAGCACGCCCGTCGGCGCCTTGAGCGAGAGATCGGCGCCACGATCGCACCCCGCATCTACGTAAGTAGATAGTATGTCCGTAGGCGGACGGCACGGTGTCGGTGTACCGGGCAGGTGACCTGCAGCCGATTGGGCAGATTACTGTTGGCGGGATGCCGCATGGTCTGCGGCCCTCGGCCGACGGCTCGATCGTCGTGATCGCCAACACCACGGAGGGCGCACTGGACGTGATCGACCCCGCAACTGACACGGTATTGGGTTCTGTTCCGGTGGGCGCGAATCCAGCCCAGGTGGCGGTCACGGCGGACGGGCGGTTCGCGTATGCCGGAATCACCGATCCGTCCGCGGTCGTCAAGGTGGATCTGGACGCCTACACGGTGGTCGCCGCCGCTCCGGTCCCCAGCGACCCCGTGCAGGTGTATCTGACACCCGATGAGGCCACCGTCATATCGGCTGATCAGGGCACCCGCGATGAACCAGGCAGCACGGCGTCGTCGATCGATACCGCGACAATGACGGTCCGCAGCACCGCGACCACTGGTTCAGGACCACACGGTGTGGTCGTGGATACCGCTGGAACGCGGGCATGGGCGACGGCTTCGACAACACACCAGGACGTGACAGTTCCACCTCAGCCGAGTGCTCGACCCGAAATGGCAGCGCGGTGAGGAGGATTGCCGTTGTGCGGCACTGCTCGCCTGTCTGGCGATACCGATAAGCTGCGTGGATGCCGTCACCCGCCGTCCGCGCGGCCGGTCCGGACACGGAGCTGGATCGGCGCACACAGGACAGGATCCTGCGCGCTGCGGCGGCTGCGCAGTCCCCGGGAACACGACGGGCTTACGACAGCGGGTGGCGCCGCTTCGAGAACTGGTGCACCCGCCAGGGGCATCAATCATTGCCTGCCGCACCGGCTGTGGTCGCCGCGTATCTCGTCGACGCCGCAGACACCGTTGACAGTGACGGCCGGCACTCTTACGCCCCAGCGACGTTGAGCAAGTGGGTTGCCGCGATCTCCGACCGCCACCGCCGAGCGGGCGCCGACACCGTGCCGACGCAGCATCCCGTGGTGCTGTCGACAATCGCCGGCATCCGGCGTGAGTACGCCGCCGCGGGGGACCGTCCCCGCTCCCCGAGAGCACCGCTGCTCACCGAGGACGTCCTGAGCATCGTCTCCGCTGCTCGCGAACAGGTGCTCGGGTGGCCAGACGCCGTGCATGAGCGCCGAGATACGGCTCTGCTGCTGATGGGCTTCACCGGCGCCTTTCGCCGCAGCGAGCTGGTCGGGCTTACTGGAGCCGACGTGGTCCTGCACCCCCTCGACGGCGTCCACGTCCACATCCGCCGCTCCAAGACCGACCAGGAAGGGCAGGGGCGGGTACACGCCCTGCCCCGCGCCGAGGACCCGAGACGCTGCCCGCCGTGCGCGTTCGCCCGCTGGGCGCAGGTGGTCGCAGCTTTCGACGACGGCGGACGCTCGGCGGTGATCGCGCTGCTTTCGGGGGAGGACTGCGGCTTGGTCGTTCACGTGTGCCAATCGCCGGGGCAGCGTGAAATCCGAGCCGGCCGTGCGATTTTCCGGGCCATCGCGCAGAACGGGAATCTGTCGGAGACGGCCATGTCGGGGGCCGCGGTGCACGCCGCGATCCGCCGCCGCGCTGCCCGAGCCGGCTTCCCGGCATCCGCGGTGGCTCGACTGGGCGCGCACAGTCTGCGTTCCGGGTTCGTGACGCAGGCGTTCCGCAACGGTGCCGATGCGCACGCGATCATGCGCCAAACCGCCCACCGAACCCCGGCCATGGTGGAGCGCTACGCCCGGGAAGAGGCGCCGTTGGTCGGCAACGCTGTCACGTCCCTGGGACTATGACGGCCCCCGCGGATTCACGCAGTCGCGCTGTGTGGCAGCTGTTCACCGACTGGTGCACGGCACTGGGTCACCGCGCGCTTCCAGCCGACCCGACGGTGCTGGCGCAATTCATCGCCGCCAACTACGCCGCGGAGGGAACCCAGCGGCGCCGGGTCGGCGTCGTCAACGCGGTTCACCGACGATCCGGGCATCCCGAGCCGGGACGAGCCGAGACTGTCCGACAGCTGATCGATGCCCGCCGCGGTGTGAAAGCAGAGATGCGTGGCGCTGCCGCCGCCGAGGTGATCAGCCGCCTACCTGAAATTGGTTGGCCTACCGCGCTGTTCGCCCGCCGTGACGCGATGCTTCTCGCGCTGGCGGCCGCCGCGGTTCCCCTGCAGGCCATCGCTGAACTACGTGCCGGTGATGTCCAGGCCGACATGCTCAGTGACTGCCTGGTCATCACAGCAAACGGGGTAACGTTCAGAACGCCGGCCAGTTTGGCGCAGGGGGATGTATCGCCGAGGAAGGTTCTCGCACAGTGGCTGCGGGTCCGTGGCATTCAGCACCACATCCCTAGCCCGCGCTGGCTGGCCGCCTACCTGCGGGGCGAACCGGTGCCTCCGGTCGGTGCGGTGCCCGATGAGCTGGCGATGCTGACGCCGATCGACCGCTGGGGAGCGACGCCGTGGCTGCCCACACCGCTGCGTCCGGCCTCGGTGTCGCACATCGTGAACTCACACCTCAACGGCTGGGCCAGACCGCACCCGGCGATCACCGGAACACCCGAACGTGACCCGATATCACCCGCACTGCCCGAGCCGCCAGCGGAGGCCGCACTACTTGATCCCGCCAGCTTCACACGTGGAGTGGCCGCCCGGCGCCGCGCGGCGGGGGTGCTTGGCGGTGTGACCGATGTGCTTGACGACGTCGAGAGTCGCGCTGACCGGATCCTCGGGGACCTACTACGTCTACTCGAGGACCCCGGCCTTTCGGAGCAGCGCCGAGGATGACGCCGAAGCCGGGGACGTGACACTGCGGGGCCGGCGCTAGTTGTCCTCGAGTATCCGCACGCCGTATCCGGTGTGGCTGGTGTCGGCGCAGCCGTATCCGGCCGCCGCGACGGCGCTGAGGATGTCCTGCTCCTCTTCGCCGAGCTTGCGGAGCTCGGTGATCGCGTGCTGTTCGGCGGCTTGCCGACTGGGGTGCGCCGACCGGCCGAAATACTCACCGTTGCTGATCTTCTGGAATTCACAGATGAACATGCAGCGGACGGTGACACGCACAGCGCCAGCCACCACTGCGTGGCGCGACCCTACCCGGACAGCTCCGCGCAGGTGCTGCGGTACTGCTCGCGCCAGTGTTTGCCGATCCGGTCGTCGAGCTCACCGCTATGTGGGCGCAGTCGGTTCCAGGCGGTGTTCGCGTCGTCCCACGCGACGCCATGAGACGCCAGCAGGTCTCGCGCGTCGAAGTTGGAATGTGCTGCACGGTCGGCTTCCTCACGGAAGCGGCGCAGTACGTGGTCGGAAAGCGGGTCGCGGCGCACAGATTGTCCTGTCGGGAGAGGGGCAGCGGTTTGGCTGCAACGAGAGTGCGGTCCGTCGCGTAAACCGGCTATGCGCGGCGCGCACAGTGTGTGATGCGGCGCGGAGACGGCGGGACTCGAACCCGCGGCCGACATGTGTCGACTACGCCTTAGCAAGGCGCTGCATTCGCCGCTCTGCCACGTCTCCAATGCTGTTGCGACACTGCGCAAGTAGTGCGGGGTAGGCCGCCGGGATCAGCGGTCAGCGACTTCGCGGCGGTTGCGCGCCAGCAACATCGTGGCGGCGTCGCTGACTCGCGAGGGAGTGGTGTGGCTGTGACAGCCTGATTTGGCCCCGGGTGGACGGTTGGGAATGGCTCCACCTGTGTGGTCGCGGTTGTGCCGTTGTGACGGTTTGATTTGGCCCCATCTTTACGACACTCCGCGTCGGTTATGACGACGTGAAGTGGCCCCACCTGACAGTGATCACGTGCGGTTCCGGATAGCCCGGATCGCTGGTGAGAGGTGGTGGCTGGAAAGTGAGGTCAAGGGTGGAGCAGTTCGCGGCGATCCGCCGGGATTATCGGGTTGAGGGTTTGTCGATCCGGGCGCTAGCCGATAAGTATCGGGTGCATCGACGCACGGTGCGCCAGGCGTTGGAATCGGCAGTGCCGCCGCCGCGCAAGACGGTGCAGCGGGTGGCGCCCCGGTTGGAGCCGTTCAAAGCGGCGATCGATGAGATGCTGCGTTCGGATCTGGATGCACCGAAGAAGCAACGCCACACCGCCCGAAGGGTTTTGGCGCGTCTGGTCGATGAACATGACGCGGATGGTTTGTCGTATTCGACGGTGCGCGACCACATCCGGAAACGTCGCCCGCAGGTCGCGGCGGAAGCGGGCCGGGCGCTGGAAGCAGGGTTCGTGCCTCAGACATATCGCCCAGGTGCCGAAGCCGAGGTCGACTTCCACGATCTGTGGGTGGTGCTGGCTGGGGTGAAGACCAAGACCGCGCTGTTCACGATGCGGTTATCGTTCTCGGGGCGCTCTGCGCATCGGGCGTTCGCGACCCAAGGCCAGGAGGCGTTCCTGGAAGGCCATGTCTATGGGTTCGACCGGCTCGGCGGCGTGCCGGTCGACAAGATCCGCTACGACAACCTCAACAGTGCGGTCAAGCAGGTGCTGTTCGGACGATCTCGTCAGGAAAACGAGCGTTGGATCGCCTTCCGGTCGCACTACGGTTTCGAAGCCTGGTACTGCCAGCCCGGTCACGACGGCAGCCACGAGAAAGGTGGTGTGGAGGGCGAGGGTGGCCGATTCCGGCGCAACCACTGCGTGCCGATGCCGGTGGTCGACTCCATTGACGAGCTCAACGCTGCGCTGGCCGCTGCTGATGACGCTGACGATCACCGTCGGATCGCCAACCGCGCCAACAGTGTTGGCCAGGACTGGGATCTGGAAAAGCTGGCACTGCAGCCGGTCACTGACGAGCCGTTTGATACGGCGTTGACGGTGACCCCGCGGGTGGATCGGTATGCCCAGATCATGGTGCGCTGCAATCAGTATTCGGTGCCGGCCCGGTTCATCGGGCACCGGCTGCGGGTGAAATTGTCGGCTTCCCACGTCACCGTCTATGACCGCGCTACCGTGGTGGCGCGGCATCCCCGCGCGGTCGGCAAGGGCACCAAAGTGCTGGACTTGGACCACTATCTGGAGATCCTGACCCGCAAACCCGGGGCGCTGCCCGGGGCCACCGCGTTGGCTCAGGCACGGGCAGCCAAGATGTTCACCACCGAACACGACGCCTGGTGGGCTGCCGCCCGAAAGGCCTATGGCGACGCCGCGGGCACCCGTGCTCTGGTGGAAGTGTTGCTGCTGCACCGACACTTGGATCGGGTAGATGTGTTGGCCGGCATCAGTGCAGCGCTGTCGGTGGGCTCGGCCAATGCTGATGTGGTGGCGCTGGAAGCCCGCAAGGCCGCCGAACGCCGCACCGGCGCTGACCGGCATCAGAACAGCTCCGATGTCGCGGCGCAGGCGCTCCTGCTTGCCCACCACCACCTCGGCGCCGCGATCGTCGATGAGCGTCCGCTGCCGTCGGTGGCCCCCTACGACACCTTGCTGGGCCGGCAGAGCTCATGAACGTCCCCCGTCGCACCGTCACCGACCAAGCCGCGGTCGCGGCGATCGAACAGGGTGCCCGCATGCTGCGACTGCCCACGATCCGCGACCGCTTCTCCGAGATCGCCGCCGCCGCCGAACGCGAACAACAGTCCTACCTGGGTTTCCTCTCGGAGCTGATGATCGCTGAATGCGAGGACCGCGACCGCCGTCGGGCGCAGCGCCGCATTCATGACGCCGGGTTTCCTCGGCTAAAACGGCTCGACGAGTTCACCTTTGAGGCCAACCCGGCAATCAACCCGGCGGTGATCGGAACCCTGGCCACCTGCGCCTGGGTCAAAGCCGGCGAACCATTGTGCTTGATCGGTGACTCCGGGACCGGCAAAAGCCACCTGCTGATCGGACTGGGAACCCTGGCCGCCGAGGCCGGCTACCGCGTCCGCTACACCCTGGCCAGCAAGCTGGTCAACGAGCTCGTCGAAGCCGCCGACGACGCCCAACTGAGTAAGTTGATCACCCGCTACGGCCGGGTCGATCTTCTGCTGATCGACGAGCTGGGCTACCTGCAATTAGACCGCCGCGGCGCGGAGTTGCTGTTCCAGGTCCTCACCGAACGCGAAGAACGCTCGGCGGTGGCGATCGCCTCCAACGAACCGTTCTCGGCGTGGACCAAAACCTTCACCGACCCACGGTTATGCGCGGCCATTGTCGACCGGTTGACCTTCGCCGGGCAGATCATCGAAACCGGCACCAGCTCATACCGACTGGCTCATGCCCGCAAACGACGCACCGCCAGCACAACCTGAAGCAGGCCGCCGCGCTACGTGGCCGATACAGTGACCAGGTCATGTTGGTCGCCGATCTGCAGCACTTCCTCGACCTGGGTCCCGAAGTCCCAGGCCCGGCACTCAAGCTCGCCGAGCACCTCACCAGCATCGCCGCCGCCGCTAGCGCCGGGGACGCCCACACCCCGTGGGAAACCGCCCTGCCGTGCCGGCGCCGACCCGCCAACCGCCGCTGCCCGGGCCGCATCATCGTGGTCTGCCCCGATCCTGATCAATCCATCGGCTGGCGCTGCAGTCACTGCGGTGACGACGGCACCATCAGCAACTGGGCCGGATCAATCTATGACCTGCGCCGCCAGCAGTTGACCGCGGCTCAACCACGCCACGTCATCATCATCGACGCTGACACCGCTGCGATCCTGAGAACCCTGCCCCTTCTCGACAATCACTGCCAGAGAGCAGTTTTCGCGATCCGCGGACTCAACGACGAGCTGCATCTCGCGCTGACCGACATTGAACTTGACGAACTGATCGACGCACTAGCTGCCGAATCCAACCACGAACCCAACCGGCGCCGCCAACGACAACTCGACACCGCCTACGATGTCCTGACCGCCGCCACCGACTCGCCCCGTTGGTGACCACATGGCCTTACCCCACCTCGATGTCGCACGCGTTCAACGGTGGTGTGACGCACGAGTGCCCGAGCACGCACTCCACCAGGTCCGCGTCGAATGCGAGGTCGCTGCCCGACACCTGACGATCCTCGAGCGGCGTGCGCCCTGGCGGGAAGACTACGGACCAGGCTGGACCAGCCTGCCGATCGCCCGGCTACGCTACACCGCCACCACCAACACCTGGATCCTCTACTGGCGAGACCGCAACCTCAAGTTTCATCGCTACGACCTAATCGAACCCACTCCGCACATCGAGGACTTGCTCACCGAGATCGACCGCAACCCCTCAGGCACCTTTTGGGGCTAACAGCCCGCACGCCCGGCCACTCCGACGTTCACCGAGTGGGGCCAAAACTAGCCGTCCCAGCGGGGCCACTTCAGGTTGACATTGCCAGTGGTGGCCGTTATCGCCGAAGTCTCCGTACTGATGACCTCTGATTAATGGGCCAGGGCCGCTGTCGATCTGGCTGTTGGCGTCGGCGCGTCGGAGATCGCCGTGGAGGGTTTCGCGGCACACGAGATGTATCAGCGGGTCGTCAAAGACGCGATTCGCCGGACTCAGACGCCGCACCCGATCCGCGTCACCACCTGGACTCCCAAGGGCAGCGGGCGCGGCGGCGATGCGATGGCCCGGTCGGCGGCGCTGCTTCAGGGCTTGGAGACCGGCACCACCCGCATCGCCGGGCACCTGCCCGACCTCGAACAAGCGGCGGTCACCTGGCAAGCCGGACAACACCAGCCCGACGACCTCGCAGCACTCTCGTGGCCCACGACGTGCTGGTGGGTGCACTCGACACCGAGCGGCGGATGCGCGATAGCCCGATCACGGAAATTCCCGAGTACCTGCGCCGCCGCGTTCCTGGATAGCGGGCCGGGCCTGCTATGTCTGCTGATCACTCGCCTCATGCTGGTCGGCGAAGGCCAGGACTCTCGGATCCAGCTGGGAGAACGACGGCGTGCGAAAACGTCTGGTGAAGCCTGGCCCGGTCTGAAGTGCGTAGAGTCCGCGCCGTCCGTTGAATCGCTTGATCAGAGTGCGCACTGTCGCAGCGTCTTCGGCCACCTCGGCGGCGGGGTACATGATCGCGTCGATTTCATCCTGCAGCGGACCAAACGCGGGCTGCAGGTCTTTGATCATGTCCAGCACGCTTGGGTCTTCGGTCATAGCCTCTAGCTCAGTTCGCTTGTAGGCCTTCTTCATAACCCCGGATGACTTCGACATCCAGTAGCGGCTCATGCCGAGTTCGATGGTCGCGTCGCCGTGCAGCCTGGCAGTCATCGAGACAGTGAACGCGTCCATATTCACGTGCAACATCACATGGCGAAGTTCGATGAGCCAGCGGTAGGCGAAACAGTTGGAGTAAATGTCATTGAACAGCTTCTTGACCGCGAGGTGCTCATCTGACCCGTCATCAAACTTGTGCTTGACCTGGTAGAGCGTCTGATCCTGATGGCTGTGCACGGCGCTCGTAAATGCGATCAGCGCCGACCGGATGCGCCGGATTCGCTTGTGCGGCTCCTCCATGTTCGAAAGTGAGAACGTCTGGTCTTGGATCTCGCGGAGCACGCTGCAAACCACGTCGACGAACGAGTCGCTCATGTCGGAGACGTAGCTGAATAGATCCTGGTCGAGCTGGCGCTTGAGCCGGTCGTAGGCCTCCGCGTATCGCTTGTGCTCGTCCTCGGTGAACTCGCATACCTGCGTGAAGATGATGTCCGCCTCAACTGCTGGGTCCTGGTATCCAAGGATCGCTCCGAACGGGTGGGCGATCGCGTACTCGTCGTCCGCCTCGGCTTCCGCGACGCGGTTGGCCGCAGCGTCCTGGGCTTGCTTGAACGTCGCTTTGACAGCCTCGACACGGCTGGCGATGACCTCGTCGGTCGGCGTCCCGGTGTCAAGCCATGTCTGCGCGTCATTCCGCACGCCCTCCAATGCCCCAACTAGGGATGCTTCTGCGGCTGCACGGCTGACCCGTTCATCCAGCGCCGCTGCCATCGTCACTTGTGCAAAGGTGCGCACCACCTCAAGCACTACGAGTGACGCTGCGGAGTCGGGCACGGGAGGCCGCTCGACCAGCGCGCTCTGCCATAGATCGCCTGCCGCTTCGCAGAAGTCGATGGCCTTTTCACCGGGCAGAGCCGGGAGGTCGACGATGTTGTGTTTTGTCAATAGGTTTCCGGCCGTTTGAGCGCTAATTTTCCGGCCATGTTGTTGGGATTTCCGGCCATGTGAGCGCTGCGGTTGGGCGATGGGCTGGGTCATGGTCGGATTGTGTTGCGGCACTGTGGATTTGTGGTCGGAGGGGGTGGGTCAGAAGGGTGGCTGGTGGGGGTTCGGTGTCGGTGGGGGCTGGTGGCGGGGCTCCAATCGTCGAAGTTGTCGGGCTAGGGCGCGGGGCGGCCGGTGCCGTCGTAGAAGTCGGATTCGCCGTCGCCGGTGAGCATCGCGGTGTTGAGGCGGTCTCGTTCGGTGGCGTCGGGGACGCCGAGGTGGGCGTAGGGGTGTTCGGTCATCGCTGTTGGTTTTCCTGGTCCGGTGGGTGGGGTCATTTCATGAGGGCGTGGCTGACGCGGTAGGAGTCGCCGCGGAAGCGTAGGAGCCGTCCGTGGTGCACGAGGCGGTCGATGATCGCCGCGGCCATGTTGTCGTCTCCGAACACCGTTCCCCACTTCGAGAATTCAAGGTTGGTGGTGATGATGAGGCTGCGTTTTTCGTAGGCCTCGGAGATGACCTGGAACAGCAGCCGCGCTCCTTCGGGGTCGATCGGTAGGTAGCCGAGTTCGTCGAGGACCAGCAGCGGGATTTTGGCGAGGGTGGCCAGCTCCCGGTCGAGGCGGCCGGTGTCTTTGGCGCGGCGCAGCGTCATCACCAGGCTGGAGGTGGTGAAGTAGCGGGCCGGGATGCCGCGCTGGCAGGCTTCGGCGGCCAAGGCGGTGGCCAGATGCGTTTTGCCGGTCCCGACATCGCCGAAGAGGATCAGGTCTTGGGCGTGGTCGAGGAATTCCAGGTCGGCGAGCTGCTGGCGTCCGTAGCCGTCGGGGAACCCGACGGCGGTCCAGTCGTAGCCGTCGAGGGATTTGGCTGCGGGCAGCCGGGCGGCGGTCAGCAGCCGGGCCCGCCGGGAACGGGCCCGGGAGTCGTTCTCCGCGGTCAGCATCCCGTGGAGATACTCACGCTGGCGCGGGTGGCCTTGGTCGCCCATTCCTGCAGCACCGCCACGGTCAGATACGCCTGCCGGCCCGCGGCGACGACATCGGCGACGCTGACCGCGCTCACGCCGACACCTGCCCGGCGTCAGCGGCGGCCATCGCGGTTTGGTCCAGTGCTGTGGCCTCGGCGATGGCGAGGGTGTCGTAGACGCTCAGGTCCACGGCCGAGGCCAGGGGTTCGGCGCCGGCGGCGATGCGCCGGGCCAGCATGCCGACCGCGGCTGGTTCCGCGGCGCCGGTGGCGATGACGGTCTCCGCGGCGATGATGGTGTTGCCGAAGCCCGCTGGGCCGGCCGCCGCGTGGATCGCGGCGAGCATGTCACGGCGCTCCCGGACGGCGGCGGCGTCGAGCCAGTCCCGCACCGGGTCGCTGACCAGGGCGCGGACCGGGGAGTTGCCCCAGGTGCCGGGCTTGGCCGCCAGCAGCGGCAACAGTGCCACCGGGTCGAACACCGTCTCGGTGGTGTTGGTGTAGGCCCGCGGCAATGAGATCACCGGGTGGCCGTGGGCATCGAGGAACTCGATGCGGTCAAAACACTCCGACGGTGACCGTCTGGGCGGCCATCGCCGGCCCGGCGCAGTAGGAACGGCCCTCGACGAGCAGACTGCCGGTCTTGTCGGTGCGCCGCGCCACATAGCGCACCGGGTCGAACCCGACACCGGGCAGCGCCAGCAGCGCGGCCCGGTCGGCGTCAAACAGTTCACTGATCGGGGTCTGCTTGCGGTAATGCCCCGTGGCGGCGAGCTCCTCGCAGCGGGCCAGCAGCATCGCGTTGAGCCCGGACAAGCTCTCGGCCCGGGTTCGGGGACCATCAGGTTGCGGCGCAAGAACCCCACCGCGTTCTCCACACTGCCCTTCTCATGCCCGGAATACGGGTTGCAGTACCGCGCCGCACACCGATAGTGCGCGCGGAACGCCAAACAGCGTCGATTCGACGACCTTCTCCCCGCGACGGCGCCCCGCCCCGGCGGCGTTGTCGAAAATCAGCTCCCGCGCCGCGCCGCCGATGTGCTCGAAGATCACCCGCAGGCCATGGCACACGCTCTCAGCAGTTTCCCCCGGATAGGCCTGGACATAGCGCATGTTGGAGTGCGGGAAGGTGACCACCAGCACGTGCAGCACCTGCATCACCCCGGCGATCACCGCTTGGGCCTGCCCGAAGTCGACCTGCCCGACCCCCGGCGGCCACACCAACTCGGAGAACCCTGCCGCGCGCGGCGCGCGGCCCGGTAGGCCTTCACATAGCGCTGCACCGCCGAATACGACCCCCCATACCCGTGTTCGGCGACCAGCCGGTCACAGACCCGCTGGGCAGTGTGGCGCTGCTTGCGGGCCGACCCTCATCCTCGGCCAGCCACTCATCGATCACCGACGTGAACCCGGTCAGCACCGAAGCACCCGGACGCCGATGAATCACCGGCGGCTTCGGTGAGAAATCCTGCACGGCAATGTATTTCGCGACCGAGTCGCGGGAGATCCCCAGATCCTTGGCGATCTGGCGGGCCGAAACACCGGCAGCGTCGAGCTTCCGGATCTGTTCTTGCATCGTCATAGCTATCGTCATCTGCTTTCCGGTTCTCCCCTTCCACGAGCCGCTGCACAACCGCAGCAGCACCGCGAGAGAACCTACGAAGGGACACACCACCGCAGCACCGACTGGCCGGATTCTTACCGCTGAAATGGCAGGAAACCAGCCGCGCAGCTGGCAGGAAAACCCCGCCGAAACGGACTACCTATAGACGATCACAGACACCCGGGCCGCGGTGTTGCTCGTCGCGCCCCGCGGCACCCGTGCCGTGCTCGATGCCGCCCGTCGGCTCGCGGGCGCCGGGGCGGCCGGCCCGGCCCGGCGGCCGGCGGTTGTCGTCGTTGCGGACCCGGCGGTGGCTGCCGGGGCGGCGGGTGGGCCCGGCCTGCTGGAGGTGGCTGCCGGCCGCTGCACCCTCGCCGAGGCGATGGTGCCCGACCCGGTGGGTGGATTCGATTGGCTGCCCCTTGGCGGTTCGGACGAGTCGGCCGCCCGCCCTCGGCCCCGGCGCGCTGCGCTGAGCGCGGTGCTCGAACGATTGGCGGCCACCCGGGACGTGCTCGTCGCGGCACCGGCGGTGCTCGAATCCGTCGAGGCGCTGGATCTGAGCGGCCCGGGCCGGGTATCGGTGTTGGTGGCCGAGGCGCCGGGAACCTCGAATCAAGAGGTGCGAGAGGCCGAGCGGCTGTTGAGGATGGCGGCCGGCGAGTATCTCGGCCGGATCGTCATGGCGACCAAGGGTTCGGCGATGAACGTGGCGGCACGCGGGCCGTGGTCACGACGGTGATTCGAGCATTCGGAGGACCATGGAACTTTTGAAGCGCGAGCGGATCGCACTGCGTCGGCGGTGGTGGGTTGTTGCGGCCTGCCTGCTGGTCGCGCTGGTCGGGGTGAGTGGGTACAACGCCACCGTCGACCAGAAATATCTGGCCTCGGTCGAACTCTTTCTGCGGGCACCCGATGTCAAGACCTCGGCCAGCGCCTATCAAGGCGATCTGTTCTCCCGGCAGCGGGTGCTGACCTACGCGAAGATGTTCCAGAGCGATGATCTCGCTCAGCGGGTCATCGACCGGCTGCAACTGTCGCAGACTCCGCAGCAGCTGGTCAGCCAGGTGTCGGCGTCGTCGGTCAAAGACACCGTCCTGATGATGATTTCGGTGGCCGATTCCAGTCCGGAGCGGGCGATGAACATCGCCAACGCCTACGGCGATGTGCTGGCGTCCTACGTGGCGAAGATTGAGTTCGTCGACAACAACCCCGACTTCCCGCCACTGGTCCAGGTGGTGACCCGGGCGAACCCCGCCAGCACGGTCC
This sequence comes from Mycolicibacterium fallax, assembly GCF_010726955.1. NCBI lineage: Bacteria > Bacillati > Actinomycetota > Actinomycetes > Mycobacteriales > Mycobacteriaceae > Mycobacterium > Mycolicibacterium fallax. Next base: position 3,486,183 of record NZ_AP022603.1, read on the forward strand.
CGGCCGGACTGCCGTTGTGGCAGGTCGGAACGCTCGCGGCCCTGGGTGCCCTGGTCGTCGCGCTGGCGCTGATCCACCTGCTCGAGCAGTTCGACACCAGGGTCCGCTCACGCGGCGCGGTGCAGGCGATCGCCGGATCCCCAGTGGTCGCGGAGTTTGCCCGCAACAAGGCGTTGGCGCGAAACGCCGATCCGGACCGGGTTTTCGATTCCGACGAGGGGCTGCGGCAGGCGGGCCTGCGGCTGAGCGTCAACGTCGAATCGGCCCTGCGGGGCCTGGCCGACCTGAGCAAACCGCCGGTGCTGGCGGTGGTCGCACCCGGCCGTGGTGATGGTGCGAGCGTGGTTTCCCGGACCCTTGGCCGCGCGTTCGCCGAACGCGGACGATCCGTGGTCGAACTGTGGGTCGGCCCGGACGGGCAAGAGCCGACGCCGCGGCTCGCCGAAGTGGGGTCCGTCGCGGTCATGCCGGTCAGTCCGGTGGCGCTGCTCACCGCGGAATCGTTCGACTTTCGCCTCGATGCGGCCAAAGATGGGGCCGACATCGTCATCGGGGACTGCCCGGCGTTTTCCGAATGCGTCGAGGCCCAGGTGCTGATCGGGGCCGCCGACGCCGTCGTGCTCGTGGTCGCCGCCGGCGGGACCAAGCGCGCGTTGACGGAGATCGTCGCCGGGACCCGCCTCAGTGGTACGCCGGTTCTCGGAGTGGTGGTCAACTTCGTCCGAGGGTCCAGCACCGTGGACGGCCGCTATCTGTAGGGCGCCCAAGGGTAGAACCGCCGCGGTACGGGCGTTGGCGGTACGGCTGACCGCGGTCCTCGCCCTGGTGTTGGCGTCCGCGCCCGTCGGTGTCCTGGGGTCTCCCCGGCTGCGGCCGGAGCCGGTGCCGGCCGTCGAGCATCCCGTCACCGGTTACCTGCCGTTTGATCTTCCCACCGGACCGACCCCGCGCAAGGTATTCGCGCATTACATGCCGAATTTTCCCATCTCGATCGACAACCAGGACGGGGCCGCGGACTATTACCAGCGCGAGTACCTCACCCCGGAAGGGGAAGGCGGCATCCACGCCGGCTACGGCGGGCTGCTGCGGGACCGACCGGTACCGCGTCCGCGCATCGACCATTCGGGCTGGCAGTTGGCTGACATTGCCACCGAGATGGCTCAGGCGAAGTCGGTGGGCATAGATGGATTCGCCGTCGACGTCATCCTGGCGCGATCGCAGTCCGACACCGTTGACAACCTCCTGACGGCCGCCGCAGGAAGCGGCGGTTTCGACATCCTCGTCACCGCCGACATGGCCGGGCCGCTGCTCGGCCTTTCCTTCGATGAGTTCGTGGCGGACATCGCGGCCTACCTGATATCGCCGGCGGCGTATCGGCTTCCCGATGGCCGGCCGGTACTCGGTGCCTTCGCCGCGGAACGTCGCCCGCCGGACTGGTGGGCTGCCGCGCTGCGCGCCCTGAACGCGAAGCTTCGCACCAGGGTTGCCTTCGTCCCGGTCTTTGTCGACGTATCGGACAACATCGGTCAATACGATGCGATCTCCTACGGATTCTCGGCCTGGGGCGGCCGGAATCCGCTCGGCATGACCCTGTCGGATCGTGCCCGTGGGTCTCCGGGTGATCTGATCGATCAAGCGCATTCTCGCGGAAAGATCTGGATGCAGCCGATCCCCTATCAGGACAGCAGGCCCCGGAGCGGCACCTTCGAGGAGTCCTGGAACGGGACGACCAATCGAATGGCGTGGCAGCTTGCGATTGAGAAGCGGGCCGAATGGGTTCAACTGATCACCTGGAACGACTACGCCGAGTCGACGGCGATGGCGCCGTCGGTGGCGCACGGCTGGCGAATACTCGACGTCAACGCCTACGACATCGCCAGATTCAAATGGGGCCGGCCACCCCGGATCACCCGCGATGCGCTCTTCGCCTCCTACCGCAGCCAACCGGCCGCGGCCCGTCCGGTGTATCCGGAAACGCTGTTGATGCACCCGGTTCCGGACAGCACCGCGCCGCGGGATGCCATCGAGGTGGTGAGTTTCGCCACCGCCCCCGGCAGAATCGACATCGTCGGCGGTGATCAACGGGTGGTCTGCCAGGCCGGCGCCGGCCGTGGCATCTGCCTGGCACCGTTGCGCCCCGGTGTCTTTCGGGCAACCCTGACGCGCGGCGGCGTCGTGGTGGCCGCCGCGCGGTCCGAGATCCCGGTGACCGAACGGCCATTCGTTCAGGACCTGCAGTACCGGCTGGTGGGCGGGTTGCGGTAGCCGGTGCGAGTCGTGGTCAGCGGGCGCTGAACTCCACCCCGGCCAGTGCCACCGCGTTGTCCCGGGCCGGCACGGTCAGGGTGCCCAGGTAGCCGGCGTCGGTCTGCCAGGCCGCCAGGTGCAGGGTCTCGCCGGGGAACACCACCCCGGCCATCCGGGCGCTGTAGGAGCCGACCGCGGCGGCGTCGCCGTCGAGCAGCGCATCGGTGAGCGCCTTGGCGGTCATCCCGTAGGTGCACAGCCCGTGCAGGATCGGCCGGTCGAAGCCGGCCGCTGCGGCGAAGCCGGGATCGGAATGCAGCGGGTTGCGGTCACCGCACAGCCGGTAGAGCAGCGCCTGCTGCCCCAGGGTGGGGATGTCCAGCTCCAGATCCGGCGCCCGGTCCGGGGTTTCGGCGGAGGTCGACGGGCCGCGGTCGCCGCCGAAGCCGCCCTCGCCGCGGGCGAAGATGGACCGCTTCTGGGTCCACAGCAGGGCGCCGGCCGGATCGGTGACGGTGGTCTCCGACCAGATCACCGCGGCCTTGCCCTTGTCCCAGATCTCGGTGAAGCGGGTGACGGCCACCCCGGTGCCGGTGGCCGGGATCGGGCCCGGCGCGGAGATGCCCTCGCTGGCGTGCAGCACCCGGCTCAGCTCGATGTCGATGCCGGGGAACTTCACCTCCGGCGGGGTGGTCAGGTGGAAGCTCTGCGCGACGTTGCCGAAGGTGGGCAGCACCTGCGGGGTGCCGTCGAGCAGGTAGCGCAGCTCGCGCGGATCCATCGGGTCCGCGCCGGCGCCGAGGCCGAGGTGATAGAGCTGAATGTCGCTGCTGGTCCAAGAGAATTCGACCGGCTCAAGCTCGGCGCCGATGGCGATGTCGAGATCGATGGGCATAGCGGTCAGGCCTTTCCGGCGGCGTGCAGGGCCGCCAGGTATCCGAAGGTCATGGCGGGTCCGATGGTGCCGCCGGGGCCGGGATAGGTGTGGCCCATCACCGGCGAGCTGACGTTACCCGCCGCGTAGAGGCCCTCGATCACCGAATCGTCGTCGCGCAGCGCGCGGCCGTGCACATCGGTGCGCACCCCACCCTTGGTGCCCAGGTCGCCGGGCACCATCTTGGCCGCGTAGTACGGCGGCTTGCCGATCTGGCCCAGGTTCGGGTTCGGCTTGTTGGTCGGGTCGCCGTAGTAGCGGTCGTAGGCGCTCTCGCCGCGGTGGAAGTCCTCGTCGACGCCGGTCTGGGCGAAGCCGTTGAACCGCTCCACGGTGGCGTGCAGCGCGCCGGCCGGCAGCCCGGTCTTGTCGGCCAGCTCGTCGAGGGTGCCGGCGGTGACGATCACCCCGGACTCCATCCACTTGCGCGGGATCCGCTGTCCCGGCTGCAGTCCGGCGAAGATGTACCGGTCGCGGTACTGCTGGTCGAAGATCAGCCAGGCCGGGATGTGCTCGCCCGGGCCGTCGCCCTGGCCGTACTGGCCGCCATACATGTGGTGCACCGCCTCCACATAGGGCATCGACTCGTTCATGAACCGGCGGCCGGACATGTCGACGATGATCGAGCCGGGCGAGTTGCGTTCGGACAGCGCGAACCACGGCGCGCCCTCCAGCGGCACCGTCGGGCCCCACCAGGAGTCCTCCATGAGTTCCAGTGCGGCGCCGAGCTTCTCGGCGGCGACGATGCCCTCACCGGTGTTGGCGGTCGCGCCGACGGTCCACTCGGTGGTGATCGGGGCGCGCTGGTACTTGCGCCGCATCTCCGCGTTGTGCTCGAACCCGCCGCTGCACAGGATCACCGCGCGGCGGGCCCGGATCAGCTCCGGCTCGGCGCCCTCGGCGGCGTTGGTGTCGCGCACGTACACCCCGCGCACCGCGCCGTCCTCGGTGTAGAGGTCGGTCAGCGCGGTGTTCAACCGGACCGGCACACCGGAATCGCGCAGCGCCATACGCAGCGGGGCGATCAGCGCGCGGCCCATCCCGACCAGGTGCTTACCGGTCGCGTTCGCCCACACCGTGCGGGCGCCGACCTTCAGGCTGCGCAGCACGCCGCGCGGGTGGCGCTTGAGCTGGTTGAGTCGCACGTAGTCCTGCTGCAGCACCACCATGTTCATCGGCACCTTGCCGTACGGCGGCTCCAGCCCGGCCAGATCCGCGCCGAGCTTCTTGGCGTTGAACGGCTTGGGTTCCACCGACCGGCCGCCGGCCCGGCCGCCGGGGGCCTCCGGGTAGTAGTCGGAGTAGTTCGGCACCCAGCACAGCTTCAGCGGCGAGTTGGCCAGCACGAAGGACAGCATCTCCGGGCTGCGCTGCAGGTAGGTGTCGATCTTCTCGGCGGGCACCACGTCGCCGACCAGGCCGTGCAGGTACTTGGCCGCCTGCTCGGGGGTGTCGGTGACCTTGGCGCGGGCCAGCACCTCGTTGTTCGGGATCCACACCCCGCCGCCGGACCGGGCGGTGGAACCGCCGTAGTGCGCGGCCTTCTCAACCATTACTGTGGAAAGACCCTGGCGGGCGGCCGTGAGGGCGGCGACCATGCCGGCGCCACCGCTGCCGACCACCACGACGTCGTACTCCTGCATCGTCATGTAGAACACGTTATAGAATTGCCTGGGTCGGCGACAACTGTCCCGGTCAAACCAGTGAGGGGAATTAGCACAATGCTCGATGCCCAGACCCGTGCGGCGCTCGCCGCCCAGCTGGCCGAGGCCGAGCGCAGCCGGACGCCGATCGCGCCGCTGACCGACGCTCATCCCGACATCGACGTGGTCGACGCCTACGAGATCCAGCTGATCAACATCCGCGAGCGGGTGGCCGGCGGCGCGAAGGTGATCGGCCACAAGGTCGGCCTGTCCAGCGCCGCGATGCAGCAGATGATGGGCGTCGACGAGCCGGACTACGGTCACCTGCTCGACGACATGGCGGTGTTCCAGGACGTCCCGGTGCCGGCCGGCCGGTTCCTGTACCCGCGGGTGGAGGTCGAGGTGGGCTTCATCCTGGCCGACGACCTGCCCGGCGCGAACTGCACCGAGGACGACGTGCTGGCCGCCACCGCCGCGTTCGTGCCGTCGATCGAGCTGATCGACACCCGGATCACCAACTGGCAGATCAAGCTGTGCGACACCATCGCCGACAACGCCTCCTCGGCCGGCTGGGTGCTCGGCGAGCAGCGGGTGTCGCCCAAGGACATCGACATCCGGGCGATCGACGCGGTGCTGCGCCGCAACGGCGAGGTGATCGCCGAGGGCCGCAGCGACGCGGTGCTGGGCAACCCGGTCACCGCGGTGGCCTGGCTGGCCCGCAAGGTCGAGAGCTTCGGCGTGCGGCTGCGCGCCGGTGATGTGGTGCTGCCCGGATCGTGTACGCGCGCCATCGACGCGCGCCCCGGCGACGAGTTCGTCGCCGATTTCACCGGGCTGGGTTCGGTCCGGCTGTCGTTCGAATAGGGAGAAGATATGGCTGAGAAGAAGTCGGTCGCCATCGTCGGGTCGGGCAATATCAGCACCGACCTGCTGTACAAGCTGCTGCGCTCGGACTGGCTGGAGCCGCGCTGGATGGTCGGCATCGACCCGGATTCCGAAGGTCTGGCCCGGGCCCGCACGCTGGGCCTGGAGACCAGTCACAAGGGCGCCGAATGGCTGCTCGAGCTCGACGAGAAGCCGGACATCCTGTTCGAGGCGACCAGCGCCTACGTGCACCGCGATGCCGCCCCGCGCTACGAGGAGGCCGGCATCCGGGCGATCGACCTGACCCCGGCCGCCGTCGGCCCGGCGGTGATCCCGCCGGCCAACCTGCGCGAGCACCTCGATGCGCCGAACGTCAACATGATCACCTGCGGCGGGCAGGCGACCATCCCGATCGTCTACGCGGTCAGCCGGGCGGTGGCCGCCGGTGGCGGCGAGGTGCCCTACGCCGAGATCGTGGCGTCGGTGTCCTCGGCGTCGGCCGGTCCGGGCACCCGGGCCAACATCGATGAGTTCACCAAGACCACCAGCGCCGGGGTGCGGACCATCGGCGGGGCGCGTCGCGGCAAGGCGATCATCATCCTGAACCCGGCCGATCCGCCGATGATCATGCGCGACACCATCTTCTGCGCGATCCCCGAGGACGCCGACCGGGACGCCATCGTGACGTCGATCAAGGACGTCGTCGCCGAGGTGCAGAGCTATGTGCCGGGCTACCGGCTGCTCAACGAGCCGCAGTTCGACGAGCCGTCGGTGGTCAACGGCGGCAATCACGTCGTCACCACGTTCATCGAGGTCGAGGGCGCCGGCGACTATCTGCCGCCGTACGCGGGCAACCTCGACATCATGACGGCCGCCGCCACCAAGGTCGGCGAGGCAATGTCGCAGCGGATGCAGGGAGTCACAGCATGACCGAGATCTTCATGAGCGACGTCTGGGACGTCCGGATCACCGACACGTCGCTGCGCGACGGTTCGCACCACAAGCGCCACCAGTTCACCGCCGACGAGGTGGTGTCCATTGTCGGGGCGCTGGACGCCGCCGGGGTGCCGGTCATCGAGGTCACCCACGGGGACGGGCTGGGCGGCTCCAGCTTCAACTACGGGTTCTCCAAGACCCCCGAGCAGGAGCTGATCAGGCTCGCCGCCGAGACCGCCCGCGATGCCAAGATCGCCTTCCTGATGCTGCCCGGACTGGGCACCAAGGAGGACATCAAGGAGGCCCAGGGCAACGGCGGCGCGATCTGCCGGATCGCCACCCACTGCACCGAGGCCGACGTCTCCGAGCAGCACTTCGGGCTGGCCCGCGACCTGGGCCTGGAGACCGTCGGGTTCCTGATGATGAGCCACACCATCAGCCCGGAGAAGCTGGCCCAGCAGGCCCGGATCATGGCCGACGCCGGCTGCCAGTGCGTGTACGTGGTGGACTCGGCCGGCGCGCTGGTGCTCGACGGGGTGTCCGACCGGGTCGCGGCGCTGGTCGCCGAGCTCGGCGACGACGCCCAGGTCGGTTTCCACGGGCACGAGAACCTGGGGCTGGGGGTGGCCAACTCGGTGGAGGCGGTCCGCGCCGGCGCCAAGCAGATCGACGGCAGCTGCCGGCGGTTCGGCGCCGGGGCCGGCAACGCCCCGGTGGAGGCGCTGATCGGGGTGTTCGACAAGATCGGCGTCAAGACCGGCATCGACTTCTTCGACATCGCCGACGCCGCCGAAGAGGTGGTCGCCCCGGCCATGCCGGCCGAGTGCCTGCTGGACCGCAACGCGCTGATCATGGGCTACTCCGGGGTGTACTCCAGCTTCCTCAAGCACGCCATCCGGCAGTCCGAGCGGTACGGGGTGCCCGCGCACCTGCTGCTGCACCGGGCCGGGCAGCGCAAGCTGATCGGCGGGCAGGAGGATCAGCTCATCGACATCGCCCTGGAAATCCAGCGCGAACAGGCCGAGGGCCGGGTGGTGGCGCCTAACCGGTAAGGAAGGGCAGCACGGTCCGCTGGAACGCGGCCTTGGCCTCGATCATCACCCAGTGGCCGCAGTTCGGGAAGACGTGGAACTCCGCGTCGGGGATGGTGCGCATCGGGATCAGCGCCATGTCCAACGGGCTGACCCGGTCATCGCGGCCCCAGGTCAGCAGCGTTGGCACGGTGAGTTTGTGCATCACCGCCCACGGCATCGGGACGTCGGCGCGGCGCATCATGGCCATCATCGCGGCGAACGCGGCCTTGCCGTACATCCGGCGGGCCGACTCCAGCGCGGCCGGGTCGCTGGCCAGCGCCCAGCGTTCCTCGATCAGCTCCTCGGTGACCAGGGCCGGGTCGTAGACCATGGCGTGCAGCCACTCGATGAGCCGCTCGCGGGTCGGGTTTTCGGTGAACTCCTGCAGCAGCCGGATGCCCTCGCTGGGCCCGGGGCTGAAGATGTTGGTCCCGATCCCGCCGATGGTGACCAGCTTGCCGACCCGCTCGGGGTTGTTGATCGCGAAGCTGATCCCGACGCCGCCGCCCATCGAATTGCCGATGATGTCCACCCGGTCCAGGCCGAGCGTGTCGGTGAACTCCGCCACCGCGCGCTGGGCATCGAGCAGCGGATGCCCACCGAAGTCGTCGCTGACCCCGAAACCGGGGAACTCCAGCACCAGGCAGCGGAAGTGCTCGGCGAAAAACCCCAGGTTGCCGCGGTAATTGCGCCAGCCGGTCACCCCGGGCCCGGATCCGTGCAGCAACAGCAGCGGCGGTCCGTCGCCGGCCTCGTGGTAGCGGAGCACACCCGCGGGTGTGCTGACCTCTCGCAGGGTGTCCTGATGGGTGAAGGTGAGCATGGGCGCCTCTCTGTTTCGCGGATCCGGTTCGATCTCACACCGACCCCGAAAGTAACGCGGGCGCGGGGTCCCGACGACACACCTTCTGTAGGACTCCCGAGCCACGGGAGTGCGTTGCGCCAACAAAGGAGTGCATGTGACTCGTCTCGCCGTGACCCCCGCCCGTCGTGGGCTGTTCGCCGCCGTCGCCGCGATCGGCGTGGCCGCCGGTACCGTCGCGCTGATGCCGTCGGCGGCCGCCGAGCCCACCGACACCGCCCCGACGTCGGAGGCGACCCCGTCGTCGGAGGCGACCGCGACGTCGGAGTCCACCGCCGAATCGACCAGCACGGAGTCGACCAGCACGGAGTCGCCGGTGGCGGCCGCCGATGACTGCAACGCCGCCGAGCTGGCCCGCACCTCGGCCGGGGTGAACAGCAAGCTGGCCGACTACCTGGACAAGCATCCGGAGACCAACGGCGCGCTGATCGAGATCACCCGGCAGCCGGCGTTCATCGCGGTCGGCCAGCTCGACGGCTACTTCAACGAGCACCCGGTCGAGGCCAACGACATCCGGGCGATCCAGGCCCCGCTCAACGACTTCAAGAACCGCTGCAACCTGCAGGTGTCGCCCAGCGACGCGCTGAGCGCGCTGTCGGGCATCTGAGGGCCCTCAGCGGCCGGCGCCCCCGGACAACTGCGCGGTCATCCGGTCCGCCGCGGCGACCAGCGCCCCGGCCCGCGCGGTGATCTCGGCGTCGGTCAGCGGGTGGCCGATGTGCAGCGACAGCACCATGGCCTGGCGGCGGTGCTGGTCGAACACCGGTGCCGAGATCACGCTGATGTCGTGCCGGTCGCTGCCCGGGTTCTCGCCGGGCAGATAGACCCGCTCGCCGATGTCGGCGACGAGTTCGCGCAGCAGCGCCCGCAGCTCGTCGGGCAGCGTGCCGGACACCCCGGCCAGCAGGGCGTAGAGCCGCCGGCCCGCCGGGGTCTGGCGTTCCACCAGGTAGCCGGCCGACCGGCAGGCCGCGACGACCAGATCGAGCCGGGCCGAATCGGTGCGCAGCGGCACGGTGGGCGCCAGGGCCAGCCAGCCCCGCAGCGCCGCCGGGTCCCACAGCACGAACATCAGCCCGACCGGCGGGGCGAACGGGTAGGACTGGCCGATCGTGACGCCGACGTCGACCCCCGGCGGCCCGATGAGATCCAGCACGGTGATCCGGTCCTCGATCACCGCGGACACCGCCGCGGCGGTGCCGAACTCGGCGGCCAGCGCGCCCAGCTCGGCGCGGGCGGCCGGGCTGACCCGCAGGGCCTCCTGGGCCCGGTGTCCCAGCGCGATCAGCGCCGGACCCAGCCGATAGGTCTTGTCCCGGCCGGTGTCGCCGTCGTCGCGGACCAGGTAGCCGGCGCCGGTCAGCGCGGTCAGGATGCCCAGGCAGGTCGGCTTGGACAGCTCGAGGCGGCGGGCCAGCTCGGACAGCCCGAATCGATCGCCCGGATGGGCGGCGAGGAACTCCAGCACGGCGATCACCCGGTCGGTGGGTGGGGAGCCGCGCCGACCGGCCGGGCGATTGACGTCCCCGGGCACAGGTCCTACTGTCATTACAAGAATCTACCGCATCGGTAGAATATTGGAACAACATGGGAGTTCGATGTTTTCCCAGCCCCTGCTCGACGCCATCGCCGAGGCCGAGGCCCTGGTGGCCGCGGCGCCGCACATCGAGACCGAGGCGGACCTGGCCGAGGGCCTGCAGTACCTGGCCGGCTGCATCGCCGGCTGCCTGCACCTGGCCTTCGACTACGACCGCGACCACCCGCACCTGCAGTCCGGCACCGGCCCGTTCACCAAGATGGGCCTGGACAATCCGGACACCCTGTACTTCGGCACCCGGGTGGTGCCCGGCCACGAGTACGTGGTGCGCGGCCGGCGCGGGCAGACCACTGACCTGAGCTTCCAGCTGCTCGGCGGGGAGTACACCGACGCCAACGTGCCGCCGAGCCAGGCCGCGTTCGACGACCGGGACCTGCAGGTCGCCGCGGACGGCAGCTTCGAGTGGCGGATCACCCCGGATGCCCCGTCGCAGTTGCTGATTCGCGAGGTGTACAACGACTGGTCGGCGCGCCGCGGCGTGCTCACCGTCGAGCGCACCGACACCGCGGGCACCGCGCCCGACCCGGTGACCCCGGCGCTGCTGCGGCGGCGCTACGAGGTGGCCGGCCGGCAGCTGGTGCAGCGGGTCAAGACCTGGCTGGCGTTCCCGCAGTGGTTCTATCTGAACCTGCCGGTCAACACCATGGTGGCGCCGCGGCTGACCCCCGGCGGGCTGGCCACCCAGTACTCCTCGGTCGGGCACTACGACCTGGGCCCCGATCAGGCCATGATCATCACCCTGCCGGCGTCCGACGCGCCGTACCTGGGCTTCCAGCTGGGCAGCCTGTGGTACATCTCGCTGGACTACATCAACCACCAGACCTCGCTGAACGGCACCCAGGCGCAGGTCGACCCGGACGGCAAGATCCGCATCGTGGTCGCCGAACGCAACCCCGGGCTGACCAACTGGTGTGAGACCACCGGGCACCGGCGCGGCTATCTGCAGTTCCGCTGGCAGCGACTGTCCCGGGAGCTGACCGCCGCCGACGGGCCGACGGTTGCCGTGGTCGGCGCCGACGAGCTGCCCCGGGTGCTGCCGTACCACGAATCGAACCGGATTTCACCGGAGCACTGGCGCGAGCGAATTGCCTTGCGGCAGCGACAAATCGCCGAGAGGATGTTGGGCTGACCGATGAGCGGACTGTTGGAGGACAAGGTCGTCGTGATCAGCGGCGTGGGGCCCGCGCTGGGCAGCACGCTGGCCCGGCGCTGCGCGGGGGCCGGCGCGGATCTGGTGCTGGCCGCCCGCACCGTGGGACGCCTGGAACAGGTGGCCGAGGAGGTCGCCGGGCTGGGCCGGCGGGCGGTCTGCGTCGGCACCGACATCACCGACGGCGAGCAGGTGGACAACCTGGTCGCCCGGTCGCTGCAGGCCTACGGCCGGGTCGACGTGCTGATCAACAATGCGTTCCGGGTGCCGTCGATGAAACCGCTGGCCGCCACCAGCTTTGAGCACATCCGGGAGGCCATCGAGCTGACCGTGCTCGGTGCGCTGCGGCTGACCCAGGGCTTCACCCCGGCGCTGACCGACACCGACGGTTCGGTGGTCAACGTCAACTCCATGGTGATCCGGCACTCCCAGGCCAAATACGGTGCCTACAAGATGGCCAAGTCCGCGCTGCTGGCGATGTCGCAGTCGCTGGCCACCGAGCTCGGCGAGGCCGGCATCCGGGTGAATTCCGTGGTGCCCGGGTACATCTGGGGCGACACCCTCAAGGGGTACTTCGCGCATCAGGCCGGCAAGTACAACATGACCGTCGAGCAGATCTACGACGCCACCGCCGCGGCGTCGGATCTCAAGCGGCTGCCCACCGAGGACGAGGTGGCCTCGGCGGTGCTGTTCTTCGCCAGCGAGCTGTCCAGCGGCATCACCGGCCAGACCCTGGATGTCAACTGCGGGGAGTACAAGGCGTGAGTCGCACCGATGTCGGCACCGTCGAGGACCTGCACGCCTCGGCGACCAAGGTGGTCGGCCTCGACGACTTCGGCGGCGACGACGACAACTACCTGCAGGCCCTCGGCGTGCTGCTGGAGTCCTACCGCGACGAGGCCGGACTGACCGAGCTCGGCAGCAAGATGAGCCGGTTCTTCCTGCGAAATGCGTTGGTGGCCAGGCTGATGTCGGAGGCGGCCTGGAAGGCCAACCCCGGCTACGCCGCGGTGCCGATCGAGCGGCCGATCTTCGTCACCGGCCTGCCGCGCACCGGCACCACCGCGCTGCACCGGCTGCTGACCGCCGATCCGGGGCACCAGGGGCTGCAGCTGTGGCTGGCGGAGTTCCCGCAGCCGCGCCCGCCGCGGGACACCTGGGCGGCCAATCCGGTGTTCGCCCAGCTCGACGCCCAGTTCGCCAAGGCGCACAACGAGGACCCCGAATATATGGGGCTGCACTTCATGTCGGCGGCCGAGGTGGAGGAGTGCTGGCAGCTGCTGCGGCAGTCGCTGCACTCGGTGTCCTACGAGACGCTGGCGCATCTGCCCGGCTACGCGCACTGGCTGGCCAGCCAGGACTGGACGAAATCCTATGCGCGGCACCGGCGCAACCTGCAGCTGATCGGACTCAACGACATCGGCAAGCGCTGGGTGCTGAAGAACCCCAGTCACCTGTTCGCGCTGGAGGCGCTGCTGGCCACCTACCCGGACGCGCTGGTGGTGCAGTGCCACCGGCCGGCCGAGACGATCATGGCGTCGATGTGCTCGCTGTCGGCGCACACCACCGCGGGCTGGTCGAACACCTTCGTCGGCGCGCAGATCGGCGCCGACGCGATGGACACCTGGTCGCGCGGGCTGTCGCTGTTCAACACCGAGCGGGCTCGCCACGACCCGGCGCAGTTCTGTGACGTCGACTACGCCGACTTCGTCGCCGACCCGGTCGGCACGGTGGCCGGCATCTACACCCACTTCGATCTGCCGCTGACCGAGGACGCGCGGGCGGCGATGGTGGACATGCACGAGGAGAGCCGGCGCGGTCCGCGGGCCCCGCGGCACAGCTACGCGCTGGCCGACTACGGTTTGACCGCCGGCGCGGTCCGGGAGCGCTTCGCCGATCTGTGAGTTCACCCACAACGGGCGTCATAGCCTGTCCCCGGCGTCGGATTACAGGCACAATGGATACGTAAACTTGATCGAATCCAATGAAGGAGTGTCTTCTGATGCCCGTGTTGACTATCGGTGACGAGTTCCCGGCCTACACCATGACCGCCGTCGTCGGTGGCGATCTGTCCGCCGTCAACGCCGCGTCGCCCGACGACTACTTCACCACCGTGACCAGCGATGACGCCCCCGGTAAGTGGCGCGTGGTGTTCTTCTGGCCGAAGGACTTCACCTTCATCTGCCCGACCGAGATCGCCGCGTTCGGCAAGGCCAACGAGGACTTCGAGGACCGCGACACCAAGGTGATCGGCGTCTCGACCGACAACGAGTTCGTGCACTTCCAGTGGCGTGCCCAGCACGAGGACCTCAAGACGCTGCCGTTCCCGATGGCCAGCGACCTCAAGCGGGACCTGGTCGAGGCGGCCGGCGTGCTCAACGCCGACGGGGTGGCCGACCGCGCCACCTTCATCATCGACCCGGACAACGTCATCCAGTTCGTCTCGGTGACCGCGGGCTCGGTGGGCCGCAACGTCGACGAGGTGCTGCGGGTGCTCGACGCGCTGCAGTCCGACGAGCTGTGCGCCTGCAACTGGCGCAAGGGTGACCCGACCATCAACGTCGGTGAGCTGCTCAACGAGGCGGTGTAAGCCTTGAGCATCGACGCACTCAAGGAAGCCCTTCCCGAGTACGCCAAGGATCTCAAGCTCAACCTCGGCTCGATCGCGCGGTCGACCGAGCTCACTGAGCAGCAGCTGTGGGGAGCGCTGGTGGCCACCGCGGCCGCCACGCGCCACCCCGGCCTGCTCAAGGAGATCGCCGAGGACGCGCTGGACATCCTGTCCGCGGAGGCCTACCACGCCGCACTCGGCGCGGCCGCCATCATGGGGATGAACAACGTGTTCTACCGCGGCCGGGGCTACCTGGACGGCCGGTACGACGACCAGCGGGTCGGCCTGCGGATGAACATCATCGGCAATCCCGGTGTGCCCAAAGAAGATTTCGAGCTGTGGTCGATGGCCGTCTCGGCCATCAACGGCTGCGAACACTGCGTCGGCGCGCACGAGGCCGTCGTCCGTGAGGCCGGGCTGTCCAAGCCGGCGATCTTCGAGGCGATTCGGCTGGCGTCGATCATCGCCGGTGTGGGCCAGGCGCTGTCGATCGTCGACGCGCTGAACTGAAGAAAGACCGAGCACTACCCGTCGCCGGGGGATGGCGCACTGGAGAACGCTTCCAGGCATCCCTCGGCGACGGCGTGTTTGATGCTGTCCGCCAGTCGCGGGCAGGACCGCTCCCGGCCGCTGTCCCCGCCGGCCGCGCGCACCTCGGCGAAGTGCGCGCAGCGCGCCGCCGCGGCAGAATTCCACTGCACGGCGGTGTATTCCGGTCCGAGCTTCTTCACCGACACTTGGGCGTGGCAGTGCCGGCAGTCCACCGGCGCCAGTCCCGCGGTCAGATAGCGCTGCCGATCGGCCGCGGTGGCGGCCTGCGCGGCCGCCGCCCGGGCCGGATCGTCGTGATAGTCCGGGGCCTTGCCCCAGGACCGTGCGCCGGGCGCCCCGTCGCCGGGGTGCTGGGGATGGGCGTGCCCGTCGTCGTGCCCGCCGGCCAGCAGTGCCATGGACCGGGCCAGGCCGTCGACGTCCGGGCCGTCCATCTCTAGGCCTCCTGCTCCTGGCGCTTGAGGTTCTCGGCCACCTCGACGTTCCACTTCGCCACCGCCGCGGTGGTGTCCACCTCGAGCTCGTAGCGGTCGGTCATCTCCGCGGTCACGTCGGCGACGTCGACATAGAACTGCTGGTACCAGCGGCGCATCTGGTAGACCGGGCCGTCCTCCTCGACCAGCAGCGGGTTGTCGATCCGGGTCTTGTGCTTCCAGATCTCCACGTCCTGCAGGAAGCCCTTGGTCACCCCGGAGGTCATCGCCTCGGCCAGCTTCTCGGTGGTGGCCTCGTCGAGGCCCTTGGGCTTCTCCACGATGACACCCCACTGCAGCATGAAGGTGTCCTGGGTGACCGGGTAGTGGCAGTTGATCAGGATGGACTCGGCCTTGAACCCGCCGTAGGTGTTGTGCAGCCAGTTGATCATGAAGGACGGGCCGAAGTAGGACGCCTCGGACTCCAGCTTCGACTCGCCGTAGGCGGTGCCGAGGTCGGCGACGTCCGGGCGGCCCAGGTTGGTCAGGTACTGGCTGGCGATGTGGCCCTCGAAGACGTTCTTGAAGAACGTCGGCAGGCCGTAGTGGATGTAGAAGAAGTGCGCCATGTCGGTGACGTTGTCGATGATCTCCCGGCAGTTGGAGCCCTCGATCAGCATCGAGTTCCACTTCCAGTCGGTCCACTCGCCGCCGGACCACTCCGGGATCTCCGGGATCCGGACCTCCGGCTGCGGCGGGTTGCCCTCGTGGTCGTGCCAGACGAACAGCAGGCCGCCGCGCACGTCGGTGTGCCAGGCGCGGGTGCGGGCCAGCCGCGGGGTGCGCTTGGCGTACGGCACCAGCTTGCACTTGCCGTCGCCGCCCCAGCGCCAGTCGTGGAACGGGCAGGCGATGTTGTCGTCCTTGATGGTGCCCTGGGACAGGTCCCCGCCCATGTGCCGGCAGTAGGCGTCCAGGATCTTGATCTCGCCGGCGGAGTCGGCGAAGACCACCAGCTTGGTGCCGAAGGCGTGCACGCTGTGCGGCTCGCCGTCCTGGAAGGTCGTCACCGGCCCCAGGCAGTGCCAGCCGCGTGCGTAGCGGTCCGGCAGGTCCCCGGTGTCGATCTCACGAATGCTGCTGTGGGCTGTTTCGGTGGTCATCGCGCCTCCCTGATGCTCTTAACTAGAACACGTTACAGTTTTGTCCGCGTTATGTGCAACGATTGGCGGGTCAGCTGGGGGATTTCGGCTTGTCGGCCGACACCACCCACATGGAGAAGTACTGCGCGCCGCCGCCGTAGGCGTGCCCGAGGGCCTTGCGGGCGCCCGGGACCTGGTGGTCGCCGCCCTTGCCCATCACCTGGATCGCGGACTCGGCGAACCGGATCATCCCGGAGGCGCCGATCGGATTCGACGACAGCACGCCGCCGGACGGGTTGAACGGGATCTTCCCGCCGATCGCCGTCTCGCCGGCCTCGGTCAGCTTCCAGCCGTCGCCCTCGGCGGCGAACCCGAGGCTCTCCAGCCACATCGGCTCGTACCAGGAGAACGGCACGTACACCTCCGCGACGTCGATCTCCTCGATCGGGTTGGTGATGCCCGCGTCGCGCCACAGCGCCGCCGCGGCGTCCCGGCTGGCCTGCGGGTTGACCTGGTCGCGGCCGGCGTACGCCAGCGGTTCGGTGCGCAGCGCGGTGGCGTTGATCCAGGCCACCGGGTGGCCGTCGGCGATTCGGGCGTCGGCCGCGGCCTCGTCACCGATCACCATGGCCGCCGCGCCGTCGGAGGACGGGCAGGTCTCGTCGTAGCGGATCGGATCCCACAGCATCGGCGAGGCCAGCACCTTCTCCACGGTGATGTCCGGCTGGTGCAGATGCGCCAGCGGGTTGCGGGCGCCGTTGAGCCGGTCCTTGACCGCCACCATCGCGCCGATGTGAGTCGGCGCGCCGGAGCGGCGGATGTAGGCCCGCACGTGCGGGGCGAAGTAGCCGCCCGCGCCCGCGCCGACCGGCTTGGTGAACGGCACCGGGATGCTCAGCGCCCACATCGCGTTGGACTCGGACTGCTTCTCCCACGACATGGTCAGCACCCGGCGGTACTTGCCGGCCTGCACCAGGCTGGCCGCCACGATCGCCGTGGTGCCGCCCACCGAGCCGGCGGTGTGCACCCGGATCAGCGGCTTGTTCGTCGCGCCGGTGGCATCGGCCATGAACAGCTCGGGCATCATCACGCCCTCGAAGAAGTCCGGTGCCTTGCCGACCACCACCGCATCGATATCGGCCATGGTGACCCCGGCGTCGGCCAGCGCGGCGTCGATCGCCTCGCGCACCAGGCCGTTCATCGACACGTCCTTGCGCTTGGCCACGTAGCGGGTCTGCCCGGTGCCCAGCACCGCCGCGAGTTGCTTGCTCACTTGTCCCGACCTTCCATCACGGCGACCAGATTCTGTTGCAGCGCGGGCCCGCTGGTGGCGTGCGCCAGCGTCCGTTGCGCCGAGCCCGACCAGATGGCCCGGGCGGCGTAGCCGATCCGCTCCAGCCCGGCGGCGAACATCGGGTTGCCGGCCAGCGCGCCGCCGGACGGGTTGATCCGGGTGTCCGGCCCCAGCCCGATCGCCTCGCGCAGGATCAGCTGCTGATGAGTGAACGGCGCGTGCAGCTCGGCGACCTGCACCGAGCCGGCGTCGCCGCCGAGGGCCGCGGCCGCCGAGGCCGCGGTGGACGGGGACACCGTCAGGTCCCGGGCGCCCAGGATCGGGGTCTCGATGCGGTGCTCGAACCCGGTGATCCAGGCCGGGTTCTCCCGCAGCTCGCGGGCCCGGTCGCCGGCGGCCAGCACGATCGCGGCCGCGCCGTCGGTGATCGGGGCGATGTCGTGGCGGCGCAGCGGGTCGGCGAAGAACGGCCGGTCCAGCAGCTCGGCCACCGAATCGGCGGGCTCGACCGAGTCCGGCCGGGGGGCGGCGGCGAACGAATCCAGCGCCACCTGGGCCATCTGCTCGGCGGTCCAGGTCCCGGCGTCCAGCCCGGCCCGGGCCTGCAGGCCGGCCATCGACACCGAGTCCGGCCACAGCGGGGCCACCGTGTACGGGTCGGTCTGCAGCGCCAGCACCCGGCGCAGGGTCCCCGCGCTGGACTTGCCGAAGCCGTACACCAGCGCGGTCTCGACCTGGCCGGTCATGATCTTGATGTAGGCCTCGTACAGCGCCCAGGCGCCGTCCATCTCGACGTGCGACTCGTTGATCGGCGGCACCGCGCCGATCGAGTCGATCGCGGAGATGAACGAGAACGCCCGTCCGGCCAGGTAGTCCGAGGAGCCCGAGCACCAGAAGCCGATGTCGCGCTGGGTGATGCCCAGCTCCTGCTTGAGCTCGGTGAAGCACGGCATCAGCATCTCGACGCCGTTGGTGGTGCCCTCGGTGCGGCGCACGTGCGGGGCGTGGGCGAAGCCCACCACTGCAATGTCGGTCACGATCGCAATCCCCTTACAGGTGGTGCTTGTAGCTGTCGTAGTCGGCGTCGGGTTCGCCGCTGGGCCGGAAGTAGTCGATGTTGTCGATGCCCAGGCCCCACTGCTCGCGCGGCTTCCACACCGCGGCGACCCGCATGCCCATCCGCACCTGATCGGCGTCGATCTCGGTGACCAGGTGCAGGAACGGGATGTCGGCGCCGTCGAGCAGCACGTAGGCCGCCACGTACGGCGGCTTGATCCGCTGCCCGGGGAACGGGATGTTGATGATCGCGAAGGTCGTCACGGTGCCGGTGTCGGGCAGCTCGACGAACTCGGTCATGGTGGTGCCGGTGACCGGGTCGGCCTCCCGGGGCGGGAAGTAGGTCGGCCCGGGGGTGCCGTCGGCGGCCACCGAGCGCCCGCCGAGCAGCTTGCCCTGCTGCAGCGCGCGCAGGTAGGCGCTTTCCGGCTGCGAGGCCGAATGCTGGATCTCGATCGAGGACGGGCACACCAGCAGGGTCACCGGGTCCCGGTCGTCGTCGGCCTCGGCGACCGGCTCGGCGTCTTCGCCGGGCCGAAAGCAGGCGATGTCGGTGATCGCGCCGACCGGTTCGTCGACCCAGTGCGCGTGCACCCGGGCGCCGGTCAGGTCGCCGGGGTGCTCGCCGTCGGTGTCCACGGCGTGCAGCAGCGCGATGTCGGCGCCGTCGAGCCGGATCAGCGCCCAGGCGAACGGCCGATCCAGCGGCTGGCCCTCCAGCGGCTCGGGCTGCCAGGTCCACGACACCACGGTGCCCACCGCGGACACCGGGACCACCTCGGTCAGCGCCTGGTAGGTCACCGGGTCATACTCGGCCGGTGGGACGAACACCCGGCCGTCGGAACCGCGGGTGCCGACGATGCGGCGCGAGCGCAGCGCGGTGAAGAACGCGCCGAGCACCGGACCCACCGAACGGGTGTAGTCAAAGGACAGCTTCAGCGGGGCCGAAAGCGGAGGTTCACGGTCATCGATCAGCGACGGGCCGGTATGACGGGCATTCACGGCATCGAGTAGAACAGGTTCTAACTATCGCCGCAAGGACGGGTCCCCGCAACGAAAGGGCGCACGCATGAAACTGGGTCTGCAACTGGGGTACTGGGGTGCGCAGCCGCCCACCGATCACGCCGAGCTGGTCGCCGCCGCCGAGGACGCCGGCTTCGACACGGTCTTCACCGCCGAGGCGTGGGGCTCGGACGCCTACACGCCGCTGGCCTGGTGGGGTCGGCAGACCTCCCGGCTGCGGCTGGGCACCTCGGTGGTGCAGCTGTCCGCGCGCACCCCGACCGCCTGCGCGATGGCCGCGCTGACCCTGGATCACCTGTCCGGCGGCAGGCACATCCTGGGCCTCGGGGTGTCCGGGCCGCAGGTGGTGGAGGGCTGGTACGGCCAGCGCTTCCCCAAGCCGCTGGCCCGCACCCGCGAGTACGTCGACATCATCCGGCAGGTCTGGGCCCGGCAGGCGCCGGTGACCAGCGCGGGCCCGCACTACCCGCTGCCGCTGACCGGGGCGGGCAGCACCGGCCTGGGCAAGGCGCTCAAGCCGATCACCCACCCGCGCCGCGCCGACATCCCGATCATGCTGGGGGCCGAGGGCCCGAAGAACATCGCGATGACCGCCGAGATCGCCGACGGCTGGCTGCCGATCTTCTACTCGCCGCGGCTGGCCCCGATGTACAACGAGTGGCTCGACGAGGGTTTCGCCCGGCCGGGCGCGCGCCGCAGCCGGGCCGACTTCGAGATCTGCGCGACCGCGCAGGTGGTGGTCACCGATGACCGGCCCGCCGTGCTCAGCGCGATCAAGCCGTTCCTGGCGCTCTACATGGGCGGGATGGGCGCCGAGGACACCAACTTCCACGCCGACGTGTACCGCCGGATGGGCTACGCCGAGGTGGTCGACGACGTCACCCGGCTGTTCCGGGCCGGCCGCAAGGACGAGGCCGCCACCGTCATCCCCGACGAGCTCGTCGACGACGCCGCGATCGTCGGCACCGTCGACTACGTGCGCGAACAGATCGCCGCCTGGGAGGCCGCCGGGGTGACCATGATGGTGGTCGGCGCGAAATCGGAGCAGCAGATCAGGGACCTGGTCGCGCTGGTGTGACCCCGGCTGCCCGGGTGATTAGAACGCGTTCTAGATTGGCGTGATGGAGGACACACCGGCGCCGTCCAGGCACACCATCGCGGGCACCGAGCTGACCATGCCGGTGCGGGTCCGCCGGGCCCGGCAGTGGACGGCGATGTTCGCCGTCGACGCCGCGGCCGCGCAGGCGATGATCGACTACAGCGGGCTGCGGGTCGCCCGGGCGCTGCCCGGCCGGGCGGTGGTGGTGCTGATGCTGATGCAGTACCTGGATTCCGATCTGGGCCGCTACTACGAGTACGGCACCAACGTGCTGGTGAAATCGCCGGAGGGACCGACCGGGGCGTTCATCCACCACCTGCCCGTCGACCAGGCCTTCACCTGCGAGGCCGGCCGCAGCATCTGGGGCTACCCGAAGGTGCTGGCCGACTTCGACGTGCGCGAGCGCGGCCGCCGGCTGGCCTTCGACGTCCGGCACGACGGCCGGCTCATCGTCGACATGGAGTTCGCCGCCGGGCAGCCGCTGCCCGCCGTGCTCGGCGAGCGCGAGCAGGTGTACCGGACCTATTCGCACACCGACGGGATCACCCGCGAGACGCTGGGGCACTCCCGCCCGAGCGCGGTGCGGGTCCGGCCCGGCGGGGTGCGACTGCGCCTCGGGGACCACCCGTACTCCGACGAACTGCGCGCCCTCGGCCTGCCCAAGCGCGCCTTTGTGTGCCAGACCGCCGACAACGTCGACATGACCTTCGGTGACGCCCGAGAGATTGGATGACCATGACCGCCAACGTGCTTGACATCGACCTCACCGACGGCACCTTCTACGCCGACGGCGGGGCCCGCGAGGCCTACGCCTGGATGCGGGCCAACGCCCCGGTGTTCCGGGACCGCAACGGCCTGGCCGCGGCCACCACCTACCAGGCGGTCATCGACGCCGAGCGCAACCCGGAGGTGTTCTCCTCGGCCGGTGGCATCCGGCCCGAGCACCCGGCCTTCCCGTACATGATCGACATGGACGACCCGGCGCACCTGCTGCGCCGCAAGCTGGTCAACACCGGCTTCACCCGCAAGCGGGTGATGGACAAGGTGCCCTCGATCGAGCGGCTGTGCGACACCCTGATCGACGCGGTGATCACCGACGGGGCGTGCGACTACGTCCGGCAGATCGCCGCCCCGCTGCCGATGGCCGTCATCGGCGACATGCTCGGGGTGCTCCCCGAGGAGCGCGACATGCTGCTGACCTGGTCCGACGAGCTGGTCTGCGGGCTCAGCTCGCACCTGGACGAGTCGGCGATCGGAGCCCTGATGGCGACGTTCGCCGCCTACACCGAGTTCACCATGAAGGTGATCGCCGACCGCCGCGCCAACCCGTCCGACGACCTGTTCTCGGTGCTGGTCAACGCCGAGGTCGAGGGCCAGCGGATGACCGACGACGAGATCGTGATGGAGACCCTGCTGATCCTGATCGGCGGCGACGAGACCACCCGGCACACGCTGTCCGGCGGCACCGAGGCGCTGCTGCGGCACCGCGACCAGTGGGACGCGGTGGTCGCCGACCCCGAGCTGCTGCCCGGCGCGATCGAGGAGATGCTGCGCTGGACCTCCCCGGTGAAGAACATGTGCCGCACCCTGACCCAGGACATCGAGTTCCACGGCACCGAGCTCAAGGCCGGCGAGAAGATCATGCTGATGTTCGAGTCGGCCAACTTCGACGAGTCGGTGTTCGGCGATCCGGAGAACTTCCGCATCGACCGCGATCCCAACAGTCACCTGGCCTTCGGCTTCGGCACGCACTTCTGCATGGGCAACCAACTGGCCCGGCTGGAGCTCAAGCTGATGCTGTCGCGGGTGATCGCCCGGATGCCGGATCTGCGGCTGGCCGACGCCTCGGCCCGCCCGGCGCTGCGCGCGGCCAACTTCGTCTCCGGCCTGGAGGCGATGCCGGTGCTGTTCAGCCCCGGCCCGCGGGTGCTCGGCTGAGCCGCCGGTCGGGCTAGGCCCGCTCGAAGCAGTCGATGATGGCCGCGGTGGGGGAGCGCCAGGTCAGGTCCAGGTCGGCCAGCGTGCGGGAGTCGTCGGTCGGGGTGGCCGAGGTGAGCAGCCAGGCCGCCTCGTAGCTGAACTCCGCGCTCAGCGGCAGGAAGCGGCCGGCCAGGTCGGCGAGCCGGCCGGCGCCGCGGAACAGCGCCGGGTTGATCGGCAGCCGGCGGACCGGCGCGCCGATCCCGGTCTGCACCGCGTCGACCATCTCGTCGAAGGTGACCAGCGGGCCGCCGCAGACGTAGCGGTGCGGGCCGCGGCCGGGCGTCATCGCCCGGGCGTGCACCTCGGCGACGTCGCGGACGTCGATCATCGCCATCCCGCCGCGCACGCTGGGGGCCACCCGATGCCGGGCGATCAGCCCCCAGCCCTGCTCGGTCACCCCGGGCGCGGTGTGAAACGCCGGCCCGACCACGCTGGACGGGTAGGTGATCACCACCGGTGCGCCGTCGTCCTGCAGTCGCCGCGCCACCCGGTCGGCGTAGGCCTTGGTGCGGGCGTACGGGCTGCGGCCGTCCACGGTGGGCGAGTCCGGGCCGATCACCCCGTCCGGCGGCGGGAACATCGCGCTGTAGCTGCTGACCGCGATGATCGGGTCCAGTCCGGCGGTCGCCGCGCGGGTCAGGATGGCCTCGGCGGCGTGCGCGTTGACCTCCCACATCAACTGCTCGCGCCGGGCGTCGGTGCCGACCACCCCGGCCGCGTGCAGCACCGCGTCGGCGCCGTCGAGCAGCGCGGTGACGGTGTCGGCGGCCCGGATGTCACCGTCGAGGGTGTCCAGCTCGCCGAGTTCGGCGAGCTTGCCGATCACCGGTTCGTCGGCGCAGCCCGGCGCCACCAGCAGCCGGACGCTGTGCCCGGCCGACAGCAACGCGCGCACGGTGTGCGCGCCGACGTAGCCGGTGCCGCCGGTGACCGCGATGCGCATCTCAGCGCCCCTGGAAGTTCGGCGCGCGCTTCTCCAGGAAGGCCTTCGGGCCCTCCTTGGAGTCGGCGGACAGAAACACCGGGATGCCGTTGGCGGTGTCCGGCTTGAAGGCGTCGTTCTCGTGCATGCCCTCGGTCTCCCGGATCGTCTTGAGGATCGCCTGCACCGCCAGCGGGCCGTTGGCGTTGATCACCTCGGCGATCTCGCATGCGCGCTCCAGCGCGGTCCCGTCGGGCACCACGTGGCCGATCAGGCCGAACCGGGCGGCCTCCTCGGCGGTGATGTGCCGACCGGTCAGCAGCAGATCGCAGGCGATGGTGTACGGGATCTGCCGGACCAGCCGCACCGCCGAGCCGCCCATCGGGTACAGGCTCCACTTCGCCTCGGAGATACCGAATTTCGCGCTCACCCCGGCCACCCGGATGTCGGTGCCCTGCAGGATCTCGGTGCCGCCGGCGATGGCCGCGCCCTCCACGGCGGCGATCAGCGGCTTGGTCAGCCGGCGGCCCTTGAGCAGGCCGTCGATCCGGGTCGGGTCGTAGCCGGCCTTGAAGGTGTCGCCGGGGGCCTGCTTGTCGGCGCTCTTGAGGTCCATCCCCGCGCAGAACGCGCCGCCGGCGCCGGTCAGAATGCAGGACCGGATCTCCGGATCCTGGTCCACCCGGTCCCAGGCGTCGACCATGATCGAGAGCATCTCACCGGTGAGCGCGTTGCGCCGCTCGGGCCGGTTCATCGTCACGATGAGGGTGTGTCCGCGCTGTTCAACCAGGGCGTGGGGCTGGGAATCGGAGTCGCTCACGGGCGCGCGCCTTCCTGCTGGAATGCCTGAGACTTGTCTCAAAATGTAACACGTTCTAATTTAGGTGCCATGGCCCTGAACATCGCCGACCTCGCCGAACATGCCATCGATGCCGTGCCGGATCGGATTGCGCTGATCTGCGGGGCGGAGGAACTCACCTTCGCCCAGCTGGAGGAGCGCGCCAACCGGTTCGCGCACTACCTGATCGACGCGGGCGTCAAAAAGGACGACAAGGTCGGCCTGTACTGCCGCAACCGCACCGAGATCGTGGTCGCGATGCTCGGCACCATCAAGGCCGGCGCGATCCTGGTCAACGTCAACTTCCGCTACGTCGAGGGCGAACTGCGCTACCTGTTCGACAACTCCGACATGGTGGCGCTGGTGCACGAACGCCAGTACTCCGACCGGGTCGCCAACGTGATCGGCGAGCTGCCGAAGCTGCGCACCGTGCTGGTCGTCGAGGACGGCTCGGACGCCGACTACTCGGGCTACGGCGGCGTCGAGTTCGAGGCCGCGCTGGCCCAGGGCGCCCCGGACCGCGACTTCGGCCCGCGCAGCGCCGACGACATCTACCTGCTCTACACCGGCGGCACCACCGGCTTCCCCAAGGGCGTGATGTGGCGCCACGAGGACATCTACCGGGTGCTGTTCGGCGGCACCGACTTCGCCACCGGCGAGCCGCTGGCCGACGAGTACGACCTGTCCCGGCAGGCCGTGGCCAACCCGCCGATGGTGCGTTACCCGATCCCGCCGATGATCCACGGCGCCACCCAGTCGGCCACCTGGATGGCGCTGTTCGCCGGCCAGACCACCGTGCTGACCCCGGAATTCGACCCCGAGGCGGTCTGGCAGACGATCGCCGACCGCAAGGTCAACCTGCTGTTCTTCACCGGCGACGCGATGGGCCGGCCGCTGCTCGATGCGCTGCTGGCCGCCCACGACCGCGGCGCCGAGCCCGACCTGTCCTCGCTGTTCCTGCTGGCCAGCACCGCCGCGCTGTTCTCCGCCAGCATCAAGGAGAAGTTCCTTGAGCTGCTGCCGAATCGGGTCATCACCGACTCCATCGGCTCCTCGGAGACCGGCTTCGGCGGCACCAGCATCGTGGCCAAGGGCGCCTCGGCGGCCGGCGGCCCGCGGGTCACCATCGACCGCAACACCGTGGTGCTCGACGAGGACGGCAACGAGGTGGTGCCCGGCTCCGGGGTCCGCGGCATCATCGCCAAGCGCGGGCACATCCCGGTCGGCTACTACAAGGACGAGGTCAAGACCGCCGAAACCTTCCGCACCATCAACGGCGTGCGCTACGCCATCCCCGGCGACTACGCCGAGGTGGCCGCCGACGGCAGCGTCACCATGCTGGGCCGCGGCTCGGTGTCGATCAACTCCGGCGGGGAGAAGATCTACCCCGAGGAGGTCGAGGCCGCGCTCAAGGGCCACCCGGACGTGTTCGACGCCCTGGTCGTCGGGGTGCCCGATGAGCGCTACGGCCAGCACGTGGCCGCGGTGGTGGCCCCGCGTCCCGGCGCGGCGCCCACCCTGGCCGAGCTGGACGGGTTCGTCCGCTCGGAGATCGCCGGCTACAAGGTGCCGCGCAGCCTGTGGGTCGTCGACGAGGTGAAGCGGTCCCCGGCGGGCAAGCCGGACTACCGCTGGGCCAAGGACCAGACCGAGGCCCGCCCGGCCGACGAGACGAAGGCGAGCCGCTGATGCGTACCGCGCTGTGCGACCGGTTCGGGATCGACTACCCGATCTTCGTGTTCACCCCGTCGGAGAAGGTGGCCGCCGCGGTCAGCCGGGCCGGTGGCCTCGGCGTGCTGGGCTGCGTCCGGTTCAACGACGCCGCCGACCTGGACGCGGTGCTGGACTGGATGGACGCCAACACCGACGGGCGGCCCTACGGCGTCGACGTGGTCATGCCGGCCAAGATCCCCACCGAGGGCAGCGCCGTCGACATCGACAAGCTGATCCCGGCCGGCCATCGCGACTTCGTCGCCAAGACCCTGGCCGACCTCGGGGTGCCGCCGCTGCCGGCCGACGAGGACCGCAACGACGGCGTGCTGGGCTGGCTGCACTCGGTGGCCCGCAGCCACGTCGAGGTCGCGCTGCGGCACCCGATCAAGCTGATCGCCAACGCGCTGGGCTCCCCGCCGATCGACGTGATCGAGCAGGTGCACGCCGCCGGGGTCCCGGTCGCCGCGCTGGCCGGCAGCGCCAAACACGCGCTGGCGCATGTGCGCAACGGCGTGGACATCATCGTCGCCCAGGGCCACGAGGCCGGCGGGCACACCGGCGAGATCGGCTCGATGGTGCTGTGGCCGGAGATCGTCGACGCGGTCGGGGACACCCCGGTGCTGGCCGCGGGCGGGATCGGCACCGGCCGCCAGGTCGCCGCCGGGCTGGCGCTCGGCGCGCAGGGCGTCTGGATGGGCTCGGCGTTCCTGACCGCCGCCGAATACGACCTCGGGGTGCGCACCGCCGCCGGCACCACCGTGGTCCAGGAGGCCATGCTGGCCGCCACCTCCGCGGACACCGTGCGCAGGCGGATCTACACCGGAAAGCCGGCCCGGCTGCTCAAGAGCCGCTGGACCGACGCCTGGGACGCCGACAACGCGCCCGAGCCGCTGCCGATGCCGCTGCAGAACATCCTGGTCAGCGAGGCCCACCAGCGGATGAGCGAGGGCACCGACCCGACCGCGGTGGCGATGCCGGTCGGCCAGATCGTCGGCCGGATGAACGAAATCCGCCCGGTCGCCGAGATCATGGCCGAGCTGGTGGCCGGATTCGAGCAGGCCACCCGGCGGTTGGACGACATCCGCGACCGGTAACCCGGCCCGGGCGCTTAGCCGGGCCGGGCGCTTAGATGGAGCCATGAACGGCGCGCAGTCCCTGCTCGACACCCTGGTGGCCAACGACGTCGAGGTTTGTTTCGCCAACCCCGGCACCTCCGAGATGCATTTCGTCGCCGCGCTGGACCGGGTGCCGGCCATGCGCGGGGTGCTGGCGCTGTTCGAGGGGGTGGCCACCGGCGCCGCCGACGGCTACGCCCGAATGGCGGGCAAACCCGCCGGGGTGCTGCTGCACCTGGGCCCCGGCCTGGGCAACGGGCTGGCCAACCTGCACAACGCCCGGCGCGCACACACCCCGATGGTGGTCGTCGTCGGCGACCACGCGACCGGCCACAAGCGCTACGACGCGCCGCTGGAATCGGACATCGACGCCGTCGCGCGGACCGTGTCGGGCACCGTGATCCGCGGCGCCGACACCGCGGCGCTGGCCGCCGACACCGCCGCGGCGATCGGCGCCGCCCGCGCCGGGGCGGTGGCCACCCTGATCCTGCCCGCCGACGTGTCCTGGTCCGACGGCGGCGCGCCGCCGGTGACCGCCGCGCCGGCCACCGAGCCCGGCGTGGACCACGGGGCGCTGCGCCGCGCCGCGGAGATCCTGACCTCCGGGGCGCCCACCGTGCTGCTGATCGGCGGGGACGCCACCGGCGAGGACGGGCTGGCCGCGGCCGCGGCGATCGCCGCGGGCACCGGCGCGCGCCTGCTGGTGGAAACCTTCCCGGCCCGGCTGCGCCGCGGCGCCGGGGTGCCCGCGCCGGAGCGGCTGGGCTACTTCGCCGAGGCCGCGACCGCGCAGCTGGCCGGGGCCGAGCAGCTGATCCTGGCCGGCGCGGTGTCACCGGTGTCGTTCTTCGCCTACCCGGGCAAACCGAGCGACCTGGTGCCCGAGGGCACCGCCGTGCACACCCTGGCCGGCCACCGCGGCGCCGCCGCCGCGCTGGCCGCGCTGGCCGCCGAGGTCGCCCCCGGGATCGTCGGCCCGGTCGCACCGGCCGGCCGCCCCGAACTGCCCGGCGGCCCGCTGACCGCGCTGTCGGCCGCGGCGGTGCTCGGTGCGCTGCTGCCCGCCGAGGCCATCGTCGTCGACGAGGCCAACACCGCCGGGGTGACGCTGGCCGCCGCCACCGCCGGGGCACCGGCCCACGACGTGCTGACCCTGACCGGCGGCGCCATCGGCTACGGGCTGCCCGCCGCCGTCGGCGCCGCGATCGCCGCCCCGGACCGGCCGGTGCTGGCCGTGCAGGCCGACGGCTCGGCGATGTACACCATCTCCGCGCTGTGGACCCAGGCCCGCGAGCGGCTCAACGTCACCACCGTCATCCTCAACAACGGTGCCTACGACATCCTGCGCATCGAGCTGGCCCGGGTCGGCGCCGCCGACGCCGCGTTCGGCCCGAAGGCCGCCGAACTGCTCGACCTGACCTCCCCCGGCCTGGATTTCGTCCGGATCGCCGGGGGCATGGGGGTTCCGGCCCGGCGCGTCGAGACCGCCGAGTCGCTGGCCGAAGCGCTGCGCGCGGCGTTCGCCGAACCCGGCCCGCACCTGATCGACGCGGTGCTGCCGTCTCTCTTCGCGAGCTGACCCGGCTGGGCTACCGTGGGTGCCACGGGAGGAGTGCGGATGGATCTGGCGACCGAATATCTGGGGCTGCGGCTGCGTAATCCGTTGGTGGCAGGCGCCTCGCCGCTGAGCCGCACCGCCGACGGGGTGCGCCGGCTGGCCGACGCCGGGGTGGCCGCGGTGGTGCTGATGTCGCTGTTCGAGGAGCAGCTGCGCGACGGCGACGACGACGCCGCCCGGCGCTACCGGCGGCTGCTGGAACGCTCGGTGTCCACCGTCGACGTCCCGGTGATCGCCAGCCTGAACTGCGCCACGGTCGGATCCTGGACCGACTATGCCCGCACCCTGGCCGACGCCGGGGCGGCCGCGCTGGAATGCAACATCTACTACCTGCCCGCCGACATCGACGTGGACGGCCGCGACGTCGAGGACCGCTACCTCGACATCGTCGCGGCGATCCGGGCGGCGGTGGACATCCCGGTGTCGGTGAAGCTCGGCCCGTACTTCAGCTCGATGGGCCAGATGGCCCGGCGGCTGGCCGACGCGGGCGCCGACGGGCTGGTGCTGTTCAACCGGTTCCTGCAGCCCGACATCGACATCGAGGACATGACCCGGCTGCTCGGGCCGACGCTGTCCTCGGCCGCCGAGATGCGGCTGCCGATGACCTGGATTGCGTTGCTGCACGGTCGAACCCGGCTGGCGCTGGCCGCCAGCACCGGGGTCCGCGGCGGCGACGAGGTGATCAAGTACCTGCTGGCCGGCGCCGATGTGGTGGAGGTGGCCTCCGCGCTGCTGCGCAACGGTCCGGACTACGCCGCGGTGCTGCTGGACGGGCTGACCGCCTGGCTCAACCGCAAGAACCACGCCGGCGTCGCGGAGATCCGCGGCCGGCTCGCGGTCCCCGACGACGGCGTCGCGCACGAGCGGGACGGCTACGTCGGCGGCATGCGGGCGGCCGACGAAACCCCTTACGGCGCTTGGTGACCGGGGCCGGCGTCGCGTAGGTGGCAGACCGCGCGGTGCGCGAACACCATCGAGGTGCCGATCGGGTTGCCGCCGCCGGGGTAGACGGTGCCGCTGGGGGCGGCCATGGTGTTGCCCGCCGCGTACAGCCCGGGGATCACCGCGCCGGTGGTGTCCAGCACCCGGCCGTGCGCGTCGGTGCGCAACCCGCCCTTGGTGCCCAGGTCCGACACCCCGAACGCCGCCGCGTGGAACGGGGCCCGCCGGATCGGGTACAGCGGCGGCCGGCCGCCGGAGAACGCCCGGTCGTAGGGTTCCTCGCCGCGGCCGAAGTCCTCGTCGACGCCGCGGGCGGCGAAATCATTGAACCGGGCGACGGTTTCGCGCAGGTTCGCCGCGGGCACCCCGATCTCGGCGGCCAGGCCGGCCAGGGTTTCGGCGCTGCGCCACAGCCCGGCCGCCCGGTACTCCTGGGCCGCGGCCATCGACACGTTGGTGGCCTTGACCGGCGGGATGCCGCCGTCGGCGTCGTCGTAGATCATCCAGTACCGCTGGCCGACCCGGCCGGCGGCCTGCGCGGTGAGGATCTCCCGGCCCAGCCGGTCGTAGGCCGCCGATTCGTTGACGAACCGGCGCCCGTCGGCGTCGACGAAGATGCCGCCGGTGAACCACAGCGCGAACGCCGACCGGCCGTCCGGGTGGGTCAGTCCCGGCGACCACCAGGCCTGGTCCATCAGGTCGGTGTCGGCGCCGGCGGCAATCCCGGCCAGGTGCGCCAGGCCCCGATTCCCGCTCGGCCCCATGGTGTCTCGGGAGGACCCCGGCACCCGGTAGCGGGCCCGCAGCTCGTCGTTGTGCTCGAACCCGCCGGCGGCCAGCAGCACCCCGCGCCGGGTCCGGACCCGGGTCCGGACGCCGTCGCACTCCAGCACCGCGCCGCACACCCGGCCGCCCTCCAGCACCAACTCGACCAGCGCGGTGCCGAGGCGCCGCTGGGCGCGCGGGCCGACCGGGGTGGCGGCCAGCAGCCGGGCGATCAGCGCCCGGCCGCCGACGAAGTAGTCCTCGGGCACCGCGGCGCCGCGCCGGTCGACGTCCAGCGGGCCGCGGACCAGCTCGCGCAGTTCCGGGGCGGCCGACACCCGCAGTGGCTTGGCGCAGATGTGCCGCATCCCGTCGGCGCGGGCCTTGGGCGCCGTGCCGAAGTAGTCCGGCCAGGGCAGCGGGCGAAACCGCAGGCCCTCGTCGCGCTCCAGGTATTCGATCAGCGGGGCGCCGCCGCGGACGAACGCCTCCTGCAGCGGCGCCGGGGTGCGATCGCCGACCACCGCGCGGTAGTACTCCAGGGCGTCCTCGACGGTGTCGTCGGTGCCGGCCCGGGTCAGCACCGGGTTGGCCGGGAACCACATGCCGCCGCCGGCCGAGTACGCGGTGGTGCCGCCGAACCGGTCGGTGGCCTCCACCAGCAGCACCTCCAGGCCCTCCCGGGCGGCGGTGTACGCGCCGGTCGCCCCGCCCGCGCCGGACCCGGCCACCAGCACGTCGGTCTCGGTATCCCACTGGGCCATTTGGCGTCCCCTGTTGTCAGCGAGCGGTGATGGTGAAAACCGGGTCGGCGCAGTCGATGCCCTCGGCGGACAGCTGACGCTTGATCACCTTGAAGGTCTCGGTGCGCGGCAGCTCGGCGGCCACCCGGACATACGACGGCCACTGGATCGGCCCGAGATCGGTTTGCGCTTCGAGGAATTCGGTGAAGGCGGCCACGTCGAAGGCCGCCGGATCGTCGAGCACCAGCGCGGCCATCACCCGGTCACCGACCACCGGGTCGGCGACCGCGTACACCGCGGCGTCGAGCACCGCCGGATACCGGGCCAGCACCCGCTCGATCGGGGCGGTGCCCAGGTTCTCGCCGTCCACCCGCATCCAGTCGCCGAGCCGGCCGGCGAAGTGCGCGAAGCCCGCGGCGTCCCGGTAGGCCAGGTCGCCGGAGTGATAGTGGCCGTCGCGCATCCGGTCGGCGTCGGCGTCGGGATCGTTGTAGTAGCCGCGGAACTGCCCGGCGCCCGCGGTGTTCACCAGCTCGCCGACCACCCCGGGTGCGCACCGGGCGCCGGTGTCGGGGTCCAGGATGTCGATGCCGTCGGGCAGCGGGCCGAGCGCGCCGGCCGGGGTGTCCGGGGTGCGGGCGATCGCCACCCCGCCCTCGGTGGAACCGAAGCCGTCGACCACGTTCACGTCGAACCGGCGGGCGAACTCGGTGAGGTCGGCCGCCGCGCCCTCGTTGCCGTACAGCACCCGCAGCGGGTTGTCCGCGTCGTCGGGGGCCGGCGGGGCGGCCAGGATGTAGGACAGCGGCTTGCCGACGTAGTTGGCGTAGCCGGCGCCGAACCGCCGGGTGTCCGGGATGAACCGGGACGCGGAGAACCTGCGCCGCAACGCGATCGACGCACCGGCGGCCACCGCCACCGACCAGCCGGCCATGATCGCGTTGGAGTGGAACAGCGGCATCGCCAGGTAGCAGGTGTCGGCCGGGCACAGCCCGAACCGCTGCGACAGCATCACGCCCGGCCCGGCGACCTTGGCGTGTGTGCAGCGCACCGCCTTGGGATCCCCGCTGGTGCCGGAGGTGAACAGCAGCATGAACAGCTCGTCGGGGTCGGGGCCTGGGAACAGCACCGGGGCACCGGCGAATTCGGCCAGCTCGGCGGCGAACTCGGGCGACTCGACGTCGAGCACGCCGGGCAGCAGCCCGGCGCCGGTGCGATCGCCGAGCACCAGCTGGCAGTCGGCGTGCGCGACGTCGCGGGCCAGCGCCGCCCCGCGCCGGGTCGGGTTGAGCCCGACGGTCACCAGCGAGCCGAGCGCGGCGGCCACCAGCATCCGGGAGAAGAACTCGGTGTTGCCCAGCAGCACCCCGACATGCGGTGGCCGGGCCGGATCCAGCCGGGCCCGCAGCGCCGCGGCCAGCGCCGCGGCATCCCGAATGTGGTTGCGCCAGCTGACAAACGCGCCGTCGGGGGCCTCGGCATCGTAGATGCCGCGGTCCTCGACGTCGGCCAGCGCCGCCAGCAGGCCGGTGACCGTCGCGGTCACACCGGGGCGTCGGCCAGCAGAGCGCCGAGCCCGAGCAGCTGGCCGGTGGCGCCGCCCAGGTTGAACTCGATCTGCTTGGCGGCCAGGAAGTACCGGTGCACCGGATGATCCATGTCGATGCCGACGCCGCCGTGCACGTGCACCGCGGTGTGCGCCACCCGGTGCCCGGCCTCGGCCGCCCAGAACGCCGCCGAGGCGATGTCGGTGGCCGCGCCGCTGAACGCGGCCTGGGTCAGCGTCAGCCGCAGGCCCTTGACGTCGATGTAGCCGTCGGCCAGCCGCTGCGCGACGGCCTGGAAGCTGCCGATCGGCCGGTCGAACTGCTCGCGCTCGCGGGCATACAGTGCGGTCAGCTCCAGCGCGCGCTCCAGCACGCCGAGCTGAAATGCGCTGTAGCCCAGGGCCAGCCGGTCACGCAGCCAGGCCGACGCGCCGTCGCCGAGCCGGGCCGCGGCGGTCACCGAAGCCAGCGTCAGGGCCGCCACCGGGCCGCGCCCGGTGGTGTCCAGGTCGGTCCTGGTCAGCCCGGCCGCGCCGGCCTCGATGACGAAGACCGCGGGGCCGGAACCGGTTTCGGCGACCACCAGGAAGGCGTCGGCCACCGAACCGTAGGCCACCTGGGTCAGCGCCCCGGTCAGCACGTTGCCCTCGGCGCGCACCGGCGGGCCGCCCACCTCGGGGGTGGCCGCGACGGCGAGCAGCTGCTCGCCGGCCACCGCGGGGGCGGCCCAGCGGGCCCGGGCGTCGTCGTCACCGAACTCGGCGAGCGCGCCCGCGGCGGCGACCACCGACTCCAGGTAGGGCACCGCGGCCAGCTGCCGGCCCAGTGCGGTGAGGATCGCGGTCTGCTCGGCGACGCCGTAGCCGCCGCCACCGATCGACTCGGGGGCGGCCGCGCTGAGCACGTCGGCGCCGATCAGCTTGGCCCACAGCGCGCGGTCGAAGCGCTGTGGCGCGGCGTCCAGGGCGCGCTGATGATCGTTGGTGCAGATCGACTCGGTGATGGTGCGGACCAGGCCGCCGAGGTCGACGGAGGCTTCGGACTGGGTGAAATCCATGGGGGGTTCCTCGTTCTCGCGCTAGCGGTTGGCTCGGGGCAGGCCGAGCGCGACCATGCCGATGATGTCGCGCTGGATCTCGTTGGTGCCGCCGCCGAAGGTCAGGATCAGCGCGGAGCGGTGCATCCGCTCGATCCGGCCGCGCAGCAGCGCGCCGGGGGAGCCGGCGCGCAGCGTGGCCGCCGGTCCCATCACCTCCATCAGCAGCCGGTAGGCCTCGGTGGCCAGCTCGGTGCCGAACACCTTGGCCGCCGAGGCGTCCGCCGGCGACGGCGAGGAGTCGGCCGAGGCCAGCTCCCAGTTGATCAGCTTGAGCACCTCGGCCTTGGCGTGCACCCGGGCCAGGTTCAGCTGCACCCACTGCGAGTCGATCAGCGGCTTGCCGTGCACATCGGTGGTGTGCTGCGCCCACTCCCGGACGCCGTCGAGCGCCACGTAGATCGGCTGCGCGGAAACCAGCGCCACCCGCTCGTGATTGAGCTGGTTGGTGACCAGCTTCCAGCCGGCGTTCTCCTCGCCGACCAGGGCCGAGGTCGGCACCCGCACGTCGGAGTAGTAGGTGGCCGAGGTGTCCACCCCGCTCACGGTGTGCACCGGGGTCCAGGAGAACCCCTCGGCGGTGGTCGGCACGATCAGCATCGAGATGCCGCGGTGCTTCTTGGCCTCGGGGTTGGTGCGCACCGCCAGCCACACGTAGTCGGCGTAGGCGATCAGCGAGGTCCACATCTTCTGGCCGTTGATGACGTAGTCGTCGCCGTCGCGGACCGCGCTGGTGCGCAGCGCGGCCAGGTCGGTGCCGGCCTCCGGCTCGGAGTAGCCGATCGCGAAATGCAGTTCACCGGCGGCGATCTTGGGCAGGAAGAACTTCTTCTGCTCCTCGCTGCCGAACGCCATCAGGGTCGGCGCGACGCTGTTGATGGTCAGGAACGGCACCGGCACGCTGGCGATGGCGGCCTCGTCGGTGAAGATCAGCGCGTCCATCGGGCCCCGGCCCGCGCCGCCGTACTCGGTCGGCCAGTTCAGCGTCAGGTAGCCGTCCCGGCCCATCTGCGCCACGGTTTCCCGGTAGACGTTGCCGCGGCCCATCTCGCCCTCGTTGGACGCCAGCGCCTCGGCGCGCTCGGGGGTCATGAGCTTGCCGAAGTACGCGCGCAACTCGCGGCGCAGGTCCTCCTGCTCAGGGGTATAGCCGATACGCATCCGTGCGTCCTCGCTTCTAGTGGCCGTTGGACCGATCCGGCCCATCCTCTTCCCCCCGGTTGTAACACGTTCTAGTCTTGGGGTCTACAGTCGGGGGCCAAGGTGCCCGTTTGGTGGAGGGAGTGGCAGGATGCGCGTGGTAGTCGATCGTGACCGTTGCGAGGGCAATGCGATTTGCGTGGGAATCGCCCCGGACCTGTTCGAACTCGACGATGACGAGTTCGCCGTAGTGACCGTGGACGAGATCCCCGCGGACCGGGAGGCGGCGGCCGAACAGGCCATCGCCGACTGCCCCCGCGCCGCCCTGAGCCGCAAAGACTAGAGGTATTCATAAAGTGACATCCGAAACAGCAGCCACCGACCTCGCCGGACGGGTGGCGGTCGTCACCGGTGCCGCCGCCGGGCTGGGCCGCGCCGAGGCGATCGGCCTGGCCCGCTCCGGGGCGACCGTGGTGGTCAACGACATGGCCGCCGCGCTGGCCAATTCCGACGTGATCGACGCGGTTGCCGCGGCCGGTGGCAAGGCGGTCGCGGTCGCCGGTGACATCAGTGCCCGCAGCACCGCCGACGAGTTGGTCGCCACCGCCGACCGGCTCGGCGGGCTGGCCGTGGTGGTCAACAACGCCGGGATCACCCGGGACCGGATGCTGTTCAACATGTCCGACGAGGACTTCGACGCGGTGCTCGCGGTGCACCTGCGCGGCCACTTCCTGCTGACCCGCAACGCCGCCACCTACTGGCGCGACGCCGCCAAGGCGGCCGGCGGCACGGTGTACGGCCGGCTGATCAACACCTCCTCGGAGGCCGGGATGGCCGGCCCGCCCGGGCAGGCCAACTACGGCGCCGCCAAGGCCGGCATCACCGCGCTGACGCTGTCGGCCGCCCGCGGCCTGGCCCGCTACGGGGTGCGCGCCAACGCGATCGCCCCGCGGGCCCGCACCGCGATGACCGCCGACGTGTTCGGCGACGAACCGCCCGCCGGCGAGGTCGACCCGCTGTCGCCCGAGCACGTGGTGGAACTGGTGCGCTACCTGGCCTCGCCGGTCTCCGAGCAGGTCACCGGCCAGCTGTTCGTGGTCTACGGACCGGCCGTCACGCTGGTCGCGGCCCCGGTGGCCGCCGCGCACTTCCGCGCCGCCGGCCCGGCCTGGGACGCCGGCGAACTCGGCGATAACCTCGGATCGTACTTTGCTGAGCGGGAGCTTGGGGTAGGGTTCTCGGCGATGGGGCTGATGGACGAATAGCCGTGGACGGGGGGCTGCGGGTCCCCGCACGACTGCTGAACGTGTTCTAGTTTGAGGCCAAAACGCTACCTTTGACCTGGGAAAACACTTTTTTGACCGGTCGATTGTTTGCGCTTTGACTCAAAATTGCAATCCAGTTAGTATGATCCGGCTCACGGTGATATCGCCAGCCGGTGGAGAGATAGCTGTCGGGGCGACGTTCGCGCCGGGAAGGGAATGCTGAGTTGCTTTCACAACTTGCGGTCCCGGCCCGCGCCGTGGGCGGGTTCATGGACATGTCGCTGGAGACGTTCCGGGAAACCTTCCGCAGGCCCTTCCAGTTCCGCGAGTTCCTCGACCAGACCTGGATGATCGCGCGGGTCTCGCTGGTCCCCACCCTGCTGGTGGCCATCCCGTTCACCGTGCTGGTGGCCTTCACCCTCAACATCCTGCTGCGTGAGCTCGGCGCGGCCGACCTCTCCGGTGCGGGCACCGCCTTTGGCACCGTCACCCAGCTCGGCCCGGTGGTCACCGTGCTGGTGGTGGCCGGCGCCGGCGCCACCGCGATCTGCGCGGACCTCGGGGCGCGGACCATCCGCGAAGAGATCGACGCCATGCGGGTGCTGGGCATCAACCCGATCCACCGGCTGGTGGTGCCCCGGGTGCTGGCCTCGATGTTCGTCGCGCTGATGCTCAACGGCCTGGTCTGCGCCATCGGCCTGGCCGGCGGGTACGTCTTCTCGGTCTTCCTGCAGGGGGTCAACCCCGGCTCGTTCATCAACGGCCTGACCGTGCTCACCGGGCTCGGCGAGCTGGTGCTCGCCGAAATCAAGGCCCTGCTGTTCGGCGTGGTCGCCGGGCTGGTCGGCTGCTACCGCGGGCTGACCGCGGGCGGCGGCCCCAAGGGTGTCGGCAACGCGGTGAACGAGACGGTGGTGTACGCCTTCATCTGCCTGTTCGTCATCAACGTGATCATGACGGCCATCGGAGTGAGGGTGCTCGACTGATGTCCTTCGACGCCACGCTGAAATTCCGCCGGCTGTTCACCGGCCTGCCCCGCGCCTTCGACAACTTCGGTGAGCAGGCGCTGTTCTACGGCGAAACCTTCCGGTACGTGCCCAACGCGGTCACCCGGTACCGCCGCGAGACGATCCGGCTGGTCGCCGAGATGACGATGGGCACCGGCGCGCTGGCCATCATCGGCGGCACCGTCGGCGTCGCGGCGTTTCTGACGCTGGCCTCCGGCGGCGTCGTCGCCGTCCAGGGCTTCGCCTCGCTGGGCAACATCGGCATCGAGGCGCTGACCGGCTTCCTGTCGGCCTTCCTCAACGTCCGCATCATCGCCCCGGTGGTCGCCGGCATCGCGCTGGCCGCCACCATCGGCGCGGGCACCACCGCGCAGCTCGGCGCCATGCGGGTTGCCGAGGAGATCGACGCCGTCGAGGCGATGGCCGTGCACGCGGTGTCCTACCTGGTGTCCACCCGGCTGATGGCCGGGATGATCGCGATCATCCCGCTGTACTCGCTGTCGGTGCTGGCCTCGTTCTTCGCCGCCCGGTTCACCACGGTGTTCATCAACGCCCAGTCCGCCGGCCTCTACGACCACTACTTCAACACCTTCCTGATCCCCACCGACCTGTTGTGGTCCTTCCTGCAGGCCATCGTGATGAGCGTGGCGGTCATGCTGATCCACACCTACTACGGCTACAACGCCACCGGCGGCCCGGTCGGCGTCGGCATCGCCGTCGGCCAGGCGGTGCGAACCTCGCTGGTCGTCGTCGTGGTCATCACCCTGTTCATCTCGCTCGCCGTCTACGGCGGGTCCGGCAACTTCAACCTGTCGGGGTAGCGCGGCGATGTCAGAACACGCAGCAAAGGGCACCGGGATGTCCCACACCGTCGCCGTCCGGCTGGCGGGGACCATCCTGGCCGTGATCCTGCTGGCCGGGGTGACGCTCACCTATCTGGGCTACACCGCGGCGTTCACCGCCACCGACCCGGTCACCGTGGTGTCCCCGCGGGCCGGCCTGGTGATGGAGAACGACGCCAAGGTGAAGTACCGCGGCATCCAGGTCGGCAAGGTCCGCAAGATCAGCTACGACGGGCAGCAGGCCCGGCTGCAGCTGCAGATCGACCGTGCCATGCTCGGCTACATTCCGGCCAACGCCGACGTGAAGATCGCCGGCAACACCATCTTCGGTGCCAAGTCGGTGGAGTTCCTCCCCCCGCAGAACGCCATCGGCGGTCTGCAGCCCGGCGCGGTCAAGGACGTCTCCTCGGTGCAGCTCGAGGTCAACACGCTGTTCCAGACGCTCAACAACCTGCTCACCGAGATCAACCCGGTGCACCTCAACGGCACCCTGTCGGCGCTGGCCGAGGGCCTGCGCGGCAACGGCGACAACCTGGGTGCCACGCTGGCCGGGCTCAACGGCTACCTGGCCAAGATGAACCCGACGCTGCCCGCGCTGGAATCCGACATGGCCAAGGCGGCCGTGGTCGCCGACATCTACGGGGACGCCGCGCCCGGGCTGTCCACCATCTTCGACAACGTCCCGGCGATCACCGACACCGTGGTCAGCCAGGAGCGCAACCTCAACAAGACGCTGCTGGCGGCCACCGGCCTGGCCAACAACGCCTACGAGACCCTGGAGCCGGGCGCCGAGGACTACATCTCCGCCATCCAGCGGTCCCGGGCGCTGACCAAGGTCACCGGTGAGTACTCCCCGGTGATCGGCTGCGTGCTGCAGGGCACCGCCGACGCGGTGGAGCGGTTCGCCCCGATCATCGGCGGCATCCGGCCCGGCCTGTACGTGTCCTCGGGCTTCCTGCCCGGCGTGCCGGCCTACACCTTCCCGGAGAGCCTGCCCATCGTGAACGCCAGCGGCGGCCCGAACTGCCGCGGCCTGCCGAACATCCCCAGCAAGCAGTTCGGTGGCTCCTGGTGGCGCGCGCCGTTCCTGGTCACCGACAACGCCTACGTGCCGTTCCAGCCGAACACCGAGCTGCAGTTCGACGCGCCCTCGACCCTGCAGTTCCTGTTCAACGGGTCCTTCGCGGAACGGGATCGATACTGATGACGCAGCGTTCAACCCTGATCAAGGTCTCGGTCTTCACCGTCGTGATGGTGCTGGTGGCCGCCGGCCTGGTGCTGGTGTTCGGCAAGTTCAAGTTCAGCGCCTCGAACGTCTACCACGCGACCTTCGCCGACGCCTCCCGGCTCAAGTCCGGCGAGGACGTCCGGGTGGCCGGGGTGCCGGTCGGCACCGTCCGCTCGGTGAAGCTGGCCTCCGACAACAACGTCGCGGTCACCTTCGACGTCGACAAGCGCTACCAGCTGTACACCTCGACGCGGGCGGCGATCCGCTACGAGAACCTGGTCGGCGACCGCTTCCTGGAGATCAGCACCGGCCCCGGCGATCTGGTGAAGCTGCCCGCCGGCGGCGCGATCGACCTGGAGCACACCGAGCCGGCGCTGGATCTCGACGCCCTGCTCGGCGGCCTGCGCCCGGTGCTCAAGGGCCTCGACGGCGACAAGGTCAACGCGGTCAGCGGCGCGATGATCGAGATGCTGCAGGGCCAGGGCGGCGCGCTGTCGTCGGTGCTGGCCAGCACCGGGGCCTTCACCCAGGACCTGGCCGACCGGGACCAGCTGATCGGCGACGTGATCACCAACCTCAACGTGGTGCTCAAGACCGTCGACGCCAAGGGCGCCCAGTTCGACGCCACCGTCGACCAGCTGCAGCAGCTGA
Source organism: Mycolicibacterium fallax (assembly GCF_010726955.1). NCBI lineage: Bacteria > Bacillati > Actinomycetota > Actinomycetes > Mycobacteriales > Mycobacteriaceae > Mycobacterium > Mycolicibacterium fallax. Next base: position 3,526,094 of record NZ_AP022603.1, read on the forward strand.
TCAGCGGGCTGAACGAGGGCCGCGACCCGATCGCCGGCGCGATTGAGCCGCTGGCCACCGCGGAGGCCGGGCTGACCACCATGCTGGAGCAGGGCCGCCGGCCGCTGCAGGGCGTGCTGGAGAACGTCCGCCCGCTCACCGGCTACCTCTACGAGCGCCGCGAGGACGTCAACTATGTCGTCGAGCGGCTGCCGGAGAACTACCTGCGGCTCAACGGCCTCGGCGCGTACGGCTCGTTCTTCAACATCTACTACTGCTCGGTGCGGCTGAAGTTCAACGGCCCGGCCGGCAGCGACATCCTGATCCCGTTCGGGGGCCCACCCGACCCGTCTAAGGGGAGGTGCGCTCCTGCCCCCGACAACTGATTCCGAGAACAACCCGTTGCGGACCGGCATCTTCGGCATCGTCTTGGTGGCCTGCCTGGTGCTGGTGTCCTTCGGGTACACCGCCCTGCCGTTCTGGCCGCAGGGCAAGGTGTATTCGGCGTATTTCGCCGACGCAGCGGGCATTGCGCCCGGTGACGACGTCAACGTGTCCGGCATCAACGTCGGCAAGGTGAAGTCGATCGCGCTGGCCGGCACCGCGGCCAAGGTGGACTTCACCGTGGACCGCGGCGTGCGGGTCGGTGACGCCTCGCTGGTCGCGATCCGCACCGAGACGGTGCTGGGGCAGAAGTCGCTGGCCGTCACCCCGCTGGGGGCGGGCTGGACGACCGACATTCCGCTGGAGCGCACCACCACGCCGTACACCCTGGCCACCGCGCTGCAGGACCTCGGCGGCAACGTCGCCGCGCTGGACAAGCCCCAGCTGGAGACCGCGCTGAGCACCCTCACCGAGTCGATGGCGGCCGCCACGCCCGCGCTGCGCGGGACGCTGGACGGGGTGGCGAACCTGTCGCGCACCATCAACGCCCGGGACGAGGCGCTGGGCCAGTTGCTCGGCCACGCCCAGTCGGTGACCAAGTCGCTGGCCGGCCGCTCCGAGCAGGTCAACAAGCTGATCCTGGACGGCAACCAGCTGTTCGGCGCGCTGAACCAGCGGCGCCAGGCGCTGAGCACCCTGATCGCCGGGATCGACGACGTCTCGGCGCAGCTGTCCGGCTTCGTCGCCGACAACAAGCGCGAGTTCGGGCCTGCGCTGGAGAACCTGACCAAGGTGCTGGACCAGATGCTGGAGCGGCGCGACTACATCAGCGAGGCGCTCAAGCGGCTGCCGCCGTATGCCACCACGCTCGGTGAGGTCGTCGGCTCGGCGCCCGGTTTCCAGATCAACCTCTACGGCCTGCCGCCGGCCACCATGGCCGAGGTGCTGATGGACGCCTACTTCCAGCCCGGCAAGCTCCCCGACAGCCTCTCGGATTACCTGAAGGGCATGATCTCCGAACGACTCATCGTGAGGCCGAAGTCACCATGACCGAGCGCACCATCTCCGGACTCCGGCTGGGCCGCGGCGCGCGGCTGGCGGTGATCGCCGCCCTGGTGGCGATCCTGGTCGCCGCCGCGGCACTGCTGTGGCCGGGCCGCGGCGGCACCAAGGTCGTCGGGCTGTTCAGCTCGGCGGTCGGCATCTACCCCGGTGACGAGGTTCGGATGCTCGGCGTGCCGGTGGGCCGGATCACCGCCATCGAGCCCCGCGCCGAAGACGTCAAGATCACCATGATGGTGGACAAGTCGGTGCAGATCCCGGCCGACGCGCGGGCCATCGTCATCTCGCCCAACCTGGTCGCCGCCCGATTCATCCAGCTCACCCCCGCCTACGACGGCGGCCCGGAGCTGGCCGACGGCGCGGTGCTGGACCTCGACCACACCGGGGTGCCGGTGGAATGGGACCAGGTCAAGGAGGAGCTGACCAAGCTGTCGGCGCAGCTCGGCCCCGGCCCGGGCGGACTGTCCGGCCCGGCCGCGGAGTTCATCGACCAGGCGGCGAGCACCCTGGACGGCAACGGCGACTCGTTCCGCACCGCGCTGCGGGAAATGTCCCAGGTGGCCGGCCGGCTCGGGGACTCCCGGACCGACCTGTTCGGCACGGTGCGCAACCTGCAGGTGCTGGTGCACGCGCTGTCCGAGAGCAACGAGCAGCTGGTGCAGTTCTCCGGACACGTCGCCTCGGTGTCGCAGGTGCTGGCGGACAGCTCCGTCGGCCTGGACACCACCCTGGCCAGCCTGAACACCGCGCTGGCGGACGTGCGCGGGCTGCTCGGTGAGCACAACCAGTCGCTGATCACCTCGGTCAACAAGCTCACCGAGTTCTCCACGCTGCTGTCGAACCAGTCCGACGACATCGAGCAGGTGCTGCACGTCACGCCCAACGGCCTGGCCAACTTCTACAACATCTACAACCCGGCCCAGGGCACCATCGCCGGCGTGCTGTCGTTGCCGAACTTCGCCAACCCGGTGCAGTTCATCTGCGGCGGTACCTTCGACATCGGTGCCACCCCGGACAACTACAAGCGCGCCGAGATCTGCCGTCAGCGGATGGCCCCGGTGCTGCGCCGGTTGACGATGAACTTCCCGCCGGTGACCTTCCACCCGGTCAACAGCATCACCGCCTACAAGGGGCAGATCATCTACGACACCCCGGAGACCGAGGCCAAGGCCCGGACGCCGGTGCCGTACCTGCAGTGGCAGCCCGCCGACGGCGTCACCCCGCCGGTCATCCCGCCGGGCACCACCCTCGGCGACATGGTGCTGCCGCCGGCGGAGAATCCCGGCCAGATCTCACCCGGACCGCCGTTCATCATGGGAGGTGGGCGGTGATCAGGCCAACCATCAGCCGGCTGACCCGCGCGCTGGCGCTCGGCTCGGTGGCCACCGTGCTGGCCGGCTGCTCCTTCGGCGGGCTGAACTCGCTGAACATGCCGGGCACTCGTGGCCACGGACCCGGCTCGTTCACCATCTCGGTGCAGCTGCCCGACGTGGCAACGCTGCCGCAGAACTCGCCGGTGCTGGTCAACGACGTCACCGTCGGCAGCGTGTCGGGCATCGCCGCGGTGCAGGACGCCGACGGCAGCTTCCACGCCACCGTGCAGCTGTCGCTGGACGCCGAGGTGAACCTGCCCGCCAACGCGACCGCGACGGTCGCCCAGACCTCGCTGCTGGGCTCCCAGCACGTCGCGCTGTTGCCGCCCAACGGCCCCGCCGACGAGCGCAGGCTGAGCCAGGGCGACGTCATCGAACTCGGCTCCACCGGGCGCTACCCGACCACCGAAGAGGTGCTGTCCTCGCTGGGCATGGTGGTCAACAAGGGCAACATCGGTGCGCTGGAGGACATCACCGAGGAGCTCTACGCGGGGGTGGCCAACCGGTCCGGCAGCTTCGTCGACCTGATCCCGCGGCTGGCCGAGCTGACCGGTTCGCTGCAGCGCCAGACCACCGACATCCTGGCCGCCGCCGACGGGCTCAACCGGTTCTCCGGCATCCTGGCGCGCAACCGGGAGAACCTCGGCCGCGCACTGGAGACGATGCCCGACGCGCTGCGGGTGCTCAACAAGAACCGCGCGGAGTTCATCGCGGCGTTCGCCGCGCTGGGCCGGGTCGGCACGGTCGCCGCCAACATGCTGGACAAGACCAAGGAGGACTTCGGGGCGAACCTGAAGGATCTGTACCCGGTGGTCAAGGCGCTCAACGACAACGCCGAGGACTTCGTCAAGGACCTGACCTTCCTGCCGACGTTCCCGTTCCACACCAAGTACCTGCGCCAGGCGGTCCGCGGTGACTACCTCAACGTGTACGCCACCTTCGACATGACCGCGCGCCGGATGGGTGAGGCGATGTTCGGCACCTCCGGATTGGACCCGAACATGAAGCACATGAGCGAGATCCTCAACGCCCCCGACTTCGTGGTGGGCGCCTCGGCGAACCTGTCCGGGCAGGCCGCCGACCCGTTCAAGATTCCGGCGGGGACCGCGACCCAGTGGGGAGGAGACCGGTGAGGCTCGATCGGCTCGCCCGCATCCAGCTGGCGATCTTCGCGGCGGTGACGCTGCTGACGGTGACCGCCATCGCGGTGTTCTATCTGCATGTGCCGGCCAAGCTCGGCTTCGGCAGCTACCAGGTCAACGCCGAGTTCGACGCCGGCGGGGGCATCTACCGCAACGCCAACGTCACCTTCCGCGGCGTGACCGTCGGCCGGGTGGAGAACGTCGGGCTCAACGACGCCGGCGTGGTCACCGAGCTGCGGCTCAACAGCAACGTCGAGGTGCCGGACAACGTCGAGGCGACCGTCAAGAGCGTCTCGGCGATCGGCGAGCAGTACATCGACCTGGCGCCGCCGACCTCGGAGGATGGCGTCGCCACCCCGGCCGCGGGTGTGCTGGCCGACGGCGCGATGATCGGCAAGGACCGTACCTTCATCGGCCAGGACATCGCCGGCATGCTGGCCCAGGCCCAGGAGCTGGTCAGCACCGTCGACAACAGCCGGCTCAAGGAGATGCTGAGCGGGGCGTTCAAGGCGTTCAACGGGAGCGGCCCGGAACTCAACCGGTTGCTGCGCTCGGCGCGCGGCCTGGTCGATGAGGCCAACGCCAGCGCCGATCAGACCATCGCGCTGGTCGAGGAGGCCGGCCCGATGCTGGACGCCCAGATCCGCAGCGGCCAGGACATCCGCACCCTGTCGGACAGCCTGGGCCGGTTCACCACCGAGTTGCGCGGCGCCGACCCGTCGCTGCGCAGCCTGCTGGCCACCGCCCCGGCCACCGCCGACGTCGCCAACACCGCGTTCACCGGCATCCGGCCGGACTTCCCGGTGCTGGCGGCCAACCTGGCCAACCTGAGCCGGATCGGGGTGATCTACCACAAGTCCATCGAGCAGGCGCTGGTCATCTTCCCGGCGCTGATCGCGGCGCTGAACACCGTGGCCGGCGGCGTGCCCGCCGACGAGGGCGGCAAGCTGGACTTCAAGGTCGACCTCGGCGACCCGCCGACCTGCAACGTCGGCTTCCTGCCCGCCACCCAGATCCGCAGCCCCGCCGACGAGACGCTGCGCAACCTGCCGACCGACCTGTACTGCAAGGCCGCGCAGAACGATCCCACCGCGGTCCGCGGCGCGCGCAACTACCCCTGCATGGAGTTCCCCGGCAAGCGCGCCCCCACCGTGCAGCTGTGCCGTGACCCGGCCGGTTTCATCCCGATCGGCGCCAACCCGTGGCGCGGGCCGCCGATCCCGTACGGCTCGCTGCCGGTCACCGACGGGCGCAACATCACCCCGCCGAACAAGTTCCCGATGATCCCGCCGGCGGCGGACTACGACCCGGGCCCGCCGGTGGTGTCGCTGCCGCCGGGCACCCCGCCGGGCCCCGGCCCGGCGCCGCACGCGCCGTTCCCGCTGCCGCTGCCGCCGGTCGACGGGCCCGCTCCCGCGCCGTGGCCGTACTTCGCCCCCGAGGACCAGGTGCTGCCGCCGTACGCGCGTCAGCCCGCCGGACCGCCGCCGGGACCGGCCGAGCAGCCGGCCGCCGAGCAGCCGGCCGCCGAGCAGCCGCAGGCCGCCGGGCCGGTGTACGGCAGCTACGACAGCAATGGCCGGTTCGCCGACGGCGAGGGCGGCACCGCGGTGTTCACCGGCGGCGATGCCGGGCTGGCGCCCGCGGAGAACCTGGTCGACCTGATGCTGGGGCCGAGGGCACTGTGAGCGCGGACTCCGAACGCCGGCCACGCCGGCGGGCGGCCCGCGCCGCGGGCCCGACCGGCGCGGCGGGCACCGTCGTGAAGACCGCCGTCGTGCCGGCCGCGGTCGAGCCGGTGGACGTCACAGACGAGGCCGCCGGGCCGGCCCGGCCGAAGACCCCGGCGCCGCCGGTCCGCGGCCGCCGGGCCCCGAACCGGCGGCTGGTGGGCATCCTCACCCTGGTGGTGGGGCTGCTGGCGACCGCGGGGCTGGGCGGCGCGGTGGCCCTGGCGGCGATCGACCGGCACGACATCACCGCGACCGTCGACCGCCAGCAGCGCTTCGTCGACACCGCCCGGCAGTTCGTGGTGAACATGTTCAGCTACACCCAGGAAAATGTCGACGAAAGCGTGGAACGGTTCGTCGGCAGCACCAGCGGCCCGCTGCGGGACATGTTCAGCCAGAACAACAACGCCGAGACGCTCAAGGCGCTGTACCGGGACACCAACGCGAGCTCCGAGGCGGTGATCAACGGTGCCGCGCTGGAGGACATCGACGAGACCGCGGGCAACGCCTCGGTGCTGGTGGCGGTGCGGGTCACCGTCACCGACCTGGACGGGGTGAACAAGCCGTCCCAGGCGTTCCGGCTGCGGGTGGTGGTGCACGAGGACGACGACGACGTCATGACGGCCTACGACCTGAAGTACCCGGAGGGCGGCAACTAGATGTCCGACACACGAGGGCTGCTGACCCGGCTGGCGGCCGCCGTCGCGGTACCGGTGCTGATCGGCGCGGCGGGCACCGCCGGCTGGCTGTACTGGGACGCCAGCTCCACCCGGGCCGCCCAGGACACCAGCGTGCAACTGCGCAAACTGGCCACCGAAGAGGTGCCCAAGGTGTTCGGTTTCGACTACCAGACCGTGGAACGCGCCATGATGGACGTCGGCACGCTGCTCACCCCGGACTACCGGCGCGAGTTCGCCGACCGGGCCAAAAAAGACATCATCCCGGCCGCCCGGGAACGCCAGCTGGTCACCCAGGCCAACGTGACCGGCGCCGGTGTGCTCGAAGCCGGACGCAACTCGGGATCGGTGCTGGTGTTCCTGAACCGCACCGTGACCGACAAGTCCAAGCAGTCCAGCTACGACGGCAGCCGGCTGCGGGTGGACTACCAGCGGGTCGACGGCGACTGGCTGATCAGCTACATCGCGCCGATCTAGGCGCCGCGCACCGATCCGAGCGCGGCCAGAAACGCCCGCGCCCAACGGTTGACGTCGTGGGTCAGCACCTGACGGCGGAGCGCCCGCATCCGCAGCCGGCCCTGCTCCGGGGACTGGCTCAGCGCGGCGGCCATCGCGTCCTTCACGTCGTCCAGGTCGTGCGGGTTGACCAGGTAGGCCTGCCGGAGCTCGGCGGCGGCGCCGGTGAACTCACTGAGCACCAACGCGCCGCCCAGATCACCGCGGCAGGCGACATACTCCTTGGCGACCAGGTTCATCCCGTCGCGCAGCGCGGTCACCAGCATTACGTCGGCCGCGGCGTAGTAGGCGATCAGCTCGTGCTGCGGCACCGCGCGGTGCAGGTAGCTGACCACCGGGTGGGCGACCCGGCCGAACTCGCCGTTGATCCGGCCCACCTGCCGCTCGATGTCGTTGCGCAGCAGCCGGTAGGAGTCCACCCGCTCCCGGCTGGGGGTGGCCAGCTGGATCAGCACGGTGTCCGCGGGATCGACGCGGTCCTCGGCGAGCAGCTCGGCGAAGGCGCGCAGCCGCACGTCGATGCCCTTGGTGTAGTCCAGTCGGTCCACCCCGAGCAGGATCTTGCCGGGGTTGCCCAGGTCGGCGCGCAGCTCCCTGGCGCGCCGGCGGACCTCGCGGGCCCGGGCGGCCTGGTCCAGCGCCGCCGCATCGATGGAGATCGGGAAGGCGCCGACCTTCACGGTGTGCGAGGCGGTGCGCACGGTGCCGAACCGGCCGCGCACCCCGACCGTGCCGCGGGAGACCTCGGCGGCCAGCAGCTTGCGGGCCAGGATCATGAAGTTCTGCGCGCCGCCGGGCAGGTGGAAGCCGACCAGGTCCGCGCCGAGCAGGCCCTCGATCAGCTCGGTGCGCCAGGGCAGCTGCATGAACAGCTCGACCGGCGGGAACGGGATGTGCATGAAGAAGCCGATGGTGACGTCGGGCCGCAGCTCCCGCAGCATCCGCGGCACCAGCTGCAGCTGGTAGTCCTGCACCCACACCGTGGCGCCGGGCGCGGCGGTCGCCGCGGTGGCCTGCGCGAAGCGGCGGTTCACCGCGACGTAGCGGTCCCACCACGGCCGGTGGTACTCCGGGCGGACGATCGCGTCGTGGTACAGCGGCCACAGCGTGGCGTTGGAGAAGCCCTCGTAGTACTGCGCGACGTCGGTGCCGTCCAGCCGGACCGGGCGCATCTCGATGCCGTCCAGGAACACCGGTTCGTCGACGGCGGCGGTGTCGTCCTGGGCGATGCCGGGCCAGCCGATCCAGGCGCCGCGCTGCTGGCGCAGCAGCGGTTCCAGGGCGGTGACCAGGCCGCCGGGGCTGCGTTTCCAGCCGGTCTCGCCGCCGGGGCCGATGACCTGGTCGACCGGCAGCCGGTTGGCGACAACGACGAAGTCAGCCGACCCGGGGGCCACCTACGCCTCGGGTTTGGCGGGGTCGATGCCGAGCATCGACAGGAACACCCGGCACTCGTCGGCGTCGGTGGCGTAGGCCGCCACCACCCGGCTGGCCTGGATGGCGGTGTCGTCGCCCAGGGGCTGCACGTCGTCGAGGTCGGAATCAGTTTTCGCGGGCATAACCCCAGCATAGGCACTTGGCCCGCCGCAACGGACCCCGGCATTGACACAAACCGGCCAAGACGTAAAGTCTGGCCCATGGCAACGCCACCGCACCCCGAACCCGCCGCCGAGGCGGGCGCCGCCGAATTCGTCAGCTACGAGACCCTGGACTCCGGCCGGATCGCCCGGATCTGGCTCAACCGTCCGGAGGCGCACAACGCCCAGAACCGGACCCTGCTGGTCCAGCTCGACGACGCGTTCCGCCGGGCCGAGGCCGACGACGAGGTCCGGGTGGTGATCCTGGCCGCCCGCGGCAAGAACTTCTCCGCCGGCCACGACCTGGGCTCGGAGGCCGCGATCGCCGAGCGCACCCCGGGTCCGGGCCTGCACCCCAGCTACACCCGCGACGGCGCCACCCGCAAGGGCATGGTCGAGCAGCTGATGCTCCAGGAGTGGCACTACTACTTCGACAACACCTGCCGGTGGCGTGACCTGCGCAAGATCACCATCGCCCAGGTGCAGGGCAACGCGATCGCCGCGGCGCTGATGCTGATCTGGGCCTGCGACCTGATCGTGGCGGCCGACGACGCCCGGTTCTCCGACGTGGTGGCGGCGCGACTGGGCATGCCGGGCGTCGAGTACTTCGCCCACCCGTGGGAGTTCGGGCCGCGCAAGGCCAAGGAACTGCTGCTGACCGGCGACGCGATCGACGCCGAGGAGGCCTATCGGCTCGGCATGGTGTCCAAGATCTTCCCGGCCGAGGAACTGGCCGACAAGACCCTGGAGTTCGCCCGCCGGATCGCCGACCGGCCCACCGTGGCCGCGCTGCTGGTCAAGGACTCGGTCAACGCCGCCTCCGACGCGATGGGGTTCAGCGAGGCGCTGCGGCATTCCTTCCACATCCACGAACTCGGCCACGCGCACTGGGCGGCCTACAACGAGAACCGGTTCCCGGTGGCGCAGCCGCCGGATGTGCCGGACTGGCGCAAGGCCGGGCCCACCGAGTTGGCCCGCCCCGACGTACCGTGACCGGATGAGCCGCGCGCTGGGACTGGTCGTCGCGCTGACGGCCGCCCTGGCCACCGCGCCGGCGGCCGTCGCCGACCCGCAGCCGTGGCCGAACATCCGGTTCTTCGCGGCCGCCGAGCCGGCCGCGTTCACCGTGGCCGGCGCCGACGGGGTCTGGTTCCGTGCGCCCGGCGGGCAGAACTGCGGCATCTGGGGCCCGGGCAGCTTCGGCTGCGCCGGGGACATCCCCGGGGCGCCGCCGGGCACCGCCGCGCTGGGCTGGGTGGCCGGCGACCGGGCCGTGCACTACGACTGGACGGTGCCGTGGCGGATGCCGCAGACGCCGGCCCAGGCGCCGCTGCCGCCGCGGCAGCTGCTCACCCACCGGGGCAGCAGCTGCGCGGTGACCGACGACGGCCACACCTACTGCGAGCGCGGGCCGCTGCGGTTCCTGCTCTCCCCGGTCGGCAGCCGGCTCAGCCCGCCGTGGCTGGACCTGGCCCGCCGATGAGCACCGCGACCACCAGGGTCTGCCCGCCGGGGTGCTCGATCACGCTGGTGCCCAGCCGCTGGTAGCCGCAGTCCGGCAGCGTCGCATAGCCCTGCAGCAGGGCGACCTCGATGGCGTCGGCGGCGGTGTCCGCCGCGCCCTGCAGCTGGACCGCGGCGGCGGCGTCGCTGCCCAGATCGTGCAGCACCGCCAGCGGATCGTCGACCGGCACATACTCGGCGCGGTGATCCAGGTAGTCCGCGGTGGACCGGTTGGACAGTTCGGCCGCGCGCTGCGCCAGCGGGTCGGCGACCAGCGCCGGGCAGCCGGCCGCGGCGCGGGTCGCGGCGATGGCCGCGTCGAAGGCGGCGGCGCCGGGTTCGGCGCCGGCCGGGCCCGCGGTGAGCAGCGCGGCGGCCAGCAGCGCGGCGGTCACGGCGCGGCGGTGCTCACCGGCAGACATCGGACCGATTGATCCGGGAGCCCCAGTACTTGACCCGCTGCATCGACGGCCCGGTGAACCAGGCCGGCTGGCGGGCCCGCAGCCCGTTGCCGACGTTGGACAGGTGCTGCCACAGCCGATAGAAGCTCTCGCCCTGGTAGATCGGAAAGTAGCTGTCGCCGGCGAAGGTCCGCTGCTGGGTCAGCGCCCCGGCCCGCGGGCTCAGGAAGGCCACCGCGGTGTCGATGTTGGTCAGCACGGCGGCGGCGTGGGCGGGGATGTCCTCGACCGACCAGTTGCCGTTGCGGCTGATCAGCTTGATGTTGAACCGGTCGATCTGGCGAAGCAGTTCGCCGTACTGCGCGTCGTACCACTGGCACATCTCGCGTTCGGCGGTGATGTCCGCGTCGGTGACGTGCCGACGGCTGGCGTCGTAGGGGTAGGGGAACTTGGGCTGCCAGTCCGAGGCGACCGGGGTGATCATCGGCAGCCGCGGCGGCGGCGGCTCCTGGCCGACCGGGTCCGGCGGGTCGGCCCGGCCGGGGGCGGCGGTGAGCAGCAGCACCGCGGCCAGCAGGCCGGCCAGGGTCCGGCGGGTCGGCGTTGCGGTCGGCACGGCCGGCTACCGTCCGCCCAGCGCGGCGTCGATGCCGCCGACGTCGGTGATCGCCCAGCCCCGCTGCGGGTCGACGGTGATGCTGTAGGTGGCGGTGGACTGCAGGCCCTGCGGTGCCTGGGCGGTCTTGGTCAGCACGCTGACGAAGGCGTCCACCACGTACCGGTCGCCGGCCTCGGAGCGGACGATGGCGGCCACCGGCTTGGCCGTCGACTCCCAGCGCAGCGGGGTCAGGATCTGCTCCATCGAATCGGCCGCCTCGCCGAGCCGGGCGGACAGCTCCGGGGAGGCCCCGGCCACCAGCCGGATCTTCCAGTCGGACAGGTCGCGGTGGTCCATCCGGGCCGCGCCGACCGCGTAGTCGATGGCGACCTGCTGCGCGCGCTCCCGGTCGGCGTCCCGGCTGGCGGCCGCGGTCAACTCGCCGCGGGCGTCGAGGTACAGCCAGGACAGCACCCCGACCGCGAGCACCAGCGCGGCGAGGACGGTGCCCACGGCCAGGGTGCGCACCGACACCGACAGCTGCCGGGTCGGCCGGGGGGCGTTGGGCTCGGGGGTTTCGGGGGTTTCGGGGGTTTCGCCCACGGTTCTGCCTTTCTCGTGGTGGGTCAGCGCGGCGGAAGCACGTTGACGCGCAGGTCGATGGCTCCGTCGGGGGGGATCCCGCGCAGCATGTTGTCCAGCATTCGGCCGGTGTCGAAGCCGCCCAGCGCCGAGCCGATCGCGCGCACGTTGGGCAGCAGGGTCTCGGCCAGCACCTTGACGTCGGGGGAGCGGGAGTCCAGGAATCGCTGGATTCTGCTCAGGTAGTCGCGGAACCGTTCCAGCGCCTCCGGCGAGCCGGCCAGCACCAGGTTCATCGCGCCGGCGAACACGCCGGCCAGATTGGCGCCGGCCGCGTCGATGTCGGGAGCCAAACTGGCCAGCGCCGGACCGGCGAAGCCGGCGTCGCGCAGCAGCGTCTGGGCGTTGCGCAGCAGTTCCCGGCCGCGGCCGTCGGCGCCGGTCGCCTCGGCGCGCAGCAGGGTGGCGGCCCGGGCCAGGTTGGGCAGCACCGCCTCCGGATCGGGCAGCGCCACATCGGCCTCGGCGACCAGGGCGCTGAGCCGGTCGGGATCGGCCTGCCCCAACAGCCGGCCGACGCTGACCGCCAGGTCGGAGATGGTCGGGGTGACGGCGATGGCCTCGGCGGCGATCCGGTCGCCGTCGGCCAGCATCGGTCCGTCGGCCCGGACCGGGAACAGTCCGACGTAGGTTTCGCCGAGCGCCGAAAGGTTGTCCAGCCGGACCATGCTGTCGGCCGGGACCCGGTGCGCGGCGTCGATGTAGAAGTGCACGGTGGCCGCGGCGGCGGTGGGTTCGATGGCGGTCACCTTGCCGACCGGAACCCCGCGCAGCAGCACACCGGAGCCGACCACCAGCCCGTTGATGTTCGGGACGCTCATGCTGATGGTGGCCCGCTGCTCGGGCGGGCCGGTACGCACCCCCAGCGCGCCGAGTTGGGCCACGGCGAACACCACGATGGCGGCCAGACCGGCCGCCGAGAGCAGGTTGGGCAGCTTCACGGGGTGGCCCCCAGCATCCGCAGCACGGTCGCCACGTCGCCGGACAGTTCCCGGCCCGACGGGTCCCGCACCGAGGTGATGTTGATCGCCGGGTACTTGTCCACCGGCAGGAAGTAGTCGTTGAACAGGGTGCGCCAGCGCGGGATCTCCTCGCCGATCGCGCCCCGGGAGCCCTGCACCGCCCCGGCGGCGTCGCCCAGCGTGGTCAGCATCGGCACCAGCCAGAAGCCACCGCTGTAGATGCTGCCGATCGACGGGATCATCACCGACAGCCGGGAGGTGACCTGGGTGGCCCGGTCCAGGCCGAGCATCCCGGCCGGCGACAGCCAGTGTTCGATCGCCGCCCGCTTGCCGCCGAGCACCGCCGCGGTGTCGGCCAGCCCGGTCAGCGCCAGATCCACCGAGTCCAGGTTGTCGGCCAGCTCGTCGAGATTCGTCGCGACCCGGGCGGAGATCTCGCCGAGCGCGACCGGGCTGCTCTCGGCCACCGTGTTCAGCCCGATCAGGGTCTGTTGCGCGCGCTGGATGGAGCCGCTGGCCACGAAGTTCGCCAGCCCGGCGATGGTGTCCTCGACCGACGGCGGGGAGCTGGTCCGGGCCAGCGGGACGGTCCCGCCGGGCGGCAGGGCCGCCGGGTCCGGGCCGGCGTCGGCCGGGCGGTACAGCGCGACGAACACGTCGCCGAGCACGGTGGGCTGGGCCAGGGTGGCGTGGCTGTCGGCGGGGATCGGCACCCCGGCGTCGACGCGGGCGGTCACCACCACCTTGCGGTCGGCGATCGCCACGGCGGTGACGGTGCCGACGGTGACGCCGTCGAGCACCACCCGGGCCCGATCCGGCAGGTTCAGCGCGCTGTCGAACTCCAGTCGCAGGTCGTAGCCGTTGCGGTCGCCGCCGGACAGCGCTCCCGGTGCGCTGCACGACGCCAGCAGCACCGCCGCCAGGGCCGGCGCCAGGGCCAGCGCGGCGCGCCGGCTCATCGGGCGGCCTCGATCAGCGCGTACTGCAGCAGCGCCACGTCCACCGCGTAGGGGGTGCCGGCGATGTCGGCGCAACTGCCCGGCACCCGGGAGTTCATGATCCCGCACTGCAGCAGCCCGTCGGGGGTTCGGATCCGGAACATCGGCGGTCGCCACTTGAGCTGCAGCCCCTGGTCATTGAATCGGTCGGCGGCGTTGCTGATCCAGCCCGGGATCGGGTTGAGCAGGCCGGCCAGCGCGGTGGCGTGCGGGCTGGCCTTGCGCAGCGGGATCGACACGGTGTCGAGCACCCGCTGGGTCTCGTCGCCGAGTTCGCGCTCCAGGTCGGCGACCATGGTGACCATCAGCGGCAGCGTTTCGGTCATCCGGCGCACCCCGTCGGTGGCGGCCACCAGATCGCCGGTGGTCGCCTCGGCGTCCAGCAGCACCTGTTTGGCGGTGCCGCGCAGCGCGGTCAGCTCGCCGCTGAGCTGCGCCAGGTTGGCCAGCACGGCGCCGGTGTCGCTGATCGCCCGGTCCGGGCTCTGCAGCAGCGCGGACATCCGGGTGAGCAGATCGGCGGTGCGCGGGCCCTGGCCGTGCAGCCCGGTGTACAGCCCGTCGACGGTGTCGGCCAGGCCGGTCGATCCCGGCGGGCTCAGCGCGTCGGCGAAGGTGGCGATCGAGCCGACCAGTTCCGACAGGCTCTTCGGGGTGGCGGTGCGATCCGGGGGGATGCAGCGCGCCGGGTCGAGTTCGGGCCCGCCGGTGTGGTTGCCGACCAACTCCAGCGAACGGTCGGCCAGGATCGAGGTGGACCGGGTGACCGCGCGGACGTCGGCCGGGATCCGGCGGTCGGCCTCGACGGTGAAATCGACCCGCACGTGCTCGGCGGCGGGGGTGACGGCGCGGACGGTGCCGATCGGGTAGCCCAGCGCGGTGACCGGGTTGCCCGGGTACAGCCCGATGGCGTCGGCCATGATCGCGCAGCCCTCGGCGCCGGCGGCCGGGCGGCCCGGCCCGCACGAGGTGGCGGTGGCCAGCACGCACACCGCCACCGCCAGCGCGGTCCGCATCGGTCTCATCAGCAGGCCCGATCCGGCAGCGGGATGCACAGGTCGGTGGCCAGCAGCACCGGCCGGGCGTTCTGCGCGTCCAGCACCCGGTCCAGCTTGTCCCGGACCCGGCGCAGGCCGCGGACCACCAGGCCGGAGCGTTCCGCCCAGGTCGCCACGATTTCCTGCCAGTTGCGCACCTTCTCGATGAAGGACGCGGAGTTCCCGGCGTAGAACTGGCCGACCGGGTTCAGCCCGTCGAGCACGTCGCCCATGCCGGCCAGCGCGCGGCCGAAGCCCTCGGCGTACACCACCAGGGTGGCCTCGATGATCGACACCTTCTGCAGCATTGCGCGCAGCTCGGCGGTGTGGCCGCGCAGCGCGTCGAGGTACTCGTCGGACACGTGCAAGATGGTGGAGAGCTGGCCGCGCTGCCGGTCGATCGCCGCGGTCAGGGCGTTGCCGGCGTCCAGCACGGTGGCGAAGGTGTGCGCGTTGTCCCCGCGCAGGCCGTCGGCGACCCGGTCCAGGGTGTCGTGTACCGATCCGGCGGCGACCTGATCGGTGATCCGGGTGGCGTCGGTGACGGTCCGGACCAGGTTGTAGGGCAGGGTGACGCGGTCGGCCGGGATCGGTTCGGTGCCCAGCGCGGTGTCGCCGAGGGAGACGATGGCGGTGTAGTGGCCGCCGACCACGGTGCGCATCCGGACCTGGATCTGGGATCGGTCGCCGACGAAGACGTCGCGGTCCACCAGGACCCGGACCCGGACCCGGTCGTCCTGCAGGTCCAACTCGTCGATCCGGCCGACGTTGACCCCGGCGATCCGGACCGGGTCGCCGGGGCGCACCGACGCGGCGTCGGTGGTGAAAAAGACCACCGGCCGCTGCCCGGGCGGGCCGGTGTACAGCGTCACCGCGGTCACCGCGATCACGGCGGCCAGCAGCAGGGCGCCGATCCCGAGCAGCAGCGTGCTGTCGGGGCGTCTCAGGGATTGCACAGCACCACCCGCTGTCCGCCCAGCAGTACGTCCATCGTCGCGGGCAGCTGGGCCGGGCCCCGCGAACACGGCACGATGTCCCCGGCCTGCGACGGCGGCCCGATGTTCTCCCAGACCACCGGGACCATCTTGAAGCCGTCGATGGAGTCGTTGAAGTTGGTCAGCGCCCGGTCCAGGCCGTCGTCGAGGTCGGCGCCGCGGCGCAGGCCCAGGTTGCCCAGCAGCCGGGCCAGCGCCCCGGTGAACTCCGGGCCGTACAGCGCGGACTTGCGGAACTCGTCGAGCACCTGCATCGCCGCGTCGATCGGCCGGTTGGCCCAGTCGATCAGCTGGATCAGTTCCCGGGACCGCCCGCCGGTGGCCTCCGACAGTGCGCTGAGGTTGTTCATCAGGGTGGCGATCACCGATTGCCGGTCGGTGACGAACTCGGTCAGGGTCCGGATGCTGGCCAGCATCGGGCCGACCCCGTCGCCGTCGCCGGACAGCAGCGTCGCGACGTTGTCGGTGAAGGTGTTGATCTGCTCGGGGCTCAGGGTGGCCAGCACCGGCTGCATGCCGTTGAACAGCGTGGTGACGTCCAGCGACGGCAGCGTCATCGCGGTCGGCAGGTGCGTCACGATCCGCGCCGGCGGGCCGTCGCTCTCGGCGTCGACCGGATCGATGAGCTCCAGGTAGCGCAGCCCGGTCAGCGCGGCGAACCTCACCGCCACCCGGGAGTGCTCGGTCACCGCGAACCGGTGCTGCACCCGGAAGTCGACCTCGGCCAGGCTCTGGCCGCCGCGGCGCACCACCCGCACCGCGTCGACCTTGCCGACCGGCAGGCCGCGCACCCGCACCTGGGTGTCGCCCTGCACCCCGGAGGCGTCGGTGAACTCGGCGGTGTAGGCCCGGGTCGGGCCGGCCACCGGCTGGCCCAGCACGTTGACCACCGTGACGCCGGCGGTCCCGGCCAGCACCGCGGCGAGCAGCAGGCGCAGCAGCGCCTTGCCGGGGGTGAGGGTGCTGCGGCGTCGGGTCACGGTGTGGCCCCCATCGCCTGCAGCCCGGCGGCCAGACCCGGCAGCTGGTCCAGGGTGACCCGGACCCGCAGCGCCCGCTGGTCCCCGGAGCCCTCGTACATCCGCTCGAAGCGGGTCCGCAGCTCCACCAGCGACTCCGAGATCTGCTCCGTCGCGGCGATGTTGGGCACCGGCCGGGCCAGCGACTGGACCACCTCGGTGGCCGGCAGCAGGTTGCGCACGTTGCTGGACAGCAGGGTGCCGACGGTGCCGAACAGGCCGGTCGAGGCCAGCTGGATGGTTGCCAGGAACCGGTCGGTGAAGAACTGCTCGTCGAGGTCGGCCAGCCCGGCGCCGTCGAGCCGGCCGGCCACGTTGGTGACGGCGTCGACGAACGAGGGTGCGGCCACCGCGATGCCCGCGGCGTTGCGGACCAGGTCGCCGGTCGGGGCGGTCTGCACGGCGGCGACGGCCCCGGTGACCAGCAGCACGGTCTCCAGCAGCGGGGTCAGCCCGTCGACGTAGCGGGTGGCGCGGTCGATCACCGACACCAGCTCGGGGGTGATCACGCCGTCGGTCAGCGCGCCGAGCCGGGACAGGAATTCCGGCATGGTGAAGTTGCCGCGCGGGTCCAGGGTCAGCCGCGCCCCGTCGGGCAGCGCGGGCCCGCCGGCCGGGCCGGCCGACAGGTGCACCCCGGTGATGCCGAAATAGTTCGCCGGGCGGTAGTCCATCGCCAGGTCGGTGCTCAGGCCGGCGGCGGCCGCCGGGTCCAGCGTCAGGTTCAGCCGGGCGCCGCCGCCGGGCCGGCCGGTGACCGTGGCGACCTGCCCGATCCGGATCCCGTGCATCAGCACCGGGGTGCCGTCGGTGACGCCGTTGCCGACGTAGTCGGTGTCGATGCTCAGCGTGTGCTGGGCATCGGCGCCGCCGAGCGGAAGCCGCACGGCCAGCCCGGCCGCCAGCGCCAGGACCGACAGCACGGCCAGCCCGACCCGGGTCAGGATCCGGGTCTGGCGTTCCTCGGAGGTGCGCAGCAACATTCGGCGGCTACCCGGTGAAGACGAACTCGGGTCGCAGGCCCCACAGGGCCACGGTCAGGGCGAAGTTGACCACCACGATGCTCACCAGGCTGGCGCGGATCGCCCGCCCGGAGGCCTCGCCCACCCCGACCGGGCCGCCGTCGGCGAAGTAGCCGTAGTAGCAGTGGATCAGGGTGACCAGCACGCAGAACACGATGGCCTTGGACAGCGAGTAGCCGATGTCGGTGGCGGACAGGAACTGCACGAAGTAGTGCCGGTAGGTGCCCGCGGGTTGGTCGCGAATGGCGGTGATGACGGTGTGGGCGGCGCCGAAGCTGGTGATCAGCACCACCAGGTAGCCGGGGATCATGCAGGCCAGCGCCCCGAGCAGCCGGCTGCCCACCACGAACGGGATCGGGTGCAGGCCCATCGCCTCGGTGCCGTCGATCTCCTCGGAGATCCGCATCGACCCGATCTCGGCGGTCATCCGGGTGCCGGCCTGCACGGCGAAGGCGATGCCGGCCACCAGCGGGGCCATCTCCCGGACGTTGGCGACGCCGCCGACGATGCCCGACAGCGCGCCGAAGCCCATCAGGTTCAGGATGGAGAACGCCTCGATCGCCACCGAGGCGCCCATCGCGGCGCCCATGATGAGCAGCACCGACAGCACCCCGCCGTCGACGATCAGCGAGCCGCGGCCCCAGGCCAGCCCGTTCATCGCCTGCCAGGTCTGGCGGCGGTAGCGGCGCACCGTCAGCGGCAGGTACCACAGCGTCTGGCCGACGAACAGCGTCCACTGGCCGACGGCCCGCAGGAATCGGGGCCCGGCACCCAGCGCGCCGGTGACCGCGCCGGTCATCGCCGCGGTCACTAGGAGATCTCCATCGGCACGAACATGGTCAGCGCGGCGGTGATCGAGACGTTGGCGATCACGATGCACACCACGTTGAGGACCACCGCCGAGTTCACCGCGTCGGCCACCCCGCGCGGGCCGCGGCGGGCCTCGATGCCGCGCAGCGAGGAGACGATCCCGACGATGGCGGCGAACACCACCGTTTTGGCGACCGCGGCCCACAGGTCGACGGTCCGGGCGAAGGTGCCGAAGGACATCCAGAAGCTGCCCGGGGTGACGTCGTTGAGGCCCACCGCGATCAGGTAGGCCGCGGTGACCGCGGAGGCGATGATGGCGAAGCACAGCAGCGGCGCGATCAGCAGCAGCGCCAGCACCCGCGGGACGACCAGCCGGCGCACCGGGTCGATCCCCATCGCGCGCAGCGCGTCGAGTTCCTCCCGGATCTGCCGGGCGCCCAGGTCGGAGGCGATGGCCGCGGCGGCGACCCCGCCCATCAGGAATCCGGCGGCCATCGGGGCGCCCTGGCGCAGCACCCCGAAACCGCTGGCCGCCCCGACCATGGAGGTCGCGCCGAGCTGGTTGACCAGGCCGCCGACCTGAACCGACACCAGTGCGCCGATCGGGATCGCCATCAGCAGGGCCGGGGTGGCGGTCACCCGCAGCAGCGTCCAGGCCTGCACCAGCAGTTCGCCGACCGGCAGCCGCAGCGTGACGGTGTCGCCGACGCCGTACCGAACGACGGACCCGGCCAGCACTGCGCCGCGGCCGATGCTGCGCAGGCTCTGCCCCGGGATGGCGGCAGGCCGGGGCGCGGTGCCGGTCAGCGCCATGAGGTGGGGCCACCGACCGGTCCAGCGGTTTCCGCAGTCATCGCATCCCCCGTCCGTTGCCGTCGAAACCGATCCGCAATGTATGAGGTTAGCCTGGCCTTGTCCACCGGCCGGCGGCCACCCCCGGTGGCCGGCGGGTCAGTTCACGCAGGGAATGTCGTCCCCGCCCAGCGGCGGGCCGACGGCGGGGCTCGGGTCGGCCCAGCCGGCCGCGGTGGAATTGGTGTACCCGGCGGTCACCGCCGAGGACGCCGGCGGCTCGGCGTCGGTCTCGGTCTCGGTCTGGATTTCCGCCGCGACCGGTTCGGTGGCCGGCGGCGGGGTGAAGTCGGCGTCGACGACGACCCGCACCCGGCCCGGTGCCAGCGTGGCGTCGGGCGCCACCGCGGCGGTGTCGATGCCCAGCGCGGTGGCGGCGGACCGGGCGTCGGACTCGGCGCCCGCCCCGTAGCCCACCGCGGTGACGGTCGGATCATCGGCCAGCGGATCGCGGCTCTGCCCGGCGGTGAAGCCGCGGGTGGTCAGGTCCGCCAAGACCCGGGCGGCCATCCCGGCGGTCTCGCCGGCGTTGACGACGTCGACGACGGTGTCCGGGTTCGGCGGCGCGGTGGCCGGCGCGTCGGGTTCGGGGTGGCCGAACGCGGCGGCCACCTCGGCGCGGATCGCGGCCGGGTCGACGATGTTGACGTCCTGGCCGTTGACCACCTGGTAGCGCAGCACCGGCAGGGTGCGGAACTCCACGGCGCCGCCCGCCAGCGCCTCCAGCCGCTTGAACTGGGCGGGATCCCAGCCCTGGGACAGCACCACGTCCTTGTGCGCGACGTCCATCAGCGCGTCGAGCTTGCCCACGTCGGTGAAGGTGCCGGAGCTGTTGAGCTGGCGCACCACCGAAAGCAGGAACGCCTGCTGGCGCCGGGTCCGATCCAGGTCACCGTTGTCCAGGCCGTGCCGCTGCCGGACGAACGCCAGCGACTGGGCGGCGTCGAGGGTCTGCAGGCCGGCCGGGAAGTCCGCGCCGGAATACTCGTCGTACACCGCGTGGTTCAGGCACACCCGCACCCCGCCGAGGCTCTGGGCGATGCCGTAGAACCCGGCGAGATTCACCTCGGCGAACAGGTCGATCGGCACCCCGGTCAGCTCCCGGACCGCCTTGATGGTGGCCTTGCGGCCGGCCTCCCGGCCGCGGGTCTCCAGCTCCTGCTGATCGGCGACGCCCTGCTCGGCGAGTTGCTCGGCGACGTAGGCCTTGGTCAGCCCGTAGGCCTCCTTGATCTTGATGTGGTCGTAGCCGGGCACCCCGGCGAACGGGACGTAGTCGTCGCGCGGGATGGAGAACGCGACGGAATTCTCCCCGCCCGCGCCGTCCGGTTCGACATGCATCAGGATCAACGTGTTGGTGTTGTAGCCGCCGGAATCGGAGTCGCCGGCGTGCAGCTTGTCCAGGATCTCCCTGGGCAGTTCGTCGCCGTGCTGGTCCTTGCGGGAGTCCAGGCCGATCAGCAGGATGTTGGTGCCGGCCCCGGTGGACCGATCGACGGCGTCCAGGGCCTGCGACACGGTGATCCCGCCGATCACGTCGTGCACCTTGACCCAGCCGAACGCGGTGGTGCTCAGCGCGCCGACCGACACCACGACCATGGCGACACGCGCCAGGACGGGGAGGCGCCGCGGTTTCTTCCGCGGCAGCCGGTGGCGGCTGCGCGACATCGGGTCAGTATGCGGCGCTGACCTGAGAGAACCTTTCGCGTGTCGGCGGCTAAAGCCTGGTGAACAGGGTCGACGCCGCGGTGACTGTGACGCGTTTCACCCGTGTCGGTCGTTGCTCAGGCGTCCTCGGCGGTCTCTCGGGCCACCGCGCGGGGCACCACCAGCACCGGAACCGGGGAATGCCGGACGATCTTGGTCGCCCGCGAACCGAGAAAAACCCGCTCGATCGGCCCGGCCTCGCTGGAGCCGACCACCAGCAGGTCGCCGGGTTGCCAGTCGATCTCCTCGAACGCGTCGTCCCAATCCTCGCCGTGGCCGATGACGATCTCCGGCGGTCCGGCCGGCGCCTGGCCGTCGGCCGGGGTCAGCGCCCGCTCGGCGGCCGCGTAGATGTTCTCCGTCCACTCCGCCAGCACCTGGCCGCCCTCGGTGGTGAACCGGGCGGTCTCCGGCGGCGACAGATGCACCGCGAACGAGGCCAGCCGCAGCTGGCAGCCGTACCGGGCGGCCAGTTCCCGGGCGAACACCAGCAGCAGCGAGTTGTGCTTGCCGCCGGTGAACGCCAGCGTCACCCGGGTGACCGGCGCGGCGCCGCCGCGGTAGCCGCGGGGGGCGACCGCCACCGGTACCGCGGAGCTGTGCAGCAGCCGGTCGGCGACGCTGGACAGCGAGACGTAGCCGAACTGCCCGGAGTCCGAGGAGCCGACCACGATGCAGCTGGCGGCCAGCTCGGCGGCGGTCTCCATCAGGCCGGCCGGCGCGGACTTGGCCGACACCGAGGTGTAGCGCACGGTCAGGTCGGTGGGCAGGTCGGCGCGGGCCAGTGCGTGCGCCCCGCCGATCAGCTCGTCGATGTAGTCCCGGTAGCCCTGGTCCGCGCGGGACAGCCCGGGCATCCACGGCGCCGGGGCGACCGCGCACACCACCAGGTCCTCGCCGGTGGTCCGGGCCAGCATGGCGGCCAGGTTGGTCACCGCCCTGGCCCGCAGCTTCAGCGGGTAGCCGATCAGGATCGTCATGGCCGGCCGTCCAGCTCCCGCAGCGACGGCGCATGGTCGGCCAGCTTGGAGTGCCCGCGCGCGTAGAGCGCGTACCAGACCAGCGCCAGCGCCACCCAGCCGATGAACACATACAGCGTGATCGGCCGCAGCTGGCTGATGATCCACAGCGCACCGGCGATCGACAGGATCGGGGTCAGCGGGTACAGCGGCACCTTGAAGCTGCGCCTGAGCTCGGGGGCCCGGCGGCGCAGGATGATGACGCCGATCGACACCGTGACGAAGGCGGCCAGGGTGCCGACGCTGGTCATCTCCGCCAGGAAGTTGATCGGGATGAAGCCGGCCAGGATCGCGATGACCACCGCGACGATCAGGGTGTTCTGCACCGGGGCCAGGGTGCGGGGGTTCACCTTGTGGAAGACCGGCGACACCATGCCGTCGCGCGACATGGCGAACAGGATGCGGGTCTGGCCGTACATCGACACCAGGGTGACGCTGAAGATCGAGATGATCGCGCCGACGGCCAGCGCGGTGCCCGGCCAGGACGAGCCGACCACCTTCTCCAGGATGTCCGACAGGCCCGCCTTCTGGTTCTCGAAATCCCCGGTCGGCTGGGCGCCGACGGCGACCAGCGCCACCGCCACGTACATCACCGTGACCAGCAGCAGCGAGATCATCAGCGCCAGCGGCAGGTTGCGCCGCGGGTTCTTGGCCTCCTCGCCGGCGGCCGCGACGCCGTCCAGGCCGACGAAGGTGAAGAAGATGATGCTGGCCGCCAGGCCGATGCCGCCGATGCCGGTGTCCAGGAAGAACGGCTTCATGTTGTCGGCGTCGAAGCCCTGCGAACCGATCACCACGAACCCGATCAGCACCAGCAGCTTGATCCCCACCATGGCGGCGTTGACCCTCGCCGACTCGCTGACCCCGCGGATCAGCAGCAGGGTGCACATGATGATCAGCACGATGGCCGGCAGGTTGACCCAGCCGCCCTCCTCGGGGGCGTTGGACAGCTGGGCCGGCAGGGTGAAGTCGAAGGCGTTGAGCAGGAACCGGTTGACGTACTGCGACCAGCCGACCGAGGTGGCCGCCGCCGCCACGCCCCACTCCAGCAGCAGGCAGGCGCCGACGCCGACCGCGACGCCCTCGCCGAGGGTGGTGTAGGCGTAGGAGTACGACGAGCCCGACACCGGCACCGCGCCGGCCAGCTCCGCGTAGCACAGCGCGGTCAGCCCGGCCACCACCGCGGCGATCAGGAACGAGACGATGACGGCCGGACCGGCGTGCGGCACCGCCTCGGACAGGATGAAGAAGATGCCGGTGCCGATGGTGCCGCCGACGCCGATGGAGACCAGCCCGATCAGCCCGATGCTGCGACTGAGGTCCCCGCCGCCGCTGTCCAGCCCGGTCTCCGCCGCGATCGACTCGACCGGCTTGCGGCGCCGGGCGCTTTCCATGAACGACGCCACGTTGGCCTCCCCGGTTGCAGCTGCTGCGGGCAGCCTAGGACGCGGATCGGCGTCGGGGTGGTTGTTTCGGCAACCGGGCGGACCGGATCGGAGCCCCCGGTCGGGATTGAACCGACGACCTTCGCTTTACAAGAGCGGTGCTCTACCACTGAGCTACGGAGGCGGGGCGGCGCTGCGGCCGCGGGCACAGCCTAGCGGGTCACTCGTCGGCGTCGATGACGCGCGGGGACGCGACGGTGCGGGAGCCGACCCGGCGCGGCCGGACCCGGCCCAGCGGGATCCGGTCGGCGATATTGCTCAGCGGGTTGACCACCTGGCTGAGCGTGACGACGGCGTCCTGCAGGGTGTCGATCGTCGGGGTCAGCGCGGCCAGGCCCTCGGTGAGGGTGGTCAGCTGCTCCAGCGGGCCGTTCCGCGCGGTCAGCTTCTCCACCACGCCGTCCTCGGCCAGCAGCCGGTCGACCACGCCGTCGGGGGCCAGCAGCCGCTGCGCCAGCCCGTCCTCGGCGATGATCCGGTCGATCAGCCCGTCGGCGGCCAGCAGCTGTTCGACCAGACCGTTCTCGTCGAGCAGTTGGTCGACCAGCCCGCCGGGGGCCAGCGCGCGGTCCAGCCCGCCGCCCTCGGCGGTCAGCTTGTCGAGCACCCCGCCCGGCGCGGTGAGCCGGTCCAGCAGTCCGCCCGGGCGCATCAGCCGCTCCACCGGGCCGTCCGGGGCCAGCGCGCGGGCCAGCGGCGCGTCGGCGTCGAACAGGTCGTCGGCAAAGCGCACGATGCGCTGCGCGCGGGCGACGGTGTCGTCGAGCCCGAACAGGTGCACCATTGCGTTCGGGTTGCCGCCGACCACCCCGGGCACCTCGGCGGTCGCCTGCCTGGCCACGTTGACCACCTCGGAGGCGACCTCAAGGCCCAGCTGGGTGGCGGCCAGCCCGATCCGGAGCGGGGCAGTCGCCACATTGACGAGGGCGTCGCCGAGGTTCATGCCGTCAGTCTATGGCCCGCGCCGGGTGGGGCGCCGGTGATACGACGACGTGGCGCTCACAGCAATTCCACAGCGTTCGGGCAGAGGATGGTCACCGAACCGTGAGGGAATGGACACCATGACAGTCTCGAAGGCGACGGCGACCTCGAAGGCGGCGGCTGAACCGGAGGCCCGGGTTCTGGTGGTCGACGACGAAGCCAACATCGTCGAACTGCTGAGCGTGAGCCTGAAGTTCCAGGGGTTCGAGGTGCACACCGCCGGCAACGGGCCGGCCGCCCTGGACCGGGCCAGGGAAGTGCGCCCGGACGCGGTGATCCTGGACGTGATGATGCCCGGGATGGACGGCTTCGGGGTGCTGCGCCGGCTGCGCGCCGACGGCATCGACGCCCCGGCGCTGTTCCTCACCGCCCGCGACAGCCTGCAGGACAAGATCGCCGGGCTGACCCTGGGCGGGGACGACTACGTCACCAAGCCGTTCAGCCTGGAGGAGGTGGTGGCCCGGCTGCGGGTCATCCTGCGCCGCGCCGGCCGGGGAGCGGCGGCGCCGAAGAGCTGCCGGCTGACGTTCTCCGACATCGAACTCGACGAGGACACCCACGAGGTGTGGAAGGCCGGCGAGCCGGTGGCGCTGTCGCCGACCGAGTTCACCCTGCTGCGCTACTTCGTCATCAACGCGGGCACCGTGCTGAGCAAGCCGAAGATCCTCGACCACGTGTGGCGCTACGACTTCGGCGGTGACGTCAACGTCGTCGAGTCCTACGTCTCCTACCTGCGGCGCAAGGTCGACACCGGGGAGAAGCGGCTGCTGCACACGCTGCGCGGCGTCGGCTACGTGCTGCGCGAGCCACGCTGAGGCGCGCCCTGGGGCGATGATGGGGTCCATGACGGGGCGGGGTGTCGGCAACAGCGGAGTTCCACTGCGAATCAGCCTGGTCGCCGCGGCCCTGGTGCTGGTGGCCTGCGGCCTGCTGGGGTCGGGCATCGCGGTGACCAGCATCCTGCGGCACAGCCTGATCAACCGGGTGGATCAGACGCTGCTGGACGCCACCGCCACCTGGGTGCAGGCCCCCCGGCGCGACCCGGCCCGGGTGCACGACGGCCCCAACCCGGGCCGGCCGCCGTCGAAGTTCTACGTCAGCGGGGTGGACAGCGGCGGCCACAAGTGGATGGCGGTCAACGACGGCGGCGCCGAGCCGGACCTGGCCGGCGCCCTCGACGTCGGCCCGGTGCCGACCACCGTCGGCTCGGTGGGGGACACCGACGTGCGGTGGCGGGCGGTGTCGCTGCACGGCCCGGACGGCGCGCTGACCACCGTCGCGATGGACCTCTCCGAGGTCGATTCCACCGTCCGGTCACTGGTCTACGCCCAGGCCGGCATCGGCGTCGGGGTGCTGTTGGTGCTCGGGGTGGTCGGCTACGCGCTGGTGCAGCGCAGCCTGCGGCCGCTGGTGGAGGTCGAGCAGACCGCCGCCGCGATCGCCGCCGGGGAGCTCGACCGTCGCGTCCCGGAGCGTGACCCCCGCACCGAGGTGGGCCGGCTGAACCTGGCGCTCAACGGGATGCTGGCCCAGATTCAGCGCGCGGTGGCCGACTCGGAATCCTCGGCCGAGCACGCCAAGCGCTCCGAGCAGCGGATGCGCCGGTTCATCACCGACGCCAGCCACGAGCTGCGCACCCCGCTGACCACCATCCGCGGCTTCGCCGAGCTGTACCGCCAGGGCGCGGCCCGCGACCTGGAGCTGCTGATGTCGCGGATCGAGAGCGAGGCCGGCCGGATGGGGCTGCTGGTGGAGGACCTGCTGCTGCTGGCCCGCCTCGATGCCCAGCGCCCGCTGGACCGTCACCCGGTGGACCTGCTGGCGCTGGCCAGCGACGCCGTGCACGACGCGCGCTCGGTGGCTCCGGACCGGCGGATCGCCATGGCGGTGTTCGACGGCCCCGGCATCCCGCAGGTGATCGGCGACGACGCCCGGCTGCGCCAGGTGCTGTCGAACCTGGTGAGCAACGCCCTGCAGCACACCCCGGCCGACGCCGCGATCACCGTGCGGGTCGGCACCGCGGGCGACGACGCGATCCTGGAGGTCGCCGACCAGGGGCCGGGGATGACCGCCGAGGATGCCCAGCGGGTGTTTGAGCGGTTCTACCGGGCCGACGTGTCCCGGACCCGCAGCAGCGGCGGCACCGGGCTGGGCCTGTCCATCGTCGATTCGCTGGTGCGCGCGCACCACGGCAGCGTGACCGTCAGCACCGCCCCGGGCGATGGCTGCCGGTTCCGGGTGGCCATCCCGCGCAGCTGCGGCGATCAGCCGTCGGCGAGCGCCGCGATGATCTTGGCCTGAGCCTCGTCGAGGGACTCCGGGCTGGGGTTGCGGTCCACCCCGGCGAAGCCGATGTCGGTCAGCTCGCGCAGCGGGAACACGTGCACGTGCAGGTGCGGCACCTCCAGCCCGGCGACCAGCAGCCCGGCCCGCGGGGCGTCGAACGCGGTGACCACCGCGCGGCCGATCTTCTGGGCCACCGCCATCAGCCGGCCGTGCACGTCCGGCGGCAGGTCCTGCCACTGGTCGATCTCGGCCCGGGGCACCACCAGGGTGTGGCCGGGGCTCATCGGCTCGATGGTCAGGAACGCGACGAACTCGTCGTCCTCGTAGACGAACCGCCCGGGCAGTTCCCGATTGATGATCCGGGAAAAAATGGTGGCCATGGACTCAGCATAGAGAGCCCATGGCCACCGGGACGGTGTGCGGCGCGACCGGTTACCGGTCGGCGTCGGTGTAGCGGATGACGCCGCGGATGTTGCGGCCCTCCAGCATGTCCTTGTAGCCGTCGTTGATCTGCTCCAGCTTGTACTGCCGGGTGACCATGTCGTCGAGGTTGAGCCGGCCGGCCTGGTACATCGACAGCAGCGCCGGGATGTCGTGGTGCGGGTTGCCGCCGCCGAAGATGGTGCCCTGCAGCCGCTTCTGCAGCAGCGTCAGCATCGCCAGGTTCAGCTTCACATCGGTGTGCGCCATGTTGGCCACCGCGGTGACCACGCAGGTGCCGCCCTTGGCGGTGATGTTGAGGTAGTGGTCGATGTCCTCGCCGTGCAGCTCACCGGGGGTGACGATGGTCTTGGCGGCCATCCGGCCCGCGGTGACCTCGGCGACCCCGGCCATCGCGGAGAAGATGTCCGGGTAGACGTGGGTGGCGCCGAACTTGAGCGCCTGCTCGCGCTTCCACTCCACCGGGTCGACGGCGAACACGTTGCGGGCACCGGCGTTGAGCGCGCCCTGCAGCGCGCCCATGCCGACGCCGCCGACGCCGACGATGACCACGTCGTCGCCGGGGCGGACGTCACCGGAGCGCACCGCCGAGCCGTAGCCGGTGGTGACACCGCAGCCGACCAGGCAGGCCACCTCGAACGGGATGCTCGGGTCGATCTTCACCACCGAGCTCTTGTGCACCACCATGTACGGGCTGAAGGTGCCGAGCAGGGTCATCGGGATGACCGGGGTGCCGTCCATGGCGTGCACCCGGTGGGTGCCGTCGGACACCGCGGTGCCTGACAGCAGGCCCGCGCCCAGGTCGCACAGGTTGCGCAGGCCGGCCTGACACGACGGGCATTCGCCGCAGGACGGGATGAAGGACAGCACCACGTGGTCGCCGGGGGCCAGGTGCTCCACCCCGGGCCCGACCTCGGTGATGACGCCGGCGCCCTCGTGCCCGCCGAGCACCGGGAATCCGGCCATCGGAATGTCACCGGTCACCAGGTGGTGATCGGAATGGCACATTCCGGACGCTTCCATCTGGATCTTGACCTCGTCCTTGACGGGGTCGCCGATCTCGATCTCTTCGATCGACCACGGCTGGTTGAACTCCCAGATCAGGGCGCCCTTGGTCTTCATAACTCATCCTTGCTTTCCGTTGGAGCGGATTAGGCTTCGGTCAACCAGACTAGAGCCTCTAGTTAGTTGTGTCACAGGGTACCCAAGCAAACGCTTGGCAGGCTGTCAGAACAGCGGGGACGGCGCCTGCCCGAGCGGGTAGTAGCCGGGCAGCTTCTCCCCGGCCAGGCTGCGCTCGATGCGCTTCTGCATGGTCGGGGTCAGGTCCCCGGAGCCGATCAGGTTCATGAACGCCTTCTGCACGTGCCCGAAGTCGAAGAAGTCGCGCTGCCACTCGATCAGCAGGTTCTCGTCGAGCCGGAACCAGCTGCCGCCGATGCCGTAGATCTCGTCGGTGCCGCCGTCGGACTTGTGCGCGATCTGCTTCCAGAACCCGACGATCTCGTTCTGCTTCTCGTCGATGAGCACCTTGCGGTACTCGTAGACCCAGTTCTCCAGGCCCTCCATCTCCAGGCCGAGGGCCACCTCGCGGATCTGGTCCTTGCCGAGGCACATCACGTCCTCCTTGGGGCCGATGTTCCAGCCGTAGCTGGCGTCGTCGGTGTAGAACTCGGCCAGCGGCTTCCAGTCGCCGGCCTGCTCGGCCTCGCGGTTGGCCTGCAGCCAGCGGTCGGCCCAGTCCTCCAGCGCTTCGCGTGACGCCATGTTCAGTCCTCTTTCTCGGTAACGGTGAGTGCCCGGGTCGGGCACATCTCGACGGCCCGCTCGACGTCCTCGCGGAGTTCGTCGGGCGGTTCGGGTTGAAGAATCTCGACGGTGCCGCGTTTGGGCACCCGGAACACCTCCGGCGCCTCGAGCTCGCACATGGCGTGGCCCTGGCACAGGTCTTCGTCGACCTCGATGCGGTAGCAACCCATTTCGGCCGGCCCCTTAGGGCGCAACGCGCCTGCGGTAGCGGACCTTGGCCGGCCGGGCCAACTGCACGACCATCTTGGAGTGGTCGTTGCGGTAGCTCTCCGGCGGCTGGGACAACTCGAACTCGTACTCGCGCAGCAGCACCGAGAAGATCGCCTTGATCTGCATCTGCGCGAACGCCGCGCCCACGCAGCGGTGCCGGCCCGCCCCGAACGGGATCCAGGTCCAGCGGTTGAGCAGATCCTCCTGGCGCGGCTTCTCGTAGCGGTCCGGGTCGAAGGAGTCCGGGTTCGGGAAGTCCTCGGGGATCCGGTTGGAGATCGCCGGGGTGGCCGCCACCAGGTCGCCCTTGTGGATCGGGTAGCCCTCGACCTCGAACTCGTCCTGGGCCACCCGCATCAGGATGATCAGCGGCGGGTGCAGCCGCAGGGTCTCCTTGAGCACGTTCTCCAGGATCGGAATCTGGCGCAGCGCATGGAAACTCACCTCCTGGCCGTCGGCGTAGAGCTCGTCGAGCTCGGACTGGACCTGGGCGTAGATCTCCGGGTTGCGCAGCAGCTCGATCAGCGTCCACGACGAGGTGCCCGAGCTGGTGTGGTGCCCGGCGAACATCAGCGAGATGAAGATGCCGGTGATCTCGCTGGCCGAGAACCGCGGGGTGCCGTCGTCGCCGGGGATCGAGACCAGCACGTCCAGCATGTCCCGATCGGCCTTGTCCTTGGGCGGGTTGGCGATTCGGTCGTTCATCACGCCCTGGACCAGCTCCACCAGCCCGGCGCGGGCCTCGTCGCGGATCCGGAAGCTCTCGATCGGCAGGTACGGGTCGACGTAGCAGAGCGGATCGGTGCCGCGCTCCAGCAGGTGGTAGTAGTTGGCGAACCGGGAATCGAGCTGGTTGCGGAACTTGGTCCCGATCAGGCAGGCCGTCGAGGTGTAGATGGTCAGCTCGGCGAAGAACTCCAGCAGGTCGATCTCGCCCTCGTCGCCCCAGTTCTCGATCATCGTGCGGACCTCGCGCTCGATGGTGGTGGCGTGGCCCTTCATGTGCTCGCCGCGCAGCGCGGTGTTGTGCAGCATCTCCGCGCGGCGCTCCGGGCTGGCGTCGAAGACCACGCCCTCGCCGAAGATCGGCGTCATGAACGGGTAGGCCTCGGCCTGGTCGAGCTCGGAATCCGGTGCGCGGAAGAAGAATTCGTTGGGCACCGCGCCGGAGACCAGGATGACCTTCTTGCCGGCCAGCTGGAACCAGCCGACGTCGCCGCATTCATCGCGGACCCGCTGCATCAACCCG
The DNA here is from genome assembly GCF_010726955.1 of Mycolicibacterium fallax. Classification (NCBI taxonomy): domain Bacteria; kingdom Bacillati; phylum Actinomycetota; class Actinomycetes; order Mycobacteriales; family Mycobacteriaceae; genus Mycobacterium; species Mycolicibacterium fallax. The sequence continues at coordinate 3,556,520 of NZ_AP022603.1, forward strand.
ATCGGATCGGTGCGGAACTCCTCGAGGTGGCCGTGTTCGTCGTCCTCGCCCCCGGAGACCCGGGGTACCTCTTTGGTGGTGGCGGTCATGTCAGTTCCCCTCCTCGACGGCGAGCTTCTGCCGATCGGTGGTCTCGGCCAGCGGGGCCTCGGGCTGCAGCTCCATGTTGGCGATGAATCCGCCGCGCGGGGTCTGCGCGACGAAGGTGATGGCCCGGGCCAGGTCCGCCGGGCGCAGGAAATAGTTGTGCCGGGCCTGGCCCCACTTGGCCCAGTCCTCCAGGGCCGGGCCGATCTTCTCCACCGGCAGGTTCCAGCCCATCGCGGTCATGGTCGGTCCGGGATGCACGATCGAGGCCCGCACCCCGGTGCCCTCCAGCTCCATCTGCAGGTTGGTCACCATGGCGACCAGGGCGGCCTTGGCCGCGCCGTAGGCGCCCATGTGCGGGCGTTGGCGCAGCGCGACGTCGGAGCCGACGAAGATCAGGTCGCCGCGGCGGCGCTCGATCATCCCGTCGACCACCGCGGTCATCAGCCGGTTCGCGCCGATCAGGTGGATCTGCAACTGGGCATCGAAATCGTCGGTCGGCATCTCGGCGAGCCTGCCGAAGTTGGTGTCGCCGGCGCCGGCGACCAGCACCTCGATCTCGCCGAGTTCGGCGGTGGCGGCCTTGACGGCCTCGGTCACCGAGCCGGGGTCGGTGACGTCCAGGGCGACGGCGACGGCCTCGCCGCCGTCGGCGCGGATCTTGTCGACCAGCTCCTGGCATTTCTCCACCCGGCGGGCGGCCAGTGCGACCGGGAAGCCGTTGGCGGCGAGTTCGACCGCGGTGGCGGCGCCGATCCCGGAGGAGGCGCCGGCCACGAATGCCGGGCGACGGTCGGGCAGGGGATCAAAGCGTGGCATTGGTGGGGGAACCTTTCAGCGAAGTTCGACGGTGATGGGCAGCTCGGCGAAGCCGCGGACATTGCTGGAGTGGACGCGGACGGCGTTGTCCTCGTCGACGGCGAAGCCGCGGATCCGTTTGAACAGTTCGGTCAGCGCCACCCGGCCCTCCATCCGGGCCAGGTGCGCGCCAAGGCAGAAGTGCGCGCCGCTGCCGAAACTCAGCAGCCGGGCGCCGATGTCGCGGCCGATGACGAAGTCGTCGGGATTCTCGAACACCCGCTCGTCGCGGTGCGCCGATCCGGGCAGCAGCAGCACGATCTCGCCGTCCCCGATGGTGGTGTCGTAGAGGCTGAACTCGCCCTCGACGGTGCGGGCCAGGATCTGGCTGGAGGTGTCGTAGCGCAGCGTCTCCTCGACCCACAGCGGGATCCGGTCCAGGTCGTCGTAGAGCCCGGCGAGCTGATCGGGGTTGCGGTGGCCCCAGAACGCCGCATTGGCAAGCAGTTTGGTGGTGGTCTCGTTGCCGGCGATCACCATCAGGAACAGAAAGCCCAGCACCTCCTCGTCGGTGAGCCGGTCCCCGTCGATCTCGGCCTCCAGCAGTGCCGAGGTCAGGTCGTCGCTGGGCTGGCTGCGCCGCTGCGCGATCATCCCGTGGTAGTAGCCGAACAGGTTGATCGAGGCCTTGATCGCCTCCGGCGGCACGTCGGTGACGCCGTCCTCGCGGTGCATCACCGCATCGGCCCAGGCCCGGATCTCCTGGCGGTCCGGCTCGGGCACCCCCATCAGCTCGGAGATGACGTCCATCGGCAGCTTGCCGGCGAATTCGGTGACGTAGTCGACGGTTTCGCCGCCGGCCGCCCGGGCCAGCATGGTGTCCAGGTGCTGGTTGGCGATCTCGGTGACCCGCGGCTCCAGCTCGCGGATCCGCCGCGGGGTGAAGCCCTTGGACACCAGGGTGCGCAGCCGCAGGTGCGCCGGATCGTCCATCGCCAGAAACGACATGGTCAGCGCGGCGTGCGGGCCGCGGGACGCCGGATCCAGCGAGACGCCGAACTTGTTGGACAGCGCGGTGCTGTTGCGGAACCCGGCCAGCACGTCGGCGTGCCGGGACAGCGCCCAGAACCCGAGCTCCTCGTTGTGATAGACCGGGGCCCGCTCGCGCAGCGCGCGGTAGTACGGGTACGGGTCCTCGTGGAAGTCATAGCTGTACGGGTCGAGCACCGGGCTGGTGGCGGTTGTCATTGCGCTCCCTCGCGGAGGATCAGGTTGACGACGTAGGTCAGGCGGTCGGCGATTTCGTGGTAGCTGATGACGCCGCTGCCGGCCTGCACCAGCGCGCCGAAGAAGGTCATCTCCAGGGCGGCGACGGTCCGCGGGTCGGCCGTCGGCCCGATCGCGGAGGTGATCCGGCGGTGGATCTCGAAGCCGATCCGGTCGCGGACCGCCCGGACGATGTCGTCGTCGCCGGCCAGCAGCGCGGTGGTGCACGCGGCCGCGACCTCCGGCTCGTCGGCGACCACCAGGGCCAGGTTGCGCAGCGCATTGTCGACCCGGGTCACGGTCGGCTCGTTGACGTCGGTGAAGAACGGCACCGCCCGGATCAGGTCCAGGTACACCTCGGCGATCAGGTGGTTCTTGGAGGAGAAGTAGGTGTAGGCGGTGGCCGGCGCGACCTGGGCGCGCTTGGCGACCGCGCGCACCGTCAGGTCGGCGTAGGACGATTCCCGCAGCATCTCGACGCCGGCGGCGAGAACCTTGCGGAAGGTTTCCTCCTGGCGGCGGTTGCGGCGCGACTCCCGGGGAGCCTCGTCGGTCGCTTCCACGCTTTGGCTGGACACATGTCCAAGTTATCCGACGCGGTGCGCGGTAGGCAAGTGTTGCGCGAATATCGGTGCGTCACCTGCTGATTCGATGGGTATTCGAGGCTCGTCCGGTCGGCATGCTTGCGGCCCAGCGGGAAATCCGGCTATCTTCCATTCAGCACACATCGGACACATGTCCAGATTTCTTCAGAAGACCCGAGGGAGTGGATCCGCAGATGGCGTTACTGGCCGACCGGGAAAGCCGGCTGCTCATCGACGGCGAGCTTCGCGCCGGTGAAAACGGGGCGTTCGGCACCGTCAACCCCGCCACCGAGGAGGTCCTCGGCACCGCCGCGGACGCCTCGGCCGCCGACATGGGCGCGGCGATCGAGGCCGCCCGGCGGGCCTTCGACGACACCGAATGGTCGCGCAACACCGCGCTGCGGGTGCGCTGCATCCGGCAGCTGCGCGAGGCGATGCAGGCGAACATCGAGGAGCTGCGCGAGCTGACCATCGCCGAGGTCGGCGCCCCGCGGATGCTGACCTCCGGCGGGCAGCTGGAGGGCCCGGTCGACGACCTGTCGTTCTGCGCGGACACCGCCGAAAACTTCTCCTGGAACACCGATCTGGGCTTCGCCCGGCCACAGGGCATGCCCAGCAACCGGACCATCGCCCGGGAGGCGGTCGGGGTGGTCGGGGCCATCACGCCGTGGAACTTCCCGCACCAGATCAACCTGGCCAAGATCGGTCCGGCGCTGGCCGCCGGCAACACCCTGGTGCTCAAGCCCGCCCCGGACACCCCGTGGGCCGCGGCGGTGCTCGGCGAAATCATCACCGAGCACACCGATTTCCCGCCCGGGGTGATCAACATCGTCACCTCCAGCGACCACGGCGTCGGTGCGCTGCTGTCCACCGACCCGCGGGTGGACATGGTGTCGTTCACCGGCTCCACCGCCACCGGCCGCGCGGTGATGACCGACGCCGCGGCCACCATCAAGAAGGTGTTCCTGGAGCTCGGCGGCAAGTCGGCGTTCATCGTGCTCGACGACGCCGACCTGGCCGCGGCCGCCGCGATGGCGGCGTTCACCACCTCGATGCACGCCGGGCAGGGCTGCGCGATCACCACCCGGCTGGTGGTGCCGCGGGCGTCCTACGACGACGCGGTGGCCGCCGCCGCGGCCACCATGGCCGGGCTGCGGCCCGGCGACCCGAACGCCAAGGGCACCGTCTGCGGCCCGCTGATCTCGGCGCGCCAGCGCGACCGGGTGCAGTCCTACCTGGACCTGGCCATCGCCGAGGGCGGCAGCTTCGCCTGCGGCGGCGGCCGGCCCGCCGACCGGCCGACCGGCTTCTTCATCGAGCCGACGCTGATCACCGGGCTGACCAACGACGCCCGGGTGGCCCGCGAGGAGATCTTCGGGCCGGTGCTGACCGTCATCGCCCACGGCGGCGACGACGACGCGGTGCGGATCGCCAACGACTCCCCGTACGGGCTGTCGGGCACCGTGTTCGGCGGTGACCCGCAGCGTTGCGCGAACGTCGCGGCCCGGCTGCGGGTCGGCACCGTCAACATCAACGGCGGGGTCTGGTACGCCGCCGACGCGCCGTTCGGCGGGTACAAGCAGTCCGGCGTGGGCCGCGAGATGGGCCTGGCCGGGTTCGAGGAATACACCGAGATCAAGGTCATTGCCACGCTGGCGCCCTAGCCGCCGGTCAACCGAAATAGGAGAAGCATGAGTCGTTTTGAGAACAAGGTCGCGATCGTCACCGGGGCCGGTGGCGGGATCGGGCAGGCCTACGCCGAGGCGCTGGCCCGCGAGGGCGCGGCCGTCGCCGTCGCCGACATCAACATGGACGGTGCCCGCGCGGTGGCCGACGGGATCACCGCCGCCGGCGGCACCGCCATCGCAGTGTCGGTCGACGTCTCGGACCCGGACTCGACGGTGGCGATGGCCGAGGCGACGGTCGCCGAGCTCGGCGGGATCGACTACCTGGTCAACAACGCCGCCATCTTCGGCGGCATGAAGCTCGACGGCCTGCTGACCGTGCCGTGGGACTACTACCAGAGGTTCATGAGCGTCAACCTCGACGGCGCGCTGCTGTGCAGCCGGGCGGTGGTGGGCCACATGGAGAAGCGCGGCGGCGGCGTCATCGTCAACCAGTCCTCGACCGCGGCGTGGGTGTACTCGAACTTCTACGGACTGGCCAAGGTCGGCATCAACGGCCTGACCCAGCAGCTGTCCCGCGAGCTGGGCTGGCGCAATATTCGGATCAACGCGATCGCCCCGGGGCCGATCGACACCGAGGCCAACCGCACCACCACCCCGCAGGCCATCGTCAAGCAGATCGTGCAGACCCTGCCGCTGGCCCGCCTCGGCACCCCGGAAGACCTGGTCGGGATGTGCCTGTTCCTGCTGTCGGACGAGGCGTCCTGGGTCACCGGGCAGATCTTCAACGTCGACGGCGGACAGATCATCCGCTCATGAGTGACCTCACGTTGGGTTATATCGGCCTGGGCAACCAGGGCGCGCCGATGGCGCAGCGGTTGGTGGACTGGCCCGGCGGGCTGGTGGTGTTCGACGTGCGCGCCGAGGCCACGGCGCCGTTCGCCGAGGCGGGCGCGACCGCGGCCGGCAGCGTGGCCGAGGTCGCCGCGGCCGCCGACGTCATCAGCGTGACGGTGCTCAACGACGAGCAGGTCCGCGACGTCGTCGGCCAACTCGCCGAGCACGCCAAGGCGGGCACGGTGATCGCCATTCACTCCACCATCGAACCGGACACCGCGCCGGAGCTGGCCGAGGCGCTGCGTCCCCGGGGGATTCACATCGTCGACGCGCCGGTCAGCGGCGGTGCCGGGGCGGCCGCGAAGGGGGAGCTGGCCGTTATGGTCGGCGCCGACGATGCGGCCTACGACACCGTCAAGCCGGTGTTCAAGCGGTGGGCGTCGGTGGTGGTCCGCGCCGGTGAACCCGGTGCGGGGACCCGGATGAAGCTGGCCCGCAACATGCTCACCTTCATCGGTTTCGCCGCGGCGTGCGAGGCGCAGCGACTGGCCGAGGCCGCCGGGATCGATCTGCAGAAGCTCGGCCGGGTGGTGCGGCACAGCGATGCCCAGAGCGGCGGCCCCGGGGCGATCATGGCCCGCGATGACACCGCGCCGCTGGCACCGGATCACTTCCTGTACAACATGTTCGTGCATACCCGCGGGCTGGCCGAGAAGGATCTGCGGCTGGCCCTGGGGCTGGGCGACACGGTGGGCGTGGAACTGCCGCTGGCGCAGATCGCGTTGCGCGACCTGGCCGCCGGTCTCGGCGTGCCGCACGGACTGGACAACGGGTAGGAGAGGACAACATGGACGAATTGCGCGCCAAGGGCCTGGCCAAGATGAACGAGGTCTACGGCTGGGAGATGCCCAATATCGAGGGCGACCCGTACTTCGACCTCACCGTCGACCACCTCTTCGGTGACATCTGGAACCGGCCCGGGCTGTCGATGCGGGAGAAGCGGATCATGACGCTGGCCGCGGTCACCGCGGTCGGCCGCCAGGACCTGGCCGAGATCCAGGTCAACGCCGCCCTGCTCAACGAGGAGCTCACCGGCGAGGAACTCAAGCAGATGGCGGTGTTCCTCACCCAGTACCTCGGCTTCCCGCTGGGATCGGGCCTCAACGGCAGCGTCGACAAGATCGTCGCGCGCCGCCGCAAGGCCGCCGAGGCCGGCCGGGCCGAGGACAAGGTCGCCAACGTCAATGCGGCGGTGAAGATGAGCAGCGGCCGCACCCTCGACGAGCGCTGACCGGCCGGGGCTAGCCCGTGTCCGTGTCGTCGCCGGGCTGGATTTTCTGCCAGGTGCTGGGGTCGTTCCAGTCCTGGGGGTAGGGGGTGTTGTCGAGGATGAGTTGGTGGGTGAGTTCGGCGTCGGTGGGGTCGGTGTCGTAGCGGCGGTGGGCGTCGATGGCTTGGTCGAGCCAGTGCGGTTCGTCTTGGGGTGGGAGGTCCTGCTCGGGGTGGGTTTGGCGCAGGTTGCGGTAGCGGGCCAGGAGCTCTTCGGGGAAGTTGATGGTGTTGGTGCGGGGTTGGCCGCGGTCCAGGGCCGGTGGGGGGATCCATTCGACGCGGCCGTCGGTGTTGCGGATGGTGGTCCAGTCGAATTTGTCGGCCATGTTGTTGTCGGCGCGGCAGGCCAGGGCGAGGTCGTCGATATTGGTGTTCCCGCCGGCCGCATCCTCGGGGTCGGGGTCGCCGCGGCTGCCGGGTTGGCCGGGTTTGGGGGTCCAGGGGTCGAGGTGGTGGGCTTGGGTTCGGTAGAAGGGTTCGGGGCAGCCGGGCCTGGTGCAGCCGCGTTCTCGGCTGAACAGGACCAGGCGTTGGTCGGCGGTGGCCAGGCGTTTGGAGCGGCCGAGCCATAGGGCGCGGCCGTGGCCGTCGAACAGGCTCAGGTAGTGATACGCGTGGCTGGCCATGCGCAGGAGATCGCGCATGGGGACGCGGGTGCCGCCGGCGGTGATGGCCCACCCATTGTCGGGGTTCAGGGCCGGTGGCGCACTGCTGCCGTTGCTGCTGTTGTCTTCGGCGCTGTTGCCGTTGGTGGTGGTCCAGTTGGGGGTGGCGTCGGGGTGGGTGGCGGCGGCGGTTTGGAGTTCGGCGAGGGTGGTGGTGATGACCACGGTGACCGGTAGGCCGTTGAGTTTTCCGAGGTCTCCGGCGGCCAGGACGGCGCGGCTCAGGGCGATCAGGGCGTCGTGGCCGCGTTGGGCGGCGCTGCGCTGATCGGCGCTGATCTGCTCCTGACTCGGGGTCCCACTGACACACGGGTGTTCGTCGTTGGGGTTGCACATGCCGGGGGCGGCGAGTTTGGCCAGGATCGGCTCCAGGGTGGCGCGGGCTTCGGGGGTCAGGGTGCCGCGCAGCGCGCTCATGCCGTCGCGGCGTTGCGGGCCCAGGGTCAGGCCGCGCTGGGCGCGGCGGGCGCGTTCCTGGTAGTCGCCGTCGGGGTCCAGGATGGTCAACAGGTGGGTGGCCAGGGTGCGGTATTGCTCGGGGGCGAATTGGGTGGCCAGGCCGGCCAGGTCTGCTTCGGCGGCCTGGCGGTAGTCGGGGTCCAGGTTCGCCGGCAGTTGCCGGTAGATGTCGCGGGCGATGTCCACGTGTTCGGGCCCGATCGCCCCGGCGGCCACCGCCGCAGCCAGGGTGGGCAGTCGGGGTTCTAGGGGTTGGCCGTCGAGGCTGGTGCGGGGGCCCAGGTCGGCGGCCTCGGCCAGCCGCCGGGCGGCGGCGCGGCGGGAGATGCGGAGCCGTTCGGCCAGCACGAGTTTGAGGCTGGCTGCCCCGAGCACGCCGGGGTCGGCGGTGGCGGCCAGGTGAGCGGTCAGGGTGTGATCGAAGGCCGGGGCGGCCCAGGCCAGGGCTTGGCGGCGGGCCAGCACGTCGAGGAGTTCTTCGGGGGTGAACCCGTCGAGGCGGCAACCGGCCAGCGCGGCGGCCGCGGACTCGGCGGCGGCCAGTGCTGCCAGGACGGTGTCCCGGTCGGCGTATGCACTGTTCCCCATGTATAGAACGTTAGTTCGAGCCACCGACAGAAACCGGGCCCGCAGCCCACAAATCAGGACCCCAATCGTGAGGAAACTCTAAGAAAATCTGCGGGGGTGAGCCCGTGCGTGAGCGGTCCCGCGGCGCCGACCGCACGCCCCGGACCGTCGTCTGCCGCCCCCGGCGAGCGGGGCAAAACCGCCCGGCGGGCCGGGCGCTAGGGTGTGCTGTTGTGCGCGTCCTCGTAATCGGATCCGGTGCCCGTGAACATGCCCTGCTGCTGGCGCTTGCCCGCGACCCGGCGGTGACCGCGCTGGCCATCGCCCCCGGCAACGCCGGCACGGCCACGCTGGCCGAGCAGCACGACGTCGACATCACCGACGGTGCCGCCGTCGTCGCGCTGGCCCGCCGGTGCGAGGCCGACCTGGTGGTGATCGGCCCGGAGGTACCGCTGGTGCTCGGGGTGGCCGACGCGCTGCGCGCCGCCGGCATCGCCTGCTTCGGGCCGAGCCGCGACGCCGCCCGGATCGAGGGCTCCAAGGCATTCGCCAAGGACGTGATGACCGCCGCTGGGGTGCGCACCGCGACCAGCGAGATCGTCGACAACCCGGCCCGACTGGACGCCGCTCTGAACCGGTTCGGCCCGCCGGCCGGCCAGGCCGCCTGGGTGGTCAAGGACGACGGGCTGGCGGCCGGCAAGGGCGTGGTGGTCACCGCCGACCGCGACGCGGCCCGCGCGCACGGCGCCGAGCTGCTCGACTCCGGGCACCCGGTGCTGCTGGAGTCCTTCCTCGACGGCCCCGAGGTGTCGCTGTTCTGCGTCGTCGACGGCGAGACGGTGGTGCCGCTGCTGCCCGCCCAGGACTTCAAACGGGTGGGCAACGGGGACACCGGCCCGAACACCGGCGGCATGGGCGCCTACACCCCGCTGCCCTGGCTGCCCGCCGAATCGGTGTCCGCCATCGTCGAGGACGTCGTCAAACCCGTTGCGGCCGAGCTGGTTCGGCGCGGCTGCGGATTCACCGGGCTGCTGTACGCGGGGCTGGCGATGACCTCGGCCGGCCCGGCGGTGGTGGAGTTCAACTGCCGCTTCGGCGACCCGGAGACCCAGGCCGTGCTGGCGCTGCTGGATTCCCCGCTGGCCCAGCTGCTGGGTGCCGCCGCCACCGGAACCCTGGCCGAGTTCGGCGAGCTGAGCTGGCGCCCGGGCGCCGCGGTCACCGTGGTGATCGCCGCGGAGAACTACCCCGGCCGGCCCCGGGTCGGCGACGTCATCACCGGTGCCGGCGCCGAGGGCGTGCTGCACGCCGGGACCGCCCGCCGCGACGACGGCGCGACCGTCTCGACCGGCGGCCGGGTGCTGGCCGTCGTCGGCACCGGCCCGGATCTGGCTGCCGCCCGCGCGGACGCCTATCGGCGGGTCGCCGGGGTCAAGCTGGCCGGCAGCCATCACCGCAGCGACATCGGACTGGCGGCCGAGCGGGGCGAGATCACCGTCTGAGCCGCCCCTCGGGCCTGTGTGCCCGTTCTCAACGAAGTCTTAGCAAACGTCACGCACCATGTGGGCATGAGCAACGAGAACGAGAACGACCCGGCCGACGCGTCCACCGACCCGCAGGGTGATGAGGCAGCCGAAGCGGCGCCGGAGACCGTCGGTGCAGCAGACGGCCCATCCGCCGACCACGAAAAATCCGACGTCACGCGGCGCCGGTGGGTGATCGCCGGTGCTGCGGCCGCCGCGATCGCCATACTGGGACTGACGTTCGGGGCCGGGTTCTGGGCGGGAACGGAGCGCAGTGACGAGTACCGCCACAGTCATTCACACGACCACGGCCACGACAAGGGCCACAAGCAGGACAAGAGCCACAAGCATGAGGACGACTGCGACGACGACGAGTCCGATGACGCCGTCGAGTCGGCCCAACCGAGCAAATCGCAGCCCAGCGCCGGCGTGCAGTCCCCGTCGCCGTCGCCGAGCGTCCCGCAACGCCCCTAGTCGGTTGCGCCTACCCTCCCCGAACCGCCCTAACGCCAACACCCGAGCGGCATGGCGCCGGGTAGCCGGCTGCGGCGGTGGCTGGGCGGGATCGCCGTCCGGTCGGCGCTCATCTCGGGGCGGCGGTGCTGGCCGGATTGGCGATCGTCGGCGCACTGTCGGTGGCGGTGCTGTTCGAGTTGATGATCAGCGACGTCGACCACGCCTCCGAGACCCGGGCACGGGCGGTGGCCGAGCGGCTGCGTGAGGAACCGCCCGATGAACTCGAATCGGTGCTGCTGGCGACCGATCAGCGGATTGTGGCGGTGCAGGTACTCGACGAGGACGGCGACGTGGTGCGCCGGTCCGAGTCCGCCCCGAAGAAATCGCTGATACCGGTGCGGGACAACGACTCCCGGGTGGGCACGGTCGCCCCGTACGACGATGACGTGCGGGTGAGCGCGGTGACGGTGAAGGGCAAGAAGCACCGGTACACGGTGCTGGTCGGCGGCGGGATCGAGCCGGCGGAGACGGTGGTCGAAACGGTGGCCGGGATGCTGGCGATCACGGCGCCGATCGTGGCCGCGGTGGCGGCCGGGGCCACCTACCTGCTGGTGCGTCGCTCACTGCGGTCGGTGGACGCGATCCGGTCCCGGGTGTCGGCCATCAGCGCCACCGGCTTGGGTGAGCGGGTGCCGGTGCCGCCCCGGTCCGATGAGATCACGGCACTGGCGTCACAATGAACGACATGCTGGTCCGGATCGAATCCGGTCACATCGCTGTGCGCCGGTTCGTCGGCGACGCCTCCCACGAACTCAGAAGCCCACTGTCGACGGTGATCTCCGGTCTGGAGATCGGTGCCGCGCATCCCGAGCTGGTCGACGCGCAGATGGTGCAGAGCACGCTGTTGCCCGAGGCGTACCGCATGCAGTACCTGGTCGAGGACCTGCTGCTGCTCGCCCGGGCCGACGAGCGCGGACTGCCGATGCGCCGCACCGAGGTCGACCTCGACGACCTGGCCGCTGCCGAGGTGCAGCGCCTCCGCGGGCAAACCGGCCTCACGGTCTCGGGCCGGCGGGACCCGGTTCGGGTGGTCGGCGACGAGCAGGGCCCGGCGCGGGTGCTGCGGAATCTGGTGGACAACGCGGCCCGCTATGCCCGCGGCGACGACGCGCACGCCTATCTGGAGGTGCACGACGACGGCCCCGGGATACCCGCCGAGGATCGCGGGCGGGTGTTCGAGCGCTTCGTGCGACTGGACGCCGACCGGTCCCGGCTCGGCGGCGGCAGCGGGCTGGGACTGGCCATCGTCGGGGAAATCGTCGCCGCGCACGAGGGAAGCGTCGCCATCGGCGACCGCATCGGAGGCGGCGCCGTCGTCACTGTTCAGTTGCCGGTGACGACGTCCCCGGAATCCAGCCGATAGCCCACGCCCCGGACGTCGCGATCACGTCCGCCCCGATCTTGCGGCGCAGATAGCCGACGTAGACCTCGACGACGTTGTCCGGGCCGCTGTAGTGGGCGTCCCAAACATTCTGCAAGATATCGGTTTTGGTGACCGCGGTGTCCTTGTTGCGGAGGAAGTAGGTGAGCAGGCCGAATTCCCGCGGGGTCAGGGAGACCGGAGAACCGACACGCTCGACCACCCGGCGGGCCGGGTCAAGGCGAATGTCGCCGGCGGTCAGCGCCACCGGCCGCTCCGGCGCACCCCGGCGGATCAGCGCACGCAACCGGACCACCAGAATCCGGAAGGAGAACGGCTTGCTGAGGTAGTCGTCCGCGCCGTAGCCGTAGCCGTAGCCGTAGCCGTAGCCGTAGCCGTAGTCGTAGTCGTAGTCGTAGTCGAAGGCGTCGGTCTGGTCGTAGTCGCCGTCCTAGGCGGCCAGCATCAGCACCGGCGTCCAGACCTGGGCGGCTCGCAATTGGCGCAGCACCTCGTACCCATTGAGGCCGGGCAGCATGATGTCGAGCACGACGACGTCGAACGTTTCATTGCAGGCGAGCCACAGCCCGTCGGTTCCGTTCCCGGTGGTGACAACGACGAACCCTTCGGCGCGCAACCCCACCGCGACGGTCTCGGCCAGCATTTCTTCGTCTTCGACCAGCAGGACTTTCACCGGCGACCGGGTCTGCTGCACGATCAGGTGACAGTTTGGGTCACGCGGCCTGACTGGCCGGTGTGATCATGATTGCTTCGAATTCGATGGGGGTCAACCGGCCCAGGCCGACCTGCCGGCGGCGCCGGTGATAGGTCCGCTCGATCCAGGTGACGATGGCGATGCGCAACTGCTCGCGGGTATCCCAGCGGCGGCGGTCCAGGACGGTACTTCTGCAGCAGGGAGAAGAAGCTCTCCATGGCGGCGTTGTCGCCGGCCGCCCCGACCCGTCCCATGGAGCCGACCATGTCGTGGTACCCCAGGGCACGGACGAATTTCCGGCTTCGAAATTGACTGCCGCGGTCGCTGTGGACCACGCAGCCGGCGACCTCGCCGCGGCGGGCCACCGCATTGGCCAACGCCGTGGTGGCCAGTCGTGACTTCATCCTCGAGTCGATGCTGTAGCCGACGATCCGGTTGGAGAACACGTCCTTGATCGCACACAGATAGAGCTTGCCTTCACCCGTGTGGTGTTCGGTCATATCGGTAGGGTCTGCCCCCGGTCTGGTTGACACTCGGGGTGTGCAGGGTTCAGGCCGCGTCTGCGGCCGTGTAGATCATCTCAAACTCGACCGGGGTGAGTTAGCCGAGGGCGCGCTGACGGCGGCGCCGGTTGTACTTGGTCTCGATCCAGGTGACGATCGCCAGGGGCAGTTCCTCGCGGGTATCCCAGCGGCGGGTGTCGAGAACGTTCTTTTGCAGCAGGGCGAAGAACGACTCCATGGCGGCGTTGTCACCGGCAGCCCCGACACGCCCCATCGACCCGACCAGGCCGTTGTTCTTCACAAGGCGCATAACCCGTTTGGATCGAAATTGACTGCCCCGATCCGAATGACAGACCGTGCCGACCGGACAGCGCAGAGCGATCGCGTTACGCAGGGCCGAGGCCACCAGGGTGGAGCGCATGTGGCCGGCGATCGAGTAGCCACCAATCCGGTTGGAGAAGCAGTCCTTGACCGCACACAGGTACAGCTTGCCCTCACCGGTGCGATGCTCGGTGATGTCGGTGAGCCACAGCTGATTCGGGGCGGTGGCCGTGAACTCGTGGCGCACCCGGCCCTTGTCGTCAACGGCGGCCAGTAGGTCGTCGTGTACCGGTGGGCCGGGCTTGCCGGCCTTGCCCTTCTTCTTGTGGTGCGACGCGCTGATTCCGGCGACCTGGCACAACCGTGCGACCCGGATCTCCCCAGCGGCGATCCCGGCATCGGCGAGTTCATCGGTCAGGAATCGGTATCCGAGGGTGGGCTCGTCGACGTGCAGGCCATACAGGGCGTTGATCGCGTGCGCGTCGTCCCAGTCCCGCTGACACACGGGGTCTTTGAGCCACTTGTAGTACCCCTGGGTCGATAGGCCCAGGACCCGGCACGCCACCGCGGCCATCTCACGGACGAGCGGGAACACTATTTTCCCGGCAGATTCGCCTGCGACAGGTAAGCGGCCGCGCGACGCAGCACTTCGTTCTCCTGCTCAAGCAGCCGGTTGCGTTTCTTGAGTTCGCGCAGCTCGGCCTTCTCGGCACCGGTGGCACCGGCGCGCAGGCCGCCTTCGACGTCGGCGCTTTTGAGCCAGTTGTGCAAACTGGGGGGAGAAATTGTCAAGACCTGTGGATCGGGGTGTTTCAGGCGACCTCCGTTCCGGTGTGCTGATCGCCGCCTGAGGGCGGTTGTGGCGGGGTGATGTCGGTGGGTCGTTCGAGCAGTTTGCCTTTGTGGAAGACCGCGCCGGCACGGACCAGGGCGACCAGGTGCGGTGCGTTGACGGCCCGCCAACGCCCCTGGGCAGCGTCGATCAGCTTGTAGGCCATGGCAATCCCGGCCGCACGCGATCCCGGCCCTTTGGTGACTTTGGTCCGAAGTCGTACGGTGGCGAAGGTGGATTCGATCGGATTCGTGGTGCGCAGGTGGATCCAGTGCTCGGCGGGGTACTTGTAGAACTCCAGCAGAACATCGAGGTCGTCGACGATCTTGGCGACCGCCTTGGGGTACTTGGCCCCGAAGTCGACCTCGAATGCCTTGACCGCGACCTGGGCCTTGTCGATATCCTCGGCGTTATAGATGTCCTTGAGCGCCGCCAACGCCGACGGGTGCGCCGATTTCGGCAGTGCGGCAAGCACATTGGCTTGCTTGTGGAACCAGCAACGCTGCTCGCGCGTGGCGGGGAACACCTCACGGACCGCCTTCCAGAACCCCAGGGCGCCGTCGCCGACAGCCAGCACCGGGGCGGTCATCCCGCGCCGGCGGCAGTCGCGCAGCAGATCGGCCCACGACTCGGTCGACTCCCGATACCCGTCGGTGAGCGCGACAAGCTCCTTGCGGCCGTCAGCACGCACGCCGATCATCACCAGCAGGCACAGCTTGGTCTGCTCCAAACGGACCTTGAGGTGAATCCCGTCGACCCACAGGTAGACGTAGTCGGTGCCCGACAGATCCCGGCGCCCGAACGCGGCAGCTTCGTCCTGCCACTGCGCGGTCAACCGGGTGATCGTCGACGCCGACAACCCCGCACCCGAGCCGAGGAACTGCTCCAACGCCGGACCGAAATCGCCACTGGACAAGCCGTGCAGGTACAGCAGCGGCAGCACCTCGCTCATCTGCGGGGACTTGCGTGCCCAGGCGGGCAGGATCGCCGAGGAGAACCGCTGCCGCGCACCGGTATCGGGGTCCACGCGCCGGTCATTGACCCGCGGGGCTTTGACCTCCACCGCGCCGGCCGCGGTCAACACCTCACGCGGCTGGTGGTAGCCGTTGCGGACCACCAGCCGGTGGCCGTCCTCGTCGAGCTGGTCGGCGAACTGGGCCACGTAGGCGGCGACCTCGGCTTGGAGTGCCGCAGCCAGCATCTGCCGGGCGCCGTCACGGACGATCTCATCGAGCAACGACCGACGATCACCGCCGGTACTTTCGTTGGCCTCCCGGGCATCGTGAACTACGGTGAGCATGGGCGTACCTTCCCGAACCAGCGCGCCAACGCCGGCTCTTGATCAGACCTTGGGTATTCAGATCATCCTCGGGAAGGTGCGCCCACATTTCACGCCCCCTCACCGAGGCTCATCCACAGGTTCTGATCATTGCTCAAACTGGGGTTGCCCCCGTTCGGTAGACACCGGTTAAGCGGCTTCGTCCGCTTGATTAATCATCCGTGTCTCGAATTCCACTGGGCTGAGATAGCCGAGTGAACTATGGGACCGTCGCCAATTGTACACGTTCTCAATCCAATTCGCGACCGCGGTAATGGCTTCGGTGTGCGTGGTGAAGTGCCACCGGTGATAGAACTCTGTTTTCAGCGTCGACCAGAAACTCTCCTGCTGGGCATTGTCCCAACACACACCGGTTCGCCCCACCGACTGGCGCACATTCAATTCCTCGGCCACGTTGAACATCTGCGTGGAGGTGTACTGACAGCCGCGATCTGCATGGAACACCAGCCCTTTCAGCGGCCCGGTCACGGGGTCCCGGAACAGGTGCGCCCGGCGCAGCGCGGCCTCCACCACATCGGTGTGCAGGGTATCGGCGAACGCATACCCCAGCACCCGCCGCGAGCAACCGTCACGAACCGCGCACAGGTACAGCCAGCCCTCGTCAGTGCTCAGGTAAGTGATGTCAGACGTCCACACCTTGTTCAGTGCGCCTTGGTCGAATCGCCGGCCCACCAGGTCCGGCAACGTGTGCGCGCGGTCATCGACGATCGTGGTCGGCGGATGCCAGGTGCGCGGGCTGATGCCCTCGATCCCGTTGTCCGCCATTATCTTCGCCACCGTCTTGCGGGACACGACCTCTCCCTGCCGGCGCAGCGCCGCATGGATCCGCGGAGCGCCGTCGACCCCGTCGGATTCCTCGTGAGCGGCTTTGATCACCTCGGTCAGCTCGGCGCGCCGCCGCGCACGCGGGCCGAGCTCCTGCTCGCGAGACTTGACCCACTTGTAGTAGCCGGAGCGAGAGACCCCCAGCAGCCGGGCGCACCGGCTGACGGTGAACGTGGCCTTCTCCGCGTCGATCAGTGCGAACGCCTCGGCGGGTTCGGACCGGTCTCCTTCGCGAAGAAGGCAGCGGCTTTTTTAGGAATTCCCGATCCATCCGCAGTTCGGTGACTTCCACCCGTAGCCGTTCCAATTCCGCCCGCTCATCAATATCCAGAGCTTCCGGCGCGGAATCACGCTGCGAACGCTGAATTCCGACCCACCGGCCCAGCAACTGCTCACCGACCCCGAGTTCACGCGCCACCTCGGCAATCGACCGCCCGGTGTCAATCACCAGATTCGCGGCCTCACGCCGATATGCCGGCGTATACGACGCCCTCTTCTTCGCACCCACAACAACATCCTTTCCCGGCCGGCAGCACACTGCCAAACCAATCGGGATGTCTACCGAACGGGGGCAACCTCAAACCGGGACTCGACGCGCTCAGGATCAACCTCTACCGTGACCATCAGTGCCTCCGCGCACTACGCACGGCGTCACCGAGAACTCCGCCAAGAAATTCAGCGGTGACGCCGTGCACCCATCAGTTCCTCGACACACTGACGGTGCCGACCACCAAGATGAGGAATTGTCAATACCTGTGGATCGGCGTGTTTCAGGCGACCTCCGTTCCGGCTTGCTGATCGCCGTCTGAGGGCGGTGTCGGTGGGGTGATTTCGGTGGGGCGTTCGAGCAGTTTGCCCTTGTGGAAGACCGCGCCGGCGCGGACCAGGGCGACCAGGTGTGGTGCGTTGACGGCACGCCAGCGGGCCGCGGCGGCGTCGATGAGCTTGTAGGCCATGGCCAGACCAGCCGCACGTGATCCCGGCCCCTTGGTGACCTTGGTTCTCAAACGTACTGTGGCAAAGGCGCTTTCGATCGGATTTGTCGTGCGTAGGTGGATCCAGTGCTCGGCGGGATAGTGGTAGAACTCCAGTAGGGTGTCCAGATCGTCGGTGATCTTGGCGACCGCCTTGGGGTACTTGGCCCCGAAGTCGACCGTGAAGGCCTTGACCGCGACCTGGGCCTTGTCGATATCCTCGGCGTTGTAGATCTCCTTGAGCGCCGACAACGCCGACGCGTGCGCTGATTTTGGCAGGGCGGCAAGCACATTGGCTTGCTTATGAAACCAGCACCGCTGTTCTTTGGTGGCCGGGAACACCTCGCGTACCGCTTTCCAGAAGCCGAGTGCGCCATCGCCGACGGCGAGCACGGGTGCGGTCATGCCGCGTCGTTTACAGTCGCGCAGCAGATCAGCCCACGACTCGGTCGATTCCCGGTAGCCGTCGGTGATCGCCACGAGCTCTTTGCGGCCGTCCGCGCGCACGCCGAGCATCACCAGCAGACACAGCTTTTCCTGGTCCAGGCGGACCTTGAGGTGGATGCCGTCGACCCACAGGTAGACGTAGTCGGTGCCGACAGGTCCCGGGCGGCAAACGCGCGGGCCTCGTCCTGCCACTGGCTGGTCAGCCGGGTGATCGTGGTGGCCGAGAGCCCGGCACCCGAGCCCAGGAACTGCTCCAGAGCGGGGGTGAAGTCGCTGGTGGACAGCCCGTGCAGGTACAGCAGCGGCAGCACTTCGCTCATCTGCGGTGACTTGCGTGCCCAGGCCGGCAGGATCGCCGAGGAGAACCGTTTCCGGTCACCGGTGTCGGGGTCGACGCGTTTGTCGTTGACTCGCGGTGCTTTCACCTCAACTGCCCCGGCTGCCGTCAGCACCTCGCGGGCCTGGTGATAGCCGTTGCGGACCACCAGCCGATGCCCCTTCTCATCGAGCTGATCGGCGAACTGGGCCACGTAGGCGGCGACCTCAGCCTTCAACGCGGCGGCCAGCATCTGACGGGCGCCGTCGCGGACGATCTCGTCCAACAACGACCGACCAGCACCGCCAGTGCTTTCGTTGGCCTCGATGGCATCGTGAACTACGGTGAGCATGGGCGTACCTTCCCGAACCAGCGCGCCAACGCCGGCTCATGATCGGACCTTCGGATATTCAGATCATCCTCGGGAAGGTGCGCCCACTTTCACGCCCCCTCACCGAGGCTCATCCACAGGTTCTGATCATTGCTCCACCAAGATCAACCCCACCCCGACACCAACCACCACATCGGCAAGATCAATGACGCCACAACACCCCATGGCCGTCATCCCCAGTGACGGTCAACACCCAGTCGTAAATCGCGCCAATCACGTCGTAGAGCAGCCGCGAGTTTGTCGACGTGGTCCGCCCCGACGCCACCGGGGCACCTTTGGGAACACCGGCCGGCAACCGCAACGTGCCGGTCCGCCAATCGGCAACATCATCGACGCGGGCAGCGCGAACCGACACCTCGAAATCCAGGACATCTTGATCACCGGTGGCAATCCGGCGAGCACGTTCAAGCAGAACGCCCAGCTCGGCGGCGGTATGGGCAGAACCGACATGCTCGACCAACTCGTCACGGCGGCCGGACTTGCGCATCACCTGCACTGCCACCGCACCCGAGGCGGTGCGGACCTTGCGCACAAACACCCACCGGACCCTACCCCGTTAGTAAGCCAAAACCAGGCCACCCCTGAGCGAATACGCAGGTCAACGGGCTAGCCGCCCCATCACTCTGGCAAGCGACAGAGGTGTCCTAACTCAGGTCAAACCTGGGTACTAAGCAAAATGTCCAAACTCAGGCCTAAGTCAGGAGAATCTGCTGGGGTGTCCAAACTCAGGCCGAAATGCAGCGGAGGTGTCCTAACTCAGGCCGGGGTCCAGTTTGGCCGACTGTCACCACCACTCCGACCCGATGTTGCGCTTGCGCCAGAGCGGAACGAAATCATCGTCCGACCATGAGTTTGGGGTGGCAGCTACCAGTTGCTTTCCCGACGCCGCCGCAGCTCTGCGATGTCTTCCGCGATCAGACGATCGATCCGCTTACCTAGGATCTCCACCGTCCCGGGTACTGCGTGAGAGAAATCCGGCGCGTAGATGTAGTCGCCGTCCCCAGCGACATGCACCCAACCCACTGCGTCCTGGGCTGGGTCCAAGCCCCAACTACGAGCAGGATCGCAGCGCGACTGGGCTACCGCCATTGAGATCACATCGGCCCTTGCCACGGTCGTGCGTGCCGGTCGTTTTGAGACCACGGGTACGGTCTTGAACCCGCCGTCGTCGATCTCGGAAGTTCGGGTGGTCCCGCGCGGCCCGAGATCGACGAAAAATGGTGGGGCGACAATAAGGCTGTGAGTTCCTGGTGCCGTCAGGCCGACTGACGTCGCGACGGCGGACCCCAATTGGAGCGGGGGAACACTGTAGAGGTTGACGGTATTCTCATCGACACGCTGCGACGCAAGAAACCCAATTTGGTCTGCGCGGCATGCCGCGACACGAACAGTCCCGGACCTCGGGGGCAAGTAGTGGACCTGGCATTCAAGCCAGATATCGGCGTTGATGTATGCGGTGATCCAATTCTGAACGAATTTGAGATCACCACAGTGTAGCTGGTCCCAATAGGCGTCGCGTTCGCGTCCCTCATTCTGTCCCGGCGGCGTCCGGCCGAACAACGGATATGGAAGATTCTCGAGCCCCCTTAATTCGTAGATCACAGCCAAGTCGTCCAAGCTGACGCAGCCCAATAGGTCCAGTATTTCTGGTGCAGATGACACCGTTCTAGCCCTTGGACGGGGCGAGTGCCGCTGGCAGCCCCGGGCACATTTGGGCGAGACTGCCAGTTGCCTGATCGAGCAAGATCACGTTCTCCTGTGTGTGCGACTGTACTTCGCTAATTGGGGTGTCGGGATGTTTCGAAAGGTAGCGCTGAAGTTGGGCTGACTTCTCAGCAACACTTGCCCAAGAGAGCAATGCCTGCTTGATCTCCGGTTTGGAGACGGTGTCAGCTGTCGCGCGCAGCTTCGTGCCCATCGCCGTCTGGCTGCCGACCGAGTCTGAATCGTTCTCTGAACCCGCTGTGTCGAGGGCGCGGTCGTTGGCGGCCTCGACTAAGGCGACCATGGCGGACCACTGGACGCCGAGATTCTCCACAGTGGTGCAGTCATTCGCCGGGCGGTTCGAGTCGATATAGATCGACCAAATCGCCAATGACACCACCGCTGCGACTGCGGTGAGAGTGGCAGCCAACAGCCATGGGCGTCTGGCGTTGGATCTGGGCATCTCTTTCATGGTGAGGGAATTGATGGTAGAGGTGATCCGGTGGTCATCTGCGGTATTGTGGGGCCCTCGACAGCGGGCATGCCGGGGCCGACCATATGACTCTGGCCACCCATATCCGGGATATACAAGTTCAAGCCGGGATTTCTAGACATGATGGCAAAAATGCCGGAATTATCAATTTTTTGCCAGTCGTTTAGGCCCCAGAATGGCTGCGGTAATCCTGCAAGCTTACCGGTTGCTGCGACTTGTTTGACATGTTCGACTTCAATGTCGTGGTCTATCCATTGCGCCATATAGTATTTTCCGCCGTCTTGTATCCATTGAACGTGTCCAGGATTTGGCGTGAAGGTTTCTCCGGTAATGCGGAACTTATAGGACTCTTTACCGATGAGGGCCGGCTCGCCCCCCCGGACGCTTCCTGGCTGCGGTGATCCGATAGTTCGCATCCCAGTGCTCGCGCCGACGATCGGCTTGTCTAGCTGTCTGTGTTCGGCGGACGGAATTTGTGGTCCGTTGGGCGCTGTGGGGAAGTCGGGGAGTGTGTCGTAGGACCGTGAGCGATCGATTCTCCAGTGGCCGGTCAGCCTGCCGGAATCTTCGGGCGGTTGTAGGTCATTCTCGTCGGTGACGGGGTTCGGAATATCTTGGGGGAACGGGCCGCCAGCTGGACTCAGTGGTACGCGGTTGTCGACAAGCTGAACGCCACCCTGGCTAGGGTGACCGGTCAGCGGTTGCGCCCCGGCGCGTATCTCGCTGGCCGCGAACTGCTCGGCAGCGCTCCATTTTTGGGTGGCTTGCCGAATGGCCATTTCCTTTGTGGTGGCAACTGACTGATACTCGAGGTCGGTTGCAGTGACCCTCAGGTTGTCGCTGACGGCGAGCTTATTCGATGATCGAGTGTCGTCAATCAACTCAAGTACTGCCGATCGGGCTCTGATAACGTTGTCCATGGCTGTGGTTGCCCGGCGCTGCAAAACGCCGGTGGTATCAGCATCATCGGCGATAGTAGCGTTATGGCGGACCGCTGTCGTGACGATGGTTCCCGCGGTGTTGCCAGACCATTCGGGTGCCCGGACGGCACCAACGTAGGCGTCGCCATGTTCGGCAAGTCGTTGCACTGACTGAGGCCAGGCATTGATCAGGTTGAGTACTCGCTGTGGATCAGCCGCTCGAATATCGCTTTCGGTCCACTCGATCTGTGCATCAGACAATCTGCACTCCTGACTCATCGAGTGCGGTCACGCTTCGGTGATGAACGTTGGTTGCGTCGCCGGCTGCATAGATGCGACTTGCGCTTGCCTGGTTCAGTTGCGGAAGGACCTCGTTGGTGACCCACAAGGCAGCTACGAGCGACGGGCTCAGTCTGTGCCCGTCTGCGGCAAGTTCTTCAGCTGCGAGTGAATCGCCGACGTCGACGAGCACTCCTGGTATTCGGCCGACGTCTTCGCTAACTACCAAGTCCGTCACGATCAGTACCCCCAGTGCGTTCGTGTGCTCGGAAGTCGTCGCGAGACACTCCAACCAGTCCGACCGTAGCAGCTCAGTTGGGTTGCGCGTTTCGTTTGTTCGAACGCCCGCGCCATGGAAATGCTGTAAGACGTACCGTTGGAGTATCCGCAGAGACTGGAGTGAGGGTGAGTCGTCACCGGCGCGGGTTCGGGGATCGGCGTTGCGCTGCGCCGCGCGCCCTGGTGGCCCGCGGTGCCGAGGTGCTGCGCACCGACATCGGCGGTGACGCCGCCGCGCGCCGGGGGAACCGTATGAGGGCACTCGCCAATCCGAAAACGGCGATTATCGGCGCCGGTATTAGCGGGCTGACGTCGGCAAAGATGCTC
Source organism: Mycolicibacterium fallax (assembly GCF_010726955.1). Classification (NCBI taxonomy): domain Bacteria; kingdom Bacillati; phylum Actinomycetota; class Actinomycetes; order Mycobacteriales; family Mycobacteriaceae; genus Mycobacterium; species Mycolicibacterium fallax. Next base: position 3,578,804 of record NZ_AP022603.1, read on the forward strand.
AAGGACTACGGGGTGCCGCACACCGTGTTCGAGACGTCCGACCGGATCGGCGGCAACTGGGCGTTCGGCAACCCGAACGGCCGCAGCAGCGCCTACCGCTCGCTGCACATCGACACCTCCAAACATCGGTTGGCGTTCAAGGACTTTCCGATATCGGAGGATTTCCCGGACTTTCCGCACCACTCTCAGGTCAAGAGCTACCTGGACGACTACGCCGCGGCCTTCGGGCTGCTGGACGCCATCGAGTTCAACAACGGCGTGGTGCACGCCGCCCGGGACGGCGACGGCTGGGCGATCACCGACCAGGCCGGGGACACCCGGCGGTTCGACCTGCTGGTGGTCGGCAACGGGCACCACTGGGATCCCCGGCTGCCGGACTTCCCCGGCGAGTTCACCGGCGCGAGCATCCATTCGCACCACTACATCGACCCGAACACCCCGCTGCCGCTGACCGGCAAGCGGATCCTGGTGGTCGGCATCGGCAACAGCGCCGCCGACATCACCGTCGAATTGTCCTCGCGCGCCTTGGAGAACACCGTGACGCTGTCGACGCGGTCCAGCGCCTGGATCGTGCCGAAGTATCTCGGCGGCCAACCCGGCGACAAACTGTTCCGCACCACGCCGTACCTGCCGCTGTCCTGGCAGCGCAGGGCCGCCCAATGGTTCGCCCCGCTGGTCGGCGCCGACCCCACCACCTACGGGCTGCCGCCGGCCAACCACAAGCTGTTCGAGGCCCACCCCACCCAGTCGGTGGAGTTACCGCTGCGGCTCGGCTCCGGGGATGTGATCCCCAAACCCAACGTGACCCGGCTCGACGGCGACGTCGTGCATTTCGACGACGGCAGCTCCGATGTCTTCGACGTCATCATCTACGCCACCGGGTACAACATCACCTTCCCGTTCTTCGCCCCGGAGTTCCTCAGCGCCCCGGACAACCAGATCCGGCTCTACAAAAGGATGTTCGCCCCCGGCATCGACAACCTGGTGTTCGTCGGCTTCGCCCAGGCGATCCCGACGCTGTTCCCGTTCGTGGAATGCCAGAGCCGGCTGCTGGCGGCCTACGCCGTCGGCCGCTACGCGCTGCCGCCGGCCGCCGAGATGGAGCGGATCATCGACGCCGACCAGCGACTGCACGTCGGGCACTGCACCGACCGGCCGCGGCACACCCAGCAGGTCGACTACTTCTACTACGAGCACGACCTGCGCACCCGGGAGTTGCCCGCCGGTGCGCGCCGGGCGGGTGTCGGGTGACCGGCCGCGAGGTGCACTTCGACTCCGGTGGAGTGCGCTGCGCCGGCTGGCATTTCGCCGGATCCGGCGGCGCGCCGCGGCCCGCGGTGGTGATGGCGCACGGCTTCGCCGGCACCGCGGACTCCGGACTGCAACCGTTCGCCGAGCGGTTGCGCGGCGCCGGGCTGGACGTGCTGGCGTTTGACTACCGCGGCTTCGGCCGCTCCGAGGGCATTCCGCGGCAACGGATCTCTATCGATGACCAGCTCGCCGACTACCGGGCCGCGCTGGCGACCGCCGCCGCGCTGCCCGGCGTCGACGCGTCCCGGCTGGTGCTCTGGGGCGCCTCACTGTCCGGCGGACACGTGATCCGGCTGGCCGCCGGCCGCACCGACATCGCCGCGGTGATCGCGATGACGCCGATGACCAACCCGCTGGCCACCGGGGCGAAGGTGATCCGGCAATCCGGGGTGGCGGGCGCGCTGCGGGCCACCGGCCTGGGCGTGGGCAGCCGGATCGCGGCCGCCGCGGGCCGGCCCGGCCTGCTGATGCCGGTGGTCAGCGAGCCCGGCGGCGGGGGAGCGCTGGCGCTGGATGGCTGCCTGACCAGCTATCTGGGGATCGCCGGGCCCAGTTGGCGCAACGAGATCGACGCGAGTATCGGCATCGAGCTGTCCCGGATCAGCACCGCCCGGTACGCGCGGGCGCTGCGCACCCCGCTGCTGGTGCAGATCGCCGACTTCGACCGACTGGTGCCCGCGCACGCCGCGGCCCGCACCGCCGAGCTGGGCCGCGCGATCGTGCACCGCTACCCGTGCGACCACTTCGACGTCTGGCCGGGCAACGATTGGTTCGAGCACGCGGTGGCCGACCAGCTGCGGTTCCTGCGGCGGGTTCTCAGCTAACCGCGGTAGAGCTCCCGGACGGCGTCGAGCCGCACCTTCAGCACCGCGTTGCGCGGCAACTCCGCCACCCGCGCCACCGCGACCGGGACGTTCGGGGCCGGAAGTGCCTCGCGGACCAGGTCTTTGAGCACCTGCTCGCCCGGATCAGCCGCGCCGGAAAGCAATTCGACGGCGGCGAACGGTAGCTCGCCCAGCCGGGCATCGGGCACCCCGACGACGGCGGCGTCGGCGACCGCGGGGTGGGCCAGCAGCACCGCGCGAACCCGTTCGGGCAGCACCTTGAACCCGCCCCGGTTGATCGCGCCGTCGCCGCGGCCGTGCACGGTGAGGAACCCGTCGTCGTCGATGCAGGCGATGTCGGTGGTGTCGATCCACTCCGGGCCGATCGCCGCCACCCGGGCCGACAGCCGGCCGCGGGTCCCGGCGGGCAGTTCGGCGCCGTCGTCGCCGAGGATGCGGACCGCCACCCCGGGCAGCGGGCGGCCCACCGTGCCCACCTTGGTGTCGCCGAACTGGGCGCGCAGCTCCGGGGTCCAGCTGCACACCGTCCCGGCGAATTCGGTTGCGCCGTAGGCCCAGATCAGCGGAATGCGGTAGCGCGCCTCGAACGCGCGCTGCAGGGCTGGCTCCAGCGGCCCGGACCCGCCCGGCAGATACTCCAGGGAGGCCAGGTCCTCGGGCGGCACGTCGGCGTCCAGCAGCATCCGGATCACCGTCGGCGCCACCCCGCTCCAGCGGATCCGGTGCCGGCGCACCGCGTCCACCCACGGCGCGACCGCGAACCGCTCCAGCAGCACGATCCGCTGCCCGGAGTGCGCGGCGGCCAGCAGCTGGCAGACCCCGACGCTGCCGAACGGCCAGAACACCAGCGCGGGCGGATCGCCGGGATCGATGCGGCGGCCCAGCGTCATCCCGGCCACATTGTGTTCGAGCACCCGCTCCGGCAGCGCCACCCGCTTGGGTGGCCCGGTGGTACCGCTGGTCAGCAGCCGCAGGCCCGGATCCGGCGGCGCCGCCGGGCACTGGCTGGACCGGGACGTCAGCACCCGCGCCGGTGGCCCGATCGCGATCGCCGCGGACCCGGCCTCCCGCGCGGCTCGCCGGGCCGCGGGGCCCCAGTCCTGCTCGGCCGCAACGACGGCCGGCAGGCCCAGCGACCGGATGTCGGCGGCGATGCCCGCGTCGGACTGATGGGAGTAGATCATCGACACCCCGCGCCCGGCGGCAATGCCGCCGAGGATCACCGCGGCGTGCGGCACCCGGTTGCGCACCACCAACCCGATCGGTTCAGCGCCGCCGACCCCGGCCTCGCGCAGCGCCGATTCCAGCTCGGCGCCGATGCGCACCAGCTCATCGCCGCTGTGCCAAACACCGTCGAACTCGATGCAGTCCCGCGGTCCGTACCCGGCGATCCGCTGCGCCAGCGTCGAGGCGAATCCCATCGGATCAGTAGTGCGTCGAGCCCTGGTCGACCGAGATCGCGCTGGCGGTGATCAATTTCGACTCATCGCCGGCCAGCCAGCTCACCGTGTCGGCGATGTCTTCGGGCTCGGCCATCCAGGTGGTCAGGAACGGCGTCATCATGTGGGCGAGTTGCGGGTTGGATTCCATCGTCCGGGCGATCGACTCGATCATGGTGCCCGAGCCCATCGCCGAGTTCACCGGTCCGGGATGCACGCTGTTGACCCGGATGTCGTGCTTGCCGAGTTCGGCGGCGAACGCCCGGGCCATCCCGGTGACCGCGTGCTTGCTGGCGGTGTAGTGGATCATGAAGGGCTGCAGCTTGACCCCGGCCGCCGAGCTGATCAGGATCACCGAGCCACCGCGGCCGCCGTCGATGATGTGCTGCGCGCCGGCCATCACCGAGTTCCAGGTGCCGGTCACGTTGATGTCCAGCACATCCCGGAAATCGGTGGGGGTGATCTCGTTCCAGATCTGCGGTGCCGCCACGCCGGCGTTGGCGACGATGATGTCGAGCCGGCCGAGCTCGGCGACCCCGGCATCAACCGCTGCGCGCAGCGCCGCCAGGTCGCGGGTGTCGGCGACGGTGGTCAGGATCTGCTGGCCGGTCTTCTCCACCAACCGCGCGGTCTCCTCCAGATCCTCGGGGGTGGCCGGGTCATAGGGCACGCACGGGGGCAGCGGCGCGGCGATGTCGACGGCGATGATGTCGGCACCCTGTTCGGCCATCCGGATCGCGTGCGCGCGGCCCTGCCCGCGGGCGGCACCGGTGATGAACGCGACGCGTCCCTGCAGTCGTTTGGTCATGGCTCAACCTCCGTGGTTTGGCTTGGTGGCGTTCTTCTTGGCGGCGCGAACCAGGCCGCCGCCGATGATCAGTCGCTGGATTTCGCTGGTGCCCTCGTAGAGCCGCAGCAACCGGACGTCCCGGTAGATCCGCTCCACCGGGACCTCGCGCATGTAGCCGCTGCCGCCGTGTACCTGCACGGCGAGATCGGCGACGTTGCCGACCATTTCGGTGCAGAACAGCTTGGCCACCGACGGGGCCAGCCGGCGGTCCTGGCCGGACACCCACTTGGCGGCGGCGTCGCGGACCAGGGCCCGGCCGGCCGACACCCCGGTCTGCTGGTCGGCCAGCATGGCCTGCACCAGCTGAAATTCGCCGATCGCGGTGCCGCCCTGGGTGGCGGTCGCGGCGTAGGCCACCGATTCGTCGAGGGCGCGCTGGGCGGTGCCGACGGCGAGCGCGGCGATGTGCACCCGGCCGCGGGCCAGCGAGGTCATCGCGGCCCGGTAGCCGACGTCCTCGCTGCCGCCGACCAGCGCGGCGGCCGGCACCCGGACGTCGGTGAAGCCGACCTCGGAGGTCCAGGCGCCCTCCTGGCCCATCTTCTTGTCCTTCGGGCCGACCTGCACGCCGGGGGTGTCGGCGGGCACCAGGAACACCGCGATGCCCGGGCCGTCGGCGTCGGCGGGCCGGGTGCGGGCGAAGGTGACGAACAACCCGGCCAGCGGGGCGTTGGTGATGAAGCACTTGCGCCCGTTGATGATCCAGTCGCCGTCGGCGGTTTGTTCGGCGCGGGTGCGCAGCCCGGCCGGGTTGGAGCCGGCGCCCGGCTCGGTCAGCGCGAAGGAGGCGGTGGTCTCGCCGGAGGCGATCGAGGCCAGCCAGCGGGACTTCTGCTCGTCGGTGCCGAAGTTGACCAGCACCTGCCCGGCGATGCCGTTGTTGGTGCCGAACATCGACCGCAGCGCCAGGCTGGTGTAGCCCAATTCCATTGCCAGCTCGACGTCTTGGGCCAGGTTCAGCCCGAGTCCACCCCAGGCCTGCGGGATCGCGTAGCCGAACAGGCCCATCTCGGCGGCCTGGGTTCGAATGTCGTCGGGCACCAGGTCGCCCTCGGCGATCTCGTTTTCCCGGGGCACCACGACGGTGCGGACGAACTGGCGGGTCTGCTGGAGTATCGCGGCGAAGTCCTCGTCGTCGACCTCGGCGGCGGGGGTACCGGATGCCATCACATCAGATATCATATATGAAATATGATTGTTGGTGGTCGGCGGCGAGAGGAACACGTGAACGGCATGCGGGAAGCGGTGATCTGCGAACCGGTACGCACCCCGATCGGCCGCTACGGCGGGATGTTTGCCGGGCTGACCGCCGTCGACCTCGGCGTCGCGGCGCTGACCGGCCTGCTGGAGCGCACCGGCATCGCACCGGCCGACGTGCAGGACGTGATCCTCGGGCACTGCTACCCGAGCATGGAGGCCCCGGCGATCGGCCGGGTCGTCGCGCTGGACGCCGGGCTGCCGGTCACGGTGCCCGGCATGCAGATCGACCGGCGCTGCGGCTCCGGGCTGCAGGCGGTCATCCAGGCCTGCCTGCAGGTCGGCGCCGGCGCGCAGGACCTGGTGGTCGCCGGCGGCGCCGAGTCGATGAGCAATGTGGTGTTCCACTCCACCGACATGCGCTGGGGCGGCGCGCGCACCGGGATCAAGGTGCACGACGCGCTGGCCCGCGGCCGGACCACCGCCGGCGGCAAGCACCACCCGGTGGCCGGCGGCATGCTGGAGACCGCGGAAAACCTGCGCCGCCAGTACGGCATCGGCCGGGTAGAGCAGGACGAGCTGGCCGTCGCCTCGCACCGGCGGGCCGTCGCCGCCCAGCGCGCCGGCATCCTCGCCGAGGAGATCGTGCCGGTCTCGGTGCCGGCCCGCAACGCCGACCCGGTGCTCGCCGACACCGATGAGCATCCCCGCGCCGACACCACCGCTGAATCGCTGGCCCGGCTCAAACCCGTGCTGGGCAAACAGGATCCCGACGCCACCGTCACCGCGGGCAACTCCAGCGGGCAGAACGACGCCGCCGCGATGTGCGTGGTGACCACCCCCGAGCGGGCCGCCGAGCTGGGCCTGCGGCCGCTGGTGCGGCTGGTGTCCTGGGGGGTGGCCGGGGTGGAGCCCAAGCTGATGGGCATCGGCCCGGTCCCGGCCACCGCGCTCGCCCTGGCCGGCGCCGGCCTCACGCTGGCCGACATCGACGTCATCGAACTCAACGAGGCGTTCGCCGCCCAGGCGCTGGCGGTGCTGCGGGAATGGCGGTTCGCCCCGGCCGATCTGGAGCGCGTCAACGTGCACGGCTCCGGGATCTCGCTCGGGCATCCGGTCGGCGCGACGGGTGGGCGGATGCTGGCCACCCTGGCCCGGGAACTGCACCGCCGGCAGGCCCGCTACGGCCTGGAAACCATGTGCATCGGCGGCGGTCAGGGGCTGGCCGCCATCTTCGAACGCGTTTAGGAGCCACCGTGACCAAGCTCGCCCAGACCCTGGGTCTCACCGAGTTTCAGACCGAAATCGTCGCCGCGGTGCGGCAATTCGTTGATCGGGAGGTCATCCCGGCCGCCCAGGAGCTGGAGCACTCCGACACCTACCCGCAGGCCATCGTCGACGCGATGAAACAGATGGGCCTGTTCGGGCTGATGATCCCGCAGCAGTACGGCGGGCTCGGCGAATCGCTGCTCACCTACGCGCTGTGCGTGGAGGAACTCGCCCGGGGCTGGATGAGCGTCTCCGGGGTGATCAACACCCACTTCATCGTCGCCTACATGATCCGCCAGCACGGCACCCCAGCTCAGCAGCAGCACTACCTGCCGCTGCTGGCCACCGGCGAGCACCGCGGCGCCTTCTCGATGTCCGAGCCGGAACTGGGCTCCGACGTGGCGGCCATCCGCACCCGGGCCCGCCGCGACGGCGACGGCTACGTCATCGACGGGCAGAAGATGTGGCTGACCAACGGCGGCAGCTCCACCCTGGTCGCGGTGCTGGTCCGCACCGACGAGGGCGCGGAAAAGCCGCACCGCAACCTGACCGCCTTCCTGGTCGAAAAACCCACCGGCTTCGGCGAAGTCGTGCCCGGGCTGACCATCCCGGGCAAGCTCGACAAGCTCGGCTACAAGGGCATCGACACCACCGAGCTGATCTTCGACGGCTACCGCGCCGGCGCCGACCAGGTGCTCGGGGAGAAACCGGGGCAGGGCTTCTTCCAGATGATGGACGGCGTCGAGGTCGGCCGGGTCAACGTCTCGGCCCGGGCCTGCGGCGTCGGGCAGCGGGCCTTCGAGCTCGCGGTGCGCTACGCCCAGCAGCGCAACACCTTCGGCAAGCCGATCGCCGAGCATCAGGCCATCGCCTTCCAGCTCGCCGAGATGGCCACCAAGGTGGAGGCCGCGCACCTGATGATGGTCAACGCGGCCCGGCTCAAGGACTCCGGGGAACGCAACGACGTCGCCGCCGGGATGGCCAAGTACCTGGCCTCGGAGCTGTGCGCCGAGGTCACCCAGCAGAGCTTCCGGATCCACGGCGGCTACGGCTACTCCAAGGAGTACGAGATCGAGCGGCTGATGCGCGACGCCCCGTTCCTGCTGATCGGCGAGGGCACCAGCGAGATCCAGAAGCAGATCATCAGCCGCCGGCTGCTCGACGAGTACCGGATCTGAGCCGATGAGCGCCCCGCAGTTCGGCCCCCGGCCGCAGCTGGCCGCCGACGTGGCCCGGTTGATCCGGGCCCGGATCTTCGACGGCGGCTACCGCTCCGGCGGCTACATCCGGCTCGACCAGCTGGCCGCCGAACTCGGCATCAGCGTCACCCCGGTCCGCGAGGCGCTGTTTCGGCTGTGCGCGGAGGGCCTGCTGACCCAGCGCCCGCACCGCGGCTTCATGGTCGCCCCGGTCACCGCCCGCGACATCGCCGACGTCGCCGACGTGCAGGCCTACATCGGCGGCGAATTGGCCGGCCGGGCCGCCGAACTCATCGACGAGACCGAACTGGACCGGCTGGCGCAGGTGCAGGACCGGCTGGAGGACGCCTACCTCGCCGACGACCCGGAGCTGGCGGTGACGCTCAACCACGACTTCCACCGCGGCATCAACCGGGCCGCGCAGTCCCCGAAGCTGGCCCAGCTGATGTCCCAAACCACCCGCTACGCACTGGAATCGGTGTACCCCACGGTGGCGGGCTGGCCCGAGCAGTCCAACCACGACCACCGCCGGGTGCTGGCGGCGCTGCGCGGCCGCGACCCGCAGGCCGCCCGCACCGCGATGAACGAGCACCTGTGCGCGGCGGTGCACCCGCTGCTCGAGCACCTGCAGCGCACCGGTGTCCTGGAGGACCAGTGACGGGCGTGCTTGAGGGAATCCGGGTGCTGGACTACGGCCGGTTCATCGCCGCGCCGTGGTGCAGCGCGATCCTGGCCGATATGGGCGCCGACGTGCTGCGGGTGGAGAAACGCGAGGGCGGCGAGGACCGCTGGGTGCAGTCGGTCACCGACAGCGGCGAGGGTGGCACCTTCCTGCAGTGCAACCGCAACAAGCGCTCGCTGACCCTGGACTCCACCACCGAGCAGGGCGCGGAGATCACCCGGCGGCTGGTGGCCCGCTCCGACATCGTGATCGCCAACATGCCCGCCGCCGGCATGCGGGCCAGCGGCCTGGACTACGACACGCTGCGCGCCATCAAACCCGACATCATCCTGGCCAGCGCCACCGCCTACGGCGAGGGCGGCCCGTACAGCGACCGGATCGGCTTCGACGGGGCCGGCCAGGTGATGTCCGGCGCGGTGTACCGGCAGGGCCTGCCGGAGCTGCCGATCCGAACGGTGGTGCCCTACGCGGACTTCGGCACCGCGCTGACCCTGGCGATCGGGGTGATGATGGCGCTGTACCACCGGGACCGCACCGGGACCGGCCAGCACGTGGAGAGCGCGCTGCTGCCGACGGCGATGATGCTGTCCAACGCGCACCTGATCGAGCGCGACCTGCTCGGCATCGACAAGCCGCGGATGGGTAACCGCGGCGCCTCGGTGGCGCCGTGCGACCTGTACCGCACCGCCGACGACCAGTGGGTGCTGCTGCAGATCGCCGGGGCGCCGATGTTCAAGCGCTGGTGCCGGCTGGTCGGCCGCCCGGAGCTGTTCGAGGATCCGCGGTTCGCCGACGACGACCTGCGCTGGCAGCACGGGGACCTGCTCAACGACCTGATGGCGGACTGGTGCGCGCAACGCACCAAGGCCGAGGTGCTGGCCGCGCTGATGGACGCGAAACTGCCTGCCGCGCCGCTGCATTCAACCCAGGATGTGCTCGACGATCCGCATGTCGCGGCGATGGGCTATCTGCAGCGGGTGCCGTTTCCCGGCGCCGCCCACGACGTGCCGATCATCGAGACGCCGTTTCGGATGTCGGGGACCCCGGGCAGCATCCGCCGCCGGGCCCCGCTGCTCGGCGAGCACACCGACGAGGTGCTCGACGAGATCGGCTACGACCCGGGGCAGGTGGCGCGGCTGCGGGCCGACGGCATCGTCTGAGCTCAGCCGGCGGGGCCGGCGGCACGGCCCAGCAGCTCGCGACCGGCCGGGTCGCCGTCCAGCGCCCGGGTGCTGCGGGCGGTGATCTGCCAGCGGCCGTCGCCGCGGGCCAGCCGGAAATGGTTGGCGCTGGCGCGGGCCACCACCCAGCCGCGGTCCCGGTGCCGGATCAGCAGTGACTCGCAGACCGCCTCGGCCTCGTCGCCGTCGACCCGGATCCGGGCCGGGCCCAAAAAGTGCGCGCTGCCCGCGGTGATCAGCGACTGGTGCGCCGCCGAGTTCACCATCGCGGCCAGCTCGGCGCGCCCGTGCATCGCCCAGCCCTCCACCAGGTAACTCCCGTCCGGGCTCCACAATTCGGCCACCGCGGTGGCGTCCCCGGCGTCCACCAGCGGCCCGTAGGCGGCCAGCAGCTGCTGGATCTCCAGCAGGTCGGCCAGCTCGCGGACCCGCCGCTCCAGCCGGTCCAGCCGCTGCTCGGCCGATTCGCCGGTCACAGCGCACCGGCGATGGTCTGCAGCTCGGCGAGCTGATCGCAGTAGTGCCCGGCGTCGGTGGCGCGGATCGGGCAGGTCGCGATGGTCGCCCCGGCGGCCCGCAGCCGGCTCAGCGCCCGCTCGGCTGCCGCGGCGTCACCGAGCGGATCCAGCGCGCGGCCGGGGGACAGCACCACCTCGAAGCCGGCCGGCGGTTGCTGCCGCCGCAGGTACTCCGCGACGGTGTCGGGGGCCAGCCCGAACGGGGCCCAGCCGGTGCCGAGGGTGACCGCCCGGCGCAGCGAGCGCAGCGTCCGCCCGCCCACCCACATGGTCAGCTCGGTGGAACCGGCGTGCGGTTCGACGACCATGCCGTCGACCTCCCGGCGTCCCCAGGCCGCCCGCAGCGCGACCATGGCGTCGTCGGCGGCGGCGCCGCGGTCCTGCCACTGCGCGCCGAGCAGGGCGAACTCCTCGGCCAGCGAGCCGACCCCGACGCCGAGGATGACCCGCCCGCCGGACAGCCGGTCCAGGGTGCCGTAGCTCTTCGCGATCGCCAGCGGATGGTGGTAGCCGAGCACCAGCACCGAGGTGGCCAGCCGGATCCGCCGGGTGTGCGCGGCCAGAAAGGACAGCGTGGCCAGCGGATCCCAGTACACCGTGCCGCGCGAATCGGCGGCCTCGGCCGGGACGGCCACATGCTCGGCGCAGGTCAGGTGGGTGTAGCCGAGTTCGTCGGCGGCCGCGGCGATCCGGGCCAGCTGCTCGGGCCCGGCGGTGGCCTCCCACGGCGAGGCGACCCCGGGCTGCTGCAGGACCACCGGGGTGGCCAGCCCGAGCCTCACTCGGGCTTCCGGTTCATCAGCCGGCGCATCGCCGCGTCGTTGCCGGCGACGGTCGCGGTGCGGTCCGGGTTGCCGTGCGCCTCGGCGAGCCGGGCGTGCCGGGCGACGACGTGCACCGGCCCGCTGCCGAGCGCCGCGAGCCCCTCGGCGGCCACCTCGTCGGGCTCGGACACCCGCAGGCCGGGGGCCTCGAAGTTCAGCCCGACCCGCGACATCGCCGGGGTGCGGGTCACCCCCAGGACCAGCTCCAGGACGTCCACGCCGTGATCGCGCAGCTCCAGCCACAGCCCCTCGGCGAAGATCCGGCCGAACGCCTTCACCCCGCCGTAGACGGTGTGCCGCACCGAACCGAGGTAACCGGCCAGCGACCCGACCAGCAGGATGCCGCCGCGGCCGCGCTCGCGCATCGGTGCGCCGAAGTGCGCCACCAGGGCCAGCGGGGTGGTGATGTTCAGGTCGATGACCCGGCCGAACGCGGCCAGGTCCCCGTCGAGGAACTCCGCGCTGTGGGTGTTGGCGCCGGCGTTGTGCACCAGCAGCCCGACCTGCACGTCGGCGACCGCTTCGGCCACCGCGTCGGCGGATGCCGGATCGGACAGGTCCACCGACAGTTCCCGCACCTGCACCCCGAGTTCCCGGCATTCCCGGGCGGTTTCGGCCAGCGGACCGGGTTTGCGGGCCACCAGCAGCAGGTTCAGGCCGGCCTCGGCGAGCCGGCGGGCGAAGGCCCGGCCGACGCCCTCGGAGCCGCCGGTGATGACCGCCCACGGCCCGTAGCGGGCGGCGTCGAACTCGGCGGGCGGCGGGGTGGATTCGGTGCTTGTCATGTTCAGGCCGATTCTCGTAGGACCAGTCGGGCGATGTCGGTGGGGGTTGGCGGGGTCGGGGAGGGGTAGCCGAGTTCGCCGCGGACGGCGGCCAGCGCGGCGTCGGCGACCGCGCCCGGGTCGAACTCGACGGTGGTCAGCGGCGGCGAGGCGATGGCGCCGGCCGGGCCGGCGTCGACGCCCATCACCGCCAGGTCGGCCGGGCAGCGCAGCCCGGCCGCCCGGATGCCGTGCAGCACCAGGCAAGCGATCTCGTCGCTCTGCCCGCAGACCGCGGTGATTCCGTCGCGGTGCCAGCCGGCGACCACCTCGGCGGCGTTGTCGACGGTGACCGCGGCCGAGGCGACCGGCGGCAGCCCGCCGGCCTCGGCGGCCCGGGTGATGCCCTCGAACCAGAAGTCGCCCAGCGCCCGCCACTTGTCGACCCCGGTGTAGGCGAACGCGATGCGCCGGTGCCCCTGGGACATCAGGTACTGCACCCGCAGCGTGCCGATCCACAGGTGCGGATCGCCGAGCGCGGGCAGCGTGCCGATCTCGATGTAGGCGACCCCGGCGGCGGCCACCGCCCGGCGCGCGGCCGGGCTCAGCGGGAACAGGCTGGTCACCGCGATCGGATCGAGATTGCGGATGGCCTCCACGACGTGCTGGTCGTCCTCGGTCTCGAACACCTGCACCTGCAGCAGCCCCAGCTTGGCCAGTTCGGTGGTCATCCGGCTGCCCGCCAGCATCGGCATCTCACCGACCGCCACCCGCGGGATGACGTAGAGCACCACCCCGCTGCGGCCGCTGGCCAGGTTGCGCGCCGCGGCGTGCGGCCGGTAGCCGAGTTGGTCGGCGGCGCGCTGCACCGCGGCCCGGGTCCGCTCGGAGATCCGCCGGCCGACCGAGTGGTTGAGCACGTAGCTGACCGTCGCCGTCGAGACGTTGGCCAGCCGGGCCACATCGGCGTGGGTGGGCCGGGGCGGCCGGGTCACCCCGGCCGCCTCACCGTCCACATCGGCCATGCCTCATGGTGGCACAGCACGCTCAGCTGTCGGCCAGCAACCCGCGCAGCGCGGGCAGGTCCGGCTTGCCGCTGGCCAGCAGCGGAATCTCGGCGGGCCGGCAGAGCAGGAACCGGCGCGGCACCTTGTAGGCCGACAGCTCTCGGCGCAGCGCCGCCCGCAGCGCGGGCAGGTCGACACCGGCCGGATCCTCGGTGGCGATGACGGCGGCGACCAGCTCGCCGCGCTCGGCGTCGGGCAGGCCCAGCACGTACACCGCGGCGGCGTCGCCGAGCAGTCGCAGCACCGCGTCCTGCACCTCGGTGGGGGAGACGTTGGCGCCGGCGGTCTTGATCATCGCGCCGCGCCGGCCCAGGAAGTAGTAGTAGCCGTCCGGGTCGGTGCGGACCAGGTCGCCGGTGTGGAACCAGCCGTCGGCGTCGAAGCAGTCCGCCCGCGGCACCCGGTGATAGCCCTGCATCAGGTACGGCCCGCGCAGGCACAGCTCGCCGGGCGCGCCGACCGGTACCGGGGCGCCGGTCCGCGGGTCGAGCACCGTGGCCTCGAAGCCGGGTGCGGGCCGGCCGAAGGAGCCCCGGCGGTGCTCGGGCTGATCGCGCTCGTCGCCGTCGATCAGCACCACCGAGCCGGCCTCGGTCATCCCGAGCAGGTTGTGCCGCAGCGCCGGGTCGGCGGGCCGCAGCTCCGCGGGCATCAGCGGATACAGGTTGCCGCGGCGCAGCGTGGACAGGTCGCGGCCGGCGAAGCTGGGGTGCCGGGCCAGCTGCGCGACCCCGGCGGCGAAGCCGTTGCCGACGGTGGGCCGCTCGCGCTCCAGCAGATCCAGCGTGGCGCTCGGGTCGGTGGCGTTCGAGCAGATCAGGGTCGCCCCGGCGGTCAGGGTGGCCAGCAGCGCGAACGCGAAGCCGCCGACCCAGCAGAACGGCGAGTTGCAGAACAGCCGGTCCGCGGCGGTCAGGCCGCGGACCGCGTTGAGCCGGCGCTGCTGCGCCAGCAGCCCGGCCTGGCCGAGCAGCACGCCCTTGGGGTGCCCGGTCGAGCCGGAGGTGTAGATGAGCGCCATCGGATCCTCGGGCGTCACGGCCGCCTCGGCGGCGGCCAGCGCGTCCGGGCCGGCGGCGGGCGCCCGGGCGTCGAGGTCGAAGCACACCGGCAGCTCGGGGGCGGCCTCGGCGAGCCTGCGGCGGTAGTCGTTGCCGCGGAAGGCCGGCGTGGCCAGCATCAGGGTGATGTCGGAATGGCCGATCTGGTAGCGCAATTCGGCCGGGGCGGCCAGGGTGGAGAAGCCGACGGTGACCGCGCCGATCCGGGCGGCGGCGAACGCCGCGACGACGAACCGCGGGCCGTTGGGGTGCAGTACCCCGACGTGGTCGCCGCGGCCGATGCCGCGGGCCAGCAGGATCCGGGCCAGCGCCGCCGAGCGGCGCTCGGCCTCGGCGTAGCTCAGCTTCTCGTCGTCGCAGACCAGCAGCGGGTGCCCGCCGCGGGCGGCGGCCCGGGCCCGCAGCAGCGGGGCCAGCGTGCCGGGGTCAGCCGCCATGGCCGGCGAAGTGGGCCCGCACCGCGCCGAGATCGGGTTTGCCCGACGGGGTGCGCGGAATGTCGGCGACGACGGCGAACTCCGCGGGGATCTCGTAGCGGGCCAGCCGCTGGCCCAGGTAGTCGGCCAGCGCCTCCGGGCCGGGGATCGGCTCGGCGTCCTCGCGCAACTCGACCATGGCGACCGGGATTTCGCCCAGCCGCGGGTCGGGCCGGGCGACCACGGCCGCGCCGCGCACCGCCGGATGGGTCTCCAGGGCGGCCCGCACGTCGTCGGGCAGCACCTTGAACCCGCCGCGGATGATCGCCTGGTCGGCGCGGCCGAGGATCCACAGGAAGCCGTCGGCGTCGATCCGGGCCAGGTCGGTGGTGCGCAGCCAGTCGGCGCCGGCGCCGAGCTGGGCGGGGATCACCTCCAGCACCCCGACGGTGTCGGCGGGCAGCACCGCGCCGGTCTCGTCGACCACCCGCAGCCGGGCGCCCGGGTTGGCCCGGCCCACGCTGCCGCGCTTGGCGGCCCAGTGCTGCCGGTGATCGGCCAGCGTCCAGCCGGCCACCCCGCCGCCGAATTCGGTTGCGGCATAGGAGGTCAGCACCGGGATGCCGAACTTGTCGGCGAACGCCTCGGCGTCCTCGGCGGACAGCGGCGCGGTGCCGGAGGTCACCACCTGGACCCCGGCCAGGTCCGCGCGGGTCAGCTCCGAGTGCAGCACCATCCGCAGTGCGGCGGGCACCAGGGAGACCGCCCGCGGCCGGTGCTCGCGGACCGCGGCGATCCATGGGCCCAGCTCGAAGCGGTCCAGCAGCACGAACGGCCGGGCCTCGCTGAGGCACAGCAGCACCCGGAACACCCCGCCGACGTGTACCAGCGGCGAGTTGACGATCGCCACCCCGCGGCGCGGCGCGGTGGGGGCCGGGGCGGTCTCCGGATCCGGGCCGATCACGCTGCGGGCCAGCATGTCGTAGCCGAGGTCCACCCGCTTGGGCGGGCCGGTGGTGCCGCTGGTCAGCATCCACACCGCCACCCCGGGCCGGCCCGGATCCGGCGCCGGATCGGTGGCGGGGTGCACCGCGGGGGCCTGGCCGAGCTCGCCGAGGCCGATCGTGGTGGTGCCCGGCGCGCCGGTGCCCAGGGCGGCCAGGTCCTCGGCCGACCCGATCAGCACCGGCAGGCCCAGGCTGCGCAGGTCGGCGCGGGTCCGCTCGTCGCCGCGGGACGGGTTGATCACCACCACGGTGCCGCCGGCCGAGAGCACCCCGAGCAGCGCGGCGACGTGCGCGGGCCGATTGCGCAGCATGATGCCGACCCGGGCGCCGGGGCCGACGGCGTCGGCGATCGCCGCGCCGGCCGCCCGCAGCTCGCCCCAGGTCGACCAGGCGCCCCGGTACTGCAGCGCCGGGGCGGCCGGGTCCAGGGCCAGCACATCGAGGATGCGCCTGCTGAGCGGGTGCACGTCAGCGGATCCGGGGTGCGGTCTTGGGCGCGGGCGGCCCGGCGGCCAGCTCGGCCTTGCCCAGCGGATTGCCGAGCCGGGTGTAGATCAGCCCATGGTCCAGGGCGGCGCGGTACGGCTTGTCCAGCGACTCCCAGATCGCCTTGACGGTGCCCTGGGTCGCCGACGGCGGCTTGGCGGCGATGGTCGCGGCGATCTGGTGGGCGCGCTCCCACAGCTGGCTGCGCTCGACGATCTCGGTGACCAGCCCGATCCGCAGCGCGGTGTCGGCGCCGACCCGTTCGTCGTTGCCCAGCAGCGCCATTCGCAGGGTTTCGCCGAGCCCGATCCGGCGCATCAGGCCGATCGGCTCCAGCGCGGAGACCAGTCCGGCGCTGACGTGCGAGTCGAAGAAGGTGGCCTCGGTCGAGCAGATCACCACGTCGGCCTCGTTGACGAAATACAGCGCCCCCGCGGTGCAGATGCCCTGCACCGCACAGATCACCGGCTTCCACATCTTCTGCCATTTCGGGCTGAGCAGTTCGCCGGGATCCTCGTGGTTCCACACGTTGTCGGGCTGGCCGTAGCTCGACTTCACGTCCAGCCCGGCGCTGAAGGCCCGGTCCCCGGCGGCGCGCAGCACCACCGCGTTGGTGCCCTCGTCGAGCTTGACGATCCGCCACGCCGCGGCCATCTCCTGACACATGGTGCGGTTGAAGGAGTTCAGCCGGTCCGGGCGGTTGAGCGTGATGGTGGCGACCCGGGCGTCCCGGTCGAAGTCCAGCCCGATCGTCTCGAAGTCGGTCATCGGCACTTCCAGACCGGTGCGCGCTTCGCCACGAATGCCCGCGGGCCCTCGGCGGCGTCCTCGGTGCGCACCACCCGCTCCCGGAACGCCTCGGCCAGCATCTCGCCCTCGTGCAGCGGCAGGTCCAGGGTCTTGTGGATCGCCAGCCGGGTGCCGCGAACCGCCAGCGGCGCATTGGAGTTCACCACGGCGGCGATCTCGTGGGCGCGTTCCAGCAGCCGGTCGTGCTCGACGATCTCGGTGATCATGCCGAGCTCGTAGGCGCGCTGCGGGGTCATCCGCTCGTGCTTGCCCATCAGCGCCATCCGCAGCGCGACGGTGCGGGGCAGCACCCGGGCCAGCCGCACCATCTCGCGGGCGGCGACCAGGCCGATGGACACGTGCGGGTCGAAGAAGCTGGCCCGGTCCGAGGCGATCACGATGTCGCCGGTGGTCACCCAGTCCAGGCCGGCGCCGCAGCAGATGCCGTTGATCGCGGCGAGCACGGGTTTGGCCATCCGGCGAAACGGTGGGGTGCCCTCCTGCGGGGCCTCCCACTGGTCGTAGCTGGACAGGTACGGCCGCGAGTAGACGACCTTGCCGTCGTCGGGGATCTCGGTGACGTCGGCGCCGGTGCAGAACGCCCGGCCGGTGCCGGTGACGATGATCAGCCAGACGTTGTCGTCGCCCTCGGCCTGCTCGTAAGCCGCCCGCAGTTCCTCGATCATGTGCGGGGACAGCGCGTTGAGCGCCTGGGGGCGGTTCAGCGTGATGGTGGCGGTGTGGTCGGTGACGTCGTAGCCGATGGTGTCGTAGGCCGGTGGTGCCGACATGTGGGGTTCCCTTCGGTGGTGGTGGCTCAGCGGCCGGTGAAGTCGGGCGCGCGGCGTTCCCGGAAGGCGGCCAGGCCCTCCTTGAAGTCCGCTGTGCGGCAGGCGAGTTCGAGGTTGGACAGTTCGCGGTCCAGGCTGGCCGACAGCGGTGCGTCGGCGCCGAAGGCCAGCGCGGCCTTGGTCAGCCCGAGCGCGACGGTGGGGCCGCCGGCCAGCCGGTGCAGCAGCGCGTCGGCGCGCACGTCGAGCTCGGCCTCGGGGGCGTGGTCGTGGATCAGCCCCCAGTCGGCCGCGGTGGTGCCGTCCACCCGCTCGCCCAGTAGCAGCATCCGGCGGGCCCGGGCCACCCCGACCAGCCGCGGCAGCAGCCAGGTGGCCCCGGAGTCCGGGCCGAACCCGCGCTCGATGAACGGTTCCCAGAGCGTGGCGGTGTCGGCGGCGACGGTGAAATCGGCGGCCAGCGCCAGGTTGGCGCCAAGGCCGGTGGCCCAGCCGCGCACGGTGGCGACCACCGGCAGCTGGATGCCGGCGATCAGTTCGATGACCCGGTGCGCGGTGTGCGGGATGCGGCGCACCAGGTCGCCGGTGCGCGGCCGGGTGGCGCCGGCGTTGGTGGCGACCCAGTCCGCGCCGGCGCAGAAGTGCGCACCGGCCCCGGTGATGCCGATCGCGCGCAGCGAATCGTCGTAGGCGGCCGCCGAGAGCGTCGACACCAGGGTGTCGATCATGGTGTGGCTCAACGCGTTGCGCCGCGATGGCCGGTCCAGGGTGATGCGCAGGATGGCGCCGTCGCGTTCGGTGCGGATCGCACCGTCGTCGCTGCGATCGGCCTCGGTGTCCGCTGCCAAGGTCAGCACCCGCCTTCCGGAACAGTTACGGTGACCCATACAGTATGCGATACGATTACCGCCCGAGTGCAAGTCAGCAAGGAAGGGCCGCATCATGGCCGTCAGCGCCAACACCGACCCGCGCGTGCTCTTCGAGGTCGACCGGGACACCCGCATCGCCACCATCACGTTGAACAATCCCGAGCGGCGCAACTCCTACGACGCGAGCATGCGCGACGCGCTGGAACGCTGCCTGGATACGGTGGCCGACGACGACGACCTCACCGTGGTGCTGCTGCGCGGGGCCGACGGCATCTTCAGCACCGGCGCGGACATGAACAACGCCTACGGCTGGTACGGCGAGGCAGCCGCGCCGGCGGGCGCCAAGCGGTCGCGGCCCAGCCAGCGGCGCCGACTCACGGTGGACCGCAAGACATTCGGCTTCTACCACAATCTGATGGGCTTCCCGAAGGTCACCGTCGGCGAGATCGGCGGCTACGCCCTGGGCGGCGGCTTCGAGATGGCGCTGATGATGGACATCGCCGTGGTCGGCCGCGACACCCGGCTCGGCATGCCGGCCACCCGGTTCCTCGGCCCGGCGCTGGGCAGCCTGCACCTGTTCTTCCACCGGCTCGGCCCGGTGCTGGCCCGGCGGATGCTGCTGACCGGCGACATCATGACGGCCGGCGAGCTGGAGCACCTGGGCGTCTTCACCGAAACCTGCGAGCCGCAGGCCATCGGCGCCCGGGCCCGGTACTGGGCGGCCAAGGCCGCCAAGATGCCCGCCGACGGGGTGGTGATCGCCAAGGAGGCGTTCCGGCTGGTCGAGGCGGCTCAGGCCTACCAGGGCGAGGAGGTCTGCAGCTACCTGTTCCACGCCTACGGCACCAACCTGCAGTTCGCCCCCGGTGAGTTCAACTTCGTCAAGACCCGCGCCGAGCACGGCACCCGGGAGGCGTTCCGGCTGCGCGACGAGCACTTCCACGTGCCCGAGCCGGAGGTCTAGGAGGCCCGGATCCGGCGCTGCGCGTTGTCCAGGATGCAGTTCAGCGTGTAGTCGAAGTTGGTGTCGTCGGCGGCGATGATCTGGTGCCCGGCGGCGCTGACCTGCGCCAGCAGCGGGGTCCGGTCGGCGTCGACGACCATGGTGTCCTCCAGCGCGGTGCCGTCCTCGGCCTTCTGGTGCAGCCGCTGCAGCACCACCGATCCGCGCACGTGCACCGACACCGCCGAGTAGGTGTCGAAGGCGTCCTCCGGCGACAGCCCGGCCTCCACCAGGCTGGCGATCGCCTTCTCCACCTCGAGCACGCCGAGTTCGGCGGCCCGCGGGCTCAGCGCCGAGCGGATCAGGATCAGGTCGCACAGGATCGGGTTGCCCAGAAAGGTGGCCCGCATGGTGCGGGCGTGGTTGCTCAGCGTCTCGCGCCAGTCCCGGGACTCGACGTAGGGGGTGGCGAACGCGTACTGCCGCAGCGCCCGGTCGGTCATCGCGTTGAGCAGGTCATCCTTGCGGCGGAAGTACCAGTAGATGCTCGTCACGCCGACGCCCAGATGCTTGCCCAGCAACGGCATGCTCAGGTTGTCGATGCCGACCTGCTCGGCGAGCTCGAAGGCCCCGGCGATGATGTCGTCGGGGTTGATGGAACCGCGTTCACGCCGTTGCCGCTTCTCCGCGGTGGGCTGTTTTGCCACGCCGGGCACCTCCATTGCCGTGTTCCGTCACATCGATGCGGGATACCGAAATCAATATAGTAGCGTTTTCCGTGGCGCCGCCGGTTCGCGCGTGAGCGCCGACACCCGCCCGGGAGGTTCCATCCATGGCAAACGCACGCGAGGCGCGCGACTGGGCGGCGGAGGCGTTGCGGGGCATCGGGGACTCGCTCTACACCCCGTTCGCCGGGGCCGACGGCGAGGATATCGACTACGACGCCTATCGCGAACTCGTGCGCCACTGCGTCGCCGACCTGGGCCACCCGATGCTGTGGTGCACCAGCGGGGTGGGGGAGTTCTGGTCGTTGACCATCGCCGAACGCAAACGCCTGCTGGAGGTGGCCATCGAGGTCGGCCGGGCGATCAACCCGGATCTGGTGGTGCAGGCCTGCACGGCGGCGACCTCGCCGCTGGATTGCCTGGACCTCACCCGGCACGCCGAGCGGGCCGGCGCCGACATCGCCTATATCCAGACCCCGATGATGGAGACCCACGGCGGGGCCGGGACGCTGCGGTTCGTCAACTACGTCGCCGAGCGCACCGACATCGCGCTGGGCCTGTTCAACTCACCGTCCTCGGGCTATGTGCTCAGCGCCGCGGAGAGCGCGGCGATCTACGCCGCGGTGCCCGCGGTGTGCGCCAGCAAGGAGGGCGCGTTCCGGCCGCGCAACAGCCGGGCGCTGCACGAGCTGGCCCCGGGGCTGGTGATCTGGGAGTGCGACCTGCTGGTCTACCGGGCCGGCTGGCTGGCGCAGGGCATCGTCTGCCCGGCGCAGCTGGGCACCGTCGGGTACCTGCACGAGACCCCGGACCGGCCGATCCTCACCGAGTACTGGGAGCTGATCTACGCCGGCCGGCTGGCCGAGGCCATCGCGCACGCCCGGGACGCCGGGATGGACCGGCTCGAGGCGGACCTGGGTTCGGTGTACACCAGCTACCCGGGCCGGCCGGACTACTTCACCCACTGGGGCGGGGCGTTCAAGCACGCCGCCGCGGTGCTGGGCCTGCCGGTCGGCGACCACCCGGACTCCCGGCCGCCGCAGGACCGGCTGCCGGCGGAGGCCAAGGCCCGGATCGAGCGCGCCTACCTGCGGTCCGCGCTGGTCTGAAGCAGCGCCGCGGCCGGCTTGCGGAAGGTGCTACCGATAGGGGTACAGTATGTATATCCATCGGTCTTCGGAGGAGTGCCGCTTGAGCGTTTCTGAACATCGCGACGACCCCGGCGCGCCCGGGTCCGATGAGGCGGTGCTCTACCAGGTCCGCGACTCCGGGGTGGCGGTGCTGACCTTCAACCGGCCCGAGCGGATGAACGCCTGGGGGCAGGGCCTGTCCACCGGCTTCTACGCCTGCATCGAGCGGGCCGAGGCCGATCCGGCGGTGCGGGTCATCGTCGTCACCGGCAAGGGCCGGGCGTTCTGCGCGGGCGCGGACATGGGCAACCTGGACAGCATCTCGGCCACCACGGTGGAATCGGCGGGCAAGACCGACATCAGCGCGCTGGTGGCGGCCAAACACCCGTATTTCCTGACCCAGCTGAGCAAGCCGGTGATCGTCGCGATCAACGGCTCGGTCGCCGGGATGGGCCTGTCCCAGGCGCTGTTCGCCGATATCCGGTTCGCCGCCGCGGGCGCCAAGTTCTCCACCTCGTTCGCCCGGCGCGGCCTGATCGCCGAGTACGGCATCTCCTGGATCCTGCCGCGGTTGATCGGCTGGGCCCGCGCGGTCGAACTGCTGCTCAGCGGCCGCACCTTCCTCGCCGAGGAGGCCGCCGAACTCGGCCTTCTCACCCGGGTGCTGCCCGCCGAGGAGCTGATGCCCACGGTGCTCGGCTACGCCGACGAGATGGCGCGCAACTGCTCGCCGACCTCGCTGGCGGTGATGAAACAGCAGCTCTACGCCGACGCCGCGATCGGCATGGTGGAAACCAGCGTCAAGGCCGAAGCGCTGATGCACGACTCGATGCGGCGCACCGATTTCATCGAGGGCATCACCGCGTTCTTCCAGAAGCGCCCGCCGAACTTTCCGCCGCTGGCCGACCACCTGACCGCATAGCCACCCGAAAGGACACCCCGATGACCGCAGTGGACACGGGTCCGGAGACCAAGCTGGACTACCGGGCCGTCGACGTCGACAACCACTACTACGAACCGGTGGACGCCTTCACCCGGCACCTGCCCAAGGAGTTCCGCAGCCGCGGCGTGCAGATGGTCCAGGACGGCAAGCGCACCCTGGCGGTGTTCGGCGGGGTGGTCAACCACTTCATCCCGAACCCGCGCTTCGACCCGATCATCGAGCCGGGCTGCCTGGACCTGCTGTTCCGCGGCGAGATCCCCGAGGGGGTGGACCCGGCGTCGCTGATGAAGGTCGACCGGCTCGCCGATCACCCCGAGTACCAGAACCGCGACGCCCGGGTGCAGATCCTCGACAAGCAGAACCTGGAATCGGTGTTCATGCTGCCGACCTTCGCCTGCGGCGTGGAGGAGGGCCTCAAGAGCGACATCGAGGCCACCATGGTCTCGATGCACGCGTTCAACCTGTGGCTCGACGAGGATTGGGGCTTCGACCGGCCCGATCATCGGGTGTACAGCGCCCCGATCATCTCGCTGGCCGACCCGGAAAAGGCCGTCGCCGAGGTCGATTTCGTGCTGAGCCGGGGCGCCCGGCTGGTCTGCGTGCGCCCGGCCCCGGTGCCCGGCGCGGTCCGGCCGCGCTCGCTGGGCGACCCGAGCCACGACCCGGTCTGGGCCCGGCTGGCCGAGGCGGGCATCCCGGTGGTGTTCCACCTGTCGGACTCCGGCTACATGGCCATCCCGGGACTGTGGGGCGGCAGCGGGGTGTTCAAGGGCTTCGGCAAGCGCGACCCGCTGGACATGGTGATCATGGACGACCGCGCCATCCACGACAGCATCGCCGCGATGATCGTGCACCAGGTCTTCACCCGGCACCCCAAGCTCAAGGTGGTCAGCATCGAGAACGGCTCCTACTTCGTCTACCGGCTGATCAAGCGGCTGAAGAAGTCCGCCAACAACGCGCCGCACCACTACAAAGAGGACCCGATCGAGCAGCTGCGGAACAACGTCTGGATCGCGCCGTACTACGAGGACGACGTGAAGCTGCTCGCCGACACCATCGGCGTGGACAAGATCCTGTTCGGCTCGGACTGGCCGCACGGCGAGGGCCTGGCCGACCCGACCTCCTTCACCGCCGACATCCCGCAGTTCCCGGAGTTCAGCCACCAGGACACCCGAATGGTGATGCGGGAGAACGCGTTGACGCTGCTGAGCACGAACTACCCGGCCTGAGGTCCAGATGCCGGAATGGACGGTGGGGGCGGTCCTCGACGAGATCGCCGCGGCGGCGCCGGACCGGGTGATGACGGTCTCCGGTGCGCGCCGCAGCAGCTACGGCGAGACCGCGCAGCGCACCGGCAGGCTGGCGAACTTTCTGGCCGGCCGGGGCTTCGGCGCGCACCGCGAGCGCGCCGAGCTGGCGAACTGGGAGTGCGGGCAGGACCGGGTCGCGCTGATCATGTACAACGACCAGTACCTGGACATGGTGATCGGCGCCACCAAGGCCCGGGTGGTGCCGGTCAACGTCAACCACCACTACACCCCGGCCGAGGTCGCCGAACTGCTGGCCTACCTGCGCCCGCGCGGGGTGATCTACCACCGCGGGCTGGGCGCCAAGTTCGCCGAGGTGCTGTCCGGCGACGGCGGGCTCGAGCTGCTGATCAGCGTCGAGGACGGCAGCGACGCGGAGCCGCTGCCGGGGGCGCTGACCCTCGACGACGCGCTGGCCGCCGGCGGCCGCGACGCCGACATCACCCCGTCGCCCGACGACCTGATCATGGTGTGCACCGGCGGCACCACCGGCCGGCCCAAGGCGGTGATGTGGCGCCAGGGCGACGCCTACGTCAACTCGATGAACGGCGCCGACCACGACGACCCCGCCGAGATCCGGCAGAAGCTGGGCTATCAGGGACCGCCCTGGTTCGCGGTGTCCCCGCTGCTGCACGCCGCCGGGCTGTGGACGGCGCTGGCCGGGGTGCTCAACGGCCTGACCGTGGTGCTGCACGACACCGCCA
Organism: Mycolicibacterium fallax; assembly: GCF_010726955.1. Classification (NCBI taxonomy): domain Bacteria; kingdom Bacillati; phylum Actinomycetota; class Actinomycetes; order Mycobacteriales; family Mycobacteriaceae; genus Mycobacterium; species Mycolicibacterium fallax. Next base: position 3,603,121 of record NZ_AP022603.1, read on the forward strand.
CGCGCTTCGATCCGCGCGAGGTGCTGACGACCGCGCAGCGCGAGGGGGTCGGCCTGATGACCATGGTGGGCGATGCCTACGCCGGGCCGATCGCCGCCGAACTGGCCCGCGCCGACTACGACCTGTCCGCGCTGTACGCGATCGGCACCGGCGGCGCGGGCACCAACGTCGCCAACCAGGAGGCGCTGCTGCGCCGGCTGCCGGCGATCACCCTGATCAACGGCTACGGCTCCTCGGAGACCGGGAACGTCGGGTTCGGCCGCAGCCAGGTCGGCGAGCGCACCGACACCTTCACCTTCCGCGACGGCGGGCGGGTGCTGTCGGCCGACCGGACCCGGTTCCTGCAACCCGGCGACCCGGAGATCGGCTGGGTCGCGCGATCCGGCCGAATCCCGTTGGGCTACTTCGACGATGCCGACGCCACCGCCGCGACGTTCCCGCAGATCGGTGGGCTGCGGGTGGTGATCGCCGGGGACCGGGCCGCCCTGGAGACCGACGGCACCCTGCGGCTGCTCGGCCGGGACTCGATGGTGGTCAACACCGGCGGGGAGAAGGTCTTCGTCGAGGAGGTCGAGGAGGTGCTGCGCGGGCACCCCGGCGTCGCCGACGCCCTGGTCGTCGGCCGCGACAGCGCGCGCTGGGGCCAGGAGGTGGTGGCGCTGGTGGCCGTCGGCGACGGGGTCGACCCGGACGCTCTGACCGCGGCGCTGGACCGGGCCTGCACCGACCGGCTGGCCCGGTTCAAGGTCCCAAAGCAGCTGCTCTTCGTCCCGGCGATCCGCCGGCTCGGCAACGGCAAACCCGACTACCGGTGGGCCAAACAACAAGTGATGCAGGGAAATTCATGACAGCACCGCAACGCGTGATCGACTGCCTGGTCAACGTGCACTTCGGTGAGACCGCGGTGCAGCCGCAGTTCATGACGAAGGTCCGCGACGACTACTTCAAGGGCCCCAAGTCGATGTTCGACCCGGTCGACCTCGGCGAGCTGCTCGAGGAGATGGACGCCAACGGGGTGGCGCGGGCCATCCTGATGGACAACCTGGCCAAGCCGTCGGCCACCGCCCGGTCCTTCGTCGAGCAGCGCCCGGACCGGTTCTCGCTGGCCATCGGCGGGGTGAACCTGCTGCGACCGGTCGGCCCGCTGCGCGAGCTGACCGCGCTGGCCGCCGACCTGCCGGTCAGCTACGCGGTGGTCGGCCCCAGCTTCTGGGGCGACGGCCAGTACCCGCCCAGCGACGCGGTGTACTACCCGCTGTACGCCAAGTGCGCCGAGATCGGGCTGCCGCTGTGCGTCAACACCGGTATCCCCGGCCCGCCGATCCCCGGCGAGGTGCAGAACCCGATCCACCTGGACCGGGTCTGCGTGCGGTTCCCCGAGCTGAAGCTGTGCATGATCCACGGCGCCGACCCGTGGTGGGACATCGCGATCCGGATGCTGATCAAATACCGCAACCTGCGGCTGATGACCTCGGCCTGGTCGCCCAAGCGGCTGCCCGACGAACTGCTGCACTACATGCGCACCCGCGGGCCGGACAAGGTCATCTTCGCCTCCGACTGGCCGGTGCTGCGTCAGCACCGCGTGGTGCCGGAGGCCGCGGCGCTGGACCTGCCACCGGAGGTCCTGGACAACTACCTCTACAACAACGCCCAGCAGTTCTTCTTCGAAACCCAGGAGCAGTGACCGGAATGGATCGCTACGAGTTGCGCCGGCTGGACTACAGCCTGACCGAGGACCACCGGGACCTGGTCACCGCCTACCGGCAGTTCTTCGACGCCCACTGCGGCATCGAAACCGTCTGGGCGGCCGAGGAATCCGGCTTCGACAAGGCGCTGTGGGAGCGGCTGTGCGCGATGGGCGCGGCGTCGATGGCGGTGCCGGAATCCGCCGGCGGCGACGGCGCCACCCTGGTGGATCTGGCCCTGGTCGCCGAGGAACTCGGCCGCGCGGTCGCCCCGGTGCCGTGGATCGACCATGTCTGCGCGACCCGGCTGTGGGCGCGCCTGGGCGGGGTCGACGCCGAGGCCGTCGACGGATCGCGAATCGTCGGGCTGGACCCGCGGCTGGAGGTCACCGCCGGCCGCCGGCTGATCGGCACCGCCGCGGTCGCCGATCGGCTGATCCTGCGCGACGGCGACGACGTCGTGCTGCTGGAGTTCGACACCGTCGGCCCGCGGGTGGACAACCTGGGCCGGCTGCCGATGGCCTGGGTCGACCCGGCCGAGGCCAACCGGCGCAGCGTGCTCGGCTCCGGCCCGGCGGCGATCGCCGAATATCAACGCGCGCTGGACGAATGGCGGATGCTGACCGCCGCCGCGCTGGCCGGGCTGGTCGAGCAGACCATGACCATCGCCGCCGAGTTCGCCAAGTCCCGCTACACCCTCGGCGTGCCGATCGGCACCCTGCAGGCGATCTCGCACCCGCTGGCCAACATGGCGATCGTGGTGCAGGGCGGCCGCAACCTGGCCCGCCGGGCGGCCTGGTTCCTGGACAACGAGCCGCAGGCCCGGCCGGAGCTGGCGGCCTGCGCATTCGTCTTCATGGCCGAGGAGGCCGGCAAGGCCGCCACCATGGCGGTGCACATCCAGGGCGGGCTGGGCGTCTCCACCGAGGCCGCCGCCACCGCCTACCTGGTGCGCGCGCGGGCCTGGCCGCTGGCCGGCGGCGATCCGGCCGCCAGCGCCCGGCACATCGCCGGGATCATCGCCACCCGTGAGACCGAACTCGCCGAAGGGGCCTGAGCCAGCATGGATTTCTCCACCGTAGAACTTGACGCGGACGACGCCGCCTTCCACGCGCAGGTCCGCGAGTTCCTGACCGCGACGGTCACCGACGAGGTGCGCCGCCGGGACCGGGAGACCGGCGACAACTTCGACGAGGCCGTGCACCTGGCGATCGGCGAGCGCGGCTTTCTGGAGCAGGAGTACCGCACCAAGTCCGGTGCCGGGTTCTCCCGGGTGCGGCGTCGGATCTGGGAACTGGAGAAGCGCCGGGTGCACACCCCGTGGGTCACCTGGGGCACCACCCAGCTGGTCGCGCACGCGGTGGAGATGTTCGGCAAGCCCGAACTGGTCGCCGAGGTGCTGCCCGGGGTGTTCACCGGCGAGGTCCGGATGTGCCTGGGCTACACCGAACCCGAGGGCGGCTCGGACATCGCCACCTGCAAGACCCGTGCGGTCCGGGACGAGGGCGGATCGGGCTGGATCATCAACGGCGCCAAGATGTTCACCACCGGCGCGCACAACTGCCAGTACGTCTTCCTGATCACCAACACCGACCCGGAGGCCCCCAAGCACAAGAGCATCTCGATGTTCCTGGTGCCGCTGGACACCCCCGGCATCGAGATCCAGGGCATCCGGACCGTCGACGGCGACCGCACCAACATCGTCTACTACAGCGACGTCCGGGTCGACGACAAGTACCTGCTCGGCGAGGCCAACGGTGGTTGGACGGTGCTGCGCGGGCCGCTGGACGCCGAGCACGGCGCGGTCGCCGCCGACGCCGACGGCCTGGCCGACCCGGCGATCATGGCGCACCAGGCCGGGTTCATGTCCGCCGCGGTGGACGCCGTGGCCGCGCACGTCGGCACCCCCGGGCCGGGTGGCACCCGGCTGGTCGAGGAGGGCTCGGTCGGTTACCGGCTGGGCCGCAGCGCCGCCCGGCTGGAGGCCGCGCTGTCCACCCCCGGCATCTTCGGCCGGGTGGCCCAGGCGCAGACCATGCGGGAGATCGGCCCGGATCTGATGGATCTGGCCGGACCGGCGAGCGTGCTGCCACTGGGGACCGCCGGCGCCGCCGACGGCGGCGCCGCGGAGTACCTGTACCGGTTCGCGCCGCTGGCCGGGATCTACGGCGGCACCCTGGAGGTGTTCCGCAACATGATCGCCCAGCACGTGCTGGGACTGGGCAAGCCGAACTACTCGCCGCCGCGGAGGTGACGCTCGCCACCATCAAGTAAGGTAAGGCTTACCTGATGGTATGGTCGGGCCCATGACGACGCCGGTGTGGATGGCGGCGCCCCCGGAGGTTCACTCGGCCCTGTTGTCGGTGGGTCCCGGGCCCGCCCCACTGCTCGCCGCCGCGACCGCGTGGGCCGGGCTGAGCAGTGCATATGCCGACACGGCCGCCGAGCTGGCCGCGGTGCTGGGCGCCGTGGAGGCCGGCGGGTGGGACGGGCCGAGCGCCGCCCAGTACCTGACCGCGCACCTGCCGTATCTGGCCTGGTTGGCCACCAACAGCGCCCAGAGCGCGATGCTGGCCGCCCAGCACGAGGTGGTCGCCGCGGCATACTCCGGGGCGTTGGCGACGATGCCGACGATGGCCGAGATTGCCGCCAACCACGCCACCCGGGCGGTGCTGGTCGCCACCAACTTCCTCGGCATCAACACCATCCCGATCGCGGTCAACGAAGCTGACTACCTACGGATGTGGGTCCAGGCGGCGACCACCATGGCGACCTATCAGAGCATTGCCGGGGCCGCCCTGTCCGCGGCCCCCGCCGCCGCGGCGGCCCCGCCGATCCTGGCCCCCGGGTTGGGGGAGGTCGGCATCGCCGCCGCGGCGATGCCGACCTCGGCGCTGTGGGAATCGGCCCAGTCCGGTCGGGCGCTGTCGACCGCCGACGCCGGCGGCAACCGGCTGATCCCCAATCCGATCTACGAGTGGCTGGCGGCCAACGACCCGATCGACAACTGGCTGGCCGGCACTTCCGAGCACTTCCACGGCATGTACCTGATGCTGCGGGACATGATCTTCGACCCGGTCAACACCACGATCGGGCTGGGCCAGGCGATCGCCCAGGAGGGCATCGGCGCGATCCTGCCCGGCGGCAGCTTCCAGAACATGTTCTTCGTGTTCGCCTACGCCGGAGTGTTCGCGGTGATCGGCACCCCGCTGTACTCGGTGCTGGCGGCACCGGCCATGGCGGTGATCCCGCTGACGCTCGGACTGGCCGGGATGGGCAACTATCTTCAGGCGCCGGTCCCCGAGGCTGCCGGAATCCCGCCGGGCGCGCAGGACCGGATCGATCCGGTGGCCCCGATCGGGACCGCGCCGGCCGGGATGGCCGCGCCGACCGCGGCCCCGGCCGCGCCGGCTCCGGCACCCGCCCCGGCACCCGCTCCGGCGCCCGCTCCGGCGCCGGCGGGTGTCGAAGCCATCGGCTACGGCGTCGGCCCCGGCGGTCCGGGGGTGGGATTCGGGCCCGGTCTGCGCGGCGCAGCAGAGGCGACGTCGCCGGTGTCCGCGGCCGCCGCCGCAGCAGCGCCGGCCGCTGCTGCGGCGGCGCACCGTCGTGCCGCCAACGCCCGCCGCCGCCGCGGCGCCGCTGCCACCCAGCGCGGGTACCGCGACGAGTACATGACGCTCGATGACACTCCGGACGGAAACAGCGCGGCACCCCCGCCGCGGCCGGTGACCATCGCCGCCTCGGGAAATGGTGCCGGAACACTGGGTCTTTCGGGCGCCACCGCCGAACCGGATGCGGCCGCCGGGCTGGCCACACTGGCCTCGGACGGCTACGGCAACGGGCCGACCGAACCGATGCTGCCGGCGGACTGGAAAGCCAAAACCGACTGAGCTTCGACGTCCGCTGCGCACTCAGGCGATCGCGCCGGACTCCTTGAGCTCGGCGATCCGATCCCAGTCCAGCCCGAGGTCCATCAGTACCAGCTCGGTGTGCTCGGAGGCCTGCGGGGCCCGGGTGGTCTGCAGCGGTTCATGGTTGAACTGCACCGGCCCGCGGACCACCTTGAACGGCTTGCCGCCGTCGGTCGCCTCGACCTCGACGACCATGTCGTTGGCCAGGGCTTGGGCGTCGGCGCCCAGATCCACCAGGCTCTGAAACGGTGCCCACTGCCCGCGCATGGTCTTGAGGTGCTCGCGCCAGTGCTCAAACGGCCGGGCCCGGATCGCCTCGGCGATCAGCCGGACCCCGGCCTCGGCGTTCTCGATCAGCGGCAGCACGTCGTTGAACCGCGGATCGTCGGCCAGCTCGGCCAGGCCGAGATGCTCCCAGGTGTCCCGGATGTAGCCGGTCGGGCTGACGATGCACAGGTTGATGATGCCGCCGTCGGCGGTCAGGTAGTTGGCCATGAACGGGTTCACCGAGGTGGCGTTGTCGGGCAGCACCGAGCGCATCGTCTCGCCGGACTCCAGGCCCTGGGTGACGCTGGCCCCGGCCGCCCACCACGCGGTGCTCAGCAGCGACACGTCGATCTCGGCGGTCTCCCCGGTGCGTTCGCGGTGCAGCAGCGCCGCGGCGATGCCGCCGGCGATGTTCATCCCGCCGATCGAGTCGCCGAACGCCGGAATGCCCTGGGACAGTGCGCCGCCGAGCTCCTCGGGGGTCAGCGCGTGCCCGATGCCGCTGCGGGTCCAGAACGCGGTGCCGTCGAAGCCGCCGGTGTCGCGCTCGGGCCCCTTGTCCCCGTATGCGCTGCCGCGGGCGTAGACGATGTCCGGGTTGACCGCGCGGATGTGCTCCAGGTCGAACTTGTGCCGTTGCCGCTGTGCGGGCAGGTAATTGGTCAGGAAGACATCGGCGGTGCGGGCGATCTCGTAGAGCACCTGCTGGCCGCCGGGGGTGGACACGTCGACGCCGACGCTGCGTTTGCCCCGGTTCGGGTGCTCGATCAGCGGGTGCCGGTTCGGGTCCATCGCGAAGCCGCCCATGTTGACGAAGCCGCGCTGGGTGTCGCCGCGCACCGGGTGCTCGATCTTGATGACGTCGGCGCCCCAGTCCGCCAGGATCGCCCCGGCGGCCGGCACGAAGGTGAACTGGGCAACCTCGAGTACCCGGATGCCCTGCATGGGTTTGTACACGCGCGTCCCTCTCAGGCCGGATGGCCGATTGTCTTGATCTCCAGGTATTCCCGGAAACCCTCGTCGCCATTGCGCCGGCCCAGCCCGCTTTGTTTGGTGCCGCCGAACGGGCTGGTCAGCCCGAAGTGGCTGCGGCCGTTGACCGTGACGTTACCGGTGCGCAGCCGCCGGGCGATCGCGAACGCCCGGTCGGCGTCGGCGCCGGACACCTCGCCGGACAGCCCGTAGATGGAGTTGTTGGCGATCGCGACGGCCTCGTCGTCGGTGTCGTACGGCGTCACGGTGAGCACCGGACCGAAGATCTCCTCCTGGGCGATCCGGCTGTTCGGGTCCACCTCGGCCAGCAGGGTGGGCTCGGTGTAGTAGCCGACCGGCAGGTTCGCCGGGATGCCGCCGCCGGTCACCAGTCGGGCGCCGTCGGCGACGCCGGAGGCGATCAGGCCCAGTACCTTTTCGCGCTGGGCTTCGGAGATCTGCGGGCCCTGCAGCACCGACGGGTTCCACGGGTCACCGACCGAAGTGGCCGCCATCGCCGCCTGGAGAATCTCGATGCCCTCGTGGTAGCGGCTGCGCGGCAACAGGATCCGGCTGGCCATGATGCAGGCCTGCCCGGACATCACGCAGGCCACCATCGCCGACATCGGCAGCACCCGCTCCAGCTTCGCGTCGTCGAGCACCACATGCGCCGACTTGCCGCCGAGTTCCATGATGGTTTTCTTCACCGTCGGGGCGGCGGCGGCCAGGATGGCCCGGCCGGTGGCCGTCGACCCGGTGAAGGTGATCATGTCCACCCGCGGATCGGCCGACAGCGCGGCGCCCACCGCGTTGGCGTTGGACGTGACCACGTTGAACACCCCGGCCGGGATGTCGGTCTCCTCGGCGACGATCCGGCCCAGCTCGCTGCCCGACCACGGGGTCAGCTGCGCGGGCTTGAGCACCACGGTGTTGCCGGCCATCAGCGCCGGCACCGTCTGGGCGATGTTCAGGTAGAACGGGACGTTCCACGGGGTGATCGCGCCGACCACGCCGACCGGTTCGAAGGACAACGTCCGGCGCGCGGTGCCGATCACCGCCCGGTGCACGCCGGTGTCGACCAGGTAGTCGAAGTCACGGCCGTAGTCGGCCCAATGTTTGACCTCGGCGATCGGGTCCTCGATCTGGCTGCCGGTCACGCTGATCGGGCAGCCCACCTCGGTGACCACGATGCGGCGCAGCCGCTCCTTGTTGCGCTCCAGTGCGTCGTGCAGTTGCATCAGGCAGTGCTGGCGGAAGGCGACATCACCCGACCAGTCTCCGGTGTCGAACGCGGTGCGGGCCGCGCCGATGGCGCGTTCCAGGTCGGCCACGGTGCCGTCGGCGGCGGTGCCCACCACCTGCGCATTGCCGGGGTGGATCACCTCGAACCGGGCGCCGCCGGTTGCTCCGGTCAGCTCGCCGTCGATGAGCAGGCGCGGGTCCCCGGCGAGAATGCCGGTGGCGCCGGCGGTTTGGGGCGCTGCGGGCTGTTGGGTCGCTGTGGGCTTTTGGGTCACGGGCTCAGCTTCCGGTCGCGGTGCGTTGGGGCGGGTGGATCGCGGCGGGGTCGGGGTTGGCGATCGGCAGGCCGATGAACCGCCGCGCGTTGTCGCCCATGAAGTCGTAGCTGCGCCGGGTGTCCATGCCCTCGGCGTAGCGCCAGAAGCCCTTCGGCTCGGCCAGGCCCTCCGGGTGCGGATAGTCCGAGCCGAACAGCACCCTGTCCCAGCCGACGGTGTTGACCACGTCGGACACGCAGCCCTCCCAGAATGGGCTGACCCAGATGTTGCGGCGGAACACCTGGTGCGGATGCTCGGGGAAGTTCTGCGGCATTTTCTTGTAGAGATCCTCGAAATCGTTGAACAGCGGGATGATCCAGCCGCTGCCGTTCTCCACGCTGGCGATCCGCAGTCCCGGGAACCGGGTCAGGGTGCCGTGACAGATCAGCGCGGTGATCATGTCGGCGATCTCGCGATGCCCCAGCACCATCCAGCGGAACGCGCTCTGGGTCATGAAGTTCTGGGTGTGCGGCGGTTCCCAGCGCCCGACGTAGTCATCCAGCGGCGGGTAGCTGGCGTGCAGCACGATCGGCAGCCCGGCGGCCTGCACATCGCGCCAGAACGGGTCGAACTCGGTCAGCGCGGGGGAGCGCCAGCCGTGCAGGCCGTTGACCGGCCCGGGTTTGATCAGCGCGGCCTTGGCGCCGCGCTCCAGCACCCAGGCCAGTTCCCGCTGCGCGGCATCGACCTCGGAGAGGTTGATGATCGGGGTGCTGAACACTCGGTCGGCGTGGTTGAACCCCCAGTGCTCGGCGATCCACGCGTTGAGCGCGTGGACGATCGCCAGGGTCAGCTGCGGGTCGTCGGCGCTGGAGTGCTCGACCAGGCTGCCGAGGGTGGGGTAGTTCAGTGCCTCGCGCACCCCCTGGCGGTCCAGTTCGGCGATCCGGTCGGCCGGGTTGCGGGTGGCCGCCGGGGCCTCGATGGCCGCACCCTGCATCTCTCGCAGCGTCAGGCCCTCGACGTTGCGACCGGCGAAGAACTTCTCGTGCGCGCCGGGGGCGGCGACCCGCTCGAAGGTCGGGTTCGGGATGAAGTCGGTGACCCGGTTGTTGATCACCACCCGGGTCTGCCTGCCGATCTGGGCGTACTGCACCGCGCGGGCGTAGCGCTCGGGCAGGAACTTGGTCAGCGCGTCGACCGTCTCGTACATGTGCTGGTCGGCGTCGAAGATCGGTGCGCCGGTGAACTGTTCGGACATCGGGGTCCCTTCCGGGGTGCGGCGGTCAGCGGGGCGGCGGTCAGAGGGTCAACACCGTGGCGGCTGCGGTGCCCGGGGCGCCGTAGAGCTGGGTGAAGCCGACTCGCGGATTGCCCGGTACCTGCCGGGCGCCGGCCTGGCCGCGCAGTTGCCGGACGATCTCGTGGATCTGACGCAGACCGGAGGCACCGATCGGCTCGCCGTTGGCGATCAGCCCGCCGTCGGTGTTGATCGGCATCGCGCCGCCGATCTCGGTGGCGCCGGTGGCCAGCAGCCGCTCCTGCTCGCCGTCGGGGCAGAAGCCGCATTCGGCCATGTGGATGATCTCCGCGCCGGCGTCGGTGTCCTGCAGTTGGATGACGTCGACGTCTTCCGGGCCGACGCCGGCCCGTTCGAACGCGGCGCGGGCGGCGTACACCGTCGGGGCGACGTCCTCGGCGACCGGGGCGAAGGTGGTGTTGACCTCGTAGGCGCCGTAGTTGCGGGTGCGTACCTCCACCGCCCGCAGGTACACCGGCGTGCTGGTGTAGCGGTGCGCGATGTCGGCGCGGCACATCACCACCGCGGCGGCGCCCTCGTCGGGGGCGCAGAACATGTACTGGGTCAGCGGGTAGTTCAGCATGGCCGAGCCGAGGATGTCGTCCTCGGAGATTTCCTTGCGGCGGAACGCATTCGGGTTCAGCGCGCCGTTGCGGAAGTTTTTGTTGGCGACCTTGGCCAGGGTGCGCTGGGAGATGCCGTGGCTGTGCAGGTAACGGTTGGCCTTCATGCCGAAGAACTGGGTGGTCAGGTACTGGCCGTTCTCGGCGTACCAGCGCGGCATGCCGACCAGCGCCGGGTCCTCGGTGAACGCGCCCTTGGGGTGTTTGTCCAGGCCGACGGCGATGCCGATGTCGTAGTCGCCGAGCCGGATGCCGTCGGCGCAGGCCTTGGCGGCGCTGGCGGCCGTCGCGCAGGCGTTGAACACGTTGGTGAACGGGATGCCGGTCAGGCCCAGCATTCCGACGATGGCGTCCGGGTTGGCCACCGTCCAGCTGCCGCCCGCGGCGGCCTGGACGTCGCTCCACCGCAGGCCGGCGTCGGCGACGGCGGCGAGCATCGCCTCGACCCCCATCGCCATGGCGGTCTTGCCCTCGAACCGGCCGAACGGGTGCAGGCCCACGCCGATGATCGCCACGTCGTTCACGCCGGCTCCCTCTGAATTGACTACCTAACCGTAATGCTTACAGTAGCCTATCTGGTGTGGTGTCCCGCGTCGAACACAAGACCACCTTCTGCCGCATCTGCGAGCCGCTGTGCGGCATGGTCGCCACCGTCACCGATGGCCGGCTGACCGAGCTGCGCCCGGACCGCGAGCATCCACTGTCGGCCGGGTTCGCCTGCCCGAAGGGCATCGCGTTCACCGACATCGTCAACGACCCGGACCGGGTGCTGACCCCGCTGCGCCGCGGTCCGGGCGGCTTCGAGCCGGTTGACTGGGACACCGCGCTCGACGACATCGCCGCCCGGCTGGCCGCGATCCACCGCAGGCACGGCTCCGGGGCGATCGGCTGGTACTTCGGCAACCCGGCCGCGTTCAGCTACGCCCACCTGATGGCGGTGTTCCCGTTCGTCAAGGGCCTGGGCCGGCGCACCCACCTGTTCAGCTCCTCCTCGCAGGACACCAGCAACCGGCTGCTGGCCAGCCAGCTGCTCTACGGCGCGCCGCTGGCGGTGCCGATCCCGGACCTGTCACGCACCGACCTGCTGGTGATGATGGGCTCCAATCCGGTTGTCTCGCACGGCAGTTTCCTGACCGCCCCGCGGATCAAGGACCGGATGAGCGACATCGTCCGGCGCGGCGGGCGGGTGCTCGTCGTCGACCCGCGGCGCACCGAGACCGCCGCCGCCTTCGAGTGGCAGCCGATCGCCCCGGACGGCGACGCCTACCTGCTGCTGTCGCTGCTGCAGGTGCTGTTCGACGAGCACCTGGTCGACGAGGCCGCCGTCGCGTCTCGCGCCGACGGACTGGACTGGCTGCGCGGGCAGTGCGCCGGCTTCACCCCGGAGGCCACCGCCGCGCGCACCGGCATCGATCCGCCCGCGGTGCGCGCGCTGGCCCGGGAATTGGCCGGCACGCCGCGCGCCGCGGTGTACGGCCGGTTCGGCACCTGCGTGGGCCGTCACCCCACCCTGACCGCGTACCTGATCGACGTGGTCAACCTGGTCTCCGGGCACCTCGACGAACCGGGTGGCAGCGTGTTCGCCACCATGGGCGCCCCCGGCCAGCGGCTGTCGATGGCGCTGATGGGTGCGGTGCTGCGCCGGTCCTACCGCCGGCGCAGGTCCCGGATCGGGGGTTTCCGGCAGGTGGTGGGCGCCGAGCCCGCCGCGATCATGGCCAAGGAGATCGCCACCGAGGGCCGCGACCGGATCCGCGCGCTGTTCGTCAGCGCCGGCAACCCGGTGCTTTCGGTGCCCAACGGCGACGAGTTGGAGGCGGCGCTGGCGGGCCTGGAACTGATGGTCGGCCTGGACCTCTACGTCACCGAGACCACCGCGCACTGCGACTACCTGCTGCCGGTCACCACCATGTACGAGCGTGACGACTTCGCCGTGGTCTTCCAGAACTTCCAGACCACCCCGTTCCGGCAGGCCACCGAGGCCGTCGTCGCGCCGTACGGGCAGTGCCGCAGCGAATGGGACATCATCGCCGGGCTCACCGGGCGACTCTGGCGGCGCGCGCCGGTGCTGGCGGTGCTGGCCGGGGCCCGCCGGCTGGCGGGCCGGCGCTGGAGTCCGCGGCCGCTGGTGAACGCGATGATCCGCACCGGCCAGGGCGGTGACCGGTTCGGGCTGCGCCGCGGCGGCCTGACCTTCGACCGGCTGACCCGCGAGCATCCGCACGGGGTGGTCCTCGACGACCACGTGCGCACCCCGATGCTGAGGTCGCTGGTGACCTATCGGGGGCGCCGGATCCGGTTGGAGCACCACGACATCGGTGCCGAGATCGCCGCGGCGGCGGGCCACCGCGATCCGCCGGAGTTCCCGATGCGGCTGATCGGGATGCGCCAGGTCCGCTCGGAGAACTCCTGGATGCACAACTCCGCGGCGCTGATGGGTCCGGTGCTGCGGCGCGGCGGGGCGGCGCAGGGGGCTCGGATGCAGACCGCCCCGCAGGGGGCGCTGATGCATACCGCCGATGCGGCCGAGCTCGGCATCGTCGAGGGCGACGCGGTGCGGATCAGCTCGGCGACCGGGTCCATCGAGATCCCGGTCGGCCTGACCGACGAGATGGTGCGCGGGGTGGTGGCCGTCGCGCACGGCTGGGGCCATCGCGGCAGCGGCGGCTGGCGGCTGGCCAACCGGCTCGGCGGGGTGAACGTCAACCGGCTGAACTCCACCGAGCTGGCCGACATCGAGCCGCTGGCCGGGATGTCGCGGCTCTCTGGGGTGGCGGTGCGGGTCGAACGGATCGACGCCGGGCTGGCGCCGGATTGCTGAACTGTACTACTGTAACCATTACAGTTGACCGTCCCGAATAGAGCTACAGGAAAGAGGCGCCGGGTGGCCGAGCCGGGGAGTGACCGCGCCGCACTGCAGGCGATCCTGGACGCCCAGCGGGCCGCATTCGTGGCCGAGGGGCCGGCGTCGCTGGCCGTCCGGCTGCACCGGATCGACCGGCTGTCGGCCCTGCTGCTGGAGAACACCGAGGCGTTCGCCGAGGCGACGGGCACCGACTTCGGCACCCGATCCCGCTCGGCGTCGCTGTTCACCGAGATCATCGGCATCCTGCCGCTCATCGAGCACACCCGCAAGCACACCGGCCGGTGGATGAAACCGACCCGGCTGATGCCGGCCGGCCGGCTGTTCGGGCTGCGCGGCGAGGTTCGGCCCAGCCCGCTGGGGGTGGCCGGCATCATCGGGCCGTGGAACTTCCCGGTGCACCTGGTGGTGCTGCCCGCCGTCGCGGCGTTGGCCGCGGGCAACCGGGTGATGATCAAGATGTCCGAAATCACCGGGCGCACCGCCGATCTGATGGCCGAGCTGGCGCCGCGGTACTTCGACGAGACCGAGCTGGCGGTCGTCACCGGCGGCCCCGAGGTCGCGGCGACGTTCGCCGGGCTGGCCTTTGACCACCTGTTCTTCACCGGGTCCCCGGAGGTCGGCAAGCGGGTGCAGCGCGCGGCCGCCGACAACCTGGTGCCGGTCACCCTGGAACTCGGCGGCAAGAACCCCGTGGTGGTGGCGCCCGGGCAGGGCGCCGCCGACATCGCCCGCGCCGGCGCCCGGATCGCCACCGCCCGGATGGTCAACGGCGGTCAGGTGTGTGTCTGCCCGGACTACGTGCTGGTGCCCGATCAGCAGGTCGACCGGTTCGTCGCGGCGGCCCGCGACCGACTGCGCGCGATGTTCCCCGCCATCATCGACAACCCGGACTACTGCTCCTCGGTCGATGAGCCCAACTTCGATCGGGTGCTCGGGCTGATCGAGGACGCCCGGGCCCGCGGCGCCGACGTCGAATCGGTGGCCCCGGCCGGGGAACGGCTGCCCGATCGCGGCACCCGCAAGATCGCGCCCACCCTGATCCGGGGCGTCACCGACGGCATGCAGATCGCCGAGCAGGAGGTCTTCGGCCCGGTGCTGGCGGTGCTCGGCTACCGGGACCTGGCCCAGGCGATGGACTACATCAACGCCCGACCCGCGCCGCTGGTGGCCTACTGGTACGGCCCCGGCGACCACGCCTTCGAGCGTTTCGTCCGCGGCACCCGCTCCGGCGGGGTGGCGCGCAATGATTTTGCCGCCCAAATGATCCCGGCCGACGCACCGTTCGGCGGGGTCGGCCGCAGCGGCACCGGCGCCTACCACGGCAAGGCCGGGTTCGACGCGTTCAGCCATTACCGGACGGTGGTCGGCACCGACCTGCCGTTCTCCCTGACCGGAACGGCCGCGCCGCCGTTCCGGCTGCCGATGCGGCTGTACGCCGACGCCGCGCTGGCCCGGGCCCGGCGCAAGGCCCGGCGCCGACTCAACCGGTCCGGCGATCACCGAGCAGGAGGGCAGCGATGACCGCGACCGCGGTGGTGTTCGACCCGTTCTCGCAGGACTTCTTCAACAGCCCGCACGAGATCTACCGGCGGCTGCGCGACGAGGCACCGGTCTACTACAGCCCGGAGTACGACTTCTACGCGCTGTCCCGGCACGACGACGTCGCCGCCGCGTTCAAGGACCACGACACCTACTCCTCGGCCTACGGGGTGGACCTCGCGCAGGTGCGCAAGGGCGAGGTCACCAAGCACGGCGGGATCATCGCGATGGACCCGCCGGCGCACCGGCGGATGCGCAGCCTGCTCAACAAGGTGTTCACCCCGCGGGCCATCGAGGCCCGCCGTGAGCTGGTCACCAGCACCATCGACGCGGTGCTGGGGCGGGTGAACCCGGCCGGCTTCGACTTCGTGCAGGACTTCTCGGCGCGGTTCCCGGTCGAGGTGATGACCATCATGCAGGGCGTGCCGGAGGCCGACCGCCAGCAGATCCGGCTGTGGATCGACGACTTCCTGCACCGTGATCCCGGCCAGGTCGAGATGAGCGAGGGCGGGCTGAAGTCCGCCATCGAGATGTCGGTGTACTACTACCAGCTGATCAAGGCGCGGCGCAAAGACCTCGGTGAGGATCTGCTGTCGAAGCTGATCGAGTCGGAGATCGAGCGCGAGGACGGCGAGCTGACGCCGCTGAACAGCCTGGAGATCACCGAGTTCGCCGTGCTGCTCGGCGGGGCGGGCGCCGAGACGGTGACCAAGCTGCTCGGCACCGCCGCGGTGGTCTTCGCCCGCAACCCCGAGCAGTGGCAACTGCTGCTGGAGGACCGCGCCCTGGTGCCGTTGGCGGTCGAGGAACTGCTGCGGTACGAGGCACCGGCCCAGTACAACGTGCGCCGGTCGATGCGCGAGGTGACCCTGCACGGGGTGACCATTCCGGCGGGCAAGCCGGTGTTCCTGGTCGGCGGCTCGGCCAACCGGGACCCGCGGGCCTGGACCGACCCGGACACCTTCGAGCTGCGCCGGGATCGCGCCGAGGCGCAGAACCTGGGCTTCGGCTACGGCATCCACAGCTGCCTGGGGGCGGCGCTGGCCCGGATGGAAAGCGTTGTCGCGCTGCAGAAGATGCTGGACTTCATGCCGCGTTACCAGGTCGACTGGGCGGGCTGTCGCCGGGTGAACATGCAGAACGTGGCGGGTTGGAGCAACGTCCCGGTTCGGGTGCTCGACTAATCGGTTGCCAGCGCGTCGATCAACGCGTCGGTGCTGGTGACCGTCGTCAGCAGCGCCAGGGTGTTCGTGATGACCGCCGCCCCGTACTCGGTGGGGATCCCGGCCACCGCGTCGCGGGGCAGCACCACCCGGTAGCCGGCATTGACCGCGTCCATCACCAGATTGGGGATCGCGACGTTCAGGGACACCCCGACCGCGACGATGGTCTGCACACCCAGGTTGCGCAGCACGGCATCCAGATCGGTCCCGCCCATCGGGCCGAGTCCGTGCCAGCGGGCCAGCACCAGATCGGTTGGCTCCGGACCGAACTCGGGCAGCAGCGTGGCACCCTCGGTGCCCGGGGTGATGTCCACGCCGGCTTGGCCGATGGCGAACAGTTTGGCGTTGTGGTTGGAGCCGCGCCCGTCGGGGCGGCGCTGCACCAGGCAGTGCACCACCTGCGTTCCCGCGGCCCGGGCGATCGGCAGCAGTCGGGCGATGTTGGGCAGTGCCTCGCGGCGCGCCTCCTCGGCGAGTGCCGCCAGCCCGGCGTTGGGTCCGACCACCGCACCCTGAAGTTCCTGGGTGATCACCGCGGTGGTCGCCGGGTCCAGCCGCAGGGTCATGTCGCCGGTTCGACGTCGTAGAACTGGGTCGCCCACTTGCGCAGCGCCATATAGTGTTTGGCGTCGACCCTGGCCAGTGGCGGGCGCTCGATGTAGATCTGGTGTTCCCAGATGTCGACGTCCTCCCACACCGTCTTGAGGAACTTGCGCTCGACGGTCTCGCGGACATGCGGCGGCGGGACGTCGGAGGTTTCGCCGGGCTCCTTGGGCCACCAGATCGAATAGAACATGTCCGAGGTCTCGTCGTCGACCGGGGTGCAGGCGAAGATCAGCCGGTGATTGGAGGCGCCCTCGAAGGCGCTCATGGCGAAGCCCAGGCCCGAGTAATGGCTGTGGATCCGCATCGCCATCTTGTCCGGGTCGTCGCTGCGGGCGTCGGGCCAGCCGGTCAGGAACCGCCATTCCTCCCCGACGCCGGCCCACTCCAGGCAGACCGGGGTCACGGTGGCCTTGTGCACGTACCGGAAATGCGAACTGTCCGGGGCGTTTTCGGCGACGATCTGCGGGTGCACGTGGATGCCGTCGGCGCGCCGAGAGAACTCCGGATACGGCCGGTAGTAGGCGTTCGGGTCGGTCTCGAACTGCGGGAACTTGCCGAAGATGTCCGGCAACTCCCACTGCGGCGGCTCGCCGTGCGGGTGGTGCCAGAGGAAGATCGCGCCGTATTGCTCGGCCACCGGGTAGCTGCGCAGCTTGAGCGCCCGGTTGGGGCGATCGGGCTGATACGGGATGTAGGTGTTGTCGCCGCACGGGCCCCAGCGCCAGCCGTGGAACGGGCACTCGATGCAGTCGCCGACCACGGTGCCGCCGTGACCGATGTGCGCGCCGAGGTGCTTGCAGTGCGCCTCCAGCACGTGCAGGTCGCCGGCCTCGTCGCGGTAGGCCGCCAGGTCCTCGCCGAAGTAGCGCAGCGCCTTGACGTCGCCGGGGGAGTACTCGGCGGACCAGCCGATCATGAACCAACCGGTGACTTTCCAGGTGAACGGCACCTTCACGGAGTCGGCCTTTCTCGATACGAAGAGTTACGGAATAGATTACAGTAGCGGTTTCAGGGAATCGACCGGATCGGGAGGAACCCCGCGGATGACACGGCTGGACGTGCTGGTGATCGGCGCCGGATTCTCCGGGCTCTACATGCTGCACCGGCTGCGCGAATCCGGGCACCGGGTGCTGGCCGTGGAGGCCGAATCGGACCTGGGCGGCACCTGGCAGGTCAACCGCTACCCGGGTGCGCGCTGCGACATCGAGAGCATCGAGTACTCCTACAGCTTCTCCGAGCAGATCCAGCAGGACTGGGTGTGGACCGAGACGATGGCCGCCCAACCGGAGATCCTGGCCTACCTGAACTTCGTCGCCGACCGGCTGGACCTGCGCCGCGACATCGTGTGCAACACCCGGGTGGTCGAGATG
Organism: Mycolicibacterium fallax; assembly: GCF_010726955.1. NCBI lineage: Bacteria > Bacillati > Actinomycetota > Actinomycetes > Mycobacteriales > Mycobacteriaceae > Mycobacterium > Mycolicibacterium fallax. Next base: position 3,620,985 of record NZ_AP022603.1, read on the forward strand.
CGCTTCGATCCGGGCGCCGCGGCGTGGCAGGTCGGCACCGACACCGGGCAGCGGTTCACCGCCTCCTTCGTGGTCGCGGCCTCCGGCATCCTGTCGGTGCCGCTGCAACCCGACATCGCCGGGGCCGACAGCTTCGCCGGGGTCTCGCTGCAGACCAGCCGGTGGCCGGCCGAGGGGGTGGACCTGACCGGCAAACGGGTCGGGGTGATCGGCACCGGATCCACCGGGGTGCAACTGATCCCGGTGGTCGCCCGGCAGGCCGCCCAGCTCACCGTCTTCCAGCGCTCGGCGGCCTTCACGCTGCCCTGGGAGGTCCGCCCGATCGACGCCGCCGAACTCGCCGAGCTCAAGGCCGACTATCCGGGCATCCGCGCCGCCCAGCGCGCCCATCCGGTCGGTGCCGCCCGGCTCAGCGCGTTCTCCCTGCTGCTCGACATGCTGGCCAAGCCGCCGATCGCCACCGCCAGCCGGGAGGATCGGCTGCGCGCCATCGACGAGCGCGGCATCCTCGGCGCGCTGGACTGGGGCGATGTGTTCTTCGACATCGAGGCCAACCGGCAGGCCACCGAGCTCTACGGCGAGGCGATCGCCCGCATCGTGGCTGACCCGGACACCGCCGCGGCGCTGGTGCCCAGCCACCCGTTCGGCTGCAAGCGGCCGATCATCGACCAGGGCTACTACCAGAGCTTCAACCGCGCCAACGTCACCCTGGTGGACCTGCGCCGCGGACCGATCACCACGGCGATCCCGACCGGAATCCGCACCGAGCAGGGCGATTTCGAGCTCGACGTGATCATCTACGCCACCGGATTCGATGCCATGACCGGCGCGCTGAGCCGGATCGAAGTGGTCGGCACCGACGGCCGCACGCTGGGACAGGTGTGGCGCGAGGACGGGCCGGGCGGCTATCTGGGCCTGATGGTGGCCGGCTTTCCGAACCTGTTCATCATCCAGGCCCCCGGAAGCCCCTCGGCGGCAACCAACTTCATCGCCGCGATGGAACAGCACGTGGAGTGGATCGGCGACTGCCTGGACCACCTGCGCGCGGCCGGTTACCGGCGGATCGAGGCCCGCGCCGAGGCGCAGCGCGACTGGATCGAGCACACCGCCGCGCTGGTCGAGCCGACCGTTCTGGCGCACCCGGACTGCAATTCCTGGTACAACGGTGCCAACGTGCCCGGAAAGAAACGCCGCTATCTGGCCTACGCCGGCGGCATCCCCGAATACCGGCGGCGCTGCGACGAGGTCGCCGCCGCCGGCTACACCGCGTTCGACCTGGAGTGAGCACCATGGACCCCCGTGACCGTGCCCGGCTGATCGCCCGCGAACTCGGCAGCGTGCTGCCCCGTTCGGTGGACTTCCTCGGCCACGAACGCGACTGGACGCCCTGGTCCGGCCGGGGACTGCGCCGGCTCGGCGAGGTGGCCCTGGACGAGATGGTGCTGACCGGCATGACGCTGACCTCCCCGCCGCCGCGGGTGCGCACCGAGGTCGCCGAGCTGCCCCGGATCACCGCCGAGCTGGCCGAGCTCGGCACCGCGGGCTGCTATCGGCAGCCGGAACCGTTGCGGGTCAAGCGGGTTCGCCGTCGGCTGACCGGGCCGCTGGCCTTCGAGGAGATCCGCTACCAGCACGACCCCCGGCTCCCGGCGGTGTTCGGCGAACTCGGCCGCCCGACCACCGCGGTGGTCAACGTGGTCCGGCACCCCGGCGGCCCGCGGCCCTGGCTGATCTGGGTGCACGGCGCGGGCCAGGGCAACCTGACCGACTTCGCGGTGGCGCGGGTCGGCCGGATCCACCGCGAGCTGGGCTACAACATCGCGATGCCGATCCAGCCCGGCCACGGGGTGCGCCGACGCTGGCCGCCGACCTACCCGGACCTCGACCCGGTCGGCAACGTGGCCGGGATGATGCGGGCGGTGTCGGAGGTGCGCGCGGTCACCCGGTGGGTGGCGCCGCAGGCCGAGGCGGTCGCGCTGTCCGGGCTGTCGCTGGGCACCGGGGTGGTCGCGCTGGCCGCCGGGCTGGAGGACGACGTCGACGGGGTGGCGCTGTACACCCCGATCTTCGGGCTGAACTCGATGATCGCCGCGCACCTGCACCGCTGGGGTGCGGCGGCCGACGAGGTCACCGCGCTGCTGTCCGCCCCGGAGGTGGCCGCGCTGACCGGCGTCATCGACCCGCTGTCGCTGGAACCCCGGGTCCCGGCCGAGCACCGGATGATCGTCGGCGCCTGGAGCGACCGGATGGCCATGCGCGCCCCGGCCCAGGCGCTGCACGAGCGCTGGGGCGGCCGGCTGTTCTGGCACGACGGCAGCCACGTCGGGCAGCTGATGTCCGGCCGGGTGCAGGCCATCACCGAGGCGTTCCTGGCGGGACTACGATGAGCGGCGGGCCGAGCACCCGCACCGCCCGCGAGGTGGTGGAGCTCTACAACCTGGTGGTGTGGAACACCCGGGACTTCGCGCTGGCCGAGGAACTGATCGGCGAGCGCGTCATCCGGCACGACGTCGGCGAGTCGGTGGTGCTCAGCCACCAGCAGGCCGTCGCCCGGATCGTCGAGCACTGCGCGATGTTCGCCGACATCCGCTTCGAGCTGAACCTGGTGGTCGCCGGGGACGACGACGAGCACGTCGCCATCGTCTACCAGTCGCCGATGCGCACCGCCGATGGCACCGAGTTGACCATCGCCAGCATGGAGATCTTCCGGGTTGTCGACGGGCGGATCACCGAGGTGTGGAATTGCGGCTACAAACAGGGAGAGTGGCAGTGAGCGAACGCGTCCTCGACGAACTGGGCTACTACCTGCTGGCCGGCGCCGGTGGGCAGGGTCCGGCCACCCTGGTCGACGAGGCCCGCCGCGGCGAGGAGCTCGGCTTCGGCACCGCGTTCATCTCCGAACGGTGGAACGTCAAGGAGGCGTCGTCGCTGAGCGGCGCGGCCTGCGCGGTCACCGAACGGATGCAGATCGCCACCGCGGCAACCAATCACAACACCCGGCACCCGCTGATCACCGGATCCTGGGCGACCACCATGCACCGGCTGTCCGGCGGACGGTTCACCCTGGGCATCGGGCGCGGCATCGCCGCGGTGTACGGCGCGTTCGGGGTGCCGGCGGTGACCACCGCGCAGCTGGAGGACTTCGCCTCGGTGATGCGCCGGCTCTGGCGCGGCGAGCTGATCGTCGGGCACGACGGCCCGATCGGCAACTACCCGCTGCTGTTTCTGGACCCGGATTTCAACGAGGACATCCGGCTGGCGCTGGTCGCGTTCGGGCCCAACACCCTGGCGCTCGGCGGCCGGGCGTTCGACGACGTCATCCTGCACACCTACTTCACCCCGGAGACCCTGGCGCGCTGCGTGCGCACCGTCAAGGACGCCGCCGAGGCGGCCGGCCGCGACCCGGATGCGGTGCGGGTGTGGTCGTGCCTGGCGACCGTCGGCGACCACCTGCCCGAGGAGCTGCGGCTGAAGAAGACCGTCGCGCGGCTGGCCACCTACCTGCAGGGCTACGGCGATCTGCTGGTGCGCACCAACGATTGGGATCCGGCCGTGCTGACCCGGTTCCGGGCCGACCCGGTGGTGCAGTCGGTGCCCGGCGGCATCGACCACAAGGCCGACGCCGAGCAGATCGCGCACATCGCCACGCTGATCCCCGACGAGTGGCTGGCGGCCGCGGCCACCGGCAGCCCGCAGCAGTGCGCGCAGCGGATCCGTGCCGAACTCGGCTACGGCGCCGACGCGGTGATCCTGCACGGCGCCACCCCCGACGAGCTGGAACCGGTGCTCGCCGGCTACCGGGCCGCGGATGGCTGACCCGAGCGGGGCGGCGCCGGCGGCTCAGATGAAGTCCGAGCCGCCGTCGACGTTGACCGTCGCGCCGGTCACGTAGCCGTTGCGCCGCGACGCCAGGTAGCAGGTGATCGACGCGATCTCCTCGGGCAGCCCGGCCCGGCCCAGATCGCAGGGATGGCCGAAGCTGCGCTCCACCCAGCGCATCACGTCGTGCGGGTCGGCCGAGTCGAAGCCCTCGGCGGCCAGCGTCGCGTGCAGATTCTCGGTGAAGCTCGCCGTCACGATGGTGCCCGGGCACACCGAGTTCACCAGAATGCCCTCCGGCCCCAGCGATTTCGCCAGGTTCTTGGTCAGGCTGGACAGCGCGGCCTTGGCGGCGGTGTAGGCCACCAGTCGCGGGCTCTGCCGCTGAATGGAATGCGCCGACAGCGTGACGATCCGCGCCCACGGCGCCGCGCGCAGCGACGGCAGCGCCGCCCGCACACTGCGCACCGCGCTCATGGTGCCCAGGTCGAAGGCGGTCTGCCAGTCGACGTCGGTCAGCTCGGCGAAGGTGCCCGCCGGTGGACCGATGGTGTGCACCAGCACGTTGAGTTCGTCCCAGCGCCCGGCCAGCTGCGCGAAGGCCGCCGCGATCGAGTCGGCGTCGGACATGTCCGCGCTGATCGCCAGCGTCTCGGGGGCGCCGGCCGCGCGCACCCGGGTTGCGGCGGCCTCCAGCGCGGCGCGGTCCCGGGCCAGCAGTGCCACCGAGGCGCCCTCGGCGCCAAGGCATTCCGCGATCGCCAGGCCCATCCCTTTGCTGCCGCCGGTCACGACGGCGCGTGCGCCGGCCAGTCCCAGATCCATAGTTGTCCTTATCGTTGGGCGCGCCGGGGCGCGGGGGCGAACTGGTAGCTGCCGACGCTGACCGGCCGGTCCCCGGCGCCCTCGTCGACCATTGTCACCCGGGCGGCGAGCAGCCCGCCGGCGCCGGGCAGCGCCGCCCCGGACACCCGGAACGGCCCGACCTTGCCGCGGGCCAGGAACATCACATGCGAGGAGATCGCCTGCAGCCGTTCGGTTCCCGCGCAGCGTGCGGCCAGGTCGGCCGCCGCGGTCTCCAGCGCCACGAACTGCGGGCCGATGTGCAGCGCGGCGTCGGGGGAGGCCACCTCGACGGTCAGCTCCGGCAGCACCCAGTCCGCGCCGCGGCGGACGACGCCGAACACCTCGCGCAGCGGCGGCAGCCCCGGCCCGTCCTCCACCGCGATCGGGTCCACCGGCATCTTCGGCAGTCCGGCGGGCGGGGTGCCGATCGCGATGCCCTGCCCCTCGGTCAGCGCCAGCACCCGCTCCGGCTGCTCGGCGTCGACGATCCGGGACCGGCTGTAGCCCAGCTGCCTGCCGCGGCGCAGCGTCTCGGAGATCACCTCGATGCGGGTGACGTCCCGGCCCGGGTCGAGGAGCTGGCAGGAGTGCACCACCGGGTTGGGCACCGCCTCCAGGTCGGACATCCCGCCGCCCTCCGGCGAGCAGATCCCGAGCACCGCCAGCAGCAGCCCGCCGGTGGGGTTGCGCATGTCCCGGCGCAGCGTGACGGTGTTGTCGACCGGGCCCAGATCCATGCTGGGATAGCTGCGGCCCAGGTAGCGATAGCTGAGCAGGCCACCCCAGCGCCGGCGCAATTCGGCGGCGTAGGCCTCCGGATCGCCGGCCAACTCCCGGATGTCGCGCAGCCCGCTCACCGGGACCGCCGCCAGGTCAGCACCGCGTCGTCGGTGGACAGCGTCAGCACGTCGCCGTCGATCCGGGCGTTGCGCAGCTGCGGGCGCTCCAGCAACTCGGGCAGGGTGGACAGCGTCACCTGGTGGTGCAGCACCGCGGTGGCCTCGTCGAGCCGGTACCGGCCGCAGTAGGCGATGCCCGGCTGCCCGGGCTCGGCGCCCGGGCCCGGGGCCAGCTGCGCCGACATCCAGCCGTCGGCGGTGTACAGGATCAGCCCGCGGGGCTGCTCGCCGAACGGCCGGCGCGCGCCGACGTCGAAGGACTCCAGCTGCCAGCCGCCGAGCAGCGCCGAGCGGGTCACGGACATGGTTCTCCTTGGAGTGTTCACGGGGTGATGACGGTGCGGGCGACCGGGCCGGCCGGGGACTGCCGGGCGCCCAGCCCGCGGTTGAGCGCATCGAGCAGGGCGTCGCGGGTCTCCCGCGGATCGATCAGCTCGTCGAAGCCGAGATTCTCCGCGGAGCCGAACGACGCCTGCAGTTCGGCGGCGGCCAGCGCCGCGGCCGCCGCGGCGTCGGCCTTGGCGGCGGCGGTCAGCGCGGCCGCGCTCATCGCGCCCATCGTCGCGCCGGGCCAGCCGAAGGTGCCGGCCTGGCCGTCGAAACCCAGCAGCGCCATCACCATTGATCCGAAGCCGTAGGCCTTGCGCAGCGTCAGGTGCAGCTTGAGGGTGCTCGCGGTGGTCTGCGCGGCGTACATCCGGGCCCCGGCGCGCAGCACCCCGGCCCGCTCGGAGGCGCTGCCGCACAACATCCCCGGGTTGTCGGCCAGGAACACGATCGGCAGGTGGAAGGAGTCGGCGACGGTGATGAAGTGCGCGGCCTTGTCGGCGGCGTCGGTGTCGATCGCCCCGGCGCGCACGCCCGGCTGATTGGCCACCACCGACACCGGGTGCCCGCCCAGATGCCCCAGCGCGCAGACCATCGCGGCGCCGAACGTGGGCGCCACCTCGAACCAGTCCGGGGCGTCCAGAACGACGTCGAGCACCCGGCGGATGTCGTAGCCCCGCCGATTGTCCCGCGGCACGATGTCGAGCAGTTCCGGGGTGGGCCGGGCCCCGGTGCCGGGGCGGTCCGGGGGATAGCACCAGGCGCTGGACGGGAAGTAGGACAGGTAGCGGCGGATGTCGGCAAGCACGGCCGCGTCGTCGGCGCCCAGGTTGTGGATCACCCCGCTGGCCAGCGCGACCGCCGGCCCGCCCAGATCCTGCTTGGACACCTGCTCGCCGGTGGACTCCCGGACCACCGGGGGCCCGGCGGTGAAGATCGCGCCCGCCTCGGTCATGATCCGGAAATCGCAGATCGGGGCGACCAGGGCGCCGTGGCCGGCCGACGGCCCGAGCACCGCCGCGACCGTCGGCACCAGCCCCGAGCAGCGCGCCTGGGTGATCAGATCGGTGCGCGAGCGGCCGTGCCGGCCGGGCCGGAAGCCGGCGCCCTCCAACAGCATCACCAACGGAATCCGGTTGCGCAGCGCCAATTCCGCGAGCCGGTCGCGTTTGGCGTTGCTGCCCGCGCCGATGGTGCCCGCCGCGGTGGTGAAGTCCTCGGCGCCCACCATCACCGGGTTCCCGTCGATGCACCCCGAGCCGGCCACGATCCCGTCGGCCGGGGTTTCCGGGCCGCCGACCAGGGTGCCGAACTCGCGGAAGCTGCCCGGGTCGAGCAGCGCCTCGACCCGGGCCCGGGCGTCGAGCTTGCCGGTGGCGTGGTGTGCGGCCAGCCGGGCCGGCCCGCCCATCGCGCGGGCCGCGGCGCGGCGCCGGGCCAGGTCGGCCAGGGTGTCCGCCCAGCCGGTCGGCGGTGTCGTCATTGCTCTCCTCACGCCCGACGTTGACCATACCGAATTACTTACTGTAGCGTCGCCAGCATGGTCGGCAGGCTGAAGATCGACCGTGGCATCCCGAGTCGGCTCGACCGCGTGCCCGACGTCGCGCGCGCCCACGAGGCGGCCGGCTACGACGGCTGCTGGGCCGGGGAGATCAACCACGATCCGTTCCTGCCGCTGACGCTGGCCGCCGAACACACCGCCCGCATCGAGCTGGGCACCTCCATCGCGGTCGCCTTCGCGCGCAGCCCGATGACCGTCGCGCAACTGGGCTGGGACCTGCAGGACTATTCCGGCGGCCGGTTCATCCTCGGACTGGGCACCCAGGTCCGCGCGCACATCGAGAACCGGTTCGCCATGCCGTGGAGCGCCCCGGTGGACCGGATGGCCGAATACGTTGCGGCACTGCGGCAGATCTGGTCCTGCTGGGCCACCGGCGAGAAGCTGGCCTTCGAGGGCGAGTTCTATCGGCACACCCTGATGACGCCGATGTTCACCCCGGAACCCAGCGGGCAGCCGGCCCCGCGGGTGTATCTGGCCGCGGTCGGCGGCGCGATGACCGCGCTGGCCGGCCAGAGCGCCGACGGGCTGATCGCGCACGCCTTCACCACCCGGCGCTACCTGGAGGAGGTCACCCTGCCCGCGCTGGCCCGCGGGCTGGCCCGGTCCGGGCGCGACCGCGCCGAGCTGGAGGTGTGCGCGCCGGTGTTCATCGTCACCGGCCGGGACGACGCCGAGCGGGCCGCCGCCGCGGCGGCCTTCCGCCGGCAGATCGCGTTCTACGCCTCCACCCCGGCCTACCGCCCGGTGCTGGACCGGCACGGCTGGGGCGAACTGCAGCCGGAGCTGCGCCGGCGGTCACTGCGGGGCGACTGGGCGGCGATGGCCGAGCTGATCGACGACGAGATGCTGGGCACCTTCGCCGTCGTCGCCGAGCCCGACCGGGTTGCCGAGGCGCTGGCCGCCCGATGCGCCGGAGCGATCGACCGGGTGCTGCCGGGCTTCGCCGCCGGCACCCCCGAGCCGGTGATCGCCGCCGTGCTGGAGCAGCTGAAGGGAGCCCGATGAGGGACCGAATCGGCGGGCGCACCGTCGTGATCACCGGGGCCGCCCGGGGGATCGGTTACGCCACCGCGACCGCGCTGCTGGACCGCGGCGCCCGGGTGGTGATCGGCGACCGCGACGTCGCCGCCCTGGCGCAGGCGCTGGCCAACCTCGGCCCGGCCGCACCGGTCAGCGGGCACCCGCTGGACGTCAGCGACCCGGCGTCGTTCGCCGAGTTCCTGGACCGGGCCCGCGCCGACGGCGGCGGGGCGATCGACGTGTTGATCAACAACGCCGGGGTGATGCCGGTCGGGGCGTTCCTGGCGCAGTCCGAACGGGCCATCGAGACCGCCATCGACGTCAACCTGCGCGGGGTGCTCAACGGCTGCCGGCTGGTGCTGCCGGAGATGGTCGCCCGCGGCCGCGGCCACATCATCAACATCGCCTCGCTGGCCGGGGTGGTGCCGGTGCCCGGCCAGGTGGTCTACGCGGGCACCAAGTTCGCGGTGGTCGGGCTGTCCTGCGCGATGGCCGACGAGTTCGCCGGGGCCGGCGTGGCGGTCAGCGTGGTGATGCCGCCGTTCACCCGGACCGAACTGATCGCCGGCACCAAGAACTCCGGCGCCAGCAGGCCGATCGAACCGGCGGTGATCGCCAAGGCCATCGTGAAAACCCTGAACCGGCCGAAAACCCATGTGGCCGTGCCGTATCCGATGCGGTTCGTGTCCCCGCTGCTGTCCCTGATGGGACCGCGAACCCGACGCACCACGAATCGGGTGCTCGGGGCCGACCGGTTGTTCCTGGACTTCGACGCCGCGGCCCGCGCGTCGTATCAACAGCGCGCCGAGTCGGCCACCGGCGTGCTCCCCGGCGAGAAAGGCCCCAACCAGCGATGACACCGACCAGCTGCGCCGACGCCGCGATGCTTGCCGACCCGCAGGCCTACACCGACGAACAACGCCTGCACGCCGGCCTGACCCGGCTGCGCGCCACCGCGCCGGTGGCCTGGGTCGAGGTGCCCGACTACGCGCCGTTCTGGGCGATCACCAAGCACGCCGACATCATGGAGATCGAGCGCGCCGACGACATCTTCACCAACGCGCCGCGGCCGGTGCTGGTCACCAAGGCCAACGACGAACTGCAGGCCGGCGTCGGCATCCGCACCCTGATCCACACCGACGACCCGCTGCACCGCGACCTGCGGGCGATCGGCGCGAACTGGTTCCGGCCCAAGGCGATGCGGGCGCTGCAGGCCCGCGCCGACGAACTCGCCCGGCGCTTCGTCGACACCATGGTGACCGCCGGACCGGAATGCGACTTCGTCCAGCAGGTCGCGGTCAACTACCCGCTGTACATGATCATGACGCTGCTCGGGGTGCCCGAATCGGACTTCGGGCTGATGCTCAAGCTGACCCAGGAACTCTTCGGCAACGACGACGAGGAGTACAAGCGCAACGTCGACCAGGCCGAGCAGGCCACCGCGCTGCTGGAAATGTTCTCCTACTTCACCGCGCTGACCGCGTCCCGGCGCGCGAACCCCACCGACGACCTGGCCTCGGCGATCGCCAACGCCACCCTGGACGGCGCACCGCTCAGTGACATCGACACGGTGTCCTACTACGCGATCGTCGCGGCCGCCGGGCACGACACCACCAGCGCCAGCATCTCCGGCGGCATGCTGGCGCTGCTGCAGCACCCCGACCAGCTGGCCCGGCTGCAGGCCGACCCGGCGCTGATGCCGCTGGCCGTCGACGAGATGATCCGCTGGACCACCCCGGTCAAGGAGTTCATGCGAACGGCCCAGCGCGACTACCGGATTCGCGGCGTGGACATCGCAGCCGGGGAGTCGGTGCTGCTGTCCTACGCCTCGGCGAACCGGGACGAGGAGATCTTCGCCGACCCGTTCCGCTTCGATGTGGGCCGCGACCCGAACAAGCACCTGTCCTTCGGCTACGGCGTGCACTACTGCCTCGGCGCGGCGCTGGCCCGGATGGAGATCAACAGCTTCTTCACCGAGCTGCTGCCGCGGCTGCGCTCGGCGGAGCTGGCCGGCACCCCGGCGTTCATGGCCACCACCTTCGTCGGTGGCCTCAAACACCTGCCGATCCGCTACGAGCTGCGCTGAGCCCCGCTCAGCGCTGCGCGGCGGTGGCGGCGTCCAGCCGGGACTTGAAGTCGGCGTAGCCGCCGCCGGCGCGGTCCTTGTGCTGGCTCAGCGCCTGGATCGAGACGTCGTGATCGACAACGGTCGCCCGCAGCGCGCCGACGGTGGCCTGCTCGCGCGGCACGTGCGTGAACGGGTCGAAGTGATACAGCCGCATGGCGTTTTCGTGGGTGATCTTGTTGATCTCGTCGTCGGGAACGGCATTGGCGGTGAACACCTCCCACAGTTCCTCCGGCGCGCCGGGCCACATCGAGTCCGAGTGCGGGTAGTCCATCTCCCAGCAGATGTTGTCCACCCCGATCAGCTGGCGGTTGGCCACCCCGACCGGATCGGAGATGAAGCAGGTCATGAAGTGCTCCTTGAACACCTCCGAGGGGAGCTTGTCGCCGAAGTTCTGATGCGTCCAGGTCGAGTGCATCTCGTAGGTGCGGTCCACCCGGTCCAGGAAGTAGGGGATCCAGCCGGTGCCACCCTCGCTCAGCGCGATCTTGACGTCCGGGTAGGCCTTGATCGGCGCCGACCACAGCAGGTCGGCGGCGGCCTGCACGATGTTCATCGGCTGCAGGGTGATCATCACGTCCATCGGCGCGTCCGGGGCGGTGATGGCGAGCTTGCCCGAGGAGCCGATGTGCACGTTCATCACCGTGTCGGTGTCCACCAGCGCGTCCCACATCGGCTTCCAGTACTCCAGGTCGTGGAAGCTGGGGTAGCCCAGGGTGCACGGGTTCTCGGTGAAGGTCAGCGAGTGCACCCCCTTGGCGGAGACCCGGCGGATCTCCTGGGCGCACAGCTGCGGATCCCAGATCGCCGGGATCGCCATCGGGATGAACCGGCCCGGATGCGAGGCGCACCACTCGTCGATGTGCCAGTCGTTGTAGGCCTGCACCAGGGCCAGTGAGAAGTCCGGGTCCTCGGTGGCGAACAGCCGGGCGGCGAACCCGGGGAACGACGGGAAGTTCATCGTCGCCAGCACCCCGCCGGCGGACTGGTCCTTGACCCGCTCGTGCGGGTCGTAGCAGCCCGGGCGGATCTCGTCGAGGCCCTGGGGCTCCAGGCCGTACTCCTCCTTGGGCCGGCCCGCCACCGCGTTGAGCGCCACGTTCGGGATCACCGTGGAGCGGAACTGCCAGGTGTCGGAGCCGTCCGGATTGTGTACCAGCCGCGGCGCGTCGTCGGCGTACTTGGCCGGCAGGTGATTGGCGAACATGTCCGGCGGTTCGATGATGTGATCATCCACGCTGATCAGGATCATGTCGTCTTTGTCCACGACGGGCCACCTCTTCCCGATAGGCATACGGTATGGCTCAACACTAGCCCGTCGGGTCGGCCCGGGGAAGATCCGGGCATTACAAACGCGACAATATTTGTCAGGCGGTGAGCAGCGGGGCCAGCCAGTCGATCTCGGCGGGCAGCTGGGAACTCCAGAACGCCCCGTCGTGCCCGCCCGGGGACGACCCGCCGGCCGGGGCGGTCGGCAGCTGGGCGATGAACGACTGCGTCGCGTCGTAGAACGGGTCGGCGGTGCCGATGTCGATCCGGATCGGGATGGCGCCGAGGGCGGGCATGCCGAACACGCTGTTGGCGGCGAAGTCCTCGGGCCCGTCGAACGCGCCGGGCGCGCTGGCCCCCGGCGACATCCACAGCGCCGGGCTGACCGCGGTGATCGCCGCGGTGCGGGCCGGGCCGAGCCGGCCGCCCAGCAGCAGCGCGCCGTAGCCGCCCATCGACCAGCCCAGGAACGCCACCCGGGAGGTGTCCAGGCCCTGCTCGGCCAGCAGCGGCAGCAGCTCGTCGAGCACCATCGCCCCGGCATCCTCGCCGGAGGACCGGCGGTGCCAGTAGCCGCCGCCGCCGTCGACGGAGACCACCGCGAACGGCGGCACACCGGCGGCCACCGCCTGAGCCAGCCCGGATTCGACGCCGCCGGCCATCACGCTGGCCGCGTCGCCGCCCTTGCCGTGCAGCGCGATCACCGGGCGCAACGACGCGCCCTGGCCGGGCGGGCGGGCGATCGCCCAATTGGTGTTGACGCCGCCGCGGGCGGCCGACACGAACGAGCCGGTCACCATCGTCGATGCGACGGGAGGTGCGGCCGGGACGCGTGGGGTGAGCGCCACCGCGCCGACGGCGCCGGCGACCCCGGCGAAACCGAGCCGCAGCGCGGCACGGCGACTGAGTTCCGGCATCGGGCAATCATGCCACCGCGGCGTCGCAGGTCCGAACCGGTGCCCGCGGTTTCGGCGAAAAGCCCCAGCGTGCCGGTAGTTTCCTGGCACCATCACTAACCGTGACCGGGGCAGTCACCCCAAAGGGGGAACGTCGACGCGACGCGCTCGTCGGCGCCGCCGCCGAGCTGCTGTGCGAGGGCGGATTCGAGGCGGTTCGGCACCGCGCCGTGGCGACCCGGGCCGGGCTGCCGCTGGCCTCGACCACCTACTACTTCGCCTCGCTGGAGGACCTGATCGCCGCCGCCGTCGAGCACCTGGCGGCCGGCGAGGAGACCGTGCTGCGGCGCCGGCTGGACGGGCTGTCCCGGCGCCGCCGCGGCGCCGAGTCGACCGCCGATCTGCTGGTGGAACTGCTCGTCGACGACGCGCCCGGCAGCGCGGCGCTGGTGTCACGCTACGAACGCGACATCGCCTGCGCCCGCCAGCCGGCGCTGCGCGACATCCAGCGCCGACTGCGCCAGCAGCGCGCCGCCGCGGTCGGCGAGGTGGTCACCCGCTCCGGCCGGCACGCCCGCACCGAACACCTCGGCGCCCTGATCGGCGCGGTGGACGGCGCGGTGGTCTCGGCGCTGGTCGACGAGCGGGCCACCCCGCGGGCCACCGCGCGGGCCACCCTGATCGACGTCATCGACGTGCTGGCGCCCTACGACGGCAACGCGCGGCACGACCGGAAAACCGGGCGCCCGTAGGCTGTCTGCCCGTGAGCATCCCCAACGTTCTGGCCAACCGCTACGCCAGCACCGAGATGGTGGACATCTGGTCCCCGGAGAACAAGGTGATCGCCGAGCGCCGGCTGTGGCTGGCCGTGCTGACCGCGCAGGCCGAGCTCGGCGTCGCGGTCCCCGACGGCGTCGTCGAGGACTACCGGCGGGTGCTGGAGCGCGTCGACCTGGCCGCCATCGCCGAGCGGGAACGGGTCACCCGGCACGACGTCAAGGCCCGGATCGAGGAGTTCAACGCGCTGGCCGGCCACGAGCACGTGCACAAGGGCATGACCAGCCGCGATCTCACCGAGAACGTCGAGCAGCTGCAGATCCGGCAGTCCCTGCAACTGGTGCACGCCCGCGGCGTCGCGGTGGCCGCCCGGCTGGCCGAGCACGCCGCCGCCCACCGGGACCTGGTGATGGCCGGGCGCAGCCACAACGTCGCCGCCCAGGCCACCACGCTCGGCAAGCGGTTCGCCTCGGCCGCCCAGGAGACGCTGATCGCGCTGACCCGGATCCGCGAGCTGATCGACCGCTACCCGCTGCGCGGCATCAAGGGGCCGATGGGCACCGCCCAGGACATGCTCGACCTGTTCGACGGCGACACCGCCACCCTCGCCGAACTGGAGCGCCGGGTCGCCGGGTTCCTCGGCTTCTCCGCGGTGCTGTCCAGCGTCGGCCAGGTCTACCCCCGCTCGCTGGACCACGACGTGCTCTCCGCGCTGGTGCAGCTGGGCGCCGGCCCGTCCTCGCTGGCCCACACCGTGCGGCTGATGGCCGGCCACGAGCTGGTCACCGAGGGCTTCGCGGCCGGACAGGTCGGCTCCTCGGCGATGCCGCACAAGATGAACACCCGGTCCTGCGAGCGGGTCAACGGCCTGCAGGTGATCCTGCGCGGCTACGCCTCGATGGCCGCCGAGCTGGCCGGCGCGCAGTGGAACGAGGGCGACGTGTTCTGCTCGGTGGTGCGCCGGGTCGCGCTGCCGGATGCGTTCTTCGCCGTCGACGGGCAGATCGAGACCTTCCTGACCGTGCTCGACGAGTTCGGCGCCTACCCGGCGGTGATCGCCCGGGAACTCGACCGCTACCTGCCGTTTTTGGCCACCACCCGGATCCTGATGGCCGCGGTCCGCGCCGGCGTCGGCCGGGAGACCGCGCACGAGGTGATCAAGGAGCACGCGGTGGCCGTCGCGCTGGCCATGCGCGAGCAGGGCCGCGACCCCGACCTGCTGGACCGGCTGGCCGCCGACGACCGGCTGCCGCTGGACCGGGCCGCCCTGGACGCCGCGCTGGCCGACAAGGAGGCGTTCACCGGTGCGGCCGCCGACCAGGTCGACGAGGTGCTCGCCGCCGTCGGCGCGCTGGTCGCCCAATACCCCGACGCCGCCGGCTACCGGCCCGGGGCGATCCTGTGACCTGGTACACCGGCAACGCCGGCTACGACACCGTGCTGACCATCGGGTTGGGCATCGCGGCCCTGGTGATCATCGGCGGGCTGTTCATGCAGAGCCCGTACGGCCGGTTCGGCGATGCCGCGGGCGGGATCAAGCTCAACCCGAAGCTGGGCTGGTGGCTGATGGAGATCCCGGCCACCGTGGTGTTCCTGGTCTTCTTCCTGTCCGGTCCGCAGCGGTTCGAGGTGGTGCCGCTGGTGCTGGCCGCGATCTGGCTGATGCACTACGGCAACCGGGGCTGGTTCTTCCCGCTGTCGATCCGGCAGGTGCCGGGCAAGCAGGCCAGCTTCGGCGTGATGGTGCTGGGCTTCGGCATGGTCATCACCGCGATGCACGGCTACCTCAACGGCGCGTTCTTCAGCCACGACTACAAGCACCTGTACGGCACCGGCTGGCTGACCGACCCGCGGTTTCTGATCGGGCTGGCGATCTACCTCGGCGGGTTCGCGCTGCTGATCTCCTCGGAGTCGATCGTGCGCAACCTGCGGGACAAGAACAACCCCGGGGCCGCCGAGTACCGGATCCCCTACGGCGGCGGGTTCCGGTTCGTCACCAGCCCGGCGTACCTGGGCGAGCTGATCGCCTGGACCGGGTTCGCGCTGCTGACCTGGTCGCTGGCCGGTGTGGTGATCCTGCTGATCACCGCGGGCAACCTGGTGCCGCGGGCGCTGGCCACCCACCGCTGGTACCGGGAGAAGTTCGACGACTATCCCGCCGGGCGCCGCGCGCTGATCCCCGGCCTGCTCTGAGCTAGCCGACCGGGGCGTTCACCATCCGGTCGAGTGCCGCGGCGATGGCGGGGAACTGCGGCAGGGTGACGAACTGCCGGTGATCTCCAGTTCCCCGACGGTGCCGCCGGTGTGGGCGATCAACACCCGGCCGCGGTAGCGGCCCTGGTGCAGCGGCCCGGCGCCGGGCCGAAAGCGTCACGATATCGCGGTCCGCGGGGTCCGCATCCCGGCCGCGCGCAATTCCAGGCCCACCAGCGCGCCGATCGCCTCCGGATCGCGGCGGCGCCAGGACCCGGCCGGATCCTCGCTGACCCGGACCAGCCGTCGCACCGGCCGGTTGGTCAGCGCCCGCAGCGCCAGCAGATCCGCCCCGGCCGGCGAGGACGCCAGCGTCAGCACCAGCCGCTTGCGCCGGAAGAACCGGATCCGCAGGTACAGCCACGGCCCGGCGACCGCCAGGATCGGCGCCGCGGCCACCGCGACGGCCAGCAGCCAGGCCAGCCAGGTCGCGGTGTCGGACAGGTTCTGCCCGGCGTCGGCGAGCTCCAGGGCGGCGGTGGCGGCGGCGTCCAGCGGCTTGGCCAGCTGATCGCCGACCAGCGGCACCCGGTCGGCGGTGTCGCCGGCCGAGCCCAGGTTCGTCGAGATGCCCGCGGCCCCGCTCTGCACCTGGCGGCCCACCTCGGCGATCGAGTCGACCGCCGCGTGCACGAAGACACCGATCAGCACCCACACCACGATCCAGCCGATGACCAGCACATCGGCGGTGAACTGGGCCAGGAATCGGTGCGGCCGGCTGGCGTAGGGCAAATACCGCGAACTCATACCGGTGATCCCAGCACGTCGGGGGCGGCGGCGGGGTCGATAGGCTGACCCGATGCGTCCCGCGTTGTCCGATTACCGGCATCTGGCCAGCGGAAAGGTCCGCGAGCTCTACGGCATCGACGAGCAGACCCTGCTGTTCGTCGCCACCGACCGCATCTCGGCCTACGACCACATCCTGGACACCACCATCCCGGACAAGGGCCGGATCCTCACCGCTATGAGCATGTTCTGGTTCGAGCTGCTCGAGGTGCCCAACCAGCTCGCCGGGCCCCCCGACGATCCGCGCATCCCCGCCGAGGTGCTGGGCCGCGCGCTGGTGGTGCAGCGGCTGGACATGATGCCGGTGGAGTGCGTGGCCCGCGGCTACCTCACCGGCTCCGGGCTGGTCGACTACCAGGCCACCGGCTCGGTGTGCGGCATCGCGCTGCCGCCCGGGTTGACCGAGGCCAGCCGGTTCGACGAGCCGATCTTCACCCCGGCCAGCAAGGCCGAGCTCGGCGAGCACGACGAGAACATCAGCTACGCCGACGTCGTCGCCCTGGTCGGCGGGGTGCGCGCCGACCAGCTGCGCGAGCACACCCTGACCGTCTACGCCCGGGCCGCCGCGCACGCGCTGACCAAGGGCGTCATCATCGCCGACACCAAGTTCGAGTTCGGCGTCGATGCGCACGGCACGCTGCGGCTGGCCGACGAGGTGTGCACCCCGGACTCGTCGCGGTACTGGCGCGCCGACGAATACACCCCCGGGGTGGTGCAGCCCAGCTACGACAAGCAGTACGTGCGCAATTGGCTGACCGCGCCGCAGACCGGCTGGGACCGGCACGCCGGCGGCCCGCCGCCGCCGCTGCCCGCCGACGTCGTCGAGGTCACCCGGGCGCGCTACATCGAGGCCTACGAACGGATCTCGGGGCGCAGCTTCGCCGATTGGCTGGGACCCCGGTCGTGAGCGCACCGAAACCGCCGGCCGCCAAACGCGTGCCGTCCCGGCGCGAGCACCACGGCGAGGTGTTCGTCGATCACTACGAGTGGCTGCGCGACAAGGCCGACCCGGCGGTGCTCGGGTACCTGGAGGCCGAGAACGCCTACGCCGACGCGGTCACCGCGGACCTGGAACCGCTGCAGCGCGCCATTTTCGACGAGATCAAGGCGCGCACCAAGGAGACCGACCTGTCGGTGCCGACCCGCCGCGGCGACTACTGGTACTACGCACGCAGCTACGAGGGCCGCCAGTACGGGCTGCAATGCCGTTGCCCGGTCGCCGATCCCGACGACTGGGTGCCGCCGGTGCTCGGCGAGGACGCCACGGTGCCCGGCGAACAGGTCATGCTCGACGAGAACGAGCTCGCCGAGGGGCACGAGTTCTTCTCCCTCGGCGCCGCCGCGGTCAGCCTGGACGGCGATGTGCTGGCCTACGCGGTCGACGTCGTCGGCGACGAGCGGTACACGCTGCGGTTCAAGGACCTGCGCACCGGCGAGCACTATCCCGACGAGATCACCGGGATCGCCGCCGGGGTGACCTGGGCCGCGGACAGTCGCACCGTCTACTACCTGACCGTCGACGACGCGTGGCGCACCGACACCGTGTGGCGGCACCGGATCGGCTCCGGCCTGCCCGGCCAGCGGGTGTACCACGAACCCGACGAACGGTTCTGGCTGGGCGTCGGGCGCACCCGCAGCAACAGGTTCGTGATGATCGCCGCCGGCTCCGGGGTGACCTCGGAGGTGTTCTACGGCGACGCCGCCGACCCGGCGGCCGAGTTCACCTCGATCCTGGGCCGCCGCGACGGCATCGAGTACTCCGTCGAGCACGCGGTGATCGCCGGCGCCGACCGATTCCTGTTCGTGCACAACGACGGCGCGGTCAACTTCGCGCTGACCGAGGCCCCGATCGAGGACCCCGCCGCCCAGACCGTGCTCATCGCGGGCAGCGACGACGTGCGGATCGACGGCGTCGACGCGTTCGCCGATCACCTGGTGGTCAGCTACCGCGGCGACGGACTGCCGCGGATGCGGCTGTGGCCGCTGACCGCCACCGGCTACGGCACCGCCGAAGACGTCCGGCTGGACTCCGAGCTGATGTCGGTGGGCCTGGGCGCCAACCCGAACTGGTCGGCCGGCCGGCTGCGGTTCGCGGCCACCTCGTTCATCACCCCGATGCGGGTCTACGACCTGGACCTGGCCACCGGTGAGCGGATCCTGCTGCGCGAACAGCCGGTGCTCGGCGGCTACCGGGCCGAGGACTATCTCGAGTACCGGGACTGGGCCACCGCCGACGACGGTGCGCGCGTGCCGATCTCGGTGATCCACCGCCGCGGGGTGAGCCTGCCCGCGCCCACCCTGGTCTATGGCTATGGCGCCTACGAGGCCTGCGAGGATCCACGGTTCTCCATCGCCCGGCTCTCGCTGCTGGACCGCGGGATGGTGTTCGCCATCGCGCACGTCCGCGGCGGCGGCGAGCTGGGGCGGCTCTGGTACGAGCGCGGCAAGCTGGCCGACAAGCCGAATACCTTCACCGATTTCATCGCGGTGGCACGCCATCTGGTCGACACCGGGGTGACCGAGCCCCGCCGGCAGGTGGCCCTCGGCGGCAGCGCGGGCGGCCTGCTGGTGGGCGCGGTGGCCAACCTGGCCCCGGAGCTGTTCGCCGGGATCCTGGCGCAGGTGCCGTTCGTCGACCCGCTGACCTCGATGCTCGACCCGTCCCTGCCGCTCACCGTCACCGAATGGGACGAGTGGGGAAACCCGTTGGCGGACAAGGACATCTACGATCTGATGGCCGGCTACTCGCCGTACGAGAACGTCGCCGCCCGGGACTACCCGGCGATCCTGGCGATGACCTCACTCAACGACACCCGGGTGCTCTACGTGGAGCCGGCCAAGTGGGTCGCCGCGCTGCGGCACGCCAAGACCGACGACCATCCGGTGCTGCTCAAGACCCAGATGACCGCCGGGCACGGCGGCATCAGCGGGCGCTACGAGCGGTGGAAGGAAGTCGCCTTCCAGTACGCCTGGCTGCTGTCGGCCGCGGGCGGATCGCCGCACCCCGGGCCGCCCGGCACGCTAGCGTGAGGTCATGGACGCGGACGTCATCATCGTCGGAGCCGGGCTGGCGGGGCTGGTCGCCGCCTGCGAGATCGTCGAGCGGGGCCGCAGCGTCCTGATCGTCGACCAGGAGAACGCCGCAAACCTTGGCGGACAGGCGTACTGGTCGTTCGGCGGGCTGTTCTTCGTGGACAGCCCGGAGCAGCGCCGGATGGGTATCCGGGACAGCCTGGAGCTGGCCGTGCAGGACTGGATGGGCACCGCGGGCTTCGACCGGGTCGAGGACCACTGGCCCCGGCAGTGGGCGCAGGCCTACGTCGAGTTCGCCGCGGGGGAGAAGCATTCCTGGCTCACCGAGCGCGGCCTGAAGATCTTCCCGGCGGTCGGGTGGGCCGAACGCGGCGGCTACGACGCCCGCGGGCACGGCAACTCGGTGCCCCGGTTCCACATCACCTGGGGCACCGGACCGGCGCTGGTCGACGTGTTCGCCCGCCGGCTGCTCGGCAACCCGCGGGTCCGGTTCGCGCACCGGCACCGGGTCGATTCGCTGATCGTCTCCGACGGCGCGGTCACCGGGGTGCGCGGGGCGATCCTGGAGCCCAGCGACACCGCCCGCGGCGTGGCGTCGAGCCGAAAGGTGTTCAGCGCGTTCGAGTTTCAGGCCCAGGCCGTCATCGTCGCCAGCGGCGGCATCGGCGGCAACACCGACCTGGTTCGGAAGAACTGGCCCAAACGGCTCGGCCGGATCCCCGGTCAGCTGCTGACCGGGGTGCCCGCGCACGTCGACGGCCGGATGATCGGCATCACCGAGGCCGCCGGCGGCCGGGTGATCAACCGGGACCGGATGTGGCACTACACCGAGGGCATCACCAACTACGACCCGGTGTGGCCCAATCACGGCATCCGGATCCTGCCCGGACCGTCGTCGCTGTGGCTGGACGCCACCGGCCACCGGCTGCCCGGCCCGCTGTACCCCGGCTACGACACCCTCGGCACGCTGGCGCACATCACCGCCTCCGGCCACGACTACAGCTGGTTCGTGCTCAACGCCCGGATCATCGCGAAGGAGTTCGGGCTCTCCGGCCAGGAACAGAACCCCGACCTCACCTCGCGCAGCGTCCGGCAGCTGCTGTCCCGGATCCGGCCCGGGGCGCCCGCGCCGGTGCAGGCGTTCGTCGACCGCGGCGCCGACTTCGTCAGCGCCGGCACGCTGCGCGAGCTGGTGGACCGGATGAACGCGCTGCCCGACGTCGAGCCGCTGGACTTCGACACGGTGTCCGCCGAGGTCACCGCCCGCGATCGGGAGGTCGCCAACCGGTTCACCAAGGACGGCCAGATCACCGCCATCCGCGGCGCCCGGGCCTACCTGCCGGACCGGCTGTCCCGGGTGGTGGCCCCGCACCGCATCACCGACCCGAAGGCCGGGCCGCTGATCGCGGTCAAGCTGCACGTGCTGACCCGCAAGACCCTCGGCGGGCTGGAAACCGACCTGGACTCCCGGGTGCTCGGCGCCGACGGGGATCCGATCCCCGGGCTGTACGCGGCGGGGGAGGCCGCCGGGTTCGGCGGCGGCGGGGTGCACGGCTACCGTTCGCTGGAGGGCACCTTCCTCGGCGGCTGCATCTTCAGCGGCCGCGCGGCCGGCCGGGCGACCGCCCGCCAGGTTTAGAAGTCCGCGGCGGCCTCCGGGGACAGCACCCGGAAGTCGGTGTCGCACATTTCGGTGAGCCGGCCGTAGAAGATCCCGCGGGCGTCCTCGGTGATGATGCCCTGATGGATCGGCACCGCGTGGCTGGGCGCCACCGCGCGCAGGTAGTCCACCGCCTCGGACACCTTCATCCACGGCGCGGCGGCCGGGGCGGCCAGCACGTGCACCGGCTCGCCCGGCAGGTGCAGCGCATCCCCGGGGTGCATCAGCTTGGCCGGGTGCTCGTCGTCGCCGACCAGGTAGGAGATGTTGTCGATCACCGGGATCTCCGGGTGGATCACCGCGTGCCGTCCGCCGGTGCCGCGGATCCGCAGCCCGCCGACGGTGAACGCGTCGCCGACCCGCACCGCGGTCCACGGCGGGCCCAACTGCGCGGCGGTCTGCGGGTCGGCGTACAGCGCCGCCCCCGGATTGGCCGCCACCAGCGCGGGCAGCCGGGCCGGGTCGGCGTGGTCGGGGTGCTGGTGGGTGATCAGAATCGCATCCAGCCCGGTGATCCCCTCGAAACCGTGCGAGAAATTACCCGGATCGAACAGGATCGTGGTGGTCGCGGCGCCCGGGGCGCCGGGGAAGCCGGCCAGCAGACAGGAATGGCCGAAATGCGTCAGTTCCATGTCCCAGATTGTGCGCCGGTAGAGTTAGCCGCGCACCCTCCCGCCGAATTCAAGGAGCCGCGCGTGGCCCGCGTCGTTGTACACGTGATGCCCAAGTCCGAGATTCTCGATCCGCAGGGCCAGGCCATCGTCGGAGCGCTCGGCCGGCTCGGCCACCCCGGGATCACCGACGTCCGCCAGGGCAAGCGGTTCGAGCTCGAGGTCGACGACAGCGTCGGCGACGCCGAACTCGCCGAGATCGCCGAGTCGCTGCTGGCGAACACGGTGATCGAGGACTGGGTGGTGCTGCGGGACGACCAGCCGTGAGCGCCCGGATCGGGGTCATCACCTTCCCCGGCACCCTCGACGACGTCGACGCCGCCCGCGCGGTGCGGGCCGTCGGCGCAGAGGCGGTGCCGCTGTGGCACGGCGATTCCGACCTCAAGGGGGTCGACGCGGTCATCGTGCCCGGCGGCTTCTCCTACGGCGACTACCTGCGCGCCGGTGCCATCGCCCGGTTCGCCCCGGTGATGGGCGAGGTGGTGGCCGCCGCCGGCCGCGGCATGCCGGTGCTCGGCATCTGCAACGGCTTCCAGGTGCTGTGCGAGGCCGGGCTGCTGCCCGGCGCGCTGACCCGCAACGCCGGGCTGCACTTCGTCTGCCGCGACATCTGGCTGCGGGTGGACAACAACAGCACCGCCTGGACGTCGCGCTACGACGCCGGCGCGGAGATCCTGATCCCGCTGAAGTCCGGGGAGGGCCGCTACCAGGCCGGCCCCGAGGTGCTGGCCGAGCTGGAGGGCGAGGGCCGGGTGGTGTTCCGCTACACCGACAACATCAACGGCTCCCGCAACGACATCGCCGGCATCAGCTCGCCCAACGGGCGCGTCGTCGGCCTGATGCCGCACCCCGAGCACGCCACCGAGGCGCTGACCGGCCCCAGCGACGACGGGCTCGGGATGTTCTTCTCGGTGCTCGACACGGTGCTGGCCGGCGTCTAACCGGGCCGCACCCGGCGCCGCGGCGACCCTCATCGCGGCGCCGTTCGGCGGCTGGCGAAAGATGGGGGCCATGACCGCCACTGCCGCCGGCCTGGCCGCCTTCATCGATGCCTCCCCGTCCCCGTACCACGTCTGCACGACGGTCGCCGAGGCGCTGCGCGCGGCAGGCTACACCGAGCTCGCCGAGACCGCGGCCTGGCCGGCCGGCGGGCGGCGCTGCTTCGTGGTGCGGGCCGGCTCGCTGATCGCCTGGGACGGCACCGGCGCACCGGGGCGCGACTTCCGGATCATCGGCGCGCACACCGACAGCCCCAACCTGCGGGTCAAGCAGCATCCCGACCGGGTGGTGGCCGGCTGGCAGCAGGTGGCGCTGGCCCCCTACGGCGGGGCGTGGCTGAACTCGTGGCTGGACCGCGAGCTGGGCATCTCCGGGATGATCGCGGTCGCCGACCCCGGCTCGCCCGGCGGGGTGGCGCACGAGTTGGTGCGGGTCGACGAGCCGCTGCTGCGGGTGCCGCAGCTGGCCATCCACCTCGCCGAGGACCGGGCCGCGGTCAAGCTGGATCCGCAGCGGCACGTCAACGCGGTGTGGGCGGGTGCGGCGCGCGGCTTTGTCGCCGAGGTGGCCGCCCGGGCCGGGCTGGATCCGGCCGCGGTGCTGTCCTTCGAGCTGATGACCCACGATCTGACGCCGTCGCGGGTGTGGGGCGACGGGGCCTTCCTGTCCGCGCCGCGGCTGGACAACCAGGCCACCTGCTACGCCGGGCTGTCGGCGCTGCTGGCCACCGAGCCCGGTGCGCGGCTGCCGGTGCTGGCGCTGTTCGACCACGAGGAGGTCGGCTCCACCTCCGATCACGGCGCCGGCTCGGACCTGCTGATCAGCACCCTGGAGCGGATCGTCGCGACCGAGGGCGGGGACCGCGCGGACTTCCTGCGCCGGCTGACCGGCTCGGTGATCGCCTCCGGCGACATGGCGCACGCCACCCACCCGAACTACCCGGACCGGCACGAGCCCGGGCACCCGATCGCGGTCAACGGCGGGCCGGTGCTCAAGGTGCAGCCGAACCTGCGCTACGCCACCGACGGGCGCACCGCGGCGGTGTTCGAACTGGCCTGCCGGCAGGCCGGGGTGCCGCTGCAGCGCTACGAGCACCGCGCGGACCTGCCGTGCGGCTCCACCATCGGCCCGATGACCGCCGCCCGCACCGGCATCCCGACCGTCGACGTGGGCGCCCCGCAGCTGGCGATGCACTCGGCCCGCGAGCTGATGGGCGCCCACGACGTCGGGGCGTACGCGGCGGCGCTGGCCGCGTTCCTGGCGCCGGGTTAGGGCGTCGGCTCCGCGCTGGGCGCGGGTGCCTCGACCACGACGGCCTCGGCCTCGCCCTCGGTCCAAGTCAGGGTGCCGTTCTGGAAGACACTCTGCTTCTGGCCGTCGGCGTTGGTGGTCTCGTCGCTGGTCGGGTAGCCCAGCTCGCCCTGCGAGCCGCCCAGCTCATTCCACTTGTCGCGGATCAGGCCCCACACCACGAAGGTGCCCGCGTCGCTGCTGATGATCACGCCACCCTTGAACGGCTGGTAGACGCCGCCGTCCTCGTTCTTCTCCTGCTCACCGAGCGGGGCGCCGAGGGCGCCCTTGGAGGTCTCGTCGAGCGCGTTGTACTTCTCCAGCAGAGCACCCTCGACGGTGTACTCGGTGCCGTCCTCGCCGGCGATCTTGGTGGGTTCGGGGGCGTTGAGGACCGAGGAGGCCACCGAACTGGCCGCCGAGGTGGCCGATGCCGCGATCGAGGAGGCCGCCGAGGTGGCCGAGTCCATCGCGTCCCTGGCGTCCTCCTTGGTGGTGTTGCAGGCGGAGCCGAACAGGGCGATGCCGAGGACCGCGGCCGAGACCGCGGCGGTGCGCTTTGCTGCTTTGTGCATGATTTCCTTTCCATTCGGACCCCGGAATCGCGGCCCGTTGGTCGGGCTGACCACGGGAAATCCTATCGAGCGGCGACGTTGCCCGTCCCGGATTCGCCGAGTTGGCCGCCGCTCGGCGCCCGGGCTCGAACCGACTCCTTAGACTGTCGGGGTGAGCATCCACGCCGCCCCGGTCGACACCGTCGAGCACGCCGCCGCCACCCCCGATCACCCGCAGCCCTACCGTGAGCTGGGTCTCAAGGACGACGAGTACCAGCGGATTCGGGAGATCCTGGGCCGTCGACCCACCGACGCCGAGCTGGCGATGTACTCGGTGATGTGGAGCGAGCACTGCTCCTACAAGTCCTCCAAGGTGCACCTGCGCTACTTCGGGGAGACCACCACCGAGGAGATGAAGGCGGCGATGCTGGCCGGCATCGGCGAGAACGCCGGCGTCGTCGACATCGGCGACGGCTGGGCGGTCACCTTCAAGGTGGAGTCGCACAACCACCCGTCCTACGTGGAGCCCTACCAGGGTGCGGCCACCGGCGTCGGCGGCATCGTCCGCGACATCATGGCGATGGGCGCCCGGCCGGTCGCGGTGATGGACCAGCTGCGCTTCGGCGCCGCCGATGCCCCCGACACCCGCCGGGTGCTCGACGGCGTGGTCCGCGGCGTCGGCGGCTACGGAAACTCCCTGGGCCTGCCCAACATCGGCGGGGAGACCGTCTTCGACGCCTCCTACGCGGGCAACCCGCTGGTCAACGCGCTGTGCCTGGGGGTGCTGCGCAAGGAGGACCTGCACCTGGCGTTCGCCTCGGGCACCGGAAACAAGATCATCCTGTTCGGCGCGCGGACCGGCCTGGACGGCATCGGCGGGGTGTCGGTGCTGGCCTCGGACACCTTCTCCGGCGACGAGTCGGCAGACGGCGGCAAGACCCGGAAAAAACTGCCCAGCGTGCAGGTCGGTGACCCGTTCACCGAGAAGGTGCTCATTGAGTGCTGCCTGGACCTGTACTCGGCCGGGCTGGTGGTCGGCATCCAGGACCTCGGCGGCGCCGGGCTGTCCTGCGCCACCTCGGAGCTGGCCTCGGCCGGTGACGGCGGGATGGCCATCGAGCTGGACCGGGTGCCGCTGCGGGCGTCGGGCATGACCCCCGCCGAGGTGCTCTCCAGCGAATCCCAGGAACGCATGTGCGCGGTCGTCACCCCGGCCAACGTGGACGAGTTCATGGCGGTCTGCGCCAAGTGGGACGTGCTGGCCACCGTGATCGGCGAGGTCACCGACGGCGACCGGCTGGTGATCAGCTGGGACGGCCAGACCGTCGTCGACGTGCCGCCGCGCACCGTCGCCCACGAGGGGCCGGTGTACCAGCGCCCGGTCGCCCGGCCGGAGAGCCAGGACGCGCTGGTCGCCGACACCTCGGCGACGCTGCCGCGGCCGCAGAACGGCGAGCAGCTGCGCGAGACCCTGCTGGCGATGCTGGCCAGCCCCGCGCTGTGCAGCCGGGCGTTCATCACCGAGCAGTACGACCGCTACGTGCGCGGCAACACCGTGCTGGCCGAGCACGCCGACGGCGGGGTGCTGCGGATCGACGAGCAGACCGGCCGCGGGGTGGCGATCTCCACCGACGCGTCGGGCCGCTACACCCAGCTCGACCCGTACACCGGTGCGCAGCTGGCGCTGGCCGAGGCCTACCGCAACGTCGCGGTGACCGGGGCCACCCCGATCGCCGTCACCAACTGCCTGAACTTCGGCTCGCCGGAGGACCCGGGCGTGATGTGGCAGTTCGCCCAGGCCGTGCGCGGGCTGGCCGACGGCTGCGCGACCCTGGGCATCCCGGTGACCGGCGGCAACGTCAGCTTCTACAACCAGACCGGCGCGACGCCGATCCTGCCGACCCCGGTGGTCGGGGTGCTCGGCGTGCTCGACGACGTGGCCCGGCGCATCCCGACCGGGCTGGGCACCGAGCCCGGCGAGACCCTGCTGCTGCTCGGCGACACCCACGACGAGTTCGACGGGTCGATCTGGGCGCAGCTGGTCGCCGACCACCTCGGCGGGGTGCCGCCGCGGGTGGACCTGGCCCGCGAGCGACTGCTGGCCGAGGTGCTGACCGCGGCCTCGCGCGACGGGCTGCTCTCGGCCGCCCACGACCTGAGCGAGGGCGGGCTGGCTCAGGCCGTCGTCGAGTCCGCGCTGGCCGGGGAGACCGGCTGCCGGATCGTGCTGCCTGAGGACGCCGACCCGTTCGTCTGGCTGTTCTCCGAGTCCGCCGGCCGGGTGCTGGTGGCGGTGCCGCGCACCGAGGAGAGCCGGTTCAAGGCGATGTGCGAGGCCCGCGAGCTGCCCTGCGTGCGGGTCGGCGTGGTCGACCAGGGTTCCGACGCCATCGAGGTGCAGGGCCAGTTCAGCGTGCCGCTGGCCGAGCTGCGCGAGGTGTGGGAGGGGACGCTGCCGAAGCTGTTCGGTTAGCGATCCGACCCGCATATCGGCAGGTGAGCGGTGTTTTTGACGACGGATGTCGGGGCCACTGTATATACTCGGTTGATAGAAAGTATATCCATTTTGCGGGGGTGTGGCAGCGGTGACGAAACGGCTGATCGACCTGGATGACGACCTGTTGGCGGCCGCGCAGGCCGAACTCAAGACCTCGGGCGTCAGTGACACCGTTCGCTGTGCGCTGCAGCAGGCCGCAGCTCGGTCCGCTCGGGCCCGCCAGATTCAGTGGCTGTGCGAAGGCGGTCTGGAAGAGCTGGCCGATGCCGACCGGCGGGGCGAGGTATGGCGGTAGTCGCCCGCTATCTGATCGACACCAGTGCCGCAGCGCGGATGAGAAACCCGGTCGTGGGCGAACGGCTGGTGCCCTTGATCGAAGCGGGTTTGGTCGCGACGACGGCCCAACTTGACGCCGAAGCCCTCTACAGCGCCCGAAACGGGGACGACTACGAGCAGCTGCGGGCAGATCGACGGCTGGCGTTCGAATACCTGCCGACCCATGACGAAGACTGGCAGACGGCGTTGGAGGCGCAGCGCAGCCTTGCCCGGCGGGGGCGTCACCGCACCGTCGGGATGGCCGACCTGCTGATCGGCACATTGGCGGCCGAACACGACCTCACGCTGATCCACTACGACGCCGACTTCGACATCGCGGCGGGGATCCTGGCCTTCCGGCATCGCTGGGTGGCGGACCGCGGCAGTCTCGACTAGCCCGATGACGTCCTCACCCGCTGGGAGCCGCGGCTGGAGTCCGGACCGCCCGCTGGTGCGGGCCGGTGTCGGCACCGCGCTGGCGTTGGCGGCGGGAACGCGGCCGGGACTGCGCGGTGCACCGGCCCGCGCGGGCGCGCGGTGGGGCGCGGCGGCGGCCGGAGCGGTCGCCCTCGGGGTGGCGGCCGGAACCCTGCTGCCGGCGGTGCGCCGCGGGATGGCCGAACGCACCCCGCCCGGGGACGGCTGGGCCTGGCTGGCCTGGCAGATCCCGGTGGGCACGGTGTGGGCCGAGGAGATGTTCTACCGCGGCGCCATCGCCACGCTGGCCCGTCGCGCCCTGGGCGCTGAGCGCGGCCGACTGCTGCAGGCCGCGCTGTTCGGCCTGGCGCACGCGCCGGGCGCCCGCCGGGCCGGCGAATCGGTGCCGGGCACCGTCGCGGTCACCGGGGTGGCCGGCTGGGTGTTCGGGCTGCTGGCGGAACGTTCCGGCTCCCTGCTGGCGCCGATGCTGGCGCACCTGGCCGTCAACGAGGCCGGGGCGCTGGCCACCCTGGCGGTGCGGCGCCGCGCGGCCGCCGTGACAGGCTGACCCGATGGCCCCGCGCAGCACCCCCGACCCGGCGACGACCCGCGCCGCGGTCCTGGCGCTGGCCGACTGGCTGCGTGACGAGGCGGCGCCGGCCCCCGCGCGGGCCGCGCTGGCCGCCGCGGTCCGGCTGACCGCCCGGACGCTGGCCGCCGCCGCACCCGGAGCCAGCGTGGAGGTGCGCGTCCCGCCGTTCGTCGCCGTGCAGTGCATCGCCGGTCCCCGGCACACCCGCGGCACCCCGCCCAACGTGCTGGAGACCGATCCGCGGACCTGGCTGCTGCTGGCCACCGGGCTGCTGGAACTCGACGCCGCGGGGCCCGCGGTGGAAGTCTCCGGGGCCCGGGCCGCGGAGATCACCGGGTGGCTGCCGGTGCTGCCGCTGGGTGGCTGACCCGGTCAGCTCAGTTGGTACTGGAACGTCCAGCCGAACGGGGCGCTGGGCGGTGTGGTGGCAAACGCTCCGGGCCAGTGGGTGCTGCACTGCAGGCCCATCTGGAGCCGCTCCCCGGCCGGCGCGCTGACCTGGCGCTGGGAGCTACCGCCGGTGGCCGGGAGCAGCTTCACGTCGTAGGCCAGGTTCAGCACCGGAACGTTGCCCGAATTGCTGCCCTCGGTCCCCTTCCGGGTGGTGGTGGAGCGTTCGGTCACCGCGCACAGCCAGTACCCATCGTCCTTCAGGACGGGGTCGATGTTTCCCCAGGTGAGGGTCAGCGTGTGGTTGCCCGAGCCGTCGTCCCCGTCGACGGTGAGCATGACACCGCCCGGCGGGTGCCCCCAGCCGTCTTCGGTGCCGGGCACCACGTCCGCGGCGGCGGTCGCGACCCCGCCGAGGCCGACGGCGACCAGCGCCGCCGCCGCAACGGCTTTCCCTCCGATACCAGCGTGAGTGCGCACGGTTGCCTCCCCCGGTCGTGCGACCCCAAGCGTATTCCGGTGCGGGCCGCCGGTACCACCGATCCGGCCCGGTATTTCGGGGGTCCGGGGCACCGCCGACGCCGGCTCATCTAGGTGAATCCGATTACCGGCCCGTAGACTGGCCCCGTCAGCCACCGCGACGTCCGGGAGCAGCCCCAACGTGACAGAGCAGCCGATAGAGCCCGACGAACAAGCCCCTCGTGAAGAGTGTGGCGTCTTCGGGGTTTGGGCACCGGGCGAAGATGTTGCCAAGCTCACTTACTACGGCCTTTATGCGCTACAACACCGTGGCCAGGAGGCGGCCGGCATCGCCGTCGCCGACGGATCGCAGATCATCGTCTTCAAGGATCTGGGCCTGGTGTCCCAGGTTTTCGACGAGGCCACCCTGGCTGGAATGGTCGGCCACGTCGCCGTCGGGCACTGCCGCTACTCCACCACCGGCTCGACCACCTGGGAGAACGCCCAGCCGGTCTTCCGGCACACCGCCGCGGGCACCGGGGTGGCGCTCGGCCACAACGGCAACCTGGTCAACACCACCGACCTGGCCGGCCGGGCCCGGGACGCCGGGCTGATGAACAACGGCGCGATGGGCGCCACCACCGACTCCGACATCCTCGGCGCGCTGCTGGCCCACGGCGCGGCCGACGCGACCCTGGAGCAGGCCGCCCTGGAGCTGCTGCCGACCGTCCGGGGCGCGTTCTGCCTGACCTTCATGGACGAGAACACCCTCTACGCCGCCCGCGACCCGCACGGGGTGCGCCCGCTGTCGCTGGGCCGGCTGGACCGCGGCTGGGTGGTGGCCTCGGAGACCGCGGCGCTGGACATCGTCGGCGCCTCCTTCGTCCGCGACATCGAGCCCGGCGAACTGCTGGCCATCGACGCCGACGGGGTGCGCTCGACCCGGTTCGCCGAGGCGACCCCCAAGGCCTGCGTCTTCGAATACGTCTACCTGGCCCGCCCGGACAGCAACCTGGCCGGCCGCTCGGTGCACTCCACCCGGGTGGAGATCGGCCGCGAACTGGCCCGGGAGATGCCGGTGGACGCCGACCTGGTGATCGGCGTCCCGGAATCCGGCACGCCGGCCGCGGTCGGCTACGCCCAGGAGTCCGGGGTGCCGTTCGGTCAGGGCCTGATGAAGAACGCCTACGTCGGGCGCACCTTCATCCAGCCGTCGCAGACCATCCGCCAGCTCGGCATCCGGCTCAAGCTCAACCCGCTCAAGGAGATGATCCGCGGCAAGCGGCTGATCGTCGTCGACGACTCCATCGTGCGCGGCAACACCCAGCGCTCGCTGATCCGGATGCTGCGGGAGGCCGGCGCGCTGGAGGTGCACGTTCGGATCGCCTCGCCGCCGGTGAAGTGGCCGTGCTTCTACGGCATTGACTTCGCCTCCCCGGCCGAGCTGATCGCCAACGCCGCCAACACCGAGGGCTCCCAGGCGGGGATGCTGGAGGCGGTGCGGCACGCGATCGGCGCCGACACGCTGGACTACATCTCGCTGGACGGGATGATCCGCGCCACCGCGCAGCCCATCGACCGGCTGTGCCGGGCCTGCTTCGACGGCGTCTACCCGATCGAACTGCCCGGTGAGGCGGCGCTCGGCAAGAACGTCGTCGAGCAGATGCTGGCCAACGCCGCCCGGGCCGGTGTGCCCGGCCAGCCGGCGCAGCCCGCAGCCGATCCGGCGTCGGCGCTGCGCAGGCCGTAGGCCGTCTTCGGGGGCCAGGCCACGCTGGGTCGGTCCCCGTGCGGGTGGACCGGTAGATTGAATGACGATGACCGAGCGTGGAACTGAACCAGGGATCTCCTACGCGTCGGCCGGCGTCGATATCGAAGCCGGCGACCGTGCCGTCGAACTCCTCAAGCCGCTGGCGCAACGCGCCACCCGGCCGGAGGTGCGGGGCGGTATCGGCGGCTTCGCCGGACTGTTCGCGTTGCGCGGCGACTACCGGGAACCGCTGCTGGCCTCCTCGACCGACGGCGTCGGCACCAAGCTGGCCGTCGCCCAGGCGATGGACATCCACGACACCGTCGGGATCGACCTGGTCGCCATGGTCGTCGACGACCTGGTGGTCTGCGGCGCCGAGCCGCTGTTCCTGCAGGACTACATCGCCATCGGCCAGGTGGTCCCGGAGCGGGTGGAGGCCATCGTCGCCGGCATCGCCGAGGGCTGCGTGCAGGCCGGTTGCGCGCTGCTGGGCGGGGAGACCGCCGAGCATCCCGGCCTGATGGCGCCGGATCACTACGACATCTCCGCGAGCGGGGTCGGCGTGGTGGAGGCCGACGAGGTGCTCGGGCCAGACCGGGTCCGCCCCGGCGACGTGATCATTGGGATGGCCGCCTCCGGCCTGCACTCCAACGGCTACTCGCTGGCCCGCAAGGTGCTGCTGGAGATCGAACGCCTGGACCTGGCCGGTCACGTGGAGGAGTTCGGCCGCACCCTCGGCGAGGAACTGCTTGAGCCGACCCGGATCTACGCCAAGGACTGCCTGGCGCTGGCCGCCGAGACGCACGTCCGCACCTTCTGCCACGTCACCGGCGGCGGGCTGGCCGGGAACCTGGAGCGGGTGATCCCGCACGGGCTGACCGCCGAAATGGACCGCGGCACCTGGGTGCCTGCCCCGGTGTTCGGGATGATCGCGCAGCGCGGCCGGATCGAGCGGGTCGAGATGGAGAAGACCTTCAACATGGGCGTCGGCATGGTGGCCGTCGTCGCGCCGGAGGACACCGACCGGGCGCTGGCGATCCTGACCGCCCGGCACCTGGACTGCTGGGTGCTGGGGACGGTCAACAAGGGCGGCAAGGACACGCCGCGCGCAACGTTGGTGGGGCAGCACCCGCGGTTCTGAGCCGACCGCGGGCGCCGGGGCGCCTCAGCGCCGCCAGTCGTCCTCGTCCGACCACTGATCGGAGGAGTCACCGTCGAACTTGTCGTTGGAGGGTGCTCCGGTCAGCTCCTGGCGGAGTCGTTCGAAATCCGTTTGCGGGGAGCTGTATTTAAGCTCACGTGCAACCTTGGTCTGCTTTGCCTTTGCCCGGCCGCGGCCCATGGGGGATCCCCCTCGCGCAATATCGGAGCGGCCCGAAGTACCGAGCGGCTCCGATGTGAATGTGTGTATTGTCCTGCGGCCAGTCTACCGTGCCCGTGGCGGTGATGTCGGCAGCCCCGGACTACCCCGTGTCCGGAGGCTAAGAGCCCAGGTCAGGACCGCTGCGCAGCCGGTCGACGGCGACCCGCCCGGCCCCCGGTGCGTCGGCCGGCGGCAGCGAATCCTCGTCGATCCGCGCCGGGGTCACCGCCCCGGCGATCAGCTCGGTGTCGGCGGGCACGCCGCGCTTGACCAACGCCAGCGCCACCGGCCCGAGGTCGGCGTGTTCGACGACGGTGCCGACCCGGCCCACCGTGCGGCCGCCCGCGGTCACCGGGTCACCGGTCTGCGGCCGGTCCCCGGAACCGTCCAGGTGCAGCAGCACCAGCATCCGCGGCGGCCGGCCCAGGTTGTGCACCCGGGCGACGGTCTCCTGGCCGCGGTAGCAGCCCTTGTCCAGGTGCACCGCCCCCACCCCGGGCCCGCCGATCCAGCCGACCTCGTGCGGGATGGTGCGCTCGTCGGTGTCCACCCCGAGCCGGGGGCGCAGCGCGGCCACCCGGTTCGCCTCGTAGGCCCAGGTGCCGGCCGGGCGCGCGCCGTGGGCGTGCAGCCGGGCCAGGGTGCCCGCCACCGCTTCCCGCGGGACCAGCAGGTCCAGCTCCGGCGGGCCGCCCGCGGCGCTGGGCATCCGGCGCAGGAAACCGCCGCCGGGCAGCGCCACCGCCGTCATCTCCGCGGGCAGCGCGTCCTGCCCGGCCGCGGTCAGCCCGAGCGCGTCGCGCAACTCCGGTTCGGCCAGCGCCGGGCCGATCAGGCTCAGCACCGCCAGGTCCGCGGCGGCCGGGGCGGCGTCGGACCAGAACACCATCCGGGCCAGGTAGGCCAGCAGCGGTTCGGCGCGCCACGGCTCGGTGTCCAGGTAGCTGGTGCCGCCCAGCTCGGACTGGATCCAGTGATCCTCGACCCGGCCCTGCCCGTCCAGGCTCAGATTCTGGGTGCTGGCGCCCTCGGGCAGCGCGGCGACGTGCTGGCTGGAGATGGTGTGCAGCCAGCTCTGCCGGTCGGCCCCGGTGATGGCCAGCACCCCGCGATGCGACCGATCGATGACGACCGCGCCGGTGGCCGCGGCTCGCTGCTCACCGAGCGGGTCGCCGTAATGCCAGGTTGCGCCCGCGTCGGGGCCGGGATCGGGAGCGGGGACGGCAGCCACGGCTCAACTCTACGGACCCCGGGACCGGCCGCGTCTACGCTATGGCCCCATGGCTGTGGTGGTCACCCTCGACGGTGTGGTGCACGATCCCGACGCGCCGCTGCTGTGCGCCGATGACCTGGCCGCGGTCCGCGGCGACGGGGTGTTCGAGACGCTGCTGGTGCGCGGCGGCCGGGCCCGGGTGGTGGACGCGCACCTGACCCGGTTGGCCGCCTCGGCGGCGATGCTGGACCTGCCCGTCCCGGACCCGCAGGCCTGGCGCCGGGCCATCGACGCCGCGGCCGCGGCGTGGGGCCCCGGCGCCGAGGGGGCGCTGCGGCTGGTCTACACCCGGGGCCGGGAGAGCGGATCGGCGCCGACGGCATACGTCACGGTGTCGCCGCTGGCGGCGCGGATCGCCGCCGCCCGCGCCGACGGGATCTCCGCGGTGCTGCTGGACCGCGGGCTGGACTCCGGTGCCCGGTCCCGGCTGCCGTGGCTGCTGGCCGGGGCCAAGACGCTGTCCTACGCGGTGAACATGGCCGCGCTGCGGCACGCCGCCGGCGTCGGCGCCGACGACGTGGTGTTCGTCAGCTCCGACGGGTTGGTGCTGGAGGGCCCGCGGTCGACGGTGGTGATCGCGGTCGCCGGGGACGACGGCCGGCCCTGCCTGCTGACCCCGCCGCCGTGGTACCCGATCCTGCGCGGCACCACCGCGGCGGCGCTGTTCACCGCCGCGCGCGACGCCGGCTATGACTGCGATTACCGCGCGCTGCGCCCGGCGGACCTGTTCGCCGCGCAGGGGGTGTGGCTGCTGTCCAGCATCACCCTCGGGGCGCGGGTGCACACCCTCGACGGCGTCGCGCTGCCGCCCGCCCCGCTGGCCGTGGAGTTCGCCGGCCTGGTCGACGCCGCGATCGGCGGCCGGTAATTCGGTCGACGGATGGCCCGGGCGGGAGTAGCGTCGCCGATACCCGGCGTGTGAGGTGACCGTCGGCCGTGCGCACCGGAGCGCGCCACGCCCGGGAGCGCCGGCCGGATCGACGGTCACCCCGGCCCCCGAGCCCCGGCTTCGCCGGATCCCAGACGTGTGGCTCGGGGGCCGTGCACCCGGGGTTTGCCGGACCTGCCCGCCGCGCCGCGGCGACGATGGACGAAAATGACCGAATGTTCCCGACGGCGGCCCGGATCGCGACGCTGGCCGCGCTGGTGCTGGCCGCGGTCGGCTGCGCCGGGCCCGACCCGGCGCCGGGCCCGCGGTGTACGCCCGGACAGCTCGACACCCTGACCGCCGGGGTGTTCACCTTTGCCACCGACCAGCCCGCCTACCGGCCGTGGTTTGTCGCCGATCAGCCGGCCAACGGCGAGGGGTTCGAATCGGCGGTCGCCTACGCCGCCGCGGAGCAGCTCGGGTACCCGCCGGATCGGGTGCGCTGGACCCGGTTGCCGTTCAGCACCGCGATGGCGCCCGGCCCGAAACCCTTCGACGCCGCGATCAGCCAGTTCTCCATCACCGACCAGCGCCGCGAGATCGTCGACTTCTCCGCGCCGTACTACGACGTCGACCAGGCGGTGCTCACCGTCGCGGGCTCGGCGGCGGCCGGCCTGCGCAGCACCACCGCGCTGGGCCGACTGCGGTTGGGCGCGGAGGCCGGCACCACCGGTGCGCTGACCGCGCGGATGCTGTCGCACGCCACCCCGATCACGGTGTACGACTCCAACGACCAGGCGATCGCGGCGCTGTCCGGCGGAAAGGTCGACGCCCTGGTGATGGATCTGCCGACCGCGCAGCGGGCGGCCGGCGACCTGCCCGACGGCGTCGTCGTCGGGCAACTGCCCAAGGCGCCCGAGCACGTCGAGCAGCTCGCGATGCTGCTGGACAAGGACAGCCCGCTGACCGGATGCCTGTCGTCGGCGGTGGAGGCGCTGCGCGCCGACGGGGTGCTGGACCGGCTGCAGCGGCAGTGGATGGCTGCGACGCCGGTGCCGATGCTGACCTCGGGCTAGCCCGCGTGGCGGGACAGTCGCGCCGACAGGTGCGGCACCAGGGCGCCGTCGGGGTCGACGCGTTCCTCGACGTAGCCCAGGTCGCCGTCCTCGACGATGCCGTAGAGCCGTTTGGCGCCGCCGACCAGCAGGCCGGACCGGCTGCGGGCGAGCGCGTCGGTGGTCAGCTCCCACGACGACGGGCCCAGCGGCCTGCCGTAGAACATCTCGATGTAGCCGGCCGAGTGCGCCAGCAGCAGTTCGATGGCCTGGGTCTCGTCCGGGTCGGCCGGATCGTTGACGAACCGCCAGAAACCGGTCTCCCGCAGGCTGTGCCCGTCGAACTCACCGTCGTCGGTCAGCCGCCAGGACCGGGCCTCCCAGTTCAGGTAGTCGGCGCCGTCGTGCGAGACGACGATCTGCTGGCCGAACCGGTAGTCGCCGTGCGCGTCGCGGCCCTCACCCTCGCCGCGCCAGACGCCGACCAGCGGCAGCAGTGCGAGCAGGGCGCCGCTCAGATCCGCGCCGAGGCGCAGGTTGGCGGTGTCGGTCAACGGCAGATCGTCGAACGTCGGAATGTTGCGCGACGAGGTGAGCTTTGCGCGTTCGGCCGCCGAGGCGACCGCACGATCACCGGACCCGGGTGCGGGGCCGTCGGGGTGCGCGTCGGTCACGACTCGTCGGTGACCAGCCGGTACAGCGCGTACAGCGCGAACCAGGTGATGACGACGACCGCCGCGACAAGCAGTAATTCGAAGAACAGGACCACGATGCGATTCTAACGTCTGCTCAGGCGACCTTGACGTCGACCTCGTGCAGGCCCGCGCCGGTCGGCGCCACCAGCGCGTCACCGTCGCCGGCGTCGGTCAGGGCGCGCAGCCGCCAGGAGCCCGGCGCGGCGAAGAATCGGAAGTCGCCGGCCGGGGTGGCGATGACCTCGGCGGCGAACTCGTCGCTGGCGTCGAGCAGCCGGACCGCGGCCCCGCCGATCGGTCGGCCCGCCCCGTCCAGGACGCGGCCGGTGATGACGGTTTCGCGGGCGATGTCGACCCCGGCGGGCAGCTTGACTGTGGTACTCATCGGTGACCTTTCGGATCGGTTCAGGAGGGCCGGACGGCGGTGCGCAGGCGGGTGACCGCCGGGTACAGCAGGCAGCCGAGGCAGATGTCGAAGGCGGCGTTCAGAAACGCCGCCAGCAGGGCGAACGCGGCGGCGGTCAGGCCGACCGCCGGGAAGCCCAGGGCGAAGCCGGCGGTGCCGACGACGGCGAACAGCATGCCGACCAGCTGAGCGAAGCGCAGCGGTGCGACGGGTTCGCGCTCGGTGACCGGGGACAGCCGGGGCGCGACGAAGGTGGCGAAGATGCGGCCGTAGGGCTGCCGGCGCGGACCCGCGACGGCGCCGATGCCGAACGCCACGGCCTGCAGCCCGAGCAGCACCGCGGCGGCGGTGGTGTTCACCCCGGCCAGCAGCACGGCGGCGATGAGGACGGCGGTGGTGACCCGGGCGGCGAAACGCGGACCGCGCACGTCGACCAGATCGGCCGCGCCGGCGGATGGCACGCCGGTGGAGGAAGTGGATGTTGTGGTCGGCACGAAAAAAGCTCCTGAGGCTGTCGATTGGCCGGGGGATGGGCGGAACCCCTCGGGTCCGCCCCGGAGCGCCGGCGCAAGAAGGTGCGCGGCGACTCAGCGACAACAACAGCGACAGCAACAACCCGCGGTCCGGCAGTAATCCACTGCGCGGCGCTTCGTCAG
This sequence comes from Mycolicibacterium fallax, assembly GCF_010726955.1. Classification (NCBI taxonomy): domain Bacteria; kingdom Bacillati; phylum Actinomycetota; class Actinomycetes; order Mycobacteriales; family Mycobacteriaceae; genus Mycobacterium; species Mycolicibacterium fallax. The sequence goes on from NZ_AP022603.1 coordinate 3,658,509, forward strand.
CAGGCGGGTCGACACGTGGGGCATCGTACCAAGCCGGCGCGTCCGGGGGCCAGCGCCGGTTCAGGCGTCCAGCAGCGGGGCCAGCACGGCGCGCAGGTCGGCGGCCGTCGGCACCCCGGACGTCCGGTACCGCGGATGGCCGCCGGCATCGAAGACGATGGTGGTCGGCAGCGACAGCACCGACAGCCGGCGGGCCGCCTCCGGGTTGGCGTCCATGTCGATCTCGACGTGCCCGATCCGGGGGTCCGCGGCGCACACCGCGTCGACGACCCGGCGGACCTGGGTGCACGGGCCGCACCACGGCGCGCTGAAATGCAGCACCGTCGGACCGGTCTCGGACAGCCCCAGCCCGGAGGTGTCGACGTTGGCCGCGGCCTCGGCCGAACGCAGCATGCCCTGGCGCAGCGTCAGCAGCCGGCCGATCAGGTAGCCCAGCGCCAGCACGGCGACGACCACGACGATCGCGATGCCCATCGAGGCGCTCATGACTGTTGGACCCTCATGGCTGTTGGACCCTCATGACTGTTGGAATTCGGTCAGGGTGATCGTCACGTCGATGACGATGCCCTCGATGATGACGTCGGAGCCGCGGGCGCCCTGGGTGGTCGGGGCGACCCCGAACGGCAGCTTCTGATCGGGCAGCTCGCCGGCGAACGCGGCCAGCACCGCCTCGCGCTGCTCGTCGGGGACGTCCTGGTCGGCGGTGCCGGGGCCGGTCAGCACCGCGGTCGGGGTGAAGGTCAGGGTGCTGCGCTGCGGGCCGGTCATCGACAGGTCGACCGACACGCTGACCCGCCGGTCGAAGCCGGCCGCGGTCGGGGTGCCGGTGAACACCAGGCCGCGGCTGTCGGAGATGCCGGACTCGGTGGTGCCGCCGGTGGCGTCGTTGGTGTCCGCGATCGGCGCCTCGACCATCAGATCCTTGATGCCGAGGAACCCGCCGAGGTGCCGCGAGTCGACGATGATCCGGCTTTCCAGCTTGTCCAGCGGGATCGGCGCGTCCGGCCGGATCAGCCAGGACGCCTCGGTCAGGTCCAGGGCGTGCATGGTGGCCTCCAGGGTGGCGCGCCCGACGTGCGGGTGCGCCACGTCGTGGGCCTTGATCTCCACCTCGGAGTAGCGGTGCCGCAGCGCCTGCGGGATGAACGGCAACGCCAGGATGGTGGTCGAGGGATCCCAGTCCAGCTGCGCGGCGGAACGGACTGTCCGGGACAGCCGGTACTCGGCGTAGATGGTGGCGCCGAAGTCGACCGCGACCAGCGCGACGACGACGGCGACAACCGCCCCGATGGTGGCTTTCCACACCTTGCTCACCCCGACATTGTGGCCTATCGGGCCCGCGGCGCTATCGTTATACGCTCCTGGTCGGTTACGGCGCTGTGTCGGCTATTGCTCCGCTCCTCTTCAACGATGGAGGCAAGCGTGGATCTACTGCTGCTGACCGCCGATCCGCATCCCGAGGCCGTGCTGCCGTCGCTGATGCTGCTGCCGCACGTGTTGCGCAGCGCCCCCGCCGACGTGTCCTCGCTGCTGGACACCGGCAACGCCGACGTGGTGATCGTCGATGCCCGCACCGATCTGGTCATCGCGCGCGGGCTGTGCCGGCTGCTCGGTTCGACCGCCGGCTCGGCGCCGGTGGTCGCGGTGCTCACCGAGGGCGGGCTGGTCGCGGTCAACGCCGAGTGGGCGCTGTCCGACATCCTGCTGCCCGGTACCGGGCCGGCCGAGCTCGACGCCCGGCTGCGGCTGCTGGCCGGCCGGGCCGGGGCCGCCGCCCAGGTGACCGACGGCGACGTGATCACCCTCGGCGAACTCGCCATCGACGAGGGCACCTACACGGCCCGGCTGCGCGGCGAACCGCTGGATCTGACCTACAAGGAATTCGAGCTGCTGAAATACCTCGCCGCGCACGCCGGGCGGGTGTTCACCCGGGCCCAGCTGCTGCAGGAGGTGTGGGGCTATGACTTCTTCGGCGGCACCCGGACCGTCGATGTGCACGTGCGCCGGCTGCGCGCCAAGCTCGGCCCGGACTATGAATCGCTGATCGGCACGGTCCGCAACGTCGGCTACAAGGCGGTCCGCCCGCCGCGCGGCAGGGGCGCCGCCGAGGCCCCCACCGAGGCCCCCACCGAAGCCTCCGACGAGGCGATCCCGGCGGCGCCATGACCGTCCTGAGCTGGGTGCAGGTGCCCACCCCCGGGCAGCGCCGGGCGATTCGGGCGATCATCGCCGACGCCGAGGCCGCCGACGGGGTGGCGCCGGTCGGCGAGCAGGTGCTGCGCGAGCTGGACCGGTCCCGCACCGCGCACCTGCTGGCCCTCGACGACGACGGGGAGCCGATCGGCTACCTGAACCTGAACCCGCAGATGGCCGAGCTGGTGGTGGCCCCGGCGGCCCGCGGCGCCGGGGTCGGCACTGCGCTGGTCGGCGCGGTGGCCGGCCGCGGGGTGTCGGTGTGGGCGCACGGCACCCTGCCGGCTGCCGAGGCCGTCGCCGCCCGCTGCGGGCTCACCCCGGTGCGCCGGCTGCTGCAGATGCGCCGCGGCCTGCGCGACCTGCCCGCGGTGCCGGAGCCGGCCGGGGTGGTCGTCCGCGGCTACGCCGGCCCGGACGACGACGCCGAGCTGCTGCGGGTCAACAACGCCGCCTTCCACTGGCATCCCGAGCAGGGCGGCTGGACGGCCGCCGACCTGGCCGAGCACCGCGACCAGGCCTGGTTCGACCCGGCCGGGCTGTTCCTGGCCTTCGACGCCGAGGCGCCGGAGCGGCTGCTGGGATTTCACTGGACCAAGATTCACCCCGACGGCGCGGGGGAGGTGTACGTCGTCGGCGTCGACCCGGCCGCGCAGGGCCGCGGGCTGGGCGCCCTGGTCACCGCCGTCGGGTTGGCGCACCTCGCGGACCGGCTGGCCGACCGGCCGGACCCGATCGTGCTGCTCTACGTGGAGTCCGACAACGCGGCCGCGGTGCGCACCTATGAGCGGCTCGGCTTCGCCGTGCACAGCGTCGACACCGCCTACGCGCGGTCGAACTGATCGAGGTCGTTCACCGGCCGTTCACCCGGGGTCGGCATTTCGGCCATCACCGGCGCCTACGTTTCACAGGAAATCGTAAGTAGCGATTCCGTGCGGTGAACGAGAGGCCGGTTCCGGTGAACCTCAGCAAAGTCGGTCGAGCCCTGCTGGTGACCGCGTCCGCTGCGGCGCTGGCGGTCACCCTGGCCGGCTGCGGCAGCGACGACAACAGCGGCTCCGGCGGCTTCGTGGCCGGCGGCGACGCCGACTGCCAGGGCGCGGCCGGGCTGACCGCGGAGGGCTCCACCGCGCAGCAGAACGCCATCGGCATCTTCAACAAGGTCTGGGGCCAGGCCTGCCCCGGCAAGAACCTGTCCTACAACCCGACCGGGTCCGGCGCCGGCATCACCCAGTTCGTCTCCGGCAATGTCGACTTTGCCGGGTCCGACTCCCCGATGGACGCCGAGCAGGCCGCCGGCGCGGCCAAACGCTGCGACAACAACCCGGCCTGGCACCTGCCGCTGGTGTTCGGGCCGGTCGCGCTGGCCTATCAGCTGCCCGGGGTCGAGCAACTGGCGGTCAGCCCGCAGACGCTGGCCGGCATCTTCACCGGCGCCATCACCCGGTGGAACGACCCGGCGCTGGTCGCGTTGAACCCGGACCAGGAGCTGCCGGACACCCCGATCACCCCGGTCTACCGGTCGGATTCCTCGGGGACCACCGACAACTTCCAGAAGTACCTGGCCGCGGCCGCGCCGCAGGACTGGACCAAGGGCGCGGGCAAGGAGTTCCAGGGCGGCGCCGGTGAGGGTGCGCAGAAGTCGGCCGGCATTGTGCAGGCCGTGCAGGTCACCCCGGGCGCGATCGGGTACGTCGAGAAGGGCTTCGCCGACCAGGCCGGGCTGTCGGTGGCGGCCATCGACAGCGGTGGCGGCCCGGTCGCGCTGACCGGCGAATCGGCCAAGACCGCGATCGCCGGGGCGACCTTCGTCGGCGCGGGCAACGACCTGGTGCTCGACCTGGACGCGCTTTACGCCGGCACCGCGCCGGGCGCCTACCCGCTGATGCTGGTGACCTACAACATCGTCTGCTCGCGGGGATATTCGCCCGAGCTCGCCGCGGCGGTGCGGTCCTTCCTGACGGTCGCCGCCGATCACGGTCAGGCCGGCCTGGACACCATCGGCTACGTGGCGCTGCCGGAGTCGATCAAGACCCGGTTGGTCGCCGCGGCCAGGGCGATCCAGTAGCGGTCGCGGAATGAAAACGGATGACCGCGGCGGACGGCGATGACACGATTTTGGGGAGCAGACAGTGATGCGGGGACGGCGATGAATCCACCGGACCCGACCGACACGGAATCGGGGCGGGTGGTGGCAGAACCGTTGCCCGGACCGCCCGTCGTCCGGACCGACCCGTCGGGCAAGACCCGGGTCCGGCTCGGGGACCGGATCTTCGGCGGCCTGGCCCGCAGCTCGGGGATCGCGGTCATCGCGCTGATCGTCGCGATCGGGGTGTTTCTGCTCTGGCGGGCCATCCCCGCGCTGACCCGCAATCAGGAGAACTTCTTCACCTTCGGCGGCAACTGGGTCACCACCGACACCGCGGCGATGCACTTCGGGGTGGCCGAGCTGTTCCAGGTCACCGTCTTCGTCTCGCTGTTCGCGCTGGTGCTGGCCATGCCGGTGGCGCTGGGTATCGCCATCTTTTTGACCCAGTACGCGCCCAAGCGGCTGGCCGGCCCGCTGGCCTCGGTGATCGACCTGCTGGCCGCGGTCCCGTCGATCATCTACGGCGTGTGGGGCCTGTATGTGCTGGCCCCGGCGATCCGACCGTTCGCGCTGTGGCTCAACGACAACCTCGGCTGGTTCTTCCTGTTCGCCACCGGCAACGCCTCGGTCGCCGGTGGCGGCACCGTCTTCACCGCCGGCATTGTGCTGGCGGTGATGATCCTGCCGATCATCACCGCGGTCGCCCGCGAGGTGTTCGTGCAGACCCCGCACGGCCAGATCGAGGCGGCGCTGGCGCTGGGCGCCACCCGCTGGGAGGTGGTCCGCACCACGGTGCTGCCGTTCGGCATGTCCGGCTACATCAGCGGCGCGATGCTCGGCCTGGGCCGTGCGCTCGGCGAGACGATCGCCCTGCTGATCATCCTGCGCGGCACCCAGCGGGCGTTCGGCTGGTCGCTGTTCGACGGCGGCTACACCTTCGCCTCCAAGATCGCCTCGGCCGCCTCGGAGTTCAACGACCAGTACAAGGCGGGCGCCTACATCGCCGCCGGCCTGGTGCTGTTCGTGCTGACGTTCGCGGTGAACTCACTGGCCCGCGCCGCGGTGTCCGGGAAGGGGAGGTCATGACCCAGACGGTGGATCGTCCGGTCAAACGGCCGACGTTCGAGGGCCTGAGCCTGCGCCGCAAGCTCGTCGACAACACCGCGACGGTGCTGGTCACCGCGTCGGTGCTGGTGGCACTGGTGCCGCTGGCGTGGGTGCTGTGGGCGACGGTCAGCAAGGGCATCTCGGTGGTGACCTCGGTGGACTGGTGGTGGAAGTCGCAGGCCGGGATCACCGCGTTCGAGGCGGGCGGCGGCGCCTACCACGCCATCGTCGGCACCCTGTTTCAGGGCCTGGTCTGTGCGGCGATCTCCATCCCGGTCGGCGTGTTCGTCGGGATCTACCTGGTGGAGTACGGCGGCGGCACCCGACTGGGCAAGCTGACCACCTTCATGGTGGACATTCTCACCGGCGTGCCGTCGATCGTCGCGGCGCTGTTCGTCTACGCCCTGTGGGTGGCGACGTTCGGCTTCCAGCGGTCCGGGTTCGCGGTGTCGCTGTCGCTGGTGCTGCTGATGATCCCGGTGATCGTGCGCTCCACCGAGGAAATGCTGCGGATCGTCCCGATCGACCTGCGTGAGGCCAGCTACGCCCTCGGCGTGCCGAAGTGGAAAACCATCCTGCGGATCGTGGTGCCCACCGCCCTGTCGGGCATCGTCACCGGCATCATGCTGGCGCTGGCCCGGGTGATGGGGGAGACCGCACCGCTGCTGGTCCTGGTGGGCTACGCGCAGAACATCAACTTCGGCATGTTCGGCGGATTCCAGGGCTCGCTGCCCGGGATGATGTACGACCAGGTGTCCGCCGGCGGCGCCGGCAACATGGTGACCAACGACCGGCTCTGGGGCGCGGCCCTGACCCTGGTGATCCTGATCACGGTGCTCAACATCGGCGCCCGATTCGCCGCGAAATTCTTTGCCCCCAAGAAGGTTTAGGAGAACCGATGGCCAAGCACCTCGATCTCAAGGACGTCAACATCTTCTACGGCGCCTTCCACGCCGTGGCCGGAGTGTCGATGTCGGTGCCGCCCCGCAACGTCACCGCGTTCATCGGCCCGTCGGGCTGCGGCAAGTCGACGGTGCTGCGCACGCTGAACCGGATGCACGAGGTGATTCCCGGCGCCCGGGTGCAGGGCTCGGTGCTGCTCGACGGAGAGGACATCTACGGCCCGGGCGTCGACCCGGTCGGTGTGCGCAAGACCATCGGGATGGTCTTCCAGCGGCCAAACCCGTTCCCCACCATGTCGATTCGCGACAACGTGGTGGCCGGGCTGAAGCTGCAGGGCGTGCGCAACCGCGCGGTGCTCGACGAGACCGCCGAGCGCTCGCTGCGCGGGGCGAACCTGTGGAACGAGGTCAAGGACCGGCTGGACAAGCCCGGCGGCGGACTGTCCGGCGGCCAGCAGCAGCGGCTGTGCATCGCCCGGGCGATCGCCGTGCAGCCCGAGGTACTGCTGATGGACGAGCCGTGTTCGGCGCTGGACCCGATCTCCACGCTGGCCATCGAGGAGCTGATCTCCGAGCTCAAGCAGGAGTTCACCATCGTCATCGTCACGCACAACATGCAGCAGGCGGCCCGGGTCAGTGATCAGACCGCGTTCTTCAACCTGGAGGCCACCGGGCGCCCCGGCATGCTGATCGAGATCGACGACACCGAGAAGATTTTCTCCAACCCCCGGGAAAAGGCCACCGAGGACTACATCTCCGGCCGGTTCGGGTAGCACCCGCGGGGCCGGCCCGGTCAGGTGTTGGGTCCGGTCAGGTGTTGGGTCCGGTCAGGTGTTGGGGCCGGTCAGTTGTTGGGGACCGTCAGCGCGTCGTCGTTGGGGTAGGTGCCGATCGCCTGGAAGATGACCCGGCGGGCCACCTCGACGGCGTGGTCGGCGAACCGTTCGTAGAACCTGCCGAGCAGGGTCACGTCGATGGCCGCGGCGACGCCGTGCTTCCACTCCCGGTCCATCATCACCGAGAACAGGTGGCGATGCAGGTCGTCCATCGCGTCGTCCTCTTCCTGGATCTGGGCGGCCCGCTCCGGATCCCGGGTGATCAGCACATCCTGGGCGCTGTTGCCCAGTTCGACGGCGACCCGGCCCATCTCGGCGAAGTAGCCGTTGACCTCCTCGGGCAGCGCGTGCTGCGGGTGCCGGCGGCGGGCGATCTTGGCGACGTGCAGCGCCAGCGCGCCCATCCGGTCGATGTCGGCGACGATCTGGATGGCGCTGACGATGGAGCGCAGGTCCCGGGCCACCGGCGCCTGCAGCGCCAGCAGCACGAAGGCGGATTCTTCGGCCTTCGCGCTCATCGCGGTGATCTGGTCGTGGTCGCTGATGACGGCCTCGGCGAGCACCAGGTCGGCCTGCAGCAGCGCCTGGGTCGCGCGCTCCATGGCCCGCCCGGACAGCCCGCACATCTCGCCGAGCAGCGAGGAGAGGGCGTCCAGTTGTTCGTGGTAGGCGGTCCGCATGAATTCCAGGGTAGTGCGCGGAGACGAACGGCAGCGCCGGGACAGGTGAACGCGCGGTGAATGCGCGCTATTCGCAGCTGGCGTCGGCGGCGTTGGTCAGCGTCAGGCCCTCGGGCAGGTCGGCGGTCCGGGTCTCCGGGGCGCGCCGGGTGATGTGGATCTCGACCGGGGAATCGGCCGGCAGCGGCGCGCCGACGGCGGTGAAGTCGGCGCCGAGCAGCACCCGCACCTCCTGGCCGAGTCCGGTCACCCGCTCGACCCGCGGGTTGCCCAGCATCGCGGCGACGGTCACCGCGGCCGCCTCGTTGCCCGGGGAGTACCGCACGGTGGTGCTCGACAGTGCTTCGGGGTGGTCGTCGGGGGTGTCGACGGTGAACCCGTCGAGTTCGAGTTGCTCGCTGACCGCGGCGCCCAGCCCGGACCGCTCGGTGGAGTTCGACACGTGCACGCTGATGCCGGCCGGGTCGGTGGTGACCGCCTGCACCACCTCGGTGGTCTCGGGCTGCTCCTCGGTGCTGGCGGTTGCCTCGGCGTCGGCTGCCGTGCTGGTGGATGTGGTGGTCTCGGCGCTGTTGGTGATCGGGGTGGTGGTCTCGTTCTTGTCGTTCTCGCCGGGCAGCGGGTCGTCGTTGATGATCGCGTCGAACAATGCCCGGATGGCGCCGGTGTAGGGCTCCTCGTTGCCGTCCTCGTCGACGATGCCGGTGGTCGGCAACGTCACGAAGGTGATCCGGCCGGCGGCGATGCCCTGCACCGACTGGCCGAGGTCGACGAGGTCCTTGGTTTTGACGTTGTCGACGAAGGAGTCGGTGATGAAGGTGTTGACGACGTTGTTGAGCTTCTTGATCGAGAAGAAGGTTTCCGAGGAGATCATCGAACGCAGCAGTGAGGACAGGAACAGTTGCTGACGCTTGATCCGGCCGTAGTCGCCGTTGACCTCGGTGGTCACCTGGCGGGCCCGCACGTAGTTCAGCGCGGTGTGCCCGTCGATGCGCTGGTGGCCGGAGTGCTCCAGCACGGTGCCCAGTTCGTAGTCCTCCAGCGGGGTGGGGGAGCACACCTCGACGCCGCCGACCGCGTCGACCATCTTGGAGAATCCGGCGAAGTCGACGGCGATGAACCGGCTGATGGACAGCCCGGAAATCTTCTGAATCACCTTGACCAGGCACTTCGGCCCGCCGAACGAGTAGGCGGAGTTGATCTTGGTCTCGATGGTGCGGTACTCGTCGCTGTAGGTGCCGGTCTCCTCGTCGTAGACCGGGCCGTACTCGCCGGTCTGCGGGTCCCAGGCCCGGCACTCGATCGGGGTGATGGCCAGGTCGCGCGGGAAGGACACCGCCACCACCCGTTTCCGGTTGGCCGGGATGTTCACCAGGATGATGCTGTCCGAGCGCTGCCCGCCGGCGTCCTCGGTGTCCCCGGCGCCCATCTCGGCGTTCTCGCCGTAGCGGCTGTCGACCCCGACGATCAGGAAGTTTTCGTCGCCGAACTGGGCGTTCGGGTCCAGGATGTCCAGGGAATTGGGGTCGAGCGCGGCGACCTTGTTGAGCATCTGGTTCTTTGAGGCGGTCCACTGCCAGGCGCTGCCGGTGAGCAGCAGGGCCAGCACCGCGAACAGCGCGGCCAGTGAGCGGCCGGCCAGCAGCAGCGGGCGCCGGCGGGGCGGCTTGCCGGGCGTGGTCGCCGGGGGCCGGTGCGCCCGGGCCGGCGGGCCGGGCCGGGCGGCCGGTGCGGCGGTGCGCGGGATCGCCGCGGGCACCGCCGGGATCGCCTCGGTGGGGTAGTCGACGACGCCGTGCAGGGCGTCGAGGTCGGGCAGCGGCTCGGGTTCGGGTTTGGGCAGCTCGGGTTCGGGCAGCTCGGCGGGCTTGCCGGTGACCCGGGCGATCAGCTCGGCGACGGAGATGCCGTCGGTGTGGCTGCCGTAGGCCGGCGGCGCGGCGACGGCGTCGTTTTCGCCGGGGTCGGGGCCGGGGTCGGCCGCGGCGAGCCGCTCCCAGGGCGCGGCGACCGGGCCGTGGGTCTGGGCCCGGCTGATCCACGGGCTGTCGTCGGCGGGGTCGGGAGAACCAGGCGTGGCGTTGTCGCCATCCGTCATCGCTGGTCCTCACCTCGGGTACGAACGGGTTCCCATCGTACTGACCGATTTGGCCTAAACCCATTCCAGAAGGGTCTCGGTTGGGTACGGTGCCGCTCAGCCGCCGGAGTTCATCACGTCGGCGCCGACCGGAACCGTGAGGTCATCGGGGTCGTCGAGCCAGCCCTCGGGCAGTGTCACCGACCCGGGCGAACCCTGCCTGCCGCGGGGTCCGGCGGCGTGCGGGCCGAACGGCACGTCGGGGTCGAGCCCGTCGAGCAGCGTGTCGAGTTCGTCGAGCGTCTTCACCAGTGCCAGCGCCCGGCGCAGGTCCGCGCCGGCGGGGAAGCCGTGCAGGTACCAGGCGATGTGCTTGCGGATGTCCCGCATGCCCTTGTCCTCGCCGAAGTGCGCGGACAGCAGTGCGCCGTGCCGGCGGATGATGTCGGCGACCTCGCCGAGGTTCGGCGGGGTGGCCACCGGCTCGCCGTTGAACACCGCCGACAGCTCGGCGAACAGCCACGGCCGGCCCAGGCAGCCGCGGCCGATGACGACGCCGTCGCAGCCGGTCCGGTCCATCATCGCCACGGCGTCGCCGGCGTTGAAGATGTCGCCGTTGCCCAGCACCGGGACGTCGGGCAGCAGCGCTTTGAGCTCGGCGATCCGGTCCCAGTCCGCGGTCCCGGAGTAGCGCTGGGCGGCGGTGCGGGCGTGCAGCGCGACCGCGGCCGCGCCCTCGGCGGCGGCGATCCGGCCGGCGTCGAGGTAGGTGTGGTGCTCGTCGTCGATGCCGACCCGGAACTTGACGGTGACCGGGATGTCGGTGTCCGCGCAGGCCCGGACGGCGGCCGCGACGATCCGGCCGAACAGTCGGCGCTTGTAGGGCAGCGCCGAGCCGCCGCCACGCCGGGTCACCTTGGGTACCGGGCAGCCGAAGTTCAGGTCGATGTGGTCGGCCAGGCCCTCGGTGGCGATCATCCGGGCCGCGGCGTAGGTGGTGTCCGGGTCGACGGTGTAGAGCTGCAGCGAGCGTGGTGACTCGTCGGGCCCGAAGGTGGTCATGTGCATGGTGACCGGGTGCCGCTCGACCAGGGCGCGGGCGGTCACCATCTCGCAGACGTACAGCCCGCTGACGGTGCCGGCGCGGGCCAGCTCGAGTTCGCGGCACAGCGTGCGGAACGCGACGTTGGTGACCCCGGCCATCGGTGCGAGCACGACGGGGCTGGCCAAATTCATCGGCCCGATCCGCAGTGCGGGCCGGGCCGATGAGGGCAGAACGGTCGCCATGGTTGGCGTGGGGGTCACGACGATGAGGACACCAGCAGGTTCTTCATCGCCTTCTTCTCGGCGACCTTGCGCTCGCGCTCCAGGCGGCGCTCCTTGGCCACCTCGAACTTCTCGCAGGTCTCCTCGAGTTCCTCGATGAGCAGGCCCAGGTCGTCGCGCATCGCGGCGGCCTCACCGGTGAAGTCCTCGCGCTCGAAGATCCGCCACTTCTTGAGCACCGGCATCACCACGTCGTCGAGGTGGATGCGCGGGTCGTAGACCCCGCCGACGGCGATGATCACGGCCTTGCGGCGGAACTCCGGCACGGTGAACCCGGGCATCCGGAAGTTGCGCAGCACCCGGTGCAGGGACTTCATCGCCTGGTTGGGGCAGATGTCCAGGCCGGCGGCGCTGGTGTCCCGGTAGAAGATCATGTGCAGGTTCTCGTCGTTGGAGATCTTGCCCAGCAGCGCGTCGGCCACCGGGTCGTTGCACGCCTTGCCGGTGTTGCGGTGGCTGACCCGGGTCGCCAACTCCTGGAACGACACGTACATGACGGCGTCGAACAGGCTCTCGGCGAACAGGTCACCCTGGTGGTTCTGGCCGGGGGAGAAGCCGCGGGTGACCTGCTCCATCCGGGTGACTTCCAGCTCCACCGGGTCGATGGCGCGGGTCACCACCAGGTAGTCGCGCAGCGCGATGCCGTGCCGGTTCTCCTCGGCGGTCCAGCGGTTGACCCACCAGCCCCAGGGGCCGTCCATGGTGAAGTTCATCGCGATCTCGCGGTGATACGACGGCAGGTTGTCCTCGGTCAGCAGGTTCTGCACCATGGCGGTCTGCGCGACCTCGGAGAGCTTGGACTGCTCGGGATCCCAGTCCTGGCCGCCGAGGGCGTAGTAGTTCTTGCCGTCGGACCACGGGATGTAGTCGTGCGGGTTCCACTCCTTGGTCATCTTCATGTGGCGGTTGATGTTCTCCGCCACAACCGGCTCGAGCTCTGTAAGCAGCTGCAGGTCGGTCAGGTCTTTGGACACCGAGCCCTCCCAAGTTATCTGTACCCAATGGTTGCACTCAATATATCTGTGTCTGCCGGTTGCAAACAAGTTATGACGCGGCGGGTTTTGTGACGTGGCTCAACCGTTATCGGCTTCGGTGTGGCGTGCCACCAACGCGACGCAGTAGTCCACGAACTTTTTCCGGTCGACGGTCAGCCCGCCGTCGAGGTAAGCGGTGAACAGTCCGGTGAGCCCGGCGACCAGGCTGATCGCCGTCATCCGCTGGGTGGCCGGGTCGTCGATGGCGGTGAGGCGGTGCTGCAGCAACTCGATGAAGCTCGGCATCCAGGCGGCGCCGGAGCGGGCCAGTGCCGGTTCGACGGACGGGGCCAGCAGCAGCACCCGGCCGCGGGCCGGCGCGTCGACCATCAGCGCGACGAAGCCCTCGACGGCCTCGCGCGGGGTGTGCGCCGAGCTCAGCGCGGTCATGGCCGCACCGCCGACCTCGTCGTAGACCGCGCGGACGAACTCGTCGCGGTCGGCGAAGCACTCGTAGAAGTAGCGTTCGGTCAGTTCGGCGCGGCGGCAGACCGCCCGCACGGTCAGGGCGGGCCCGTCCGGGCTGCCGAGCAGGTCGATCCCGGCGGTGATCAGCTCGGCCCGGCGGCGGGCCTGGCGTTCGCTGAGCGACAGGCCGGTCCAGCGACCGCGGCGTTGACCGGACGTCACCGTGCTCCTAAAATGTCGATTGACAACGCATGTAGTCATTACTTCGATCGGAAAGAGATCGCCGGTGACTCAAGATACGTCCGCCGCGCCGCCGGCCACCAGCGCCGGCTGCCCGGTCGCGCCGGAGGGCTACCTCGCGCCGCCGATCCCGCTCGGACCGGACTCGCTGACCTGGAAGTACTTCGGTGACTGGCGCGGCATGCTGCAGGGCCCGTGGGCCGGGTCGATGCAGAACATGCACCCGCAGCTCGGCGCGGCCGTGCAACAGCACTCCATCTTCTTCACCGAACGCTGGCCCCGGCTGATGCGCTCGCTGTACCCGATCGGCGGGGTGGTGTTCGACGGGGACCGGGCGCCGGCCACCGGCGCCGAGGTGCGCGACTATCACGTCGACATCAAGGGCGTCGACGACCAGGGCCGCCGCTACCACGCGCTGAACCCGGACGTTTTCTACTGGGCGCACGCCACCTTCTTCGTCGGCACCCTGATCGTCGCCGAACGGTTCTGCGGCGGGATCACCGAGGCGGAAAAACGTCAGCTCTTCGACGAGCACAAGCAGTGGTACTCGATGTACGGCATGAGCATGCGCCCGGTCCCGGACACCTGGGAGGACTTCGAGGTCTACTGGGCGCAGATGTGCACCGAGGTGCTGGAGGACAACTGGGCAACCCGCGCGGTGCTGGACCTGTCCGCGCTGCCCAAACCGCCGTTCGCCGGCTGGCTGCCGGACTGGGCCTGGGGTCTGCAACGCCGCGTGCTGGCCCGGTTCTTCGTCTGGTTCACCGTCGGGCTGTACGACCCGCCGGTGCGACGACGGCTGGGCTACCGGTGGTCGCGCCGCGACGAGTGGCTGCACCGCCGGTTCGGTGACCTGGTGCGGGCGGCGTTCGCCGTGGTCCCGCCGCGGCTGCGCAAACACCCGCGGGCGCGGGCCGGCTGGGACCGCGCCGCCGGCCGGCTGCCGGCCGACGCCCCGCTGCCGCAGACCCCGGCGCGCAACCTCCCGCCGGTCGAGGTTCGCGGCGACGGCAAGCACTATTGCCCGGTGCGCTGAGGGGGCCCGCGCGGCGCGCGCACGTGCTGTCCGGGCCGCCCGGCCGGGCGGCTACGGTATAGCCCATGTTGGCCCCCGAACTGCTCGGCGGCCGCTACGAAATGCGTGGCGTCCTGGGTCGGGGCGGCATGGCCGAGGTGCGCGACGCCTGGGACACCGCCGCCGGCCGGCCGGTTGCGATCAAGCTGCTCTACCCCGGCTACGACACCCACCCGGACTACCTGCGCCGGTTCTGGGCCGAGGCCGAGGCCGCCGCCGCGCTCAACCACCCCAACATCGTCGCCGTCTACGACCGCGGCCTGCACCGCGGCGCCCCGTACCTGGTGATGCAGCGGCTGTCCGGCCGCAGCCTGGCCGACCTGATCGCCCAGGGCCCGGTCCGCCAGGAGTACGTGCGCACCATGCTCACCGAGGTGCTCTCGGCGCTGGCCGCCGCGCACGCCGCCGGCATCCTGCACCGCGACATCAAACCGGCCAACATCCTGCTCGGCGAGGACGGGCACGTGAAGGTCGCCGACTTCGGGCTGGCCAAGGGGCTGGACACCTACCGCACCGAGACCGGGCAGATCATGGGCACGATGGCCTACATGAGCCCGGAGCGGCTGACCGGCCGGGCCGCCACCGTCTCCGACGACCTGTACGCGGTCGGCGTCGTCGGCCACGAGGCGCTGACCGGGCGGCGGGCGTTCCCGCAGGAGAACCTGGTGGCGCTGGCCCGGGCGATCACCGAGGAGCCACCGCCCCCGGTGGCCGTGCAGCGCCCGGACATCGACCCGCAGCTGGCCGCCATCGTCGACCGGGCGATGACCTCCGAGGAGCCGGCCCGGTTCCCGAGCGCGGCGGCGATGCTGGCCGAGCTTGCCGACGTCAGCGGCGACCCGGTCACCGGCCCGATCCCGATCCCGCCCGCGCCGCCGCCGGCGACACCGCCGGCAGCCGGCCCGTCGGTCATCGTGGTGCCCCAGCCGGTGCTGGTCCGGCGGCGCAGCTGGCAGCTGGTGGCGCTGGTCGCGGTCGCCGTCGCGGTGGTGGTCGGCCTGGTGGTGGGCGCGCTGGCGTTCTTCCTCGGCGCCTCCAGCCAGCGTGAGCAGCCCCCGCCGGTGGTCACCACCGTCACCTCCACGCCGCCGGTGACGACGACCGCCCCGGCCCCGCCGGAGGTGCCGCCGCGCCGCGGTTACGGCTGATCGGAGCCGGTGCGAAACGCCGCCACCGCGGTGGCCAGCGTCGGGAAGATCCGGCCCGGCCCGAGCCGGTCGGCGAAGCCGGCGGCCTGCAGGTCGTCGAGCAGGTCCTGTTTGACCCGGGCCATCGCGAACACGATGCCGCGGTCGGTGAGCTCGCGGCGCAGCTGCTCCAGGGCCTCGACGGCGGTCAGGTCGGGGTCGACCTGGGCATCGGCGTTGAGCACGAACCAGCGCACCGGGGTGGCGTTGGCGTCGACGGCGGCCAGCGCCCGGCCGCGGAAGTCCTCGGAGTTGGCGAAGAACAACGGTGCGTCGTAGCGATACACCAGCAGGCCGGCGATCGGGGTGGCGTCGGGGTAGTCGTCGACGTCGTGCATGCCGGCCACGTCCGGGACGTTGCCGAGGACGGCGTCGTGCGGGCGGGCCACCCGGTGCAGCAGGTCCAGGATGGACACCCCGACGGCGACCAGCACGCCGTAGAGCACGCCGACGGTCAGCACCGCGACCGTGGTGGACACCGCGATGACCAGTTCGCTGCGCCGAAACGCGGCGATCCGGCGGAACTCGGCCAGGTCGATCAGCCGGATCGCGGCGTAGATGACCAGCGCGCCGAGGGCGGGCATCGGAATCTTCTCCAGCAGGCCCCGCCCGGCCAGCAGGGCAATGACCACGGTGACGAGCATGACCAGCGAGTACACCTGGGTGCGGGAGCCGACGCTGTCGCCGACGGCGGTGCGGCTGCCGCTGGAACTCACCGGAAAACCGCTGCTCAAGCCGCTGCTCAGGTTGGCCACGCCCAGGGCGCGCAGCTCGGCGTTGGCGTCGATGTCCTCCCGGCGGCGGGCGGCGAAAGTGCGGGCGGTCAGGGCGTTGTCGGAGAACGCGACGACGGCGATGCCCAGTGCGGCGACCAGCAGGGTGCCGATGTCGGCGAGGGTGACCTCCGGCAGCGTCGGGCTGGGCAGTCCGGCGGGGATCGGGCCGACCACCGCGATGCCGCGTTCGGTGAGGTCGAAGACCGCGACGATCACCGCCGCAGCGACGACGGCGATGAGCGGCCCGGGGAACCGTGGTGCGAACCGGTAGCCGAGCAGCAGCGCCGTCAGCACCGCCGTCGAGAGCAGCACGGTCGGGAGGTGGTACTGGTCCAGGCCGGTGAGGAAGGACCGGATTTCGTCGAGGAACTCGACGCCGCTGACCGGTACCCCGGTGGCGCGGCCGAGTTGGTCGGCGATCATGATCAGCGCCACCCCGGTCATGTAGCCGACCAGCACCGGGTGCGACAGCAGGTCGGAGAGGAACCCGAGCCGGGCCAGCCCGGCGATCAGGCAGATCACCCCGACCAGCAGGGCCAGCAGCGCGGCCAGCGCGGCGTAGCGGGCCGGGTCGGCGATCGCCAGCGGCGCCAGCGCGGTCGCCGTCATCAACGCCGTGGTCGATTCCGGGCCGACGGACAGTTGCCGCGAGGAGCCCAGCAGCACGTACACCGCGATCGGGCCCAGCGCCGCCCACAGTCCGGCGATCGGCGGCAGGCCCGCGACGGTGGCGTAGGCCATCACCTGGGGGATCAGGTAGGCAGCGACGGTCAGGCCGGCCAGCACATCGCCGCGCAGCCAGGACCGCCGATAGTGCCGCAGCCGGTTCCAGCCGGGCACCCAGTCGTCGAGCATGAGCACTGATTGTTCCCCTCGGGTCGGTCGTGCGCGCAGCGGATCCCCGCGTTGGCCGGTCGGTCGTTGGCGGCTGCGCGCGGTCGGTATTCTGTCTCGCACGCCCCTATAGCTCAGTTGGTAGAGCTACGGACTTTTAATCCGCAGGTCCCAGGTTCGAGCCCTGGTGGGGGCACAAAAATGGCCGATTCGCACCAGCCTGAGCGCTGGGCGGGATGCCGCTGGCCGGTCGCGGCTGCTCCGTACGCTCAGGTCCGTGACGGCTGGAGCGCGATGTCATCGCAGCTCAGGCCGGCTTTCCGGGGTCGAGGCGGGGACCGGTTTGGGGATTGGGCATCCGGTGCCCTAAGCTATCGAAGCTCCCAACGGAAGCGTTGCGAGTACCCCGGAGAGATTCGGCTCTGGCCCCCTTCGTCTAGCGGCCTAGGACGCCGCCCTTTCAAGGCGGTAGCGCGGGTTCGAATCCCGTAGGGGGTACGCGTAACGACGTACGTCGGTACGCACAGCAGTACAAGCAAGGCCCTGTGGCGCAGTTGGTTAGCGCGCCGCCCTGTCACGGCGGAGGTCGCGGGTTCGAGTCCCGTCAGGGTCGCCATTTTTGTGGTGAGGCACCAGGTGTGCCTTCCGGCCAGGTAGCTCAGTTGGTACGAGCGTCCGCCTGAAAAGCGGAAGGTCGCCGGTTCGATCCCGGCCCTGGCCACCACGTTCTACCTGCGTAGACACGATTCTTGCACTCAGTTATCAGTTTGATTCGTCCGGTTCTTGTCCGGTCTTCGGTGTGTGAATCTCGGTTGCGTGAAGCTGATCGAGGTTTGTTGCCACTTGGTCTAGTTCGTCGGCATAGAGATCGCTGTAGATGTTCGCGGTGACGGTCGGTGTCGAGTGGCCCATCGTTTTCTGGACGTAGCGAAGATCAGCGCCGGACTTCCGGGCCAGGCTCGCGTAGGTGTGGCGCAAATCATGGATGGTCAGGGTGCCAGGCCCGTCTTCTCTAGTGCCTTCTTCCAGTGCGTGTGCCTCCGCCAGTTGTTCGATCGGAGCATGGTGCCGCGGGGCGACGTGATGTCCGGTTCGTCACGATCCCGTCCGCCGATCCGGGTCTTGAGGATGTCGACAACGACTTGGGGGAGCGGGACTGTTCTGATCCCCGCACGAGTCTTTGGCGGCCCGATTTCGAGGCGTCCTTCGACTTCGGGCGCTGCACGTCACACGTAGAGCCGGCGGGCAACGAGGTCGACGTCCTTGACGCGGAGACCTACCAGCTCGGACCAACGCAGACCCGTGTAGGCGAGAACGGTCACAACATCACCCTGGTCGCCACATGCAACAGCCAGCGTCTGGACTTCCTGCGCGGTGAGGTAGCGGTGACGTTCGCGCTCGGGAATGCGGCCCGCCGAGACACCGAGTGCCGGATTGCGGTGGATCCGGCCATCCTGGTGAGCGACGTCGAGGATGGACCGCAGAAGTCGCAGCGTGGACACCTTCGCCCACGGCCCAACCGCCAAGCCGTCAACGAACGCCTGGACATCGGCGCGGGTGATCTCGTCCACGGGCACATGACCGAACCTCGGCCCGATGCGGAGGTCCCAATGTTGGGTGTAGCCACTCCAGGTCTTTGGTGACACGGGTCTGCCCCCGGTCTGGTTGACACTCGGGGTGTGCAGGGTTCAGGCCGCGTCTGCGGCCGTGTAGATCATCTCAAACTGGACCGGGGTGAGTTTGCCGAGGGCGCGCTGACGGCGGCGCCGGTTGTACTTGGTGACCTGCTCCGGTCGCTGAACCAGAAGACCGCGGCGCCCACCACGCCGAGCACCCCGAACCTGGGTACCGGAGGGCTCGGCGGTGGGTCGCCCCTGGGCAACACCGGCGGCAGCCCGCTCAGCAACTCCCCGAGCAAGCCCCTCAGCACCGACGGTGACCGCAAGCTCGACGACGGCAGGAAGGGCGAGGAGAAGAAGGAGGAGCGCAAGCTCGCCGAGCCGAAGAAGGAGAAGTCCGAGACCAAGCCGTCGCTCGCGGCGTCGAAGACGGACAACGCGAAGGCCCCGGAGTCGAAACTCGCGACCGCGGAGAAGCCGGGCGCTCACACCGCCGCGGTGCCTGCTCAGCCCTCCGCCGCTACCGCCGCGAACCCCGCCGCGCCCGCCGCGCAGGGACAGTCCGCACCTCCCGAGCAGAGCAAGCAGGTCGACGTGAAGGGCACGCGGGTCGAGTTCCCCGACGCGAAGACGGCGAAGCTGGCCTCCTTGCTCGCCAACGCCGATCCCGCGCACCCGCTCTCGCTGGCCGACGCCGCGGCGCAGGCCGGCCTCACGCCTCCTGTGCCCGGGCAGGACCCCGGCAGTCAGGTCGCCCCGGCGCAGGCCAAGCCCGGCGACCTGCTCGTGGCCGGCGACAGGTCGTACCTGCTGCTCGGCGATGGCCGCTTCTACGACCTGACCGAGTACAAGGTCGTGACTTCGGACCAGCTCCCGCAGGACGCCGGCAGCAGGGGTGGTTACTTCCACCTCAACGATCCCAGCCCGAACGGTGCACCGGGTACGCAGCCGGTGTCGGGACAGACCGCGGGCGTGGAGCAGCAGGTGCCGGGAGGAACGTCTCCGGCCGCGACGCCCACCGATGCGAGCACCCCGCCGAAGCCTGCCGATCCCGCTCCCGGTGCTCCGGCACCGGCCCCGGCAGGTGGAGTCCCGTCGGCGGGCACTCCTGGTGCACCGAAGCCCGCCGCGAGTGGTGGACCGAGCTCGGCGGAGGCTACGCAGACCGGCATCGGGCAGACGTCGCCGTCACCGTCGACCAGCGCGCTCGACCCGTCGGCCGTGCGCTGAGCCCAGGTACAGCAACACCCCGCAGCCGTGAAGGTTGCGGGGTGTCTCTGTGTCGGGGTCGGGGTGTCGCGCTCAGTCCCGGTCGTGCTCCTCGTCAGGCCACTGCTGACCGTCGTCGCGGTGGTCCTCGTCGTCGTACACCGGTCCGGTCGTCATGCGCCCGTCCCTTCCCGCTGCGCCGCGACGAAGGCGGGATCAGACGCGGCCACCGCAGCGGCCATCGCGTCGCGGGCCACCCGCAGCGCGGTCACAGCTTGGTGGTACCCGTCGGCGGACGGGGCGAGCTGTTCGAACTCGGCGAGCAGGGCTCGTACTTCATGGAGCAGTTCCGGGGGCTCGTCCTCGGCGGCGGGCTTGGGCCAGTTCATGTCGTTCATGCGGACACCATGTCGGCGGTGCCGACAAGATGGTGCACGCGGCGCGGGTAGCTGCTCTCAGCTCGGCGTAGGCTCCGGCAACAGCACCACGGTGTTGCCGATGGGATCGCTCACCCACCAGCCCGTGCCGTCCTTCGTCTTCTCAGGCAGCGCGAAGGCGCGATCGATCAACCGCTGCACCGCGGCGTCGACATCTGAGCCGTGGAACGCCAGACGCGTTGCGGTGTGCGGCCGTGAGGTGGCCGGGTACAGCTCCATCACGAGGCCGGTCTCGGCGGACGTGACCGACCAATGCTCAGGCCCGTCACCGTGCTGCTCGGCGACGGGCTCCGCGTCGAGGACCGCCCCGTAGAAGCGAGCTGCGCGGTCAACGAGCGGCTCCGGCGCGTATAGGACGATCAGGCTCAGGCGCATCAGTCGAGCCCCGGCAGTCGCATCTCGGCCTGTGGAGCGATCCGTAGCTCACCGCCGGCCTCCTGCTCCCGCAACTTCCGCTGCTTCTCCTCAGGCAGGGTGTCGGCCTACGACATGGATCGAACGGTTTTGGAGCTAGCCCCAGGCGGACACCGCAGTTGCGAGCACCCCCGCCAGCCGTGGAGGTCCCGGGGTGTTCGGAGCAGAGTTACGTGTTCGGATCCCGGCCGGAGCGTGCTGACGTCCAACTCGGTGGTGGCCCGCGCCCGTCTCGTTTTTCGAAAGCTGTCACTTTCCTGAAAGCCCGCTGTCGACGCTTTGGATACGGTGCGGCGTGGGCCTCTGGGTTATCCGTCCAGAGGCGGTGTCGGCTGCTGGAAGGACAAGGACGATGAGATCACTGATCGCGGGGGCGGCAGCAGCCGCTGCTCTGATGTTGGGCACCGCAGGTATGGCCTCGGCAGACGACGTGATCGTCTACGACGGCGAGACGGGAATCCCGTGGAGTTGGCCTACCAAGGGCGCCTGTATCTCCGACGGTCCCGACATGCACCTGGATAACGTCGGCGAGGACAACCTCTACCAGTACTGGTACTGCCTCCAGCACGACGACGGCCTGTGGTATCTGCACAACAGCGACCAGCCGACCCACGACGAGTAGCACGCCGCGCCGGCCAGAGACGAGGGGTTCGCGGCGCCGGAAACTTCACGGTTGCGGGCGCTTCGGTGCATCGAGGTCAGCACGTGCTGGGGGATGGAAAGGGAAGTGAAGTAGTGCGCAGACTCATAACTGTTCTCAGCGGACTCGCGGCGTTGGTGCTGCTGTCGGCGTGTGGTTCCGGACCGTCGAATTCGCCCACCGGTTCGCACACGTCAGCCAAGCCCGGAACGGCGGCGAACGCACAGTACTGCGCGCAGAACCGCGACCCGAAGTGTCCGAAGGGCAGCTATCACGGCACCCACGTCGTCCTCGCGTCGAATGGGGGCTACTGGGACGCCAGCGGCACGCCGGTCAACGGTGGACCGATGGGAGCCAACGGGTCCACTAGCAACAACCTCACCCAGGAGTACTGCGCGCGCAACGAGGATCCCGGGTGCCCGATGGGCAGCTACGTTGCTCCCAACGCCATCAAGAACCCGGATGGCAGCCCCACCTACGTGGTCTGTGAAGGCAGCATCTGTACCAACCCCAACCACGGCGCCGCGGATCCAGGCGGGTTCTGGGACGCCAACGGCAATCCGATCGATGGCGGGCCGATGGGAGCCAACGGGTCCACCAGCAACAACCTCACCCAGGAGTACTGCGCGCGCAACGAGGATCCCGGGTGCCCGGTGGGCAGCTACGTCGCCCCGAACGCGATGCGAAACCCAGACGGAAGTCCCGGCTATGTCGTCTGCGAAGGCACCGTGTGCACCAACCCCAACCACGGAGCAGCGGATCCAGAGAGTGTCGCTCCTGCGCCGGACGACGAATCGGGCAGGCCTGGCAACGATCCTAACGACGCGCCTGAACCTGATACCGATCCCGGCGGTGATTCTCAGATCGATGTGCCGGCGCCGGAACAACCACCGGTGCCTGAGCAACAGCCGGATGAAGGTGGAGTCGAGGACCCGGGTTCAGTCGACGAAGGTGACTGGCCGAGTGTCGACGGAGGTGACTGGCCGAGTGTCGATGAACCGTGACCCCGAGGTGTTCACGTGACTAGGCATGATGACTCTGCCCCGCCACGTGACCCGGCGCCGGTACCGACGAGGCCGCGCCGGCGAGTGTTCCGCCGCTTCCTCATCGCCGGGGCAAGCATCGCCGCGGTGCTCATCGTGACGGTCGTGGCGATGGTGCTGTGGCCGAACCCCACTGTGCCGGCCGACCAACCGAACATGACGCGGGTGATGTCAGGCACCAACAACGACTGGTTGTCCTTCGATGACTACGTTCCCGGCACGGCGATCGCCGCCGACGGTCCCGACAACGACGAATACGAGTGCACGCTGGCGTTTCTCGGACGTGACGGTTCCGGCACGCCGATCGCGTTCACCGCAGGCCATTGCGACCGGCCCGGCGACGACCCACCACATTTCACCCGTAAGGCCGATGAGGACACCCCCGTCCAACTGGGCCGTTTCACCACCGTGCAGACCGCCGACACACCGGACAAGGTCGTCACGACAGGCTCGGACGGCTGGTCGGACTTCGCCGTGATTGAGATCGATCCCGCACTGGCCGAGGCGGCCGAAGCCAACGCGGCGATCGCGGGGGTGTACCGGGTGACCAAGGTGCTCGACTACGAGTACCTGGTGAACAACAACGTGACACTGTGCAAGTTCGGCTTCATCAGCGGCGAAACCTGCGGCAAGGTGACCGAGTTCAACAACCTCACGGTGGAAGCCGAGCTGTATTCCGCGTCGGGGGATTCGGGTTCGCCGGCGTATGTGAAGCTCGGCAACGACGAAGTCGCTGCGGTCGGGATCCTGCGAGGATCGCCGCAGGGTGAGGACAACGTCACCGAGTTCTCGCTTCTCGCGCCAATACTCAAGGCGACAGGCTCAACCCTGTTCTGCGACGACCCGACATGTCGCGGGAGCTGAACGTCGCGCGGACCGCAGGCACTTACAGGCCCTTGCCCAGAGGGCGGTCGTGTAGCCGACGCTCTCTGCCGATCTGCGGTCACGACGGCACCCCGCCGATACACTTTCCGGCGTGTTAGCAGAGTGTGCCGACGAGTCGGCGCGATGAGCCGCCAACGCTCGAGCCCGGCGGACGAAACACCGGCACGTAAGGCCGACGTCAGATGAATCTCGGCGTTGCAGGGCACGGAATCGGTATCGCGTTCGTCAGCCAGGCGTTCGCTGAGGCCGTTGACTGGTCGGTCTGCGAGCCGAAGCACGAGGTGCGAGTGTGGCGCCGGGGCAAAGCGAGCTTGAAGGAGGTTGTGTTCGACCGCGGCCCCAGCGGGTACATAACCCCGGGAGTGAGCAACGTGTGGGTCATCCCTGCAGGATCGCAGTCCGCTGCATCGGCCCGGAATGTCGTCTGCGAATTCGCTCAGCTGACCTTGCCCCCCTCGCTGACCGTATCGGCGACCCTGCGCCCGGTCGTCGGCCGCCGAGACCCGTTGCTGCATCACATGGTGGAGCGGATCGCTGACACCTTGGGGCGCACCGATCTCGTGGGGAAACTGCTGCGGGACTCCCTGGCCGACTCGCTGCGCCTGCACATCCTCGACTCCTACGGGGAGCGGTCATCTACACCGCGGCGTGCCGGCCGCGTGCTCGACCAGGCCGCACAGGGGCGTCTCGTCGACTTCCTTCGCGATGGTCTCGACGATGAGATCGATCTCCCAACGATGGCCGAGCTCACCGAGATGAAGGTGGACGCGTTCCGGCGGGCATTCATCCGGACCTTCGGCACGACGCCGTACCAGTACGTGCTCGACCTGCGCATCGAGAAGTCGAAGACCCTCTTGACCACCACTGACCAGTCGATGACTGAGATCAGCATCGCCGCCGGGTTCTCGAGTCCGAGCCACTTCGCAACTACCTTCAAACAGCGCGTTGGGGTCACACCCACCGTGTATCGCAACGGGCTGTGATCACACCATGTCGAGGCAGGTGCCTACTCCTCGGTGGCACCCCCACCTGCAGAACAAGACGCACGAGGCCGCAGGTTGACCGTCGTACGTGAGGCAGGCACCCTGCGCCCCGTTACTCACAAGTCCCAGTCCTCAACTCGCAGCTCAAACCCAACCCGCGTTACCGACGAGAAATTCGTCCGACCAGTCGCCGAGGCCCCTCCCACCCCCGTTCACCCAGGCCGAAACCCCCTCTCCACCAGCCCCCGCACAGTCACTCGCGATGGATGCGCGCGAGCCGACGAGAATTTCAGTTCCCGCACATGGCAGGCCGGTGAGCTGGGGAAACGGGCGGGGAAGCGAGTGGATTCTCGGTGGTCGCGGCGCCTGTTCCGGGTGTTGCTACTCGCGCCCTGTACCGCCTCTGCAAGGGTGTCGGGCCTACGTTGCCCGCCATGATCCTTCCCGCAGTGACAGCCGCAGCAGAGGTACCCGCCCTCCCAGTCGATGTGGTGGAACGGATCCGCGTGGCCACGATCGACTCGCAGTCGGAGGGCACTCGCCGCGCATACAGCTCGGCCTGGCGACGGTTCGAGGGCTGGTGCCGGCGCAGCGGGTACGAGTCGTTGCCGGCGCACCCGACGGTGATCGCCGCCTACCTGGTCGACGCCGCCGAGACGGTCGCCGAGAACGGGGAGCGCGCGTACTCGGCGGTGACGCTCAGCAAGTGGTGCGCGGCGATCTTCGATCGGCACCGCCGCGCGGGCATGGACCCGAACCCCGCAGCGCACGAGTTGGTTCGGCAGACGATGAGCGGTATCCGGCGGCAGTACGCAGCGCGTGGTGACCGCCCACGGCAGCCCCGGACTCCATTGCTCACCGATGACGTGATGCTGCTGGTCTCCACGGCGCGGGAGCAGGCAACGGGCTGGGCGTCGCAGGTGTGCGAGCGACGAGACTCGGCGCTGCTCCTGATGGGCTTCGCCGGCGCGTTCCGACGATCCGAACTGTCAGCGCTGACGGGAGCCGACGTGGAAGTGCATGCCGCGGACGGTGTCCATGTGCACCTGCGCAAGAGCAAAACGGATCAGCTGGGCGAGGGCGCCACATACCCGCTGCCGCGAACGCAGGACGCGCTGCGCTGCCCCGCGTGCGCGTTCGTCCGTTGGGCCGCAGTGGTTTCCGAGTACGACGCCGGAGGCAAGGATGCGGTGATCCGGCTGATCACCGACGCCCCGGAGTTCGGGAGCCGGCACACGTGCCGGTCGCGCGCACCGAAGATCGGCCGCCGAGCGCCCGTGTTCCGGTCGTGCCGCAACGGGGTGCTGTCGGAGGGGCCGCTGTCAGGTGCCGGTATCCACGCGGTCATCAGGCGGAGAGCGTCGAGGGCCGGATTCGAGCCGGAAGCGGTCGAGCGACTCGGTGGGCACTCGCTGCGTGCCGGGTTCGTGACGCAGGCCGCGCGGGCTGGCGCCGATCACCACAGCATCATGCGGCAGACCGGGCATCGGACACCGGCGATGGTGACCCGGTACGTCCGGGAGTCGGCACCGCTGATCGGGAACGCGGTCACGGTGCTGGGTCTGTGACTAGGGTTGCACTAGGAGCACGGTGTTGTCGCAGCCGTTCACGTCCACGGCCTGGCTCCCGTCCTCCGCCACCTCGAATCCCAACGCGCGCAGTCGATCCGCCGCACCGGAGTCCACGGCGACGGTGAGGTCGACGTAACGGCTGATCGTCTCGACCACCCGTGTCGTGGACACCACCACGACAGGACCGGCAGCCGGGGTGATGCGCCAGCGACTGTCGCCAAGTTCCTCGGCCGGCACACCGAAGATGGCCGACCAGAACGCTGCCGTGATCTCCGCTGAGTTGGAGTTCAGGCCGATCTCCGTGATCACGCCGCGCCTCCCGTCTCCGCGACGATCATCACCAGGTGCGGTTCCGCCGGTGCGGCTACCACTTCATCCGACGCCGTGATCATCACCGGCGCGTCGAACAGCAGGCTCAGGAACTCGGCCAGCGCGGCGATGTCTGCGGTGCTGGCGCGGATCACGGGACGGGTAGCTGTGGTGTTGCTCATCCAACGAAGACTGCCATGTCGAACTGACATCGGGTGGATTGAATCTCAAGCGGCGCAGACTGGTTCGGCGATCCTGCATCACGCCGAGGGGTCGCCGCACGTCCAGTGGATGTTGCTGGTTCCGTTGCACATGCATCGGCACGCGCATCGGGGAAACGGGTCGCGCGGTGTTAGTTTCAGCGTCCATCATCAAGGCATGAGCAGCGATGACGACCTGGAGATGACCGACGCCGAGCGGGCCAGCCTCGCCGCCTCGCGCGCGGCGATCGGTGACTTGGCGCATGCGCTGGTCGAGGGCGCCGACCCCGAGAGCACTGAGGCCGCCCTCGCCGCGGCGCGGCAGGCGAACACGAAGCTCGACCTCGACTCGTTGCGCGACAAGCTGCACATCCCCGACGACGCCGGCGAGCACGAGGACGGCCTGCGAGCGATCATGATGCGGATTCCCGACGGGTGGGGCCGATGGATCTCGTGCAGCAGAGGCTGGTACCCCATCGTCATCGAGCTCGACGAGGCCCTCGCCGTGATCGACCCTTCGTACGAGGCGCATCAGTGAATCGCCCCGGGTTTGATGCACACCGGTTACTGGTGTGCAGCCCCTGATAGGGCTGTGTTTGTAGCGTAGTGGACGGCCTCGTGGTCGACCGGTGGGATGCGGCCCAGGCGGTGCATGAGCCGGTCGGTGTTGTACCAGTGCACCCATTCGGCGGTGAGCAGTTCAACATCGGCAAGGCGGTGCAGTGGCCCCCGGCGGAACGGCGAGTCCTCACGGACCGCTTCGGTCTTGTACAGCCCGATCGTCGTCTCCGCCAGCGCGTTGTCGAAGGCGTCCCCAACTGATCCGATGGAGGCCACCATCCCGGACAGTGTCAGAGTCTCCCCACAGCGCACAGAGGTGTATTGAGACCCGGCGTCGCTGTGGTGAAAACCGCATGCTCCAGTTCGCCGCGCAGTTCATCGGCGCCGCGGTGAGCGACGACCGGCCGCTTGCCGATCGTATGTCCCGGGCGTTCCCCTGGATGCTCGCCTTGTCGCCAGAGGACCGCGCTACCTGCGCTCAGGATCTCGTCGACGCCCCGCGGGCGTCATTCTCCACCGACCAACCGCACCGGGTACTCGCGGAGCTGACCTCGTGGCGGGAGACGGCGACCGCGATCGCTGCTGGCCTCGGCCAGGCCGAGTTGGAGTGGCTGGGCGACGACGATGACGACACCGTCGTCGAGCGTCCGTAGCGGTGGCAGGCAAGGGGGAGCTCGTCCCGCGGCCGCCGAAGAAGATCGAGTACGAGAACCGCTTCGCCACCACCAACGCGAAGATGGGGTGGCAGGATCTCGCCGCGACGATCCGCAACCCGTTGGCCGACGCCTGGGACTTCTTGACTCGAACCCCGCTGGTGAGTGTCCCCACGAACTACCCGCTCAAGGGCGAGCTCGGGACCATCACCCGCGGCGGCAAGACGTATGAGCGGTGGCAGCACAAGCCGACCAAGCAGGGTGACGCCCGCATCTGGTTCTACGTCGAGGGCCGCACGGTGTACCTGGAGCAGGTGCACACCCGCCACCCGAACGAGACGAAGTAGGCGCGGTCCCCACGTTGCAGCTAGATCGCCGGCCAGGCCGCTGAGGTCCACTAATCGGATCGTGCCAGCTGCCGAGCGAGCTTTTCACCCGTCTCGGTGAGATCCAGCCAGACCCGCCAGATCCAGGCGTCCACGTCGTCGTAGCGGTCGACCTAGACCCGTTGCAGGTGTCGCTGCTCGGTGGCAAGACCCTGGTCGACGAGCTGGTGTCAGCCGCGGCCTGAGGCCTGACCGCCGGCCACCGAAAACCGCAGCGTCACGATCTTGAACGGCCGCAGCGTCAGCCGCACCGGGCCGGGTCCGCGGGGGTCCTCGATGGCGCGCTCCAGCAGGTCGGTGAGGACGACGCCGCCGTGGGCGAAGTTCGGCTGCACCGTCGCCGCCGCGCGGCCGCCGCGGGACTCATACAGCCGCACCACCACGTCGCCGCTGCCGTCCTGGGCCAGTTTGACCGCTTCGACGACCACCGCCGGATTGTCGACGGCGACAAGCGGTTCCACCGATGCGGCCGAACCGGCCACGACGCGGGGCGCCAGGTTGCGCCGGTAGCCCTGCTGAACGGCATCGCCGATCGCCGCCCCAGGTCGCACCGACACATTGAGCCGGTGCCTGCCCTGGTCGGCCTGCGGATCGGGATAGCGGGGCGCGCGCAACAGCGACAGGCGCACCACGGTCGCGTCGTCGCCGCGGCGGGAGATGTCGTGCCCGTAGGTGGCGTCGTTGGCGACGGCCACGCCGTAGCCGGGCTCGCCGACATGCACCCAGCGGTGCGCGCAGATCTCGAACTTGGCCGCATCCCAGGAGGTGTTGGCGTGGGTGGGGCGAAAGACGTGGCCGAACTGGATCTCCGAGGCGCTGCGGTCGGCGAGCACATCGAACGGGAAGGACAGCTTGAGCAACTTCTGCTGCTCATGCCAGTCGATGTCGAACTCGAGGTCCAGCGCGGGCGATCCGGTGGCCAGCGAAATCCGTTCCAGCACAGTCGAATCACCGAAGGCGCGCCGGATCTCCACCGCGCCGTCACGGATTGTCACCGACGACGCGTCGGTCAGGTCGACGACGTTGTGCCGGTAGAACTCGTCGATGTCCCAGGCCTCCCAGTGATTCGGGATGTCGCGGTGCAACTGCAGCAGGTTTCCGGGGGCGGCCATCGCCTCCCGGCCCGAGGCGGCATCGACCAGCGACACCAGTAGGCCGCTGCCGTCGATCCGGGCGGCAATGACGCCGTTGTCCAGCAGGAAACCGTCCGCGGTCGGCACCGGCGGCACCGCCGCCGCGGGCGCGACGGCCGCCGCACCCAGGGCGGGTACGCCGTCGCGGGCGTGCGGAGCGGCGTTGAACACCAGGTCCACCGTCCCGGAACCGGCCAGCGCGGCGGTCGCGTCGTCGATGATCGCCCGCAACCGCGCCGCCACCGCCGCGTAGTTGCGTTCGGCGTCGCGGTGCACCCAGGCGATCGAACTGCCCGGCAGGATGTCGTGGAACTGCTGCAGCAGCACCAGCTGCCAGATCTCCTCGAGTTCGGCTGCCGGATAGTCGAATCCGGTGCGCACGGCGGCGGTTGCCGCCCACAGCTCGGCCTCGCGCAGCAACGCCTCGCTGCGGCGGTTGCCGGCCTTGGTGTTGGCCTGCGAGGTGTAGGTGCCGCGGTGGAACTCCAGGTACAGCTCACCGGACCAGCGCGGCGGGTTCGGGTACTCGGCGCGGGCCCGGGTGAAGAACTGCTCCGGGGTGCCGACGGTCACCGTCGGGGAGCCCTCCAGGGATGCGGTGCGCGCGGCGGCGGCCAGCATCTCCCGGGTCGGTCCGCCGCCGCCGTCGCCCCAGCCGAACGGCACCAGCGAACTGTTGGCCTTCCCCGATTCTCGGTAGTTGCGTTGCGCCCGAGCCAGATCCTGGCCCGACAGGTTCGAGTTGTAGGTGTCCACCGGCGGGAAGTGGGTGAACACCCCGGTCCCGTCGATGCCCTCCCAGATGAAGGTGGAGTGCGGCATCCGGTTGGTCTGGTTCCAGGACAGCTTCTGGGTCAGGAAGTACTGCGCCCCGGCCGCGGCGACGATCTGCGGCATTGCCGCGGAATAGCCGAACGAGTCCGGCAGCCACACCTCGGTGGTGTCGATGCCGAACTCGTCGAGGAAGAACTGCTTGCCGAGCACGAACTGGCGGGCCATCGCCTCGCCGCCGGGCATGTTGGTGTCGGCTTCCACCCACATGCCGCCCACCGGGATGAACTGTCCGGCGGCCACCTTCTCGGTGATCCGCGCGTACAGGTCCGGGTGGCGCGCTTTGACCCAGGCGAACTGCTGCGCCGAGGAGCAGGCGAACCGGAACCCTGGATCGCGGTCCATCAGGTCGACGACGTTGGCGAACGTGCGGGCGCACTTGCGGGCGGTCTCCCGCACCGGCCACAGCCACGCCGAATCGATGTGGGCGTGGCCCACCGCGGTGATCCGGTGCGCACTCGAATAAGCCGGGCGGGCAAGGCATTCGGTCAGCGCGGCCCGGCCGGCGCCCGCCGTGCCGGGAATGTCGTCGGGGTCGACGACGTCGAGCATCCGCTCCAGGGCGCGCAGGATGTCGAGCCGGCGGGGCAGGTCAAACGGCAGCTCGTGCATCAGCCCGCTGAGCGTCCAGATGTCCTGCTGCAGTTCCCACACGGTCAGGTCACGCTGGGCCAGGTCGATGCGGCCCAGCCGGTACAGCGGGGCGTCGCCGGCGGTGGCCTTGTCGCCCAGCGGGGTGGGGGAGACGAAGTCGCCACCGAGATCGGGGTTGGCGGCGGCCTCGATGTAGAAATCCACCGGCTCGCCCGGTTCCACCGCGACGTAGGCGTTGAACGGCGAGATCCCCTTCACCAGGGTCCCGTCGGCCCGGTGCACCAGCCCCTCGGCGTTGAATCCGGGGCCGCCGGTGAAGCCGAGCTCGACCCGCAGCTCGGTGCCGCGGCCCGGCGCCGTGGCCCACTCGGCCGGCGCGGTGCCCGTCACGTGCAGCCACATCGTCGACCACGGGGCGCCCCACGCGGTGCCCTCGGTGATCGGTTCGAAACGGTTCGCCACCGCCTCGCCGAACGGGACCGGTTCCCCCGGGGCGAACCAGGCACGCGCCTCGACCGGCGCCGTGGCGCCGTACACCGCGCCGCCCAGAAACCCGTTCACGAACCGGTCGAGACGTTCCTCGGTCAGCCGCCGATCGTCATGCATGCGCCGACCCTACGACGACGGCGCCGCATCGGAGGGGGTACCGGCCGGGGTCAGTGACAACGCGACCATCGGCAAGGCGTCCACCGATGTGCCGCCGGCCTGCTCGATCACCCCGCGCAACTGACGCCACGCCATCGGGTGGACCTGCTGGTAGCGCGCCAGCGTCGCGGCGGATTCCTCGGGGGACAGTGTTCGCGCGGTCGCGGGCAGGTTGCGCTTGGCGCCGATGCTGAGCTTGCAGTTGGGGTTGGCCCGCAGGTTGCGGTACCACTGGGACCGCTCGCCGAACCCGCTCGCGACGATCAGCACGTCGGGTGCGGGCCGGTCGACGACCTCAAGGCAGACGTAGCGCGGCAGCCCGGTGCTGCGCCCGAGGTGCTGCAGCATCAGCATGCGATGCCCGAACAGCCACCCGAATCCGTGCCGGTAGGCCGCCAGCGGAGCGCGCGCGAAGCGCGGGTTCTGCAGCAGTCGGGCGCCCCAGCGGTCCAGCACAGACGTCATTCCTTCGACCGTACGCCGCCCCGCGGTTCCGGGCCTGCCGGGCAGCGCGCGGCCTCGGGCCGCGCTAGCGGCGGGACCGCGGAACGCTGATCTGGGTTGCCCCGGCCACCCCGATGCGGGTCAAGGCCTTGATGACGGTGCCGATCCGGGTTTTGCGCTGCGGGTCCAGCCCGGCTGCCATCCGGTGGAATTGATGGTTGTGGCTGGCCAGTTGCAGGTAGCCGTCCAGCGGGCGGTATCCGAGGGCGCGCGGACCGGCGGGCAGCGCGGGTTCGGTCCCGTCGGCCAGGATCCGGGCGGGGTAGTCGGGTACGAACGCCATCGGGCGGGCAATCCCGACCATGTCGATGCCTGCCGCGACGACCTCGCGCATGGCCGCGCGGGTGCGCAGCCCGCCGGTGAGCATCAGCGGAATCGGCACGGCCGCGCGGACTTTCGTGGCGTAATCCTTGAAGTAGCCCTCGTCGCCGGCGCCATGCGCGACGCCCTCCATCGCCGGAACGGCATAGTTGCCACCGGAGATCTCCAGCAGGTCGACCCCGGCGTCGGCCAGTGCCCGGGCCACGTCGAGGGATTCCTCCTCGGTGAACCCGCCGTGCTGGAAATCGGCGGAGTTCAGCTTCACCCCGACGGGCACCGCCGGGCCGACCGCCTCCCGCACGGCGGCGACGGTCTCCAACAGCATGCGGCGGCGCCGCGCGGCGTCACCGCCGTAGCGGTCGCTGCGGGTGTTGGCCAGGGGAGAGAGGAACTGCGACAGCAGAAATCCGTGTGCGGCATGGATCTGCACGCCGTCGAAGCCGGCCTCGACGGCCAGCGCCGCGGTACGCGCGTAGCCGGCGATGAGCGTCTCGATGTCGGCGACCGTCAGCTCACGCGGGGTGCGCAGGTTGAAACCGGGCACCGGTTCACGCAGCGCGGACGGGCCCACCGGACGACGGGTGAACGGCACCGTGGCGACCCGGCCGGGATGGTTGATCTGCATCCACAGCGCGGTCGGGGTTTTCTGCACGGTGTCGGCCCAGCGGCGCAGTCCGGGCAGTGCGGCGGCGCCTTCGACGATGACATTGCGGGGTTCGACCAGTGCGGCGCGGTCGATGACGACGTTGCCGGTGATCAGCAGACCGGCGCCGCTGCGCGCCCACCTCTCATACAGTCGGATCAGTTCGTCGGTGACGGCGCCGTCGCGGCCCGCCAGCTGTTCACTCATCCCGGCCTTGGCGATGCGGTTGGAAAGTGTTGCGCCACAAGGCAGTGTGACGGTTTCCTGGAGCAGATCGGTCATGGTCAGAGCACTCTCGGTCGTAGGCGGCTGATGGTGAACAGGGGGGTCAGCGGGCGCAGCGGGATCGGGAGGCGGGTTGCCAGTCCATCAGGTGATCTTCCGGTAGACCGCGCGCAGCACCGGACCGATCACCGCGCGGGGGGTGTACTGGCCGCTGACCGTCTGCGCCTTGGCAAACGCGCCCGGCACCACCCGGCGTTTGCCCTTGGCCAGGCCGGCCAGGGCCGCCTCGGCGGCATCCTCGGCGGTCACCCACAGTGCGTCGGGCAGCAGCTTGTCGAGATTCGACAGTTCCGCGACGTCCCCGAACTCGGTGCGCACCGGGCCGGGTGCGAGCAGCGTGCAGCCGACGCCGGTGCCGGACAGCTCGGTGCGCAGTGACTCGGCGAAGGTGTTGGCGAAGGCCTTGGTCGCGGCGTAGGTGGCGTTGCCGGGGCCGGGCTGATTGCCGGCGGTGGAGCCGGTGATCAAGATGGCACCGGCGTTGCGCTGCACCATCCCGGGCAGGACCGCGAGGGTGAGGTGATGTACGGCCACGGAATTGAGCTCAACCTGGTCGGCTTCGCGTTCGGGGTCGAGCTGGGCCAGGTCGCCGTAGCTGGCGAATCCGGCGTTGTTGCACAGGATCGCGATGTCGCGCGAGGCCAGTTCGTCGGCGAGTTGGCGGCGTTGATCGCGATCACCCAGGTCGCAGCCGCGTACCTCCACGGTGACACCGTGTGCGGCGCTGAGCCGGTCGGCGAGTGTGCGCAGCCGGTCCGCGCGGCGGGCGACCAGGATCAGCGAGTATCCGCGTCGGGCCAGACCCTCGGCGAGCGCGGCGCCGATCCCGGAGGACGCGCCGGTGACCACGGCGCGGTTGCCGGGGGTGGGTGTGGGCAGGCTCATGTGGTCTCCGTTGGGGTGGCGGGTCGCGGTCCCGGCTTCGGGCGGCGGTGGCCGAGGCGTCCGGGCGGCCGGGCCGGTGGCGGACGGCGGTCGTGGCCGGGAACTCCCGGTGGTCACCGTGGCGCAGCCATTTCCTACATGACTGTAGCTACAGTGGTGTAGCTTGCGCAAGACGAGCGGAACGGCCGGGGCCGACGGGAGCGAGGCGACATGAGTGAGACCGCCACGCGGCGCAACAGGCCGTATGCCGCGCGGATGGCGCCGGCCCAGCGCCGCGAACAGCTGCTGGATTCGGTGCTCGACATCATCACCACCGACGGTGTCGGTGCGGTCAGCATGGACGGGGTGGCCCGGCACGCCGGCGTCAGCCGCCCGGTGGTCTATGGCCTGTTCGCCGATGCCGATGACCTGCTGCGCGGCTCGCTGAACCGGGAAGAGCGCCACGCCCTCGCCCAGTTGGCCGACGCGCTACCCCTGCCGGCCCACGATGCGGCGCCGCCGGCCCGCGGCGGGCTGACAGCTGCACTGACCGGGCTGGCGGACACCTTTCTGCGCGCGATCGCCGAAGCCCCGCAGCGGTGGCGGGCCATCTATCTGATCAGTGACAGCGGAACCCCCGCACTGCACAAGCGGGTGCAGCGGGCCCGCGCGGCCGTCATCGGCCAGGTCGAGCAGGCGATGCGCGCGGCCGACGCCGTCGACCCGGCCGCCGACCACGACCTGCTCGCGCACTATCTGTTGGCCGCCTTCTGGGATTCCGGCCGGCTGCTGCTCACCGATCCCGGCGACTACCCACACGAGCGATTGCTCGACGCACTGCGGCAGCTGATCACCGCACTGCTTGCGTCGGCCGCCGAGTGATGCCCGGGGCCGAGCGGCTCGTGCACCGCGTCGACCCCGTCGATCCGTAGCCTCGAGGCATGGGACACCGCATCTTCGGCACCGCGGTCGCCGCGGTGTATCCGCACTATCTGGCGAAGGTGCAGCGCAAGGGCGGCCGCACCCAGGCCGAACTGGACGAGGCCATCTGCTGGCTGACGGGGTTCGACGAGTGCGCAACATCCGCCGTCTCGACAAGCTCGTCGATGAGTTGGCCCGCGGCAAGCCGATGAACAAGGTGCTGCGCGCCGGGTAGCCGGGCTCGTGGTGGCCGCACTGGAGTCGTCGCACAGGGCTGTCTCGCAAGTGGCCGAATCCGCTGCGCCGCAACGACTACGCCGCGCATTTCGGCGGGCCTCACGTACCGGTATTGGGCCGCTTTCGCGACGGTGACACTTTTGGTGGTGAAATTCAGCGACGGTGACACTTCCGGTGGGCCGCCTCGCGACGGTGACACTTTTGGTAGTGAAAATCGGCGACGGTGACACTTTCGTTCGTCGCACTTCGTGACAGTGACGCTTTTGGTCGCAGAATCGCATTCTCGCTACCAAAAACGTCACGGTCGCAAAATTCGCACTGCAAGAAGTGTCACCGTCGCGCAAAAAACAGCAAAAAGTGTCACCGTCGCTGTATCCGGCGGCCCGAGCGCCCGCGACGGTGACACTTTTTGCAGTCCCACAGTCCGCCCGCGGCCGGGCTTCGGAAGCCTATGCCCGGGCCGCCGCAGTAGGGTGATGCCGATGCCGATGCCGATGCCGGAGCCGACGAGATGACCGACGCCGAACCGACGCTGGATCCGCTGGCCGCCCGTCTGCTCGAGGCGCAGGTGCAGTTCTCCCTGGAGCAGCTGCGCGGCGAGAACTACCACGCGCTGGTGTTCGACGAGGTGGACCATTTCCTGACCGAATCCACACAGATCACCCTGGCCGAGTCCGTCACGCCGGCGATGATCAAGGACACCGCCGCCAAGTACGCGGTGCAGGTGCCGGTGGAGGGCGCCATCCCCGAGCTGGTCGGCGAGATCGCCGCCCGGCTCTACGCGCTGACCGTCGCGGCCGAGACGCCGATCGGAGAACTGCTCGATGGCCCCCGCTTCGGCGAGCTGGCCGCCACCGTCGCCGAGATGGAAGCCACTCACCGGGTCCTCGACCGGGTGCTGAACAGCGAGGAGTTCGCCGACCTGTGCGCGACGCTGGTTCGGCACGCCATCGCCGACGGGGCCCGCGAATCGGGCGGGCCGCTGGCCCGGATCGGGGCGCGGCTGCTGCGGGCCGGTGACCGGTTCGGGCACCGCACCGAGCGGCTGGCCCGCCGGGGTACCCGGTTCGTGCTGGCCCGGATGCGCGCCGACGAGGACCTGCTGGTCGACACCGTCACCGAGCTGTGGCGGCGCAACCTCGACGCCCCGGTCGCCTCGGTGCGTTCGGTGCTCACCGGCGCCGACATCGAGGACGTCATCGTGCTGGTCTTCGAGTTCTGGCGGTCGTTCCGCGACACCGAATATTTCCGGGCGCTGCTGGACGCGGGCATCGACGGATTCTTCGACAAGTACGGCGACACCAGCCTCTATGAGCTGCTCGCCGAGCTCGGCGTCGGGCGCGAGGACCTCATCGAGGAGGGCCTGCGGTTCGGCCCTCCGGTGCTCGGGATGCTCGACGAGCGGGGCTTCCTGGCGCAGCTGCTGCGCCGCCGGCTGCGCCCGTTCTACGCCTCCGAGGGGTTCCGGGCCGCGCTGGCCGGCGACTGATCCGGCAGCCGGTAGAACCGCGCCGCGTTGTGCCACAGCACGTCGGCGAGCTGCTCCCCGGCGGCCTCGGCGACCAGGTCCAGATCGTCGTCGCGGAACGGCCGCGGTGCCCGGGTCGAGGGCAGATCGGTGCCGAACATCAGCGCGTGCGGGTCGACGTCCAGGACCGCGCGCATCGCGGTCACCGGGTCCAGGTCGGCCCGGCCGAATCCGGTGGCCTTCACCCGGGCGCCGGATTCGACCAGGCGCAGCAGCGCCGGCAGGCCCGCGGCGCTCAGGCCGAGGTGGTCGACGCTGACGGCGGGCAGTCCGGCGAGCGTCGGCGCCAGCGCGTCGAGGTCGCGGGAATCGATGTACAGCTCGGCGTGCCAGCCGGCCAGATCGTGCACCCGGCGGGCCAGCGCCGCCAGGTCGTCGATCGACGCCGACCCGCCGCGGCGCACGTTGAACCGCACCGCCCGGATCCCCAGCCCGTCGAGCTCGGTGATCCGCCGGTCCGGGGTGTCGGCCGGGATCTGGGTGACGCCGACGAAGTCGCCGGGCAGTGACCGCAGCGCCTCGATCAGGCAGGCCTGGTCGAACGCCTGGAACGACCCGGACACCACCGCCCCGCCGCAAACCCCGAGGTCGTGCACCCGGCGCCGATAGTCGGCGACGGTGAACTCCGGCGGCAGGTAGCCGTCGTTGGGCACCAGCGGGAATCGTGGATCGACGATGTGCAGGTGGGCGTCGAACACCCGGCGGCCGGTCGTCACGATCCCAAGCTAGCGCATCGATTTTGGTATTCGGGAATGAATTCCGGGGGCGTGCTGTTCTCCTGTTTACGGATGCCCGAAATCACCGCGCAGGCGGGGACTAGGTGACATTCGATGCAAAATAAATAGAAAATTGTGAATTGCTGTCTGCGGTCGGCGAGGGCCGGCGCAGACGAGGAAGTGCCCGAAATGAATACCGTCCGTACCAACCGTTTTCCCGCCGCGCCGATGGCCATCGGCGCGCTGGTCACAGCACTGGCCCTGAGCCTGGGCGGCGGGGTCGCGGCCGCCGAGTCCCTCAATGGTGGATTCGACCTGATCGCGCCGGAACCGACGCCCGCAAAGACCCTGCCGCTGGGCTCGGTCCACCAGTCGAAGGCGCCGCAGGCGACCCAGATGGTCCCCAACAGTCAGCGTGGCCGCTACGGCAGCTGGCACAACTCCGAGACCGTGGACACCGACTCCTCCGCGGGTGCGACCCGGCACTGACGTGCCCGCTGGGCGGGCTCAGTCCGTCCCTTTGGCGGCGGCCGCCTCGTTGTAGCGCTGCAACTCGGCGCGCACGGCGACCTCCAGTGCCCGATCCAGGCTGGCGTGCGCGGACCGGGCGGCGACCCGGCGCATCACCGCGATGATGTCGGCCGCCCAGGCGATTTCGGCGTCGTCGGCCGGATACCAGCCGTCACCGCGTTGCCGGGCGATCTCGGCACGGCCGTGACCGACGATGGTGCGCGCGGCGGCGTCAAGCTTCCTGTCGGTCGCCGCGGCGGCCTTCAGCGCCTCCGTCAGCGGCATGCCGCGGGAGATGAGTGCGGCGTAGTCGTCGATCGCCCGGTGGTCCGGCACCAGGTAGTCGGTCCCGTCGCCGATCGGTTCGATCGCCCCGCTGCTGCACAGTCGCCGCAGGATGGCCGGCGGCAACTCGCCGAGCTGGTCCTGCAACTGCGCCAGCGACATCGTCCGGGACTCCGGCTGCGACCACGGCGAGGTGACCAGTTCCTCCAGGTCGGCCAGGTTGAGCACCTCCACCAGGGGCTGCCCGCGCTGCAAGCCGGTCAGGAACTTCAGAATGTGCTTGACGGTGAAGCCCTCGCCGAGCAGCCGGGTGATGGCCTGCAACTGGCGCAGGTGCCGGTCGGTGTAGATCGACACCCGGCCGCGGCGCTGCGGACGGGTCAGCAGGCCGTTCTCCTGATACACCCGCACGTTGCGGGTCGTCGTGCCGGCCTCCCGCGCCAGGTCGTCGATCCGGTACTCGGCCACCGTCGAATCCTATCCGGCGGTGGCGGTGGCAGTTTCGGTTCGCGCGGCGGTGATCCTGAAATCCTGCAGGTCCAGCGTCTTGAGCTGGTTGACGTACTGGGTGGCGAAGCCGGGGAACATCGTCGCGTTGAAGCCGTCGTCGGTCAGATACCAGCTCTGGCAGCCGGAATTCCAGGTAGTGGAGCGCAGCCGCCGCTGGATGTCGGCGTTGAAACGGTCCTGGGCCTCGCGTCGCACCTCGAGGGACCGCCAGCCGAAGTTCTGCAGCCGGGAGATCGCCTCGACGATGTAGTCGATCTGGGCCTCCATGTACACCAGCGCGGAGTTGTGGCCCGGGCCGGAGTTCGGTCCGAAGGTGAAGTACAGGTTCGGGTACCCCGACACCGCGACGCTGCGGTAGGCGAATGCGCCGCCGCTCCACTCCGATGCCAGGTCCCGGCCGTCGACGCCGGTGACCGGGAACGGGGTCCCGGCCTTGGAGACGTCGAATCCGGTGGCGAACACGATGGCGTCGAACCGGTGCTCGATGCCCTCCACGGTGCGGATGCCGTGCTCGGACATCCGGGCGATCGGCCAGGTCACCAGCTTGCAGTTGTCGGCCTGCAGCGCCGGGTAGTAGTCGCTGGTCATCAGCAGGCGCTTGCAGCCGGCGGAGAAATCCGGGGTCAGCTGCCGGCGCAGCCACGGATCGGCAACCTGCAGGCGCAGGTTGAGCGCGCTCACCGCCTCGACGAGGCGGGTGAACGGGGTGTCCCAGACCAGGCCCACGGCCATCGACTCGTGACCCCAATACCAGGCCGACCGGATCAGCTTCGGCAACAGCGGCACGTCCGAGAACATCTTCCGGACCGCGCCGCTGGTGTGCCCGTTGACCCGGGGCAGTACCCAGCCGGGGGTGCGCTGGAACACCTTGACCGACTCGGCGACCTTCACCAACTCGGGGATGATCTGCACGCCGCTGGCGCCGGTGCCGACGACCGCGACGCGTTTGCCCGCGAAGTCGTAGTCGTGGTCCCAGCGCGCGCTGTGAATCTTGTTGCCCCGGTAGTCGTCGATGCCGGGGATGTCCGGAAAGCTGGCGTTGGCCAACGGGCCGGAGGCGACGATGACGCTGCGGGCCCGCACCGGATCCCGGTCGGCGAAGCTCACGGTCCACTCGCCGGCCTGCGCGTCGTAGCTGATCCCGGTCACGGTGTGCCCGAAGCGCAGGTGCGGGCCGATGCCGAAGGTGTCGACCATCTCGTCGATGTAGTCGAGGATCTCGGCGCTGCCGGAGTAGGTGCGCGACCAGTCCGGCTTGGGCGCAAAGCCGTACGAGTAGAGGTGCGACGGGATGTCACATGCCGCACCGGGGTAGGTGTTGTCCCGCCAGGTGCCGCCGACGCGGGTGTCGCGCTCGTAGATCTCGAAATCGGTGATGCCGCGATCCCTGAGCCGGATCGCGGCGCCGATCCCGGCGAACCCGGCGCCGATGATGGCCACGGACAAAGTCATGGTGCGCAACTCCTTCAGGCGACCGGCTCGTAGGTGAGTTCCTGCGACCAGGTGGGGGTGTTCTGCACCAGCGACATCGGGATGACGCTGGTGACCTTGACCAGCGAGTCCGCCAGCCAGTGGTACTTGGAGCCGCGGTCGATGACCTTGCGGGCCTGCCACGAGACGATCCGGTACATCGGCAGCCGGCGGGCGAATGCGCTGCGCTCACCGACGCTCTGGAAGCGGCGCATGGCCTGGTACAGCCGCTCCTCGTTGACGCCCATGTCGACGATGTTGTCGCGCATCTTGTTCAGCAGCGGGAAGTAGCTCAGCACCCCGATCAGGAAGGTGGGATTGATCCAGCCGCCGACCAGCTCGATGAGCAGCTTGTGCATATCGGACTGTCCGAGCAGGTCCATCACCTCGAAATCGACCGCGAGGTGCCGGGATTCGTCGGAGTTGATCCGCTTGAACACTTCCTGGGCCACCGGGTCGTTGACCTCCTCGGTGATGAACTTGATCAGCGCACCGTCGAGCGCCACCTCGAGCATCGGGATGACGGTGCCCAGGAACGTCAGACCCATCCCGTCGGAGTGCTTGTCCAGCCAGTTGATCACCAGCTGCACGTTCACGTTGGGGCTGGGGATCTCGTCGTCGTCGAGCATGCCCCACCGGCGCATCAGCGCCAGCTCGGCGTTGGCGTGCTTCTGCTCCTCGGCGTGGAAGTGCTCGTAGATGCTCTTGAGCGTCGGGGTCGGCGCCTTCTTGGCCAGCGCGGCGAAGCCCCGGGCGCCGACGTTCTCGATCCACATCAGATCGGACATGAACGGCTTGAGCTTGGCCCACAGCTCGGGTTCGATCAGGTCGGCACCGGGGGCGTCCCAATCGATGTCGGCCAGCGCCCACTGCCGGTCCTTGATCATCTGCAGCATGCTGTCCAGATCCATCGCCACGGTCGGTTCCTTTCGATGGGGTGTCAGTGCGCGGGCAGCAGCCGGCCGAGCAGGCCCGCGCCGCGCGCGTAGAGCGCGGGGAAGTGTCGTTTCAGGTGCCAGATGACGGTGGCGTCGAGCTGCGGCAGGACGTAGAGCCGGCCGGCGTTGTGCGCGTCGAGGGTGCGAGCCGCGACGTTGTCGGCCGACAGCCCGGTCCAGCGGGCCAGCTGCTTGCTCAGGTTCATCGAGCCGGGCGTGATGCGGCCGTCGTCGAACACGTTGGTCTTGACGAACGTCGGGCACAGCACGGTCACCGCGAGGTCGGTGCCGTCGAGCTCGGCGGCCAGGGTTTCCGACAGCGACATCACCCCGGCCTTGGACACGTTGTAGGCGGCCATCGACGGTGCGGCGGCGAAGCCCGCGGCCGACGCCACATTGATGATCCCGCCGCGGCCGGCCGCCCGCAGCAGCGGGGTGAAGACCTCGCAGCCGTAGACCACGCCCCACAGGTTGATCCCCAGCGCCCAGTCCCAGTCCGCAAAACCGATGTCGCCGACGGGTTTTCCGCCGATGCCGACGCCGGCGTTGTTGATCACCAGGGTGGGTGGACCGCCGAAGATCTCGTCCGCCGTCGCGGCCAGTTTCTGCACCGCCGCGCGGTCGGACACGTCGCACTGCACGGCGTGCCCGGAGCCCGTCGGGAGCGCATCGATCAGGGCCACCGTTTCCGCGGCCCGGGTGGGATCGATGTCGGCGCAGATCACTTCGCCGCCGCGGCGGGCGAGTTCCAGCGCGAAGGATCGGCCGATGCCGCTGCCGGCGCCGGTGACCACCGCCCTGGCCCCGGTGCACCGTCGGTCGGTGCGCAGCACGTTGCGCAGGCCGTCGAGGACAAACATCAGCACACCTCTTCTCGGCGATCGGAGCGGCCGCCGGGCGCGTCGGCGAGAAACGCCGCGGCCCGGTGCAGCGCCGGCCGGGCCTCGGGCACCAGGCGCGGCAGCGCCTGGAAGACGTGCACCATGCCCGGCCAGACCTCCAGCACGCTGGTGCCGCCGGCGTCGGTGATCCCGGCGTGCAGGTGCCGGGCGTCGGCCCGCAGCATCTCGAATCCGCCGACCTGGGTCAGCACCGGCGGCAGCTTCGCCGCCTGGGTGAAGTCCAGCCGCAGCCGCGGGTGGTCGTGATCGTGGCCGTCGGTGTACAGGCTCACCAGTCGGTGCGCGGCGGTCGCCGACATCGCCGGGTCGCGGCGCACCTGCTCGGCGCCCCGGGCCAGCCCGAGGGTGAGGTCCACCAGCGGGGAGAACAGTGCGACCGCGGCCGGCTGGAAGTTCGGCTCGTCGGCGTGGGTCAGCAGCAGGTCCAGGGTCAGGTGGCCGCCCGCGGAGTCGGCGCCGATCACGATGTCGGAGGCCGCGTAGTGCTGCGACAGCAGCCAGCGATAGCCGGCCTCGACGTCGTCGGCGGCGGCCGGGAAGCGGGCTTCCGGCGCCAACCGGTAGTCGACGACGAACATCGGCAGGCCGGTGGCCTGGGACAGTCGGGCGACGAGTTTGCGGTGCGTGCGGGCCGAGCAGATCGCGTAGGCGCTGCCGTGCACGTAGTAGCCGGCCCGGGGACCGAACTCGACGCCCGGTGCCAGGACCCATTCGCCGCGCAGGCCCGGGGCACGG
This sequence comes from Mycolicibacterium fallax, assembly GCF_010726955.1. Lineage (NCBI taxonomy): Bacteria > Bacillati > Actinomycetota > Actinomycetes > Mycobacteriales > Mycobacteriaceae > Mycobacterium > Mycolicibacterium fallax. Next base: position 3,700,755 of record NZ_AP022603.1, read on the forward strand.
ACCGGGATGACCCTGGTCCCTGCGGGCATCGACCCGAGCGTGCCCATGATGGTGGCGACCAGCCCGCGGCTGAACTGCACGCCGGGCCGGTTCATCGGGACAACGTCGGTGAGGCTGCCCAGCGTCCACCGGGTGGCGGTGGCCGAGGCCACCGCCCGCGGCGATGCGCGGTCGGGCACCGGCGGTAGGGCCGGACGAGCGGATGTGGTCACAATCGTCAGCACACCATCAACTGTGCCATTTGTCAATGGCGCAGTCTTTGGTGGTTGATCGGCTCAGCCGAAGGTGAACGAGTAGACGCTCAACCCCGGTGACACCGCGATCCGCAGCGTTCCGGGGCCGGCGGCCGAGCGGTCGAGCACCGGATGGATGTTCGGCACCCCCGCCACGTTGAGCGTCGCGGTGTGCCCACCGTCGCTGGTGGTGAGGGTGCCGGTGCCCGAGGTGTTCAGGTACACCTTCGCGGCGTGATAGCTCAGCGTGATCGCCGCATCCTCGCCGGCGGTCAGGGACTCCTCGCCGACCGTCCAGGTGCCGGAGAGGGCGAAGGTGTTCGGCGCCGGGGGCGCGGTTGCGGTGAAGGCATCGGTGCCGAGCGGCAGCGTGCCGCCGGCGAACGCCCGGGCCCGGTTGGCGCCCAGGTAGAGCTCCGGGGTCTGGCGGCGGTCGCGCGGCGTGGTGTCCGGCAGATCGGTCGGCGCCGGCAGCTCGACGCCGGGGTGCGCGGCGGCCAGCAGCGCACGGATGTCGGACTCGGTCTCGGCGTAGTCACCCTCGCCGAAGTTGACCCGGCGGATCACCCCGGCGGCATCCACCAGGTAGCCGGCCGGCCAGGCGATGTTCTGGTAGGCCGTCCAGGTGCGGTAGTCGTTGTCGACGGCGACCGGGAAGGTCAGGCCGAGCCGGGCCGCGCCGTCGGCGATGTTGGCCGGGACCCGCTCGAAGGCGTACTCGGGGGTGTGCACGCCGACGACCTGAAACCCCAGCGGCCGGTAGCGCTGGTACCAGGCCTGCACATGCGGCAGTTCGCGCTGGCAGTTGATGCACGAGTAGGCCCAGAAATCGATCAGCACCACCTGCCCGCGCAGCCCGGCCATGGTCAGCGGTCCGCCGCCGAGCCAGCGCTCGATCCCGGCGAACTCCGGGGCCGGCCCGCAGTCGCTCAACGCGGAGGTGCCCCGGTAGGCGTCGTCCTGGCAGTCCTGCAGTGAGCCGGTGCCGCCGACCCGCGGCGCCGCGACCACCGCCGCGGGCAGCGCCGCCCCGATCGCCTTGGTGTAGTCGGGCACCTTGCGTGCGATCACGTCGGTCAGGTTCGCGGCCAGCGCGACCGCCAGCGCGATCATCGCCACCCCGGCCACCGCCCGCACCGCGCGGGCCCGGGTCGCCAGGAAGCGGGCCCGGGTCCGCAGCCGGCCGCCGGCCAGCGCGATCGCCAGCAGCGGCACCGCCGTCCCGGCGGCGAATCCCAGGGTCAGCGCGAGGGTGGGCCAGCCGAGTTGCCCGCCCGCCCCGGCGATCGCGATCGCCGCGAGCACCGGCCCGGCGCACGGCACGTACACCGCGCCGAGCGCCAACCCGAGCACGAAACCGCCGCCGACGCCGCCGCGGGTACGGGCCAGCCGGGCCTGCGGGATCAGCGCGAACGGGCGTTCCAGCAGCCGTTCAACGGCCGGCACCAGCATCGCCACCCCGAGCAGCGCCAGGGTCCCGATGCCGAGCCAGCGCAGCAGCCCGGCCGGCAGGTGCAACAGGTGCAGCAGCACGGCGCCGAACAGGGTGAACAGCGTGAAACTCAGGGTCAGGCCGGCGACGATGGCAACCGGTCGCGCCCACGGCCGGGGTGCCGGATCCTCCGGTGCCCCGTGGCTGCCGGTCGCTCCGCCGAGCAGCACGATCGGCAGCACCGGCAGCACGCAGGGGGAGATGGCCGCCAACAGTCCGCCGACGAAGCCGACCAACAGCAGGGTCACGGCGCCGGGCTACCAGGTGGTGCCGTTGACCCCCGGGAAGACGCAGCGGCCGTCGCGGTCCACCCGGCCGATGATCATCCCGTCGTAGCCCGTGCAGGAGACGTTGATGTCCTCGCAGGTGTTGATGGTGGTGATCACCCGGTTCGGGCCGCAGGGGCTGCCGGGGCCCGGGGGATCGGCGCCGGCGACGCCGCCGCCCAGGCTCAGTGCCAGGGTGGCGCCGGAAACGATGATGACGGTGCGGGCGAGACGATTCATGGTCGACACCTCCGGTCGAGGACCCCGACGATCCTCGACGCTACTCCCGACCGGTGACCTGCGCCACTGTGCAGCGGGAAGGCTGAGCGCCCTGGCGAACCCCTCGGTCGGCCGGGGCGCTCAGCGGTCTATTTCCCGGCGTCGGCGAATTCGCAGAACGCGGCGAAGGCGCGCGGACCGAAGACGGTGGAATGTCCGCCGTTCATCAGGATCGCGACGCCGAGCGCCTCGGCGACCTCCTCCTTGGTGGCGCCGGCGCGCGCCGAACCGCGCGCGTGCGAGGCGATGCAGCCGTCGCAGCGGTTGGTCACGCCGATCGCCAGCGCGATCAGCTCCTTGGTCTTGGTCGGCAGCGCGCCGTCGGCCATCGCGGCCTTGTGGGTCGCGGCGAAGCCCTGGTAGACGCCCGGGATCAGGGCGCGCAGCGCCCGGCCCTGGGCGTTGACGGTGGCGAGCAGGTCGTGGTTGTGGGTTTCATCGCTCATACCTCCTTTATACCCCTCGGGGTATAAATATGCGCGGCTTCGGCAAAATCGTGGCCATCGTCACCGGCGCGGGCGCTAGGGTGCCTGCCATGGCTGTCAGTGATTCCCGCGAAGTGCTCATCGAGGCCACCCCGGCCGAGATCCTCGACGTCATCGCCGACGTCGAGGCCACCCCCGACTGGTCCCCGCAGTACCAGAGCTCCGAGGTGCTCAGTCGGTACGACGACGGCCGGCCCCGTGAGGCGAAGATGGTGATCAAGGCCGCCGGCCTGACCGACACCATGGTCATCGAATACACCTGGACCGACACCTCCTGCAGCTGGACGCTGAAATCGGCCACGCAGGTCCGGGCCCAGGACGCCACCTACACGCTGACCCCGGCCGGCGACAAGACCAAGGTGCGCTTCGAGCTGGCCGTCGACCCGAAGGTGCCGCTGCCCGGCTTCATCCTCAAGCGCACTCTCAAGGGTGGCATGGAAACCGCCACCGACGGGCTGCGCAAGCAGGTGCTCAAGCTCAAAAAGGGCTGACCCGTGCCGCCGAGCACCGGGCCGCTGGCCGGGCTGAAGGTCATCGAACTCGGTGGCATCGGCCCCGGCCCGCACACCGCGATGATGCTCGCCGACCTCGGTGCCGACGTGGTGCGGGTGCGCCGCCCCGGCGGGCTGACGCTGCCCGCGGAGAACGTCGATCTGCTGCATCGCGGAAAGCGCGTCGTCGACCTGGACGTCAAGGCCGACCCGGCCGCGCTGCTGGACCTGGCGGCCCGCGCCGACGTGCTGCTGGACTGCTTCCGTCCGGGCACCTGCGAACGGCTCGGCATCGGGCCGCAGGACTGCGCGGCGGTCAACCCGCGGCTGATCTACGCCCGGATCACCGGCTGGGGTCAGCACGGCCCGGCCGCGACCACCGCCGGCCACGACATCAACTACCTGTCGATGACCGGGGCGCTGAACGCCATCGGCTACGCCGACCGCCCGCCGGTCGCGCCGCTGAACCTGGTCGCCGACTTCGGCGGCGGCTCGATGCTGGTGCTGGTCGGCATCATCACCGCGCTCTACGAGCGGGAACGCTCCGGGGCCGGCCAGGTGGTCGACGCGGCGATGGTCGACGGGGTCAGCATGCTCGCCCAGATGGCCTGGACCATGCGGTCCACCGGCGCGCTGCGCGACGAGCGGGAGTCCTGGCTGCTCGACGGCGGGGCGCCGTACTACCGCTGCTACGCCACCGCCGACGGCGGGGCGATGGCGGTGGGCGCCATCGAACCGCAGTTCTTCGCCCAGCTGCTGGCCGGGCTCGGACTCGATCCGGCCGAGGTGCCGGGCCAGTTCGAGATGGGTCGCTACGACGAGCTGCGCGACATCCTGACCGCCCGCTTCGCCGAGCGGACCCGCGACGAGTGGGCGGCGGTCTTCGCCGGCACCGACAGCTGCGTCACCCCGGTGCTGAGCTGGGCCGAGGCCGCCGACAACGAGCACCTGCGGGCCCGCGACACGCTGATCGAGGTCGACGGGGTGCTGCAGGCCGCGCCGGCACCGCGGTTCTCCCGCACCCCGGCGGGCCGGCCGGGCCGGCCGCCGCAGGGCCCGACCGGCCTCGACGAGATCGGCTGGTAGCTCAGCGGCGCAACTGCTGCAGCCGTTCTATCGCTGGGTTTCCGGCCGGCCAGGGTGGTGGCTGGGTCAGCCGCGCAACTGCTGCAGTCGTTCGATAGCGGCACCGAGGGTGTCGTCGCGCTTGCAGAACGCGAAGCGCACCAGGTGGTTCCACTCGTCGATGGCCGGGGACCCCGGATCGCAGAACGCCGACATCGGGATGGCGGCGACGCCGACCCGGTGCGGCAGTTCGGCGCAGAACCGGGCGCTGTCGTGGTAGCCGAGCGGGCGCGGATCGGCGCACAGGAAATAGGTGCCGAAGCTGTCGTGCACGCCGAAGCCGATGTCGGCCAGCGCGCCGGCCAGCCGGTCCCGGCGCCCGGCCAGGGTCTCGCGCAGCTGACCGACCCACTCGTCGCCGGTGTTCAGCGCCGCGGCGACGGCCGGCTGGAACGCCGACCCGCCGACGTAGGTCAGGTACTGCTTGGCCGCCCGCACCCCGGCGATCAGCTCGGCCGGCCCGCAGGCCCAGCCGATCTTCCAGCCGGTGCAGTTGAACATCTTGGCCGCGCTGGAGATCGTCACCGTCCGGTCGAACATCCCCGGGTAGCCGGCGACCGGCCGATGCACCCGGCCGTCGAACACCAGGTGCTCGTAGACCTCGTCGGCGATCACCAGCAGGTCGCGCTCGACGGCCAGCTCGGCCAGCCCGCGCAGCTCCGCATCGGAGGCCACCCAGCCGGTCGGGTTGTGCGGTGAGTTCAGGATCAGCGCGCGGGTCCGGTCGCTGACCGCCGCCCGCACCGCGTCGAGATCCAGGGCGAAGCCGGTGCCGTCGGGCACCATCGACACGCCCACCCGGTGCGCGCCGGCCATCGCGACGACCGGGGCATAGGAGTCGTAGAACGGCTCGATCAGCAGCACCTCCGAGCCCGGTTCGACCAGGCCGAGCACCGCCGCGGCGATCGCCTCGGTCGCCCCGACGGTCACCAGCACCTGGTCCTCGGGGCGGTAGTCGATGCCGTGCCGGCGCAGCCGCTGATCGGCGATGGCGTCGCGCAGCGCCGGGATGCCGGCGCCCGGCGGGTACTGGTTGGCCCCGTCGGCGATCGCCCGGCGGGCCGCCGCGAGCATCTGTGGCGGGCCGTCCTCGTCGGGATATCCCTGGCCCAGGTTGACCGCGCCGAGCTCGGCGGCCAGCGCCGACATCTCGGCGAAAATGGTGGTGGCGTAGGGCCGCAGCCGGGAGACTGTCATGGTCCTTCACGTTACGTCTTGCTCTCCCAACCAAGCGGTTGGGAGAGGCTGCTACGCTGGGCGGCACGAGGACGACCCTCCAGCGGACCCGGTCCGGCCGGAACTCCGCGACCCCAACCTGAACATGGACCTGGAGCAACCACATGTCCGAAGAAGCCTTCATCTATGAGGCCATCCGCACCCCGCGCGGCAAGCAGCGCAAGGGCGCACTCAACGAGATCAAGCCGCTCGACCTCGTCGTCGGCCTGATCGAGGAGATGCGGCGCCGGCACCCCGACCTGGACGAGACCCTGATCAGCGACGTGCTGCTGGGCTGCGTGTCCCCGGTTGGCGACCAGGGCGCCGACATCGCCCGCACCGCGGTGCTGGCCGCGGGCATGCCGGACACCACCGGCGGCTACCAGCTCAACCGGTTCTGCGCCTCCGGCCTGGAGGCCGTCAACACCGCCGCGCAGAAGGTGCGTTCGGGCTGGGACGACCTGGTCTACGCCGGCGGCGTGGAGTCGATGAGCCGGGTGCCGATGGGGTCCGACGGCGGCGCGATGTTCTCCGACATCCCGTTCACCTTCGACAACTACATCGCCCCGCAGGGCATCGGCGCCGACCTGATCGCCACCATCGAGGGCTTCACCCGTGACGACGTCGACGCCTACGCCGCGCGGTCCCAGCAGCGCGCCGCCGACGCCTGGTCCGGCGGCTACTTCGCCAAGTCGGTCATCCCGGTCCGCGACCAGAACGGCCTGGTCGTGCTGGATCACGACGAGCACATGCGGCCCGGCACCACCGCCGCGGACCTCGGCAAGCTCAAGCCGGCCTTCGAGATGCTGGCGGCGATGGGCGGCTTCGACGACGTGGCGCTGCAGAAGTACCACTGGCTGGAGAAGATCAACCACGTGCACACCGGCGGCAACAGCTCCGGCATCGTCGACGGCGCCGCGCTGCTGCTGATCGGCAGCGAGAAGGCCGGCACCAGCCAGGGCCTGACCCCGCGCGCCCGGATCGTCGCGACCGCGACCAGCGGCGCCGACGCCACCATCATGCTGACCGGGCCGACCCCGGCCACCCAGAAGGTGCTCGACCGGGCCGGCCTGACCGTCGACGACATCGACCTGTTCGAGCTCAACGAGGCGTTCGCGTCGGTGGTGCTGAAGTTCCAGAAGGACCTGAACATCCCCGACGAGAAGCTCAACGTCAACGGTGGCGCCATCGCGATGGGCCACCCGCTGGGCGCCACCGGCGCCATGATCACCGGAACCATGGTCGACGAGCTGGAGCGTCGCGGCGCCCGGCGTGCCCTGATCACGCTGTGCATCGGCGGCGGCATGGGCGTGGCCACCATCATCGAGCGCGTCTGAGCCGCGGCGAAGCAAAGGACTACAGGAACATGGCAGAGAACACCATCAAGTGGGACCAGGATGCCGACGGCATCGTCACCCTGACGCTCGACGACCCGACCGGTTCGGCGAACGTGATGAACGAGCACTACAAGGAGTCGATGCACAAGACCGTCGAGCGTCTTGTCGCCGAGAAGGACGCCATCACCGGCGTGGTGATCACCAGCGCGAAGAAGACCTTCTTCGCCGGCGGTGACCTCAAGGGCATGCTGGCCGTCGGCCCGGAGAACGCCGCCGAGGCGTTCGCCGAGGTCGAGTTCATCAAGGCCGACCTGCGCGCCCTGGAGACCCTCGGCCGCCCGGTCGTCGCGGCCGTCAACGGCGCCGCACTCGGCGGTGGCCTGGAGATCGCGCTGGCGTGCCACCACCGGATCGCCGCCGACGTCCCCGGCTCGGTCATCGGCCTGCCCGAGGTCACCCTGGGCCTGCTGCCCGGCGGCGGCGGGGTGACCCGCACCGTCCGGATGTTCGGCATCCAGAAGGCCTTCATGGAGGTGCTGGCCCAGGGCACCCGGTTCAAGCCGGCCAAGGCCAAGAGCACCGGCCTCATCGACGAGCTGGTCGGCAGCGTCGATGAGCTGGTCCCGGCCGCCAAGGCCTGGATCAAGGACAACCCGGAGGCCGGCGAGCAGCCGTGGGACAAGAAGGGCTACAAGATGCCCGGCGGCACCCCGTCCAGCCCGGCGCTGGCGGCCATCCTGCCGTCGTTCCCGGCACTGCTGCGCAAGCAGCTCAAGGGCGCCCCGATGCCGGCGCCGCGGGCGATCCTGGCCGCCGCCGTCGAGGGCGCGCAGGTCGACTTCGACACCGCCAGCCGGATCGAGAGCCGCTACTTCACCTCGCTGGTCACCGGCCAGACCGCCAAGAACATGATTCAGGCGTTCTTCCTGGACCTGGCCACCATCAACGGCGGCGGCAGCCGCCCCAAGGGCATCGAGAAGACCCCGATCACCAAGATCGCGGTGCTGGGTGCGGGCATGATGGGCGCGGGCATCGCCTACGTCTCGGCCAAGGCCGGCTATGAGGTGGTGCTCAAGGACGTCAGCCAGGAGGCCGCCGAGCGGGGCAAGGGCTACTCGGAGAAGATCGAGGCCAAGGCGCTGGAGCGCGGCCGCACCACCGCCGAGAAGTCCCAGGCGCTGCTGGCCCGGATCACCCCGACCGCGGACCCGGCCGACCTCAAGGGCGTCGACTTCGTCGTCGAGGCGGTCTTCGAGAACCAGGAACTCAAGCACAAGGTGTTCCAGGAGATCGAGGACGCCGTCGACGCGAACGCGGTGCTGGGCTCCAACACCTCCACCCTGCCGATCACCGGTCTGGCCACCGGGGTGAAGCGCCAGGAGGACTTCATCGGCATCCACTTCTTCTCGCCCGTCGACAAGATGCCGCTGGTGGAGATCATCAAGGGGGAGAAGACCTCCGACGAGACCCTGGCCCGGGTGTTCGACTACGTGCTGGCGATCAAGAAGACCCCGATCGTCGTCAACGACAGCCGCGGCTTCTTCACCTCCCGGGTGATCGGCACCTTCGTGCAGGAGGCCATCGCCATGCTGGGCGAGGGCATCGCCCCCGCGTCGATCGAGCAGGCCGGCTCCCAGGCCGGTTACCCGGCCGCGCCGCTGCAGCTGTCCGACGAGCTGAACCTGGAGCTCATGCACAAGATCGCGGTCGCCACCCGCGCGGGCGTGGAGGCCGACGGCGGCAGCTACACCCCGCACCCCGGTGAGATCGTCGTGGAGAAGATGCTCGAGCTGGGCCGCGCCGGCCGGCTCAAGGGCGCCGGGTTCTACGACTACGTCGACGGCAAGCGCACCACCCTGTGGCCGGGCCTGGCGGAGACCTTCAACTCCGGCTCGACGTCGATCCCGCTGCAGGACATGATCGACCGGATGCTGTTCGCCGAGGCGATCGAGACCCAGAAGTGCCTCGACGAGGGCGTGCTGACCTCGACCGCGGACGCCAACATCGGCTCGATCATGGGCATCGGCTACCCGCCCTACACCGGCGGGTCGGCGCAGTTCATCGTCGGCTACGAAGGCCCGCTGGGCGTCGGCAAGGCCGCGTTCGTCGCGCGCGCCCGGGAACTGGCCGCCAAGTATGGCGACCGCTTCCTGCCGCCGGCCTCGCTGGAGAGCTGAGCCCGGCCGGTAGCACCGCGAGTACCCCCGAGATTCTCTCGGGGGTACTCGTGTCTGTGGCCGAAAAGCCGCGCTGAGCCGCCGCCGGGGGCTGTTATGTTTGCCGGGCAAACGACTTTTCGGGAGGTCTTTTCCGTGAGCTATCCACCACAGGGGTACGGCTCCGGCGGCTACGGGGGCGAGCAGTCCGGCGGCTACGGGGGCCAGCAGCCCGGTTACGGGGGCCAGCCGTGGTCCGGGGCCCAGCCGGGCGGCGGGCAGCAGGATCCGTTCTTCCCGGCCTACGGCGAGGCGCCGGCACTGGACAGCTACGCCACCCCCGGTGGGCCCGGTGGGCCGCCGCCGGGCGGGACCAGCCGGGGCCTGGTGATCGGGCTGACCGCCGGGGCGGTGGTGGCCGTGCTTCTCGTCGTCGGCGCCGTGCTGTGGGGCTTCGGCCGCGGCGGTGACTCGTCCAACGAGGCCGCCACGGCCACCACCACCAAGGCCGTCGTCACCGGAAACCCGGCGCCGTCGACCACCGAGCCGGCGTTCCCGTCGACCTCGGTCGACATCCCCAAGCCGACCGGCGACACCTGCACCGGCACCGCCGCCCCGACCACCCCGACCGGCTGGCAGACCGTGGCCGCCAAGCGCGGCCTGTCCTACGACGTGCCGCCGGAATGGCAGGTGCTCAGCTGCGGAACGATGGTCGGCTGGGAGAAGAAGTGCCCGGACGGGCCGTTCGGAACCTGCCCGATCCGGGTGATGAGCGGTGCCTCCGAACTGGTCAGCCCGACGTGCTCGGACAGCTCGGTGGCGGTCGCCGGGGTGCCGGGATTCTCCGACGTCTCCGACATCACCGAGGCGGTCAACGCCGAGTCCGACAACGTCGTCGACATCTACACCTCCGACGACGGCCAGGTGCCGACCGTGTCGCTGAGCCCGCCGAAGAACCTCACCGTCGGCGGTCAGGCGGCGGTGCAGGTGGTCGCGACGGTGACCGGGATCAAGGCCGACGAATGCACCGGACCGTCCGCGCTGCACAGCATGGTCGCCACCACGGTGCCCGGCCAGCCCGGCACGGTGCTGTTCGTGATCAGCATGGACCAGGGCATCGACGGGGCGGCCGGCCCGGAGGTCATCGACCAGATGGTCGCCTCGCTGCGGTCCTCCGACGCATTCTGAGGGGCGGGCGCATGCACTTCGGGCTGTTCATTCCGCAAGGCTGGCGCCTGGATCTCGTCGGCATCGACCCGAGCGAGCAGTGGGCGGTGATGAACGGGCTGGCCCGCTACGCCGACGACGGCACGGCCTGGGAATCGCTGTGGGTCTACGACCACTTCCACACCGTCCCGGTACCCACCGACGAGGCCACCCATGAGGCCTGGACGCTGATGGCGGCGTTCGCGGCGAGCACCTCCCGGATCAAGCTCGGCCAAATGTGCACCGCGATGAGCTACCGCAACCCGGTCTACCTGGCGAAGGTGGCCGCCACCGTCGACGTCATCTCCGGCGGCCGCACCCAGCTGGGCATCGGTGCCGGCTGGTACGAGCACGAGTGGCGGGCCTACGGCTACGGCTTCCCCTCGGCCGGGCAGCGGTTGGCCCGGCTCGACGAGGGCGTGCAGATCATCCGGGACGCCTGGCGCGACGGCCGGGTCAGCTTCGACGGCGAGCACTACCGGGTCGACGGCGCGATCGTGGCGCCCAAACCCCTGCAGGACGGCGGCATTCCGCTGTGGATCGCCGGGGGCGGGGAGAAGGTCACCCTCAAGATCGCCGCCCGCTACGCGCAGTACACCAACTTCTCCGGCGAGGCGGCCGAGTTCGCGCACAAGTCGGCGGTGCTGGCCGGGCACTGCGCCGACGTCGGCACCGACTACGCCGCGATCGTGCGCTCCACCAACGTCAACCTGGTGCTCGGGCAGACCGAGGCCGACGTCGAGGCCCGGCTGGCCCGGCTGCGCGCGCAGTGGGCGCCGCTGGCCGGCGAGGCGCCGGCCGAGTCGATGATCGCCTCGCTGCGCCGCGGTCCCGGCGTCGGCACCCCCGCCCAGGTCATCGAACAGCTGGCCCGGCTCAAGGAACTGGGCTGCGGCTACCTGATCTGCTACTTCCCCGAAGCCGCCCACGACCGGGCCGGCATCGAGGCGTTCGAGCGCGAGATCATCCCCGCGTTGCGCTGACGGCCGCGGCTCAGCGGGCCCCGGGGGTCAGGCCGGCGAGGATCTGCGCGGCGGGCCCGGACCGGGCCTGCCGGTGACCACTGCCCGCCCACAGGTGCACCAACTCGGCGTCCCCGGCCGCCGCGGCGGCCCGGCGCAGCGGGCCGGTCAGGAAATGCAGCGCCGGGTAGCCCAGCGGCGCCGCAGCGGCGTAGTCGTCGGTGAACCGGTTGCCCAGGGCGCGGGCCGGGCGGCCGGTGAAGGCGTGCGTCAGCACCGTGTCGCGCCGCGACGGATCCCGCAGCGCGGTTTGGTGAATCGCCGAGGTACCGGCCTCCTCGGCCAGCAGCAGCGCGGTGCCGACCTGCGCGGCGATCGCCCCCGCGCGCAGCACGTCGGCCACCTCGGCGGCGGTGCTCAGCCCGCCCGCGGCGATCACCGGCAGCGACACCGCGGCCCGCACCGCCGCCACCAGCTCGATGATCGGCAGCGGGTCGGGCATCCGCTGCGGGGTGAAGGTGGCGCTGTGTCCGCCCGCGGTATGTGCCTGCGCCACCAGGCAATCGACTCCCCGCTCGGCGGATGCCCGGGCTTCGGCCACCGAGGTGACGGTCTGAATCACGGTGGTTCCGGCGCGGCGCAGGCCGTCGATCACCCCGGCGGCGGGCAGGCCGAAGGTGAAGCTGACCGCGGGCACCGGGTCGGCGATCAGCGCGTCGATCTTCGCGGCGAAGTCGTCGTCGTCGGAGACCGGTTCGGCCGGCAGGGCCAGCCCGAATCGGTCGGCCTCGCGCTGCATCAGCGCCGCGTACCGCCGGTAGTGCTGCGGGTCAACCGGGACCGGATTGGGCGCAAAAAGGTTGACGCCGAACGGGATTCCGGCGCCGCGGACGGTGTCGATCTCGGCGGCCAGCGCCGCCGGGGACTTGTAGCCGGCGGCCAGGAACCCGAGCCCGCCCGCCCGGCCGGTGGCGATCACCAACGCGGCGGTGCTCGGGCCGCCGGCCATCGGTGCGGCGATCAGCGGGATGGCCGCACCGGGCAGCGCGGAGGAGGACATGCTCTCGACCCTACGGCCCGGTTAGCCTGGGGCCATGGCCCTGTCCCGAGCTGACCGCGAACAGTTCCTTGCCGAGCCGCACATCGCCGCGCTGTCGGTCAGCGCCGGCGCCGCGCGCGGCCCGCTGAGCGTGCCGATGTGGTACCAGTACGCGCCGGGCGGGCAGCCCTGGGTGCTGACCGGGAAGGGCTCGCGCAAACATCGGCTGATCGAGGCGGCCGGGCACTTCTCGCTGATGGTGGACCGCGAGACGCCGTCGGTCCGCTACGTCGCGGTCGACGGCGACGTCGACCGGATCGAGCCGGCCACCGACGAGCAGCTGGTCGAGCTTGCCACCCGCTATCTGGCCGCCGAGCACGTCGAGGCGTACCTGGCGATGGCCCGTCGCGAGCACGGCGAGAACGTGTTCATCGCGATGGCGCCCCGGCACTGGAACTGCGCGGACCTCGGCGCGCTCTGACGGGCGCTCAGATGGCCGGACCCAGCAGGTCGTCGGCGTCCTTGATGATGTAGCCGTAGCCCTGCTCGGCGAGGAAGCGCTGCCGGTGCGCGGCGTACTCGGCGTCCAGCGAATCGCGGGCCACCACGCTGTAGAACACCGCGCCGCCGCCGTCGTGCTTGGGCCGCAGCAGCCGGCCCAGGCGCTGGGCCTCCTCCTGGCGCGACCCGAAGGTCCCCGACACCTGCACCGCCACCGACGCCTCGGGCAGGTCGATGGAGAAGTTCGCCACCTTGGACACCACCAGGGTCTTGATCTCGCCGCGCCGGAACGCGTCGAACAGCTGCTCGCGTTCGGCGTTCTTGGTGGACCCCTGGATCACCGGGGCGTCCAGTTCGGCGCCGAGTTCGTCGAGCTGATCGAGGTAGGCGCCGATCACCAGCGTCGGTTCCCCGGCGTGCTTGGCCAGGATGGACTTGACCACCGCGATCTTGGTCCGGGCCGTCGAGCACAGCTTGTAGCGGTCCTCCGGTTCGGCGACCGCGTAGCTCATCCGCTCGTTGTCGGTCATGGTGACCCGGACCTCGACGCACTCGGCGGGTGCGATCCAGCCCTGCGCCTCGATGTCCTTCCACGGCGCGTCGTAGCGCTTCGGGCCGATCAGCGAGAACACGTCGCCCTCCCGGCCGTCCTCGCGGATCAGCGTCGCGGTCAGCCCGAGCCGCCGGCGAGACTGCAGATCGGCGGTCATCCGGAACACCGGCGCGGGCAGCAGATGCACCTCGTCGTAGACGATCAGGCCCCAGTCGCGGGAGTCGAACAGCTCCAGGTGCTTGTACTCGCCCTTGGTGCGACGGGTGATCACCTGGTAGGTGGCGATGGTGACCGGCCGGATCTCCTTGCGCTCGCCGGAGTACTCGCCGATCTCCTCCTCGGTCAGCGACGTCCGGGCGATCAGCTCCCGCTTCCACTGCCGGCCCGCCACGGTGTTGGTGACCAGGATCAGCGTGGTCGCCCCGGCCTTGGCCATCGCCGCGGCGCCGACGATGGTCTTGCCGGCGCCGCACGGCAGCACCACCACCCCCGAGCCGCCCGCCCAGAACGAGTCGGCGGCCAACTGCTGGTAGTCGCGCAGCTCCCAGCCGTCCTGGCGCAGCTCGATCGGATGCGATTCGCCGTCGACGTAACCGGCCAGGTCCTCGGCCGGCCAGCCGATCTTGAGCAGCATCTGCTTGATCCGGCCGCGCTCACTGGGATGCACGATCACGGTGTCGTCATCGATCTGGGCGCCGAGCATCGGGGTGATCTTCTTGTGGCGCAGCACCTCGGTGAGCACCGCGCGGTCCAGGCTGACCAGCATCAGGCCGTGTGCCGGATGCTTGACCAGCTGCAGCCGGCCGTAGCGGGCCATGGTGTCGACGATGTCGACCAGCAGCGGCTGGGGCACCGGGTAGCGCGAATGGGTCACCAGGGCGTCGACGACCTGCTCGGCGTCGTGGCCGGCGGCGCGGGCGTTCCACAGCGCCAGCGGGGTGATCCGGTAGGTGTGCACGTGCTCGGGCGCGCGCTCCAGCTCCGCGAACGGGGCGATCGCCGCGCGGGCCGCGCCGGCCTGCGGGTGGTCCACCTCCAGCAGCACGGTCTTGTCGGATTGGACGATCAGCGGTCCGTCGGTCATGACCCCATTATCCCGCCGGGTCCGACAGCACCGAGGTGATGCGGTGCACCGCGAACTCCCGGACCCGGCCGGACGCCTCGTCGAAGGCGTTGAGGATGCCGCCGCGGACGCTCACCGGGGTCACCACCCGGCGACTGGCCATCCCGGAGGCGTCCAGGTAGCCGATCAGCACGTCGGCCCGGTCGATGGCGGCCTGCAGCAGCAGCCGGGTGGCCCGGGTCGGGTCGATGGCGGCGCCGTCGTCGGGGGTGCTGTCCACCCGCCGCAACACCGACACCAGCGCGGCCAGGCCCTCGCGGTTGGACGCCGGGACAGCCGAGCGGTAGGAGCGGCGGTGCGGGGTGGCCGTCACCCGGGCGCCGCGGGCGGCCAGGTCGACGATCACCCCGGAGGCGTCCTCGGCGGCCGGGGCCAGCCCGGCCTCGCGCAGCGCGGCCAGCAGCTCGCCGATCGGGGCCTGGGCGATCGCCACCGTCGGCGCCAGCAGCCGCAGCTCCAGCCGGCGCACCGCCGGGGCGGCCACCGCCTGGGCCAGCAGCGCCGGGTCCTCGCACCGCACGAACGCCGAGGCCATCCCGACCCGCAGCTGACCGTGCCGACGGGCGACGTCGTCGATCAGGTAGGTCAGCCCCTGCGGAACCGGGGTCTTGGAATGCCGGGAGAAGAATCCGTGCAGTTCACCGGCGGTGCGGCCGCTGTCCAGCGCCCGTCGGATCGAGGCCTCGGAGATCCGGTACACCGTCGCCGCGCCGGCCGATTCGATGTCCGCGGCGGCGCCGAGCTCGTCGGCCAGCTCGCGCTCCAGCGGGCCGGGCACCACCACCGTCAGGTCGGCCTGCAGCAGGAAGTGGTCCACCGGGTCGGGCAGTGCCTGTGCCATCGCCGCGGTGGCCGCCTCGGGGCCGTCGAACAGCAACGCGCGGGCCGGGCCGGTCAGCGCGCCGCGGCCGACCAGGCCGAGCGCCGCCGCCTCCTCCAGCAGGTGGCCGACGGGTTCGGGCGCCAGCCGCGCCGCCCAGCGCGGCCGGCGCCAGATCAGCGCCACCGACGCGGCCACCGCGTCGGTGCCGGTCCCGGGTTCCAGATCGGCGAGCATCGCCAGCAGCAGCCGCCGATCCAGCGGTGCGGCCGAGGAGTGCAGCGCATAGGACAGCGCGGCAAACGGTTTGCCGTCCGGGCCGCGCAGCCCGACGAGTCCCGGGCGGGCGGGCAGGTCCAGCCAGGTCTCGGCCAGCTGCTGCCAGCGCCCGGCCGCGGTGGCCTCCCGGAACCGGTCGGCGGCCACCGTCGGCGCCCAGTACGGCGGGTTGCCGTCCGCGGGCTCGGGGTCGGGGATGCCGGCGGCGATCAGCCCACCGGCGGCGCACACCTCCAGGAGCAGCACCAGCCGCTGCTCGCCGATGCCGGTCAGCTTGGTCAGCCGGCGCAGCTCGCGCACCCCGACGCCGCCGCTGCGCAGCTGTGAGATCGGTGCTGCGGACAGCGCGTCGAGCACCGCCTCGACCTCGCGCAGCAGGTCGATGACGGCGACGGCGGCGGCCCCGTCGGCCGCGGCGGGCGACGCCGTCGCGACGGCCGGGTCCGGCGGGGACAGCCGGATCGGGTCGGGCTGCTGACCGCGCAGCAGCTGGGCGACCCGGCGCGGCAGCAGCACGGTCTCGTCGTCGATCCGCAGCAGCAGCCCGGCGGCCAGCAGCCGCGGCACCGGCCGCTCGGCGGGGGCGTCGGGCGCGGCGTCGCGGGTGCGGCCAAGCGGGGAGCCCTCCACCAAACGGTCCAGCAGCTCGGCCGCCTCGGCGTGCAGGCCGTCGAGCAGGGCCCGCAGGTCGTCGTCGGACCGGTCGCCGGGGTCCAGGACCACTTGGCCCGGAAACCAGGGCAGCCCGGCGGCGGCCTCCGAGGTCACCCGCACCGGGTCGCCGCCCCAGACCAGGGCGCGGTCGGACAGGTCGGCGACGGCGGCGGTGATGGTGTCCGAATCCGAGCGCGGCCCGATCAGCGCGATCAGGTCGGCGAGCGGGACCGGGGCGATGTTCGCGCGCAGCACCAGCAGCGCGTCCACGACGGCCAGTCGCAGCAGGTCGAGTTCGTCGGTGGCGGCCTGCACGGACTGCCGGGCCTGCGCGCGCGAGGCCAGCGCCGCAACGCTCGTCGGCGCCGGCTGTGCCAGGTCCGGGCGCAGCTGCAGCAACCGGATCAACCCGTCGTCGGGCAGATCCGAAAGCCAGGCGCCCAGCGGGATGCCCCGGGTCTGCTTCGTCATCGCGACCAGCGTAATTCAGGCTCAACTACACGTGAGTTGACCATGGCTGTCACAATGACATCCGTGGCTGACAACGCGAACACCAACAAGCACTATGTCGACCCGGGCTGGCCGGAGGTGCCGCCGGGCGAGCACGCCGTCAGTGAACTGGTCACCGACCGCACCGGCTCGCTGTCGCCGTTCGGCGAGCTGACCTTCCCGCTGCCGGCCGACGAGGTGCCCTACGTGCACCCCGTCACCGTCATCAACAAGTAACGACTCCTCACCGAAACGGTCCGCGCGCATCGCGCCGCGGGCCGTTTCGGCACGTTCGACCCGCGCAGACGGCGCGACACAACGACGCCGGCCCGGAGGGAAATCCCTCCGGGCCGGCGTCGTTGCGTTGTCGATCGTTGCGTTGTCGATCAGGGCGCGGGGACCGGGGCGGCCTCCGGCGCGGGGGCCTCGACCGGCGCGGGCGCCGGGGCGACCGGGCTGTTGGCGGCCGGGCCCGAGGTCATCGGGCGCTGACTCAGTGCCAGCAGCATGTCGTTGCCGCTGATCTCCTGGGTCTGCACCGCGTGCCACAGCTCCTTGAGGTAGCTGAGGTTCGGCCGGGTGCTGTCCCGGTTGGGGGTCACCGTGGTGCCCGGGGGCAGGTTCTCCGGGCTGCTCAGGTGCGGAATCCCACCGTTGGTGATGAGCTCGTTGGCAGCGTCGTAGGCCGGTGCCGGGACCGCGATGTTGGTCACCTCGCCCAGCGGGTTGTCGACGGGCGGGGCGGCCGGGGCCGGGGCCGGGTCGACGGCGTCGGCGGGGGCCAGCGGCACGTCACCGCGCAGCGACCAGGTCTCCGGACCCTGCGGGGCCTCGCCGAAGTTCCAGTCGGCCGCCGGGGCGACCGGGTGCTGCGCCGAGGCGCCGACGGTGATCGGTTCGCCCTCGGGGGCCGGCGGGGCCTCCGGGGCGATCGGAGCGTCGGGGGCGGCCAGGATCTCGACCGGGGCCTCCGGTGCCGGGGGCACCTCGATCGGGGCGTCGGGCGCCGGGGCGGGGGCCTCGGGGGCGGCCAGGCTCTCGACGGGGGCCTCCGGTGCCGGCGGCAGGTCGATCGGGGCGTCGGGCGCCGGGGCCTCGGGGGCGGGCGCCTCGGGTGCGGCGACGAACTCGACCGGGACGATCTCGGGAGCCGGGGCGACCTCGGGCGCCGGGGCACCCTCGGGCGCGGCGACGAAGTCGGCCGGAGCGTCGGGCGCGGGCGGGAGATCGACCGGAGCGGGTGCCTCGGGGGCCGGCGGCAGCTCGCCGATCGGAGCCTCGGGGGCCGGCGGGGCCTCGGGGGCCGGAGCTTCGGGGG
The DNA here is from genome assembly GCF_010726955.1 of Mycolicibacterium fallax. Classification (NCBI taxonomy): domain Bacteria; kingdom Bacillati; phylum Actinomycetota; class Actinomycetes; order Mycobacteriales; family Mycobacteriaceae; genus Mycobacterium; species Mycolicibacterium fallax. Next base: position 3,718,778 of record NZ_AP022603.1, read on the forward strand.
CCGGCGGGGCCTCGGGGGCCGGAGCTTCGGGGGCCGGCGGCAGGTCCGCGACGGGAGCCTCGGGGGCCGGGGGAGCCTCGGGGGCGGGGATCTCCAGGTTGACCGGGGCGACGTTCATGTCGTTGCCGTCGATCGGAGCGTCCTGGGCAGGGGCGTCGTTGACGACGTTGCGCGGGGTGGGGCCGGACAGGCCGCGACCGCAGGTCGGCCAGGCGCCGCGGCCCTGGCTGGCGAGCACGCGCTCGGCGACGGCGATCTGCTGCTCCTTGGTCGCCAGGTAGGCGGCCGGGGCGAACTCGCTGCCACCGGCTCCGCGCCAAGTGCTGGGGGAGAACTGCAGGCCACCGTGGTAACCGTTGCCGGTGTTGATGGCCCAGTTGCCGCCGGACTCGCAGCGCGCGACGGTGTCCCACTCGCTGTCCGGGGCGGCGCCGGCCTGACCGGCCAGCACCAGGCCGGCTCCACCGAGCACGGTGCCGGTGACGGCGATCTTGGCGACGCTCTTGGCCGATGAAGTGGGCTTGCGGTGCCGACCACTCATATGTGCGCTCGTTCCTCTCTGATACGCGCCCACGAGGTCAGCTGTCGGGTTCGGGCGAGAGAGGCTGCCCGGCCGTCGTTGTTCCCGAAGGAACCGCGTCGGCTTCACCCCAAGGGGCCGCTGGGCCCCAGGTCCGTATCGGTGGACCGGTGGGTCCCCCGTCTCCATCCACGGGTTGGTGGAACCCCCACCTGGCGGATGGAGCTCGGCGCGGCCAGATCGGGGTGTGCTCGCCGGTCATCGATGACCAACACGCACGAGAGGAGACGGTAATGCCTGCCAGTTATCCCGTCACCTCGGTGTGGTTTCGGCGTTTCGGCGTCCAGCAAACATTAAGAGAGTAGTAAAACGCCACTTCGCCGCCGCGTTCCCGCAGGACGCGGCCCCGACATCTCGGCCGCCGGACATTTTGTGACCATATCGTTATGTGATGTAAATCACGTAGAGATCAGGAAGTGGGTCGCGCGGTGGCCCCGCCGTCGGGCACCGGCACGATCTCCTTGCCCAGCGGGACCAGCGACACCGGGATCATTTTCAGATCGGCCAGCGCCAGCGGAATGCCGATGATGGTAGCGGCCATCGCCACCGCGCTGACCAGGTGCCCCAGCGCCAGCCACCAACCGAAGAAGATAATCCAGATGATGTTGCCGACCAGGGCGCCGGGGCGGGTGCCCGGCTTGGCGACGATGGTCCGGCCGAACGGCCACAGCGCATACGACGCGATCCGCAGCGACGCAAACCCGAACGGGATCGTGACGATCAGCACAAAACACAGCAGCGCCGCCAGCAGGTAGCCCAGCGCCAGCCAGAGGCCGCCGAAAATCAGCCAGATGATGTTGAGAATGATGCGCATGGTTCCTCCCCGGACCGGCGCGGCCGTCGCGCCCCGGGCCCGGTCAGCCTACCGATAACTCAGCTGCCGGCTCAGAACGCGGCCGAGTACGATGTGTGCGATGGCGTCTCGCGAGGGCGGGGCGCTTTGTGTTGTGAAGAGCCACTTCGGTGTGGCCGCGAGATGAGCAGGTGACGACAGTGCCGACCGGCAAGGTGAAGTGGTACGACGCCGACAAGGGCTTCGGCTTCCTTTCCCAGGAAGAGGGCGAGGACGTCTACGTGCGGTCCTCGGCGCTGCCCGCCGGGGTCGAGACCCTCAAGGCCGGGCAGAAGGTGGAGTTCGGCATCGCCTCGGGTCGTCGCGGCCCGCAGGCGCTGCAGGTGACGCTGCTGGAGGCCCCGCCGAGCCTGGCTCGGACCCGTCGTGAGGCCGCAGGCCCCGCCGAGCACAAGCACAGCCCCGACGAGCTGCACGGCATGGTCGAGGACATGATCACCCTGCTCGAGGGCACCGTGCAGCCCGAGCTGCGCAAGGGCCGCTACCCCGACCGCAAGATCGCCCGTCGGGTCTCCGAGGTGGTCAAGGCCGTCGCGCGCGAGCTCGACGCCTGACCTCTTACTTCGGTCGCATCCCCGCGGCCGTCACTGCTCGGGCCAGTGCGTCTCGACGGTCCACTCGGCGTGATACGTCTCATGCAGCTCGCCGGTCTCGTCCTGCACCACGGTCGGCAGCTGCACGACGATCTTCTCCAGCTTGCCCTGCTGCGGCTCGACCGTCGGGATGGTGACCGCCAGCCGGGCCTTCGGCCGGTAGATCGCCTCGGTGAACCCGCCCTCCCGGATCACCAGCAGCCGCCACGGGGCGTAGCCGATCGCCTCGGGCACCGACAGCTGCACCACGTTGGCGGAGTCCACGGTCAGCTCGCCGACGTTCTCCGGCCGGACGCAGCTCTCGAATCGGGGATCGCAGTACGCGAACGGGCCGACCCGCGCCAGCTGGCCCCGGGTGTACGCGCTGATCTGCGGGTACAGCGTGCCGTCGGGGCGCACCGCCAGCCAGGCCAGCACGCCGGCGCCGGCGGCGGCCAGCACCACCGCGACGGTCAGCAATGTCGCGATTCCACGTTTCATCGGTGACTCCCCGAGCTTGGCCTGGTGCCGGAACCGGAATCCTCCGGCCCGACCATCACCGGGCGGTTGCCGCCGAGTCCGGGGATCAGGGATCCGCCCTCGAAGCTGACAATGGTCTGCGCCAGCCCCGGGATCAGCAGCGCGGTGATCGCCGTGAACCCTACCCACAGGTCGGTGTAGACCAGCACCCCGATCGCCCCGCCGAGCACCCAGGCCAGCTGCAGCAGCGACTCCGAGCGGCCGAACGCCGAGGCCCGGGACCGTTCCGGCAGGTCGTCCTGCAGCGCGGCGTCCAGGGAGGCCTTCGCGATGGCGCTGCAGCCGGAGGTCACCAGGGTCGCGATGGCGGCGAACAGCAGATTCCCGGCGATCGCGGCGGCCAGCGCCAGCGCGGTCACCGCCATGGTGGCGCGCACCACCAGCATCGACGGGCGGCCCAGCTTGAGCCGCGCGGCGGTGAAGTTGCCGGCGAAGTTGCCGATCCCGGCCGCCGCACCGATCACCCCGAGGATGGCCAACTGTCGCCAGCCGTCGGCGTCGTGCGCCTTGGCCACGAACGCCGGGTAGAGGAACAGGAAGCCGACCATCGCCTTGATCGTGCAGTTACCCCACAGCGAGGTGATGATGTTGCGGCCCATCGGCTGGCGGGCCGCCTGGTCGCCGGGGTGCGGATGACGGCGCAGCGGATCGGACTGGTCGTGATAGCTCAGCGTGGTCGGCACCTCGCCCGCGGTGACCTCCACCCAACTCGGTATCCGCATCGCCAGCGCGGCGCCGACCAGGGTCATCACCAGCACGACGAACAACGCGCCCGGCAGCGCGAACAGGGACGTGCCGACGTACTCGATGCCCGCGGCGATGCCGCCGCCGATGATGGTCCCGCCGATCAGCCCGAACATGGTGAGCCGGGAGTTCACCCGCACCAGGTCGATCGACGGTGGCATGACGCGCGGGGTGACCGCGCTGCGCAGCACCGAGAACGATTTGGACAGCACCATCATCGCCAGCGCCGCCGGATAGAGCACCCAGGCCGGGAAGCTGCCCGTCGCGCTGTCGTAGTTGGCGATCAGAATCAGCGCGAGCACCGTCCGCAGCCCGAAGGACATCGCCAGCGCCACCCGGCGGCCGTGCTGCAGCCGGTCCAGCGCGGGCCCGATCACCGGGGCGATCACCGCGAACGGGGCGATGGTGATCAGCAGGTACAACGCCACCCGGCTCTTGCTCTCGGCGGTCGCCGCGGCGAAGAACAGGGTGTTGGCCAGCGCCACCGCCATCGCCGCGTCGACGGCGAAGTTCGCCACCACCGGCCAGGTCAGCGCGGTCAGCCCGGACTTGTCGGCGCCGTCGGCGGTGGCGGCCCGGTGCACCAGCCCGTACATCCGCGAACCCATCTCGCGGCTGCGCATCGCCGCCGCACGGGTCACGGTGATCCGGTAGGCGCCGTCCCGGGCCTGGTCGGGGTCGGTCCGCGCGTCGTCCGGATGACGGGCCGCCCAGTCGTCGTCCAGCGGCGGCAGGTACCGGTTGTTGCTCGGGCCGGTGTAGGCGACCCCGGGCCGGATGTGCCCGGCACCGTCGGCGGGGTAATGGGCCATGCCGGGATGCTCGCCTCGGTGACCGTTGCCCGGGCGAGCCCCCGGATCCTCACGCCGCCGACTGGACACACCCAGATTGTTCCCTATCGACGACGGTGCGGACCGTTGTGGCGGCCGGTGTGGCTAAGTCCGGTCGGATTCGGGCAAGATGGAGGCGCCATGAACAGCACCAGCGCCAGCGAAATGACCGAGTCGGACGCCGCGGACCTGCCGGAGGGCCGGGCCGACGCGCCGACGGCCGTCGAGACGCCGGAACCCGAGGTCGCCGCGGACGGCGGCCCGACCGAGCCGGCCGACGGCGCCGAGCAGACCTCGGGCGTCGGGGATGAGGTCGGTGTCACCGAGGACGCTGAGGGCGCTGTGGACATGCCGGCCGTGGACATCGCGGCGGTCGGGGACGCCGCGGTGGAAGAGACCGCCGAGGCCGAGTCCGAGGCCGAAGCCGTCGAGGACGTGCAGGTCGGGGACGTGCAGGTCGAGCCGGAACCCGAACCCGAGCCGGAACCCGAGCCCGAGCCGGACCCCGCCGTGCTGGAGGCGCTGCGCGCGCTGCTGGCCGGCGCCGCAGAGGAGGCCCGCGCCGCGGTCGTCGAGTTCAGTGGCGACACGGTCGGCGACTACCTCGGCGTGAGCCTGGAGGATCCGAGCGCGGCCACCCATCGATTCCTGGCCGACGTGCCCGGCTACGGCGGCTGGCAGTGGGCCGTGGTGGTGGCCGGCTACCCCGGCGCCGGTCACGTCACGGTCAGCGAGGTTGTGCTGGTCCCCGGCCCGACCGCGCTGCTGGCCCCGGAATGGCTGCCCTGGGCGGAGCGGGTGCGCCCCGGCGACCTGAGCCCCGGCGACCTGCTGGCCCCGCCGGCCGACGATCCGCGGCTGGTGCCCGGCTACACCCTCAGCGGTGATCCCGGCGTCGACGAGTCCGCGCCCGAATTCGGCTTCGGCCGCAAACAGGTGCTCAGCCCGTGGGGCCGGGCCGTCGCGGCCGAACGCTGGCACGAGGGTGAGTACGGCCCGGAGTCGGCGATGGCCCGCTCCACCAAACGGGCCTGCCGGGACTGTGGCTACCTGGTCCCGCTGTCGGGCAGCCTCGGCACGCTCTTCGGCGTCTGCGTGAACGAACTCTCCGCCGACGGCCAGGTCGTCGATTTCGGCTACGGCTGCGGGGCGCACTCGGACACCCCGGCGCCGGCCGGAACCGGATCCCCGCTGTACGAGCCGTACGACGACGGCGTCATCGAGGTCAGCGAGAACCCCGCCCCGGCCTGACGCCTGCGGGCTTCGCCCTCAGCCGCGCTCCGCGGTGTTGACTGGCGCTGAGCGCGGCCTGCGGGCTTCGCCCTCAGCCGCGCTCCGCGGCTGCCTTGATCCGGGCCAGCGAGGTGTTCATGCCCTCGACGAGTTCCTGCTCGAAGTTGGGCACCCCGCCCAGCACGCTGTTGGTCAGCACCCGCGAGACGGTGCTGACGCCGTTGGGGGCCAGCCGGGACTCGGTCACCCGGGTGCCGGTGTCGGTGGCCTCCAACTCGTAGGTCCACACCGAGCCGTTGGCGTCGACCTTGAATGCCAGCTTCTGCTCCGGAACCACCTCGGTCACCGTGCAGGTTGTCGGCCAGAACAGCAGCCCGCGCCGGTTCAGGTTGAAGGTCCGGGTGCCGGGCTTGACCGCGCCGAGCGGCTTCATCAGCCGGCACTGCGGGCTCCACTCCGGCATCCGGCGGAAGTCGCTGATCAGCGACCACACCCGGGCGGGCGGGGCGTCGATGTCGATCTGGGCCTGCAACAGCGGTGCTGACATTGGGTTCTCCATTTTCCGGTTGATCGAATGCCGGGCCGTCAGTCGACGGTCAGGCCGGTCTGAGCGCCCTTGGAACCGCGGCGGGCGGCGCTGCGCTGCCACAGAAAGATCGCGCTGCCGACAGCCCCGACGCCGAGGCCGGCGACCGTCACCGGCCGCCAGTCGGCCAGGTCCGCCACGGTGAACGACGCGATGGCCGCCAGCAGCCACAGTGCCGCCCCGACCAGCACCATCGGCACCGGATTGAGCAACGCCGCGGGCAGCGGCGGCGCTTCGATCGGCGGCTGCGCGGCGGGTGACGGGTCGGCGGGTGGCATCGGCGCTCATCCTACCGATCGGTATCTTGTCCGGATGCCGTGCCCGCCCGACGCCCCCGCTGCACCGGGCGCCGACGCCACCGTCATCGACATCGACGATCCCAGCGACCCGCGACTCGACGATTTCCGCGACCTCAACAGCGTTGACCGCCGCCCCGACCTGCCCAGCGGGCGCGGCCTGGTGATCGCCGAGGGGGTGCTGGTGGTGCAGCGAATGCTGGCCTCCCGGTTCATCCCACACGCGCTGCTGGGCACCCAGCGCCGGCTGGGCGAACTCGCCGAGACCTTGGCCGCGGCGAACCGACCGGACCTGCCCTACTACCGGGTCGACGCCGACGTGATGGCCGAGGTGGTCGGCTTTCACCTGAACCGCGGGGTGCTGGCCGCCGCCCGCCGCCCCCCGGTGCTGGACCCCGCCGCGCTGCTCGCCAAGGCCCGCACGGTGGCCGTGCTCGAGGGCGTCAACGATCACGAGAACCTGGGCTCGATCTTCCGCAACGCCGCGGGCCTTGGCGTCGACGCGGTGCTGTTCGGTCCCGGCTGCGCCGATCCGCTGTACCGCCGCGCGGTGCGGGTGTCGATGGGCCACGTGCTGCTGGTGCCGTTCGGCCGTGCCCCGGACTGGCCGGGCGGCCTGACCATGCTGCGCGAACACGGCTTCACCCTGCTCGCGATGACTCCGGGCCCGGGATCAGTACCGCTGGCCGAGGCGATGACCGGCGCGGCAGAAGCCCGGGTGGCAATCCTGGTCGGCGCCGAGGGCCCCGGCCTGACCGAGACCGCGATGCGGGCCGCCGACGCGCGAGTGCGCATCCCGATGTCGCGCGGCACCGACTCACTCAACGTCGCCACCGCCGCGGCGCTGGCCTTCTACGAGCGGGTTAGGGTCGGGTCGTGACCGACCAGCGGACGCCGTGGGGGACCGGACTGACGCTGGCCGGGTTTGTCGCGGTGGTGACCGCGATCGCGGTGGTGGTGCTCAGCACCGGGCTGGTCCGGGTCCATCCGTTGCTGGCGATCGGGCTGAACCTGGTGGCCGCGGGCGGTCTGGCGCCGACGGTGTGGGGCTGGCGCACCACCCCGGTGCTGCGCTGGGTCGTTCCGGGCCTGATCGTCGGGGTGGCGGCGGGTTGGCTGGCGATGCTGGCGCTGGCCGCCACCGGTGCCGTCATCTGACGCCGTAGCCGAGCGGACCGTTTGGTGGCCGTGTGGCCGCAGTGGCCGGTGATGCGGCCTCGGCGTGGGTCGGCCGACGATTGGTACGTCTGGCTACGACGCCGTGGATCCAGGCGGCGTGGATTCAGCGGTCGCTGCCGGAGCGCACACCCAGCAGCACGTCCTCCCAGCCGGGAACGGCGGGATGGGCGCGGCCGCGGCCGCGCGGCTTGGCGGCGGGCTCGGCCGGTGCTGCGGCCTCCGCTGCCGGGGCCTGGACGGGTGCGGCGGCCGGGGCGGTGACCGGCGGTACCCCGGCCGGTGCCGGCCGCGGTCCGTCCACGGGCGCGCGGCGCGGTCGTGGCTCGGCGGGCGGCAGGCCCAGCTGCGCGATCGGGGCGACCTGGCGCAGCGGCCGGTCGAAGGTCGGGTCGACCAGTTCGAAGGCCGCGTCGTCGACGGCCGCCACCGTGCCGCCGTGCGCGCCGGGGGCGAAGCGGAAGTGCGCGACATTCTCCGAGCGGCCGGCCCGCCAGACCAACTGCACGGTCCAGCGGCCGTCCTCGTTGCGCCAGGCGTCCCACGCCAGATTCTCCGGGTTCAGCCCCCGGCCGATCAGCGTGCCGGTGATGGTCTCCAGCAGGGTCAGCACCGACGGGCCGTCGGGCAGCATCGGATGCGCGGCGGTGGCCAGTTCGGCGGCCCGGGCGCGCTCCAGCAGCACCGGGTCGGCGAATCGCTGGATCCGGTCGTGGTCCCCGCCGCAGGCCGCGGCGAGCTGCTCCACCGAGGCGCCGGCGCGAATGCGGGCCTGAATGTCCTTGGGGCGCAGCTTGGTTGAGAGCTCGATCTCGATCTCGGTCTGGCCGGCACGCGCCTGCTCGCCGCGGCAGGCAGCGCGCAGCTGATCGTTGAGCGGCAGCCGGAACTTGTCCGGGGAGCCGGCGTCGGGGCGGTCGGCCTCACAGATCACGTGCCGACCGGAGACGTCGAGCCCAACTACCTTCAGATCTCGCATGTCGACCTCCCCGGGGCCACCGCGCCGGGCCCACTTCCAGCGCACCTTACTTGAGTAACGATGCGATAACGCGGTGACACGCGGGCGGTGCTCAAAGGCGCTCGACGACCCAGTCCACGCAGGCCGTCAGCGCGCTCACGTCATCGGGCTCGATGGCCGGGAACATCGCCACCCGCAGCTGATTGCGGCCCAGCTTGCGGTACGGCTCGGTGTCGACGATGCCGTTGGCGCGCAGGGTTTTGGCGACCGCCGCGGCGTCCACCGCGTCGTCGAAGTCGATGGTGCCCACCACCGCGGAGCGCAGCGCCGGATCGGCGACGAACGGGGTGGCGAACGAGGATGCCTCGGCCCAGCCGTAAAGCCGCCGGGCCGACTCGGCGGTGCGCGCGGTGGCCCAGTCCAGGCCGCCGTTGCCGTTGAGCCAGTCCAACTGCTCGGCCATCAGCAGCAGCGTCGCGATCGCCGGGGTGTTGTAGGTCTGGTTCTTCAGGCTGTTGTCCACCGCGACCGGCAGCGACAGGAACTCCGGAACCCAGCGGTCGGAGCCGCCGATCTCGGCGACCCGCTCCAGCGCGGCCGGGCTCATCACGGCCAGCCACAGTCCGCCGTCGCTGGCGAAGTTCTTCTGCGGCGCGAAGTAGTAGGCGTCGGTGTCGGTGATGTTCACCGGCAGGCCGCCCGCGCCCGAGGTGGCGTCGATCAGCACCAGCGCGTCCCCGGCGCCGGCCGGTCGCTGCACCGGCACCGCGACACCGGTGGAGGTCTCGTTGTGCGCCCAGGCGATCACGTCGACGCTCGGATCCGAGGTCGGCTCGGGGGCGGTGCCCGGGTCGGTGGCGATGACGATCGGGTCCCCGACGAACGGGTTCTTGGCGACCGCGGAGGCGAACTTGGCGCTGAACTCGCCGTAGGTCAGGTGCAGGGAACGGTCCCGGACCAGGCCGAACGCGGCGGCGTCCCAGAACGCGGTGGCCCCGCCGTTGCCGAGGATGACCTCATAGCCGTCCGGGGCGCCGAACAGCTGCCGGACCCCGTCACGCACCCGGCCGACCAGGTTCTTCACCGGTGCCTGGCGGTGCGAGGTGCCGAACAGTGCGGCATTGTCGGCCAGTGCGGACAGCTGCTCGGGGCGGACCTTCGAGGGTCCGCAGCCGAATCGGCCGTCGGCGGGCTTGAGGTCTGCGGGGATGGTCAACGCGTCTGCCATGGACAACAGCGTAATCGCCGGTCGGCGGCCCTTCCAAGGCCGCCCGGCGGGCCCTTCCTTGCGGATGTGATCGTCGCCACAGCCGAGTAGGCTGGGGTGATAAGTCACGGGATTTGCCGTCCCGACGACCTGGGTTGCGGACGATACCTGCGGTACCGTCTACCAAATTCAACGCCCAGGAATGTGGCCGCATTGGAGGTTACCGAGATGGCACGCACGAAGATGATCCGCCGCTGGCGTCGGAACATGGAGGTTCGTGACGACAATGCCTACGTCGAGCGGTTGGCCACCCTCTCCGAGGGGTCGGTCAATCGGAACTTCAGTCCCTACCAGGACATCGAGTGGGACGACCCGGCGTTCGACGTCATCCCGAACGACCCGCGCTGGGTGCTGACCAACAGCGACCCGGTCGGCCGGCATCCCTGGTATCAGGCGCAGCCGCTGGAGAAGCAGATCGCGATCGGCATGTGGCGCCAGGCCAACGTTGCCAAGGTCGGCCTGCACTTCGAGTCGATCCTCATCCGCGGCCTGCTCGGCTACGCGTTCTGGGTGCCCAACGGCTCCCCGGAATACCGCTACTGCCTGCACGAATCGGTGGAGGAGTGCAACCACACCCTGATGTTCCAGGAGATGGTCAACCAGATCGGCATGGACGTGCCCGGCATGCCGCGGTTGCTCAAGTGGATCTCGCCGATCATTCCGCTGTTCGCGGTACCCACGCCGCTGCTGTTCTTCTTCGGTGTTCTCGCCGGCGAGGAGCCCATCGATCACGTGCAGAAGGCGATCCTGCGCGAGGGCGCCGACCTGCATCCGATCATGGAGCGGGTGATGGCGATCCACGTCGCCGAGGAGGCCCGGCACATCTCCTTCGCCCATGAGTACCTGCGCAAGCGCGTCCCGACGCTGCGGCGCCGGCCGCGGTTCCTGCTGTCGCTGGCCGTCCCGGTCACCATGCGGGTGCTGTGTTCGGCGATCGTCAAGCCGCCGCGGTCCTTCTGGCGCGAGTTCGACATCCCCAAGCAGGTGAAGAAGGAGATCTTCTTCAAGTCGCCGGAGGCCCGGCAGATGCTCTCCGACGTGTTCGGCGACGTCCGGATGCTGTGCCACGACACCGGTCTGATGAACCCGCTGGCCCGGCTGATCTGGAAGATCTGCCGGATCAGTGGCGATGCCTCGCGTTACCGCAGCGAGCCCAACCGCACCCACCTGCCGATCGCCGCGCGGCCGCTGGCCGCCGCGCCCCAGCCCGAGTCGATCCCGGCCTAGGAGTCGAACCGCTCGATGCCTCACGTCATCACCCAGTCGTGCTGCAGCGACGGGTCGTGTGTCTACGCGTGCCCGGTGAACTGCATCCACCCCACTCCCGACGAGCCGGGTTTCGCCACCGCGGAGATGCTCTACGTCGACCCGGACGCCTGCGTCGACTGCGGCGCCTGCGTCAGCGCCTGCCCGGTCGGGGCGATCGTGCCGGACACCAAGCTGGTCGCCGAGCAGTTGCCCTTCATCGAGCTCAACGCGGCCTTCTACCCGGACCGCCAGGGTAAGAAACTGCCGCCGACCTCCAAGCTGGCCCCGGTGCCGCCGGCCCCGGAGATTCAACGTCACGGCATGCCGTTGACGGTGGCGATCGTCGGCTCCGGCCCGGCGGCGATGTACGCCGCCGACGAGTTGCTGACCCAGCACGGCGTGCGGGTCAACGTGTTCGAGAAGCTGCCCACCCCGTACGGGCTGGTGCGGGCCGGGGTCGCCCCCGATCACCAGCACACCAAGCAGGTCACCCGGCTGTTCGACCGGATCGCCGACCAGCCGGGCTTCCAGTTCTTCCTCAACGTGACGATCGGCAAGCACCTCAGCCACGCCGAACTGCTGGCACACCACCACGCGGTGCTCTACGCCGTCGGCGCCCCGAACGACCGCCGGCTGGAGATCGAGGGTATGGACCGCCCCGGCGTGCACACCGCCACCGAGCTGGTGGCCTGGTACAACGGGCACCCGGACTTCACCGACCTGCCCGTCGATCTGAGCGCGCAGCGCGTGGTGATCATCGGCAACGGCAACGTCGCGCTGGACGTTGCGCGGATCCTGACCGCCGACCCCGACGACCTGGCCGGCACCGACATCGCCGACCACGCCCTGGCCGCGCTGCGCGAGTCCAAGGTGCGCGAGGTCGTCATCGCCGCCCGGCGCGGCCCGGCCGACTCGGCGTTCACCCTGCCCGAGCTGATCGGCCTGACCGCGCACCGGCTGGTGGTGCTCGACGCCGCCGACCGGGACCTGGTGACCGCCGACCTGGCCGGCGAGCACGACGCGCTGACCCGCAACAAGCTGGACATCCTGGCCACCCTCGGTGATGCGGCCGAACCGGCGCCCGCGGGGGCCCACCGGATCCGGCTGGCCTACCGGCTCACCCCGGCGCGGGTGATCGGCGACGACGCGGTGACGGCGGTGGAGTTCGTCCGCACCGGCACCGACGAGGTGTGCCGGGTCGATGCCGGCCTGCTGGCCACCTCCATCGGCTATCACGGCAAGGCCGTCGCGGACCTGCCGTTCGACGCGGCCGCCGGCGTGGTGCCCAATGACGACGGCCGGGTGACCGGCGCGCCGGGCAGCTATGTCGCCGGCTGGATCAAGCGCGGCCCGACGGGCTTCATCGGCACCAACAAGACCTGCGCGCAGCACACCGTGCATCAGCTGGTCGAGGACTTCAACGCCGGGGTGCTGACCGATCCGGCCGAGAGCCGCGGGGCGTTGGAGCGGCTGGTGGCCCAGCGTCAGCCGGAGCTCGTCGACCTGCACGGCTGGCATGCCATCAACGCCGCCGAAATCGCCCGCGGCGACGGAATCCGGCCGCGGGACAAGTTCACCAGGGTCAACGCGATGCTGGCGGTCGCGGCGATGGCGCCGCGGCCCACCCTGCGCGACAAGCTCCGCGCGGCGCTTCGGGTCTGAGCGGCGTTGCGGGCCTGTGCGGCGTTGCGAGCCTGAGCGGTACGAAACGCCGGGAGCGGGCTGCCCGCGCGTAGCGTGATCCTCCGTGAGCGACTCGGAGGCCGGCCGGCTGGCGGCGATGCGTGTGGAATACGGCTCGCCGGACCGCGACGGCAGCACCGACCTGGATCTCGACTGGCTGGCCGACGGCTGGCTGGCGCTGCTGCACGGCTGGCTGGCCGACGCGCAGCGCGCCGGGGAGGCCGAGCCCAACGCGATGGTGCTGGCCACCGTCGCCGACGGCCGCCCGGTCACCCGGTCGGTGCTGTGCAAGAGCGTCGACGCCGACGGGGTGACGTTCTACACCAACTACGACTCCGACAAGGGCGCGCAGCTGGCCGCCGTGCCGTACGCGTCGGTCACCTTCCCCTGGTACCGGCTGGGCCGACAGGTGCACATCCGCGGCCCGGTCACCCGGGTGGACCGGGCCGACACCGAGGCCTACTGGGCGACCCGGCCGCGCGGCGCCCAGCTGGGCGCCTGGGCATCGGAGCAGTCCAGGCCGATCGCATCGCGCGCGGCGCTGCTGGACCGGTACGCCGCGGTGACCGACCGGTTCGCCGCCGACGAGCAGATCCCGGCCCCGTCGCACTGGGGCGGCTACCGGATCGCCCCGGACGTCGTCGAGTTCTGGCAGGGCCGCGCCGACCGGGTGCACAACCGGATCCGCTGGACCGAAACCGGTGGCGCCGTGCGCCTGCAGCCCTGATGCGAGCCGGATAGCATTCTGGGGTGCGTGAACAGGACAGCCTGGGCCGGCGGGAACGCCGGATGGCGCTGACCCGGGCGCAACTGATCGACGCCGCGGTGCGGCTGTGCCTGGAACAGGGCTACGAGCAGACCACGGTCAGCCAGATCGCCGACGCGGTCGGGGTGTCGGAGCGGACCTTCGCCCGGTACTTCCCGGCCAAGGAAACGGTGCTGCTGGCGCTGGTCGACGACCTGACCGCCGCCGTCGCCGACGAAATGACCCGAATCCCGCCGGAGGTGCCCGCGCTGGGGGCGCTGCGCGACGCGCACCTGGCGGTGCTCGGCAGGGTGCGGTCCGGGGGGGTGCCCGGGCTGACCGTCGGGGGGATCGCACAACTGCTCAGGGTGCTCAACGCGGCACCGGAACTGCGGGCGTCGGCGCTGACCACCCGGCTGGGCATCAGTGCGGTGATCGCCGCGCGCACCGGTGCGCCGCCGGGGCACCGCGATCACGAACTGGTGGCGTGGGCGTGGGCGGCGATCACCGCGGCCGCCAGCGGTGACCACGAGGAGCACGAGGCCGCCACACCGCTGGGCCCGGAACTGTTCGCCGAGCGTCTCGACGGGGCATACCGCCTGTTCACCGGGCTGGCCGCGGGGATTGCACAGCCGTAGGGTGTTGGCGGTGACCGGGCAGGTTGCCTCGGCGGTAACCCCCGTTGGGTGTTCCCGGGGGGAACCGACTAACTTCTAATACGCAGCGCCGGTGCTGCCGGAAGCTCAGAAGGGGTTTTTGTGGCCGACGAATCATCCTTGGACACCGCCACCCTGCACTACCCGGGTGGCGAGCTGGATCTGCAGATCGTCCGCGCAACCGAGGGTTCCGACGGGATAGCCCTGGGCTCGATGCTGGCGAAGACCGGTTACACGACCTTCGACGGCGGGTTCATGAACACCGCGCCGACCAAGAGCTCCATCACCTACATCGACGGTGACGCCGGGATCCTGCGCTACCGCGGCTACCCGATCGAGCAGCTCGCCGAGAAGTCGACCTTCATCGAGGTCAGCTACCTGCTGATCTACGGGGAGCTGCCGACCGCCGAGCAGCTCGCCGCGTTCACCAACCAGATTCAGCGACACACCCTGATCGACGAGGGCCTCAAGCGGTTCTACGACGGCTTCCCGCGCAACGCGCATCCGATGCCGGTGCTGTCCTCGGCGGTGAACGCGCTCAGTGCCTACTACCCGGATTCGCTGGACCCGATGGACCGTGAGCAGGTCGAGCTGTCCACCATCCGGCTGCTGGCCAAGATGCCGACGATCGCCGCCTACGCCTACAAGAAGTCCGAGGGGCAGCCGTTCCTGTACCCGGACAACTCGCTGACGCTGGTGGAGAACTTCCTGCGGATGACGTTCGGGTTCCCCGCCGAGCCCTACGTCGTCGACCCGGAGATCGTCCGGGCGCTGGACATGCTGTTCATCCTGCACGCCGACCACGAGCAGAACTGTTCGACGTCGACGGTGCGGCTGGTCGGCTCCTCGCAGGCCAACCTGTTCACCTCGATCTCCGGCGGCATCAACGCGCTGTGGGGTCCGCTGCACGGCGGCGCCAACCAGGCGGTGCTGGAGATGCTGGAGCGCATCCGTCGCGACGGCGGCGACGCCAAGGAATTCGTCCGCAAGGTCAAGGACCGCGAGGACGGCGTCAAGCTGATGGGCTTCGGCCACCGGGTCTACAAGAATTACGACCCGCGCGCCCGCATCGTCAAGCAGCAGGCCGACAAGCTGCTGGCCAAGCTCGGCGGGGACGACGAGCTGCTGGACATCGCCAAGGCGCTGGAGGAGATCGCGCTGACCGACGACTTCTTCGTCGAGCGCAAGCTCTACCCGAACGTCGACTACTACACCGGCGTGATCTACCGCGCGATGGGCTTCCCGACCCGGATGTTCACCGTGCTGTTCGCGCTGGGCCGGCTGCCCGGCTGGATCGCGCACTGGCGCGAGATGAACGGCGAGCCCACCAAGATCGGCCGGCCGCGCCAGATCTACACCGGCTACACCGAGCGCGACTACGTCGGGCTGGCCAGCCGGGGCTGACCCCGAGACGCCGGCCTGCGGGTAGGGTCGATGCCCATGGCGACCAAACCCGAGATCGACTTCCCCGACGGCCCGGCTCCCACCGAGCTGGTGATCGAAGACCTGGTGATCGGCGACGGCGCGGAGGCCGTGCCCGGCGGACACGTGCAGGTGCACTACGTCGGCGTCGAGTACGACACCGGCGCGGAATTCGACAGCTCCTGGAATCGCGGCGAATCGATCGAGTTCCCGCTGCGCGGGCTGATCCAGGGCTGGCAGGACGGCATCCCCGGGATGCGGGTCGGCGGCCGCCGCAAGCTGACCATCCCGCCGGCGCAGGCCTACGGCCCGGCCGGATCCGGGCACCGGCTGTCCGGCAAGACGCTGATCTTCGTGATCGACCTGCTCGGCACCGCTTAGTCGGACTGGCCCGGCTGCGGAATGCCGGGCAGTTTCAGCAGCAGTCGCGCCCCGCCCAGCGGGCTGGACTCCAGCGCGGCGGTCCCGCCGTGCAGGTCGGCCTGCTGGGCGACCAGCGCCAGGCCCAGACCGGAACCGGACACCGAGGCCGTCGACCCGCGGGAGAACCGCTCGAAGACCACGGTGCGTTCGGCCTCGGGCACCCCGCTGCCGTTGTCGTCCACGGCGATCTCCACGCCCTCCCGCGACGGCACGGCCGACAACTGGATCCGGGTCGCGTTGCCGTGCTTGACCGCGTTGGCGATGGCGTTGTCCACCGCCAGCCGCAGCCCGGCGGGCAGCCCGATGATCAGCACCGTGGGCGCCGGAACCAGTGACACCTCCAGGTCGGGGAAGGTGCGCATGGCATCGTGGGCCGCCCGGTCCAGCAACTCGGTGATGTCGACGGGCACGTGGTCCTCGGAGGTGGACAGCTCACCCTGGGCCAGCCGCTCCAGCGCACCGAGCGTCGACTCGATGCGCGACTGCGCGCGGATGACGTCGTCGAGCACCTCGTGGCGCTGATCCTCGGGCAGCTCCAGGGTGGCCAGCACCTCCAGGTTGGTGCGCATCGCGGTCAGCGGTGTGCGCAGCTCGTGGGCGGACACCGCGGCGAAGTCGCGCGCGGATTCCAGCGCCGCCTTGGTGCGCTGCTGCTCGTCGCCGAGCCGGGCCAGCACCCCCTCGACCGCCTCGGCGATCTCGACCGCCTCCCACACCCCGTGCACCTGCACCTCGTCGGGCTTGGACTGGGCGTTGATGGCGCGGGCCTGCTGCGCCAGCACCCGGAACGGGTTGATCATCACCACCCACATCAGCCCGCCGACCAGGAAGGTGCCCAGGATGACCAGGCCGCAGATGACGATCACCCGGGTGTGCTGATCGGCGATCCGCTGCTGGGTGTAGGCCAGCGGCTCACCGAGCGCGATCGACGCCTGCCCGGTGGTGAAGGTCCGTACCCGGTAGGGCACCCCGTCGATGCTGGTGTCGGCGTACCCGTTGGGCAGCTCCGGCAGCACCACGTCGCCGGGAATCGACACCGTCGCCGGCCCCAGCCGCACGGTGCGCACCAGGCTGCCCTTGGGGGCGGGCTCGTCGGCGTCGGCGTCCATCGCGGTGCGCAGCAGGGTGGACACGTCGCCGAGGCTGCTGACCGAGTCCAGCCGGCGGTCCAGCTGGCTGTACTGCTCCTTGGTGATCCCGATCCACACCCAGGTGCCGATGGTGAGCACGGTCAGGATCACCGAGAAGGCCGCGACGATCACGATGCTGCGCAGCGACAGCAGCGGCAGCCGCAGCGGCCGGAACAGTCGTTGCTGGCCGGCCACTACTGGGTCCGCAACACGAAGCCGACGCCGCGCACGGTGTGCAACAGCCGCGGGGCGCCGTTGGCCTCCAGCTTGCGCCGCAGGTAGCCGATGAACACGTCGACGACGTTGGTGTCGGCGGCGAAGTCATAGCCCCACACCAACTCCAGCAACTGGGCCCGGGACAGCACCGCGGTCTTGTGCTCGGCGAGCACCGCCAGCAGGTCGAACTCCCGCTTGGTCAGGTCCACGTCGACGCCGTTGACCCGCGCCCGGCGGCCCGGGATGTCGACCTCAAGCGGCCCGACGGTGATGGTCTCCGAGGAGAACGTCGCGGTGGCGCCGCGGCGGCGCAGCAGCGCCCGGACCCGGGCCACCAACTCGGCCAGCACGAACGGCTTGACCAGATAGTCGTCGGCACCGGCCTCCAGGCCGGCCACCCGGTCGTCGACCGAACTGCGCGCCGAGAGCACGCAGACCGGCACGTCGTTGTCCATTGCCCGCAGCGCCGTCACCACGCTGACCCCGTCGAGCACCGGCATGTTGATGTCCAGCACGATCGCATCGGGCCGGTTCTCGGTGGCGCTGCGCAGCGCTTCGGCACCGTCGACGGCGGTGGCCACCTCGAACCCGGACAGCCGCAGCCCGCGCTCCAGCGAGCTCAGCACGTCCGGGTCGTCGTCGACGACCAGCAACCGGGGGGAACCTCCGCCATTGTCCATGGTGGTCATTTTGCCCGATGGTCGCGCGCGGACCCGGTTCCGACGCCGGGGAGGGGCGGCGTGACCTCTTCCTCGCGGAAAGCGCCGCTCGTCGAGTCACGCGAGCCGCACGCCCCGGGGCAGCTTTCCGACCGGCACCCGCAGCCTGCGGGCGGCCAGCGTGAACGCGCCGGCGCCGAGCATCAGGTTGATCCCGAGACCCCAGTACCAGCTCCGGCCCAGGTAGGCCTCGTCGTGATCGCGCCGGCGATGCCAGGCCTCATCATCCAGGTCCGCGCACCGCTGCCCGTCCAGGTAGGGCCCGGACCGGGCCTCCGACAGCAACGACGCCATGTCGAAGGTCGGCGAGTCGTACAGGTCGCGGTCCGGCCGGGGCTCATTTCCCCCGACGATGTCGGCGACGATCAGAAACGGATTCGGCGCCAGCAGCCACCAGGTCCGCTCGGTGTGCTCAACGGTGCGTTGCCGAGTGACTTCCCGGCACAGCGGCTCCGCGCCGCTCGGTGTGTACATGACGTCGGTGCCTGGTACCCGGTGGCTCTGCTGGATGGCCGGCACCAGCAGGCCGAACAGCGCGGGCAGGCCGAGCACCAGGAACAGCACCGCCAACTGCGTCAGCACCGCCGAGGTGGTGGGCCGAGCAGACACCGCGGAAAACCCCAGCCCGATCGCGCAGAAGCAGCCGAACAGCAGCGCGACGACGACGGCGCCCAGCAGGCACCATCCCACGGCGGTGGCGCTGGAGACGCTGGCCCAGATCAGGTACGGCGTGCACGCCAACGGCAGCGCCATGCTGGCCGCCCAGCTGCCCAGCAGCTTGCCGGTGGTCAGCTGCCAGTTGGTGATCGGGGTGGCCTGCACCAGCGCCAGGGTGGCGTCGCGGCGGTCGCCGCTGATCGACGTCGCGCTCAGCGTCGGGGCGATGATGATCCCGAAGAACAGCACCACGCCGACGACCAGGAGATACAGGTACTCCGCCCACTCCACGTACCGGGCGCCGCCGGCCGATACCGCCAGGTACAGCGACCCGAACACGAACACCGAGACCGTCGCGAACAGCCCGGCCAGGCTGGCCCACCACCGCGTCGACCGCACCCGCTGGCGCAGCTCCAACCCGGTGACCACCAGCACCGCTTCCCACCACGACCGCATGCTCAGATCCGTTCCGTGGTCGCCGACAGATACAGCGACTCCAATTCGTTGCCCACCCTGCTGAACTCGGCCACCGCGACGCCCGCGCCGATCAGCCCGGCCAGATACTCGGCGGCGGCCTTGTCGTCGGGGAAGGAGCGGGTCTCGGCCTGCAGGTCGGACTGGCCGACCAGCCGGATCCGCCAGGCGTCCCCGGCGTCGGTCACCGGTGCCGCGGTCCGGCCCGCGGTCATCACCACGATGTCGTCGGCCAGCTCCGAGAGCTCGGACAGAATGTGCGAGGACACCAGCACCGCGGCGCCGTGGCCGGCCAGGATGCGCAGCTGATCCCGCAATTCGATGCGGGAGCGCGGATCCATCCCGGAGGCCGGTTCGTCGAGCAGCAACACCGGTGGCTGGTGGACCAACGCCCGGGCGAAACTCAGCCGCTGCTTCTGCCCGCGGGACAGCTCGTGGGCGGGCCGGTCGGCGAACTCGCTGAGATGCACCAGGGCCAGCAGCTCCCGAGCCCGGGCCCGGGCTCGCGGGGCCGGCAGTCGATGCAGCCGGGCGAAGGCGGTCAGAATCTCGGCGGCGGTCAGGCCCTCCCAGGTGCCGATGGTGTCGGGCATCCAGCCCACCAGCGATCGCAGCTGCCGGGCGGGCAGCGGCCGGCCGTCCCACAGCAGCGCGCCGCGGTGCGGCGCCAGCAGCCCGGCGAGCAGCAGCAGCAAGGTCGTCTTGCCTGCCCCGTTCGGGCCGACCAGGCCGGTCACCCGGCCCGGTGTCAGGGTCAGATCCGCGTGCGCCACCGCGACGTGCGAGCCGAACGAGCGACTCAGCCCCACCGCCTGAAACGTCATGGTCGGCAGCCTAACCGCGCCGCGCGGGGCCGACGGCCGCCGATTTCGGGCCGCTACAACCCGATCCGCCGATACCGGCGCAGCCGCGCGGCCATCCGATCGTCGCCCGGGACCGCCCGCAGGCCGGCCACCTCCGCGGCGATGGTGTCGGCGAGCCGCCGCAGGAACGCCGCCGGTTCCTCGGCGGCGTCGGGCAGCTCGGGCACGATGACGTCGACGATGCCGTTGCGCCGCAGGTCCGCCGCGGCGACGCCCTGGGCGGCGGCCAGCTCGGGTGCGTGCGCGGTGTCGCGGAAGACGATCGCGCTGGCGCCCTCCGGCGGCAGCGGCGCCAGCCAGCCGTTGCGGGCGGCCAGCACCCGGTCGGCGGGCACCATCGCCAGCGCCGGACCGCCGCTGCCCTGACCCATCAGCACCGACACCGTCGGCACATCGAGGGTGACCAGATCGGCCAGGCAGCGGGCGATCTCGCCGGCCAGCCCGCCCTCCTCGGCCTCCCGTGACAGCGCCGGTCCCGCGGTGTCGATCACCAGCACCAGCGGCAGCGCCAGGCCCTCGGCCAGCGCCATGCCCCGGCGGGCCTCGCGCAGCGCGGCCGGGCCGGTCAGCCCACCGGTCACCCGGCGTTGACCCAGCAGCACCACCGGCTGGCCGGCGAACCGGGCCAGCGCCAGCACCGTGGTGCCCGACTCCCCGCGCCCGGTGCCGCTGAGCAGCACATGGCCGTCGGAGGCCGCGCGCAGCAACTGGTCGACGCCGGGCCGATCCGGCCGGCGCGAGGCCAACACGCAGTCCCAGGCCGAACCGTCGGCGCCGGGGACCGCCGGGGCGGTCTCGGTTGGCGGGATCCCCGCCGGCGCGTCCCCGATCACCGCAAGCGCCCGGTCCAGCGCCCCGCGGACCGCGGCGGGCGGCAGCACCGCGTCGACGACGCCGTGGCGCTGCAGGTTCTCCGCGGTCTGCACGCCGGCCGGGAACGGATGGCCGTAGAGCTGCTCGTAGACCCGCGGGCCCAGGAACCCGATCAGCGCGCCCGGCTCGGCGACGGTGATGTGCCCGAGTGACCCCCACGACGCGAACACCCCGCCGGTGGTCGGGTGCCGCAGATACACCAGGTAGGGCAGGTGCGCGGCCTTGTGCCGGGCGACGGCGGCGGTGATCTTGACCATCTGCAGGAACGCGACCGTGCCCTCCTGCATCCGGGTGCCACCGGAGGCCGGCGAGGCCAGCAGCGGCAGACCCGCATCGGTGGCACGAGTGATCGCCTCGGTGATCCGCTCGGCGGCGGCCACCCCGATCGACCCGGCCAGGAAATCGAACTCGCTGGCCACCACCGCCACCGGCCGCCCGGACACCGTGCCGGCCCCGGTGAGCACCGATTCGTCGCAGCCGGTGGCCGCCCGGGCGGCGGCCAGCTCCGCGGCGTACTCCGGCCCGGCCGGCACCGCCAGCGGTTCGGTGTCCCAGCTGACGAATGAGCCGTCGTCGAGGATGAGGTCGCAGAGTTCACGGGCGTTGGTCCGGGCCATAGTCAGAGGTTAGTTACGCTGGCCCGATGATCGGTATCTCTCGTGACGGCAATGTCATGACCCTCACCATGCAGCGCGAGGAACGACGCAACGCGTTGAACTGCGAACTCGTCGACAGCCTGCGGGAGGCGGTCGAGCACGCCGCCGAGCAGGATGTCCGGGCCATCGTGCTGACCGGGGCCGGCCGGGTGTTCAGCTCCGGCGCCGACCTGACCGACCCCGGCGGCATGGCCGAGAAGCTGCCGGACAAGGCGCTGGCGCTGAACCAGGCGATCGACCGGGCCCCGATGCCGGTGATCGGTGCGATCAACGGCCCGACGATCGGTGCCGGGGTGATCCTGTCGATGATCTGCGACCTGCGGGTCGTCGCGCCGGAGGCCTACTTCCAGTTCCCGATCGCCAAGTACGGCCTGGCCCTGGACAACTGGAGTATTCGACGGCTGACCTCGCTGGTCGGCGCCGGGCGGGCCCGCGGCATGCTGCTGGCCGCCGAGCGGCTGACCGCCGACACCGCGCTGGCGACCGGGATGGCCAACCGGATCGGCACGCTGGCCGACGCGCAGGCCTGGGCCGCCGAGATCGCCGGCTTCGCGCCGCTGTCGCTGCAGCACTCCAAGCGGGTGCTCAACGATGACGGCGCCTACGAGGAGACCTGGCCCGAGCACAAGGCGCTCTTCGACAAGGCCTGGCAGAGCAAGGACGTGATCGAGGCCCAGGTGGCGCGCATCGAGAAGCGCGCCGCCAACTTCATCGGCGGCTGATCATGCTGCGCCAGGCGCTCCGGGTGGTCGGCGGCACCGCCGCCGCCGTCACCGGCGGGTGGGCGGTCCGCGCGCTGCACGGCGTGCCCGACGCGCTGGGCGCCAACCCCGCCCGAATCGCCACCGTCGCCGGTGGATCGCCGAACTACCGCGACGGGGTGTTCCACAACCGCGAGCCGTCGTCCACGCTGAGCATCACCCGGGCCGACATGTGGAAGGTCGCCCACGACATGTTCGGCGGCACCGACCACGCGGTGCCCGCACAGATCCCGGTCCTGGCCCCGGATCCGAGCGTGCCGGCCGCCGACCTCGCGGTCACCTGGTACGGGCACTCCTCGGCGCTGATCGAGCTGGACGGCTACCGGATCCTGACCGACCCGGTGTGGAGCGAGCGGTGCTCGCCGTCGCGCGCGGTCGGCCCGGCGCGGTTGCATCCGGTGCCCGCGCCGCTGGACGCGCTGCCGTCGGTCGACGCGGTGATCATCAGCCACGACCACTACGACCACCTCGACATCGACACCATCCGGGGCCTGGCCCGCAGCCAGAACGCCGTCTTCCACGTGCCGCTCGGCATCGGCGCGCACCTGCGCCGCTGGGGGGTGCCCGACGGCCGGATCGTCGAGCTGGACTGGGGGCAGCAGGTCCGGTTCGCCGAACTGCGGATCGTCTGCACCCCGGCCCGGCATTTCTCCGGGCGGTTCCTGACCCGCAACACCACGCTGTGGTCGTCCTGGGCGCTGATCGGGCCGCGGCACCGGGCGTTCTTCGGCGGCGACACCGGCTACACCGCGGCCTTCGCCGGGATCGGGCAGGACCACGGGCCGTTCGACCTGACCCTGATGCCGGTCGGCGCCTACCACCCGAGCTGGCCGGACATTCACATGAACCCGGAGGAGGCGATCCGGGCGCATCGCGACATGTCCGACGCCGGGCTGTTCGTGCCGATCCACTGGGCGACGTTCCGGCTGGCGCCGCACCCGTGGGCCGAGCCGATCGAACGAATGCTGGCCGCCGCCACCGAGGCCGCGGTCACCGCGGCGGTCCCGCGGCCGGGCCAGCGGGTGCGCCGCACGGCGGCCGATCCGGCGACCGACGCGTGGTGGCGGCTCTGAGCACCGACTTCCCACCGGTCAGCGGTTAGAGTCCTGGCGTGACGACATCAGCCGCGACCTCGGCCGGGCTCACCGATCAAGAGGTCGCCGCCCGCATCGCCGACGGCCGCACCAACGACGTACCGACCCGGGCCGCGCGCAGCGTCGCCGAGATCGTCCGGGCCAACGTCTTCACCCGGATCAACGCGATCCTCGGGGTGCTGTTCCTGATCGTGCTGTCGACCGGGTCGCTGATCAACGGCATGTTCGGCCTGCTGATCATCGCCAACAGCGGCATCGGCATCATCCAGGAGCTGCGCGCCAAGAAGACCCTCGACGAGCTGGCCATCGTCGGGCAGGCCCGCCCGACGGTGCGCCGGGTGTCCGGGACCGCGGCGCGGCCGCCCAACGAGGTGGTGCTCGACGATGTCATCGAGATCGGCCCGGGCGACCAGATCGTCGTCGACGGCGAGGTGATCGAGGCCGCCAACCTGGAGGTCGACGAGTCGCTGCTCACCGGCGAGGCCGACCCGATCGACAAGAGCGTCGGCGACCCGGTGATGTCGGGCAGCTTCGTGGTGGCCGGCACCGGTGCCTACCGGGCCACCAAGGTGGGCCGGGAGGCGTACGCGGCGAAGCTGGCCGAGGAGGCCAGCAAATTCACCCTGGTGCACTCCGAACTGCGCAGCGGCATCAACACCATCCTGCGGTTCATCACCTACCTGCTGTGGCCGGCCGGGCTGCTGACCATCTACACCCAGCTGTTCACCAGCGATCTCGGCTGGCGCGAATCGGTGCTGCGGATGGTCGGCGCGCTGGTGCCGATGGTGCCCGAGGGCCTGGTGCTGATGACCTCGCTGGCCTTCGCCGTCGGCGTCATCCGGCTGGGCCGGCGGCAATGTCTGGTCAACGAGCTGCCCGCGATCGAGGGTCTGGCCCGCGTCGACGTGGTGTGCGCGGACAAGACCGGCACGCTGACCGAGAACGGCATGCGGCTGCAGGAGGTCATCGGCCTCGGTGACGACGCCGGTGACGGCTCCGCAGACGCTGCGCTGGCCGCCCTCGCCGCCGCCGATGCCCGGCCCAATGCCAGCATGCAGGCCATCGCCGAGGCGTACCCGGTGGATCCGGGCTGGACCGAGACCGGGTCGGCGCCGTTCAAATCCGCGACCAAGTGGAGCGGCGCCTCGTTCGGGGACAACGGCAACTGGGTGATTGGCGCGCCGGATGTGCTCGCCGATCCGGGTTCGGGCGCCGCAGCGGAGGCCGAACGCATTGGCGCCCAGGGTCTTCGGGTGCTGCTGCTGGGCAGCTCCGACCGCAGCGTGGACACGCCGGATGCCCCGGGCGTGGTCACCCCGGTGGCGCTGGTGGTGCTCGAACAGAAACTTCGTCCCGACGCCCGGGCCACCCTGGAGTACTTCGGGGAACAGCACGTCACGGTGAAGGTGATCTCCGGGGATAATGCGGTGTCGGTCGGTGCGGTGGCCAATTCCCTTGGGTTGCAGGGGGAAACCCTCGACGCCCGGCAGCTCCCCGACGATACCGAGCAGCTGGCCGGGGTGCTGGAGGAGTACACCACCTTCGGTCGCGTTCGGCCCGACCAGAAACGCGCCATGGTCGGCGCGCTGCAGTCCCGCGGCCACAACGTCGCGATGACCGGCGACGGCGTCAACGATGTACTGGCGCTCAAGGACGCCGACATCGGTGT
Organism: Mycolicibacterium fallax; assembly: GCF_010726955.1. Lineage (NCBI taxonomy): Bacteria > Bacillati > Actinomycetota > Actinomycetes > Mycobacteriales > Mycobacteriaceae > Mycobacterium > Mycolicibacterium fallax. Next base: position 3,743,702 of record NZ_AP022603.1, read on the forward strand.
GGCGATGGGCGCGGGCAGCCCGGCCACCCGCGCCGTCGCGCAGATCGTGTTGCTGGACAACAAGTTCGCCACCCTGCCGTACGTGGTGGGGGAGGGCCGACGGGTGATCGGCAACATCGAGCGGGTCTCCAACCTGTTCCTCACCAAGACGGTGTACTCGGTGTTCCTGGCGCTGCTGGTCGGGGTGGTCGGGTTGGTCGCCCAGCTGACTGACGCCGAGCCGCTGCTGTTTCCGTTCCAGCCGATCCACGTGACGATCGCGGCCTGGTTCACCATCGGCATCCCGGCCTTTGTGCTCTCGCTGGCGCCCAACAACGAGCGGGCCAAAACCGGTTTCGTGCGGCGGGTGATGACGGCGGCGCTGCCCTCGGGGCTGGTGGTCGGCATCGCGACCTTCGCCAGCTACCTGATCGCCAACCCGGGCAGCCAGGCTCCCGCGCAGTTGCAGACCCAGGCCTCCACCGCGGCGTACGTCACCCTGTTGATCAGTGCGTGGTGGGTGCTGGCCACGGTGGCCCGGCCCTACCAGTGGTGGCGGGTGCTGCTGGTGGCGGCATCGGCGCTGGCCTACCTGATCATTTTCCTGGTGATCTTCCTGTCCGAGTGGGTCCGGGAAAAGCTGATGCTCGACCCGTCGAACCTGGCGATGATGTCCACCGCGGTGGCGATCGGGGTCGCCGGCGCGGCGGCCATCGAGGGGCTGTGGTGGCTGCAGGGCCGCATCCTCGGCGAACCCCGCCGGTTGTGGCGGTAACGCTGAGTCCGCACAATTGGCGGGCAACAGCAATCCCGGGAAAGGGGACGATATGTCGTTCATCGACAAGGCCAAGGATCTGATCGGCCAGAACGTCGACAAGGTGGAGGCCGCGATCGAGAAGGCCGGCGATGCCATCGACGCGAAGACCGAGGGCAAGTTCGCCGGCGCCGTGGACAAGGCGCAGCAGGCGGCCAAGGACGCCGCGCAGAAGCTGCAGGGCGAGGGCGACACCTCGGCCTGACCCGCCGTCGGGCGGCCTGCCCTCACCCGGGGGCGGGCCGCCTGCCAGAATTGCGCCATGGCGAAGCTATCGGTCTCGGTGGACGTGCCGTTGGATCCCGAGCAGGCCTGGGATCGCGCGGCCGATCTCACCCGCTACAAGGACTGGCTGTCGATCCACCGGGTGTGGCGCAGCACCCTGCCGGAAACCCTGGAGAAGGGCACCACCCTCGACTCGATCGTCGAGGTCAAGGGCATGCCGAACCGGGTGCACTGGACCCTGGTGAATTACAAGCCGCCGCAGTCGATGACGCTCAACGGCGACGGCAAGGGCGGGGTCAAGATCAAGCTGATCGGCCGGGTCACCCCCACCGACGGCGGTTCCATCGTCACCTTCGACATCCACCTCGGCGGCCCGGCGCTGTTCGGGCCGATCGGAATGATTGTGGCCGGCGCGCTCAAGGGCGACATCCGCCAGTCGCTGGACCAGTTCAAGGCCCTCTACGCACCGAGCTGACCGCCGCCCGGCGCTACGGCAGCGGCACCGTCCAGTCCAGCCGGGTGCCGCAGCTGGTGCCCGGCGCGACGACCAAATCGCCGCCGCACTCCTCGGCCCGGCTGGCCAGATTCGCCAGCCCGCTGGGGGTGATGTCGGGGCCGATCCCGACGCCGTCGTCGACGACGGTCACGGTGAGGTTGTCATCGACGGTGACGCTGACGGTGACCGTCGCGGCGTCGGCGTGCCGGACCGCATTCGAGATGGCCTCCCGGACCACCGCCTCGGCGTGGTCGGCCAGCCCGGCGTCGACCACCGACAGCGGGCCGGTCACGTGCAAGGTGGCCCGCAGCGGCGAGTGCCCGGTCATCTGGGCGACCACCTGCTCGAGGCGCTGGCGCAGTCGGGTCACCGTGCCGCCGTGCAGATCGAAGATGGTGCTGCGGATCTCCTGCACCACGCCCTGCAGGTCGTCCAGGGCGGTGGAGATCCGGCGGTGCTGCTCCTCGTGCTCGGCCGACAGCGCGCCCTGCAACGACAGCCCGACGGCGAAGAGCCGCTGGATCACGTGGTCGTGCAGGTCGCGGGCGATCCGGTCGCGTTCGGAGAGCACGTCGAGTTCCCGGGACCGGCGGGCCAGCCGGGCGTTGTCGATCGCGATGCCGGCCGCCGAGGCCAGCGCCAGGATGAGCATCTCGTCGTCGGCGCTGAACATCGCGCCGTCGGCCTTCTCGGTCAGGTACAGGTTTCCGTAGATCTGGTCCCGGCAGCGGATCGGCACCCCGAGGAAGGTCCGCATCGGCGGATGGTGCGGCGGGAAGCCCACCGAGGACGGATGCTGGGACACGTCGGCGATCCGCACCGGTTCGGGCTCGTCGAGCAGCACCCCGAGCACACCGCGGCCCTCGGGCAGCGGCCCGATCTTCCTGCGGGTGTCGTCGTCGATGCCCTCGTAGATGAACCGCTCCAGCATTTTGCCGGACTGTCCGATCACCCCGAGCGCGCCGTAGCGGGCGTCGACCAGCCGCATCGCGGTGTGCACGATCGTGGCGAGGGTCTGCTCCAGGTCCAGCCCGGTGGTGACGGCCAGCATCGCGTCGACGAGACCGTCGCGGATCAGGCCCGGGGCGGCCTCAGCCATGGTTGCGGGGCAGCACCTCGGCCGCCAGCAGCGCGGCCTGGGTACGCCGGTGCAGGCCGAGCTTGGCCAGCAGTCGGGACACGTAGTTCTTGACGGTCTTCTCGGCCAGGAACATCCGCTCGCCGATCTCCCGGTTGGTCAGCCCCTCGCCGAGCAGTTCCAGCAGCGTGCGCTCGGTGGGGGACAGGCCGCGCAGCCGGGCGTCTTCGGGTTCGGCGTTGTCGTCGCGGCGCAGCTTGGACATCAGCGCGGCGGCGGCCCGATTGTCCAGCAGCGACTTGCCGGCGCCAACATCCTTGATCGCCTCGGCCAGTTCCATCCCGCGGATGTCCTTGACGACGTAGCCGCTGGCCCCGGCGAGGATGGCGTCGAGCATCGACTCCTCGTCGGTGTAGGAGGTCAGGATCAGGCAGCGCAGCTCGTCGTGGGCGGCCAGCAGGTCGCGGCACAGGTCGATGCCGTTGCCGTCGGGCAGTCGGACGTCCAGGACCGCCACGTCGGGCCGGGCGGCCGGAATACGGGCCTTGGCCTCGGCGACCGATCCGGCCTCGCCGACCACCTCCAGGTCGGGGTCGCCGCCGAGCAGATCGACCAGGCCGCGGCGCACCACCTCGTGGTCATCGACCAGAAACACCGTGATCACAGCGAACACAGTAACCCGATGCCCGATCGGGGACCTTCGTCTTGGTGTCGGTGACGTTTGCCGGTGGCGCGGCGGCCCCCGCACGGTGACGGTGGAAGGTGGTGGGCCGCCGGTCCGTGACCGGGCTCCGCGGGGGAAGCCCGAGGTCGCCGTGGGCGGCCTGCCGAGTTTTCCCGGCTGCGCGCCGTACGCTGACACCGTGATCAGGTTGCTGCTGAAATTCGTCGTCTTTCTGGCCTCGTCGGCCATCGGGTTGCTGGCGGCCAACTGGCTGGTCGACGGGGTGTCGGTGCATCCGCGGGGGTTTGTCACCGCGGTGCTCATCTTCGCCCTCGCACAGGCCATCCTGTCGCCCTTCTTCGCCAAGATGACCAGCAGGTACGCCTCGGCGTTCCTCGGTGGCGTGGGCCTGGTCTCGACGCTGGTCGCGCTGGCCTTGGCGGCCTGGTTCACCGGCAGTGCTGGTCTGAGCATCGCCGGCGCCGGTTCCTGGATCGCCGCGACGGTGCTGGTGTGGCTGGTCACGGCGCTGGCCACGGTGCTGCTGCCGAAACTGCTGATTGGTAAGAAGGTCGCCGGCCGCTAGCAGCGCGGGCGGCCGGTGCCGTCGGCCCGTACCATCGGCGCTGTGATTCGCCCCGGTTGGCTGGTCGCGTTGTCCGCGACGGTCGTGATGGTGTCCGCCTGGCTGCCCTGGCTGACCACCCAGGCCGGGGGCGGCGGCCGGGTCAGCGCGGCCGGCGGCGCGGTCGGTTCGCTGGCCGCGCCGGACGGTTTCGGCGCCGGGCAGCTGATCCTGCTGCTGTGCTCGGTGTTGCTGGTCGCCGCGGCGATGGCCGCCCGCGACCTGATGCCGCTGACCGCCGCGATCGCCACGCTGGTGCTTTCGCTGGGGTTGTGCGTGTTGATCTGGTGGTACCACCACAGCTCCGTGGGCGGCGCGGTCGGCGCCGGATACGGCTGGTACCTCGGGGCGACCGGCGCGGGTGCCGCGGCGGCGCTGTCGGTGTGGACCCTGGTCGGCGCGCTGCGCTCGCGCTGAGGCGGCGGCCCTCAGCGGGCCTCGTTGATGGCGTTCTTCAGCGCCTCGGAGCGGGTGCCGAACACCGCCTGCACGTTGCTGCCGACGACGATCACCCCGGCGGCGCCGAGTTCCCGCAGCCGGTGCTGGTCGACCGCGGCGGTGTCCCCGACCTCCATCCGCAGCCGGGTGATGCAGGCGTCGACGTTCACCAGGTTGGGTCGCCCGCCGAACGCGGCGATGAGCTGCTCGGCGAGGCTGTCCGCGGCCCCGCCGGCGGTGGGACCGGGCACCGGGTCGGCGAGGTTGGCGCGCTGCTCGGCGTCGAACTCGGCCGCCGGCTCGCGGCCGGGGGTACGCATGTTCCACCGGGTGATCGCCAGCCGGAACAGCAGGTAGTAGACGACGGCGAAGGCCAGCCCCGTCACCAGCAGCAGCGGGACGTTCTTCGCGGCGGGCGCGTTGCCCCACAGCAGCAGGTCGATCAGGCCGGCGGAGAAGGAGAAGCCGAGGTGGATGTCGAGCAGGTACGCAATCGCCAGCGACAGCCCGGTCAGCACGGCGTGCGCCACATACAGCGGGAACGCCACGAACATGAAGGCGAACTCCAGCGGCTCGGTCACCCCGGTCAGAAACGCGGTCAGCGCCGCCGCCGACAGGATGCCGACGGCCACCTTGCGCTGCCGCTTGTTGGCCACGTGGATCATCGCCAGCGCGGCGGCGGGCAGCCCGAACATCAGCACCGGGTAGAACCCGGCGGTCAGCTGCCCGCCGGTGGGGTCGCCCGCGGCGAATCGGGCGAGCTCGCCGGTGACGACGTCGCCGCCGGGCGCCGGGTAGTCGCCGTAGATGAACCACACGTAGGAGTTGACGATGTGGTGCAGCCCGAGCGGAATCAGCATCCGGTTGGCGAAGCCGTAGACGAAGGCGCCCAGCGCGCCGGAGCCGCCGATGAAATGCCCCAGCCCGGTCAACCCGGCGTCGAACAGCGGGTAGCAGTAGCTCATTGCGAACGCCAACACCAGGCACGTCACCGAGACCACGATCGGGACAAACCGGCGGCCGCCGAAAAAGCCGATGTAGGAAGGTAATTCGATGGTGTGATAGCGGTCGAACAGCCAGGCGGTGACCAGGCCGACGACGATGCCGGTCAGCACGCTGTAGTCGATCTGGGCCTGCTCGCCGGCCTTGTCGAGCACCCCGTTGAGCACCACCGGGGACATGCTGGTGAACACCGCGTCCATCACCAGGTAGCCCACCGCGGCGGCCAGCGCGGTCGAGCCGTCGGCCTTCTTGGCGAACCCGATCGCCACGCCGACGGCGAACAGCAGCGGCAGGTGGGTGAACAGCGCCCCGCCTGCCGCGCTCATCGCGGTGAAGAACGGCCCGATCACCGGTGTCTCGATGCGGCCGAGCAGGTCGTCCTGACCGAGCCGGAGCAGGATGCCCGCGGCGGGCAGCACCGCGATCGGGAGCATCAGGCTCTTGCCGAGTCGCTGCAACTGCGCGAAACCGGGGATCTGCAGACCGGATTTCGGTGCCGGCGCGGAGGTGCTCATCCGCGGGAGCTTATGCAGATGCGGTGAAATGGTGCCATTCTTCCGCCAGAGTTGGGGCGGTCGAGAACGAACCCCTTGCCGGATTGGAGCCCGCCGTATGACTGTCACCCCCGTCCTGGCGCCGGTGTCCGGGCGCGCGGTCGCCCTCGCGGACGTCCCGGATCCGGTGTTCTCCCAGGGCATGGTGGGCTGGGGTGCGGCGGTGCAGCCCCGCGCGGGGCTGGTCGACGCGCTGGCGCCGGTGGACGGCAAGCTGGTCCGGCTGATGCCGCACGCCTATGTGGTGCTCACCCCCGGCGGGGTTGGGCTGCTGGTGCACCTGGGCCTGGACACCGTCGCGCTGGACGGTGCGGGCTTCACCCCGCTGGCTTCCCAGGGCGACCAGGTTCGCGCCGGGCAGCCGGTGATCCGCTGCGACGTCCCCGCCGTGCTGGACCGGGGACTCAACCCGATCGTGCTGGTGGTGGTGCTGGACGAGCGGGACCCGGCGCACATCGCGGCCTCCGACCCGGTGCGCACCGGCTCGGACATCGAGGCGGGCGCCGTGCTGTTCGAGGCGACGAGCTAGCCGATGGAAGTCATCCTCGTGCCCGACCCGGCTGCGGCGGGCGCCGTCGCCGCCGACGCGATCTGCGCGCTGCTGGACCGCAAACCCGATGCGGTGCTTGGCCTGGCGACCGGCGGCTCGCCGCTGGCGATCTACGACGAGCTGGCCCGTCGGCACCGCGCCGGGCGGGTGTCCTTCGCCGCGGCGCGCGGATTCACCCTCGACGAGTACGTGGGCCTGCCCGCCGATCACCCGGAGAGCTACCGCAACGTGATCGACCGGGACTTCGTCTCCCGGGTCGACTTTCCCCCCGGCGCCGTGCAGGGGCCCGACGGCCTGGCCGTCGACGTCGAGGCCGAATGCGCGGAATACGAGGCGGCCATCGGCCGCGCCGGCGGCGTGGACCTGCAGATCCTCGGCATCGGTACCGACGGGCACATCGCGTTCAACGAGCCCGGCTCGTCCACCCTACTGGGGTGCAGGCCCGATCGCCGAGCGATATATCCGAATGGCGAGTCCCGTCGGGGCCCCGCTGGCCGCTTGCGCCTGGTACAACCGCGATGTGATCTGGATCATTCCCGGGGCTCATGCCCCGGCGGATCTGGCCGAGGGGTTCTGGTTTGCGTTTGGGCGGCCGGGGATCGGCAGGTCGCTGTTGGCGTTCCAATCCTTGCGCCGGCTGCGCGGGCTGAGTTGGGTGCCGGTCTTCTGTGGGGTCGCGGCGGTGAGGCCGGGCAGCGTCGCCGCGGGCGTCGGAGTCTCCACGGTGAGCTCGAATCCGCCCTGGCCGCTGTTGCCGGTGGCCTCGGCGGCCGCGACGGCGGTGCCCAGGTCGCCGACGGTGATGACCATCGCCATCGCTGCGGCGGCGATTCCGGCCATCGCGGTCCGCGCGGCGGCGTCGCGGATCGTCTTCATGGTGCGACCACATCCTTTGCTCGGTCCGATGGACCGTTTGCTCGATCGGGGCCCGGAGGGCCCCGAGTTGTTCCATTGCCATGGATCAATCCCGGCTTATCTGGATTCATTCCAAATTTTCGGCAAACGTGAGGGGGCTCACGGAAAGCGGGTCGCGGGGTGCGACGGGCGGTCGCCGCAGCCGACGGATACCGGCCGTTGCCGTCGGGTGAAACCGCACCTTAGGAGCGAAATGTGCAGGTCGCGGTCGTGTATCGGTTTGACGGATCGGCTTTTCGCGGCTCTAATGGAAGGCACGAGGCGGCCCCCGGCATCGGAGGCCGAGTGTTCGACTGCCGCCTAATCGACCAGAGGAGGTGAGGTCGCGATGAGTCCCAGCGACGGCGTTAAACGCAATCCGCTGCGACAGCACCGGTCCACCCTGACCCGCTTCCCGGCGGTTTCCTGACCCGCGGCATCCCTTTTCGGATTCGCTGCGGCACCGCCGGTCGAGGTCGGTCCCGTTCTCAGGAGTACCGAGATGACCAACACCGATTTCCGTTCCCGCCTGCGCGCGGCCCTGGACCGCACCCGGGCGCGTTTTCAGCTCAGTGCCGACGAGCGGCACGCCCTGCAGCTGAGCCACACCCCGGTCGCCGTGCTGACGCCGGTGCGCTGGCGCTACTGACCCGCCGCGCCAAACGGCGCCCTCCCTAGCGCCCGGCCGCGACGGTGTGAGACAAAGTTCGGGTGAACCGCGCCGAGCCGGAAACCGCGAACCCCGACGCCGGATACGAGCGGGGACTGTCCGCGCGCACCGTGCAGATGATCGCCATCGGCGGTGCCATCGGCACCGGATTGTTCTATGGCGCCGGCGGCGCGATCGAGCAGGCCGGCCCGGCGCTCATCCTGGCCTACCTGGTCGCGGGGCTGGCGATCTTCATCGTCATGCGGGCCCTCGGCGAGTTGCTGGTGTACCGGCCGGTGTCCGGCAGCGTCTCGGAGTACGCCGAGGAGTTCCTCGGGGTGTTCGCCGGGTTCGCCAGCGGCTGGACGTACTGGGCGGTGTGGACCACCACCTGCATGGCCGAGATCACCGTCGCCGGGGTCTACATCCAGCACTGGTGGCCGGTGATCCCGCAGTGGGTCACCGCGCTGACGGTGCTGGTGGTGCTGTTCGGCGCCAACCTGATCTCGGTGAAGGTGTTCGGCGAGGCCGAGTTCTGGTTCTCGATGATCAAGGTGACCGCCATCGTCGGGATGATCATCATCGGCCTGATCGTGCTGCTGCCGATTTCGGGGTACGGACCGGCCGCCGGCTCGACCCCGGCCAACCTGTGGAATGACCACGGGGTGTTCCCGATGGGGCTGGGCCCGGCGCTGCTGAGCCTGCAGATCGTGGTTTTCGCCTATGTCGGCGTGGAGCTCGTCGGCGTCACGGCGGGGGAGGCGGAAAACCCGAAGGTCACGCTGCGCAAGGCGATCAACACGCTGCCCTTCCGGATCGGGCTGTTCTATGTCGGCGCGCTGCTGGTGATCCTGTCGGTGCAGGGCTGGCGCAACTTCCACCGCGACGAGAGCCCGTTCGTCGCGGTCTTCGAGTACCTCGACATTCCGGCCGCCGCGAGCATCGTGAACTTCATCCTGCTGACCGCCGCGTTGTCGTCGTGCAACTCCGGCATTTACTCCACCGGCCGGATGGTCCGCAGCCTGTCCGAGCGCGGTGACGCGCCCCGCGCCCTGCAGGCGCTGAGCCGCAGGCACGTGCCGCTGCGGGCGATCGCGCTGTCGGCGGCGGTGATGGTGGTCGGGGTGATCGTCAACCTGGTTTCGCCCAAGGAGGCGTTCGCCTACATCACCTCGGTGTCGACGATCGGCATCATCTTCGTCTGGGGCAGCATCCTGGTTGCGCACCTGGTGTACCGGCGCCGGGTGGCCGACGGGCTGCTGCCGGCGTCGGACTACCGGCTGCCGTGGGCGCCCTACACCAACGTTGCGGCGCTCGGCTTCTTCGCGCTGGTGGTGGTGCTGCTGTTCTTCACCGCCGACGGCCGCACCGCGATCGCGGTGGGGGTGGCCTGGTTCGCGCTGATCAGCGGCGCCTATCTGGTCCGGCGGGCCCGCCGGACCGGGTAGCTCGCCGGGTGCTCAGGCCGACGGCAGGTCCCGGATCAGTGCGCCGCCGGCCTGCCACGCCGCGATCACCGAATCCAGCGGGCCACCGTCATAGGCCAGCACCGCGGCGGTCGTCCCGTGCGACAGTTCGGCGGTGATCGCGTCGAGTTCGGCGCGGTCGAACAACCCGGAGGCCGCGCCGTCGAGACCGGCCAGCGCCGGGTCGACGCGGTCGGCGGCCACCGTGCTGGCGACCCCGTGGATGCTGTGCACGAACTCCAGATCCCGGATCTGGACCTGCCCGGCGCCGGCCAACTCGACCAGCAGGATGAAACCGGGGCGAACCGGGTGGGAATCCTTGAACTCGATCGCGATGCGCTGCATCGCTCGTTTGTACCAGGTCCGCTGAACTGGAAAAACGCTGTGGTGCCCCCGGCAGGATTCGAACCTGCGACACCGGCTTTAGGAGAGCCGTGCTCTATCCCCTGAGCTACGGGGGCGCGAGGCGAGCCTACAGCGGCCACCAACCGGAGGTGAACAGCCGCGCTCGCGGTGCCGATGCCCGAGAATGCGACCAACATTGACGCGCGGACCCACGCAGGTGGCCGCCCAGGCGCAAGGAGCACACCAGCGTGAACCGTCGTGGCCCGCTGAACTACCCGGGCAGCACCGTGCTGATCACCGGGGCCAGCTCCGGACTCGGCGCCGAGTTCGCGGTGCAACTGGCCGCCCGCGGCGCGAACCTGGTCCTGGTCGCCCGGCGCGAGGGCCGACTGCGCGAGTTGGCCGCTGCGCTGGCGGCCCGGCACTCGATCACCGCGACCGCCATCGGCGTCGACCTGGCTGTCCCGGGGGCGCCCCGGGTGCTGGCCGATGCCCTGCAGGATCGGGGCATCGCCGTCGATTCGCTGATCAACAACGCCGGGTTCGGCATGGTCGGGGACTTCGCGGAGGCCGATCCGGACCGGCTGGCTGAGCTGGTCGCCGTCAACGTCGCGGCGCTGACCGACCTGTCCCGGCTGCTGCTGCCGGCGTTGCTGCGCTCCGGGCGGGGCATGCTGCTCAACATCGCCAGCACGGCGTCGTATCAGCCGACGCCGGGGATGGCCGCCTACGGGGCGTCCAAGGCCTACGTGCTGTCGCTGACCGAGGCCATCGGCTACGAGGCCCGCGGCAGCGGGTTGCGGGTGCTGGCCTTCAGCCCGGGCCCCACCCGCACCGAGTTCTTCGACGTCGTCGGAGGCACCGAGGGGGCGGCGGTCGGCCGGTTCCAGAGCGCGGCGCAGGTGGTCGCCGCCGCGCTTGCCGAACTGGATCGCACCCACCGGCGCCCGAGCGTGGTCTCCGGCCGGGCCAACGCCGCCACCGCGATCCTGGCCCGCCTGGCGCCGCGCCGCTTCACCCTGTTCGCGGTCGCCCGGGCACTGCGGTGAGGCCTGCGGGATCCGCCCGCCGATCGGGTCAGTGCGCGAAGCTCCCGCGACGGCCCTGGGCGAGTGCGAGCAGGGGCAGATAACCGTGCCGCGGCGCTGCGACCGGATAACCGGTTCGCACCCAGCTCACCGCCCTGTTGACGAATTCGATCATTGGCGTTCCTCGGTCCAAGTGTCGTGCCTCGACGGTGTCACAGTTTCGGGCCGAAGTCGAATTACTTGCCGGTAAGTTCGCAGTTGAGAGTGTTTTTTCCAGAATGGCGGGGACGTTTCGGGGCAAATTGGAATTTGCCGCGCATTGCGTCCGGAATTACCGGAGCTCGGCGATCACCCGGGCGAAACTCTCGGCGTGTTCGATCTGCACGGTGAAATAGCTCAGCCCGTAGCGGGTGCGGTATCCGCGCAGCGTGTCGGCGATCTCGGCCGGCGACCCGGACAGCACGCTGGGCAGCGCCCGCAGCTGGTCGTCGCTGCGGCCGGGGGAGAACCGCCGGGTCAACCGCAGATCCGGTTGGCCGGAGGCGTCGGTGGGCACGGCGGTGATCGCCAGGTTGAGCACCAGGTCGTCGAACCGGTCGCCGGCGGCGTCCCGGATCCCCTGGATCCGGGTGGCCAGCGGGTCGGGGCCGGGCCCGTCGTCGGAGCCGGTCAACCCGATCAGTCCGGCGTGCCGGGCCGCCACCCGCAGCACCCGCGGGCCGTTGCCGGCGATCAGGATCGGCAGGTCGGGCAGCTCGCGGCGCAGATAGCCGGCCACATGCTCCAGGTAGTCCACCCGCGCGCCGGCGGGCGGGAAGGCCAGTTCGGCGGCCTCGAACTCCTCGCGCACGTAGCCGGCGCCCAGCCCCAGATCCAGCCGGTTGTCGCTGAGCGCGGCCAGGTCGGCGGCGTCACGGGCCAGCAGCGCCGGCTTGTAGAAGCAGGCGTTGAGCACGAAGGTGCCGAGCCGGATCCGGCTGGTGACCGCGGCCGCGGCCGCCAGCGCCGGGAACGGCGCGATCGCCCCGAGATGATCGGGCACGTTCAGCACGTCGAACCCGAGATCCTCCAAATACCGTGCGCCGTCGGCCCATTCGCGACTCGAGTCAACCGCACGCACCCCGACACCGAACCGGAAGTCCTTGTCCACCGTGCCGACCCTACGCGGGCGCCGGTCAGCCCAGCAGGGTCAGATACACCAGCATCGCGTTGAGCCCGGTGATCAGCAGCGCAACGGCCCAGCCGAGCGCGCTGGTGATCCGGCGGTTGGCCTGATCGCCCATCAGCGCCCGGTCGCTGGTCAGCCGGACCAGCGGCAGCACCGCGAACGGAATGCCGAAGGACAGCACCACCTGGGACAGCACCAGCGCCCGGCTCGGGTCGACGCCGACGGCCAGCACCACCAGCGCCGGGGTCAGGGTGACCAGTCGGCGGGCCAGCATCGGCACCGACACCCGCAGCAGGCCGTCCATGATCATCGCCCCGGCGTAGGCGCCGACCGAGCTCGAGGCCAGCCCGGAGGCCAGCAACCCGATCGCGAACAACAGCGCCACCGTCGGCCCCAGCGCGTCGCGGACCGCGTAGTAGGCGCCCTCGATGGAGTCGGTGCCCTCGACGCCCTGCAGGTGGGCGGCGGCCACCAGCAGCATCGCGATGTTGACCGCGCCGGCGATCAACATCGCCAGCGCCACGTCCCAGCGGGTGATCTTCAGCAGCCGAGCCCGGTCCGGGCCCGGCTCGGGCCGGCCGTGCCGGTCCCGGACCAGCCCGGAATGCAGGTACACCGCGTGCGGCATCACCGTCGCACCGAGCATGGCGGTGGCCAGCAGCACCGATTCGACACCCTGGAACCGCGGCACCAGGCCGCCGGCGACCTCGGAGGCGGTCGGCGGGTCGACGAACAGGCTGGAGAGGAAGCCGAGCGCGATCACCAGCAGCAGGCCGCCGATCACCCGCTCGAAGGTGCGTTGGCCGCGCCGGTCCTGCACGACCAGCAGCAGCAGCGAGACCGCGCCGGTGATCAGGCCGCCGACCAGCAGCGGCAGGTCGAACAGCAGGTACAGCGCGATGGCGCCGCCCACCACCTCGGCCAGGTCGGTGGCCATCGCGACGAACTCGGCCTGCAACCAGAACATCAACCGGGTGCCCCGGCCGCAGCGGTCGGCGACCGCCTCGGGCAGGGTCCGGCCGGTGACCAGGCCCAGCTTGGCCGACAGGTACTGCACCAGGCCGGCCATCACGTTGGCGGCGACGATCACCCACAGCAGCAGGAAGCCGAACTGGGAACCCGCGCTGACGTTGGCGGCGACGTTGCCCGGGTCGACGTAGGCGATCGCGGCGACGAACGCCGGACCGAGCAGGTATGCGGCGGGCAGCCGGGACCTGCGCGCAGCGGCGGGTGCCTGTCGCGTCACACGCTGCCTTCCTGCCTCGGTCTACCGAAACAGAAAATCTACCGGGCCGGGTATCCCGGCCGGTCATCACATCATGAAGAAGCCGTCATCCCACGGGAACATGCCCGCGCCCATCGGCGGGTACACCGACGGCCGCGAGTCGATCTGGGCGTTGCCGGGCGACTCGCACACCGTGGTCTGGCCGCCCGCCATGCCGCCGCCGGCCTCGGTCGCCTCGCACTGGGGCAGCAGGCCGGGCTCGGCGGCGGCCGCCGGTGCCAGCGTGACGGTCAACGCGGCTCCCGCGGCGATCAGGAACCCCGAAACCACTCCGGCTCGAATCTTGCTCATCGTCATCCTCCAGGTTTCGTCCGGGCAGTCAGTCGGCAGAGTGCAACCCTGCTGCTGAATACCAGGGTAGTTCGGTACACCGCGGCCGTCACAGATCGGGCAGCGGCAGATCCAGGTTCGGGAACGTCAGCCCGCCGTCGACCTCGAGCACCTTTCCGGTCAGGTAGGACCCGGCCGGGGACGCCAGGTACACCGCGGCCGCGGCGACATCCTCGGGATCGCCCAGGCGACGCAGCGGGGTGGCCCGTTCCATCGGGGTGCGCAGCGCCTCGTTCTCGGCGACGACGTCGAGCGCCGAGGTCAGCATGGACCCCGGGGCGATGGCGTTGACCCGGATCCGCGGGGCCAGGTCCAGGGCGGCCAGCTTGGTGTAGTGCGCCAGGGCGGCCTTGGCGGTGCCGTAGGCGGCGAAGCCGCGCCCGGCCAGCCGGCCCATCGTCGAGGTGATGTTGATGATCGACCCGCCGCCGGAATGCTCCAGCATCACCGGGACCGCGGCCGCGGTCAGCGCGTGCGCGGTCGCGACGTTGAAGGTGAACGCGTCCCGCATGCTCTTGGCCGTGGTGCTCAGCAGCGGTCCCGGCATGGTGCCGCCGACGTTGTTGACCACGATGTCGAGCCGGCCGAAGGTTTCCAGCGCGGCGGTGGCCAATTCGGCGGTGGCCTCCGGGTGGGCGAGGTCGGCGACCACGACGTGCGCGCGGCGGCCCAGGCCGTGCACGACCTCGGCGACGGCACCGAGCTCGGCGCGGGTGCGGGAGGCGATCAGCACGTCGGCGCCGGCCTCGGCGAAGGCGGTCGCGATGGCGGCGCCGAGCCCGCGACCGGCGCCGGTGACCACCGCCACCCGGTCGTCGAGACGAAATCTGTCCAGAATCATGGCGCGACGCTATCGCGAACCCGGCGGGACCGGAACGGATTGGGCGGGCGCACCGCGGCGGCCGCCGGCGATCTACTCTCGATGGGCCCAACCAGGACGACGGGCCCAACCAGGACGACGGGCCCAACCAGGACGACGGGCCCAACCAGAACTCGGACGACGGGAGCAACGCGGTGGCCGACGGCCAGGACGGTGAGCGGGCGGTCGCGGTCGCGGCCGGCGTCGACTACGGCCTCGCGCCCGATTCGGAGCTGGAGCTGTTGATCCGGTCGGAGAACACCACCTTCTGCCACACCGACGCCGGCTCCGGTCTGCGCTCGATCCTGCGGGTGCACCGGCGGGGCTATCACCGCCTCGATCAGATCGAGTCCGAGCTGGACTGGCTGGCGGCGCTGCACAACGAGACCGAAATCGTCGCTCCGGTGGTACTTCCCGCGCGCGACGGGCGGCGGGTGGTGACCGTGCCCGTCGACGGGGTCGCGCGGCACGTCGTCCGGTTTGCCGTGATCGCCGGCGCGCACCCCGACGACACCGCGCTGACCGCAAGCGATTTCGCCGAGCTGGGCCGGATCACCGCGCAACTGCACCGGCATTCGCTGGGCTGGCGCCGGCCGGCCGGGTTCGACCGGTTCCGCTGGGATTGGGAGCACAGCCTCGGGTCGCGGCCGCGCTGGGGCCGCTGGCAGGACTCGGCGGGCGTCGGCCCCGATGAGCGGCGCACCCTCGCGGCCGCCGCCGCCCTGCTGGCCCGGCGGCTGGCCGAGTACGGCCAGGGCCCGGACCGGTTCGGGTTGGTGCACGCCGACCTGCGGGCGGCCAACCTGATGGTGGACGGCGCCCGGACCGCCGTCATCGATTTCGACGACTGCGGATTCGGTTGGCTGTTCTACGATTTCGCGACCGCGGTGTCCTTCGTCGAGCACGACCCACGGCTGCCGCAGTGGCAGGACGCCTGGCTGTCGGGCTATCGCGGCCTGCGGGACTGCCGGGCCGCCGACGAGGACATGCTGGCCTCGTTCGTGCTGCTGCGCCGGCTGCTGCTGCTGGCCTGGATGGGCACCCGCGGTCACTCGGTGGAGTCGCGGACCAGGCTGGTCAGCTACGCGGTCGGCAGTTGCGAGCTCGCCGAGGCATACCTGTCCTCGGCGAGTCGTACGGTGTGCTGAACCGGCTCAGCCGCGGGTCAGGATCGCGCGCAGCGCGGCGAGCACGGAGGCGTCCTCGATGGTGGAGGGCATCGGCTCGTCACGCCCGGCGGCGATGCCGCGCAACGTCTTTCGCAGGATCTTGCCGGACCGCGTCTTGGGCAGCGCGGGCACCACGTCGACCAGCCGGAACGCGGCGACCGCGCCGATCTCGTCGCGCACCATCTTGACCAGGTCCGTCACCAGGTCCTCGTCGTCGGCTCCGGCCTTGAGCACCACCAGGCCGCGGGCGGCCTGGCCCTTGATCGCGTCGGGCACCCCGATCACCGCGCATTCGGCGACGCTGGGGTGGGTGGCCAGCACCTCCTCGATGGCGCCGGTGGACAGCCGGTGCCCGGCGACGTTGATCACGTCGTCGGTGCGGCCCATCACGAACAGGTAGCCGTCCTCGTCGATCCGGCCGCCGTCGCCGGTCAGGTAGTAGCCGGGATGCTCGGACAGGTACGACGACACGTAGCGGTCGTCGGCGTCCCAGAGCGTGGCCAGGGTGCCCGGGGGCATCGGCAGCTTGATGCAGATCGCGCCCTCCCGGCCGGGTTCACTCTCGGTGCCGTCTTCGGTCAGGATCTGGACGTCATAGCCGGGCATCGGCTTGGTCGGCGAACCGGGCTTGACCGGAAACTCCTGCAGGCCCATCGGATTGGCCGCGATGGCCCAGCCGGTCTCGGTCTGCCACCAGTGGTCGATGACGGGGATCTGCAGGTGCTCGACCGCCCAGTGGTAGGTGTCGGGGTCCAGCCGCTCGCCGGCGACGAACAGGTTGCGCAGGCTGGACAGGTCCCAGCCGGCCAGGTGGTTGGCGTCGGGATCCTCCTTGCGGATCACCCGCAGCGCGGTGGGCGCGGTGAACAGCGCGTTGATCGAGTAGTCGTTGATCATCCGCCAGAACGCGCCCGGGTCCGGGGTGCCGACCGGCTTGCCCTCGTAGAGCACCGTGGTGGCGCCGGCCAGCAGCGGGCCGTAGACGATGTAGGAGTGCCCGACCACCCAGCCGACGTCGGAGGCGGCCCAGAACACGTCGCCGGGGGAGATGTCGTAGATGTGCCGCATGGTCCACTGCAGCGCCACCGCGTGCCCGCCGTTGTCCCGCACGATGCCCTTGGGCTTGCCGGTGGTGCCCGAGGTGTAGAGCACGTACAGCGGATCGGTGGCGGCCACCGGCACCGGATCGACCGGGCTGGCCTCGGCCATCATCTCCGCCCAGTCCACGTCGCGGCCCCGGGCGATGTCGCGGTGGTAGCCGTTGCGCTGCACCACCACGCAGTGCATCGGCGGGTGGGTGGCCAGCCCGATGGCATCCTCGATCATCGGCAGGTACTCGATGACCCGGCTCGGCTCGATGCCGCAGGACGCGGTGATGATCAGCTTGGGGCGCACGTCGTCGATGCGGACCGCCAGCTCGTTCGGGGCGAAGCCGCCGAAGACCACCGAGTGCACCGCGCCGAGTCGGGCGCAGGCCAGCATCGAGATGACCGCCTCGGGGATCATCGGCATGTAGATGACCACCCGGTCGCCGCGTTCCACCCCCAGCGCGCGCAGCGCGCCGGCGCAGCGCGCGGTCTCCTCGAGCAGTTCGGCGTAGCTGTAGGTGCGCCGGATCCCGGTCACCGGCGAGTCGTAGATCAGCGCGGCCTGCTCGCCGCGGCCGGCCTCGACGTGCCGGTCCAGCGCGTTGGCGCAGGTGTTCAGCTCCCCGTCCGGAAACCAGCGGTAGAACGGCGGCCGGCTGTCATCGAGGATGCGCTGCGGTTTGCGAGTCCAGTCCACCGCGGTGGCGGCCTCGGCCCAGAACGCCGACGAGTCGGCGAGGCTGGCGGTGAACACGTCCTGATATGCGCCCATGCGGGAAACTTAACAGGATCGGGCAAGCCGGATCAGAGCTTGGCGATGACCCGTTCGGCGAACCGCTCCAGGTTGTCGATCTTGTTCTGCAGCGGCTCCGGATCCGGCCCCTTGATGTAGGGCAGCCGGAAGCCGACGATGACGTCGGTGACGCCCTTGTCTTCCAGCCGTTTGATGCCGTCGGGGGTGTAGGCGTCCATCGAGATGACATGGATCTCGAAGTCGCCGGTGCGGCCGGCCTCGGCGCGGTAGCGCGCCAGGGTCGTGAGCATGGTGTCGAGTTCCTCGCCGTCACCGCCGCCGTGCATCCAGCCGTCGTTGCGGGCGGCGCGGCGCAGCGCGGCGTCGGCGTGCCCGCCGATCAGGATCGGGATCGGGGCGCTGGGCGCCGGGCTCATCTTGGTCTTGGCGATGTCATAGAACTCGCCGTGGTACTCGAAGTAGTCGCCGCTGGTCAGCCCGCGGATGACGTCGATGCACTCGTCCATCCGCTTGCCGCGGCGGGCGTAGGACACTCCCATCAGGTCGTAGTCCTCGGGCCAGGGGCTGGTGCCCACGCCGAGGCCGAGCCGATTGCCGAACATGGCGGCCAGCGAGCCGGCCTGCTTGGCGACCAGGGCGGGCGGGCGGATCGGCAGCTTGAGCACGAAGAAGTTCAGCCGCAGCGTGGTGGTGACCGCGGAGATCGCCGAGGCCAGCACGAACGCCTCGATCATTTCCTTGCCGTCGAGGAATTCCCGGTTGCCGTCGGGGGTGTAGGGGTACTTGGCGTCGGACTCGAACGGGTAGGCGACGCTGTCGGCGATCGTCATGCCGTGATAGCCGGCGGCCTCGGCGGCGCGGGCCAGCGGCAGGTAGTAGGAGGGCTCGGTCATGGACTCGGCGAAGGTGAATCGCATGAGCCGATGCTAGAACACGTTCTAGTTTCCTGTCCCGGGCATGGCCAGACCGGCCGGCAGATACGGCGGGGCGCCGGCCCCGGTGATCATGAAGGTGCCCTGCGCGGTCCGCTCGGTCAGCCGGGCGTCGACGGTGTGCGCGCCGATCGTCAGCCGCGCCGGCCCGGCCCGGTCGATCCCGGCGGTCTGGAAAACGCTGCCCTGCCAATGGAACCGGCCATCGACCGGGTGCAGGTTGCCGGTCAGCCGGATCCGGGTAGCGATCTCCCGGTCGGCGACGGTCAGCACCGCGGGACCGTCGTACACCTCGTCCTCGATGTTCTCCGAACCCGACAGGTAGAACAGCCGGGCCAGCCCGCCGGGGTACCAGCGCCGCGCCGGCACCCGGGAGCGGGCCTCGATCCGGCCGACCCCGGTGCGCGCGACGAGCTCCAGGCAGCGGGCCACCGCCCGGGTTTGGCCCGCGACATCGGGGCCCGCGATGCTGAACCAGTTCGGGCGCCCGTGCACGGCGATCAACGGGTCGCCCGAGGGCCGGGTGTCGACCACCAGCGGCGCGGTGACCCCGGTGTCCGTCGCGATCCAGCGGTCGGCGTCGAACCGCGGCCGGGGGTCCCCGGAGATGACTGCTGCCGGCTCGGGCAGCCCGGGCAGCGGCCCCGCGCCGATCAGCAGGTAGCTCACAGGAACCCGGCCCCGCGCCACATCCGCCGGCTGAGCCGGCCCATCAGGCCGACCTCGGTGAAGAACTCGGTCAGCGGTTCGGCCGAATCCCGGCAGGACCGCAGGAAGTTCGGGTTGCTGCGGGCGACCCGGCGGGCCTGCCGGGGATCGAGCCCGGCGCGGGCGTAGATCGCCGGGTGGGTGAGCAGGAACCGGTAGAACGGGCCGCCGACCCCATGCAGGTTGGCCACCACGACCCGCCGGTACCACGGCATGGCCGGGGCGGTCTTGCGCAGATCGTCGCGGGCGAACTGAATGTGCCGGGCCTCCTCGGTGACATGAATGCGCATCAGCCGCAACACGAACGGCTGCACCTCGGCGCCCTCCAGGATCTGCCGCTGCAGCGCGTCGAAGATCTCCTCGCCGACCAGCGCGGCGCCCCACAGGATCGGGCCGCGGAACAGCAGCGGCAGCAGGTTGATGATCATCCGCTGGTAGAGCCGCGGCCGGATCGGAATGCCGCCGACGTGATCGATGGCCTTGCCGAACATCACCATGTGCCGGGTCTCGTCGCCGAGCTCGGTGAGCTTGTAGTGCGAGCTGGCGGCGGTGGGATTGCGGTGCATCAGATCGCGCAGCAGCGCCTGGTTGAGGATGTTCTCGAACCAGATGCCGGCCGACAGCACGTTCACCAGCTCCTGGCGCGACTGCTCGATCTGCTGCGCGCGGGACAGCGAATCCCACAGCTCGGTGCCGTAGATGCTGATCAGCTCCGGCGGCAGGAAGAACATGTCCGGCTCGATCGGGGCGTCCCAGTCGATGTCGACGACGGGGGCGTAGGACTTGCGCACCGAACCCTTGAGCAGGCGATTGGCAAGTTCCTCGCGAGACCGGCCGCCCTGGGCGGGGCGATCGTCGGTCCGGGTCGGTACCGCGGTGACGGAGCGTGTCATTGCCGAACGTCCTTCTCTTCCAGCGTCTTACAGTCCTAGACTCAAACGTAAAGCCGGCCCCGACAGTTGTCAATACCGGCGGTACCGGGTATTTCCAAATCGTGATCCGCCCGGCCCCGGACTACCGTGTCGGGATGCGCAAGATCCACGTCATCGGCATCGGCGCCGGGGATCCGGACCACGTCACCGCGGCGGCCGTCGCCGCCCTCAACGAGACCGACGTGTTCTTCGTGATGGACAAGGGCCAGACCAAGTCCGACCTGGTCGAGCTGCGCCGACGGATCTGTCAACGGTTCATCGACGACCCCGGCTACCGGTTCGTCGAACTGCCCGACCCGCCGCGGGCCGCGGCCGAGGACGGTCCCGGCTACCGGCAGGCCGTCGCCGACTGGCACGACGCCCGCGCCCGGATCTGGGCCGCGGCGATGGCCGCCGAGCTCGGCCCCGACGGCGTCGGCGCCTTCCTGGCCTGGGGGGACCCGTCGCTGTACGACAGCACGCTGCGGATCCTGGCGCGCGTCGGCGCGCACCTGGACTTCGACTACGACGTCATTCCCGGCATCACCGCGATCCAGGCGCTGACCGCTCGGCACCGGATCCCGCTCAACGACGTCGGCGAGCCGGTGCAGATCACCACCGGCCGCAAACTGCGTGAGCACGGGCTGACCGGCGACGCCGTCGTGATGCTCGACGGCGAATGCTCGTTTCTGGGCTGCGCACCGTCGACCCGGATCTGGTGGGGCGCCTACCTGGGCACCGACGACGAACTGCTGGCCGCCGGCACCGTCGGGGCCGACGGGGAGCGGATCGCCGAGCTGCGCGCGGCCGCCCGGGCCCGGCACGGCTGGATCATGGACATCTACCTGCTGCGGCCCTGAGCCGGGCACACTGGGGTCATGCCGGAACTCCCGGAGGTACAGGCGCTGGCCGTGCACCTGCGCGAGCATGCCCTGGGCCGCGAGATCGGGCGGATCGACGTCGCCGCGCTGTCGGCGCTCAAGACCTTCGACCCGCCACCGACCGCGCTGCACGGCCGGCCGGTGACCGGCGCGACCCGGTGGGGCAAGCATCTGGGACTGCAGGTCGGTGAGCTGCATTTGATCACCCACCTGTCCCGGGCCGGCTGGCTGCGCTGGTCGGACCGGCTGGCGGCCGCCCCGCCGCGGCCCGGCAAGGGGCCGATCGCGCTGCGCGTGCACCTCGGTACCCCGGGCGAGGCACCCGGATTCGACCTCACCGAGGCCGGCACCCAGAAGCGGCTGGCGGTCTGGCTGACCGCCGACCCGACCGCGGTGCCCGGCATCGCCGCGCTGGGACCCGATGCGCTGGGCCTGTCGGCCGATGACCTGGCCGCGGCGCTGGCCGGTAACACCGGCCGGATCAAGACGGTGCTCACCGATCAGCAGGTGATCGCCGGAATCGGCAACGCCTACAGCGACGAGATCCTGCACGTGGCCCGGCTGTCACCGTTCGCCACCGCGGGCCGGCTCTCGGATTCGCAGCTCGCCGCGCTGCACGACGCGCTGCACACCGTGCTCACCGACGCCGTCGGCCGGCTGGTCGGGCAACGCGCGGCGATGCTGAAGGGGGAGAAGCGCTCCGGGTTGCGGGTACACGCCCGGACCGGCCTGCCGTGCCCGGTCTGCGCCGACACCATCCGCGAGGTGTCCTTCGCCGAGCGGTCCTTTCAGTACTGCCCGGGCTGCCAGACCGGCGGCAAGGTGCTCGCCGACCGCCGGATGAGCCGGTTGCTGAAATAGCCGGCGCTACGCTGCTGGGATGCGCAAGAGGATCCTGATCACCGGTGCCAGCTCCGGCCTGGGCGCCGGCATGGCCCGTGCCTTCGCCGCCCAGGGCCGCGATCTGGCGCTGTGTGCCCGCCGGGTCGGGCGGCTGGAGGAGCTGCGCGACGAGCTGACCGCGGCGCACCCCGGCTGCACGGTGGCGATCGCCGAGCTCGACGTCAACGACCACGCCGCGGTGCCGACGGTGTTCGCCGACCTGGCCACCGAACTCGGCGGCCTGGACCGGGTGATC
Source organism: Mycolicibacterium fallax (assembly GCF_010726955.1). Classification (NCBI taxonomy): domain Bacteria; kingdom Bacillati; phylum Actinomycetota; class Actinomycetes; order Mycobacteriales; family Mycobacteriaceae; genus Mycobacterium; species Mycolicibacterium fallax. The sequence goes on from NZ_AP022603.1 coordinate 3,765,732, forward strand.
GTCAACGCCGGGCTGGGCAAGGGCGCGGCGCTGGGCACCGGCAGGCTCGATGTCAACATCGCCACCGTCGAGACGAATCTCGTTGCCGCCCTGGTACAGATCGAGTCGGCGCTGGAGATTTTCCGGGCCGCCGGCGACGGCCACCTGGTGTTGGTCTCCTCGGTGCTGGGCAACCGCGGGGTGCCCGGGGTGCGCGCGGCCTACGCGGCCAGCAAGGCCGGGGTCTCCTCGCTGGGTGAGTCGCTGCGCGCCGAGTTCGCCGGCGGCCCGATCGCCGTGACGGTGCTCGAGCCCGGCTACATCGAATCGGAGATGACCGGGCGGGCCGGCGGGTCAAAGATGATGGTGGACAACGCAACCGGTGTCGCCGCGATGGTCGCCGCGATCGAGCGTGAGCGCGGCCGGGCGATCGTTCCGTCCTGGCCGTGGACGCCGGTGGTCGCCGCGATGAAGCTGGCGCCGACCCGGCTGGTCAAGTACTTCGCCTGAGTCAGTGCGCGCGGCCGCGGGCCGAGCGGTACTGGCGTACCAGTGCGTCGGTGGAACTGTCGGACTGGGCGGCCGGGGACTGCGCGTCGGCGATCACCGGCAGCAGCGCGATCGCCTGGGTCTTGCCGAGCTCCACTCCCCACTGGTCGAACGAATCGATGCCCCAGATCACGCCCGCGGTGAACACCTGATGCTCATACAGTGCGATCAGCTGGCCCAGCGCCGACGGGGTCAGCCGGGTCGACAGGATCGACGTCGACGGGCGGTTGCCCGGCATCACCTTGTGTGCAACGAGTTCGGCGGCGGTGCCCTCGGCGGCGATCTGCTCGGCGGTCTTGCCGAACGCCAGCACCTGGGTCTGCGCGAAGTAGTTGCTCATCAGCAGATCGTGCATCGAGCCGTCGCCGTCGGCGGTCGGCAGGTCATCGACCGGCTGGGCGAACCCGATGAAGTCCGCCGGAACCAACCGGGTGCCCTGGTGCAGCAGCTGGTAGAACGCGTGCTGGCCGTTGGTGCCCGGCTCGCCCCAGAAGATCTCGCCGGTGTCGACGGTGACCGCCGAGCCGTCCGTGCGCACCGACTTGCCGTTGGACTCCATCGTCAGCTGCTGCAGGTAGGCCGCGAACCGGGCCAGGTCATCGGAGTACGGCAGCACCGCCCGGGACTGCGCGCCAAAGAAGTTCGCGTACCAGACCCCGATCAACCCGAGCAGTGCCGGCGCGTTGGCCTCCAGCGGCGCGGTGCGGAAGTGCTCGTCGACCAGATGGAATCCGGACAGGAAATCGGCGAACGCCTCGCGCCCGATCACCGCCATCACCGACAGCCCGATCGCCGAATCCACCGAGTACCGGCCGCCCACCCAGTCCCAGAAGCCGAACATGTTGGCGGTGTCGATGCCGAACTCGGACACCAGCTTTGCGTTGGTGGAGACCGCGACGAAATGCTTGCCCACCGCGTCGTCGCCGAGCGCGGCGGTGAGCCAGCGCCGCGCCGCCGTCGCATTCGTCAGCGTCTCCAGGGTGGAGAACGTCTTTGATGCGACGATGAAAAGTGTTGTGGCCGGGTCTAATCCATCGAGCGTCGCGACCAGCTCGGCCGGGTCGACATTGGACACGAAGCGCGCCGAGATGCCGGCGTCGGCGTAGTGCCGCAGCGCCCGGTACACCATCGCCGGCCCCAGATCCGAGCCGCCGATGCCGATGTTGACCACCGTGCTGATCCGCTTGCCGGTGGCACCGGTCCAGGCCCCGGTCCGCAGCCGATCGGTGAAATCGCCCATCGCGTCGAGCGTCGCGTGCACGTCGGCGACCACGTCGTGGCCGTCGACCGCCAACTGCGCGCCGCGCGGCAACCGCAGCGCGGTGTGCAGCACCGAACGGTCCTCGGAGGTGTTGATCCGCTCCCCGGCGAACATCGCGTCCCGGTGGGCCTCCAGACCCGCGGTGCGGGCCAGCTCGCACAGCAGGGTCAGCGTCTGGCGGGTGACCCGGTGCTTGCTGTAGTCGACATAAAGGTCACCGACGGTGAGCACCAGCTCGCGGCCGCGCTCCGGATCGTCCGCGAACAGCTCCCGCAGGTGGGTGTTGCCGACCGCGCGGTGGTGTGCGGCCAGCGCGGCCCAGGCCGCGGTGCTGGCGATGTCGGGGACGGCTGGCGGTTCGGCGGTCATGTTTTCAAACCCTAGTGCGAATGGCGCTGCGCTGCAGTCAATGATGGAGGGCATGGATATCGCGAAGCTGCTGTCGGGCGTCCCCACCGGACTGTGGATCGGCGGCGAGGAACGCGCCGGGTCGTCGACCTTCGAGGTGCACAACCCGGCCACCGACGCGGTCATCACCGCCGTCGCCGACGCTTCGGCCGCCGACGGCATCGCCGCACTCGACGCCGCCGAGGCCGTCGCCGCGGACTGGGCCGCCACCCCGGCGCGGGCGCGCAGCGAGATCCTGCGTTCGGTGTTCGAGACCATCATCGCCCGCACCGAGGACCTCGCCGCGCTGATGACGCTGGAGATGGGCAAGGTTCTCGACGAGAGCCGAGGCGAGGTCCGCTACGGCGCCGAGTTCTTCCGCTGGTTCGCCGAAGAAGCCGTGCGCATCGGCGGGCATTACGGTCAGAGCCCGGCCGGGACCGGACGGATCCTGGTCACCAGGGCGCCGGTGGGGCAGTGCTACGCGATCACCCCGTGGAACTTCCCGCTGGCGATGGGCACCCGCAAGATCGGCCCGGCGCTGGCCGCCGGCGCCACCATGATCGTCAAGCCCGCCCAGGAAACCCCGCTGACGATGCTGCTGCTGGCCCGGTTGATGGACGACGCCGGCCTGCCCAAGGGCGTGCTGTCGGTGCTGCCGACCAGTCGGTCCGGCGAGCTCACCGCCGCCCTGATCGACGACGGTCGGCTGCGCAAGCTGACCTTTACCGGATCCACCGGCGTCGGCAAGACGCTGATCCGTCAGGCCGCCGACAAGGTGCTGCGGACCTCGATGGAGCTCGGTGGCAACGCGCCGTTCCTGGTGTTCGACGACGCCGACGTCGATGCCGCGGTCGAGGGCGCGGTGCTGGCCAAGATGCGCAACGGGGGAGAGGCGTGCACCGCGGCCAACCGGTTCTACGTCGCCAACTCGGTGCGGGCGGAGTTCACCGAGAAGCTGGTGGCCCGGATGAGCGCGTTCACCCTCGGCAACGGCCTGGACGAGGGCACCCGGCTGGGGCCGCTGATCAACGCCCGGCAGGTCGGCGTCGTGGTCGACCTGGTCTCCGACGCGGTGGCCCGCGGGGCGAAGGTCGCGGTCGGTGGGGTGGCGCCCGGCGGGCCCGGCAGCTTCTACCCGGCCACCGTGCTCGCCGATGCGCCCGCCGACGCCCGGATCTTCCGCGAGGAGGTGTTCGGGCCGGTCGCGCCGATCACCGGGTTCGACGACGAGGCCGAGGCCGTCGCCGCCGCCAACGGCACCGAATACGGGCTGGCGGCCTACATCTTCACCCGGTCACTGGACCGCGCGCTGCGCGTCGCCGAGGCGCTGCAGGCCGGGATGGTCGGGGTGAACCGCGGGGTGATCTCCGACCCCGCCGCCCCGTTCGGCGGCATCAAGGAATCCGGCTTCGGCCGCGAAGGCGGCAGCGAGGGCATCGAGGAGTACCTGGACACCAAGTACATCGGGCTCACCAGCTGAGCCGGCCCCTTGCGGGCTTCGCCCTTCAGTGGCCGAGCCGGCGGTGCTGTTGGGTCGGCGCGGCCCCTTGCGGGCTTCGCCCTTCAGTGGCCGAGCCGACGGTGCTGTTGGGTCGGCCCGGCCCCTTGCGGGCTTCGCCCTTCAGTGGCCGAGCCGGCCGCGGCCCATCCTGAGCAGGAGCATCGCGAGATCCTTGCCCTCGGGACCGAGGTCGCTGTAGCGATCGATGACCACCATCTCGCGGCTGTGCACCAGCTTGGTGCCGCCGGAGGCCATCCGCAGCTGACCAATCTGCTGAGAAACCTCCTTGCGGCGTTTGACCGCAGCCAGGATCTCCGCGTCGAGCCGATCGATCTCGACGCGCAGGTCGTCGATGTCGGCCTTGGTTTCGGCAGTCATTCCCTGATTCTCCTTGAGTTAGGTTCTGGTCGAATCCGGTCCAGGCCCCACCAAAGAAACAAGCCCCGGAACGCGGATGCGGACCCGGGGCGGCAAGCAGCTAGACCACGGGGACCGCGATGCGGTACCCGTAAAAAAATCGATGCTGCGAACAATGCACGCACCGAGTGTGCCACCGGGGCGGCCCTTGGCGCAAAGCCTGCACAATTGTCCGCTGTGGGCGCCGCGAAGTGGATTATCCATCTGGCGGCGCCCACAGCGGACAATTGTGCAGGCCGACGCCGGGCACACCCCCGGATCGGCCCGGTTCTCGTGCCCCGGTCGGGCTGTCGGGCCGCAGCGGTAGGTTTGAACCCGCTATGACCGGTGATCTTTCCCTGCTGCCCAATGCCAGCCCGCACGGCGACGCCGACGATCTGCTGGCCGGCCTGAACTCCCAACAGCGCCGCGCGGTGCTGCATGAGGGCGCGCCGCTGCTCATCGTGGCCGGCGCCGGATCGGGCAAGACGGCGGTGCTGACCAGGCGCATCGCCTATCTGCTGGCCGCCCGCGACGTCGGCGCCGGGCAGATCCTGGCGATCACCTTCACCAACAAGGCCGCCGCCGAGATGCGCGAGCGGGTCGCCGAACTGGTCGGCCCGCAGGCGCGCAGCATGTGGGTGTCGACGTTCCACTCCACCTGCGTGCGGATCCTGCGCAACCAGGCTTCGCTGCTGTCCGGGTTGAACTCGAACTTCTCCATCTACGACGCCGACGACTCGCGCCGCCTGCTCGGCATGATCGCCCGCGACATGGGTCTGGACGTCAAGAAGCATTCGCCGCGGCTGCTGTCCAATGCCATCTCGAATCTGAAGAACGAACTCATCGACCCCGACCGGGCGCTGGCCGACCTCACCGATGAGTCCGATGACCTGACCCGGCTGGTGGCCTCGGTCTACGCCGAATACCAGCGGCGGCTGCGGGCGGCCAATGCGCTGGACTTCGATGACCTGATCTCCGAGACGGTCGGCATCCTGCAGAACTTCCCGAACATCGCCCAGTACTACCGGCGCCGATTCCGGCACATCCTGGTCGACGAGTACCAGGACACCAACCACGCGCAGTATGTGCTGGTCCGCGAGCTGGTCGGGCACAACATTGCCGCCGACGACCCGGTGCCGCCGGCGCAGCTGTGCGTGGTCGGCGACGCCGATCAGTCGATCTACGCCTTCCGCGGCGCCACCATCCGCAACATCGAGGATTTCGAGCGCGACTACCCCGACGCCGCCACCATCCTGCTGGAGCAGAACTACCGGTCCACCCAGAACATTCTGACCGCGGCGAACGCGGTGATCGCCTACAACGCCGGCCGCCGGGAGAAGCGGCTGTGGACCGACTCCGGCGCCGGCGAGCTGCTGGTCGGCTACGTCGCGGAGAACGAGCACGACGAGGCCCGGTTCGTCGCCGGGGAGATCGACGCGCTGGTCGACGGCGGGGACATCACCTACAACGACGTCGCGGTGTTCTACCGGACCAACAATTCCTCGCGCGCGCTGGAGGAGGTGTTCATCCGGTCCGGGATCCCCTACAAGGTGGTCGGCGGGGTGCGCTTCTACGAGCGCAAGGAGATTCGGGACATCGTCGCCTACCTGCGGGTGCTGGACAATCCCGGCGACGCGGTGAGCATGCGCCGGATCCTCAACACCCCGCGCCGCGGCATCGGCGATCGCGCCGAGGCTTGCGTGGCGGTGCATGCGGAGAACACCGGGGTCGGGTTCAACGACGCGCTGCGCGACGCTGCGGAAGGCAAGGTTCCGCTGCTCAACACGCGTTCGGAGAAGGCCATCGCGACGTTCATGGCGATGCTCGACGAGCTGCGCGGTGGGCTCGGCGAGGAACTCGGCGATCTGGTCGAGTCGGTGCTGGAGCGCACCGGTTACCGCCGCGAACTGGAGTCCAGCAACGATCCGCAGGAGCTGGCCCGGCTGGACAACCTCAACGAACTCGTCTCCGTCGCACACGAATTCAGCACCGACCGGGCCAACGCGGCGGCGTTGCGGGCGGAGCAGGGGCTGGCCGAGGCCGACGAGGATGTGCCCGACGCCGGGGTGCTCGCCGAGTTCCTGGAACGGGTGTCGCTGGTGGCCGACTCCGACGAAATCCCCGAGGAGGGCGACGGCGTCGTCACCCTGATGACCCTGCACACCGCCAAGGGCCTGGAGTTCCCGGCGGTCTTCGTGACCGGCTGGGAGGACGGCATGTTCCCGCACATGCGCGCGCTGGGGGACCCGCGCGAGCTCTCGGAGGAGCGCCGGCTGGCCTACGTCGGCATCACCCGGGCGCGACAACGGCTGTACCTGAGCCGGGCGAAGGTCCGCTCGTCGTGGGGGCAGCCGATGCTCAACCCGGAGTCCCGGTTCCTGCGCGAGATCCCGCAGGAACTGATGGACTGGCGCCGCACCGACACCGACGAGTCCGCCGGCCGCGGCTGGGGCCGCAGCGCCCCGGTCGGGCGCGGCGGCGGCTTCGGATCGGCGCGGCCGGCACCCGGCCGGGCCGGCGGCGCGCCGCGCAACCGGGCCGTCGTGACCCTGTCACCCGGGGACCGGGTGACGCACGACAAGTACGGGCTGGGCCGGGTGGAGGAGGTCTCCGGGGTCGGCGAATCGGCGATGTCGCTGATCGACTTCGGTTCGGCGGGGCGGGTCAAACTGATGCACAACCACGCCCCGATCACCAAGCTATAGCGCGCAGTGCCGCCGGGTCGGGGCGACCAGGGCCAGCACCAGGGTGGCGATCGGCAGCATCAGTTGCATCGCCGTGACCACGTGGCTGCCGGCGGAGCTGACCAACCCGTAATCCCCGACGAGTTCGTTGGCCATCGCGATGGTGGCGACCAGCGAGACGATGCTGAACACGATGGTGCCCCCGGCACCCACGGCGACCAGGGCCGGACCCTTGCGCTTGCGCTTGAGCGTGAAGACGCCGCCGGTGATCAGCAGCGCGCCCAGGGCGAGGTTGGCCAACCCGACGATCAGCATCGTGGCGGTGAACCAGCCCGGAAAGATGTCGACGCCGTAAATTGTCGAGGAGGTCAGTGCGCCGCCGAGCAGGGCTCCGAAGGCGCCCCAGAGGCAGGTCGCGCTGGTCAGGAACGCCAGGATCGCGGCGATGACGGCGGTGGTGTTGTTCGTGCCCGCCACCGGGTAGCCCGGCGCACCGTAGGGCGCGGCACCGTAGGGCGTGGCACCCGGCTGGGCGTACGGCGCGCCGTACCCCGACTGCGGTGCGCCATAACCCGCTCCGTAGCCGGGCTGTGGTGCGCCATAACCCTGCTGGTACGGCTGCTGCTGGTAGGGGTTGCCCGGCGGGGGATACGGATTCACCCGAGCAGCCTAACCCGTGCTTTGGGCCCTCGGCGACGGGGAAGTCCAGCGCCGGGTCGACGGCAGCAGCGCGAGGATCAGGGTGGCCAGCGGCAGCAGCGGCATCGCGTAAACGATCCCGGCCAGCCGCGCCCCGGCGATGAAGACGCCGCAGAACGTCAGCAGTGCCACCACCGCGCCGGCGGTCAGCAGATACGGGCCCCAGGCGCGTCGGCGCAGCGTGAGCAGCACCCCGGCGATGCTGGCGGCGCCGAGCACCAGGGCGAGGAATCCGATCGCCAGGCAGAACAGCCGGTCGGTGGCCCACCAGCCGGTGACCAGGTTCGTCGAGACCACCGCGGCGGCCCAGCCGCCCAGGATCGCGGTCACCACGGCGGCCTGCGCGGTCAGCGAGCCGGGTTCCGGCTGTGCCGGGGCGACGGCAATGATGCCGGTGGGTGCATCGATGCCGGTGGGTGGGGTATTGGCGACCGGGATGGCGCCGGTCGGGAACCGCCGGATGATGCCGCTGCGGCCGGTATCGGCGGTAGTACCGGTTTCGGCGGTAGTGACGGGATCCGGCCCGGCAAGCGGTTGCCGGCGCAGAATGCGGGTCTGCTCGCCGTCGTCCGGCGCAGGATGACGGCCGACGGGGCCGGTCATCGGTCAGCCGACGTAGGAACCGACGCTGACTCCGCGGGCGGCGAGCCACGGCACCGGGTCGATGCGGCTGCCGCCGCCCGGCATGACCTCGAAGTGGCAGTGCGGCCCGGTGGAGTTGCCCCGGTTGCCGACGGTGGCGATCTGGTCGCCGGCCATCACCTGCTGGCCAATGCTGACCACCCAGGTGTTGATGTGGCCGTACAGCGTGACGGTGCCGTCGCTGTGCCGGATCTTGACCAGGGCGCCGTACCCGGCGGCCGGGCCTGCCTCGATCACCACACCGTCGGACACCGCATAGATCGGGGTGCCGATCGGGGCGGCGATGTCGATGCCGCCGTGCAGCGCGCCCCAGCGGTAGCCGTAGCCGGAGGTGAAAATTCCCTGGGTGGGCTGGACAAACAGCGGGCGGGCCAGCCGGGCCTCACGCTCGGCGCGCTCCTGGGCGAACGCCGCGCCCTTGGCGAGCTCCTCGTTGTGGCCGGTGACGTTCAGCGCCGGGGTCATCGCGACCAGCTGCATGCCCTTGGAGGTGCCGGTGATGGTGGCGCCCTCGGAGTGGCTGGCGGGGTCGGCGGCGACGACGGTGTTGGTCACCTCGGAGGCCTGACGCGGGGTCAGCGCGGTGTAGGCCGCGGCCGCGGCGGCACCGGCGGCCATCGCCGCGACCAGCACCCGGCCCTTGACCGGACCGGTCTCGACCTTGCGGTGCTGGCCGAGGCGAGGCATGACCTCGGTGATCTCATCGGCGGTCTCGAACCGCTCCGGCAGATCGCTGCGGCGCTCCAAACGGATCGCGACGAGGTTGTCGGTATCGGCCAGATCGTCGAGCTCGGGGGCGTCCAGAACAACGGCGCCGGCGTCGAAGGCGCAGTGGCGAAAGTCCAGGTCAGCGAGGGCGCCGAACTCGTTGAACGGGGTGATGTCGGTGACTTCGGCGGGGCCGGGGCGACGGCTGCTGGGGCGACGCGAATCCTGCGGCGCTCCGGACGACGGAGCTCCTGAAGACCTTTGCTGCGGCAACCTAAAACTCCACGTGTCGTGACCAAAGCGTTATGTAGACCAGGGAACGGTAGCTAAACCTCCTCAATGCTGGCAAGCCGGCCGAGATTTCGCGCCCCTTTGTGAGGGGTATCACCGTCATCTGTCGGTGAGGTTTACCACAACCGCCGGTGCAGTGTGAATGCGGCGACCGGCGGGTCGATATGGTTTACCCGGGCGACGCTCGCCATGGGTGCATCCGGCCATTGGAAACAGCTGCGCCGCCGACCAAGCCGAACAGACAGTGAGTTCACATGGATCTTTTCGAGTATCAGGCGAAGGAACTGTTCGCCAAACACAACGTACCGACGACGCCCGGCCGGGTCACCGAGTCGGCCGACGACGCCAAGGCCATCGCCGAGGAGATCGGCAAGCCGGTCATGATCAAGGCGCAGGTCAAGGTCGGTGGCCGCGGTAAGGCCGGCGGCGTGAAGTACGCCGCCACCCCCGACGACGCGCTGACCCATGCCACCAACATCCTGGGCCTGGACATCAAGGGGCACGTCGTGAAGCGGCTGCTGGTCGCCGAGGCCAGCGACATCGCCGAGGAGTACTACATCTCCTTCCTGCTCGATCGCGCCAACCGCACCTACCTGGCCATGTGCTCGGTCGAGGGCGGCATGGAGATCGAAGAGGTCGCCGCGACCAAGCCGGACCGGCTGGCCAAGGTGGCCGTCGACCCGATCGCCGGTGTGGACGTCGCGTTCGCGCGCTCGATCGCCGAGCAGGGCCACCTGCCGGCCGAGGTGCTCGACGCCGCCGCGGTCACCATCGCCAAGCTGTGGGACGTCTTCGTCGCCGAGGACGCCACACTGGTGGAGGTCAACCCGCTGGTCCGCACGCCCGACGACCAGATCCTGGCGCTGGACGGCAAGGTCACCCTCGACGAGAACGCCAGCTTCCGGCACGCCGACCACGAGGCGTTCGTGGACCGCGATGCCACCGACCCGCTGGAGCTCAAGGCCAAGGAGAACGACCTCAACTACGTCAAGCTCGACGGGCAGGTCGGCATCATCGGTAACGGTGCCGGTCTGGTGATGTCGACGCTCGACGTCGTCGCCTACGCCGGGGAGAACCACGGTGGGGTCAAGCCCGCCAACTTCCTGGACATCGGCGGCGGTGCGTCGGCCGAGGTGATGGCCGCCGGCCTGGACGTGATCCTGGGCGACAGCCAGGTCAAGAGCGTGTTCGTCAACGTCTTCGGTGGCATCACCTCCTGTGACGCGGTGGCCAATGGCATCGTCAAGGCGCTGGAGATCCTCGGTGACGAGGCGAACAAGCCGCTGGTGGTGCGCCTGGACGGCAACAACGTCGAGGCCGGCCGCAAGATCCTGGCCGACGCCAACCATCCGCTGGTCATTCAGGCCGAGACCATGGACGCCGGGGCCGACAAGGCCGCCGAGCTGGCCAACAAGTAAGGGAGCCAACGCAACATGTCTGTCTTCCTGAACAAGGACAGCAAGGTCATCGTCCAGGGCATCACCGGCGGTGAGGGCACCAAGCACACCGCGCTGATGCTCAAGGCCGGCACCCAGGTGGTCGGCGGTGTCAACGCCCGCAAGGCCGGCACCACCGTCAGCCACGTCGACAAGGACGGCAACGGCGTCGAGCTGCCGGTGTTCGCCAGCGTCGCCGAGGCGATGGAGAAGACCGGCGCCGACGTGTCGATCGCCTTCGTCCCGCCGGCGTTCTCCAAGGACGCCATCGTCGAGGCGATCGATGCGGAGATCCCGCTGCTGGTCGTCATCACCGAGGGCATCCCGGTGCAGGACACCGCCTACGCCTGGGCCTACAACGTCGACAAGGGCGCCAAGACCCGGATCATCGGGCCCAACTGCCCCGGCGTGATCACCCCCGGCGAGGCGCTGGTGGGCATCACCCCGAACAACATCACCGGCAAGGGGCCGATCGGCCTGGTGTCCAAGTCCGGCACCCTGACCTACCAGATGATGTACGAGCTGCGCGATCTCGGTTTCTCCACCGCGATCGGCATCGGCGGCGACCCGGTCATCGGCACCACCCACATCGACGCCATCGAGGCGTTCGAGAAGGACCCGGAGACCAAGGTCATCGTGATGATCGGCGAGATCGGCGGCGACGCCGAGGAGCGGGCCGCCGACTACATCAAGGCCAACGTCACCAAGCCGGTCGTCGGCTACGTCGCGGGCTTCACCGCGCCGGAGGGCAAGACCATGGGCCATGCCGGCGCCATCGTGTCGGGTTCCTCGGGCACCGCGCAGGCCAAGAAGGAGGCACTGGAGGCCGCCGGCGTCAAGGTCGGCAAGACCCCGTCGGAGACCGCCAAGCTGGCCCGGGAGATCTTCGAGAAGCTGTAGGTTCCCCGTCTCGGCCCGAACACCTTCGCGAGCGCTCATTCCGGTTACGGATTTCCGTACCGGGGTGAGCGCTCGCCGCATTTGAACAGGGAGTGACATGGCATTGGACCCTCGGACGCCGGTCGTCGTCGGCGTCGGGCAGTTCACCGAACGCATCGACGACGACGGCTACCGCGCCCGCTCGTCGGTCGAACTGGCCACCGAGGCGGTGCGCGCGGCGCTGGCCGACACCGGCGCCGACCCGGGTGTCGTCGCCGCGGCCGCGGACACCTTCGCCGGGCTGCGCCAGTTCGAGATCTGCATCCCCGCACCGCCGCCGCTGGGCGCCTCGGACAACTACGTGCGGTCGGTGGCCGGGCGGGTCGGTGCCGACCCGGCCCGGGCGGTGCTGGAGCAGATCGGCGGCAACGGTCCGCAGCAGCTGTTGACCGAATTCGCCGGCCGGATCGCCGCGGGCGACGCCGAGGTGGTCGTGCTGCTGGGCTCGGAAAACGGTTCCACCCTGCGGTATTTCGCGGGTCGCGAGGACAAGCCCGACTTCACCGAGCAGGTCGGCGGGCAGTTGGAGGACCGCGGCTACGGCTACGAGTACTACATGACCGAGTACACCGTGGCGCACGGGCTGACCGGCGCCCCGGTGCAGTACGGGCTGCTCGACAACGCGCGCCGGGCCCGGCTCGGTCTCGGCGTGGCGGACTACCGCACCGCGATGGCCGAGCTGTTCGCCCCGCTTTCGGAAGTCGCCGCCAAGAACCCGTACTCGTCGTCGCCGACGGTGCGCAGCGTGGCCGAGATCGCCGCCGTCGGCGACGGCAACCGGATGATCGCCGACCCGTACCCGCGGCTGCTGGTGGCCCGTGACCAGGTCAACCAGGGCAGCGCGGTGGTGGTGATGTCGGTCGCCGCGGCGCGCCGGCTCGGGGTGCCCGAGTCCCGGTGGGTCTACCTGCACGGCCACGCCGACCTGATGGAGCAGCCCTTCTTGGACCGGGAGAACCTCGACGTCAGCCACGCCGCCACCGCCGCGGTGACCGAGGCGCTGGCGGTGGCCGGGATTGGGCTCGACGAGGTCGCGACGTTCGATCTGTACAGCTGCTTCCCGTTCCCGGTGTTCGCGGTGTGCGACGGCGTCGGGCTGGCCCCCGACGATCCGCGCGGTCTGACCCTGACCGGCGGGCTGCCCTACTTCGGCGGCCCCGGCAACAGCTATTCGCTGCACGCGATCGCCGAAACGGTCGTCGAAATGCGTTCCCGCCCCGGTCAATACGGGCTGGTTGGGGCCAACGGCGGGATCATGAGCAAGTACTCGGTGGGGGTGTACTCCAGCACTCCCGCGCCGTGGCGGCCGGATGGCAGCGCGGCGCTGCAGGCCCGGATCGACGCCCGCCCGCGGGTCGCCGGCACCCGCGACGTGGACGGGCCCGGCACCATCGAGACCTACTCGGTGCGCTACGACTGGCCGGTCCGCACCGGCATCATCGTCGGCCGGCGCGACGCCGACGGCAGCCGGTTCCTGGCCGTCACCACCGACGACGAACTGGTCGCGCTGATGTCCGACGGCGACCCGCTGGGCGCCCGCATTCAGTTGCGCTGCAGCGACGGAATCAACCGCGCGGCAGCGCTGCCGCGCTGAAATAGGCTGAGCCCATGACAGCTGGCGACTTTTGGGATCGGGCGGGTACCGGCGCGGCGCCGCCGGCCGCACCGGGTCCGCGTGCGGGCGGCGGTCCCGGCGAGGGCCCCGGCGGCGGGGGTGGTCGGCTGATCGCGGCGGTGGTCGGCTCGGTGCTGGCCGCACTGCTGGTGACGGCGCTGGTGATCGCCGGTGTCTCGGGTAAGACCGTCGACGGCCGGGCGGTCGCCGACGGGCAACCGGCCACCACAACAACAGCCACCACAGCCACCACCAGCGCGACGCCCATGCCGCGGGCGCTGACCGTCGACGGGCTGCCGTCGCTGCTGTCGCCGCCGGATCAGGTGGCCCGGCTGGTCGGGGTGCCCAGCATGCGGGTCGGTCACCGGGTGCAGGACCTCGATGAGCCCAATCCCGGTCAGAGCTTCAGCCCCGCGGAGTGTATCGGCGCGCGGTTCAGCGGCATGGCGGCCGCACTGGGCAGCAGCGGTCAGCTGGGTTTCTATGAGCTGCGCACGAAAGACGATGACTCGGGCGCGATCCTAGTAGACCAGGGCGCGCTGCTCTACCCGTCCCCGGCGGCCGCTGCGGACGCGCTGGAGAACTACCGGGCGTTGTGGCGCCGCTGCGCGGGCACGGTGAACACGACCGAGAGCGGGCGCGACTACACCATCGATGTCGGCCCGATCGTCGATGCCGGCGACGGGATCAGCACGCTGACCACCACGGCGGGCGTCGGTGACCGATTTGGCCAGCGCGGCATCGCGGCGAAGGGGCCGGTGCTGGTGGACTGCCAGTTCCTTGCCGACCAGCAGCCGTCCGCCGACGTGGCGGCCGTGGTGCGGGCGATCCTCGCTAGGATCCCGGCGTGATGTCGGCACCGGGCGGGGATTTCTGGAACAGCTTGCCGTCCGGGGGCGCCCCGGCGCCGGGGCCAGGCAATCCGGCACCGGCCGAGCAGCCGCGGGCCGGCCGGCGCGGGCCGATCATCGCGGGGCTGGCCGTGCTGGCGGCGGTCGCGTTGATCGCCGTGCTGGCGGTCTCCGGGGTGGCCGACCGGGTGCTGGCCGGGCGGGCCGTCGCGGCCGAAGCGCCGGCGACGACGAGTGTTGCCGCACCGCCCCCGCCGCCGGCGATCACCGCCGAGGGCCTGCCGGCGCTGCTGTCCGGCCCGGAGCAGGTCGGCGACATCATCGTGGCCACCGGCATGAAGGTGCGGCAGGTTTACGACAAGCCCGACGATATCGACGCGGGCACGACCTACAACCCGCTCGAATGTGCGTCGGCGCTCTACAGCGGCATGCCGCCGGCGCTGAGCGACACCGGTTTCCAGGCCGCCTATCAGACCAGCATGGAGCAAACCGGGCTGGAGGCCGGCCTGTCCGCCGACCAGGGCGTGTTCCTGTACCCGACGGCGGCGGACGCGCAGCGGGCACTGGACGGGTACCTGGCGCTCTGGCAGCGCTGCGCCGGCACCATGACCGTGAGCTGGGGCGGTCCCACCCTCACCGTCGACGTCGTGGCGCCGGCCCGGACCGATGACGGCATCAGCACTTTGGACAACTCCGGGCGGGAGGCCGCCTTCGCGGTCAACCGGGCCATCGCGGTCAAGGGTCCGGTACTGGTGGACTGCCAGGTGATCGGGACCACACCGCAGAGCACGGCCGCCGAGCTCGCGCGGCAGATCCTGGCGCGTATCCCGGCCTGACACGCCATATCGACGGGCGGTACCGCCGGGTTCGTGCGCTAGCGTGGAACACCGAGCCGGGTCCGGTGCCGCCGCAGGCGCGCGCAGACCCGGAACGTCAGCGCCGCAGCTCGGCGCCCAACAGACATAGGAGAGGCCATGACCTACTCGCCAGGGGGCCCCGGTGGTTACCAGCCGCCGCAGCCGCCGTCCTACGGCGCGCCCACCTCGGGTTCCTTCGCGGCGCAGGGCCAGGCCCCGGCGGCGGCCGGTGAAAGCCAGCTGCCGTTCTACCTGAAGATCGCGGTCGCCGCCCTCGGTGTGCTCGCCTACCTGGCCAGCTTCGGTCCCACCCTGGTGTACTCCAGCGAGAGCCTCGGCAGCAGCAAGGGCACCGACATGTGGCTGGTGCTGTTCGCGCTGATCGCCGCGCTCGTCGCCGGGGTCAGCCTGCTGCCCAAGGCCCGGGACACCGCGGCACCCGTCGCGGTGCTGTCGCTGACCGCGGTGTTCATGGTGATCTCCGAGGTCGTCAACAAGTCGGATCTCTACAGCTACGGCTGGGCGATCTGGATCGTGCTGCTGCTGGTCATCGGCCAGGCCGCCGCGGCGGTCATGGTGCTGCTGTACTCCGCCGGGGTGCTGACTCCGCCGGTGCCGCAGCCCCGCCAGCCCGAGCCCAGCCAGTACGGCTCCTACGGTGCCCCGGCCCCCGGCTACTACGGCCAGCAGCCCGGCGCCGAGCAGCGTCCCGGCTACCCGTCGCAGTACGGCGGCTACACCCCGCCGTCGGCGCCCGGTTCCTTCGGTGCGCCGGGACAGCAGCCGCAGCAGCCGCCGCAGCCCACGCAGGGCGGCCAGCACGGCACCCCCACCCCGCCCACCGGTTTCCCGAGCTTCAGCCCGCCGCCGGCCGTCGGCTCCGGCGAGTCCGCCGCCGCGCCGACCACCCAGATCCAGCCGGGGCAGCCGTACCAGCCCGGTCAGCAGCCGGAACAGCCGTCGGGCCCCGGACAGCCGCCGACCGCCTGAACCGGTCCGCGGACCGGATCTGAATGGAGGACAACCGTGCCGTGGGGGCAAGGCAGGCCCGTGACCTAGTCCGGGTCGCCTTTGCCCCCGCGCTCGTCGCGCTGGTCATCATCGCGGCGGTGGTGCTGCTACAGCTGCTCATCGCCAACAGCGACATGACCGGCGCCTTCGGCGCTATTGCCAGCATCTGGCTCGGCGTGCATCAGGTCCCGATCTCGATCGGCGGGCAGACCCTCGGCGTGCTGCCGTTGCTGCCGGCCGCTCTGATGGTGTGGGGCACCGCGCGGACCACCGCGGCGGCCACCGCGCCCAACTCCTCCTGGTTCGTCACCCGCTGGGTGGTGGCCTGTGCGCTCGGCGGCCCGCTGCTGATCGCCGCGCTGGCGCTGGCCGTCGTGCACGACGCCTCCTCGGTGCTCAGCCAGCTACAGACTCCCGACTCGCTCAACGCCTTCACCTCGGTGCTCGCCGTGCACGGCATCGGCGCGGTCCTCGGGGTGGGCAGCAAGCTGGAGCGACGGCGGCTGCTGGCCGGCACCCGGCTGCCGCACTGGACCTTCGATGCGCTGCGGGCGGCGCTGGCCGGCGTGCTGGCGCTGTTCGGGCTGTCCGCCGCGCTGACCGCGCTGTCGCTGGTCGTGCACTGGGGCAGCATGCACGACCTGTTCGGCATCACCGATTCGATGTTCGGGCAGCTCAGCCTGGCCCTGCTGTCGGTGTTGTACGCGCCCAACGTCATCCTCGGGATGTCGGCGATCGCCGTCGGATCCAGCGCCAACATCGGCTTTGCCACCTTCAGCGCCTTCACCGTCTACGGCGGCGACATCCCGGCGCTGCCGGTCCTGGCCGCCGCCCCGACCCCGCCGCTGGGGCCGATCTGGGTGGCTTGGCTGATCATCGGTGCCGCCTCGGCGGTGGCCGTCGGGCAGCAGTGCGCGCGCCGACCGCTGCCGATCGGGCCCGCCGCCGCCAAGCTGGCGACCGCGTCGGCGCTGGGTGCGCTGGCGATGGCGCTGCTCGGCTACGCCGGGTCCGGCGAGCTCGGCAACTTCGGCTTCGTCGGCGTCGACCAGGCCACCTTCGGGCCGGCGGTGTTCTGCTGGTTCTTCGGCATTGGGGCGCTGACGGTCGCGATGGCCGGCGGCCTGACTCGCGCGCCCAAGCCGGTCGTTGCCCCGGCGGCCGACGACGGCCCCGACGCCTCAGGCGAGCCCGACGAGGACGAGCGCGCCGAGGGTGAGCGCGCCGAGGGTGAGCCTGAACCCGGGCCGGAGTTCGCCGAGCAACGGGCGGACGACGCGGACTCCGCGGCCTGGTCTTCGCCGGTCACCGAGCCGATCGCCGTGCCACCCGGTGAGCCGCCCGGCGAGCCGGCGCCCGCCGAGCAGGCCTCCGACCAGGGGCCGGGACTGCGGCTGGGCCCCCACGACGACCTGCCCGACGCCGAGGACCTCTTCGACGTCGACGGCGACCACTGACGGAACTACACCGCTCGTCGAACCGGCCGGTGTTGGTGCGGCCGGTCTCTTCCTCGCGGAACTACACCGCTCGTCGAACCGGCCGGTAACCCACGCGGCGGGAGGCGGGAACGGGCAGATTAAGCTGCTCACGTGCCGGAATCGCTGCGTGTGCCCTCGTCTGAGCCGGCGCGGCTGGTGGTGCTGGCCTCCGGTACCGGATCGTTGCTGCAGGCCTTGCTCGAGGCCGCCGTCGGCGACTACCCGGCCCGAGTCGTGGCCGTCGGCGTCGATCGGGACTGCCGGGCCGCCGAGATCGCCGCGGCCGCCGGGGTTCCGGTGTTCGACGTCCGCTTGCGCGCGCACCCGGACCGGGCCGCCTGGGACGGCGCGCTGGCCGCCGCGGCCGCCGACTACGCCCCGGACCTGGTGGTCTCCGCCGGCTTCATGAAGATCCTCGGCCCCGACTTCCTGAGCCGGTTCCCCGGTCGCATCATCAACACGCACCCGGCGCTGCTGCCGGCTTTCCCCGGGGCGCACGCGGTGCCCGACGCGCTGGCCTACGGGGCCACGGTAACCGGCACCACCGTGCACGTCGTCGACGACGGGGTGGACACCGGCCCGATCCTGGCGCAGTGCGCGGTGCCGGTGTTCGACGGCGACGACGTCGACGCGTTGCACGAGCGGATCAAGACCGAGGAACGACGACTGCTGGTGGATGTGCTTGCCGCGGTGGTCACCCGCGGTGTGAGTTGGGATGGCCGCAGGGCCAGGTTCGGAGGAGAAGGCCAATGACCGCGAAACGACCGATTCGCCGGGCGCTGATCAGCGTGTACGACAAGACCGGGCTGGTCGAACTCGCCCGCGGACTGCACGATGCCGGGGTCACCCTGGTGTCCACCGGGTCCACCGCCAAAAACATTGCCGACCAAGGTATTCCGGTCACCCCGGTGGAGGACGTCACCGGCTTCCCGGAGGTGCTCGACGGTCGGGTCAAGACCCTGCATCCCAAGGTGCACGCCGGGTTGCTGGCCGACACCCGCAAGCCCGAACACGTCGCCGCGCTCGCCGAGCTGGGGATCGAGGCGTTCGACCTGGTGGTGGTGAACCTCTACCCGTTCACCCAGACGGTGGAATCCGGTGCGAGCGAAGACGACTGCGTCGAGCAGATCGACATCGGTGGGCCGTCGATGGTGCGCGCGGCCGCCAAGAACCATCCCAGCGTCGCTGTCGTGGTGGACCCGCTGGGCTACGACGGCGTGCTGGCCGCGGTGCGCGCCGGCGGCTTCACCCTCGACGAGCGGAAGCGCCTGGCGTCGTTGGCCTTCCGGCACACCGCCGAGTACGACGTCGCCGTCGCCTCCTGGATGGGTGCGACGCTGTCGGCGGAGGGCGATGGAAATAACGCTCTGCCGCAGTGGTTCGGCGGCGTGTGGCGTCGTTCGGCGGTGCTGCGCTACGGCGAGAACCCGCACCAGCAGGCCGCGCTCTACACCGACAATGCCGGTTGGCCGGGCCTCGCGCAGGCCCAGCAGCTGCACGGAAAAGAGATGTCCTACAACAACTTCACCGACGCCGACGCGGCGTGGCGTGCGGCGTTCGACCACGAAGAGACCTGCGTGGCGATCATCAAGCACGCCAACCCGTGCGGCATCGCGGTCTCCGCGGTGTCGGTGGCCGACGCGCACCGCAAGGCCCACGACTGCGATCCGCTCAGCGCGTTCGGCGGCGTGATCGCCACCAACACGACCGTCAGCGTCGAGATGGCCCGCACCGTCGCCGACATCTTCACCGAGGTCATTGTGGCGCCCGCCTACGAGCCGGGTGCGGTCGAGGTGCTCTCCGGCAAGAAGAACATCCGGATCCTGGTCGCCGCCGAGCCGATGCCCGGTGGCGCGGAGTTCCGCCAGGTCAGCGGCGGGCTGCTGGTGCAGACCCGCGACGTGCTCGACGCCGACGGCGACGACCCGAACAACTGGACGCTGGCCACCGGCGAGCCCGCCGACCCCGCCACCCTGGCGGACCTGGTGTTCGCCTGGCGGACCTGCCGCGCGGTGAAGTCCAACGCCATCGTGATCGCCGCCGACGGCGCCACCGTCGGGGTCGGGATGGGCCAGGTCAACCGCGTCGACGCCGCCCGGCTGGCGGTGGAGCGGGCCGGCGAGCGGACCCGCGGCGCGGTGGCCGCATCCGATGCCTTCTTCCCGTTCCCCGACGGCCTGCAGACGCTGACCGCCGCCGGGGTGAAGGCCATCGTGCACCCGGGCGGATCGATGCGCGACGACCAGGTCA
The DNA here is from genome assembly GCF_010726955.1 of Mycolicibacterium fallax. Classification (NCBI taxonomy): domain Bacteria; kingdom Bacillati; phylum Actinomycetota; class Actinomycetes; order Mycobacteriales; family Mycobacteriaceae; genus Mycobacterium; species Mycolicibacterium fallax. Next base: position 3,785,272 of record NZ_AP022603.1, read on the forward strand.
CCGAGGCGGCCGCGAACGCCGGCATCACCCTCTACCTGACCGGGGCGCGGCACTTCGCGCACTGACCCGCCGGTGGGATGAGACCGAAAGCGAGGCGCAGCGATGATCCTCAAACCGCGACTGCCGCTGCGGCTCGTGGTGCGCCGAACCTGGGACGAGGCGGTGTGGATCCTGCTCGCCTGCGCCGCCGCCTATTTCGGTGACCGCTACCTGCTGGACGACCATTTCGAGCTGCCCGCGGTGGTGCCGCCGCTGTTGGGTACGGCGCTGGCGTTCTTCATCGGATTCAGCAACGCGCAGGCCTATGGCCGATGGTGGGAGGCGCGCACGATCTGGGGCGCCATCGTCAACGAATCACGGTCCTGGGCCAGGGAGTGCATCTACTACGTCCGCGACGACGAGGAACTCGGGATCGCGCGGCGGCTGACCTACCGGCATATCGCATTCGTCTACGCGCTCAAGGCATATCTGCGTGACGAGCCGCCCGGCTCGTGCGACGAGGTGTTCCGGCGTTACCTCGACGAACCGGAACGCGCCCAACTGCAGGGCAAGCAGAACAAGCACAACGCGTTGTTGGACTGGCAGAGCCGGGATCTGCAGCAACTCTGCGACGAGGGCCGCATCGACGGGTACCGGTTCCTGCAGCTGGACCGGCGGATCACCAACCTGTGCGATGAGATGGGCAAATCCGAGCGCATCCGGAACACCGTCTTCCCGCCGACGTACAACTACTACACCCAGATGTTCGTCTGGGTGTTCATCGTCAGCGTCACCATCGTGCTGGTGAATGGGGTCGGCGCCTACGGCATCCTGCCCGCATTCGTGCTGGGTTATGTGTTCGTGGTTACCCAGGGCATCGGGCTGAGGCTGTTGAACCCCTTTGAGCACCTGATGTCCGGCACTCCGCTGGATCAGATCTCGCGCGGCATCGAGATCACCCTGTTGGAGATGCTCGGCGAGACCGATCTGCCCGAACCCGTGCGCAGCGTCGACGGCATGTATGTGACCTGACCGGCGTTGGGCATGTGCACCGGCCCGGGCTGTGCGCACCGGTCCGGGGCGCGCGCCCAGCGCGCAGCTGGGTACGCGCCCATCGGCGCGTCGTGTACCAGGTTGAGCCCTCGCCACCAGCCCCTCCGCCGAGCGCTCGTCCTTGGACAGTTTTCCGGCGTGTTGTGTACCCAGGTGAGCGCTCGGCGAGGGGACGGGGAACCGGACCGGTTTTACCGCCATACCAGCGGGCAGCGGTGCAGGATTGAGCTGACTCGATCCGATCGGAGGGCTACGGTGGCCGTCTTCATCAGCTATTCGAGCCGCGACGCGCAGATCGTCGGGGAACTGTCGGCCGCGCTGCGCCGGGCGCACCACGACCTGTGGATCGACGACCAACTGCGCGGCGGCGACGCCTGGTGGCGCGCGATCCTCGCCCAGATCCGCGACTGCGACGTCGTGCTTGCGGCCCTGTCGCAGAACATGTTGGCGTCCAAGGCCTGCCAGGCCGAACTCCGTTACGCCCAGGCGCTGGGCAAGCCGATCCTGCCGGTCCAGGTCGGTCCGCTGACCAGTGTCCGCACCAACCCGCTGGCCGGGATGCAGATGATCGACTTTCAGGACCGCAGCATCGACGCCTGGATGGCGCTGGACGAGGCGGTCCGGGCCAAACGCAGCGCCCCGCCACCGCTGCCCGACCCGCTGCCCAGCGAGCCGCAGATGCCGTTCGGCTACCTGATGCGACTGGGCGGCCAGATCGGCGAGCCCGACCTCACCGCCCAGCAGCAGTTGCTGATCGTCGCCGAACTCAAGGCGGCGCTGGAGGAGGACGGCGACGACGACGGCGCCCGCCAGGACATCCGCGAACTGTTGGCCCAACTGCGCGACCGCGGCGATGTCACCTTCCGCACTCGCTCGGAGATCGACGCGCTGCTGTCCGGCGCCGGGGCGTCGGTGGCCACGCCGCTGCCCGCCGAGCCGGCTTCGGCACCACCGAGCGCGGCGCCGAAGAGTCGCCGTCCACTGGTGTTTGCCGCCGTGGCGGCCGCGGCGGTGATCGCCGTCGTGGCGGCGGTGGTGCTGCTGTCGGGGGGCGACCCGGCGCCGACGGCGGCGCCGGGCCGGGCCGGGCCAACCCAGTCCGCCGCCGCTGAGCCCGCGGCCGAACCCGCCGGGGACGTCGTCGTCGGTGACCCTGCCGTCGGTGACACCGCCTGCGCGCGCGCCGATGCGCCGTTGGCCCTGATCGCCACCGATGCCAACGAACCGGTGCTGCGTATCCCGCGGCCGGCCGGCTGGGAGCCCAACGAGTGGATGGCTTCGGACGGCATCTTCCGCTACGCGCTGTACAACAACGCCCTGATGCAGGACGGTATCGCCCCCAGCGCCCTGGTCGCGTTGGACGAAGAGCGCGGCCGCACCGACCCGAACAGCATCTTCCTGCTCAAGCGCGGCGCGCTGTCGGCGATCGGCGCCACCGACGTCACCGTCGAGTCGCACACGGTGTGCGGGCTGCCGGCCGAGACGGTGCGCTATCGCACCGCGGCGATCGCCGGCCTGGCGTCGCACCCGGCGACGGCGTTGTTCGTGGCGCTGCAGACCGCCGATCGGACCTACACGGCAACGCTCACCCTCGAGGCCGTCGACAGCGACAACCCGACCTTCCAACAGGATTCGGCGAACATGCTCACCGGCTTCCAGATGCTGCCGCCGGCCGGCTCCTGAAACCTGCCGTCCCTGCCGCCGCGCGCACCGGCCCGGCGCCAGCGCGCACGTGGGTACGCCCGCACCGGCGGGTCGGGTACCAGGTTGAGCCCTGGCCGCCGGCCCCTCCGCTGAGCGCTCATCGGTGGACACATTCGACGGCGGGTCGTGTACCCAGGTGAGAGCTGGGCGTGCCTGCCGGGGACAGAACCGCGCATCGGTCGTAGCGTGGGGGGCGTGAGCACACCGAACAACCTGCCCCGCACCGTCGGCGAACTGCGCGCATCCGGCCACCAGGAGAAGGGCGTCAAGTCCGAAATCCGGGACAACCTGCTGGCCGCGCTGGCCGCTGGGAGTACCGCCGAGAACATCTGGCCCGGCATCCACGGCTTCGAGGACTCGGTGCTGCCGCAGCTGGAGCGCGCCCTGATCGCCGGACACGACGTGGTGCTGCTCGGCGAGCGCGGCCAGGGCAAGACCCGGCTGCTGCGCTCGCTGACCAACCTGCTCGACGAGTGGACCCCGGTCATCGCCGGCTCCGAGCTCGGCGAGCACCCGTATTCGCCGATCACCCCCGAGTCGATCCGCCGGTGCGCCGAATCCGGCGACGACCTGCCGATCGAGTGGCGCCACCGCAGCGCCCGCTACACCGAGAAGCTCGCCACCCCGGACACCAGCGTGGCCGACCTGGTCGGCGACATCGACCCGATCAAGGTCGCCGAGGGCCGCAGCCTGGGCGATCCCGAGACCATCGCCTACGGCCTGATTCCCCGCGCGCACCGCGGCATCGTCGCCGTCAACGAACTGCCGGACCTGGCCGAACGCATCCAGGTCGCGATGCTCAACGTGATGGAGGAGCGCGACATCCAGGTCCGCGGCTACACCCTGCGACTGCCGCTGGACGTGCTGGTGGTGGCCAGCGCCAACCCCGAGGACTACACCAACCGCGGCCGGATCATCACCCCGCTCAAGGACCGCTTCGGCGCCGAGATCCGCACCCACTACCCGCGGGAACTCGACGCCGAGGTGGGCGTCATCGCCCAGGAGGCGCACCTGTCCGCCGAGGTGCCGGGCTACCTGCTGCAGATCATCGCCCGCTTCGCCCGGCTGCTGCGCGAGTCGACCTCGGTGGATCAGCGGTCCGGGGTGTCGGCGCGCTTCGCCATCGCCGCGGCCGAGACCGCCGCCGCCTCGGCCCGGCACCGCGGCGCGATTCTCGGCGAGCCGGATCCGGTCGCCCGGGTGGTCGACCTGCCCGGCATCATCGACGTGCTGCGCGGCAAGCTGGAGTTCGAGTCCGGCGAGGAGGGCCGCGAGCAGGCGGTGCTGGAGCACCTGCTGCGCCGCGCCACCGCCGACACCGCGGCCCGGGTGCTCGGCGGCCTCGACGTGGCGCCGCTGGTCACCGAGATCGAGGCCGGGCATCCGGTGACGACCGGCGAGCGGGTCGGCGCCAAGGACCTGTTGGCCTCGCTGCCCGAGGTGCCGGTGCTCGACCAGATCGCCGAACGCGTCGGCGCGGTCAGCGACGGGCAGCGGGCCGCGGCCGCCGAACTGGCGCTGGAGGCGCTGTATCTGGCCAAGCGGATCGACAAGACCACCGGCGAGGGCGAGACCGTCTATGGCTAGAGTCCGGTACTCGCGCTACACCGGGGGCCCCGACCCGCTGGCGCCGCCGATCGACCTGCGGGACGCGCTGGAAAGCATCGGCGAGGACGTGATGGCCGGCGCCTCGCCGCGCCGCGCGCTCTCGGAGCTGCTGCGCCGCGGCATGCCGGGGCTCAAGGGCACCGACGGGCTGGCCGCCGCGGCCAACCGCAAACGCCGGGAACTGCTGCGCGACCACAACCTCGACGGCACCCTGGCCGAGGTCAAGCGACTGCTCGACGAGGCCGTGCTGGCCGAACGCAAGGAACTGGCCCGCGCGCTGGACGACGACGCCCGGTTCTCCGAACTGCAGCTGGGTTCGCTGCCGTCGTCGCCGGCCAAGGCGGTCGCCGAACTGTCCGGATACGACTGGCGCAGCGCCCAGGCGCGGGAAAAGTACCGGCAGATCAAGGATCTGATGGGCGCGGAGCTGCTCGGCCAGCGCTTCGAGGGGATGAAGGAGGCGCTCGCCGGCGCCACCGACGAGGACCGCCGGGCGGTCAAGGAGATGCTCGACGACCTCAACGCGTTGCTGGACAAGCACGCCAACGGCGAAGCCTCCCAACAGGATTTCGACGCGTTCATGGCCAAGCACGGGCAGCACTTCCCGGAGAACCCGTCGAACATCGAGGAATTGCTGGACTCGCTGGCCCGCCGCGCGGCCGCTGCGCAGCGCTTCCGCAACAGCCTGTCCCCGGAGCAGCGCGCCGAACTCGACGCGCTGGCCCAGCAGGCCTTCGGATCCCCGGACCTGATGGACGCGCTCGGCCGGCTCGACGACCACCTGCAGGCCGCCCGTCCCGGCGAGGACTGGACCGGCGAGCAGCGGTTCTCCGGCAACGACCCGCTCGGGATGTCCGAGGCGACCCAGGTGATGGCCGACATCGGCGAACTGGAGGACCTCGCCGAGCAGCTGTCCCAGGAGTACGCCGGGGCCTCGATGGACGACGTCGACCTGGACGCGCTGGCCCGGCAGCTCGGCGAGGAGGCGGCGATCAACGCGCGCACGCTGGCCGACCTGGAGAAGGCCCTGATGGATCAGGGATTTCTGGACCGCAGTTCCGACGGCAGCTGGCGGCTGTCGCCCAAGGCGATGCGCCAGCTGGGCAAGGCCGCGCTGCGCGACGTGGCCGAACGGCTGTCCGGCCGGCACGGTGAGCGCAACACCCGCCGGGCCGGGGCGGCCGGTGAGCTGACCGGCGCGACACGGTCCTGGGAGTTCGGTGACACCGAGCCGTGGAACGTCACCCGCACGCTGACCAACGCGGTGCTGCGCAGCGCGGGTTCGCCCGCCGACGGCCCGCTGCGGATCACCGTCGAGGACGTCGAGGTGTCCGAGACCGAGACCCGCACCCAGGCCGCGGTCGCGCTGCTGGTGGACACCTCGTTCTCGATGGTGATGGAGGACCGCTGGCTGCCGATGAAGCGGACCGCCCTGGCGCTCAACCACCTGATCAGCACCCGGTTCCGCTCCGACGAACTGCAGATCATCGCGTTCGGCCGGCAGGCCCGCACGCTCAGCGCCGCGGAGCTGACCGGGCTGGAGGCGGTCTACGAGCAGGGCACCAACCTGCACCACGCGCTGCTGCTGGCGCTGCGGCATCTGCGCCGCCATCCCAATGCCCAGCCGGTGGTGCTGGTGGTGACCGACGGGGAACCGACCGCGCACCTGGAGGACTTCGGCGACGGTGCGGAATCCTTCTTCGGGTATCCGCCGCACCCGCGGACCATTGGGCTGACCGTGCGGGCGTTCGACGAGGTCGCCCGACTGGGCGCGCAGATCACCATCTTCCGGCTCGGCGACGACCCCGGGCTGGCCCGGTTCATCGACCAGATGGCCCGCCGGGTCGGCGGCCGGGTCATCGACCCCGACCTCGACGGGCTGGGCGCCGCCGTCGTCGGGGACTACCTGAACGCCCGACGACGGCGCCGCTGACGGCGTGGCTCAGACGTACTTGTAGAAGCCCTCGCCGGACTCCAGCCCGAGCTTGCCCTTGTCGATGTAGTTCTGCTTGAGCCAGACCGCGAGCCGCTGCTCCTCCTCGTCGCCGTGGCTCATGATGTTGTAGCCGGTGCGCATGCCGACCACATCCCAGATCTGGCACGGCCCGGCGGGTGCGCCGGTGCCGATCCGCCAGGTCTGGTCGACGTCGCCGGGCTCGGCGTAGCCGCCGGCGACCAGTTCCAGCCCGGCCCTCAGCAGCGGCACCAGCAGTGAGTTCAGCACGTAGCCGGACTTCTCCTTGTGCAGTTCGATCGGCACCATGCCAATGGCCGTGGCGAACGCGACGACGGCGGCGTGGACGGCCGGGTCGGTGTCGGCCGAACCCATCACCTCGGCGGTGTTGTGCAGCCAGATCATGTTGGCGAAGTGCAGGGCCAGGAACCGGTCCGGGCGGCCGGTGGAGTCCTTGAGGTCGCTGGGCAGCAGGGTCGAGGAGTTGGTCGCGAAGATGGTGGCGGCCGGGGCCAACTCGCCGAGCTTGCGGTAGATGTCCTCCTTGAGGGTCAGCACCTCCGGCACCGCCTCGATCACCAGGTCGGAGGCGGCGGCCGCGCTCAGGTCGCTGGTCAGGGTCAGGCGCCCCAGGGCGGCCTTTGTGGCGGCCTCGTCGACGCCGGCGACCGACTTGAGGTAGGTCGCGGCGAGCTTGTCGAAACGCACCCGGGCCGCGGCCAGGGCCTCGTCGTTGATGTCGTAGGCGGTGACCGGGAAGCCCTTGAGTGCGCTCTGGAAAGCGATCTGGGCACCCAGCACCCCGCAGCCCAAAATGGTCACGGTGCGGATCTCGGCGGTCATCGAACTCCCTTGCTGCCTGGCGTCATTGGTCCGCCCGCAACCCTACCGAGGGGCGGGAGCGCGCCGGGGTCATTCAGCAAGCGATGCGGGCGCGTTGGGACGCGGGCGATGGCGCGTCGCGGGGCCCGCTGGTGGCGGTCCGGCTCAGCTGGCCGCGGGGTGCCCCTGGTCGTCGGGCAGGTCGTGGCGCAGCACCCGCAGCCGACCGTGCGGGAGGCAGGCCAGGTAGCCGTGCCGCCGACCATAGAGCTCCCACGACGTGGTGTCGTCGGTGGGCTCGACGTCGATGCGGTGACCGCGGGAGAACTCCAGATGCAGCCGGCCGTCGTCCGTGCAGGCCGCCGCCGTGCACACCGCCCCGGACAGGTTCAGCAACGGAATCTCGGCCACCGCGACGTGCCTGGGGTCGATGCCGATCTGCTCCTCGGGGTACGGACCGACCGGCGGCAGCGTCAGCCGGATCGGGCCGACGATGACCAACTCGTTGTTGTCCTCGAAATCGAGCACCAGACCGTCACGCAACGTCAGCCGCATCACCGTGCGCTGCTCGATCCACGGAATGACCATGGCCGACTCCTTCGACCCGGGACTGTGTCACCCATGCTACGGACATTCGGGCCGCGGGAACAGGACGGTTGTCAGTGCGGTGGCGCGGGGGTGGCCGATTGACGGGGTCGGCGCTTAAGATCAGCTGAGAAGACTCCCAGGAACCCTCAGCCGTCGTCGGCCGGTTCCTGGGCAGCCGAACAAACGGGGGATCGACCGATGTACAAGACGCTGGTGTCAACGGGCATTGCACTCTGCAGCGCGGCGGCGATCGTCGCCGCGGGACCGGCGGTGCTGGCGCCGCGGTCACAGGCCGTCGAGGTGGCCGGGGCCGGTACCTCGGTGCGGGCGCTGGACCTGGACTACCGGCTGACCGCACTCAGCGACATCACCGTCGAACAGTTGTCTGCGGCGCTGTTGAGCGGCCGGGAATTCGACCTGGATTTTGAGCAGAAGTCGTACGTCTCCAACGGAACGACCTACTACTACTTCGTTGATAAGTACGACAACGAGTGGGCTTTCAGCGATGACTCCGACGCCGTGCCCGCCATCAGCGGAATCAGCGCCGTCGTGTACCACCTTGCCGACAGCATTCTGCCGGACGGGTTCCACGGCGACGATTATCTGTTCGGGCAGGGGCAGACTCAGGCGCTTCGCGTCTCCCTGTACCAGCTTTCCGGCGCCGCGCCGGATTCCCCGGAGGGTCAGCTGATCGACTTCATCACCGACCCGCTGGGGACGATCCGGTATCTGGTGGCCTCGGGCGTCGAGGAGGCCTTGCCCGGTATTGGTGAGGACCTCGTGAACTACCCGCAGGCGATGATCCAGCTGCTGGTGGCCTCGGGCGTCGATACGGCGCTGCCGGGCGCCGGCGACTTCGTGCTGGATCCGATGGGCACCGCGTTCCGCACGAGCGTGCGACTGGCCGGTGACGCCGCGAAGGCTGGCACCGGCAACGACGACGCCGACGACTTCGTCGAGAACATCTTCCTGAACGTCCTCACGAAGGTGGGCCCCGGACAGCAACCGGCTCCGCCGGCACCGGAGGAAACCGAACCCGAGGGCACCGGCGGCGGGGATGCCGGCACCCGCACCGACGGCACCGACGGCGTGCTCGCCTCGCGGTCAGCCTTCAGCGGCGATCAGAGCGGGACCGAGACGGGCTCGTCGGACGACGTGACGTCGTCGAAGACGCTGCGTGAGAAGCTGAGCCAACCGGCCACCGGCTTCACCGGGCAACTGTCGCAGGCGCGCACGGCGAGCCGGACCAAGCTCGCCGCCGCCGAGCAGCGGATCAACGACCGGGTCACCGAGGCCAGGAACACCATCGATGCCGGGGTCAAGCGAGCCGGCGCGAAGCTGAGCAAGATCGCCAACGACGGTCTCAAGCAGATCGAGCGGTCCGTTCAGCAGGTCAAGGACACCGCGGCGAAGGCGGCGCCGAAGAAGGTGGCGTCGGAGAAGGCGGCACCGAAGAAGGATGACCAGGCGAAGACCGAATGAGCTGACCCCCTGACTCAGAACGCCGAGGCCCGCGGCCTCGGCGTTTTGCGTTGCGGTGTCAGTCGCGCTGGACGTGCCGGTTCGGGCGGCGCTTCTTGCGCCGGACATTCACCCCGCCCCACAGCGAGAAGCCCTTCACGGTCACCACCGGCGCGCCGGGCGTGCCCGCACCGCTGGTCTCCTCCTCGAAGGAGCCCATCACCGAGGTGCCGTCGACGCTGAGATTGACCTCCGGCGGCAGCAGGATGGTCTGCCCGCCCATGATCGAGTACGCCTTGATCTCCACGTCGGGGGAGGTGAAGTCGGCGTAGCGCAGGTCGATCACCCCGCTGCCCCAGAACGAGAACATCGTCAGCTTGCGGGGCACGTTCCAGCGGCCGCGCCGCTCGAACCCGCTCATGAAGGCCAGCAGCGTGGTCTTCGGCGCCGGCTGGCAGGCGCCCCGGCGGGTGTTGGCGATGCCCGGGAGATCCGCCGAGAGCCGGTCGAGCTCGGCGTAGGTGGTGGCCGAATAGGCCTGGGCCAACCGGCGTTCGTAGTCGTCGAGCTCCAGCAGGCCCTCCGCGGCGGCGTCGGTCAGTAGCTGCGCAACCTGTACCCGATCGGTGTCGGCGGCGCGCGACGTGGCGGTTCGCGGAGCTGGCTCAGTCATCACCGATGAGCCTACGACGAACCGCCCGCCGGACCTAGGCGGCCGAGGCAAACCTCAGTCCTCGGGCGTGTCCGCCGCCCAGGACGGCGACCGCTTCTGCAGGAACGCCAGCATGCCCTCGTGTGCCTCCGGCGAGGTGAACAGCCGGGCCGACTCGGCGGTCAGCCGCGTCGCGTCCCGGTCGAACCCGGCCAGGATCGACGCCGTCGTCAACGCCTTAGACGCCGCCAGCCCCTGCGGTGAACCCTTGCCCAGCGCGGCGACCAGCTCATCGAGGGCGGTCTGCAGGCCCTCCGGCGAGTCGGCCGCCGCGGTGATCAGCCCGACCTCGGCGGCCGTCGCCGCGGTGAAGGTCTCCCCGGTCAGGAAGAACCGCCCGGCCGCCCGCGCGGTCAGCTTCGGCAGCAGCGTCAGCGAGATGATCGCCGGGGCGACCCCGATGCGCGCCTCGGTCAGCCCGAACGTGGACTTCGGCCCGGCCAGCACCAAGTCGCAGGCGCCGACCAGGCCCATCCCGCCGGCCCGGACGTGCCCGTCGATCACCCCGATGACCGGCCGCGGACACTCCAGCAGCGCGCGCAGCAGCGTCGTCATCTCCTGGGCCCGCCCGGTGGCGATTTCCTCGGGGGTGCCGCCGGAGGCCTCGGCCAGGTCCGCACCCGCGCAGAACGTGCCGCCTGTGTGATCGAGTACCACCACCCGCACCCGGGGATCGGCGGTCGCCTCGCGCAGCCCGTCGTGCAGCTGCTGCACCAGCCGGGTGGACAGCGCGTTGCGGTTGTGCGGCGAGTCCAGGGTGATCCGGGCGGCCCGGCCCTCCACCCGGTAGGCGACCAGGCGGTCCTGCGCGGGGCTCGGCATGTCCCTGCCCCCGCTCAGTAGGACCGCGGCAGACCGAGGGAGGTCTGGGCGACGAAGTTCAGGATCATCTCCCGGCTGATCGGGGCGATGCGGGCCAGCCGGGAGGCCGTCAGCACCGACGCGATGCCGTACTCCTTGGTCAGCCCGTTGCCGCCGAGGCTCTGCACGGCCTGGTCGACCGCGCGCACCGACGCCTCACCGGCGGCGTACTTGGCCATGTTCGCGGCCTCCGCGGCACCCCAGTCGTCGCCGCTGTCGTAGAGGGTGGCGGCCTTCTGCATCATCAGCTTGGCCATCTCCAACTCGATGTGGATGGCGGCCAGCGGATGCGCCAGTCCCTGATGGGTGCCGATCGGCTGCTTCCAGACCTGCCGGGTCTTCATGTAGTCGGCGGCCTTGTTGACCGCGAACCGGCCCATCCCCGCCGCGCTGGCCGCGCCCATGATGCGTTCTGGGTTCAGGCCGGCGAACAGCTGCGCGATGGCGGCGTCCTCGGCGCCCACCAGCGCGTCGGCGGGCAACCGCATGTCGTCGAAGAACAGCTGGAACTGGGACTCCGGGCTGACGATCTCCATCTCGATCTTGGTCCAGGACATCCCCGGGGTGTCGATCGGGACGACGAACAGCGCCGGCTTGAGGTTGCCGGTCTTGGCCTCCTCGGTGCGGCCGACGACTAGGACGGCCTGGGCCTGGTCGACACCCGAGATGAATACCTTCTGGCCGCTGAGGATCCAGTCGCTGCCGTCGCGGCGGGCGGTGGTGGTGATCCGGTGGCTGTTGGATCCGGCGTCGGGTTCGGTGATGGCGAACGCCATGGTGGTCGAACCGTCGGCGATGCCCGGGATCCAGCGGCGCTTCTGCTCATCGGTGCCGAACTTGGAGATGATGGTGCCGTTGATGGCGGGGGAAACCACCATCATCAGCAGGCCGCAGCCGGCCGCCGACATCTCCTCCATCACCATCGACAGCTCGTACATGCCTGCGCCGCCGCCGCCGTACTCCTCGGGCAGGTTCACCCCGAGGAAGCCCAGCTTGCCGGCCTCGTCCCACAGCTCGGTGGTGTGCGCGCCGGCGCGGGCCTTCTCCAGGTAGTACTCGGGGCCGTAGGCGGCGGCGAAATCCGATACCGCCTTGCGCAGTTCGCGGCGCTCGGTGCTCTCAATGAATCCGGTGTCGGTCATGGTTGGTCTCCTGTGGTTGTGGGTCAGTTGTCCGGTTCGCTGACGACGGCCAGCACGGTGCCGACATCGACCTGCTGGCCGGCTATCACGTTGAGTTCTTTCAGCACACCGTCATTCGGTGCGGTGAGGGTGTGCTCCATCTTCATTGCCTCCAGCCACAGCAGCGGCTGTCCGGCGGTCACCGCATCGCCGGCCTCGGCAGCGATCCGGATGACCACCCCGGGCATCGGGGCCACCAGCGACCCCGCGGCCAGTTGGGAACCCGGCTCGACGAACCGTGGCACCACGGCGAATTCCACGCCGCCGGTGGGCGAGTCGACGAACACCGCGTCGCCGTGGCGGCGGACGTCGAAGGCCGTCTCGGCGGCCGCGGCGCCGGCGTCGACGGCCAGCACCACCCGATCCGGGCCGGCCGCGACCACCCGCACGCCCTCGTCGTCGGGCAGCGCGATCGCGGTGCGGGTGTAGCGGTAGCCGACCCGGTATTCGGTCTGCTCCGGCCCGGCCAGCCGGAAGGTTTTGTGCTGGTCGGCGGAAACGACGTTGCGCCAGCCGGACCGGATGCCCGGCAGCGCGGTGGCCACCGCCCGGTTGTGCTCGGTTTCGGCGATCGCGGCGGCCACCGCCGCCAACCGAACCGCGGCCTCGTCGAGCAGCGGCGCGGCCAGCGCAGGCAGACCGTGGCTGTCGAAGAATGCGGTGTCGGTGTCACCGGCCAGGAAGCCCCGGTGGCGCAGCACGTTGACCAGCAGATCCCGGTTGGTGCGCACCCCGTGCAGCCGGGTGCGGGCCAGCGCGTCGGCCAGCAGCAGTGCGGCGGTGCGCCGGGTGGGGGCATACGAGATGACCTTGGCCAGCATCGGGTCGTAGTGGATGGACACCGCCGAGCCGGTGACGATGCCGCTGTCCAGCCGGATCTCGGTGCGCCCGGTGCTGTGGAATTCGGTTGCCGCGGCGGGGACCTCGAAGTGCTCGACGGTGCCGGCCTGCGGCTGCCAGTGCTGCGCGGGATCCTCGGCGTAGAGCCGCGCCTCGATGGAATGCCCGCGCGCGGCCGGCGGCTGCGACGGCAACCGCTCGCCGTCGGCGACCTGGATCTGCAGTTCGACGAGGTCCAGCCCGGTGGTGGCCTCGGTGACCGGGTGCTCCACCTGCAGCCGGGTGTTCATCTCCAGGAAGAAGAACTCGCCGTCGTCGTCGGCGAGGAACTCCACGGTGCCCGCCCCGGTGTAGCCGATCGCCTCGGCGGCCAGCCGGGCCGCCTGGAACAGCCGCTCCCGCATCCCGTCGATCCGCTCGACCAGCGGGGACGGCGCCTCCTCGATGACCTTCTGGTGCCGGCGCTGAATCGAGCATTCCCGTTCGCCGACCGCCCACACCGTGCCGTGGGTGTCGGCCAGCACCTGTACCTCGACGTGATGGCCGGTCGGCAGGTAGCGCTCGCAGAACACCGTCGGATCGCCGAACGCGGATGCGGCCTCGCGGCCGGCGGCGGCGACCTCCTCGGCCAGCGCGCCGAGCTCGGTCACCACCCGCATGCCGCGGCCGCCGCCACCGGCGGACGCCTTGACCAGAACCGGCAGCTGATCGGCGGTGACGGTGGCCGGGTCGAGTTCGGCCAGCACCGGGACGCCGGCCGCGGCCATCATCTTCTTCGCCTCGATCTTGGAGCCCATCGCGGTCACCGCGGCGGCCGGCGGCCCGATCCAGGCCAGCCCGGCGGCGGTCACCGCGTTCGCGAAATCGGCGTTCTCGGAGAGGAATCCGTACCCCGGGTGGATCGCGTCGGCGCCGGAGGCGCGGGCCGCCTCGATCAGCGCGTCGACGTCGAGGTAGCCGCGGATGTCGTCGAGACGGACCCGGGTGTCGGCCTCGGCGACGTGCGGCGCACCGGTGTCGGGGTCGGTGTACACCGCGACGGTGCCCAGCCCGAGCCGGCGGCAGGTGCGGAACACCCGGCGGGCGATCTCCCCGCGGTTGGCAACCAGAACTTTGCTGATCATGACGGGGTCCTCACATCCGGAAGACGCCGAAGTTCGACGTCCCCTCGATCGGGCCGCTGGCGATGGCCGACAGGCACATGCCCAGCACGGTGCGGGTGTCGCGGGGATCGATGACCCCGTCGTCGTAGAGCCGGCCGGACAGGAACATCGGCAGCGACTCGGCCTCGATCTGGGCCTCCACCGCCGCCCGCAGCGCGGCGTCGGCCTCCTCGTTGAACGCCTGCCCGCGGGCCTCGGCCGCCGCCCGGCTGACGATCGAGAGCACCCCGGCCAGCTGCGTCCCGCCCATCACCGCGGACTTGGCCGACGGCCAGGCGAACAGGAAGCGCGGATCGTAGGCGCGCCCGCACATGCCGTAGTGCCCGGCGCCGTAGGAGGCGCCGATCAGCATCGAGATGTGCGGCACCGTCGAGTTGGAGACCGCGTTGATCATCATCGAGCCGTGCTTGATCATCCCGCCCTCCTCGTACTCCCGGCCGACCATGTAGCCGGTGGTGTTGTGCAGGAACAGCAGCGGGGTGTTCGATCGGTTGGCCAGCTGGATGAACTGGGTGGCCTTCTGGGATTCCTCGGAGAACAACACCCCGCGGGCGTTGGCCAGGATGCCGATCGGATAGCCGAACACGCTGGCCCATCCGGTCACCAGGGAGCTGCCGTAGAGCGGCTTGAACTCGTCGAAGTCGGAGTCGTCGGCGAACCGGGCGATCACCTCCCGCGGGTCGAACGGGATGCGCAGGTCGGCCGGCACGATCCCGATCAATTCCTCGGCGTCGTAACGGGGTTCGGCGTAGGCCCGCGGGGCCGGGCCGGCCTTGGTCCAGTTCAGTCGGGCCACGATACGCCTGCCGATGCGGATGGCGTCGAACTCGTCGACGGCCAGGTGGTCGGCCAGTCCCGAGGTGCGTGCGTGCATCTCGGCGCCGCCCAGGGATTCGTCGTCGGACTCCTCGCCGGTGGCCATCTTGACCAGCGGCGGTCCGGCCAGGAACACCTTGGAGCGTTCCTTGATCATCACCACGTGATCGGACATCCCGGGGATGTAGGCGCCGCCGGCGGTGGAGTTGCCGAAAACCATTGACACGGTGGGGATCCCGGCGGCCGAGAGTCGGGTCAGGTCCCGGAACATCTGCCCGCCCGGAATGAAGATCTCCTTCTGGGTGGGCAGGTCGGCGCCGCCGGACTCCACCAGGGAAATCACCGGGAGCCGGTTCTCCAGCGCAATCTGGTTGGCGCGCAGTGTTTTACGCAGCGTCCATGGGTTGCTGGTGCCGCCCTTGACGGTGGGGTCGTTGGCGACGATGAGGCATTCGGTGCCCTCGACCACGCCGATCCCGACGATCACCGAGGCGCCGACCAAGAAGTCCGAGCCGTAGCCGGCCAGCGGGCACAGCTCCAGGAACGGGGAGTCCGCGTCGACGAGCGCCTCGATGCGCTCGCGCGCGGTCATTTTGCCGCGCTGCCGGTGCCGGGCGACGTACTTCTCGCCGCCGCCGGCCAGCGTCTTGGCCAGCTCGGTGTCGAGCTCGGCGAGCTTGGCCTCGGCGGCCGCGGCGGCGTCCCGGAAGGCCGGCGAGTCGGTGTCGAGAGCGGAGCGCAGGGCGGTCATGCCTGAAATCCCATCGTCTTGGCCGCGAGGCTGGTCAGGATCTCGGTGGTGCCGCCGCCGATCCCGATGATCCGCATGTCCCGGTATTGGCGCTCGACCTCGGATTCGGCCATGTAGCCCATCCCGCCGAACAGCTGGACGGCCTGGTTGGCCACCCATTCGCCGGCCTCCACCGCGGTGTTCTTGGCGAAGCACACCTCGGTGATCAGGTTCGTCTCGCCGGCGAGTTGGCGTTGCACCACGTGTCGCGAGTACACCCGGGCCACGTCGATGCGCCGGGCCATGTCGGCCAGGGTGTTCTGCACCGACTGGCGCGAGATCAGCGGCCGGCCGAAGGTCTCCCGGTCCCGGCACCACGCCACCGTCAGATCCAGGCAGCGCTGGGCGCTGGCGTAGGCCTGGGCGGCCAGGCCGATCCGCTCGGAGACGAACGCCTGGGCTATCTGCAGGAAGCCGCTGTTCTCCGGGCCGACCAGGTTGCCCACCGGAACTCGCACGTCGGTGTAGGACAGCTCGGCGGTGTCGCTGGAGCGCCAGCCCATCTTGTCCAGCTTGCGGCTGACCGTGAAGCCGGGCGTGCCCTTCTCCACCACCAGCAGGGACACCCCGGCCGCGCCGGGGCCGCCGGTGCGCACCGCGGTCACCACGAAGTCGGCCCGCACCCCGGAGGTGATGTAGGTCTTGGCCCCGTTGACGATGTAGTGGTCGCCGTCGCGGACCGCCCGGGTGGTCAGGTGACCGACGTCGGAGCCACCGCCGGGCTCGGTGATGGCCAGCGAGCCGATCTTCTCGCCGCGCAGCGTCGGGACGGCGAACCGCTCGATCAGCTCCCGATCGCCCGAGGCGATGATGTGCGGCACCGCGATCCCGCAGGTGAACAGCGAGGCGAACACCCCGCCGGGGACACCGGATTCGTGCAGCTGCTCGCACACCACGACGGCGTCGGCGCCGTCCCCGCCGCCGCCGCCCACCGACTCGGGAAACTGCACGCCGAGCAGTCCGGCCGCACCGGCCGCGCGGTGCAGGTCCCGCGGCAGCTCGCCGACGCGCTCCCACTCGACGGCGTGCGGCAGGATCTCCCGCTCGGCGAAGGCGCGCACCGTCTCACGCAGCGCCAGCCGCTCGGGGGTGGTCCAGATGTTCTGAGAACTCAAAGCAGTTCCTCCGGGATGTCCAGGTGCCGACCGCGGAGCCACTCGGCGAGCCCCTTGGCCTGCGGGTCGAATCGGGCGTTGTAGGCCACGCCCCGGCCGAGGATGTCGTCGATGACGAAGTTGACCGCCCGCAGGTTCGGCAGCAACGCCCGGGTGACGCCGAGTTCGGCGGTCTCGGGCAGCAGTTCGCGCAGCCGCTCGACGGTCAGGGTGTGAGCCAGCCAGCGCCACTGGGCGTCGGTGCGCACCCACAGCCCGATGTTGGCCGACCCGCCCTTGTCGCCGCTGCGGCCACCGGCGATCTGGCCCAGCGGAACCCGGCGGGTGCGGCCGGTCGGCAGCGGCTCGGACAGTTCGGGCTCGGCGGCCGGGGCCAGCGGCTGGGTCTGGGTGGCCGGGGCGATATCGGTGCGGGTGCCGTCGGGGTGCACCGCGAGGTGCGGGACCTCGGCGGCGTCGACGTAGCCGGCGGTGTACACGCCGTACACCTGGCCCTCGCCGGGCGGGGCGGTCACGTGGAAGCCCGGGTAGCTGGCCAGCGCGAGTTCGATGCCCGCGCCGGTGAAGGCCCGGCCGACCTTGGCCGGATCGGCGTCGCGGACCGTGCAGTGCAGCAGCGCGCTGGCGGTCTCCTCGGTGTCGGCGTCGGGGTGGTCGGTGCGGGCCAGCGTCCAGTGCATCTCGGCGGGCCGCACGGCCAGCACGTTGTCCAGCTGGCGTTGCAGCAGTTCGGCCTTGGCCTCGATGTCCAGCCCGGTCAGCACGAACGTGACCGAATTGCGGAACCCGCCGATCTCGTTGAGCGACACCTTCAGCGTCGGGGGCGGCGGTTCCCCGACCGCGCCGGTGATCCGCACCCGGTCCGGGCCGTCGTCGGCCAGCGTGATGCTGTCGACGCGGGCGGTGACGTCGGGGTTGGCGTACCGGGCGCCGGTGATCTCGTAGAGCAGCTGCGCGGTGACGGTGCCGACGCTGACCTGCCCGCCGGTACCCGGGTGCTTGGTGATGACGGACGAACCGTCGGCGTGGATCTCGGCCAGTGGAAAGCCCGGATAGGTCAGGTCGGGGACCTCGGTGAAGAAGGCGTAGTTGCCGCCGGTGGCCTGGGTGCCGCACTCGATCACGTGCCCGGCCAGCACCGCCCCGGCCAGCCGGTCGTAGTCGGTGGTCGACCAGCCGAAGTGTGCCGCGGCGGGACCGACGATCACCGACGCGTCGGTGACCCGGCCGGTGACCACGACGTCGGCCCCGGCGTTCAGGCAGTCCACGATGCCCCAGGCGCCGAGGTAGGCGTTGGCGGTCAGCGGGGAGCCCAGGCCCAGTTCGCCGGCCCGGGCGAGCAGGTCGTCGCCCTCCACGTGCGCGACGCTGACGTCCAGCCCCAGTCGGTCGGCCAGCTCCCGGATTCCGGCGGCCAGCCCGGCCGGGTTGAGCCCGCCGGCGTTGGCGACGATCCGCACGTTGCGGTCCTGAGCCAGGCCCAGGCACTCCTCCAGCTGGCGCAGGAAGGTCTTGGCGTAGCCGCGCTCGGGGTTCTTCATCCGGTCCCGGCCCAGGATCAGCATGGTGAGCTCGGCCAGGTAGTCGCCGGTGAGGAAGTCCAGGTCACCGCCGGTGAGCATCTCTCGCATGGCCGAGATGCGGTCGCCATAGAAGCCCGAACAGTTCCCGATCCGCACCGCAGTCGTCACACCCGCTCCCGCCGTAGACGTGGCCGTCGCCGCCAATCCGACGACCCTACCAACCAACCGACCGGTAGATTAGCGGATACCGCTGGTTCCCGGGCGAGTCCCGCGCGGGCGGGGTGGATCGCTGTTTTGGTACCCGCCGACCTGACCCGCTATCGTGATGTACAACTGTCGCCGTTGGCGTGCGTTCATCCCGCCCGACGGATCCTCGAACCAAGGAGATGCACGTCATGGCTGTGCCCAAGCGCCGGATGTCCCGCGCCAACACCCGCTCCCGTCGCGCGCAGTGGAAGACCGAGGCCCCCGGCCTGGTCACCGTGTCGGTCGCCGGCCGGCAGTACAAGGTGCCGCGCCGCCTGCAGAAGGCCGCCCGCCTGGGTCTCGTCGACCTGGACAAGCGCTGATCTCAATTTCGTGACCACCGGAGATCGGCGCGCCTCTTAGTGCGCTCTCAGGTGGTGCGATAACACTGGTTGCCGTGCGAATTCTTGTCGTTGACGACGACCGTGCGGTGCGCGAGTCACTGCGCCGATCCCTGTCCTTCAACGGGTACTCGGTCACGCTGGCCGAAGACGGGGTGGAGGCCCTGGAGGCCATCGCCGCCGACCGGCCCGACGGTGTCGTCCTTGACGTGATGATGCCGCGGCTGGACGGCCTGGAGGTGTGTCGGCGGCTGCGCAGTACCGGTGACGATCTGCCGATCCTGGTGCTGACCGCCCGCGACTCGGTGTCCGAGCGGGTCGCCGGACTGGACGCAGGCGCCGACGACTACCTGCCCAAGCCGTTCGCGCTGGAGGAGCTGCTGGCCCGGCTGCGCGCGCTGCTGCGCCGCACCATGGCCCCCGATCTCGGCGAGGCCGCCGCGATGACCTTCGTCGACCTGACCCTGGACCCGGTGACCCGGGAGGTCACCCGGGGCGAGCGGCAGATCAGCCTGACCCGCACCGAGTTCGCGCTGCTGGAGATGCTGATCGCCAACCCGCGCCGGGTGCTGACCCGTAGCCGGATCCTGGAAGAGGTGTGGGGCTTTGACTTCCCGACCTCGGGTAACGCCCTGGAGGTGTACGTCGGCTACCTGCGGCGCAAGACCGAGGCGGAAGGCGAATCGCGGCTGATCCACACCGTCCGCGGGGTGGGCTACGTGCTGCGCGAAACGCCGCCGTGACGCCCAGGGCCAAGTCGTCGCGCCGCCGGTACTACTACGGCCGGCCGTCGACGACCTCGTTGTCCCTGCGGGCGCGGGTGATGCTGCTGGCCATGTCGATGGTGGCGATGGCCGTGGTGCTGATCAGCTTCGCGGTGTACGCGGTGGTCTCCGCGGCACTCTACGACGACATTGACACCCAGTTGCAGAGCCGCGCCCAGCTGCTGATCGCCAGTGGTTCGCTGGCCGCCGACCCGGGCAAGGCCATCGAGGGCACCGCTTATTCCGACGTCAACGCCATGCTGATCAATCCGGGGCGGTCCATTTACACGGCCAACCAGGAGGGCCAGACGCTGCCGATCGGGGAGCCGGAGAAGGCGGTGATCGGCGGCGAGCTGTTCATGTCCCGGCGGACCGCGGCCCATCAGCGGGTGCTCGCGGTGCACCTGACCAACGGCAGCACGCTGCTGATCTCCAAGAGCCTGGCGCCCACCGAAGCCGTGATGAACCGGCTGCGCTGGGTGCTGCTGGCGGTCGGTGGGGTCGGCGTGGTGATCGCCGCGGTTGCCGGTGGCGCGGTGATCAGGACCGGCCTGCGGCCGGTCGCCCAGCTCACCGAGGCCGCCGAGCGGGTGGCCCGCACCGACGATCTGCGCCCCATCCCGGTGTTCGGCAGCGACGAGCTGGCCCGGCTGACCGAGGCGTTCAACCTGATGTTGCGCGCGCTGACGGAGTCCCGCGAGCGGCAGGCCCGGCTGGTCACCGATGCCGGTCACGAACTGCGCACCCCTTTGACGTCGTTGCGCACCAACGTCGAGTTGCTGATGGCCGCCCAGCAACCGGGTGCGCCGCCGATCGCCGAGGCCGACATGGCCGGCCTGCGCGCCGACGTGCTCGGGCAGATCGAGGAGTTGTCCACCCTGGTCGGTGACCTGGTCGATCTCACCCGTGACGACGCCGGCGGGGTGGTCCAGGACACCGTGGAGATGACCGAGGTGATCGACCGCTGTTTGGAACGGGTGCGGCGGCGGCGCAACGACATCGAATTCGACGTCTCGGTGATCCCGTGGCAGGTGTTCGGCGACCCGGCCGGGCTGTCCCGGGCGGTGCTGAACCTGATGGACAACGCGGCCAAGTGGAGCCCCTCGGGAGGCCGGGTGTCGGTGCGGCTGCACCGCTTCGACGCCGGCCACGCCGAGCTGATCGTGGCCGATCGCGGGCCGGGCATTCCGGAGGCCGAACGCCGACTGGTGTTCGAGCGCTTCTACCGGTCCGACGCCGCGCGGGCGATGCCCGGTTCGGGGCTGGGGTTGGCGATCGTCAAACAGGTGGTGCTCAAGCACGGCGGAGCGCTGCGCGTCGAGGCCACCGATCCCGGTGGCGATCCCCCCGGAACGACTTTCTACGTGCTGCTTCCCGGTCAGCCGGGGCCGCCGATGGCGACCATCACCGAACCGGAGGTGGCCGATGACGGCAAGCGCGGGATTTCCCTGGGGAAGTCATCGGGCCCGCAGAGCGTTGTCTCAGAGGGCTCTCAGTCGTCCCGGGCAGATTGATGGCAACGCGGTTCGCAGCGACGCGAACCCGACACCTGATCAGACGGCCGGATCCAGTCCGGCCGTTTCCGACGTAAAGGATCGGTAGCACCAGTCATGACCAGCGACCCTCGGTATCCGACGCAGCAGTACAACGTGGGTTCGGCGCCGGCACCCGGTCACACCGGCGGCTACCGCGCCGTCGACCCGGGCGTCACCGGCGGCTACCCGCGCCCGGGATACCCGGGCGGCTACCCGCAGACCGGTGCCCAGCCACAGCCCGGCTATGACTGGCGGTACCCCGCCGCCCCGGCCGCCCCCGGCACCCGCGGTGGTAACGACCCGTACCGCCGGCTGCCCCCGCCGCCGCCGAGCGCGTCGCCCGCCCCGCCGCGGCGAGCCGGTGCCGGCAGGGGGGCGCTGTTCGCGGGTGCGCTGGCACTGTCGGTGGTTTCCGCCGGCATCGGCGGCGGAGTCGCGGTGCTGGCTGCCCCGGATCAACCGGCGCAGATCGGCGCCACCGCGGCACCGGCGACCGACGGGGTGGCGCCGGGCCGGCCTGCGGCGAATCTGCCGATCGGCTCGCGGGAACAGGTGGCGGCCAAGGTGGTGCCGAGCGTGGTCAAGCTGGAGACCGACCTGGGCCGGGCCAAGGAGGAAGGCTCGGGCATCATCCTGACCTCCGACGGTCTGATCATGACCAACAACCATGTGGTGGCCGGCGCCAAGGGCGGACCCGGCGGTGCCACCACCTCGGTGACCTTCGCCGACGGCCGGACCACCACGTTCACCGTGGTGGGCACCGACCCGGCCAGCGACATCGCGGTGGTGCGCGCCGCGGACGTCTCGGACCTGACCCCGATCGCCATCGGGCGGTCCGCCGACCTGCGGGTCGGCCAGGACGTGGTGGCCATCGGCTCACCGCTGGGCCTGGAGGGCACCGTGACCACCGGGATCGTCAGCGCGCTGAACCGGCCGGTTTCGACCGCCGGCGATGCGGGTAACCAGAACACCGTGCTCGACGCCATCCAGACCGACGCCGCGATCAACCCGGGCAACTCCGGCGGCGCGCTGGTGAACATGGCCGGCGAGTTGGTCGGGGTGAACTCGGCGATCGCCACCCTGGGGGCGGGGTCCCAGCAGGGCGGTCCGGGTGGATCGATCGGCCTGGGCTTCGCGATTCCGGTGGACCAGGCCAAGCGCATCGCCGACGAGCTGATCGAGACCGGCAGCGCCTCGCACGCCTCACTCGGTGTGCAGGTCAGCAATGACCGCGCCGTCAGCGGCGCCAAGGTCGTCGAGGTGGTGCCCGGCGGCGCCGCCGCCGGCGCCGGCATGCCGGCCGGTGTGGTGATCACCAAGGTGGACGATCGCACCATCACCACCTCCGACGCGCTGGTGGCCGCGGTGCGGTCCCGGGCGCCCGGGGAGCAGATCACCCTGACGTTCCAGGATCCCGACGGCAAGTCCCAGACCATGAAGGTCACCCTGCAGAAGGCGGCGAAGTGATGAACCGAGACGGAAATGGCGCGACGCTGTCGGTCGACGGCTATACGGTGACAGCCATGGAACAACCCACCAGCCTGGTCGGCCGGGCCCTGGTCATCGTCGTTGACGACCGCACCGCCCACGGCGAAGAGGATCACAGCGGTCCGCTGGTCGCCGAGCTGTTGGCCGAGGCCGGATTCGTGGTGGACGGCGTGGTCGTCGTCGCGGCCGACGAGGTGGAGATCCGCAACGCGCTGAACACCGCCGTGATCGGCGGCGTCGACCTGGTCGTCTCGGTCGGCGGCACCGGGGTGACCCCCCGCGATGTCACGCCGGAGGCCACCGTCGACATCCTGGACCGGGAGCTGCTCGGCATCGCCGAGGCGCTGCGGGCATCGGCGCTGTCGGCCGGGGTGACCGACGCCGGGCTGTCCCGCGGGCTGGCCGGGATCTCGGGCTCCACCCTGGTGGTGAACCTGGCGGGCTCCCGCCCGGCCGTGCGCGACGGGATGGCGACGCTGAATCCGCTCGCCGCAGCGGTGATCGGACAGCTGTCCAGCCTGGACATGTGAACGCGCGGTAAACTGCAAATGGCGGCCGGGTGCGGCATTTGCGCCGGTCCACGCGCTTTCCGGGGCGACAATCGGCCCGATCCGACGGCCGCGACGGGGTTCGGCGGAGCCAGGTGGGTGTGATGTTCGTCATAGCGGGGGGTGGATCGTGGCCGACGTCGCAGAGCCCGGGCGTTTTCTAGTTAACAAGATATTCGGCTCAAGCGTTCCGCAGAAGTCATCCGATGAGTGTGATCCGGACGGCGCAGCCGACGAAAGTGACCGGGATCGCTGGATGCGGGAAAACCGCCCGCCGCACCATTACTGAGCGGTACGGTGCCGAACCCCCGGTTGTGCTGGCATTTTCGTCCGTCCGCCCAGGGCCGGGTGAACTTCGGCGCAGGTGTGTTCCGACCGGTGTGCGCGGTGGATGTCGGTGTGCCGCGGAGTTCCGGAGAATCGTCAGCAAACTCAATGATTCCTCGAGGCCCGGGTTCGCCGGCCGGGGTACGCGTTGCTGGCCAGTAGGAGCGCCGTTATGTTCCAGATGTCTCCGACGATGAAGACAACGTAAGAGCAACCTGAGGGATTTTCGTTCCGGTGCGCTTACTGCGAGGGCGGTGCCAATATGTGGTGCCAACCACGCGCGACGAGCAACTTCGGTGAACCACCTGGATCGCCGCCGACGGACGGGCTGAGGGAACGTAGATGAGAGCATTCTCGCGGGTGCTGCTGGCGATGGTCATCGCTGTTGGTGCGCTGTTTGTCGGGACGGGGACGTCCTCGGCGGGATTGGACAACTCCAACACGCTGGTCGACGGGACCGGCCGGACCCTGGTGATCGAGCAGTGGGACACCTTCCTCAACGGGGTGTTTCCGCTGGACCGCAACCGGCTGACCCGGGAGTGGTTCCATTCCGGCCGGGCGGTCTATGACGTGACCGGTGACGGCGCCGAGGACTTCGAGGGCGTGCTGGAGCTCGGCTATCAGGTCGGCTTCCCGTGGTCGCTGGGTGTGGGCATCAACTTCTCCTACACCACCCCGAACGTGGCGTTCGACGGCTATACCCCCGGAACGTTCATCTCGACGGAAGGTGGTGCTGACATCATCGGTGGCGGTTTCACCACCCCGCCGCTGTTCCCCGGTGTGTCGATCTCCGCGGACCTGGGCAACGGCCCGGGCATCCAGGAGGTCGCGACCTTCTCCGTGGACATCAAGGGCGCGCACGGCGCGGTGGCGGTGTCCAATGCGCACGGCACGGTGACCGGCGCGGCCGGCGGTGTGCTGCTGCGGCCGTTCGCCCGGCTGATCTCCAACAACGGTGACTCGGTCACCACCTACGGCGAACCCTGGAACATGAACTGACGCCGGCCCTGCCCACCCGGATCGACTGATTGCACCGTAGAAAGACACAGGATGAAAGCCTTGTTGAGGACAGTGGTGGCGATGGTGGTCGCTGTTGGTGCGCTGTTTGTCGGGACGGGGACGTCCTCGGCGGGGATGGACAACTCCAACACGCTGGTCGACGGGACCGGCCGGACCCTGGTGATCGAGCAGTGGGACACCTTCCTCAACGGGGTGTTTCCGCTGGACCGCAACCGGCTGACCCGGGAGTGGTTCCATTCCGGCCGGGCGGTCTATGACGTGACCGGTGACGGCGCCGAGGACTTCGAGGGCGTGCTGGAGCTCGGCTATCAGGTCGGCTTCCCGTGGTCGCTGGGTGTGGGCATCAACTTCTCCTACACCACCCCGAACGTGGCGTTCGACGGCTATACCCCCGGAACGTTCATCTCGACGGAAGGTGGTGCTGACATCATCGGTGAGGGTTTCACCACCCCGCCGCTGTTCCCCGGTGTGTCGATCTCCGCGGACCTGGGCAACGGCCCGGGTATCCAGGAGGTCGCGACCTTCTCGGTGGACATCAAGGGCGCGCACGGCGCGGTGGCGGTATCCAATGCGCACGGCACGGTGACCGGCGCGGCCGGTGGCGTGCTGCTGCGGCCGTTCGCCCGGCTGATCGCCAACACCGGTGACTCGGTGACCACCTACGGCGAACCCTGGAACATGAACTGACGGTTTTCCGGCCCGCCGGCCGCGACGGTCTCTGACCGGTCGCGGCCGGTTGGCGTTGGGTCCAGGATGTCGTCCTCGGTGACCCGCAGCATCCGGCCCGAGCCGATCTCGAAGAACAGCCCGACGATCTCCGGCGGCGGCGTGGCCGTCCGCACCTCCGGGTGCGCCGCGAGCCGGCGCATCTGCAGCGCGACGTTCACCGCGGCCAGCTGATCGACGATCCCGAAGCCGCGCGCCGCACCGGCGCGGGCGACCGGATGCCCGGCGAGCAGGGCGTCCCGGGACGGCAGGGCGGTGCCGATCCACCGGTCGACCGCGGCGTCCTCGCCCCCGCTGCCCCCGCGCTGCCACAGCGCGGACATCGCACCGCATCCGGAGTGCCCGCACACCACCACGGTGTCGACGGCCAGGGTGTCGACCGCGAACGCCAGCGCCGCGTCCAGCGACGGGTCCGCGCCGCGCGGGCCGACCAGGTTGCCGACGTTGCGGACGGTGAGCAGGTCGCCGGGCCCGGTGCCGGTGATGACGTTTGGCACGATCCGGGAGTCCACGCAGGTCAGCAGCAGGGCGTGCGGGTCTTGTCCGCCGGTGAGCTTGGCCAGGTGCGGCTGCAGGGTGTCGGCGTGGCAGCGGTGATAGCGGTCGATGCCGGCCAGCAGCACATCCTTGCCGGTCCGGTGGGTCTCGTCGGGCAGGCTGCTGTGGGTCTGCAGGGGCGCCAGCCCGCGGGTCAGCGCGCTGTGGTCGTGCCGGCGCGGCGGGGCGACGCGGGCCGCGTCGAGCACCGCCGCACCGATGTCGTCGATGTACACCGCGCCGCCGGCGGCCTCGTGCTGGCGGCGCCAGTCGTCGATCACCTCGAAGGCTGCGTGGTCGAGGAAGTCCACGGTGAGATCCACCGACACCGCGGTGCCGGCCGGGATGCCCGCCAGCGCGCCGCTCAGCCGCGGCAGCGCGAGGAAGCTCGCGGTGCCCTCCACCACGACGTGCCAGCACCGCCCGCCGGTCCCGGCGACAGGTTCGGCGTGCACCGAGGCGCGGGCCGAACGCCAGAGCACCAGCATGATCGCGACGGCCAGCCCGGCCAGCACACCCTGCAGCAGGTCCAGCAGCAGCACGCCCGCAACCGTCACCAGGTACACCACCAGGTCACCGGTGCGGTGCGCCAGCCGCACGTGCGCCATCTTGACCAGCTGGATGCCGATCACGATCAGCAGGCCGGCCAGCGCGGCCCGGGGGATCTGCGCGATGCCGCCGGCGAAGAACAGCGTGAACAGCAGCACCCACACGCCGTGCAGGATCGTTGCCGCCCGGGTCCGGGCGCCGGCGGTCACGTTCGTCGCGCTGCGCACGATCACCCCGGTCACCGGCAGGCCGCCGAGCAGGCCCGAGGCGGTGTTCGCCGCGCCCTGACCGATCATCTCGCGGTTGAGATCCGACCGGGGACCGGTGTGCATCTTGTCCACCGCGACGGCCGACAGCAGCGATTCCACGCTGGCGATCAGCGTGATGGTCAGCACGGCGCCGATGAACGCCAGCCACATCGTCGAATTGGGCAGCGTGGGCAGCCCGATCGCGTCGAGCAGGGATCCGCTCAGATCGAGCCGCTCGACCGAGAGCGGGGCGATCAGCGACAGCACGGTCGCCGCCAGCACCGCGACCAGCGCCCCGGGCACCCTGCGCGCCGGCGCGGGCAGGTACTTCCAGGCCAGCATGATGACGATCACCGCGGTGCCCACCAGCACGTCGGCCGGGTGGGCGGCGGCCAGCGCCGCGGGCAGGGTGACGATGTTGTCCCACACCCCGGGCGCCGAGGCGCCGCCGAGCAACACGTGGATCTGCTGGAACGCGATGGTCAGGCCGATGCCGGCGAGCATCGCGTGCACCACGATCGGGGAGATGGCCAGCGCGGCGGTGGCGACCCGACTGAGCCCGAGCAGGATCTGCAGCAGACCGGCGCCGACGGTGATCGCCGCGGTCGTCGCCCAGCCGAACGTCGCGATCATCTCCGCCACCACCACGGTCAGCCCGGCGGCCGGGCCGCTGGCCAGCAGCGGGGAGCCGCCGAGCGCGCCGCCGACGATGCCGCCGACCACGGCGGCGATCAGGCCCGCCATCAGCGGCGCCCCGGAGGCCACCGCGATGCCCAGCGACAGCGGCAGCGCAACCAGGAAGACGACGATCGACGCGGGCAGATCGTGGCGCGCGAGCAGGTTGAGGCGGCGGCGAAGGGACGGCGCTGGGTGCCCGGTGGTGGTGTTCACTGCTCCACTATCGGAGGCC
Organism: Mycolicibacterium fallax; assembly: GCF_010726955.1. NCBI lineage: Bacteria > Bacillati > Actinomycetota > Actinomycetes > Mycobacteriales > Mycobacteriaceae > Mycobacterium > Mycolicibacterium fallax. The sequence continues at coordinate 3,812,681 of NZ_AP022603.1, forward strand.
CATGTGGCGAGACCTGCCGGGAAATCATGACATTTCTGTGACACCGCTCCGGCGGTTCTGTGACAGCGGCCCGCGGGCCGCCTGCGCTGCGCTAGTCCGGCGCGGGGACCGCGACGGGCAGTGTGACGGTGAACACCGCGCCCCGGCCCGCCCCGGCGGAGGCGGCGTGGATCTCGCCGCCGTGCGACTCGACGATCGCCTTGGCGATGGCCAGCCCGATGCCGGTGCCGCCGGCGTCGCGGTCCCGGGCGGTGTCCACCCGGTAGAACCGCTCGAAGATGTGCGGCAGGTGCACCGCCAGGATCCCGTCGCCGTCGTCGGAGACGGCGATCTGCACGGTCGCCGACCGGCGGGCGCGGCCCGCCCTCAGCCGCACCGAACTGCCCGGCCGGTTGTGCCGCAGCGCGTTCTGCAGCAGGTTGACCAGCACCTGCACCAGCCGCTCTGGGTCCACCAGGATCGGCAGGCCGGCCGGCACCGGCGGCACGATCAGCTGCACGCCCTTGGCGTCGAAGGCCATCCGCACCGCCCGGTCGGCCAGCGCGACGAGGTCGCGGGTCTCCATCCGCTCCGGCGCCAGCCGCAACTGGCCCTCCTCGGCGGCGGAGATGGCGTTGATGTCCTCGGTCAGCCGGGACAGCCGCCGGGTCTGCTCGCGCAGCAGCGCCACCACCTCCTCGTCGGGCGTGATGATGCCGTCCTCGATCGCCTCGAGGTGGCCGTCCAGGACGGTGATCGGGGTGCGGGCCTCGTGCCCGAGGTCCGCCAGTAGCCGCCGCCGATTGCTCTCGACGGTGTCCAGTCGCTGTGCCATCCGGGCCAGCGCGTCGGCGACGGAGTCCAGCTCCGGGCCGATCCGCGGCCGCGACGGCGGGCTGCCGTAGTCGCCGTCGGCGATCCGGGTGGCCGTGCTGGACAGCCGGGTCGCGGCGCGGCCGATCCGCCGGGAGATCGCCGCGCTGATGGTCAGCGAGGCCGCGAACGCCAGCGCCAGCCCCATCGCGATCGCCACCAGGTTGGCGCCCTGGAACGCCCGCCGGGACTGCTCGGCGATGGACTCGGTGACCGGGTCGCCGGCCTGCATCCGCGACCAGAACAGCCGCGGTCCGACCACGAAGGTGAAGATGGAGGTGGTCAGCGCGGTGACCACCTCGATGGTCATCATCGCGGCGACCAGTCGCCAGGTCAGGCCGACCCTCCCGACCCACCGCCGGATCGCCTGTGTCATCAGCCCGGGCCCGCGCGGTAGCCGATCCCGCGCACCGTGCAGATGTAGCGGGGATCGTTGGCGTCGTCGCCCAGCTTGCGGCGCAGCCGGCCGACGTGCACGTCGACCAGTCGCTCGTCGCCGACCCAGTCCGATCCCCACACCAGTTCGACCAGTTGGCGCCGGCTGAGTACCAGGTTGGGGCGGGTGGCCAGGGCGGTCAGGATCTGGAACTCGGTCGGGGTCAGGTCCACCGCGGCGCCCTCGACGGTCACCGTCCAGGCGCCGGGGTCGATCTCGATCGGGCCGATTCGGACCGGGGCGGAGCCGGCGGTCTGATCCTCGGCCGGCAGGTGCCGCGGCCGGCGCAGCAGCACCTTGATCCGCGCGGTCAGCTCGCGCATGCTGAACGGCTTGGTCAGGTAGTCGTCGGCACCGACCGACAGCCCGATCAGCTTGTCGACCTCGTCGCTGCGGGCGGTCAGCATGATCACGTAGCAGTCGGAGAACCGGCGCAGCTGCCGGCACACCTCGATCCCGTCCAGCCCGGGCAGGCCCAGATCGAGCACGACCACCTCCGGGTCGAACTCGCGCACCGCGGCCAGCCCGGACGGCCCGTCCCAGGCCTCCCGGACGGTGAAGCCGTCCCGCTCGAGGTACTCGCGCACCACCTTTGTCAGTGATCGCTCGTCGTCGATCACCAGTGCTCGGCTTTCCACTCCGGTTCGGATGGCGGGGTTCCTTCCCTGTGGTGCGGGGTGGTCCGGGACGACGATGGCCCCCGGGCGCGCTGCCGAGGGCCATCATCGATGGGGGAGTTCCGGTGTCGGCTACCCGAGGTGGCGCGGACCGCCGGGGTCGGCGTTCGGTGCGGCGCCGTGCCGGCCGGCCGGCGGGTTGCCGGCGGATCCCTGGGACTGCAGCAGATCGCGGATCTCGGTCAGCAGGGTCAGCTCGGTGGCTTCCTCTTCGACCGCCGGGTCGTCCTTCTTCAGCTTCTTGAACGGAACGACGATCAGGAAGTAGACCACCGCGGCGACCAGCAGGAAGTTGATCAGCGAGGTCAGCACGGTGTTGAAGTCGATGAACTGCTCGCCGCCCAGCGGGATCCGCAGCACGCCGTAGTCGGCGCCGGGGCCGGCCCCGATCCGGCTGATCAGCGGTTGGATCACGCTGTCGGTGAAGGCGGTCACGACGGCGGTGAACGCCGTGCCGATCACGACCGCGACCGCGAGGTCGATCACATTGCCGCGGGAGATGAACTCCTTGAACCCCTTCAGCATGGGGAGCTGCCTTTCGTCAACGGATGGTGCTTTGTTGGGGTGAAGGTTAGCCGGGAGAGCGTCGGGGTGCCCGATCGGTGCAGGTATTGCCGCCGAATCGTTGCGGATGCGGGCTCGAAAAGATTGCCGTCAGTGCATGGTGACGGTCAGCGCGTCGGTCAGCGAGGCCGTCGCGACCAGCTGGGCGGCGGCCGCGGGCAACGCGACGAGCACGATCCGGCCGTCGGCCCCGGCCTGGGCCGGTGCCGGCGGGATGAGCACCACGACGGCGTCGGCGGCCAGCACCCGCGGGGCCGGGCCGTCGGTGTCATCGCGGGCGGCCAGCACATCGACCACATCGCCGGCCCGGATCAGATCGGCGACGGCGCCGTCGGACAGCCGGATCGGGACCATCCGGGCGTCCGGACCTGCTCCGGCGGCGGCCAGCCGGGAGCCGAGCAGCCGGACGTCGGTGAGCACCTCCCCGCGGCGGATCGCACCGCCCGGGGTGGCGCCCAGCACCGCCGCCGGGTCATCGAGTGCGCCGTCGGGCCGGGAGCCGGTGATTTGGTAGACCACCCGCACGTCGTCGGGGCCGAGCGCCGCGCCGGGCGCCAGGTCGCGGGTGGCGATCAGCGTCGGGCTGCGCTGGCCGGCCGGATCGGGGCGCAGCGCGGCCGCGGCGGCCAGCAGTACCAGCAGCGCCGCGGCGATGCGCCGGGTGCGGGTGGTGTGCAGCCAATCCGGCTGCACCAGCCCCCGGATCCGGTCGGTGACCGTCGGGTCGAGCGGGGAGGGCGGCTGCCGGGTCATATCGGCAGGGTACGAGTGCAGAATCGCCGGCGTGGTGCAGGTCACGGTGGGGCTGTGGATAACCTGGAAGAGGTCGCACAGCTTGCTTGGCTGCACCGTCGACGCAACGCCGCGGGCCCTACCGTGGGATCCGGGAGTACGCATCCGGGGCGGTTGTGTTGCGAGTGGAAGGAGCCGAAATGTCGGACCACGCGATGGGTGGGCGGCGCGCCGCCGCCATGGTCGGTGCGCTGGCCGTCGGTTTCGCCGCGCTGGTGCTGACGGGTCAGGGCGCCGCGCACGCGGCAACGACCTCGCCGGCGGAAACCGGGCGAACGCACGGCCATCACGACAGCGAGGGCGGCGGGACGGCCGGCCCGGAGACCACCGGAACGCCCACCGCCCGGCAATCCGGCGGGACGGACGCGCACGAACGGGTCGACATCCGAACTACTCAGGGCATTGTGCGGCACGGCACGATCGCCAAGCCGGGCAACATGGCCTTGCCGCACACCGAAGGACGGGTGGGCGCCGGCAAGATCTGCACCGACGGTGGCTGCTGACCGCGCGCGGTCAGCTGCTGGCGGCGGCTGCGGCGGGCGCGGGGGCCGCCGGCTTCGACGAAGCGCTGTCCGAGGAACTCGAGGATCCGGAGTCGCCGGACTTCTCGGCCTTCGGCGCGCCGCTGGACCCGGTGTTGCTCGACGAGGTGCGGCTGTCGTTGCGGTAGAAACCGCTGCCCTTGAACACCACGCCGACCGAGCCGAACAGTTTGCGCAGCCTGCCGTTGCACTTGCTGCAGGTGGTCAGTGCATCGTCGCTGAATGCCTGCACGGCGTCGAAGCGATCGTCGCAGTCGGTGCAGGCATAGCTGTAGGTGGGCACGGGGAACCTCCGGGATCTGAAACTGTTGGCACTCTAGCGCCTCAAGTGCTAGAACCGCCAGGCGGGATTTCTGATTCCCGGCCGCCGGCACCGGTGCTCCGCGAGCCCTGCGGAAGGCGGCGGTCGCTGATAAACTGGGCCCATCGGACGTCCCGCCCGATCGGGACTGGGTGTCCGACGCCGAACAAGGAGGCAGTCATGACCGCACGCATCCGCAGCCGCAGGGCCCGCACCGTGGGCATCGCCGGCATCGGCGTGCTCGGCATCGCCGCCGCCGCACTGGCCTCCGCGGCCGTCGCCGTCGCCGACGTCAACGAGATGGCGCCCGGCCCCGAGGTACACAGCCGGCAGGCCAGCGTGTCGTCCTACCAGGGTGTTCGGGTCAACTCGCCGAACGTGGCGCGCGGTCAGTCCGAGACCCGGCTGGCCGGTGCCGGCGTGATCGAGGCACAGGGCGAGGTCCGCGACTCCGCCAAGGCCGTCCCGGGTTCCACCGCGGGCGCGTTCCAGGGGCCGTGGCCGATCGGCGCCCCGATGGGCGACTTCTGATCCGGTCCCCACACCACTGAGCTCAGCATCACCCCCGGTCCCGGTGACCGGGGGTGAGGTATTTCACGGTGCTGAGACCGCCCGCACCCCCAACCCCGGGGTGGCCAGGTGGGTCATCGCGACGTCGTGCGGGCCGGTGGGCACCTCGTCGAGCACTTCCTCGTCGCGGACCACGGCGATCAGCGGTGTGCCCGGGGCGCGCAGCGGCAGCGACCGGTCGTAGAACCCGGCGCCGCGGCCCAGCCGCCCGCCGCGCCGGTCCACCGCCAGCGCGGGCACCACGATCAGCTGCGCGGCACCGATCTCCTCGGCCGGCAGCACCGGGCCGTCCGGCTCCCGCAGGCCGTAGCGCGCCGCCACCAGCCCGGCCGGGCGGTACCGGCCCCAGCGCAGCGGGCCGGGCCCGCCGTCGTCGTCGAGGACGGTGACCGGCAGCAGCACCCGGACCCCGGCCGCATCGAGGGCATCCAGCAGTGAAATCGACCCGGGCTCCGATCCCACCGGGACGTAGCCGCAGACGGTGTCGGGGGCCCGCTCGGCGATCGCCGCGGTCAGCGCCGCGGTCAGTGCGGCGGCTTCGGCGCTGCGCTGCGGTGCGCCGACCGCGCGCCGGGCCGCCAGCAGTCGTCGGCGCAGGGCTGACTTTGCCTCGGTGTGCATGGCTTCACCCTGGCAGATGGCCGACGGTGACCGACGTGCGTCCACGCTCTAGGCTGGTCGCGTGAGTACGCCGCAGGTTCCGATTCCGCGCACGGCCATCGTGCCGGCCGCCGGCCTGGGTACCCGTTTTCTGCCGGTCACCAAGACCGTGCCCAAGGAGTTGCTGCCGGTCGTCGACACCCCGGGCATCGAGCTGGTGGCCGCCGAGGCCGCCGAGGCCGGTGCCGAGCGGCTGGTGATCGTCACCTCCGAGGGCAAGGACGGCGTGGTCGCGCACTTCGTCGAGGACCTGGTGCTGGAGGGCACCCTGGAGGCCCGCGGCAAGCACGTGATCCTGGAGAAGGTGCGACGCGCCCCGGCCCTGATCAAGGTCGAATCGGTGGTGCAGGCCGAGCCGCTGGGCCTGGGACACGCGGTGCTGTGCGTCGAGCCGAAGCTGGCCCCCGACGAGGATGCCGTCGCGGTGCTGCTGCCCGACGATCTGGTGCTGCCCACCGGGGTGCTGGAGACCATGTCGAAGGTGCGGGCTCGGCGCGGTGGCTCGGTGCTGTGCGCGATCGAGGTGGCGCCCGACGAGATCAGCGCCTACGGCGTCTTCGACGTCGAGCCGGTCCCGGACGCCGCCAACCCGAACGTGCTCAAGGTCAAGGCGATGGTGGAGAAGCCGCCCGCCGACCAGGCGCCGTCGTTGTACGCCGCGGCCGGGCGCTACGTGCTGGACCGGGCGATCTTCGACGCGCTGCACCGGGTCGAGGCCGGCGCCGGCGGCGAGATTCAGCTGACCGACGCGATCGCGCTGCTGATCGCCGAGGGGCATCCGGTGCACGTGGTGGTGCACCGCGGTGCCCGACACGACCTGGGAAATCCGGGCGGCTACCTCAAGGCTGCGGTTGACTTTGCGCTGGAGCGTGACGACTACGGCCCGGAATTGCGCCGCTGGCTCATCGAGCGGCTGGGCCTGAGCGACCGATAAGCGAGACACCGTGACCCGGTGCGGCGTGCCGCCGGGGTCACGCTGAGAAAGGCTCGATTCAGTGCGTTCGGTGGAGGAACAGCAGGCCCGGGTGCAGGCCGCCGCGGTGGCCCCCCGGCCGGTCCGGGTGGCGATCGCCGAGGCGCAGGGGTTGATGTGCGCGGAGGAGGTCGTCACCGAGCGGCCGCTGCCCGGTTTCGATCAGGCCGCCATCGACGGCTACGCGGTGCGCAGCGTGGACGTGCTCGGCGCCGGGGACGAGGCGGAGGCGGGCGGCACGGTGAGCCTGCCGGTGGTCAGCGCGATCGCGGCGGGTGACCGCACCCCGAGCCGGTTGCAGCCGCGTCAGGCCGCCCGCATCCAGACCGGTGCCCCGATGCCGACGCTGGCCGACGCGGTGCTGCCGCTGCGCTGGACCGACGGCGGCCAGTCCCGGGTGCGGGTGCTGCGCGGGGTCCGATCGGGTGCCTATGTCCGCCGCACCGGCGACGACGTGCAGCCCGGCGACGTGGCAGTGCGGGCCGGCACCATCATCGGCGCGGCTCAGGTCGGGCTGTTGGCGGCGGTCGGGCGCGACCGGGTGCTGGTGCATCCGCGGCCGCGGCTGTCGATCATGTCGGTCGGCGGCGAACTCGTCGACGTCAGCCGCACACCGGGCAACGGGCAGGTCTACGACGTCAACTCCTATGCGCTTGCCGCCGCCGCCCGGGACGCCGGCGCCGAGGTCAACCGGGTCGGCATCGTCGACTCGGACCCGGTGAAACTGCGTGAGGTGGTCGAGGGGCAGCTGTCCCGCGCCGAGATCGTGGTGATCGCCGGAGCGGTGGGCGGTGCGGCGGCCGAGGCGGTGCGCGCGGTGCTCGCCGAGCTCGGCGAAATGGAGGTCGCCCGGATCGCCATGCACCCGGGTTCGGTGCAGGGCTTCGGGCAGCTGGGCCGCGACGGGGTGCCGACCTTCCTGCTGCCGGCCAACCCGGTCAGCGCGCTGGTGGTCTTCGAGGTGATGGTCCGCCCGCTGATCCGGATGTCGCTGGGCAAACGTCAGCCGCTGCGCCGCATCGTGCAGGCCCGGGCCGTCGCGCCGATCACCTCGGTGCCCGGCCGCACCGGCTACCTGCGCGGGCAGCTGATGCGCGATCAGGACACCGGCGAGTACCTGGTGCAGGCGCTCGGCGGGGCCCCGGGCTCGTCGTCGCACCTGCTGGCCACCCTTGCCGAGGCCAACTGTCTGGTGATCGTGCCTGCCGCGACCGAGGAGGTCCGCACCGGCGAGATCGTCGATGTGGCCTTCCTGGCGCAGCGCGGCTAGCCGGTGACGCACTGGCTGCGCCCGGCGTCGGTGCATCCGGGCTGGCCGATGCCGGTCGGTCCGCTGCGGGTGCCGGCCGGGGTGCTGACCCTGCGTCCGCCGCGGCTGCGCGACGGGGTGGCCTGGAGCCGCATTCGCAACGCCGACCGGGACGCCTTGGAACGCTGGGAGCCCAGCGCCGAGCCCAGCTGGGAGGCCCGGCACGCGACGACCTCCTGGCCGTCGCTGCGCCGCAGCATGCGTTCGGAGGCCCAGGCCGGCCGGATGCTGCCCTACGTCATCGAGCTCGACGGCCGGTTCTGCGGGCAGCTGACCATCGGCAACGTCGCACACGGGGCGCTGCGGTCGGCCTGGATCGGGTACTGGGTGCACAGCGAGGTCACCGGTTTGGGGGTGGCGACCGGCGCGGTGGCGCTCGGCCTGGACCACTGCTTCGGTCCGGTGGGTCTGCACCGGGTGGACGCCACGGTCCGGCCGGAGAACGCGGCGAGCCGCCGGGTGCTGGCCAAGGCGGGCTTCCGGGAGGAGGGCCTGCTGCGGCGCTACCTGCACGTCGACGGCGCCTGGCGGGATCACCTGCTGGTGGCGATGACGGTGGAGGAGTGCCCCGGTTCGGCGGCGGCCCGGCTGGTGCGTGACGGTCGCGCCTGGTGGACCTGAGCTCGCCGGGATCCTCGGCGCAGACTCCCCGGCGGGCCGATCCGCCGAGAATGTTACGGATGTTATTAATGTGACACGTGAGCCTAGTGGTGCTTGTAATTGTCGAATTACAAGTATGTAATTGACTCGGCGCGTCCCCGCGGTTGCGCTGCTCTCAGGACCTAGCCTGGGACCCGAAAGGAGCAGGCCACCATGCCAAGCATCCCCCAGTCATTGCTCTGGATCTCCCTCGTGGTGCTCTGGCTTTTTGTCCTGGTGCCCATGCTGATCAATAAACGGGACAATGTGCGCCGCACCAGCGACGTCGCGCTGGCCACCCGGGTGCTCAACGTCAAGGCGTCCCGGCTGCTGCGCCGCCGCGGACCGGCCCATGGCCATCGCAGCGATCCGGACTGGCAGCCCGAAGCCGATCTGGACGACGAGTACGACGACTACGACGAGGACGCCACCGGCCCCGTGGTGGTCACCGCCCGGGTGACCCAGGTGCACTCGGTGGTCGTGATGAACGAGACCGTGGTCGCCGAGGAAGAGGACTACCTGGACGTCGACATCGTCGACGAGGACTCCGGGGCGCTGCCGGTCGGGCGGATCACCGAGGCCGTCACGGGACCGATCGAGGTGGTCACCGAGGCCCCACAGGCTCCTGTCGGGCAGGCGGCCGTCGAGCAGGATGCCGTCGAAGAGTCGCCCGCCGAGCCGGTCCGCGCCGACGAGTCCGACGAGATGGGCGACGACGAGTACCAGTACGTCGAGGACACCTCGGGGCTGGAGCCGCCCGCCGAGGAGAGCCGGTTCAGCCGTCAGGCGCCGATCAGCCACGGTCGCGGTTACGCCACCAAGACCGCCGCGGCGGTCAGCGCCCGCAAGTACCGGTTCCGCAGCCGGGTCCTGATGACGATGTGCGTGCTGCTGGGCATCTCCGCGGCGGCCGGGCTGGCGCTGGCCCCGGTGTTCTGGTGGATGTGCGCCGGGCTGGCCGTCGTCACCCTGCTGTACCTGGCCTACCTGCGCCGGCAGACCCGGATCGAGGAGCGGCTGCGCCGTCGCCGGATGGCCCGGATGGCTCGCTCCCGGCTCGGGGTGGAGAACACCTACGACCGCGAGATGGACGTCGTGCCCACCCGGTTGCGGCAGCCCGGGGCGGTGGTGCTGGAGATCGACGACGAGGACCCGGTCTTCGAGCACTTGGAAGAGGTCGCCTACGCCCGGCACTACGACCTGCCGCGCGCAGCGGGGCAGTGACCAGCGAATTTCAGATCCGGTCGCGGCGGCTGGTAGCCTGCATAGCGGTCACGGGGCTATGGCGCAGTTGGTAGCGCGACTCGTTCGCATCGAGTAGGTCAGGGGTTCGATTCCCCTTAGCTCCACCATGAAAACCCGCTGTTAGCAGCGGGTTTTTCTCTTTCCCGCGCCCCCGGCGCCCCCGCCGCCGTCCCGGCCAGCGCTCAGCTGGGTACACGCGCCTCGGCGTGTCGTGTACGAGGGTGAGCGGTCGCGGCGGGACTCTCCGGCCAGCGCTCAGCTGTGTACACGGACCTAGGCGTGTCGCGTACCAGGGTGAGCGGTCGCGGGGAAGGGGCTCGCGGGGAAGGGGCTCGCGGGGAAGGGGATTGCGGGGAAGGTGCTCGCGAGGGCGGGGTTCACGGGGAAGGGGCTCGCCGGAAAAGGGCTGGCGGGGCAGGGCCAGCCGCCGCATTCGCGCCCGGGTCACCGCAAGGGATGCCGGAACTCGCGCCGTGCCCTACATTTGTCCGTGGGCGCGACGCCAATCGCCGCGCGGGCGCAGGAAGAGGGCCAATGCGTATTCACCGAAGGACCGTGACACGATCCGGTGGGTTGCTGCTGGCGCTCGGACTGGCGGCGGCGTTGACCGGGTGCGGCACGGACCAAGAGCCGAAAGAGCAGCCGACCGATCTGCTCAACGGCGTGTACACGGTGACCGTGCAGGGCGACAAGCTGACCAATATGGGCCGGCCCAGCCCGGGGAAGTCCTGGTCGCGCCAGTACGCGGTGCGCACCAGCTGCGCCGACGACGGCTGCACCCAGCTCGCGCTGCGACTGCGCGACGACGACCCCACGGCGGTCTTCACCGAGCCCGACGGCACTCCGGCAGAACCCATGGTGGCCGATTTCGTCGACGGCAGCTGGCAGCTCGTCGAGCAGACCGACTGGACCTGCTCCGACGGCAGCGTCGGCCTGCAGACGGTGCAGTGGAGCCTCATTCCGGGCGAGGACGCGCTGACCGGGACCCGCATCGACGTCCGCACGGCCAGCCCGGAATGCGTGGTGGTGCTGGAGGAGCCCGTCACCATGACCCGCACCGGGGATATCGATGCGGGCATCGACCTGCCCGAGACGGTGGACGCCGCGCCCTGGCAGCCGTCCGCGCCGGCCGGGTTGACCGGCAGCTATGAGCGGGTCGCCACCGATTCCGAGGGCGCCGAGGTGGACCGCGCCACCGTCGATTTCCGCAGCTTCTGCGTCCGCAACAGCGACGACTGCGTCGCGCTCAAGCGTTTCCAGGACGTCGACGGCCCGGTGGTGGTGCCCTTCCTGTTCGAGAGCGGGCAGTGGTCGGCACAGTTCAACGCCGGTGAGGCCGAGTGCCCGGGCTCCGGCAGCCCGGGTCACCAGTTGATGTACGAGCAGTACGCGCTGCCGGAGGATGCGACCACCCCGATCCAGTCGCTCACCGGCTCGGAACTGGTGACGGTGCACGGCGGCTGCGCGGGCGTGATGCGCGACTTCGACCTCGCGCTGCAGCGGCAGGAGGGGTAGAGATGGTCACCGCAGCGGGAATCATCCGGGCCTCGGCGGGGCTGATGCTGGTCGCGGGGCTGGCCGGTTGCTCGCCGCAGCCCGCCGACAATGCGCCCGGCGACGACGCGCAGACCGCGACCTTCGACGGCGCCTACACCCTGGAGCTGGGGGCGTTGCAGGCCGCCGGCTCGGGCAGCGACGAGTTGGGCCCCGACCCGCTCACGATGACCGTGATGGTTCGGTCGGACTGCCGGGACGGCTGCGTGGCGTCGGCGACGGTCGTGGACCCGCCGCCGGAGCTGTCCCTGCCCGAGGTGCGGCTGGACTACACCGGCAAGCACTGGCTTGGGGTGAGCATCAACCAGGCGACCTGCGGCGACCAGCCCACCGAGGAGTTCAAGACGCTGACGCTGCATCCGGCCGAAAACGGCGGGTTCACCGGCACCTACCGGTCGCTGACCGCCTCCAACAACGGCTGCAACGCGGACCGTTCGGTGACGCTCACCCGCACCGGTGACGTTGACCCGGCCATCGCGGTGCTCGAGCCGGACCGGATGCCGGCGCGGGTGCCGAACCGAGCCGAGGGAATGAGCGGCCGGTACCGGGTGCTGGTGACCGACACCGCCACCGGCGAGACCGAACCGCCGATGGAACGCAAGGTGCGAACCTACTGCGTGCCCACCGGCGAACGCTGCGTGACGCTGCTGACCGCCGAGAACCGCTAACTGACCTTTGTGTTCGCCGACGGCGCCTGGTCCTACCAGATCAGCGAGCCGGGCCGCTGCCCCGACGGCCGGCCGACCGTCGTGCACGACCGCGCCGAGTTCGCGCTGCCGGTGCCGGCCTCGGACCCGATCGAGAAGCTCACCGGCAAACGTCAGCTGACCACCGACGCGCCGTGCGCGGGGACCACCGACGGCACCGTCCTCGTCGAACGCATCGGTGACTGATCGGCCGGACGGCTGAGCTCGGCCGGAGTAGTGTTCCAGCGGGCGGAAGGACACCACGGGTGGTCGAAACGGTAGCCGAACGGGCCGCGGCGCTGGCCGGTCTTGCGGTCTTCGCGGACTGCACCGTCGCGGACCTCGACCCGCTGGCGCGGCTGCTGGTGCCGCGCAACGCGCGCGCCGGCGAGGTGTTGGTGCGCCAGGGCGATCCCGCCGACACGTTTCTGATCATCGCCGCAGGCACCGTCGAGGTGCACCGCGACCTGCCCGACGGCACCGAGATCGCCGTCGACGTCGACCCCGGCCGGATCGTGGGCGAGCTTGCGCTGCTGCGCAATTCGCCGCGATCGGCCACCGTGCACGCCATCACCGACCTGACCGGCTGGCGCGGCGGGGAGGACGCCTTCGCGGTGCTCATCGAGCTGCCCGGGGTGCTTGAGCGGCTGATCCGGGTCGCCCGGCAGCGGCTGGCCGCGTTCATCACCCCGGTGCCGCTGCGGCTGGACACCGGCCAGCGTCTGCTGCTGCGTCCGGTGCTGCCCGGCGACAACGCCCGCAGCATGCACAGCCACATCACCTTCTCCAACGACACCTTCTACCGCCGGTTCCAGACCGCCCGTCATCCCAGCGAACAGCTGATGCGGTACCTGTTCGAGGTGGACTACGTCGAGCACTTCGTCTGGGTGGTCGTCACCGACGACGGCGACCTGGTCGCCGACGCCCGCTTCGTCCGCGACGAGCCGGATTCCCCGCGCGCCGAGGTGGCGTTCATCGTCGCCGACGCCTATCAGGGCCACGGCATCGGCACCTTCCTGATGGGTGCGCTGTGGATCGCCGCCCGGGTGGCCGGGGTGCGCACTTTTCACGCCCGGGTGCTGTCGAGCAACCAGCCGATGCGGGCCATCTTTGACCACGCCGGCGCGCACTGGGAGCGCGAGGATCTGGCCGTCGTCGCCACCGAGATCGACGTCCCGCAGACCGATCCGTTTGAGCCGGAGGTGACCCGCGGGATCGAGGAGATGGCCCGCCGGGCACTGCGGGCGCTGTGAGCGCCGACCGACGATTCGGGAGGGAACCGGGATGCGCCCGCCGCTGACCAAGGACACCACGCTGTGCATCTCGCTGGCCGCGCGTCCCAGCAACATCGGCACCCGCTTCCACAATTTCCTCTACGACCGGCTCGGGCTGGACTTCCTCTACAAGGCGTTCACCACCACCGACATCGCCGCGGCCATCGGCGGTGTGCGGGCGCTGGGCATCCGGGGCGCCTCGGTGTCCATGCCGTTCAAGGCCGACGTGCTGGCGCTGGTCGACCGGGTGGAGCCGTCGGCGCAGGTGATCGGTGCGGTCAACACCATCGTCAACGACGACGGCCGGCTCACCGCGTCGAACACCGACTACCTGGCCGTCGCGCAGCTCATCGCCGCCCACGGCCTGAGCCCGGACCGCTCGGTGCTGATCGCCGGCAGCGGCGGAATGGCCGCGGCGGTCGGTGCGGCGTTCCGGGACAGCGGTTTTCGCGACGGGACGGTGGTGGCGCGCAACACCGACGCCGGGCCGGCGCTGGCCGACCGGCTGGGCTACCGCTGGCGTCACCACCTCGGCGGGGCGAGCGCCTCGATCATCGTCAACGTCACCCCGATCGGGATGGCCGGCGGGCCCGAGGAGCGCGATCTGGCGTTCCCGCCGGAGCTGATCGCGGCCGCCGACACGGTGTTCGACGTGGTGGCGTTCCCGTCGGAAACCCCGCTGATCGCCGCCGCACGTGCGGCCGGCACCCCGGTGATCACCGGCGCCGAGGTGATCGCCGGGCAGGCCGCCGAACAGTTCGAGCGCTACACCGGGGTGCGCCCGGACCCCGCGCTGATCGCCGAGGCAGCGGCGTATTCCCGGGCCTGACCGGCTATTCGGTGATGACGGTCTTCTTGTCGATGTCGGCGGTCGCCGACATCAGCGCGGCCGCGTCCTGGTTGCTGCCCGAGGCGCGGACCTGCAGCACGTAGCTGACGTCGCCGGCCGGGATGACCACCGTCTTCTGGGCGACCAGCCGGCCGTCGTCACCGTACAGGCCGCCGACCTGGTCGGCGACGTAGCCGTCGAGCTTGCTGCTCTGACCGGTGGCCGGGCCCTGGAAGTTCGGCAGTGCGCGCAGTTCGTTGCCGGCGGCGGCGAACACCGCGTCGCGCTCGACCGGTCCGCTGAGCTTGGTCATGGTCACCAGCACCCGGCCCGGGATGTCCGGGTCGCTGGGATGGTCGAAGACCAGCGCGCCGAACGGGGCCTCGGGCAGGTCGTAGCTCAGCGTCCAGCCGTCCATCGCGGGCAGTTCGACGGTCGGGCCGGCCTGGCCGTGCCGCAGCGGGGTCGCGGTCAGCCCGTTGGCCTTGGCGAATTCGGTCAGCGACACCGGCCCCACGATCGGCGGAGCCTCGGCGCCGGAGGGCACCGGGGGCAACGACGGCAGCGCCGGGGCCGCGGTGCCAGAGGTGCTGGCCGGGGCCGCTGGTGCGGTGTCGGGCTTCGAGCATCCGGTGGCCCCGATCAGCAGGGCCGCGGCGGCGAGCCCGGCGGCGGTTCTGGTCAACGGCATCTGAGGTTCCCTTCGGTGGTTACCGGTCCGCGCCGGCGCGATCGGGACGGGCGACGGCGGGGCGGCGAAATGGCCGAACAGGCCGATCGGCCCGACGATACCGAACGTCGGGGTCGGCCCCTGCCTCTTGCGGCGCCGCCGCACCGCGTGCACCGGCTCAGTCTGCGCCCCGTGCCGCCGGATTGTGATAGCAACGACAGATGCGCACGGTGCTGGGCGTCGCTGTCGCCGCCGGACTGTTGACCGGCTGCGGCGGACCCGCGCCGGCCACCGACACCGCGCCGGCCGAATCGGGCACCGCGGTGACTGACCGCGCGGTCCCGGCCACCGGCCGGCTGGACCCCACCCGGATCAAACGGCTGCGCGCCGCGCTGCCCGCCGGCTACGAGATCGCCGACGTTCCCGGCGACACCGGCCCGGCCGCGTTCGCCGGATTCGGGCCGGGCTGGACCGCCGATCCGGCGGTGTGCGCGACGCTGCTGGGCCCGTCGGCTCCCGTCGGCACCCGCGGCCTGTCCGCCTCCGGCGCCGACGGCACCGTGTACCTGACCGTGACCCTGGGCGACGTCGCGCCGCCGCCGGTCGGCGACTGCGGCTCCTGGACCATGACCTACCGGCACACCACCGCGCTGGCCCACCCGGTCCCCGCCCCGCCGATCGAGGGGGCGCGCACCGCCGGGCTGGCGGCCGAGTCCGTCACCGCGGTGGAATCGGGCACCCGCACGCTCTCGCGGCTGCGCATCCTGACCGCCGCGCTGGACGGCCAGCTGGTGGCCGTCACGACGATCACCGACCCGCAGCAGCCGCCCGGCCCGCTGACCGACGAGTACACCGCGCGGCTGCTGGTCGACGCGGTGTCCGAGCTGCGCCGGGTACATTGACCGGCGATGCTTGCAACGCCTGCCCCGCGGATCCGCGCTGTCCTGGTCGCGCCGCTGTGCGCGGCCCTGCTGGCCGGCTGCACGATTGACACCGACCCGAGCGCCGACATCACCCGGATCGACCAGGTGCGCGGCGCCTTCGGCCCGGAGTTCACCGTCAAATCGGTGCCCGAGACCGGCATCGACCCGAACCGGCTGCGCCAGGAGCAGAAGCTGCCCGACGGGGTGGTCTTCGACCCGGCCGACTGCGCGAAGCTGGCCGGCGGCCAGCCGGTGCCCGATGACCTGCAGGGCAACATGGCGGCGGTGTCGGCCGAGGGGCAGGGCAACCGGTTCATCGTCATCGCGATGGAGACCAACGAGCCGATGCCGATGGTTGAGCCCGGCCCGGAGTGCCAGAAGGTCAGTTTCGCCGGGCCGCAGGCCCGCGGCACCGTGTCGGTGATCGAGGCCCCGCAGCTCGACGGGGTCCAGACCCGCGCGGTGCACCGGGTGCTGCAGACCACCGCGGGCGGCAAGCCGCAGACCGGCCAGATCTACAGCTACCTCGCGCATTTCGGCAACTATCAGGTGGTGGTGACCGCCAATCCGCTGGTGCTGCCGGGCAAGCCGCCGATGCCGGTGGACACCAAGCGGGCCGCGGAGCTGTTGACCGCCGGGGTCGCGGCGATCCGCGACTAGTGCACTCCGCGGGGGCGGAACTGGATGCTGATCCGGGGCCCGACCCGCCGGGTGGTCTTCGGGATGGCGTGCTCCCAGGTGCGCTGGCAGCTGCCGCCCATCACCAGCAGGTCGCCGTGGCGATGCTGGATCCGCAGCGACGGGCCGCCGCCGCGCGGCCGCAGCGCGAAGGTGCGGGTGGCGCCCAGGCCGACGATCGCCACCATGGTGTCGTCGGTGGCCCCGCGCCCGATGGTGTCGCCGTGCCAGGCCACGCTGTCCTCGCCGTCGCGGTACAGGCACAGCCCCGCGCTGGCGAACGGTTCGCCCAGCTCGCCGGCGTAGATGTCGTTGAGCCTGCGACGCAACTGCTTGAGCACCGGGTGCGGCAGGTGGTCGGCGGCGAGGTCGTGAAAGCTGTGCAGCCGCGGCACGTCGAGCACCCGGTCGTACATCTGCCGACGTTCGGCCCGCCACGGCACCGCCGCGAGCAGCTCGTCGAACAGTGCGGCGGGGGCGTCGAACCAGCCCATCCGTACGTCGATCCAGGCGCCGTCGCCCAGCGTCCGCCGGTCGGCGGAGCCGAACAATGCTTCCTGGACCGCGATGCCCACCCCCGAATCGTATCGCACACCCGTTCGATATCGAAGCGTCGGCGGCGGATCGCCGGGCGGGCGGCGATACGGTGGGCGGTGTGAGCGTCGAACTGGGAGCCGACTCCGAGGTCGCTGCGCTGCGCGCGGTGATCCTGCACCGGCCCGGGCCGGAGTTGCTGCGGCTGACCCCGCGCAACAACGACCGGCTGCTGTTCGACGGGCTGCCCTGGGTGGCCCGGGCCCAGCAGGAGCACGACGCGTTCGCCGAGTTGCTGCGCGGCCGCGGCGTCGAGGTGCTGCTGCTGGCCGATCTGCTCGCCGAGGCGATGGCCAGCGGCGCCGCCCGGATGCACGGCATCTCCGCGGCCGTCGACGCCCGACGGTTGGGAATGCCGCTGGCGCAAGAACTTTCGGCCTACCTGCGCACGCTCGGTGCCGCCGAGCTGGCCGATGTGCTGATCGCGGGCATGACCTTCACCGAGCTGCCCATCGACCACGCCGAATCGCTGGTGGTGCGGATGCATCACGGCGGCGACTTCGTCATCGACCCGCTGCCGAACCTGGTGTTCACCCGGGACTCGTCGTTCTGGATCGGGCCGCGGGTGGCGATCACCTCGCTGGCGATGCCCGCGCGGCAGCGCGAGACCTCGCTGACCGACCTGATCTACGCCCACCACCCGCGCTTTCTGGGGGTGCGCCGGGCCTACGAGTCCCGCTCGGCCCCGGTCGAGGGCGGCGACGTGCTGCTGCTGGCGCCGGGTGTGGTGGCCGTCGGCGTCGGCGAGCGCACCACCCCGGCCGGCGCGGAAGCGTTGGCCCGCAGCCTGTTCGACGACGACCTGGCGCACACCGTGCTGGCCGTGCCGATCGCCCAGGAACGCGCCCAGATGCACCTGGACACCGTCTGCACCATGGTCGACGTCGACGCGGTGGTGATGTACCCGCAGATCACCCTGCCGGCCTACACCGTGCACCGCACCGGCTCGGGGGTGCGGATCGACCCCGAGCGCCCGTTCCTGGCGGCGGCGGCCGATGCGATGGGCATCGCCGCGCTGCGGGTCATCGACACCGGACTGGACGCCGTCACCGCCGAACGCGAGCAGTGGGACGACGGCAACAACACCCTGGCGCTGGCGCCGGGGGTGGTGGTGGCCTACGAGCGCAACACCCAGACCAACGCGCGACTGGCCGACGCCGGCATCGAGGTGCTCCCGATCGCGGCCTCCGAGCTGGGCACCGGCCGGGGCGGCCCGCGCTGCATGTCCTGCCCGATCGCCCGCGATCCGCTGCCGCTACCGCCAGGACGGTAGCCAGATCTCCATGTTCCAGGTGTGCGCGGAGATCGGCAGGCCGGTCAGGATCGGGAACATCCAGGCGAAGTTGGTCACCACCGCCGCCAGATAGATCGACACCACCACCAGGCCCAGTGTTCGGCGCTCGGCGTTGACCCCGGGTTGGTAGATGATGTCGCCGCAGATCAGTGCGATGGCCATCACCAGGAACGGGGCCATCGGCGCCGAGTAGAAGAAATACATCTGCCGGTCCATGTCGGCGAACCAGGGCAGCCAGCCCGCGCAGTAGCCGACCAGCACCGCCGCGTAGCGCCAGTCCCGGCGCACCGCCGTCCGCCACACGGCGTAGGCCAGCACCGGGATCGCCAGGAACCACATCGCCGGGGTGCCCACCAGCAGCACCGCCCGCACGCACGATGCCGCCCCGCAGCCCGGCACGTCGTTCTGATCGATGGCGTAGAGCACCGGCCGCAGCGACATCGGCCAGGTCCAGGGCTTGGACTCCCAGGGATGGTGGTTGCCCGCGGAGTTGGTCAGCCCGGAATGGAAGGAGAACGCCTTGTAGCTGTAGTACCACAGCGACCGGATCGCGTCGGGGGGCTGGAACCAGGCCCGCTCGCCGATGGTCTGGCCGACCTGGTAGCGGTTCACCCCGGTCTCGGAGGCGAACCACGGCGCGTAGGAGGCCAGGTACACCGCGAACGGAATCGCCAGCAGCGCGTAGCCGGTGGGGCCGACGTCGCGCCGCAGCGTGCCCAGCCACGGCCGCGGCACCCGGTATTGGCGGCGGGCCGCGACGTCGAACGCCAGCGACATCAGCGTGAACGCGGCGATGAAGTACAGCCCGGACCACTTGGTGGCGAACGCCATGCCCAGCAGCACCCCGGCGCCGAACCGCCACCACCGCACGCCCAGCCGTGGGCCCCACCGGGTCTCGGCGATCCGGCCGTCCAGCAGCGCGTTGTGCATCCGCTCGCGGACCTGGTCGCGGTCGACGATCAGCGCCCCGAACCCGGCCACCACGAAGAACACCATGAACCCGTCGAGCAGTGCGGTGCGGGAGGTGACGAAGCTGACCCCGTCGCAGATCAGCAGGATCCCGGCGATCGCGCCGACCAGGGTGGACCGGCTCAGCCGTCGCACGATCCGCGCCACCAGCACCACCAGCGCCACCCCGAGCACCGCCCCGGTGAACCGCCAGCCCAGCGAGTTGTAGCCGAAGATGGCCTCGCCGATGGCGATCAGCTGCTTGCCCATCGGCGGGTGCACCACCAGGCCGTAGCCGGGGTTGTCCTCGACCCCGGAGTTGGACAGCATCTGGTAGCCCTGCGGCGCGTAATGCTTCTCGTCGAAGATCGGCGTGCCGACGTCGGTCGGCGAGCGCAGGTTCACGAACCGGCTGATGGCGGCCAGCGAGCCGATCACCACGGCCATCAGGGCGCCCTGCAGCCGATCCAGCGGTCCGAAATCGGCCGGCGGGACCAGCGGCGCGGGGCTGATCATGGGTACGGCCCGCTCCGGCATCACTGAGCTGGGAGCGGTCATCGCCCTCGATCGTAGGCTGTCGGGCATGACTGCTGGCCGACTGTTGCTGGGGGCGACGCCGCTGGGGCGGCCCGAGGACGCCTCGGCGCGGCTGCGCGAGGCGCTGGCGAGCGCCGACGTCGTCGCCGCCGAGGACACCCGGCGGGTCCGCACGCTGGCCGGCGCGCTGGATGTGCGGATCACCGGGCGGGTGGTCAGCCTGTTCGACCAGAACGAGGCCGCCCGGGTGCCCGCGCTGATCGACGACATCGCCGGCGGCGCGACGGTGCTTGCCGTCAGCGACGCCGGGATGCCGCTGATCAGCGACCCGGGCTATCGGTTGGTGACCGCCGCGGTGGCCGCCGGGCTGCCGGTCAGCTGCCTGCCCGGCCCGTCGGCGGTGACGACGGCGCTGGCGGTGTCCGGACTGCCGGCCGACCGGTTCTGCTTCGAGGGCTTCGCGCCCCGGCGCGACGGTGCCCGGCGCAGCTGGCTGGCGACGCTGGCCGCCGAGCCGCGCACGGTGATCTTCTTCGAGTCCCCGCGCCGGCTGGCCGACTGCCTGCGCGACGCCGCCGAGGTGCTCGGCGGCGACCGGGCGGCGGTGGTGTGCCGGGAACTGACCAAGACCCACGAGGAGGTGCGCCGCGGCGGCCTGGCCGAGCTGGCCGAGTGGGCGGCCGACGGGGTGCTCGGCGAGATCACCGTGGTGCTGGCCGGGGCGACGCCGGTGGCCGACCTCGACACCCTGGTGGGGGAGGTGCTGGTGCTCACCGACGACGGGATGGGTGTCAAGGACGCCTGCGCGCGGGTGATCGCCGCGCACCCGGGGGCGCCGTCGCGCCGCGAGCTCTATCAGGCGGTGCTGGCCGCCCGGGACTGAGTCGGGCGCAGCCGCAGCGTCGGCGCGGCCTTGTGCAGGCATTCGGCCCACTCGGCGTCGGGATCGGAGTCGGCGGTGATGCCGCCGCCGACGCCGAACACGGCGTGCCCGTCGGCGTCGAACTCGACGGTGCGGATCGCCACATTGAGTTCGGTGCCGGCCAGCGGTGAGGCGAAACCCACGGTGCCGCAGTAGATGCCACGCCGGGCCGGCTCCCAGTCGGGCAGCAGGTCGCGGGCCCGGCGCTTCGGCGTTCCGGTCACCGAGGCCGGCGGGAAGCAGGCGTCGAGCACCGCGGCCATCGGCAGCTCGGCGGCCACCCGGGCGGTCACCGTCGACACCAGATGCCACACCCCGGGCGCGGGTTTGACCGCGAGCAGCTCCGGCACCGTCACCGAACCGGTGCTCGCGACCCGGCTCAGGTCGTTGCGGACCAGGTCGACGATCATCACGTTCTCGGCGACGTCCTTGACCGAGGCCCGCAGCAGTGCCGGGTCGGCCGAGGCGGGCAGCGTGCCCTTGATCGGGCTGGAGGTCAGCTGCTCGCCGTGCCGGGCCAGAAACAGCTCGGGGGACAGCGACGCCACCGCGCCCCACGGCCCGGACAGGAACGCCGCGCGGGCCGGCGCGGTGGCGGTCACCGCGTCGGCGAAGAACGCCAGCGCCGAGCCGGACAGCGTGCCGGTGAACCGGGTGCACACGCAGGCCTGATAGACCTCGCCGGCGGCGATCGCGTCCAGGCAGGCCAGCACGCCGTCGCGATGCCGGTCGCGGTCCGGGGCCCGCCAGTCGATCCGCCACGCCCCGCCGGGCTCGGTCCCGTCGATGCCCAGTGGCCCCTCGACGCCTCGCGCCCCCTCGAGACCTCGCGCCCCCTCGAGACCTCGCGCCCCCTCGAGACCTCGCGCCCCCTCGAGACCTCGCGACCCCTCGAGTGTGAAAATATTTTCACGCTCGCGCCCGAGAGTGAAAATATTTTCACACTCGACGGGAGGGCCGGGTGCGACGGCGGGCTCGGGCGCGACGGGCGTGACGCGTGCGACGGGTGGGATAGGTGAGGCGGTCGCGGCGGGCTCGGGTGCGGTCGCGACGGGCTCGGGTGCGGGCACGACGGACGCGGGTGCGGCAACGGGCGTGCCGGCCGTGCCGGGTGCGGCAGGTGCGACGGGCACGGCGGGCGCAGTCGCGACGGGTGCGGCAGGTGGGACGGGCTCGGGTGCGACGGGCTCGGGCGCGGCCAGTGCCTCGGCGATCCAGGCCGGCATTGGGGCGTCGCGCAGGCTCTCGAACCACCACTGGCCGTCGCGGTCGCAGCGCAGCAGGTGGTCGGTCCAGCCGCCGGCGGCCTCCGGGATCCGCGGGCCGCGACCGTCGGCGCCGGGGTCCGGATACGACAGGTAGCCCAGCCAGCCGCCCCCGACGACGGGCCCGCCGG
Source organism: Mycolicibacterium fallax (assembly GCF_010726955.1). Classification (NCBI taxonomy): domain Bacteria; kingdom Bacillati; phylum Actinomycetota; class Actinomycetes; order Mycobacteriales; family Mycobacteriaceae; genus Mycobacterium; species Mycolicibacterium fallax. The sequence continues at coordinate 3,834,546 of NZ_AP022603.1, forward strand.
CCGGCGCGACCGCGGGTGCGACGTCGAACACCCGGCCCGGATCGCACCCGGCGGTGGGCAGGCTCGGGGCGATCAGCGCCCGCGACCCGAGCCAGTCGCCGGTCAGCGCGGCCGGTGCAGGCAGTCCGCGCCGGGCGGTCGCGGCGGCCAGTCGGCGCAGCACACCCGGGGCCGGGCCCAGGTCGCCGAGCCGGTCATTGCGCATCAGCACAGCTTTGCCGCTGGCCGACGGCGACGCAAAACCGCGCCGCGCCCCAAACCCCCAACCCCGCGCCCCAAACCCCGCGCCCACCGCGCACCCGCGCACCCGCGGCCCGGTGTGCCGCGCCCCCAATCCCGTGATCAGCGGTCGATGCTCCGGGGCACCAGCACCGTGTCGAGTTTCTCGGGGTTGCGCATCGCGTAGAAGTTGGTGATCAGGCCGTCGGTGACCTCGACGCTGATCACGCCCTCCAGTCGGTCCCCGGTCCAGAGCACGAACGCGGGCGCGCCGTTGTACATCGCCGACTCCACCCGCGCCGCGGGCCCGCCGAGCCGGACCAGTCCGATGATCAGCCGGGCCACCCGCTCGGCGCCGGACACCGGCCGGCGCGCGGCACTGGCCTTGCCGTCGCTGTCGGCGGTCCAGGTCACATCGGGGGCCAGCATCGCCATCAGCCCGTCCAGGTCGCCGGTGGCCGCGGCGGCGAAGAAGCTGACCGTCAGCTGCTCGGAGGCGTGCGCGTCAATGGGTTCGAACCGGTGCCGACGGGCCCGCACGTGCCCGCGGGCGCGATGCGCGATCTGGCGCACCGAGGCGGCGGACTTCCCGATCGCCGAAGCGATTTCGCTGTGCTCAAAGCCGAACACGTCGTGCAGCACGAACACCGCCCGCTCGTCGGGGGTCAGCGTCTGCAGCACCACCATCATCGCCATCGAGACCGACTCGGCCAGGATGATGTCCTCGGCGGCATCGGCCGCGGTCTGCTGCCGGTCGACCAGCAGCGGTTCCGGCAGCCACGGTCCGATGTACTCCTCCTTGCGCCGGCCGGCGGCCCGCAGCGCGTTGAGTGCCTGCCGGGTCACCAGTTGCGCCAGGTAGGACTTGACGTCACGGACCACCTCGACGTCGACCTCGGCCCAGCGCAGGTAGCTGTCCTGCAGCACGTCATCGGCGTCGGTGGCCGAGCCGAGGATCTCGTAGGCGATGGTGAACAGCAGCGGACGCAGCCGGGTGAACTCCGCCGCCGGATCCGGCCGGTCGGCGCTCACCGCGCACCCGCCTCGGCCAGTTCCCGCTCGGCGCGGAACCGAGCGTCGCCCCGCAGCCACGGGTAGCTGCCGGGCCGGCGGGCCTCCCGGCCCAGCATCCACAGCGTGGCCCGGCAGATCGACTCCTTGATCCCGGCCGCCGAACGCCCGCCGATCCACAGTCGGCGCGGGCTGTCGTCGCGGTACACCAGCTGCACCACCCCGGTGCGGCGGCCCAGGCTGACGCACTGGCCGGTGTACGCCTGGTTGATCGGGGCGGGCGAGCGCCCGGACAGCCGGGCCAGCACCGTGTCGGCGGCCTGGGCGGCCAGCGGCAGGGCGGCCTGGCAGCTCATCCGCAGCGGTGCGGCCGACGGTGCGACCGCGTCTCCGGTGCCGACGATCCGGTCGCTGCCGCAGCTGGTCAGCGTCTCGTCGGTCAGCAGCCGGCCCAGCTCGTCGGTGGGCAGTCCGCTGTCGGCGGCCAGCCCGGGGGTCGCGAAACCGGCGGACCACACCGTCGCAGCGGACGGTATTTCGGTGCCGTCGGCCAGCCGCACCGACGTCGCACCAACCCGGCTGACGGCGCCCTCGACGATCCGAACGCCCAGCCGGCCCAGCCGCTTTCCGGCCTGGCGGCGCGCCCCCGCGCCGAGTGAGGGGGTCAGTTCGGCGCCGACCAGGGTGACCGGTCGACCGGCCTCGGAGAGTTCCGCGGCGGTCTCCACGCCGGTCAGCCCGGCGCCGACGACGACGATCGGATCGGTGGGTCGCAGCGCCTGCAGCCGGGCGCGCAGCCGGCGGGAATCCTCGTACTCGGCCAGCGGGTACGCGTGCTGCGCGGCGCCGGGCACCGTCGGCGCCGCGGCGGTGCTGCCGACGGCGTACACCAGGTAGTCGTAGCGCAGCTCGGCGCCGGAGGCCAGCGTCACCCGGGTGGCGTCGGCGTCGATGCGCACCGCGGCATCCACCACCAGGGTGACGGCCGGGTGCAGCAGCTTGCGGTAGTCGGCGACGGCGTCGTGGTTGCCGGCGGCCAGCTGGTGCAGCCGGATCCGCTCGACGAACTGCGGGCGCGGGTTCACCAGGGTCACCGCGGCGCCCGGATGCGGCTGCAGCCGGTTGGCGGCCAGCACGCCGGCGTAGCCGCCGCCGATGACGACGATTGAGGTCTGGACGGTCATGTCTGCTCCTTGGTTGGGCTTACTCATGCCCTCAAGACACCGTCGCCGGCCCGGGTGTGACAGTCACCCTTCCGATTGTGACCCAGCTCACCAAAAAATGACGGTGGGCCCGGTGCGAGAGCACCGGGCCCACCGTCGGTGGAACAGCGGTTACACCAGCCCGAGTGCCGACATGGCGTCGGCGACCCGGATGAACCCGGCGATGTTGGCTCCGGCGACATAGTTGCCCGGCTGGCCGTACTCCTCGGCGGTGACCACGCAGCGGTCGTGAATGCGCCGCATGATCTCGGCGAGCTGCTCCTCGGTCTCGTCGAAGGTCCAGGAGTCCCGCGAGGCGTTCTGCTGCATCTCCAGCGCGCTGGTCGCCACGCCGCCGGCGTTGGCGGCCTTGCCCGGCGCGAACATCACCCCGGCCTCGGCGAACAGCTTGACCGCGTCGGGCGTGCACGGCATGTTGGCGCCCTCGGCGACCACCTTGCAGCCGCTCTTGATCAGCGCGGCGGCCTGGTCGCCGCTCAGCTCGTTCTGGGTGGCGCACGGCACCGCGATGTCGCAGCCGACATCCCAGATGCTGTGTTCGGCGACGAAGGAGGCGCCGCCGGCGCGCAGGTCGACGTAGTCGCAGATCCGGCCGCGCCGGACCTCCTTGATCTCGCGCAGCACCTCGACGTCGACGCCCTTCTCGTCGATGATGTAGCCGCCGGAGTCCGAGCAGCCGACCACCGTGCCGCCGAGCTGGTGGATCTTCTCGATGGCGTAGATGGCGACGTTGCCCGACCCGGACACCAGCACCTTCTTGCCGTCGAACGAGTCGCCCTTGGTGCGCAGCATCTGGTCGATGAAGAACACCGTGCCGTAGCCGGTGGCCTCGGTGCGGACCTGGGAACCGCCCCAGGTCAGGCCCTTGCCGGTGAACACGCCGGATTCCCAGCGGTTGGTGATCCGCTTGTACTGGCCGAACATGTAGCCGATCTCGCGGGTGCCGACGCCGATGTCGCCGGCCGGCACGTCGGTGTACTCACCGAGGTGGCGGTACAGCTCGGTCATGAACGACTGACAGAACCGCATCACCTCGCCGTCGGAGCGGCCCTTGGGGTCGAAGTCCGAGCCGCCCTTGCCGCCGCCGATCGGCATGCCGGTCAGCGAGTTCTTGAAGATCTGCTCGAAGCCGAGGAACTTGACGATGCCCAGGTACACCGACGGGTGGAAGCGCAGGCCGCCCTTGAACGGGCCGAGCGCGGAGTTGAACTCCACCCGGAAGCCGCGGTTGATCTGCACGGCGCCCTTGTCGTCGATCCACGGCACCCGGAAGATGATCTGGCGCTCCGGCTCGCAGAGCCGACGGATCACCGCGGTGTCGGCGAACTCGGGGTGCTTGGCGACGACCGGCCCGAGGCTGTCGAGCACCTCGTGCACGGCCTGGTGAAACTCGTTCTCGCCGGCGTTGCGCCGGATGACCTCGGTATAGAGCTCTTCGAGCTTCTCGTGTAACCCGTTGGGTGTCATAACTTTCAACTCCACTTGATGTCGCGGGAGGGCCCGCCTTGGGGTCGGTGCGGCGCCATTGCCGTCACTCGACCTGGTATCGGGGAAACACCCCGGTGGGGGGCGGCAGGGCCGTCCCGGGGGCCAGTCGCACCGCCAGCGCGCCGAAGTCGCGACGGTCGGCGGGCTGGCTGAGCAGATCCAGCAGCGCGTCGGCCGCGGTCGGCATGATCGGCTGGACCAGCAGCGCGGCGATGCGCACCACCTCCATGGTGGTGTACAGCACCGCGGCGAACCGCTGCTGGTCGGCCGGGTCGGCGGACTTGCGCAGCACCCAGGGTTCCTGCGCGGTGAAGTACCGGTTGGCCGAGCCGAGCACCTGCCAGATCGCCTCCAGCCCCTGGTGCATGGCCGGCTCGTCGAAGCTGCGGCGGACCCGGTCCAGCAGCGCGTCGGCCTCGGCCAGCAGCGCGGCGTCCGCGGCGGTGAGCTCACCCGGCTCGGGCACGATGCCGTCGAGGTTCTTGGCCACCATGGACAGGCAGCGCTGGGCGAGGTTGCCGAACTCGTTGGCCAGGTCGGCGTTGATCCGGCCGATGATCGCCTCTTCGGAGTAGCTGCCGTCCTGGCCGAACGGCACCTCGCGCAGCAGGAAGTAGCGCACCTGGTCGACCCCGAAGGCGTCGACCAGCGCATCGGGGCTGACCACGTTGCCGACCGACTTGCTCATCTTCTCCCCGGCGTTGAGCAGGAAGCCGTGCGCGAACACCCGCCGGGGCAGCGGCAGGCCCGCCGACATCAGGAACGCCGGCCAGTAGACGGCGTGGAACCGGATGATGTCCTTGCCGATCATGTGCAGGTCGGCCGGCCAGTACCGGGTGTAGAGCGCCGAGTCGGTGTCCGGGTAGCCGGCGCCGGTCAGATAGTTGGTCAACGCGTCGACCCAGACGTACATCACGTGGTCGGGGTCGCCGGGCACCGGAACACCCCAGTCGAACGAGCTGCGCGAGATGGAGAAATCGTTGAGGCCGCCGGAGACGAAGCTGATCACCTCGTTGCGGCGGGCGTCCGGGCCGATGAACTCGGGGTGCTCGGCGTAGTGCGCCAGCAGCCGGTCGGTGTAGGCCGACAGCCGGAAGAAGTAGGTCTGCTCCTCGGTCCAGGTGACCTCGGCCCCGGAGCTGGTCGCCACCCGCACGCCGCCGCGCAGTTCGGTCTCGGATTCGGCGAAGTAGGCCTCGTCGCGCACCGAGTACCAGCCGGCGTAGGCGTCCAGGTAGATGTCGCCGGCGTCGGCCATCCGCTGCCACAGCGCCGCCGAGGCCGCCCGGTGGTCGGCGTCGGTGGTGCGGATGAACCGGTCGAAGGAGATGTTGAGTTTTTCCTGCAGCCGCTGGAAGACATCGGAGTTGCGCCGGGCCAGCTCGGCGGTCGGGATGCCTTCGGCGGCCGCGGTCTGCGCCATCTTCAGCCCGTGCTCGTCGGTGCCGGTCAGATAGCGCACGTCAAAGCCGTCGAGGCGCTTGAAGCGCGCGATGGCATCGGTGGCGATGTACTCGTAGGCGTGCCCGATATGCGGGGCGCCGTTGGGGTACGTGATCGCCGTCGTCACGTAGAAGGGCTCGCTCATGTCAGGCATCACCATATGGTGTGCGACGTGAGCACCAAAGTCCTGCCGCCGCCCGCACCCGAGCCGCTGGCGCCGCTGATCGACGCGCACACCCATTTGGACGCCTGCGGTGCCCGCGACGCCGACGACGTCGCGGCCATCCTGGATCGGGCCGGCGCGGTCGGTGTGCAGGCCGTGGTGACCATCGCCGACGACCTGGCGGCGGCCCGCTGGGCGGCCGCGGCGGCCGGCTGGGACGACCGGGTGTACGCCGCCGTCGGGTTGCACCCGACCCGGGCCGACGCGCTGGACGACGCGGCCCGGGCGGAACTGGAGACGCTGGCCGCCGAGCCGCGGGTGGTGGCGGTGGGGGAGACCGGCATGGACCTGTACTGGCCGGGCCGGCTGGACGGCTGCGCGGACCCGGCCACCCAGGTCGAGGCGTTCGCCTGGCACATCGACCTGGCCAAGCGGCTGGGTAAGCCGCTGATGATCCACAACCGGGACGCCGACGCCGCCGTGCTCGACGTGCTGCGCGCCGAAGGGGCCCCGGAAACTGTGATCTTCCACTGTTTTTCCTCCGGGCCCGAGATGGCGCGCAGCTGCGCGGACGCCGGCTGGTACCTGAGCCTGTCGGGCACCGTCAGCTTCCGCAATGCGCGCGAGCTGCGCGCCGCCGCGCCGCTCATTCCCGCTGATCAGCTCCTTGTGGAGACCGACGCACCGTTCCTCACGCCGCACCCGTATCGGGGTGCCCGCAACGAACCGTACTGCCTGCCCTACACCGTCCGGGCCCTCGCCGAACTGCTGGATCGCCCGGCCGGGGACGTCGCCGCGGATTCGTCAGCAAACGCCCGCCGCGTATATAATTTGACTTATTGAAGTTTGGCCGCAGCGAATGCGGCCGACCGCCACCGGCGCTGGGTGGGATCCGGGTGTGTCCCGATCCACTGTCCGAAAGGTTGCCCCGCCGCAAGACGGTTCGTTACCGTCTCGTTATCAACGGCGTTCCGGCCTGACCGCCGAGCGCCACGAGAGTTGGGGATCGACGCGTTGAACGTACTGACCAAGCTGCACCAGTCGAAGTCCGGCCAGCTGCGCGCCGTCGTCGGCGCCACCCTGCTCGCGCTGACCTGCGCCGGCGGCTACGCCGTCGCCGAACAGAAGACCGTGACGCTGACCGTCGACGGTGCCTCGACCACGGTCAAGACGATGAAGTCGCGGGTCATCGACGTCGTCGCGGAGAACGGTTTCCAGGTCGACGAGCGCGACGACCTGTTCCCCGCCGCCGGTGACCGGATCACCGACCACCAGACCATCGAGCTGCGCCGCAGCCGGCCGCTGGAGATCTCGCTGGACGGCCGCGACACCGGCCAGGTCTGGACGACGGCCGCCACCGTCGACGAGGCGCTGAGCCAGCTGTCGATGACCGACACCGCGCCGGTGGCCGCCAACCGCTCGGCCCGGCTGCCGCTCGGCGGCATGGCGCTGCCGGTGGTGAGCGCCAAGAACATCACCCTCGACGACGCCGGCGTGGTGCGCACGGTCCGGCTGGCCGCCCCCAACGTGGCCGGCCTGCTGGTCGCCGCCGGTGTGCCGCTGATGCAGAACGACCGGGTCAACCCCGCCCCGTCCACCCCGGTGACCGAGGGCATGCAGATCCAGGTCACCCGGATCCGGATGGAGAAGGTCACCGAGCGGGCCCCGCTGGAGCCGACCGCCCGGCGGATCGAGGACCCCGAGATGAACATGAGCCGCCAGGTCGTCGAGGATCCGGGCACCCCCGGTGAGCAGGACGTCACCTACGCGGTCGCCACCGTCAACGGCAAGGAGACCGGGCGGCTGCCCGTCGCCAACACGGTGCTCACCCCGGCCCGCGACTCGGTGCTGCGGGTCGGCGCCAAGCCCGGCACCGAGGTGCCTCCGGTGACCAACGGCGGCGCCTGGGATGCGCTGGCCTCGTGTGAGTCCGGCGGCAACTGGGCGATCAACACCGGCAACGGGTTCTACGGCGGCGTGCAGTTCGACGCGGGCACCTGGCTGGCCCACGGCGGCGGCAAGTACGCCCCGCGCGCCGACCTGGCCACCCGTGAGGAGCAGATCGCGATCGCCTCGAAGACCCAGGCCGTGCAGGGCTGGGGCGCCTGGCCGACCTGCAGTGCGCGGATCGGCGCCCGCTGACCATCCGGCTGCTCGGCCGCACCGACATCCGGGAACTGGCCGACGAGCTGGGGCTGCGACCGCGTAAGTCCTGGGGCCAGAACTTCGTCCACGACGCCAACACGGTGCGCCGCATCGTGGCCTCGGCCGGCATCACCGCCGCCGACAGCGTCGTTGAGGTCGGCCCCGGCCTGGGGTCGCTGACGCTGGCGCTGCTGGAGACCGGCGCGACGGTGCTGGCCGTCGAGGTCGACCCGGTGCTGGCCGAGCGGCTGCCGCACACCGTCGCCGCGCACGGCGCCGAACCCGCGCGACTGACCGTCATCCACCGCGACGTGCTGACCCTGCGGGGCGCCGACCTGCCCGGCGCGCCCACCGCGCTGGTCGCCAACCTGCCATACAACATCGCCGTGCCCGCGCTGCTGCGGGTGCTCGCCGAATGCCCGACCGTGCGCACCGTGCTGGTGATGGTTCAGCTGGAGGTCGCCGAGCGGCTGGCCGCCGAGCCCGGCGGCAGGGACTACGGCGTCCCGAGCGTCAAGGCCCGCTACTACGGAACGGTGCGCCGGGCCGGGACGGTGTCGCCGTCGGTGTTCTGGCCGGTGCCGCGGGTCGACTCCGGGCTGGTCCGGATCGACCGGCACGATGACCCGGGCTGGCCGACCGACCCGGAGTTCCGGGACCGGCTGTTCGCCCTGATCGACGTCGCGTTCGCGCAGCGCCGCAAGACCGTGCGCAACGCGCTGTCGCGGTGGACCGGGTCCACCGAGCGGGCCGCCGAGCTGCTGACCGCGGCCGGCATCGATCCGTCGGCGCGCGGCGAGACCCTGGCGATCACCGACTTCGTCCGGCTGGCGGAGCTGGCCGCCGACGAGCCCGGGACGGGCGAGCCCCAGCCCGGTCGGCCCTAGTTCGGCCGGTCGGCGGCAGGCACCACCCGGGCGCCGTGCACCGGGCCGCTGGCCACCCGCACCGTCCGGCACACCCCGGCGCCGGCCAGCTCGCTGCTCACCTGCACCGCGGCGGCGGCCGATTCGCACAGGAACGCGCAGGTCGGGCCGGACCCCGAGACGATGCCGGCCAGCGCGCCTGCCTCCACCCCGGCCCGCAGCGTCCGGCGCAGCCCGGTGTCCAGGCTGACCGCGGCCGGCTGCAACTCGTTGCCCAGCAGCGGCGCCAGCTCGCGCGGATCGCCGCCGGCCAGCGCGGCCAGCACCGCCTCCGGCGGCGGCAACTGCGGCGGTTCGCCGACCTCGCGGAGCCGGTCGATCTCGCCGAACACCGCCGGGGTGGACAGCCCGGAGTGGGCGAAGGCCAGCACCCAGTGGAAGGTGTTGCGGGCCAGCACGGTGGTGAGCTCTTCACCGCGGCCGGTGCCCAGCGCGGTGCCGCCGTGCAGCGCGAACGGCACGTCGCTGCCCAGCCGCAGCGCCAGGGTGTGCAGGTCGGCGCGCGGCACACCGAGTTCCCACAGCGCGTTCATCGCCACCAGCACGCCGGCCGCATCGGCGCTGCCGCCGGCCATCCCGCCGGCCACCGGGATGGCCTTCTCGATGGTGATGGCGACGTCGACGGACCGGCCGACGTACTCACCGAGCAGTTCGGCGGCCCGCCAGGCCAGGTTGCGCTGGTCGGTGGGCACGGTCGCGGCACCCTCGCCGACGACGGTGACCGACAGCAGGTCGGCGTTTCGGACAGTGATCTGGTCGAACAGCGAGACGGCGTGGAACACCGTGGTCAGGTCGTGGTAGCCGTCCGGGCGCAGATCGCCGACGGCCAGGTACAGGTTCACCTTGCCCGGCACGCGGACGGTCACCGACCCGGTCGGCACCCATTCGGTTGCGGTACTCCCGTCGGTTGCAGGCACCGCACGAGACTAAGCCGCGCGCACCCCGCGGGTGCGGACCGACCCGGCTCGCCGCCGTGCCGGAGCAGCCGGGCGGGAGTGACACGGCCCTCATATGCCGGGAAAGTTTGGTTGTTACTTAAGAGGAGTTTAAGATGGTCGGCGGTGATGACTAGCTATCCGATGTTCACGACTGCCCGCCGGCTGACCGGCGGGCCGCGACTGCGTCGCGCTCCATCACCGAACCGAGATCAATTCGCGCCCGGATCGTGCGTGCGTGCCTCCCGTGACGGTGCCGGTGCCGGTAGCAGCATGGGTCTCGGGATGTCGTCGCTGTCGCAGCTCCGGAACCCGAGGAGGCCCTCGTGAGCAGGTTCACCGAAAAAATGTTCTACAACGCCCGGAACAGCACCCGGGGGATGGTGACCGGCGAGCCGCACGCCCCGGTCCGGGAGACCTGGCTGGAGGTGCACGAGCGGGCCCGCCGGATCGCCGGCGGCCTGGCCGCGGCCGGCATCAACCACGGCGACGTGGTCGGCATGCTGGTCGGCGCTCCGGTGGAGATCGCGCCGGCCGCCCAGGCGCTGTGGATGCGCGGCGCGAGCCTGACCATGCTGCACCAGCCGACCCCGCGCACCGACCTGGTGATGTGGGCCGAGGACACCATGAACGTCATCGGGATGATCGACGCCAAGGCCGTCATCATCTCCGAGCCGTTCACCGCGGCCGCCCCGGTGCTGGCCGAGCGCGGCGTGCAGGTGCTCTCCGTCGAGGAACTGCTCACCGCCGACCCGATCGATCCGGTCGAGACCGGCGAGGACGACCTGGCGCTGATGCAGCTGACCTCCGGGTCGACCGGCAGCCCCAAGGCCGTTCAGATCACCCACCGCAACATCTACTCCAACGCCGAGGCGATGTTCGTCGGCGCCAAGATGGATCCCGACGGCAACGACGTCATGCTCAGCTGGCTGCCGTGCTTCCACGACATGGGCATGGTCGGCTTCCTGACCATCCCGATGTTCTTCGGTGTCGAGCTGGTCAAGGTCACCCCGATGGACTTCCTGCGCGACACCCTGCTGTGGGCCAAGCTGATCGACAAGTACAAGGGCACCATGACCGCGGCCCCGAACTTCGCCTACGCGCTGTTCGCCAAGCGGCTGCGCAAGCAGGCCGAGCCCGGCCAGTTTGACCTGTCCTCGCTGCGGTTCGCGCTGTCCGGCGCCGAGCCGGTGGACCCGGCCGACGTGGAGGACCTGATCGACGCGGGCCGCCCGTTCGGGCTGCGGCCCGAGGCGGTGATGCCGGCCTACGGGATGGCCGAGACGACGCTGGCGGTGTCGTTCTCCGATCTGGGCCGCGGCCTGGTGGTCGACGAGGTCGACGCCGACCTGCTGGCCGCGCTGCGCCAGGCGGTGCCGGCCACCAAGGGCAACACCCGCCGGCTGGCCACCCTGGGCCCGGTGCTGCAGGACCTGGAGATCCGGGTCGTCGACGAGCACGGCAACGTGATGGCGCCCCGCGGCGTCGGCGTCATCGAGCTGCGCGGCGAATGCGTGACCCCGGGCTACCTGACCATGGGCGGGTTCCTGCCGGCCCAGGACGAGCACGGCTGGTACGACACCGGTGATCTCGGCTACATCACCGAGGAGAACTACGTGGTGGTCTGCGGCCGGGTCAAGGACGTCATCATCATGGCCGGCCGCAACATCTACCCGACCGACATCGAGCGGGCCGCGGGCCGGGTGGAGGGCGTGCGGCCCGGTTGCGCGGTGGCGGTCCGGCTCGACGCCGGCCATTCCCGCGAGACCTTCGCGGTGGCCGTCGAAAGCAACGCCTACCAGGATCCCGACGAGGTGCACCGGATCGAGCGCCAGGTGGCCCACGAGGTGGTCGCCGAGGTCGACGTGCGCCCGCGCAACGTCGTCGTGCTCGGGCCGGGCACCATTCCGAAGACCCCGTCGGGCAAGCTGCGCCGGGCGAACTCGGTCTCCCTGGTCACCTAGGCCCCGCGCACCGGCAGCGCGCTGAGCCCCGCCGTCGGCCGTGATCGGGTAGTTTCACTCCTATCGATCGGCTTGATGAGAGGACTCCGATGGCCTTCACCCGTACGGTTTCGGCGATGTTCGCTGCCGGCGTCGCGTTGTCCGCGTTTTCGGTGGGCACTGCCTGGGCCGGCGGTCCGGACGGCTACGTCGAGGACGCCGGTGAGTCCTTCGAGGCCGTCGGCTCCGGCTACGTCGGCAACGCGCTGGTCGGCTTCCGCGCGACCGGGGCCACCAAGGACGAGGCCAAGGCCGATGTGGTGGCGGCCTGCCAGGCCGGCGGCGGCGTGGAATGCAGCTGGGACGAAGTGACCAACGACAAACTGTGCATCGTTTCGATCGGTGACGACGGCACCGGCCAGGTCGGCGGTGGCGCCGGCGCGAACGTTGAGGCCGCCCGCGACAACGCCTACATGCATGCCGCCGAGGGCGGCTACCCCTATCCGGCCAGCGCCCGGATACTGATCTCGGCGTGCGCGTAAACCGTGTCCGACGACCGCACATCCCGGAAGGGGGACCGGATGAACCTGCGAGGTAAGAGCGCTCTGTTCGCCGCGGGATTGGTGGTGATCTCGCTGATTTCGGCGCCGACGGCGGCCGCGCGGCCGACCTGTCACGAGGCGGGCGGCGCAACCCGCTGCGAGACCAACGGCAGCGTGTCGATCAAAGCGGTGCCGCAGACCCGGGCGCCCAGTGCGGGCCAGCTGATGATGCCGGGCATGGGTCGGCGCGGCCTGATGTGGGGTTGGTGAGCGGCTCCGCCCGGCCGGGCCTGCGGCGGGTCGCGGTCGCGGTGGCGATCGCGGGCCTGCTGGCGGTGACACCGGTCGGTGCTCCGGTGGCGGCCGCGCGCCCGGACTGCACCGACGTCGGCAGCCAGATTCGCTGTGAGACCAACGGCAGCGTGTCGATCAAGGCGGTGCCGCAGACCCGGGCGCACGGCTCGACCATGCCGGGCGGCATCGGCGGCATGCGCCGCGGGATGCTCTGGGGCTGGTAACCCGACCGCGCACACCGCGCCGCGATGCCGACGGAGTGTTACTGTCAGCGAAATCGGCTTGAGGGCCTGAGGTTTTGAGGGAAGGACCGACTTTCATGGGCATCCGTCCGCTGACGTTGCTTGCCGGAACCTTCGCGACGGGCGCCGTTGCGCTGGGGCTGGCCATCTCGCCGGCCTGGGCGGGCGGCCCGCCGGGGGTGGTCGAGGACTTCAGCAACGTCGCCCAGGCGGTCGGTTCGGGCCTGATCAACGACACGCTGGTCGGCTACACCGCCTTCGGCCCCGACGACAACGCCGCCGAGGCCGCGGTGATCGCGGCCTGCCAGGCCGCCGGCGCGCGGGACTGCACCAGCGACGAGGCCAGCAATGACAACCTCTGCATCATGACGATCGGCGATGACACCACCGGCGGGGTGTCCGGCGGTGCCGGGCGCACCGAGGACGACGCCTACGCCGAGGCCGTCGCGCGCGCCGCCGCGGCCGGCACACCGCTGGGCCCGGAAACCCGGGTGCTGATCTCGGCGTGCCCGTAGTGCGTCGGGTGCGGGGACATCATGCGGTACGGAAAACTGTCGGGCGAGGGAGACTATGACGATGCGCGGTAAGGGTAGGTCGGTGGCGATGCTGGCCGTCGGGGTGATGGTCGCCTCGATCCTGTCGGCCCCGGTTGCCGCCGCGCGGCCGACCTGCCAGGACAGCGGCAACACCAGACGGTGCGAGACCCGCGGCAGCACGTCGATCAAGAGCGTTCCGAAGACCACCGCCGGATCGCTCAACGCCGGCCCGCCCGGACGCCGCGCGGCGCGCCGCTAGGCCCCGATCCGCCCGGCGCCGGGGCCGCTCAGCCCCAGGCGTGCACCAGATTCTGGGCGGGCTCCAGGCCCTGCTCGATCAGCAGTTCGGTCGCGTCGGCGGCCTGCTCACAGATGGTGGGGAGCTCGGCGCGCTCGGCGGCACCGAACGGTGACAGCACGAACGCCGCCGGGTCCTGACGGCCCGGCGGCCGGCCGATGCCGAGGCGAACCCGCTGAAAGTCCTTGGTGCCCAGCGCCGCAGCCACCGAACGCAGGCCGTTGTGGCCGCCCTCGCCGCCGCCGAGTTTGAGCCGGATCCGGCCGAAGTCGATGTCGAGTTCGTCGTGAATGAGGATCACGTTGGCCGGGGTCACCGAGTAGAACTTTGCCAGCGGGCCGACCTGGCGACCGGATTCGTTCATGTAGACCCGCGGCTTGGCGAGCACCACGGGGTGCCCGCCAAGCCGACCGGTGATCGCTTCGGCGCCGGACTTCTTGTGTACCCGGAACGTCTCGGACATCCGGGCCGCCAGGATGTCGGCGACCATGAAGCCGACGTTGTGCCGGGTCTTGGCGTAGTTCGGTCCGGGGTTGCCAAGGCCGACGACCAGCAGGGTGTCGGCCATGGCAACTCCTTCGTCGACCCGGAATTACCCGGGTGCGGTGGACTACTCGGCGGCCGGGGCCTCGTCGGCGGCCGGCGCGTCGGCGGCCGGGGCGGCGCCCTCTTCGTCCATCTGCTCGGCGGTCGGGGCGGCCATCACGTTGACGACCAGCGCCTCCGGATCGGAAATCAGGTTCACCCCGGCCGGCAGCGGGATGTCCGCGGCGGTGAACGGGGTGCCGGCCGCAACGCCCTCGACCGAGACGATCAGGTTTTCCGGGATCGACAGCGCCTCGGCCTCGATCTCGATGCTGTTGAGCTCCTGGGTGACCAGGGTGCCCGGCGCGGACTCACCCTCGACGATGACGGTGACCTCGACGACGACCTTCTCACCCTTGCGGACGACCAGCAGGTCGACGTGCTGGATGTTGCGGCGGATCGGGTGGATCTCCAGGGCCTTGGTCAGCGCCAGCTGCTCGGTGCCCTCGATATCCAGGCTCAGCACCGCGTTGGTGCCCGAGTAGCGCAGCACGGCGGAGAACTCGCGGGCCGGCAGCAGCAGGTGTTGCGGGTCGGTGCCGTGGCCGTAGAGCACCGCGGGAACCCGGCCCTCGCGGCGGGCCCGGCGGGAGGCGCCCTTGCCGGTCTCGGTGCGGACCGTCACGGCGAGGTTGTTGTTGGGGTTGGCGTTCTTGGCCATCGATTGCTCCTGTTGCTTCGTACCTGGTTTCCGGGCACGGCCAGAGCAGAAAATCCGCGAATCGCGGGTCCCCGTCGATAACGGTGGTCGAACCACCCTCGCCGTGACGCCCGGTCAGGTTATCCCATCAGCCGCCGCGGGCGGAAATCGTGCGGGCGACTCAGCAGCCGAAGTCCACCCCGGTGAGCCGCTCGGAGCGCTCCCACAGCGCCGCCGCGGTGGCGTCGTTGCGGGCCAGCGGGCTGCGGCCGACGCCGCCGGTGCGCCCGGCGTAGCCGAACCGCGGGCCGACGAAGGTGTCACCGGCCAGGTCCTGGGACACCGCGTAGAGCGTCTGGCGGGCGCCGAAGTCCGCGCTGGTGGCCCACAGGTTGCCGATCGCCATGGCCCGGCCGGCCAGGCTCGAGCCGGTGTGGCCCTGCAGGTTGGTGGCCGAGTACCCGGGATGGGCGGCCAGCGATCGCACCGCGGACCCGGCCCGATCCAGCCGTCGCTGCAATTCCCGGGTGAACAGCAGGTTTGCCAGCTTGGATTGCCCGTAGGCGGCCCACGGCGAGTACGGCCGAGCCTTGTAGCTGAGGTCATCGAGGTGGATCCGACCCAGGAAGTGCGCCAGCGAGGACACCGTCACCACCCGGTCGGTGATCTTCGGCAGCAGCAGGCCGGTCAGCGCGAAATGCCCAAGGTGGTTGGTGCCGATCTGGCGCTCGAAGCCGTCGGCGGTCAGCCCGTACGGCACCGCCATGACGCCGGCGTTGTTGACCAGCACGTCGACCTTGCCGGTGATCCCGGCGGCGAACTCCCGCACGGATGCCAGATCGGCCAGGTCGAGCCGGCGGACCTCGACATTGCCGAACATCTTCTCGGCGGCGTCGGTGCCCTTGGCGACGTCGCGGACCGCGAGGATGGTGCGGGCGCCCACCCGGGCCAGTTCCCGGGCGGTGACCTCACCGAGACCGCTGTTGGCCCCGGTGACGATGACTGTGCGCCCGGCGAAGGACGGCAACTCGCCCGCGGTCCAGTTCGTCACAGGATCTCGTTGACCGATTCGATGGGCCGGGCCAGCCGGGTGCCCTTGTCGGTGACCACGAACGGCCGCTCGATCAGGATCGGGTTGGCGGCCATCGCGTCGAGCAGCTGATCGTCGTCGGCCTCGGCGAGATTCAGTTCGGCGTAGGCGGATTCGCGTTTGCGCACCGCCTTGGACACCTCGATACCGGCGTCGGAGATCAACGTGACGAGTTCCGCGCGGGTCGGCGGGTTCTTCAGATAGAGCACGATCTCCGGCTCGATCCCGTTCTCGCGCAACAGGTCCAGCGTCTTGCGCGACGTCGAGCACTTGGGATTGTGGTAGATCCGCGCCATGGCTACGCCGACCCGTCGAACAGGCCGGTCACCGAGCCGTTGTCGAACACCTCGCGGATGGTGCTGGCCAGCAGCGGGGCGATGGACAGCACGGTCAGGCTGGGGAACTGCTTGTCCTCGGTGATCGGCAGGGTGTTGGTGACGATCACCTCGCGGGCGCCGCAGTCGGCCAACCGCTGCGCGGCCGGATCGCTCAGCACGCCGTGGGTGGCCGCGATGATCACGTCCTTGGCGCCGTCGGCGTACAGCAGCTTCACCGCCCCGGCGATGGTCCCGCCGGTGTCGATCATGTCGTCGGTCAGGATGCAGGTCTTGCCCTGGACCTCGCCGACCACCCGGTTGGACACCACCTGGTTGGGCACCAGCGGGTCGCGGGTCTTGTGGATGAACGCCAGCGGCACACCGCCCAGCGCGTCGGCCCACTTCTCGGCCACTCGCACCCGGCCGGAGTCGGGGGAGACCACCACCAGATCCTGGTCGGAGTACCGGTTGCCGATGTAGCCGCACAGCAGCGACTGGCCGCGCATGTGGTCGACCGGGCCGTCGAAGAAGCCCTGAATCTGGTCGGTGTGCAGGTCCACGGTGATGATGCGGTCCGCGCCCGCGGTCTTGAGCAGGTCGGCGACCAGGCGGGCCGAGATCGGCTCGCGGCCGCGGTGCTTCTTGTCCTGCCGGGCGTAGGGGTAGAACGGCATGATCGCGGTGATCCGCTTGGCGCTGCCGCGCTTGAGCGCATCGATCATGATCAGCTGTTCCATCAGCCAGGTGTTCAGCGGCGCCGGGTGGCTCTGCAGCACAAACGCGTCGCAGCCGCGAACGGATTCCTGGAAGCGCACGAAGATCTCGCCGTTGGCGAAGTCCCGGGCGGTCTGCGGGGTGACCTCGACGCCGAGTTCCTTGGCCACCTGCTCGGCCAGTTCGGGGTGAGCCCGGCCCGCGAAGAGCATCAGGTTCTTGCGGTTGTCGGTCCAGTCTTGGCCCACTAGCTGCCGTCCTCGCGCTCGGAGATCGATACCAGGCAATCTTACGAACTCCGGCTACCCCGAGGTAGCCGGGTTGCCGGAATGGTCGGCGCAGGTTCGTAACCGAACGTACCGATCGCCGCCGAACCCGGGTTTTGGTCGCACCTACAGCATCAGTGGCCGCAGGAATCCCGAACGGTCCGTCGGTCTACGGACGCCCTTGGTTGCGTGCTCTTTTGGCCGCGGTGCTTGCCGCCGCGGCCAGGGTGCGGGGTGCTTTGGTCAGTCTTGGCCGCGTGCTCTTTTGGCTGCGGAGGCCGACTCACTGCCCGGACGTTTTTCCTCCACCCAGCCCTCCACGGTGTGCTGGGTGTTGTCCGAGAACGCCAACGCACCCGGGGGCACGTCGTGGCGCAGCACCGTGCCCGCGCCGGTGTAGGCGCCGTCGCCGACGGCCACCGGCGCGACGAACATGGTGTCCGAGCCGGTCCGCACGTGCGACCCGATCGTGGTCCGGCTCTTGGTCTCGCCGTTGTAGTTGACGAACACGCTGGACGCGCCGATGTTGGAGTGCTCGCCGATGTCCGCGTCGCCGACGTAGGTCAGGTGCGGCACCTTGGTGCCCGCCCCGATGGCGGAGTTCTTCACCTCGACGAAGGTGCCGATCTTGCCGTCGGCGCCGAGCACCGTCCCGGGCCGCAGGTAGGCGAACGGGCCGACCTCGGCGCCGGGGCCGATCTGCGACTGGCGACCGTGGGTCCGCACCACGCTGGCGCCGTCGCCGACGGCCACGTCCCGCAGGGTGCTGTCCGGGCCGACGGTGCAGTGCGTACCGACGACGGTGCTGCCCTGCAGTTGGGTGCCCGGGTGGATCACGGTGTCGCGGCCGACGCTGACCTCGACGTCGATCCAGGTGGTGGCCGGATCGATGACGGTCACCCCGGACCGCTGCAGGTTCGCCACCAGCCGGCGGTTCAGCTCCGCCGATAGCGCCGAGAGCTGCACCCGGTCGTTGACGCCGGCGACCAGCGCCGCGTCGTCGACGTGCAGCCCGCGCACCGACCGCCCCTCGGCCCGCGCGATCGCAATGACATCGGTCAGGTACAGCTCGTGCTGGGCGTTGTTCGACGACAGCCGGTCCAGCGCCGAGCGCAGCGCATCGATGGCGAAGGCGTACACCCCGGAGTTGATCTCGGCGATGGCCCGCTGCTGCGGGGTGGCGTCGGCCTCCTCGACGATCGCGATCACCTCGCCGTCCTGGGTGCGCAGAATCCGGCCGTAGCCGGTGGAATCGGCGACGGTGGTGGTCAGCACCGTCGCCGCGGCGCCGCCGCGGTGGTGGTCGGTCAGCGCGCTCAGCGTGGCGGCATCCAGCAGCGGCACATCACCGGAGGTGACCACCACGGTGCCGTCGAAATCGTCGGGCAGCGCGGTCAGCCCGCAGGCCACCGCATGCCCGGTGCCGAGCTGCTCGTCCTGCACGGCGATGCGGATCTCGCGGCCCAGCTGCGCGGCCAGCTCCTCGACCACCGGGGCGATCCGCTCCCGGTCGTGGCCGAGGATGACGACCAGGTGCTCGGGCTCGGTGCCCGCCGCGGTGTGCACGGCGTGCGACAGCATGCTGCGCCCGCCCAGGGTGTGCAGCACCTTCGGGGTGTCCGACCGCATCCGGGTGCCCGCGCCGGCGGCCAGCACCACTACTGCGTCACGTGTCGTCATCTGTTGAGCGCCTACCTTCGCCGGGGAGCGCGATCGTGCTCCGTCGCCAGGACTCGAACCTGAACTATCTGAACCAAAATCAGAGGTGCTGCCGATTACACCACGACGGATTACTGCGTCCCGGATTCTATCGGGTGCCCTATGGTGAGGAACCGTGGCAGCCCCGGATAACCAGGCCCGCGCACCGCGGTCCCGGATGACCGGCACCGAACGTCGGCACCAGCTCATCGACGTCGGTCGCGCACTGTTCGCCGAACGCGGTTACGACGGCACCTCCATCGAGGAGATCGCGCAGCGCGCCGGGGTGTCCAAACCGGTGGTCTACGAGCACTTCGGCGGCAAAGAGGGGCTCTACGCCGTTGTCGTCGACCGGGAGATGTCGGTGCTGCTCGACGGCATCACCTCCTCGCTGACCAACAACCGGTCCCGGGTGCGGGTGGAGCGAGTGGCGCTGGCCCTGCTGACCTACGTCGAGGAGCACACCGACGGCTTCCGCATCCTGATCCGCGACTCGCCGGCCTCGATCAGTTCCGGCACCTACTCCAGCCTGCTCAACGACGCGGTCGGCCAGGTCTCATCGATCCTGGCCGGCGACTTCGCCCGGCGCGGTCTGGACCCCGACCTGGCCCAGCTGTACGCCCAGGCGCTGGTCGGCTCGGTGTCGATGACCGCGCAGTGGTGGCTCGACGTCCGCGAGCCGCCCAAGGAGGCGGTGGCCGCCCACCTGGTCAACCTGTGCTGGAACGGACTGACCCACCTGGAGTCCGACCCGGTGCTGCACGAGGAGTAGCGCGGTCAGAGGTTCCCGAATGTCGTCGTCCCGGTGGTGGTGGCGACGAAGCCGGTGTACTCGGCGTCGGGTTTCTCGCGGGAGGCGAACTTGCACGCCAGCGCGACGGTGTCGGTCCACACGCACTGGGCCGCATCGAAGGCGTACAGCTGACCGGCGGGAAGCAGCGGCAGTGGGGTGGCTTCGAACTGCGGAACCCCCTCGACGCTGGGCCGGTCCTCGGCGGTGCTGAACGTCGGGGCGCTGACCACTGGACCCGAGGCGCGCAGGCGTATCCAGTTGGCGCCGTCGGGCAGTCCCACCAAGCCTCCGGTGCAGTCCAGCGCGTACATGTCCCGGTGCTGCGAGGACGTGCAGTTCAGCCCGCTGGGTGTTCGGAAGCCGCGCACGGAGTACGCCAGGCCGTCGCGCACGGTGTAGTCCGCGGCGGTGACCTTCGGGTAGGACGCGAAGTCGGGGATGCCCGGATCGGCAAGGGCGACGGCCGGCGCCGCCGCAACAACCGTCACGGCGGCGATGGTGCAGAAGACGGTGCGATGCATGCCGTCATTCTCCTCCCGGCCCGGCGGTCCGCGACGCGCCAATCCAGTGCGGGCCGTGGGGCAGCGCGGTCGCACACCGCTCTAAACTTCTCGCCATCATGACCAAACCGGGGCACACCCATGTCCAGACCCCGATCGCGGGCCTGGTCGAGCTGGCGCTGACCGCGCCCACCCTCACCGAACTGGCCGAACGCGCCGCCGCGGCGCCGCAGACCCTCGACATCGTCGCGCCGCCGGCCGCCCAGCCCTTCGTGGCCGCGGCGCTGGCCCGGCAGCACCCGCTGCTGGTGGTCACCGCCACCGGGCGAGAGGCCGACGACCTGACCGCCGAACTGCGCGGGGTGTACGGCGACGCGGTCGCGCTGTTCCCGTCCTGGGAGACGCTGCCGCACGAGCGACTCTCGCCCGGGGTGGACACCGTCGGCGCCCGGCTGCTGCTGCTGCGCCGACTGGCCCGGCCCGACGACGAGCGGCTCGGCCCGCCGCTGAAGGTGGTGGTCACCACCGCCCGCTCGCTGCTGCAGCCAATGGCCCGCGGCGACGGCGCCGCCACCGACGCCGAACCGGTCACCCTGGCCGTCGGCGCCGAGGCCGGGTTCGACGACGTCGTCACCCGGCTGGTCGAACTGGCCTACACCCGGGTCGACATGGTCGGCAAGCGCGGCGAATTCGCGGTCCGCGGCGGCATTCTGGACATCTTCGCCCCGACCGCCGAGCATCCGGTCCGCGTCGAGTTCTGGGGCGACGAGGTCTCCGAGATGCGGATGTTCTCCGTCGCCGATCAGCGCTCCATCCCGGAGGTCCCGATCGGGCATCTGGTCGCCGTGCCGTGCCGGGAACTGCTGCTCACCGACGCGGTCCGAGACCGGGCCGCGCAGCTGGCCGGCGCGACCCCGACGACCGACAACACCGTCGTCGGCACCGTCGGGGAGATGCTCGCAAAGCTGGCCGAGGGCATCCCGGTCGACGGCATGGAGGCACTGGCCCCGGTGTTGTGGGCCGACGGACTGACCCTGCTGTCCGACCACCTGCCCGAGGGCGCCCCGCTGCTGATCTGCGATCCGGAGAAGGTCCGCACTCGGTCGGCGGACCTGATCAAGACCGGCCGCGAGTTCCTCGACGCATCCTGGTCGGTCGCGGCGATGGGGGCCGACGCCCCGATCGACATCGAGGCCCTGGGCGGCTCCGGCTTCCGCGGCCTCGCCGAGGTCCGCGAGGCCGCCGAAGCCGGCGGGCACCCCTGGTGGACGCTGAGCCAACTGCCCAACGAGGCCGCACTCGAACTCGACATCCGGCCCGCGCCGACCACCCGCGGCAGCCAGGCCGGCATCGACGAGGTGTTCGCCATGCTGCGCGCGCACGCCGCCACCGGCGGCGTCGCGGCGATCGTCGCCCCGGGCACCGGCACCGCGAACCGCGTTGTCGAGCAACTCGGCGGAGCCGATGTTCCCGCCGCATTGCTGGAGCCCGGCGCCACCCCGCCGCCGGGCGTGGTCGGGGTGCTGCGCGGGCCGCTGCACACCGGCATCGTGCTGCCCGGGGCGAACCTGGTGGTGATCACCGAGACCGACCTGACCGGCAACCGGGTCACCGCCGGCGAGGGCAAGCGGCTGGCGGCCAAGCGCCGCAACACCGTTGACCCGCTGGCGCTGGCCGCCGGTGACCTGGTGGTGCACGACCAGCACGGCATCGGCAAGTTCGTCGAGATGACCGAGCGGATCGTCGGCGGGGCCCGCCGGGAGTACCTGGTACTGGAGTACGCCTCGGCCAAACGTGGCGGCGGCACCGACAAGCTGTATGTGCCGATGGACTCCCTGGACCAGCTGTCCCGCTATGTCGGCGGCACCGCGCCCACCCTGAGCCGGCTCGGCGGCAGCGACTGGACGAACACCAAAACCAAGGCGCGCAAGGCGGTTCGGGAGATCGCCACCGAACTCGTCGCGCTGTACGCCAAACGTCAGGCCGCACCCGGGCACGCCTTCGGCCCGGACTCCCCGTGGCAGGCCGAGATGGAGGACGCGTTCGGGTTCACCGAGACCGTCGATCAGCTGACCGCCATCACCGAGGTGAAGGCCGACATGGAGAAGCCGATCCCGATGGACCGGGTGATCTGCGGTGACGTCGGCTACGGCAAGACCGAGATCGCGGTGCGCGCGGCGTTCAAGGCGATTCAGGACGGCAAGCAGGTGGCGGTGCTGGTGCCGACCACGCTGCTGGCCGACCAGCACCTGCAGACCTTCACCACCCGGATGGCCGGCTTCCCGGTCACCGTCAAGGGGCTGTCGCGGTTCACCGATCCGGCCGACTCCAAGGCCGTGGTGGCCGGATTGGCCGACGGCAGTGTCGATGTGGTGATCGGCACGCACCGGTTGCTGCAGACCGGGGTGCGCTGGAAGGACCTCGGGCTGGTCATCGTCGACGAGGAGCAGCGCTTCGGTGTCGAGCACAAGGAACACATCAAGGGCCTGCGCAGTCACGTCGATGTGCTCACCATGAGCGCCACCCCGATCCCGCGCACCTTGGAGATGAGCCTGGCCGGGATCCGGGAGATGTCAACCATTCTCACCCCGCCGGAGGAGCGCTATCCGGTGCTGACCTACGTCGGCCCGCACGACGACAAGCAGGTCGCCGCCGCGCTGCGCCGCGAACTGCTGCGCGACGGGCAGGCGTTCTACATCCACAACCGGGTCCGCAGCATCGACGACGCCGCGGCGCGGGTTCGTGCCCTGGTGCCCGAGGCCCGCGTCGTCGTCGCGCACGGCCAGATGCCCGAGGAGCAACTGGAGCGGACCGTGCAGGGCTTCTGGCACCGCGAGTTCGACATCCTGGTCTGCACCACCATCGTCGAGACCGGGCTGGACATCTCCAATGCCAACACCCTGATCGTCGAGCGCGCCGACACCTTCGGGCTCAGCCAGCTGCACCAGCTGCGCGGCCGGGTCGGCCGGTCCCGGGAACGCGGCTACGCCTACTTCCTGTACCCGCCGGAGGTGCCGCTGACCGAGACCGCGCATGATCGGCTGGCCACCATCGCGCAGAACAACGACCTGGGCGCGGGCATGGCGGTCGCGCTCAAGGACCTCGAAATCCGCGGCGCCGGAAACGTTCTCGGCGTGGAGCAGTCCGGGCACGTCGCCGGTGTCGGCTTCGACCTGTACGTGCGGCTGGTCGGCGAGGCGGTGGAGGCCTACCGGGCGGCCGCCGACGGGCAGACCGTCACCACCAGCGAGCCCAAGGAGGTGCGCATCGATCTGCCGATCGACGCGCATCTGCCGCCGGACTACATCGGCAGCGACCGGCTGCGGCTGGAGGGCTACCGCCGGCTGGCCTCGGCCGCCGACGATGACGCGGTGCGCGCGGTGGTCGAGGAACTCACCGACCGGTACGGCCCGCTGCCCGAACCGGCCCGACGGCTGGTCGCGGTGGCCCGGCTGCGGCTGCTGTGCCGCCGGTACGGGGTCACCGAGGTCTCGGCGACCGGATCGGCCGGCCAGCCCGCCACCCTGCGGCTGGCCCCGTTGACGCTGCTGGACTCCCAGCAGCTGCGGCTGTCCCGGATGTATCCCGGCGCGGCGTACCGGGCCACCACCTCGGTGGTGCAGGTGCCGATTCCGCGCGCCGGCAGTGGCATCGGAGCGCCGCGGATCCGGGATGTCGAACTCGCGCAGGCGGTGGCCGATCTGCTGCTCGCGCTGGACGGCCGGCCCCAGGGCGAGGTCGATCTGACCGATCTGAGCACCCCGGTTGGTGAAGGAGACAGCGCATGACGGTGGTCCTGGTGGATCCGCGCCAACCCGAGCTGATTCCGGTCGACGCGGTCGAATTGCTCACCGGCGCGGTGCAATACACCGAGGAGCTGCCGCCAAAGGTGATCTGGACGCTGCCGTCGGCCCGGCCGGTCGGCACCGGCGAGCCGGCGCCGGTGCTGCTGAGCTCGAATCGGGACCACCCGCAGGTGCGCGCCCGGCTGACCGCCGGGGAACGGCTGCTGGCCGCCCCGGACCCGCGGCGCGGCGAGCGGCTGCTGGAGGCCGTCGAGGTGATGGACCGGCTGCGTACCAACGGACCCTGGGAATCCCAGCAGACCCACGACTCGCTGCGCCGCTACCTGCTGGAGGAGACCTACGAGCTGTTCGACGCGGTCCGCAGCGGCGACGCCGACGAGCTGCGCGGCGAACTCGGGGATGTCTTGCTGCAGGTGCTTTTTCACGCCCGGATCGCCGAGGACGCGCCGGTGCGCCCCTTCGACATCGACGACGTCGCCGACGCGCTGATCCGCAAACTGGCCAACCGGGTGCCCGCGGTGCTGGCCGGCGAACAGATTTCACTGGAGGACCAGCTGGCCCAGTGGGAAGAACGCAAGGCCCTGGAGAAGTCGGCCCGAAGCCCGGGTCCCGGTGAGGACATGGTGTCGGTGATGGACGACCTGCCGACCGCCACCCCGGCGCTGCTGCTGGCGCAGAAGGCGCTGGCCCGGGCGCAGCAGGCCGGGCTGCCCGAGGACCTGATCCCCGCCGACCTGCGCACGGTGTCGGTGTCGGCCGACTTCGACGCCGAAAACCATTTGCGCACAGTGGTCCTGGCGTTCATCGACGAGGTTCGCGGCGCCGAACGCCGGATCGGGGCGGCCCGCGGTGAGATCGACGGTTCGGCGATCGGGTCGGCCGGCGAGCAGGAGTGGCGGGCGGCGTGGCCGGCCGCCGGTCAGCCCTCCAGCAGCGTCGAACCCCAGTAGGCGTCCGGGTCACCGTCCGGGATGCCCGGCGGGGTGGCGAAGATCCCGGTCCCGGTGTGCACGATGTACTCGGTCAGCAGGTCGCGTTTGGCGAGTTTGGTCTGCATTGGGATGAACTGGGTCGCCGGGTTTCGCACGAACGCGATGAAGAACAGCCCGGCGTCCAGATGGCCGAAACCGTCGGTGCCGTCGGTGAAGTTGTAGCCGCGGCGCAGGATCTGCACGCCGTCGTTGTCCTCGGGGGAGGCCAGCCGGACATGGGCCAGCGGGTCGATCACCGGCTCGCCGTCATCGCCGGTGAGATCCAATGGCAGCGCGTCGAACTCGTCGGCGCGGCCCAGCGGCGCGCCGCTGCCCTTGGCCCGGCCGATCACCCGCTCCTGCTCGATCAGGGTGGTGCGATCCCACGGTTCGATCCGCATCCGGATCCGCCGGGTGATCAGGTAACTGCCGCCGGTCAGCCAATCCGGGCCGTCGCCGTCGCGAACCCACACCTGCTCGTCGAGCGTGCCGGTGTCCTCGGCCATGATGTTGGCGGTTCCGTCCTTGAACCCGAACAGGTTCCGCGGCGTCTGCTGTGCGTGCGAGGTTGACGAGGTGCGGCCGAAGCCGAGCTGGGACCAGCGCACCGCGGCGGTGCCGAACCCGACCCGGGCCAGGTTGCGCACCGCGTGCACGGCGACCTGCGGGTCGTTGGCGCAGGCCTGGATGCAGATGTCGCCGCCGCACTGGCTCGGGTCCATCGTCTCGTTGGGGAACTTGGGCAGGTCGGCCAGCAGCTCCGGGCGCCGGCCGGCGATGCCGAGCGGATCCTTGCCGTCGCGGCCGAAGAACGACGGGCCGAAGCCGATGGTCAGGGTCAGTGCGGACGCCGGCAGGCCCAGTGCCTCACCGGTGTCGGTCGGCGGTGAGTACGGGTTGAGGCCGACGGCGCCGTCCCGGGCGGCCTGCGCACCGGCGGTCATCCGCTCGGCCATGTGCGTCCACTCGCGCAGCATTTTGATCACGTCGTCGCGCCGGTCGGTGGTCAGGTCGAAGGTGGCGAAGTGCATGCGGTCCTGGGCCGGGGTGACGATGCCGGCCTGCCGGACGCCGCGGAACGGCACCGCGGCGTTCATCGCGGCCTGCGGATCGGCCGCACTGGCGCGCCCGGCCAGCGCGCCCGCGCCGGCCGCACCGACGACCGCCGCCGAGACGCCCGCGGCGCCGAGCAGTCGGCGCCGGGAGAACAGGCCCCCGCCGTCGGGCTCGGAAGCCGGGCCGCTATCCGGCGATGACACCCTGCACCTGACTGACCTCCTTGCTCAGCGCGTCGATCGCCCGGGACAGTTCCTGGCGCTGCGCCTCGGTGACCTTGTCGTAGGAGATGAAGCCGTCGCCCTCGCGGTATTTCTGCAGCAGCGCTTCCACGTCGGCGAACCGCTGGTCGACCCGCTTGCCCAGATCCGGGTTGCGTTCGTCGAGGATCGGCCGCACCGAGGCGACCGCGGTCTGGCTGCCCTCGATGTTGGCGTTGAAGTCAAACAGGTCGGTGTGGCTGAAGATGTCCTCTTCGCCGCTGAGCTTGGAATTGGAGATCTCATCGAGCAGGCTCTGCGCGCCGCCGGCGATCTTGGTGGAATCGACCCGGAAGTCCGGGGCGCTGACCCCGGCGTGCAGTTCCTTGATGTCGGCGAG
This sequence comes from Mycolicibacterium fallax, assembly GCF_010726955.1. Classification (NCBI taxonomy): domain Bacteria; kingdom Bacillati; phylum Actinomycetota; class Actinomycetes; order Mycobacteriales; family Mycobacteriaceae; genus Mycobacterium; species Mycolicibacterium fallax. The sequence goes on from NZ_AP022603.1 coordinate 3,860,990, forward strand.
CAGCTGGTCGGCAACGGCGTTGCTGCTGGGCTGCAGCCCGGTGACCCACAGGTCCTTCTCCAGCCGGTGGAACCCGCCCCAGGTTTCGCCCTCGCTCAGGTCGGCCTCGCGCTGGTCGACCCGCGGATCCAGGTCGTTGGGGAACGATTCGGCGACCGGCTCGATGCGCTCGTAGTAGGTGCGGGCCAGCGGGTACTGCGCCTTGGCCTTGGCGACGTCGCCGGCCTTGATGGCGGTGACGAATTCGGTGGTGGCGGTGACCAGCGCCTCGGTTTGGCTGACGATGTAGCGCTTGTAGCTGTCGGCGGCCTCTTTGAACTTGCCCTCGGTGTCGAGCTGCACCGCCTCACCGGTGACGGTGAAGTCGCCGCGGATGCCGTCGCCGACCATGCCCGGTTTGCACGCGGTCTGGTAGGTGCCCGACTCCGGCAGCTGCACGATCAGCTTGCGCTGCAGACCGGGGGAGACGTTCTCCACCTCGCCCATCACCCGATCGCCCCGGTCGTAGACGTAGAACTCGGTGACCTTGGTGCCATTGTTGGTGATCAGGAAGGTGTTCGCGCCGGTGCTGCCCGAGGTCGCCGACAGTGCGCACTCGGTGTCGGTGGCCGACACGGTGATCGGCTCGCCTGCCGCGCCGTCCTTGCCGGCGTCCTTGGCGGTGCAGCCGGCCAGCACGCTGGCGCCCAGCGCAGCGACGGCCAGCGCGACGGTCGCGGTCTGAGCGGTCCGGTGCGGGCGGGAGGCGAGGGGATTCACGTGGTCGACCTTTCGGCGGAACGTTGGGTTGGGGTTTCGACGGTGGTGCGGGCCGGGCGCAGGAACACCATCAGCACGACGATCAGGTAGCCGGCCCAGCACAGCAGTTGCAGCACGGTCGGGTTCGGGCTGATGTTGAAGATGCCCTCGACGGCGCCGGTGACGCCCTGCATGAACCGGCCGAACAGGTGATCGGAGGACCAGGTGAACAGCGCCGAGACGTCGAACGCCTTGCCGGTCAGCACCGGCAGCCACCCGACGGTCTGCAACGCACCGATGCCGTAGGACAGGATGCCGGCGGCCACCACGATCAGGAAGATGCCGGTGTACCGGAAGAATTTGCCCAGATCGAACCGGACGGCGCCGCGGTACATGGCGTAGGCGATGGCGGCGGCGACCAGTACGCCGAGGATCAGCCCGGTCAGCGGCCACGCCGTGGACGCGTTGGCGTAGCCGACCATGAACAGCGCGGTCTCCAGGCCCTCGCGGCCGACGGCCAGGAAGGACAGCGCCAGCACCGCCACGCCGCCGGTGTCCAGGGCGCGGGTCATGCCGTCGCGCAGCTCGCCGGACAGGCCGGCGGAGGCTTTCTTCATCCACAGCACCATCGAGGTGACGATGACCACCGCCAGCAGCGAGGCGACACCGGCGAACGCCTCGGCCGCCAGGTCCTGGATGGTGTTCTCGCCGAGCTGGATACCCAGGAACACGACCACGGTCATCAGTACCGCCGACCCGACGCCCAGCCAGACCCACTTCAGCGCGTCGCGGCGGCCGGACTTGACCAGGAAGGCAACCAGGATGGAGACCACGATGGCGGCCTCCAGGCCCTCGCGGAGTCCGATCAGGAAACTGCCGAACAGCTGGGAGGACGTCGACGGAGCGGCCAGCAGGGTGAGCGTTGATGCGGCGGCGCCCGTCGTCACATTCGTATCCTCGAATCCGGTGAAGTCAGGCGCGCCGAGGGGTGGCGCACACAGGTGTGGCTTACCTTAGCAGCGGCCGGGCCCACCGGTGCGGGCAAGACGGTCCCGGGCCAAGCACCCTCGCGACCATGCGACGATGTGCGTGAATGATGTTCTGTAGGGGAGTCCTGTGAGAAGGCGTTGGCTCCGGGCTGTCGCCGTTGTCACGGCGACAGCCCTGTTGTTGGCCTCGAGCTGTTCGTGGCGACTCGGTAGCCCGATCCCCGAGGGCGTGCCGCCGCCACCCGGTGATGCGGTGCCCGCGGTGAACATCAATGTGAAGAAGGGCCGGCCGGCGGCGCAACTGCACGATTGGGCGGCCGAGCGGGCCCCGAAGCTGAACATCCCGGTCACCGCGCTGGAGGCTTACGGCTACGCCGCCCGGGTGGCCGAGGTGGTCAACCCGAACTGCCGGCTGTCCTGGACCACACTGGCCGGCATCGGCATGGTGGAAAGCCACCACGGCACCTACCGGGGTTCGACGATCGCACCCAACGGCGACGTCGATCCGCCGATCCGCGGTGTGGTGCTTGACGGCACCAACGGCAACCTGCGCATTCCCGACACCGACAAGGGCGCGCTCGACGGCGACGCCACCATGGACCGGGCGATGGGCCCGATGCAGTTCATCCCGGAAACCTGGCGGCTATACGGCGTCGACGCCAACAACGACGGGGTGGCCGACCCGGACAACATCGACGACGCGGCGCTCTCGGCCGCCGGTTACCTGTGTTTCCGCGGCAAGGACCTGGCCACCGCGCGCGGCTGGATGGAGGCGCTGCGCGCCTATAACTTCTCCGACCAGTACGCCCGCACGGTCCGGGACTGGGCTACTGCGTATGCGGCCGGCCGTTCGCTCTAGCTCCGCTGGCGCTCCGCAAGAGCTCCGCAGTCCGCGAAGCGTACGCGGCCGGCCGTTCGCTCTGAAGCGTGATCTGGCGGCTGTGCGGTGCGAGAGCACCGGCACCCTCTAGGCTGACCCCACAGACGTGACAACGGCCAGCGAAGGAGACCTCAGTGCCCATCATCGAACAGGTCGGGGCCCGCGAAATCCTGGATTCCCGCGGTAACCCGACCGTCGAGGTCGAACTGGCGCTCATCGACGGCACCGTCGCCCGCGCCGACGTCCCCTCGGGGGCCTCGACCGGCGAGCATGAGGCCGTCGAGCTGCGCGACGGTGGCAGCCGGTACGGCGGCAAGGGCGTGGAGAAGGCCGTCGAGGCCGTGCTCGACGAGATCGCCCCGGCCGTGATCGGGCTGTCCGCCGACGATCAGCGCGTGATCGACCAGACCCTGCTCGATCTGGACGGCACGCCGGACAAGTCCCGGCTGGGTGCCAACGCCATCCTCGGGGTGTCGCTCGCGGTGGCCAAGGCCGCCGCCGACTCCGCCGGGCTGCCGCTGTTCCGCTACGTCGGCGGGCCCAACGCCCACATCCTGCCGGTGCCGATGATGAACATCCTCAACGGCGGCGCGCACGCCGACACCGGGGTCGACGTCCAGGAGTTCATGATCGCCCCGATCGGCGCGCCGAGCTTCCGCGAGGCGCTGCGCTGGGGCGCCGAGGTCTACCACTCGCTCAAGGCGGTGCTCAAGAAGCAGGGCCTGTCCACCGGCCTCGGCGACGAGGGTGGCTTCGCCCCCGACGTGGCCGGCACCCAGGCGGCGCTGGACCTGATCCTGTCGGCGATCGACGCGACCGGGCTCAAGCCGGGCAGCGACGTGGCGCTGGCCCTGGACGTGGCGGCCACCGAGTTCTACACCGACGGCACCGGCTACGCCTTCGAGCGCGAGACCCGCACCGCCGAGCAGATGACCGCGTTCTACGCGTCGCTGATCGACGCCTACCCGCTGGTCTCCATCGAGGACCCGCTGTCCGAGGACGACTGGGACGGCTGGATCTCGCTGACCACCGCCATCGGTGACAAGGTGCAGATCGTCGGCGATGACCTGTTCGTCACCAACCCCGAGCGGCTGGAGGACGGCATCGAGCGGGGCGCGGCCAACGCGCTGCTGGTCAAGGTGAACCAGATCGGCACCCTGACCGAGACGCTGGACGCCGTCGCGCTGGCCCACCACGCCGGTTACAAGACGATGATGAGCCACCGGTCCGGTGAGACCGAGGACACCATCATCGCCGACCTGGCCGTCGCCGTCGGCTCCGGCCAGATCAAGACCGGCGCCCCGGCACGCTCGGAGCGGGTGGCCAAGTACAACCAGCTGCTGCGCATCGAGGAAATGCTCGGCGACGCCGCGCGCTACGCCGGGGACCTGGCGTTCCCGCGGTTCTCGGTCTAACAGCCGGTATCTTCGACGGCGTGTCCGACGGTAAACGACCCGATCCGAGGCGGCGCGCCCCGGGATCTCGTCCCGCGGCCGCCGGTCGGACCGGGCCGGCCGCCCGGGGCCGCAAGTCGGCGAGCAGTTCGCCGTCGGCCCCGGGTGCCAAGGGCACGCCGAAGTCCGGGCCCAAACCCGTCGCGGATCCCGACGCCGAGACCACCGACGGCGAGGCCGAGGCCCCGACCCGGGCGATGCCCGAGATCATCGAGCCGATCCGGCAGGCCATCGTCGATTCCGCCAACCGGCAGGCCGAGCAGCGGCTGGGCTTCACCGCCCGGCGGGCGGCGATCCTGGCCGCGGTGGTCTGCGTGCTGACCCTGACCATCGCCGGACCGGTCCGGACCTTCTTCGCCCAGCGCACCGAGATGCGCCAGCTCGCCGCCACCGAGGAGGCGCTGCGCGCCCAGATCGCCGACCTGGAGATCCAGAAGGTCAAGCTGGCCGACCCGGCGTTCATCGCCTCGGAGGCCCGCGAACGCCTGGGCTTCGTGATGCCCGGCGACATTCCCTACCAGGTGCAGCTGCCCGAGGGGGCGGTGCCGCCCGGCGAGCCGGGCGCACCCGGCAAGGCCACCGCGCCGAGCAGCGACCCGTGGTACACCGCGCTGTGGAAGACCATCGCCGACGAGCCGCACGGCCCGCACCAGCCGCCCGCCGGGACCGTAGGTCCCGAACAACTTCCGCCCGGAGAGGTGCCGCCCGGTGAACTGCCCCCCATCGACGCCCCGCCCCCGGCAGGTCCCGGTGGTTGATCCCGGCGACCTGGCCGCGGTGGCCACCCAACTCGGCCGCGAGCCGCGCGGGGTGCTCGCCATCGCCTACCGCTGCCCGAACGGGGAGCCGGCGGTGGTCAAGACGGCGCCGAAGCTGCCCGATGGCACCCCCTTCCCGACGCTGTACTACCTGACCCATCCGGCGCTGACCGCCGCCGCCAGCCGGTTGGAGACCACCGGCATGATGCGCGAGATGACCGCGCGGCTGGGCAACGATGCCGAGCTGGCCGCCGCCTACCGGCGGGCACACGAATCGTTTCTGGCCGAGCGCGACGCGATCGAACCGCTGGGCACCACCTTCTCCGGCGGCGGGATGCCGGATCGGGTCAAGTGCCTGCACGTGGTGATCGCGCATTCGCTGGCCAAGGGCCCCGGAGTCAATCCGTTCGGTGACGAGGCGCTGGCGGTGCTGGCCAGCGAGTCGGGGATGGCCGGGATCCTGGACCGCGACGTCTGGCTGCCGGCGGGGGAGCCGCGGTGAGCCGGGTCGGCGCGATCGACTGCGGCACCAACTCGATTCGGCTGCTGATCGCGGACCTCGCGCTCGAGGGCGGGCGCTGGCGCTCGACCGACGTGGTTCGGGAGATGCGCATCGTGCGCCTCGGTGAGGGCGTCGACGCGACCGGCCGGTTCGCCGCCGCCGCGCTGGACCGCACCCGGGCGGCGCTGATCGAGTACGCCGAACTGCTTGCCGCGCATGAAGTTTCGCGGATCCGGATGGTCGCCACCTCGGCCACCCGGGATGCCGCCAACCGCGAGGAGTTCTTCGCGATGACGGCCGAGGTGCTCGGCGCGGTGGTGCCCGGGGCGGTGGCCGAGGTGATCACCGGCGAGCAGGAGGCCGCGCTGTCGTTTCGCGGCGCGGTCGCCGAATTGGACTCCGCCGACGGGCCGTTCGTCGTCGTCGACCTCGGCGGCGGCTCGACGGAGCTGGTGCGCGGGGGTGCCGACGTGGACGCGGCGACGTCGGTGAACATCGGCTGCGTGCGGCTGACCGAACGCTGCCTGCAGTCCGATCCGCCGACCGCCGGCGAGGTTTCGGCCGCCCGCGCGGTGGCCGCCGAGCGCATCGCCGCCGCGCTGGCGGCGGTCCCGGTGGACGGTGCGCGCAGCTGGGTCGGGGTGGCCGGCACCTTCACCACGCTGGCGGCGCTGGCGATGCGGCTGCCGGAGTACGACGCCGAGGTGATTCACCTGTCGCGGGTCGGATTTCCCGAGCTGCTGGCGGTCTGCGAGGAGCTGATCGGGATGACCCGGGCGCAACGCGCGGCGCTGGGCCCGATGCACGCCGGCCGCGTCGACGTCATCGGCGGCGGCGCGATCGTGGTGCAGGAGCTGGCCCGCGAGCTCGGCGCCCGGATGGGCATCGACACCCTGGTCGTCAGCGAGCACGACATCCTCGACGGCATCGCGCAGTCCATCGCGGGGTAGTTTTCCCCGCGGGCCCCCATAGCCCAATTGGCAGAGGCAGCGGACTTAAAATCCGCCAAGTGTCGGTTCGAGTCCGACTGGGGGCACCGATGGTCCCCCTCTCGTCAGCCGGTGAGCCCGAGGAATACCAGCAGCGCGCGCTCGATCTCCCGCATCTCACTGGGGGACACCGCGCCGATACGACGGTCGAGCTTGGACTTGTGGGCCGTGGTGATTTTGTCCACCATGACGCTGCTGGGCGCGCTGAGTCCGTTGGCGGCGTTCGGTGACACCGGGATGCGCAGCAGGGGGATCGCAGCGGCGACAGAGGTGAAGGGGCAGAAGGTGATTGAGTCGGTGGCGTCGAATCGGTCGTCCTGGACGATGACGACCGGTCGTGGTTTGCCCGCATAGCCCTGCCGGGCGGACGCGGTCCAGATCTCGCCGCGGATCACCGGTCGAAGTCGGGGTCGTTGAACTCGGACACGTCGTCCACCCAGTCCTGATCGCCGGATTCGCGGTCGGCGATCGCGGCGAGTGCGGACTGGCGGTGGGCCTCGGCGGCGAACTCGGCCGAGCGGGTGTCGGGCACCCAGATCTGCAGCGGGCGCAATCCCTGGCCGCGAAGCCGGGCGCGGTGGTCGGCGACGCGCTTGTTGGTGTCTGGGCTGGCCATGCAGAAATGTTACATGTAATCACTGCCGGTTGCCGCTGAGTGGCACAAGCCCGCTCAGCCCGTCGGGTACGGCCGATCCCCGACGACGTCCTTCATCACCAGCGTGGAGGTGAACCGCTGCACCCCGGGCAGCAGTGCGAGCACGTCGTCCTGCAACCGGGTGTAGGACTCCAGGTCGGCGGTGCGCACCCGCAGCAGAAAGTCGGGATCGCCGAACAACCGGTAGGCCTGCAGGATGTTGGGCACCGCGGCGGCGGCCTCCTCGAAGCCCAGCAGGGTGGCCCGATCCTCCTGCTTCATCGTCACGAACACCAGCGCCTCGAAGTTCAGCCCGAGGGCCTTCGGATCGATCACCGCCCGGTAGCCGACGATCGCCCCAGCGGCCTCCAGGTCGCGAATCCGGCGGTGGGTGGGGGCCACGGTCAGGCCGACCCGGGCGGCCAGGTCGGTGGTGCTGATCCGGCCCTGCACCTGCAGCTCCGCAAGAATCTTGCGATCAATGGCGTCCATCGTCGATATTTTTGCAGACCAGGGCCATTTATCGGCAAAATGCGCAAGCACTTTTCGGCAGCTTTTTCCTAAAGTTGCTGCTCATGGAGCTCTCAGTGCTCGCCGCCTTCGCGGTCGTCGCGTTCACCCTGGTCGTCGTCCCCGGTCCGGACTGGGCCTACGTGCTCGCCGCCGGTGCGCGCGATCACGTGGTCGTCCCGGCGGTCGGCGGCATCCTGATCGGCTACGCCGCGGTCACCGCGGTCGTCGTCGCCGGGGTCGGGACCCTGGTCGCCGCCGCGCCGGCGGCGCTGGCGGTGCTCACCCTGGCCGGCGCCGGCTACGTCGGCTACCTCGGGGTGCGGGTGCTGCGGGCCCCGGCCGGGTTCGAGGCCGCCGCCGAAGGATCGTCCCCGACCGCGTCGGTGTTCAGCTACCTCGCCCGCGGTGCCGGGGTCAGCGCCTCCAATCCCAAGGGCCTGTTGATCTTCCTGGCGATCCTGCCGCAGTTCACCCGGGCGTCGTCGTCCTGGCCGATCGCCGCGCAGATGACCGCGCTGGCCGGCGTCTTCCTACTCGCCTGCGCGCTGGTCTACCTGACGGTCGGGCACGCCGCGAACCGGGTGCTCGGCTCCCGCCCGGGGCTGGCCACCGTCACCACCCGGATTTCCGGTGTCGCGATGATCCTGATCGGGCTGGGTCTGATCGCCGAACAGGGTGTCCACCTGCTGGCCGCGTGAGCGTGCCGGAGGCGCAGAATGGGCCCATGCAGGTGGCATTGGCATTGGGCAGCGGCGGTGCCCGCGGCTACGCGCACATCGGTGTTGTCGACGAACTCCAGGCCCGCGGGCACGAGGTGGTCGGCGTGGCCGGCTCGTCGATGGGTGCGCTGGTGGGCGGGGTGCTGGCCGCGGGCAAGCTCGACGAGTTCAGCGACTGGGCCCGGTCGCTGACCCAGCGCGCGGTGCTGATGCTGATGGACCCCGCGCTGAATGCGGCCGGCGTGCTGCGGGCGGAGAAGGTGCTCGACGCGGTGCGCGGAATCCTCGGGCCGGTCCAGATCGAGGACCTGGACATCCCGTACACCGCGGTGGCCACCGACCTGATCACCGGCCGGTCGGTGTGGCTGCAGCGCGGCCCGGTCGACGACGCGATCCGGGCCTCCATCGCCATCCCCGGGGTCATCTCACCGCACATTCTCGACGGCCGGCTGCTCGGTGACGGCGGCATCCTCGACCCGATCCCGATGGCGCCGATCGCCGCGGTCCGGGCCGACGTGACGATCGCGGTGACCTTCGCCGGAAATGGACCCGAGGACCCTGCGGACCAGCAGCCCAACCGCACCACCGACTGGTGGAATCGGGTGTGGCGCAACACCTCTGCGTCGCTGCTGGACACCAAGGCGGCCCGATCGCTGCGCGAGACCACGACCGGCCGGGCGTTGTTGAGCCGGCTGACCCCCGACGAGGACCTCGGCGAGCCGGGGTCTGCCGAGACCGAGCCCGCTGAGGCCGAGCCCGCGGAGACCGAGCCGGACGACGCCGCCGCGGCCCCGCGGCTGGGCGGGTTCGAGGTGATGAACCGCAGCTTCGACATCGCCCAGGCCGCGCTGGCCCGGCACACCCTGGCCGCCTATCCGCCCGATCTGCTCATCGAGGTGCCCCGCACGGTGTGCCGCAGCCTGGAGTTCTACCGCGCCGAAGAGGTCATCGCGGTCGGCCGGGCGTACGCGGCCGACGCGCTGGACGCGTTCGAGGCGCAGAACGCCGCGGCCGACGGGTGATTCAGCCGCCGAGAAACTCGGCAATGCGGGCGGCCTCGCGGCGACCCTGAGCCCGCCCGGCCCGCGCCGACGGGATCCGGCAGGCCGGGTTCAGCGGGTTGGTGCCGAACGCGGCCAGCGCCTCCGCATCGGCGAACACCGCGGCGCAGGCACCGTCGAAGGCGGCGATCTCGGCGGCGGTGCCGACCGGCCACGGCGACGGCGCATCGGCCCCCGACGGCACCAGCACGACGGCGCGGTCGCAGTCGGCGGCCACCGCCATGTTCACCGAACTGGCCACCCCGCCGTCCATGTAGCGGCGATCCCCGATGGTCACCGGTGGCCAGGCTCCCGGCACCGCGCAACTGGCCGCCACCGCATCCACCAGGTCGACGCCGGAGGTCGCGTCGAACACCACGAGTTCGCCGCTGGCGACGTCGACGGCGGTCAACCGCGTCGTGCGGGCCGGCCAGTCATGGCTGGGCAGCCGGGCCGCGATCACCGCGCGGCGCACCGGCTCGGAAACCGTCGGGGTGGCCGCGGCGACCTCGCCGATCCGGGCCAGCCGCTGCGCCTTGGTGGCGTCCGGGATGGTCAGTGCCGACAGAAACATTCCGGCGATGGTGTCCACGTCGACCCCGGAATCAATCTCCGCCGACGTCGCGGCGAGCTGCCGGGCGAACAGTTCCGCCGGCGACAGGCCGCTGCCGAGTTGGGCGGCGACCGTCGCACCGGCCGAGGTGCCGACCAGCACGTCGGCGGTCAGCAGCGCCGTCGCCGCCGCGGGTGCGACGTCGGCGATCCCGGCCAGCACCCCGGTTTCCCAGGCGATGCCGGCGATCCCGCCGCCGGCCAGCACCAATGCGCGCGTCATCGAATCAGTGTGCAACGGCCCCGGGGCACGCCGCGCGCGGGGCACCCGGAAAACGATTCGGCGCCACCGCGGTCGGTGACGCCGAATCGCCCTGAAACCCGGGACCGGATCTGCTAGCCCCCCAACGCCGGCCCGATCGTGGTGTTCCAGGATTCCTGCATCTCGGACTCGAACAGCCCCCAGGTGTGCGAGCCGTTGGGCCGCACCACGTAGGTGACCGGGATGCCGGCGGCGGCGGCATTGTCGGCGAACACCCGGGTGCTCTCGGCGACGATCCGTTCGATGAAACCGCCGCTGAAGTTGCCGCCGAAGTTCTGCGGGAGCCGGTCCACCTCGCCGACGTCGCCGGTGGCCGAGGCCGCCGCGTAGATGGCGACGCCGCGCAGCTTCTCGACGTTCTTCGACGGGTCGTGGGCGATCCACAGCGGCCCGCCCCCCGGACCCCACATGTTGTCGGCGCTGACCCCGCCGCCCATCAGTGTCATCGACACCTGCGACGGGTTGTCGGCGGGATTGAGCAGCCCGCTGTAGGAGCCGACCGCCCGGTACACCCCCGGCGCCTGCACCGCGTAGTCGACCGCGGTGCCGCCGGTACTGGACAGGCCGCCGACGGCGTTGCGCCCGTTGGCCTTGTACTGCGCGTTGATCAGCGGGGGAAGTTCCTGGGTCATGTAGGTCTGGTACTGCTTGCCGGGGTCGTTGACCCAGTTCGTGTACCAGCTGAACTGGCCGCCCAGCGGGGAGACCACGTTGACGTTCTTGTTGGCGAAGAAGCCCGCGATGTCGGTCATGCCGAACCAGCTCTTGCTGCCCGGCGCCCAACTGCCACCGGGATCCAGATTGTCACCGCCGTCGATGCCCGGCAGCAGGTAGAAGGTGGGAGCTCCGGCCCCGGGCGCCTTGTGGACGTCGTTGACGATTTCCTTGTTCATCGCCGGGGAGTACACCGTGACCTTGTCCCAGCGGTCGTTGACCTTCTCGATGTTGGTGATGCGGGCGCCGCCGGGCGCCGGGTCGGCGGTGGCGACCGGCAGGGCCTGGACGGAGACCGGGAGCAGTAGCGCGGCGGCGGCGATGGCCGCGGCCCGTCGAGTTATCCGAAACACGCCTCCGATTGTTATGCGCTGACCGGGACCGTGTTGGCCGAAACCAGGAAAAATGAGGCGACTTATGTTCTTGTGCAACTAAATTCCGGGTTGCGTCGAGTGTCGCCGTCAGGCGGCCGTCGCCGGCACGGTCACCCGCACCGTGGTGCCAGACCCCTCGTCGCTGCCCAGCTCGAAGGACCCGCCGATCGCCTCCACTCGCGCGATCAGCGAGGCCAGCCCGATGTGTCCCTCGGCAATCCGGGCGTTGAGGATCCCCGGATTGAAACCCACCCCGTCGTCGGCGACCGTCAGCACGATGTCCTCACCGCGCCGATGCAACGTCACCTCCACCGTGGCCGCCCGGGAATGTTTGGCGGCGTTGGCCAGCAGTTCACGGGCGGCCCGGTACAGCAGATCCTGCCCCGGCGGCGCGCCGACCTCATCGAGTTCCCCGCGCACCGCGAACGGACCGCGATCGCGGTAACCCCGGAGCAGCTCGGCCAGCGCGGGGCTCAACCCCAACTCCGAGAGCACCGCGGGGTGCAGGGTCCGCAACGTCGAGCGCAACGCTGCCGCCGTCCCGGACAGGGTGTCGCGGACCGCTGCCAGCGCCGGGTCGTCGATCCGTTCGGAGAGCTCGTCGAGGGTGAGCCGGGCGGCCAGCAACTCCTGCAGCGGGCCGTCGTGCAGCGATTCGGCCAGCTGCCGGCTGTGCCGTTCATCGGCACGCAGCGATTCGGCCACCAGTTGTCGCTGCACGTCGACCAGCGTGGTCACCCGGCGATTGCGCCGGGAGATGACCAGGCTCAGCCCGGTGGTGGCGGCGGTGAACCACACCAGGAATGCGAAGTGCAGGTAGACGATGTTGGGCATCCCGACGGAGTCGTCGCGTTTGGAGTAGAAGATCCACACGGCCAGATACGCGAACGCCGTGACCAGCCCGAGCGCGCCGGTCAGCCACGCGCGGTTCTGGAAGGCCACCGAGATCGGCAGCAGAAAGAACACCGGCAGCAGCCAGGCCGTCGCACCGCCGGAGGACAGGCAGATGGTGACCACCGCCAGCACATCCACCAGCGTCGAGACCGGCCCGGCCCGCGGTGGGATCGGATCGCGGAACACCGCCAGTAGCCAAAGCAGTGACGCGGCAAGGTAACTCGCGATCGCCGTGTGATAAAGCACCGGCAGCCAATGGTCGACGTCGCCGATGTCGACGATCATCACGATCAGCAGGATCATCGGCAGCCGCAGCAGCGCCGCGACCCGGACCGGTTCGGCCGTCAGGTAATCGGCCAGCCGCTGCGAGCCGCTCCGGTTGGCGGCGGTCCGGATCATTTCAACAGCCCGCGCCGCATCGCCTCGGCCACCGCCGCGGCCCGATCGCTCACCTCGAGCTTCTCGTAGAGGCGCTGGACATGGGTCTTGACCGTGGAGGCGGCCAGGAACAGGTCACCGGCGATCGCCGGGATGGACTTGCCCGCCGCGATCAGATCGAGCACCTCGCGCTCCCGGGGGCTGAGCACCGGGCCCGCCGGTTCGGCGCGACGGCGGATCTCCCCGGCCAGTGATGACGCCAGACCGGGCGACAACACGTCGCGTCCCCTCGCGCAATTCAATACGGCCGCAATGATTTCCGCGCGGGTCGACTCCTTGGGCAGGAATCCCGACGCGCCCTGCTGCAGGGCGTGATAGACGATCGCCGAATCGTCGTGGGCCGAGACCAGCAGCACCCGGGTGGGCAGTTGTTCGCGCAGCACCGCCGCCGCGACCTCGGCGCCGTCGAGGCCGGGCATCCGGTAGTCCAGCAGCGCCACCGCGGGTCGGTGCTCGCGGATCGCGGCCAGCGCCGAGACGCCGTCGTCGGTCTCGGCGACCACCTCGATCTCGCCGCCGGAGGTCAGCGCCCGGACCACGCCGTCACGAAACAGCGGGTGATCGTCGCCGACGACGACCCGAACCCTGCTGTCTGCGGACTCGGTCATGGCGTCAACCTTCGCACACCGCAGCGCGCGCCGGTCGATTATCGCCGCCGCGCCGGAGGCTGTCCTAGAGGCGAAGGCCGGCGCTGTCGCCGCTGGTCAGCGCGCTCGAGGTGAAGAAGCCCGCCAGTCCGTAGCGGTCGACGTCCACCTCGGTGGCCTGTGGGTCCCGGGACGGGCCGGGCGGCACCGGACCCAGGCACAGTTCGGTGGCGGCCTTGGCCTGGAACATCGCCACGACCGCGTCGCTGTGCCGCTCGGTGCCGAACCGGTCCAGCGCCCGGGTCAGCTTGGCGTCGACGTAGTCCAGGGTGCGCTCCAGGCTCTGGGCGGCCAACGCGTCACGCTGGGCGACCTCGCGGGCGGCCCGGCTCCGGCGGCGGTCATCAATGCTGCGCATCCCCGCCGCACCGAGCGCGCCGGCCAGCGCCGGGACGAACAGGATCGCGGCCGTCACGCCGAGGGTGTTGTCCAGCGCCACCGAGGCGATGATGCTCGCGGTCAGCAGGAAACTCAGTGCGGCGAGCCCCAGCGTCAGCGGAGAGGCGGCGATCACCGCGTCGCCGGCCCGATTGGCCAGCGGAGCGAATTTGGACGACGCCGCGGCGGCCTGGCGGGCCATCGCTCGGCCGATGCCGGGGGTGCGGGCGCGGATCGCCGCCCACTTCGGCGCGCTCGTCGACCCGGTCGCCGACGGCGGCGTGGCTGCGGGCTGCGCGGGTGTGGGCTGTGCCGCGGCGGTGTCGTCGGCCACACCTTCGGGAGCGGGATTCGGCGACTGCGCGTCCAGGAGATCGGCCATGGTGCCATTGTGCCCCGGCGGGTGCCGGGTTTCCGGTTGCGGCACCGGCGGGTCACCGATCGGGATCGGCCGGGGCGCCGATCGGGATCGGCCGGGGGTTCTGACCTGGGCCGCCAGCGAATAACCGCAGGTCAGGTCACCGTGGCTCAGCGTCGTAGTTACTGGTGGGTCACTTGTGACGATCCGGCGCCGGATCTGGCGCGCCGGACACACCAGATGGCCCGATGTGATTTGAGCCTCAGTTTTCCCTCCCTGGAAAACTTGAAAAATGATTTAGCTATTGATCTAGGGCCCGGTCAATTAATTGCATCCCGAAGTAAAACTGCAGGTGAACGGTGGAAAACAAGGAAAGTAACTGACATTGGGGACTTTTGTCCGTAGCGGTTTTGATTCCGCTCGGAAATGCTGACATCAGTGTCTCCCACGTCCGGCGATTGGAATTAATTCGACCCGCCAGATGTAGGTACACTCAGAGGAGTTCACGGCCGAGAGGCACTCTGTGAGCGTAGCCACAACAACCGACGCGGGGACCCCCGCCGGGAAGGTGTTCAACGTGATGGCAAACAAGGTGTTCGATCTGGATGTGGCGGCAGACGCGATGAAGGCGGCTGCGCACTCCACCCCGGCACCGCTGGCCCAGCGCGCTGCCGCGGTCCGCGGCGAGCTGCGTGCGCCCGAGGTTGCCGAGCGACTCACCGGTCCGCAGATCGTGGTCGGCCGCGGGCCGATCGCCGACATGGCCCTGGACGCCTGCGCAGGACAGCTCTACGTCACCAACCCGGCCGACAACAGCCTGGCGGTCATCGATACCGACACCCTGACGGTCACTCAGGTCATCACCGACCTGGCCGAGGCACATGCGGTGGCCGCCGCCAGTGGCCACGCCTACGTGAGCACCGTCGGTGATGACGGCGACACCGTCTCGGTGGTTGACACCTCGCTGTACGCCGACACCGACGCCATGACCGACGTCTACCCGGTCGGCGAGACTGTCCGCGCGATCGCGCTCAGCCCGGAAGGCGAGCGGGTCTACGCCGCGCGCACCGGGGCGGGTATCGCGGTCGTCGACGTCGTCACCGGTTCCATCGGCGAGATCGCCGTCCCCGGTGCGGTCGATGCCACCGCCGAGGCGATCGCCGTCAGCCTGGACGGCCGCCGGGTGTACCTGGCGACCGCCGACTACCTGGGCGGCCAGCTGATCGTCGTCGACACCCTGGCGCAGCGGGTCGTCGGTGTGCGTTCGCTGCCGAGCCAGCCGCACGCGATTGCCGTCAGCCGCGATGGGTCGACCCTGCTGGTCGCGCGCTGCGACGTCGAGGCCGGTACCGATGTGGACATCATCGACACCGCGAGCATGCGCGTGATGGAGACCGTTCAGGTCGCGGGCCTGGTCACCAACATGGTGTTCAGCGTCGCCGGCGAGCGGATCTACCTGGTTGCCGGCGGCCGGGTGTGCGTGCTCAACGCCACCACGCTGGAGACCGTCAACGTCTTCTCCGGGGTGAACGCACCCTCGTGCATCGTTGAGAGCGCCGACGGCGCGACGCTGTTCGTCGCCGATTACGACGGCAACGTCAGCGCGCTGGCGGTCGGCGAGGTCACCGACGAGCTGCTGGCCCAGATGATGTCCGCCGACATCGTCAACATTCCGATGCTGGAGCTGGCTCGCGCCTGAGGGCGATCGTCGAGGTGGTCACTGGCCGGGCTTGCCCGGGCGGATAGCCTGACGGGGTAAATCCACACCCCGGGAGGTTGGCCGATGCTGAGTACCATGCAGGACTATCCGCTGACCGTCTCGGCGATCATGCGGTACGCCGAGACCGTGCACGGCGATCGGGGCGTCACCACCGCGACCGGTGCCGGTGGCTACCGGCACGCCAGCTACCGCGAGGTGATCGCGCGCTCGGCCCAGTTGGCCAACGCACTGCAGCGGGTCGGTGTCACCGGAGATGACCGGGTCGCCACCTTCATGTGGAACAACCAGGAGCACCTGGAGGCCTATCTGGCCATCCCGGCGATGGGCGCGGTGCTGCACACGCTGAACATCCGGCTCACCCCCGAGCAGATCGAGTTCATCGCCTATGAGGCCGAAGACCGGGTGCTCATCGCCGATGGTTCGGTGATCCCGATGCTGGCGCCGGTGCTGCGCCGGCTGGAGACCGTGCACACCGTCATCGTCACCGGCGACGGCGATCTCGATGCGCTGATCGCCCCGGGCAAGACCGTGCTGCGCTATGAGGATGTGCTGGCCGCCGAGAGCGATGTTTTCGAATGGCCCGACGTCGACGAAAACTCCGCTGCCGCAATGTGTTACACCAGCGGCACCACCGGCCACCCGAAGGGCGTGGTGTACAGCCACCGGTCCAGCTACCTGCACTCCACCGCGGTGTGTTCGGCCAACGGGTTGAGCCTCGGGTACGACGACAGGGCGCTGCCGATCGTGCCGATGTTCCACGCCAACGCCTGGGGCCTGCCGTACGCGGCACTGATGGCCGGCGCCGACATCGTCATGCCCGACCGGTTCCTCGACGGCGCCTCGCTGGTGAACCTGATCGTCACCCAGCAGCCCACCGTGGCCGGCGCGGTGCCCACTATCTGGAACGACGTCATGCACTACCTGGACGCGAACCCGGACAACGACATCTCCTCGCTGCGCATGGTGGCCTGCGGCGGCTCCGCCGTCCCGACCTCGCTGATGCAGACCTTCGAGGCCAACTACGGCGTGCAGATCCGCCAGCTGTGGGGCATGACCGAGACCTCGCCGATGGCGACGCTGGCCTGGCCGGCGCCCGGAACGCCGCCGGAGCGGCACTGGGAGGTGCGCACCAGCCAGGGCCGGCCGATGTGCGGCGTGGAGACCCGGATCGTCGACGACGAGGGCAACCCGCTGCCGCACGACAACACCGCGGTCGGCGAGCTGGAGGTCCGCGGGGCCTGGATCACCGGCACCTACTACCGCAACACCGACGAGTCGAAGTTCGCCAGCGGCTGGCTGCGCACCGGTGACGTCGGCCGGATCGACCCGCAGGGCTTCGTCACGCTGACCGACCGGGCCAAGGACGTCATCAAGTCCGGTGGCGAATGGATCTCCTCGGTCGAGCTGGAGAACGAGCTGATCGCCCATCCGGCGGTGCTGGAGGCCGCGGTGGTCGGCGTGCCCGACGAGCGCTGGCAGGAGCGTCCGCTGGCGGTGGTGGTGCTCAAGGGGCAGGAGACCGCGGCCCCGGAGGAACTGCGCGAGTTCCTGGCCGCGAAGGTGGCCCGCTGGTGGCTGCCGGAACGCTGGGCCTTCGCCGACGGGGTGCCGCGCACCAGCGTCGGCAAGTACGACAAGAAGGCCATCCGGGCCGCCTACGCGGCCGGGGAATACCAGGTCATCACGCTCTGAGCGGTGCCATCGGCGCGGAAGGGGATCACATGGCCAGGCCGCTGAGGGTCATTCAGTGGGCGACCGGCGGGGTGGGCACCGCAGCCATCCGCGGCGTCGTCGAGCACCCCGACCTGGAACTGGTCGGCGCCTGGGTGCACAGCCCCGACAAGCAGGGGCGCGACGTCGGCGAACTCGCCGGCATCGCCCCGATCGGGGTGGCCGCGACCGGCAGCGTCGAGGAGATCCTGGCCGCCGACGCCGACGCGGTCATCTACACCCCGCTGCTGCCGGACCCCGATCAGGTCGCCGCGCTGCTGCGCTCGGGCAAGAACGTCATCACCCCGGTCGGCTGGTTCTACCCGCGGGAAAAAGAGGCCGCGCCGCTGCGCGCCGCAGCGCTGGCCGGCGGGGTCACCCTGCACGGCACCGGCATCGCGCCCGGCGGCTTCAGCGACAAGTTCCTGCTGCAGCTCTCCGCGCTGTCCACCGCAGTGACATTCGTTCGCGGCGAGGAGTTTTCAGACCTGCGCAGCTATCAGGCGCCCGACGTGCTGCGGCACGTGATGGGCTTCGGTGGCACCCCGGAGAACGCCCTGACCGGGATGATGGCCAAGCTGCTCGACGGCGGCTTCATTCAGGCGATCAGCATGGTGGTCGACGCGATGGGGTTCGCCGCCGAACCGAGGATCCGCAGCAGCCAACAGGTTGCGGTGGCCACCGCGGCGATCGACTCGCCGATCGGGGTGATCGAACCGGGTCAGGTGGCCGCCCGCCGGTTCGTCTGGGAGGCGCTGGTCGACGGCGAGCCGGTGGTCCGGGTGGGGGTCAACTGGCTGATGGGTGAGGAGCATCTGGAACCGGCCTGGAACTTCGGCCCGCAGGGGCAGCGCTACGAGGTGGAGGTCCGCGGGAATCCCGATTTCACCGCCTGCATCAAGGGATTTCACGGCGAGATCGGCCCCGGCGGCGAACTCGGGGAGGAGACCGGCATCGTCGGCACCGCGGCGCACTGCGTGAACTCGGTGCCGGCGGTGTGCGCTGCCGACCCGGGGATTGTCAGCTACCTGGACCTGCCGCTGGTGTCCGGCAAGGCCGCACCGGAATTGCGCCGCTGATGTGCCGACTGTTCGGGCTGCACGCCGGTCGGACCGCTGCCACCGCGACCTTCTGGTTGCTCGACGCCCCGGACAACCTGTCCGAGCAGAGCCGACGTAATCCCGACGGCACCGGCGTCGGGGTGTTCGGTCCCGACGGCAACCCGGTGCTGCGCAAGCAGCCGATGGCGGCCTGGAAGGATGCCGAATTTGCCACCGGGGCAAGGGAGTTGACCGGAACAACGTTCCTGGCGCATGTCCGCTACGCGACCACCGGCGCGATCGACGTCCGCAACACCCACCCCTTCCTGCAGGACGGCCGGCTGTTCGCGCACAACGGGACCGTCGAGGGGATCGATCTGCTCGACGCCCGGATCGCCGACCTTGGCGTGTCGGAACTGGTTGCCGGGCAATCAGATTCGGAACGGGTGGGCGCGATCATCGCCGGCGAGATCCGGTCCGCCGGCGGCGATGTCGGCACCGGACTGCGCAACGGCCTGCGCTGGCTGGCCGCCGAGGTGCCGATCTTCGCGCTGAACATCCTGCTGTGCACGGCCACCGACTTCTGGGCGCTGCGCTGTCCCGACACTCACGAGCTGTACCTGCTGGACCGCAGCGATCCGGCCCGGCACTCCCGATTCGACATGCGCAGCAGCCGGATCCGGGCCCATTCGGACGACCTGAACTCCGTCGCGTCGGTGCTGCTGGCCAGCGAACCGATGGACACCGACCCGGGCTGGACCGAGCTGGCGCCCGGCGAACTGGTCCACGTCGACGCCGACCTGCGCATCACCCGGGAGCTCCTGCTGCCCGACCCACCGCGGCACCGGCTGCGGATCGCCGACCTCAGCGGCGCCGCCGCCGACGCGCAGCGCGCCAACTGACGCTCAACCGCACAGTCCGGCCGCCGCGTGCTCGACGGCCATGATCGCCCCGGCCTGCTGGCCGGGCCGCAGTTCGGCCCACGGCGACCCGAAGGTGCCCGGGCCCGCGTAACCGGGATCCTGCAGGGTGCTCAGGTACGGCTCTACCTGCTCGGTCGGCTCGCCCCCGCGCTCGTCAAGCCAGGCCTTGGCGGCCAGGCAGGCCTGCCCGTACCCGGATTCGGTGGCATCGGCGGGTGCTTGGACCTTGGTGGTCACCCCGGCCGCCGACACCTCGATGCCGTCGGGCTTCGCCTCGGGCGCCGGGGCGGTGGCCTGCGGAGCCGGGGCGGTGCGGCCTGCCGGCGCGGCGCCGTCGCCCGAGGAGCATCCCGTCGTCACCGCCGCCAGGGCGACGGTGAACAGGACGGCGGGCATCCAGGCGCTGCGCATGGGTGCCCATGCTATCGGCAACCGCGGATCAGAGGCTTTCATCGGAGCGCATCAGCGGTCGCAGCCGCTCGGTCTTCTCCTGCGTCCAGCCCGGCGGCTGCAGCACCGCGGCCCAGGCGTCGGCCACATTGCGGACATACACGTGCCCGTGCCCGTCGGGAACGTCGACGGCCACCGCCATGTCGGCGGACACCTGCAGGAAGGTGATCACCGGGATCCACTTCATCCGCGGCGACACGTCGTAGCCGCGCTTCTCCCTGAGCCAATCGGGCTCGCGGAACACCAGATCGGGGTTGAACCAGGCGATCGGGTCCGACGCGTGCTGCATGTACACCACCCGCGGGCTGCGCCAGGGCGCGTCGGGCCGGTTCAGATCCTTCGGGGTGGCGGAGAATCGGACATGGGCGCCGTTTTCGTAGATCGGCAGCCACTCGGGCGAGCCCGGATCGCGGTTGGCGGTCAGGCTGGTCCAGATGGTGTTGTTGAACGTCGGCCCGGTGAACAGCGCGCCGTCGGTGCGGGCCACCAGATTGTTCAGGCTCTCGAACGGCGCCTCGCCGCCGAAGGAACCCAGGCTCTCGCCGAACACCACGAGCTTCGGCCGGGTCTGCTCGGGCATCGCGCGCACCAGCTCGTCGACCGCCTCAAACAGCACCTGGCCGGCCTGGCGGGCGTTCTCCTTGTCCACCAGGAAGGACAGCCAGCTCGGCAGGAACGAGTACTGCATCGACACGATCGCGGTGTCGCCGTTGTACATGTACTCCAGCGCGGCGGCCTGGGCGGCGTTGATCCAGCCGGTGCCGGTGGTGGTCGCCACCGCGACGACCTTGCGGCTGAGCCCGCCGGTGCGCTGCAGCTCGCGGGCGGCCAGTTCGGCGGCGGCGCGGATGTCGGCGGCCGAGTTGAGCCCGGCGTAGGCGCGGATCGGCTCGGTGGCCGGGGCCGCGTTGAACTCCGTCAACGCCGCCACCGACGGCCCGCCGGCGACGAAGATGCGGCCCTGCCGGCCCAGGGTGTCCCAGTCCACCAGCGAACCGGGGCCGCCGGAGCGCAGCGCGGTGGTGGGAGCCGGGCGGTCCGCCAGCGTCTCGTCGTTGACGGAGTTGAAGGTGTTGTTCATCCACGGCACCACCGCGCGGGCCATCACGCCGTCGAGCAGCGCGACCGACACCGCCACCACCAGGCCGACGGCGACGACGCCGGACACCCGCGGCGGGGCGACCCGCTCCAGCTGGCGCACCAGCAGCTGCACCAGCCGCCGGATCATCTGGCCGATCTCGACGAAGAAGAACAGCACGATGACGCTGATCACTGCCGCCTGCGGGTAGTTGTACCAGCGCAGGTGCTCGACGCCCATCAGGTCGCGGACGTCCTCCTGCCAGCTGTGGAACAGGAACTGCATGGCGACCATGCCGATCAGGCCGACGGTCAGCAGCGTGAGCCACGCCCAGCGCGGCGCCCGCGGGCTGCGGTCCCGGCCGCGCATGTACCGGACCAGCCAGACGCCGAACACCCCGAACATGTAGCCGATCGCGCCCGCGCCGCCGCTGACCAGGCCCTGGAACAGTGGCCCGCGCGGCAACAGCGACGGCGTCAGCGACAGGAAGACGAAGACCAGCCCGAATGCCGTCCCGAAGAACGTGTAGTGCTTGGCCCACCAGCGGACCAGATCATCGGGGTTGATCGCTGCCGGGGCCGGATCGGTCCACGGCGCATCGGCGGGCTTGGTCTCGGTGGCGACCGCCCGGTCTTCCGTCGTGTCGGTCGGCTGAGGATCGGTGTCGGTCACCCGAACAGGTTAGCGGTGCAGGAAGTTGGCGGCTCGCTTGGCGGCGAAGGCGGCCATGCCCTCCTTCTGATCGGCGGTGGCGAACGCCGAGTGGAACAGTCGCCGCTCGAAAAGCAGACCCTCGGTCAGGTTGGTCTCGTAGCTGCGGTTGACCGCCTCCTTGGCCATCCGGGCGGCCGACAGGGACATCCCGGCGATGGTCTCGGCGACCGCGCGGGACTCGCTGAGCAGATCGGCGGTCGGCACCACCCGCGACACCAGCCCGGCCCGCTCGGCCTCCTCGGCGTCCATGTTGCGGCCGGTCAGGATCAGGTCCATCGCCTTGGCCTTGCCGATCGCCCGGGTCAGCCGCTGGCTGCCGCCCATGCCGGGCAGCACGCCGAGCTTGATCTCCGGCTGGCCGAACTTGGCGTTCTCCGCGGCGATCAGCACGTCGCACATCATCGCCAGCTCGCACCCACCGCCCAGGGCGTACCCGGCGACCGCGGCGATGGTCGGGGTGCGGGTGTCGGCGAACTCGCCCCACTTGGCGAAGAAGTCGGAGCTGTAGACGTCGTGGAACGACAGCTCGGCCATCTCCTTGATGTCGGCGCCGGCGGCGAACGCCTTTTCGCTGCCGGTCAGCAGGATCGCGCCGATGCCCGGATCGTTGTCGAACTCCTTGGCCGCGGCGGTGACCTCGTTCATCACCTGGGTGTTGAGCGCGTTGAGGGCCTGCGGGCGGTTCAGCGTGATCAGCCCGACGCGGGCCTCGCGGGCGACGATGATGGTGTCGTAGTCGGTCATGGGATCCTCCGGGTCGGGGTGGGGGTCGGGTGAGCAGGCGTGGGTCAGAAGGTCAGGTCGGGGTCGGCGGGGGCGAAATACGCCTCGACGTCCGCGGCGGTGACCTCGGCCAGGGTGGCCGGCGACCACTGCGGATTGCGGTCCTTGTCGACGAGCTGGGCGCGGATACCCTCCACCAGGTCGTGGCTGCGCAGCGAGGCGCAGGACACCCGGAACTCCTGGACCAGCACCTCGGGCAGTGCGCCCAACGCGTCGGCGCGCCGGACCGCCGCCAGGGTCACCGCCAGCGCGATCGGTGAGCGGGTGGCGATCAGCTCGGCGGCCGCGCGGGCCTGCTCGTCGTCGTGGCCGGCCAGCGCGGCGATGATCTCCGCGACGCTGCCCGCGGCGTAGCACTCGTCGATCCAGGGCCGCTGCGCGGCCAGCGCGGAGGCCGGCGGCTCGACGGCGTGGCGGGCCAGCGCGGTCGGCACATCGGTGGCGATGATGTCGGCGGTGAAGTCGGCCAGCCGGTCATGGGCGACGAAATGGTCGGCGAAACCCAGCGCGATGGCATCGGCGCCGGAGAACGGCGCGCCGGTCAGCGCGGCGTGCAGGCCGAGGTGGCCCGGCGCCCGAGCCAGCAGATGGGTGCCGCCGACGTCGGGGATGAAGCCGATGCCGACCTCGGGCATGGCCATCTTGGTGGTGTCGGTGACGACCCGGATGTTGCCGTGGGCGCCGACGCCGACGCCGCCGCCCATCACGATGCCGTCCATCAGCGACACGTACGGCTTGGGGTAGCTGCCGATCAGGGCGTTGACCCGGTACTCGTCGAACCAGAACTTGCGCGCCTCGGCGCCGCCGGCGCGGGCGCTGTGGTAGATCGCGACGACGTCGCCGCCGGCGCACAGTCCGCGCTCGCCGGCGCCCTCGAGCACCACCGCTCGGATCGCGTCGTCGGCCGCCCAGGCGGGCAGCACCTCGGCGAGCGCGTCGACCATGTCCTGGTTCAGCGAGTTGATCGCCTTGGGCCGATTCAGCGTGGCGATGCCGACGCCGTTCTCGATGCGGGTCAGGAGGTCGTCGGTCACGGGGAATCCTGTCTGCTCCGGGAAACTTGGATGTCCAACCAATTATGCGGGTGCCGCTTCGGTAACCGTTCGTCGGGTGCGCGTGGCCCGGTAGGGTTGCCTGTGAAGTTGCTTGGAGCAGTGGGAACCGAAACACCCCGGCGATCGTTGTCCGGATGTTCGAGACCCTAGACCAGGCTCGACCCAGTACGTTCACGGAAGGAACCGACGGTGCGGGAAACCAGCAACCCGGTGCTTCGCTCGATGTCCCGGCAGTCGCCCGGACAGGGCGGATACGCCACATTCGGCACCGGCGCAGCCGGTGCGGCAGCGCAGCAGATGCACACGCAGCAGTACGGCGCCGAGCCGTACACCCAGCAGCAGGGCGTGTCCCGCCCGCTGACCATCGACGACGTCGTCACCAAGACCGGCATCACCCTGGGTGTGCTGACCGCGGTCGCCGTCGTCAGCTACTTCCTGGCCTCGGTCAACCCCACCCTGGCCATGCCGTTGTCCATGATCGGCGCCCTCGGTGGCCTGGGCATCGTGCTGTTCGCGACGTTCACCCGCCGCCAGGACAACCCGGCGATGGTGCTCAGCTACGCGGTGCTCGAGGGCCTGTTCCTCGGTGGCATCTCGTGGGTGTTCGGCAAGAGCGTCGAGATCGCCGGGGGCAGCGCCGGAGCCCTGATCACCCAGGCATTGTTGGGCACCTTCGGCGTGTTCTTCGGCATGCTGGTCGTCTACAAGACCGGCGCCATCCGGGTCACGCCCAAGTTCACCCGGATGATCGTCGCCGGCATGATCGGCGTGCTGGTGCTGATGCTCGGCAACTTCGTGCTGGGCCTGTTCGGGATGGGCGGCGGTGAGGGCATGGGCCTGCGCGCCGGCGGCCCGATCGCGATCATCTTCTCGCTGGTCTGCATCGCGCTGGCCGCGTTCAGCTTCCTGATCGACTTCGACTCCGCCGACCGGGCAATCCGCGCCGGTGCGCCGGAGAAGGCGGCCTGGGGCATCGCGCTGGGCCTGACCGTCACGCTGGTCTGGCTCTACATCGAGATCCTGCGCCTGCTGTCCTACTTCAACAGCGACTAGTTATCGGCGCGAATGAGGCCCGGCACCCCAGGGTGCCGGGCCTCATTGCTGTTCGGGGTGCGGTCAGCTGAGTCGCTCGACCACCATCGCCATGCCCTGGCCGCCGCCGACGCACATGGTCTCGATGCCGTAGGTCTTGTCGTGGGTGGCCAGGTTGTTCAGCAGCGTCGCGGTGATCCGGGCGCCGGTCATGCCGAACGGGTGGCCCAGCGCGATCGCGCCGCCGGAGACGTTCAGCTTGTCCTCGTCCATGCCGAGTTCACGCGCCGAGCCGAGCACCTGCACCGCGAACGCCTCGTTGATCTCGTAGAGGTCGATGTCGGAGATTGACATCTTGGCGTTCGTCAGCGCCTTGCGGACCGCCTCGATCGGGCCCAGGCCCATGATCTCCGGGGACAGGCCGGACACCCCGGTGGACACGATCCGGGCCAGCGGGGTCAGGCCCAGCTCCTTGGCCCGGGTGTCGCTCATGATGACGACGGCCGCGGCGCCGTCGTTGAGCGGGCAGGCGTTGCCGGCGGTGATGGTGCCGTTCGGCCGGAACACCGGCTTGAGCTGCGAGATCGCTTCGTAGGTGGTGCCGGCGCGGGGGCCGTCGTCGGTGGACACGACGGTGCCGTCGGCCAGCGTGACCGGGCTGATCTCGCGGGCGAAGAAGCCGCTCTTGATGGCCTCCTCGGCGCGGTTCTGGCTGCGCACGCCCCAGCGGTCCTGGTCCTCGCGGCTGACCCCGGTGTGCAGCGCGACGTTCTCGGCGGTCTGGCCCATCGCGATGTAGACGTCGGGGATGTTGCCGTCGGCACGCGGGTCGTGCCACTCGTCGGCGCCCTCGGCCTGGCGGGCGGAGCGGGCCTGGGCCTCGTCGAACAGCGGGTTCTTGCTGTTGGGGGCACCGTCGGCGGCGCCGACGCCGAACCGCGACACGGTCTCCACACCGGCGGAGATGAACACGTCGCCCTCGCCGGCCTTGATCGCGTGGAAGGCCATCCGGGTGGTCTGCAGCGACGACGAGCAGTACCGGTTCACCGTGGTGCCGGGCATGAAGTCGTAGCCGAGCTGGACGGCGACCGCGCGGGCGATGTTGTAGGCGGCCTCACCGCCGGGCTGGCCGCAGCCCATCATCAGGTCGTCGACCTCGCGCGGGTCCAGTGCCGGCACCTTCTCCAGGGCAGCGCGGACCATCTGGGCGGCCAGATCGTCCGGGCGCATGGTGGCCAGCGACCCCTTGACCGCGCGGCCGATCGGTGAGCGGGCGGTGGCGACGATGACGGCTTCGGGCATGACGGACTCCTTTGTTGCGTACTGAACAACGCGCACGGCGGCGCGCGTACCAGGGTCGACGCTAGTCCGTGCCGAGCACCATCGGAGCGGGGACCCCGGTGGTGCGCTGCGGCCAGAACCGGGCCAACATGCTCAGCCGTCGCGCGAGCGAGCCCGAATCCGCCGACCGGGACTGCCAGGGCAGTTCGCCCGGCCATTCCTCGAGCGCGTAGCAAAGGGCGGGCAGCAGCTGGTTCGCCGCGAGTTGGTAGCCGTCGGCCGACGGGTGAAAGCGGTCCGCGGAGAACATCCGGTCCGGCGCCTGGCGGAACTCCGGGCTGACCAGATCGGCCAGCGGCACCGGCACCCCGCCGGCCTCCCGGACCTCGCGGGCCTGGGTGCGGGCCAGCCGCAGGCCGCGGTTGCGGGTCACCCAGCGCAGCGGCTGCGGAATGGCGGTGATCACCCCGAAGTCCGGGCAGGTGCCGACCACCACGACGGCGCCGGAGGCCCGCAGCCTGGCGACCGCGTCGCGCAACCGGCGGGCCGACGGCCCGATGCCGTTGAGCGCGGTGACGTCGTTGGCGCCGATCATGATGACGGCGGCGTCCGGCGGCGGTCCGGCCACAAACATGGCGTCGACCTGGCCGGACAGTCCCTTGGAGGTGGCGCCGACGATGGCCTTGGTGCTCAGCCGGATCCGCTTGCCGGAGCGTTGCGCCAGCCCCCGCGCCAGCCGCACCCCGGGTACCTCCTCGGCGTCTCGGCAGCCGTAGCCGGTCGCGGTCGAGTCACCGAACACCATCAGGTGCACGTCGACGTCGTCGCCGCGCTGCCAGCGCTGGACCGGGCCGCCCGCGGGCAGGTAGACGCCGTCGGCGCGCGGCGGGACGTCCCAGGATTTCGGGATCACCTGCCGGGCCTGCACGGCCTGGCCGGTCAGCAGGTTGTGGGCACTCACCAGGCCGACGCCGGTCGACGCCGCGATACCCACCGCGGTGGCTGCCATGGTCGACCGACGCGAGACACGTATGCCCACATCCGGCATGCTATCGGTCCCGGGCCGCTGGGGCTGTGCATAAACTCCCAGACCGGGTCACGTTCGGGTACCGGATGCGGTAACAGTTCTGGTACGGCGATTGTTAAACGTTTTGGAGCTGGTCAACCTGGGTTACCAGGGGATTGACAGCCCGGACCTCCAACCGCCGGCGGTGGTACTACAACGAAGTAGGGAGTGAGTCAGATGACCGCACCGAGCAAGGTGATCGGCGCACCCGGCCCATACGTCGGTGCGACCAGCCTGCGAAAGACCCGCAAGTACCCGGTCAGCGACGGCGCGCCGGTCGAGGTCATCGAGTCCGGGCCCAGCCTGATCGCGCGTGCCGCGTCGCTGGCCTGCCGGTTGACCGTTCGCCCGGCGCTGGCCGCCGGCAGCTACGTGCCGCATCTGCCGTGGCCGTTCGGGGTGCTCGACCAGATCGGTCGCGCGTTCGTCCCGGAGGCCGGCACGGTGCGCGCGACCATCGGGCTGGCCAACGCCACCGCGCAGCTGGTCCGCGCGCCCGGCGTGCTGCCCGCCGACGGCAACCGCCGGATCGTGCTCTACATCCACGGCGGGGCGTTCCTGACCTGCGGGGTCAACTCGCACAGCCGGATCGTGGGCGCCGTGTCCAAGTACGCCGACGCGCCGGTGCTGGTGGTCGACTATCGGCTCATTCCGAAGAACTCGGTGGGGGAGGCCGTCGACGACTGTTACGACGCCTACCGCTGGCTGCGGCAGCGCGGCTACGACCCCGAACAGATCGTGCTGGCCGGTGATTCGGCCGGCGGCTACCTGGCGTTGACGCTGGCCCAGCGGCTGCAGGACGAGGGGGAGGAGCCCGCCGCGCTGGTCGGCATCTCGCCGCTGATGCAGCTGGCCAAGGAGCCCAAGCACGCGCACCCCAACAGCCGGACCGACGCGTTGTTCCCGCCGCGGGCGTTCGACGCGCTGCTGGACCTGATCTCGCGGGCGGCGGCCAAGCGCATCGTCGACGGCGAGCCGGAGGGCATCTACGAGCCGCTCGACCACATCGAGCCGGGTCTGCCGCGCACCCTGATCCACGTGTCCGGCTCGGAGGTGCTGTTGCACGACGCCCGGCTGGCCGCCCGACGGCTGGCGGCGGCCGGGGTGCCGACCGAGCTGCGGGTGTGGCGGGGGCAGATCCACGATTTCCAGCTCGCCGCGCCGATCATCCCGGAGGCCGACCGCTCGCTGCGCCAGATCGGCCAGTACATCCGCGAGGCCACCGAGTAGCCGCTGTCCCTTGGCAGCTGGGCCCCTCTTCCCGTTGGCACCCTTGGCAGCTGCCCCTCTTCCCGTTGGCACCCTTGGCGCTGCCCACTTCTCCCCCCGAGCGCGCACCCTTGTACGCCGTCACCGGCGTGTCCGGTACCTGGGTGAGCGCTGGGCAAAGCCCACCCCCGCCACCCTGGGGCGCCGCAGCGCGCGGCCTGAGACTATGTAGGCATGCGCATCGCTGAGCACATCACCGACCTCATCGGCAACACCCCTCTGGTCAAACTGACGTCGGTGGTCCCGCCCGGTGCGGCGACGGTGGTCGCCAAGATCGAATACCTCAACCCCGGCGGCAGCTCGAAGGACCGCATCGCGGTGAAGATGATCGACGCCGCCGAGGCCAGCGGGGAACTGCGCCCGGGCGGCACCATCGTCGAGCCGACCTCCGGCAACACCGGGGTGGGGCTGGCGCTGGTGGCGCAGCGCCGCGGCTACAAGTGCATCTTCGTCTGCCCGGACAAGGTCAGCGAGGACAAGCAGAACGTGCTGCGGGCCTACGGCGCCGAGGTCGTGGTCTGCCCGACGGCGGTCCCGCCGGAGCACCCCGACTCCTACTACAACGTCTCCGACCGGCTGGTCGCCGAGACCCCGGGCGCCTGGAAGCCGGACCAGTACTCCAACCTCAACGGCCCCGACAGTCACTATGAGACGACGGGCCCGGAGATCTGGTCCGACACCGACGGCACCGTCACCCATTTCGTCGCCGGCGTCGGCACCGGCGGCACCATCACCGGCACCGGCCGCTACCTCAAGGACGTCTCCGAGGGCCGGGTGCAGGTGGTCGGCCCGCTACCCTCGGCGACGTATCTGGTCGAGGGCGTCGGCGAGGACTTCTGGCCGGGCGCCTACGACCCCAGCATCCCCGACGAGATCATCGCGGTCTCCGACGCGGACTCCTTCGACATGACCCGGCGGCTCGCCCGCGAGGAGGGGTTGCTGGTCGGCGGCTCCTGCGGGATCTTCTGGCCGGTCGCGACGGGCTGGACGGGACCGGCCGCGGCTACCCCGATCTTCCGAATCACGGGTTCCTGGCAGGTGCGGGACCACCGAGTCCGTCGGCGGTCCGCCGCACGCCACCTGCCGGATCTGGTGCGCGAGACGGTCCGGGCCATCGGCATCCGCGGAGTACCGCAGATGCCGGTCGTCGGCGCCGAGCCGCCGGTGATGGCCGGCGAGGTGGCCGGCAGCGTGTCCGAGCGGGAGCTGCTCTCGGCGGTGTTCGAGGGCCGCGCGGCACTCGCCGACGCCGTCGCCCAGCACATGGGCCCGCCGCTGCCGCTGATCGGCTCGGGCGAACCGGTGGCCGCGGTGGCCGCCGCGCTGCGCGACGACGACGCGCTGATGGTGATCGACGGTGGCAAACCCGTCGGCGTCATCACCCGCCACGATCTGCTGGGCTTCCTGTCGGAGGGCGCGCGGCGCAGGTAGCGCCGGATTAGTGCCTGCCGGCACACCGGAGTTCCGGTAATCTCCTGCCCGAACGCATCGAACCCCTCTCAGCAAAGGTTTCCCATGACGTCATACCCGCCGCCGCCCGGCAACTACCCGCCCCCGCCGCCGCCCGGCAACTACCCGCCCCCGCCGCCGCCCGGCAACTTTCCGCCCCCGCCGCCCGGTGGTGGCTTCGGCGCGCCGCCGGACAACAACCTGGTCTGGGCGATCCTGTGCACGGTGCTGTGCTGCCTGCCGCTGGGCATCGTGTCGATCGTGAAGGCCACCCAGGTCAACGGACTGTGGGCGCAGGGGCAGCACGCCGCCGCGCAGGCCGCCGCGGAGGACGCCAAGAAGTTCGCCATGTGGGGTGCCATCGTCGGCGCCGTTGTGATTGTGGTGGCCGTCATCATTCAGATCGCGGCCGGCGCCGCGATGATGAACAGCGGCTATTGAGTCTGATCGACCGCGTGAGCGTCGCGCCGGTGCGTTCACGCGCCGGCGCGCCGGTGGCGGTCGCCGCGGTAACCGTCGCAGTGGGTGCGGCGATCTGGGCGGCCGACCCGACCACCCCCGGCGGGCTGTGTCCGCAGTGCCCGACCAAGACCTATCTCGGGGTGATCTGCCCGGGCTGCGGCAGCCTGCGGATGCTGTATTCGCTGATGCACGGCGATATTACGACCGCTTTTCGTTTCAATGCTCTCGGTGTGGTCGCGGTCGCGCTGCTCGTCTGGGCCTACGTCGCCTGGAGCCACGGTCGGCTGAGCGGCCGTCGTATTCGAAGCTGGCAAAATCTGCGCTGGTCGCCGATGATCGCGCTGGTGGCGGTGTCAATGTGGTTTGTGGTGCGTAACATTCCGGCGCAGCCGTTTCTCGCGCTCCGGGTCTGACCGGACCGTTGATTGAAGGAGACCCTGACATGACGGATCAACCGCCCCCCGGCAGTCAACCGCCCCCCGGCAGTCAGCCGCCCCCCGGCGGGCCCCCGCCCGGAGGCAGCGGGCCGGTCCCGGGTTACTACCCGCCGCCGGCTCCCGGTGGTTTCCCGCCACCGCCGTCCGTGGGCGCACCTCCGCCGGCCGGCGCCTACCCGTCGCCCGGCTATCCGCAACCGAGCAACCCGCAACCGAGCAACCCGCAACCGAGCAACCCGCAACCCGGTGGCTATCCCCAGCAGCCCGGCTACCCGCAGCCCGGTGGCTACCCGCCCGCGCAGCCCGGCTACCCAACTGGTGGCGGCTACCCGCCCCCGCCGCCGGGTTGGAGCCCGCCACCCCCGGCGTTCAGCGTCGGCGAGGCGTTCAGTTGGGCCTGGAACAAGTTCTCCAAGAACGCCCTTGTGCTGATCGTGCCCGCGGTGGTGTACGCGCTGATCCTCAGCGTCGTGGGGGCGCTGTTCTTCGTGTTGCCCTTTGCCATGGTGCAGCCGGACGCCGACAGCTATTCCGGCGCCGGTGAGTACTCCACCTCCATCGAGGTCCCGCTGTGGCCCTTCGCCGTGATGTTCCTGGGTTTCTTCGTCCTGGTGCTGGCCGCCGCGGCGATGGCATCGGCCTACGTCGGCGGGGTGCTCGACATCGTCGACGGCAAGCCGGTGGAGATCGGGACCTTCTTCAAGCCCCGAAATCTGGGCGCGGTCATCGTGGCGGCGCTGCTGGTCGCCCTCGCCAGTGCGGTCGCATCGGTGGTGCCCTTGGGCGGTGCGGTGGTGGCAGTGTTCACCCTGTTCGCCCTCATCGCGGTGATTGATCGCCGGCTGTCGGGGGTCGACGGCATCAAGGCGAGCTTCGATCTGGTCAAGACCCGGTTCGGCGAGTCGATCCTGGCCTGGCTGGTCTCCAACCTGATCGTCGTGGTCGGCATGTTGGTGTGCTTCGTCGGCGTGGTGGTCGCCGCACCGGTCGCCCTGCTGTTCCAGGCGTACGCCTGGCGGCGGCTGACCAACGGGAACATCGCGGCGCTGACGCCGTAGCGGGCGCTCGAGCCTGGCCCGCGCGCGCATCGGCGCCGGGCTAGGCTCGATTGCTATGAGCGAGCAGCGCAGCAGAGCCGACAGACACCGCTGGGCCGGGCCGGCCACCCGGGCCATCCACGCCGGGTACCGGCCGGATCCGGCCACCGGTGCGGTCAACGCGCCGATCTTCGCGAGTTCCACCTTCGCCCAGGACGGTGTCGGCGGGCTGCGCGGCGGCTACGAGTACGCCCGCACCGGCAACCCGACCCGTTCGGCGTTGGAGACCGCGCTGGCCGCGGTCGAGGAAGGCGACCACGCCCGCGCCTTCGCCTCGGGCATGGCGGCCACCGACTGCGCTCTGCGCGCGATGCTGCGCCCCGGTGATCACCTGATCATTCCCGACGACGCCTACGGCGGCACCTTTCGGCTGATCGACAAGGTCTTCGCGCACTGGGGGATTCGGCACACCCCGGTCGCGCTGTCGGACCTCGGTGCGGTGGCCGCGGCGATCACCGATCAGACCCGGCTGATCTGGGTGGAGACCCCCACCAACCCGCTGCTGTCGATCGCCGACATCGCCGCGATCGGCGAACTGGCCCGCGCCCGGCCGTCGCACCAGCGGCCGAAGGTTCTGGTGGACAACACCTTCGCCTCCCCGGCCCTGCAGACCCCACTGAATCTCGGTGCCGACGTGGTGTTGCATTCGACAACGAAGTACATCGGCGGGCATTCCGACGTCGTCGGCGGCGCCCTGGTCACCAACGACGAGGGACTCGACGCCGCATTCGGCTTCCTGCAGAACGGGTCCGGCGCGGTGCCCGGGCCGTTCGACGCCTACCTGACCATGCGCGGCCTCAAGACGCTGCCGCTGCGGATGCAGCGACACTGCGAAAATGCCGGTGTGGTGGCGGAATTCCTGGCCGGACA
Source organism: Mycolicibacterium fallax (assembly GCF_010726955.1). Lineage (NCBI taxonomy): Bacteria > Bacillati > Actinomycetota > Actinomycetes > Mycobacteriales > Mycobacteriaceae > Mycobacterium > Mycolicibacterium fallax. Next base: position 3,893,319 of record NZ_AP022603.1, read on the forward strand.
CCCTGCGGTCGAGCGGGTGCTCTACCCGGGCCTGCCGACCCACCCCAACCACGAGGTGGCGGCCCGGCAGATGAGCGGGTTCGGCGGCATGGTGAGCGTGCGGATGCGCGGTGGTGCCGAGGCGGCCCGTCAATTGTGCTCGCGCACCGAGATTTTCATCCTGGCCGAGTCGCTCGGCGGGGTGGAGTCGCTGATCGAGCACCCCGGCGCGATGACCCATGCCTCGACGGCGGGATCGCAGCTGGAGGTGCCCGACGATCTGGTCCGGCTGTCGGTCGGCATTGAGGACATTGGGGATCTGCTCGCCGACCTGGAGCAAGCCCTGAGCTAGCGAAGGGCGCGGAGGCCAGGTCGTTTTGGCGCCGACCTGGAGCAAGCCCTGAGCTAGCGGAGGGCGCTGCAGACCGCCGCGGTCGTCACCGCGAGATTCACCTCGGCGAGCGTGGGCTCGGGTTCGGTCGGGGATTGCGGGCTGCCGAGAACCCAACCGCCGCTGGCGATTTCGGCGGCCATCAGCTCGACCGTCGGCCAGGCCCGCGGCTCAAGGGACAGCAGTTCGCGCAGCCCGTCGACGGCATGCAGCAGGCTGATCAGCGCGGCCGTCGCCGGTCGCACCGGCTCCCCGTCGACCAGGACAGCGAGCAGCTCGTCGCGCACCGCGGCCGAGGGGCCCCGGTCGGTGAGCAGCCAGGCGTACCGGTCGGAGCGGCGCGGGCGCCGGCCGGCGATCCCGGCCGGCCCGGAAACTGACGGCTGCAAACGTATTTCGACGACCAGTCCGGATTCGACCAGCGCTGCCAACAGTCGGTCTTCGGTGTGCCGAGCGAGCTCGGAGATCGCCGCCCCTGGCGTCATTGGGCGCCGGGTCAGCGCGTCCAGCGCCGGGGTGGCGATCGAGTCGTGCACCTCCGGACCGGCGAGCACCACCAGGGTGCCCTCGGGTGCCGGATCGTCGGTGCCGGCCGGCCGGATTCGGCAGGCGGCGGCCAGGTCGAGCAGCGCGGCGGCGGCGACCGCCCGGCGTCGCCGGGTGCGGTCCAGCGAGGGCCGGGCCGAGGCATTGTCCAGCAGGACCAGCATCAGCGCGTCGGCGATGCCGGCCGAGTGGGCCGGGGACTCAGGCGTGGTACGGCTCAGCACTGACCAGCGTGACGTTGACCGTGCTGCCGCTGGGCACCGTGTAGCTGCGGGTGTCGCCGACCTTGGCGTCGATCAGCGCCGAGCCGAGCGGGGACTGCGGCGAGTACACCTCGAGCTTGCCGTCGTTGATGGCCTGCTCGCGGGTGCCGATCAGGAAGGTCTCCCCATCGGACTTGTCGCCGTCGTAGTAGACGGTCACCACCGAGCCGGGCAGCGCCACACCGGACTGGGTGGGCACCTCGCCGACCTTGGCGGTGTTCAGCAGTTCCTGCAGCTGGCGGATGCGCGCCTCCTGCTGGCCCTGCTCCTCGCGGGCCGCGTGGTAGCCGCCGTTCTCGCGCAGGTCGCCCTCTTCACGGCGGTCGTTGATCTCGGCGGCGATAGCCGGCCGGTTCGCGATCAGCTGGTCCAGCTCAGCCTTGAGCCGCTCGAAGGATTCCTCCGTCAGCCAGGTCACCTGGGTATCAGTCATCGTCGCGCTCCTCTTCGTTGATTCGCGATGTCCGCGGGGCAGTCGGTGTTCGGCACTGCCGGTGCGGACTGGGTGCCCGCGGGTACTGCGCTTCTCGGCGCACCCCCGAAGTGTCGCCTCATACGCAATACACGGCCCCAATCAGGAACCGTGCGTGTCTCATGTTACCACCGTCACGGCCCTCGTACGTGCAGCCGACGAACTGCCCGGGTCAGGACGGCGCGACGAGATACGACGGGATGACGGTCCCGCAGCCGTAGGCGTCCCCGGTGACCGGCGGTTTGCTGGTCTTGACCAGCATCACGACCTGGACGGTGGCGTCCGTGGAGGGCCCAACCAGGATTTCCCGACGGCCGGTTTCGGTGCCGTCCTTGGACCGGGCCCGAGCGATGCAGACCACCGGGCGGCTCGGATCCTTTCGGGTCACCGTGAGCGTGACCTCGGCGGTTTGGTCGTCGATCAGCTGGTAGGCGGCCAGGCTGCCGCTGACGTCACCGCCGCCGAGCTTGCGATACCCCTCCACCGCGATCAGCACGCCGAGCACCAGGACCAGCACCGTCAGGCCGATGGCCAGGCGCCGCCGCGAGGCCGGGGTGCGCCGGCGGCGACCGTAGCGGTCGGCCGGGGGGATCGCTGCCTGGTCGGACATGGGGCGGGTGCTCCTGTGCGTGGACGGGTACCAAGATGGACGACGGGCTTTTGTCCCGGACCGCCGAAAATGGAAACATTGGCCCTAGGACATATGGTCAGAACTATAGGCACCCGGCTGGAAAGGCGGCGAAGGCGCAGGTGAGCGAACTTCGGTTGATGGCCGTGCACGCGCATCCGGACGACGAGTCCAGCAAGGGTGCTGCCACGACGGCCCGCTACGCCGCCGAGGGGCATCGGGTCCTGGTGGTGACGCTGACCGGCGGCGAGCGCGGCGACATTCTCAATCCGGCGATGGACCGGCCCGACGTGCGCGAACGCGTCGCCGCGGTGCGCAGGCAGGAGATGGCCCGGGCCGCGGAGATTCTCGGCGTCGAGCACAGCTGGCTGGGGTTCCTCGACTCCGGGCTGCCCGAGGGCGATCCACTGCCGCCGGTTCCGGAGGGCTCGTTCGCGGCGATCCCGCTGGAGGGCCCGCTGGAGCGGCTGGTCACCCTGGTCCGCGCGTTTCGCCCGCACGTGATGACCACCTACGACGAAAACGGCGGCTACCCGCACCCCGATCACATCCGCTGCCACGAGGTGTCCGTCGCGGCCTACGAGGCCGCCGCCGATCACCTGCGGTTCCCCGGGGCGGGGGATCCGTGGAGCGTCGCCAAGCTGTACTACAACCACGGCTTCCTGCGCGAACGCATGCAGTTGCTCCAGGACGAGTTCGCCCGCAACGGCCGCACCGGGCCGTTCGCCAGCTGGCTGGAGCGGTGGGACCCCGAGCACGATCACATGGCCCGGCGGGTGACCACCCGGATCGAATGCGCGGATTACTTCCCGCAGCGTGACGACGCGCTGCGGGCGCACGCCACGCAGATCGATCCGACCGGGCATTTCTTCACCGCGCCACTGGAGTGGCAGCGGCGACTGTGGCCGACCGAGGAGTTCGAGTTGGCCCGATCCCGGGTTCCGGTGAGCCTGCCGGAGACCGACCTATTCGAAGGGGTGCAATGAACGGCTATGTGATGACAGCCATGATGCTGTTGGCCGAGGAGGGCCCCCGCAACAGCGGTCCCGATTTCGGTAAGGCCAGCCCGATCGGCCTGTTGTTCCTGGTGCTGCTGCTGATCTCGGTGCTGCTGCTGGGCAAGTCGATGACCAAGCAACTGCGCAAGGTGCCGGAGTCCTTCGACGACGTGCCCGAGGCCGATCCCGAACTGTGCAAGCGGGCCAAGAAACTGCGGCAGTCGCAGCCGGCCGAGGAATCCGACGAGGTTGCCGACGTCGAGTCCAAGCCGGCTGACTGACCCGCGAGCCCCGGTTCTGCCGCTAGTAGTTGAGGCCGGCCGGCCGGGACGGGACTAACCTGAAACCCGATATGGCCAACCTGCTCGCCGACGCCACCAGCCCGTACCTGCGCCAGCACGCCGACAACCCGGTGCACTGGCAGCAGTGGTCGCCCGATGCGCTGGCCGAGGCCGCGCGCCGCAACGTGCCGATCCTGCTGTCGATCGGCTACGCGGCCTGCCACTGGTGCCATGTGATGGCGCACGAATCCTTTGAGGACGACGACGTGGCGGCCGTCGCCAACGCGAACTTCGTCTGCATCAAGGTCGACCGGGAAGAACGGCCCGACCTCGACACCATCTACATGAACGCCACCGTTGCCCTCACCGGGCAGGGCGGCTGGCCGATGACGTGCTTTCTCACCCCGACCGGCGAGCCGTTCTTCTGCGGCACCTACTACCCGAAAGCCGCCTTTCTGCAGTTGCTTTCGGCGGTCACCGAGGCGTGGACGCAGCGCCGGGACGACGTTGACGCGGCCTCCGGCCGGATCGCCGAGGAACTGCGGCGGATGGCCGACGGGCTGCCCGGCGGGCCCCCGATCAGCGCCGAGTTGTGCCAGCACGCGGTGTCGGCGGTGCTCGGCGCCGAGGACATTCGGCACGGCGGATTCGGTGGGGCGCCGAAGTTTCCGCCGTCGTCGCTGCTCGAGGCGCTGCTGCGGGAGCACGAACGTACCGGTTCGGCTCCGGCGCTGGCGGCGGTGGAGCGCACCGCCACCGCGATGGCCCGCGGGGGCATCTACGACCAGCTGGCCGGCGGATTCGCCCGCTACGCCGTCGACATCGCCTGGGTGGTGCCGCATTTCGAGAAGATGCTGTACGACAACGCGCTGCTGTTGAATGTCTACGCGCACTGGGCCCGGCGCACCGGTTCGGCGCTGGCCGCCCGAATCGCCGGGGAGACCGCCGATTTCCTGCTGCGCGACCTTGCCGAGGCGTCCGGCTCGGGGTTGTTCATCTCTTCGCTGGACGCCGATGCCGACGGCCGCGAGGGTTCCAGCTACGTCTGGACCCCGGAACAGTTGGCGGAGGTGCTTGGCGACGAAGACGGGCGTTGGGCGGCAGAGTTTTTCACCGTCACCGCGGCTGGCACCTTCGAGCACGGCGAGTCGGTGCTGCAGCGCCTTGCCGACCCGGACACCGCCGACGAGGCGCGGCTGCAGCGGGTGCGCGCGGCACTGCTGGCGGCCCGCGGGAGTCGGGTCCAGCCCGGGCGTGACGACAAGATCGTCACCGCGTGGAACGCGTTGGCCATCAGCGGCCTGCTCGAGGCGGCCGTCGCGCTGGAGCGCCCGGACCTGCTCGCTGCGGCCAACCGGTGCGCCGACGCGTTGCTGGAACTGCACCTGCGCGATGGGCGGCTGCGCCGGGCCAGCCTTGGCGGGACCGTCGGCGGCAACGACGGGGTGCTGGAGGACTACGCCGCGCTGGCCGACGCGCTGCTCGCGCTGTATCAACACGACGGTGACCCGGCCCGGCTGGCGGCCGCGACCGGGCTGCTCGACACCGCGCTGGCGCACTTCGCCGACGAGGCCAATCCCGGCGGCTGGTTCGACGTCGCCGACGACGCCGAGCAACTGCTGATGCGCCCGGCGACCGCCACCGACGACGCGACTCCCTCGGGCGCCTCGCTGATCACCGGGGCCCTGCTGAGCGCGGCGCACCTGGTCGACGTCGCCGAGCGTTACGAGCAGGCCGCCGCGGCAAGCCTGCAGCGGTATTCGGCGCTGCTGTCGCGCGCACCGCGGGCGGCGGGCTGGTGGCTCGCCGTCGCGCAGGCCGCGCTGACCGGGCCGCTGCAGATCGCGGTGGCCTGCGATGACCCCGGCTCGGCGCTGCTGGCGGAGGCGCGACGGCTGGCCCCGGGCGGTGCCGTCGTCGTCGGCGGGCCGCGGGACTCGATGCCGCTGCTGGCCGACCGGGACCGGATCGACGGCGCCGACGCCGCCTACGTCTGCCGCGGCCGGATCTGCGATCTGCCGGTGACTACCCCGCAGGGTTTGGCCGCTGCACTGTCGCCGCCCGTGTAGCGTGCCGCACATGCCTTACGTCGTGGACACCGAAGCCCTCGTCAAGCGCTACCTGGACACGGTGGCCACCGGCACCTCCGCCGACGTCGCCGCGCTGTACTCCGAGGACGCCACCCTGGAGGATCCGGTCGGCGGCGGCGAGGTGCACATCGGCCGGCAGGCCATCCAGCGGTTCTACACCGCGCTGGATGCCGCCGAGCTCAGCACCGAGCTGCTCAGCTTCCGCTCCGGTGGGCACGAGGCGGCGTTCGCCTTCGGCATCACCGTCGGCGGCGCCATGCGCATCGAGCCCATCGAGGTGATGACGTTCGACCGCGACGGCCTGATCACGTCGATGAAGGCGTACTGGTCGCAGGCCGACGTCACCATGCTCTGACCCGGCGCGCTGACCCGTCGCCGCCGCGCCCGTCGCACTCGCATCGGCCGCCCCCGCGAACCGTCACGCCCGCATCAGCAGCCTCAGCGTCCTCATTCGTCGCGGGCGTCTGCGTCTGCCTGCCCCCGCGCGTCGTCGCATGCGTCACATCCGCATCTGCCGCCCCAGCGCTGCTTCAGTGTGTGAAAATATTTTCACTCTCGGCGGCGAAAGTGAAAATATTTTCACACTCGCGGTTTCGGGCGGGCGTTTGAAGCAGTGGCCACGAACCCCGCGCCTTCGAGTAGTGCCCCGGAAGCCCCGCGCGTTTGAAGCAGCACACCCGCCCCCCGCCCCTCGAAGTCAGCCGGAGAACACCGCGAACCACATTGCGATGTAGTGGCAGATCGCCGCCACCGCCGTGCAGGCGTGGAAGAACTCGTGGTGCCCGAACGTCGTCGGCCACGGATTCGGCCACTTGAGCGCATAGAGCACGCCGCCGATCGAATACAGCGCGCCACCAACGATCAGCAGCACCACCGCAGCCACCCCCGCGCCGTCCATGATCGGCCCGATGAACCACGCCGCCACCCAGCCCAACAGGATGTACAGCGGCACCCCCAGCCAGCGCGGTGCCGACGGCCACAGCATCTTCAGCGCCACCCCGGCCAGTGCGCCGCCCCAGACGATCCAGAACAGCACCCAGCCCTGGTTCGACGGCAGCGCCAGCAGCGCGAACGGCGTGTAACTTCCGGCGATGAACAGGAAGATCATTGAGTGATCGGCCCGCTTCATCCAGGTGCGGGCGGTCCGCGAGGTCCAGTTCACCCGGTGGTACACGGCGCTGACGGTGAACATCGCGACGATCGTGAACGTGTAGAGCAGCGTGGACAGCCCGGCGGTGACGCCCTTGAGCGACCAGGACACCGCGACCAGCGCAGCGCCGGCGATCGTCGCGATCACCGCCGAATAGAGGTGAATCCACCCGCGGGCGCGCGGCTTGCCCAGGAACTGCGCGACGCCCTCGGCGATCGCCTCGGGCAGGTCAGCGCTGAAACCGTCGATATCGAGCTGCGTCAGTGGTCGATCCGAGGCCGCGGATGTGCTCGGACGGTCGGTGGGAGCGGTCAATGTGCACCTCCGGTGACGTGAACCTGCGCGGGCCGACGCCCGGAAGGCTCCGCAGGGCTTCACAGTAGTCTGGCTAACCGTGGAGATCATCCCGCCCCGACTCAAGGAGCCGATGTACCGGCTCTATGAGCTGCGGTTGCGCCATGAGCTCGCGCAGTCCCGCGCGCAGCTGCCGCGCCACATCGCGGTGCTGTGCGACGGGAATCGGCGCTGGGCCCGCGACGCCGGCTACGACGACGTCAGCGTCGGCTACCGGATGGGGGCGGCCAAGATCGCCGAGATGCTGCGCTGGTGCGCGGCCGAGGGCATCGAGCTGGCCACCGTCTACCTGCTCTCCACGGAGAACCTGCAGCGCGACCCGGAGGAACTGTCGGCGCTCATCGAAATCATCACCGACGTCGTCGAGGAGATCTGCGCGCCGGCCAACCGGTGGAGCGTGCGGACCGTCGGCGACCTGGAACTGCTCGGCGAGGAGCCGGCCCGCCGGCTGCGCCAGGCCGTGGACGGCACCGCGGCCACCGCCACCCCCGGCGGCCTGCACGTCAACGTCGCGGTCGGCTACGGCGGACGACAGGAGATCGTCGACGCGGTCCGGTCGCTGCTGAACAAGGCGATCGCCGGCGGCGCCACCGGTGAGCAGCTGATCGAGGCCGTCACCGCCGACGGCATCTCGGAGAACCTGTACACCTCCGGCCAGCCCGACCCCGACCTGGTGATCCGCACCTCCGGCGAACAGCGGCTGTCCGGGTTCCTGCTGTGGCAGAGCGCGTATTCGGAGATGTGGTTCACCGAGGCGCACTGGCCGGCGTTCCGCCGGGTGGACTTCCTGCGCGCGCTGCGCGACTACAGCCAGCGCAACCGCCGGTTCGGCACCTAGTCCCGGTGCTCGCCGACCTGCTCGCACCGGCGGTGGCGACCGCGCCGGACCGCCCGGCCGTCATCGACGACGCGGGCATGATCACCTTCGCCGAACTCGATGCGCGCAGCGCTGCGCTGGCCGGCTGGCTGAGCACCGTCACCGACCCCGGCGACCGGGTTGCCGTCGTCGCGGACAACTCGGTGCACTACGCGCTGGCCTACTACGCGGTGCCGCGGGCCGGGCGGGTCCTCGCGCTGATCAACCAGCGCCTCGACCCCGTCGAGCAGGCCGAGCAGATCGCCGTCGCGGGTGCCCGGCTGGTGCTCGGCGACGAGCAGTACCTGGCCGAGTTGCCCGGTGCGCGAACGACATTCGGCGGCCCGGTCTGGCGGGCGGCGCTGGCGCATCCCCCCGCCGTCGGCACACCGGACCCCGATCGGCCCGCCTGGCTGGTGTTCACCAGCGGCTCCACCGGTCGTCCCAAGGGCGCGGTGCACACCCACCGGTCGCTGGCCGCCGGGGCGTGGGGGACCGTGGAGGGCCGCTCGGTGCCCGACGCCGACGTCTACCTCACCCCGTTCCCGATGTGCCACATCGCCGGCTACAACGTGCTGGTCCGGCACGCCACGGGCTCGACGGTGGTGCTGCCGTCGCGGTTCCGGCCCGCGGAGTTCGTCGCGGCCGTCAACGCGCATCGGGTGCGGTCCTGCTCGCTGGCCCCGACGATGTTGCACGCCCTGGTCGCGTACGTGCAGTCCCACGACGACGCCGCGATGCCGACGCTGCGGGAGGTCGCCTACGGCGCGGCGCCGATCACCGCGGACCTGATCGAGCGGGCCGCAGACGTGCTCGGCGTGGACTTCCACCAGGGCTACGGCATGACCGAGACGGCCGGCAACGTCACCTTCCTGACCCCGGCCGAGCACCGGATGGGCGCGCAGGTGCTGCGCACTGCGGGCCGGCCGCATTCGGGTGTGCGGGTTGCGATCGACGGTCCCGAGGAGGTCGGCGAGGTACTGGTCGACGGGCCGCAGCTGATGGCCGGCTACTGGGATCCGACGGCAGGCGCGGTGACACCGCGGACCGGCTGGTTTCGCACCGGCGACGTCGGGCGCCTCGACGCCGACGGCCGGCTGACCATCGTCGACCGGTCCAAGGACGTCATCATCACCGGCGGGGAGAACGTCAGCTCCCGCGAGGTCGAGGACGCGCTGTCGACGCATCCCGGCGTCGACATGGTGGCCGTGGTCGGCGTGCCCGACGACTACTGGGGCGAGGCGATCTGCGCCGTCGTCGTCGCGCACCCGGACCGCCGGCCCACCGCCGAGGAACTGATCGACCATGTCCGGGAGCGGATTTCGGCGTTCAAACGGCCGCGGCACGTGCTGTTCGTCGAGCAACTCCCGATGACCAGCAACGGCAAGATCGCCAAGGATCGGGTGCGCCACCTGGCCCGCGCGGCGACCCTCGGCCCGGCCGACTGAACCCGCGCCGACCGCGATCGCTGTGCCAGACTGGCGTCATGGCCGCGCTTTCGGTGCTGACGTTCGCGCTGAGCTGGTGGCTGGGGCTGTACCTGCTGGGCCGTGACCGCCGCAAACCGGTGCTGGCGCTGGCCGCCGCCGGACTGTGCGGGTTCGCGCTGGTGGTCGCCCTGGATGCGGTCCGGCTGTCGGCCGGGAACCCCGAGCCGCTGGGCCGGGTGGAGATCTTCCTGGTCATCGTGCCGGGGGTGGCGTGGCTGGCGGTGCTGCTGGAACTGGCCCGGCCGGCCCAGCGTTGGCGTCGCCGCGGGGCCGAGCGGGCCGCCGTCGTCGCGGTCGCGGTGCTCGCGGTGGTGGGCGCGGCGCTGGCCGGCGGCGTGGATCCGCCGCTGCGGTTCGGGCACTGGCTGATGTTCGCGGTGATCTCGGTGTCCACCCTGGCCGCGCTGGTGCTGGCGGTGCGCCGGGCCCCGCGGCCCGGGTCGGTGATCGGGGTGATCGTCGTCGCCACGCTGTTTTTCGCGCTGGCCAACGCGATCCTGGTGATCCCGCTGGGCATCCTGCCGAGCTGGCTGGCGCTGGCCTCGACCGGCTTCGACGTGCTCCTGCTCGGCCTGGCCGTCGCGCTGTGGGACGCCTTCGACGAGGGCCAGGCGCTGCGCGCCGACATGCGCCGATCCTTCGCCGGGGCGATGGCGGTGGCGGTGCTGTTCGGCGCGCAGGGCATGGTCGGGATCGCTGCGACCGACGGCGCCGCGCGCACCGTGGTCACCGCGCTGACGTTCACCAGCGTCGGGGTTGCCGTCGCGCTCACCGTGCTGGCGGACCCGCTGGCCGGGCTGCTGGACCGGCTGGTGTTCGCCCGCGCTCCGGAACTGCGCGCCGACCGCGCGGTGCTGCGCGACACCGAGGCCGCGCTGCCGCTGCGCCGGCCCAACCCGCTCGACGAGGTCGACGGCGAGACCTTCACCCGGTTGACCCGCCGAGCCCTCGGCCACTACGGCAACCTGTCCAAACTGGTGGCCAGCCCGCTGACCGCGCTGCCGATGATCGACGAGCGGCTGGCCGCGCGCGGGCTGCCGGACCAACCGCTGGAACGCGCCAACGAACTCAAGGCGCTGCTGGCCGAACGGATCGCCGCCCTCAAGCCCCGCGGCGACGACGACTTCGGCACCTCCGACGAGTGGCGCTACTACAACGCGCTGTACTTCCCGTACATCGCCGGGGTGCGGGCCTACGCCCAGAACGCCACCGCCGCCGGGCTGGACCCGGCCGGCCGGGCCGCCTGGCAGTGGCTGGTCACCGAGGTCCCGCAACGGTCCCTGCACAACTGGCAGAACTCCGCGGCCAAGCTCATCGCCACCGACCTGCGCGGCCGGATGGCAGTGTCTGGCAGCACCGAGCGTCGACCTGGCAGTAGGCGCTGACCAGCATTGATGATGTCCCACCGAATCACGGGGGACTCCATCGATGAGAGGAACGGCGATGACCACTCAACTGGCAGGAAACCCCACCGTCCGCTCCGAGGACGCCCTGGTGCGCACCGCGATGCGCGTCGACGCCGTGCTGGTGGGGGTCGTCGGGATCCCGTTTGTGGCCGCCGCGCGCCCGCTCGCCGAGTGGACCGGGATCCCGCAGGCGTTCGTGCTCGGCCTCGGGATCTTCTTCCTGGTCTACGCGGTCGACGTGTACTGGCTGGCCGGCCGGGATCGGGTGGCGCCGGGCGCGTGGGCGACGATCGTCGCCAACGAGGTCTGCACGCTGGCCGCGCTGGCCGTCGTTGTGCTCGGGGTCTGGCCGCTGACCGGGGTTGGCGTCGCGGCGCTGCTGTTCAGTGCCGTCTATACGGCCGTATTCGCCGCGGCGCAGTGGATCGGGCTGCGCCGGCTGGGCTGACGACGCCCGAGGCTTGCACAGATGTACCGCCACAGCGCCGCCAAATGGATAATCCATTTGGCGGCGCTGTCAGCGGACATCTGTGCACGGCATCCGGGGGCCGCAGCCGGTTGATGGAGTGGGCTGGGCTGTTGGCGGGCCAGGGTGCCCTACAGTTTGCGCAGCCGCAGCCGGTTGATCTGCCGGCGGGACAGGTGCCCCTAGAGTTTGCGCAGCCGCAGCCGGTTGATCGAGTGGGCCGTACTGCCGGCTGGCCAGGGAGCCCCTAGAGTTTGCGGAGCCGCAGCCGGTTGATGGAGTGGTCGGCATCCTTGCGGAGGACCAGGGTGGCGCGCGGTCGGGTCGGCAGGATGTTCTCCACCAGGTTCGGCAGGTTGATCGCCCGCCAGATGTCACTGGCGGCGAACACCGCCTGATCATCGGTCAGTGTCGCGTAGTGGTGAAAGTGCGAGGCCGGGTTCGAGAACGCGCCCGCTCGCATCGCCAAAAACCTTGACACGTACCAAGATTCGATGTCTTGGATGCGCGCGTCGACGTACACCGAGAAGTCGAACAGGTCGCTGACCATCAGCGTCGGACCGGTCTGCAGGACGTTGAGGCCCTCCAGGATCAGGATGTCGGGGTGGCGGATGACGATCTTCTCCCGCGGCACCACATCGTAGAGCAGATGCGAATACACCGGGGCGTAGGCCGCCGGGGCGCCGGATTTCACTGCCGTCACGAACCGCATCAGGGCCCGCCGGTCATAGCTCTCCGGGAAACCCTTGCGGTGCATCAGGTTCTGCCGATCCAGCTCGGCGTTCGGGTAGAGGAACCCATCGGTGGTGACCAGGTCGACCCGCGGGTGGTGCTCCCAGCGGGCCAGCAGCGCCTGCAGCACGCGGGCGGTGGTGGACTTGCCCACCGCGACGCTGCCGGCCACCCCAATCACGAACGGCACCGGGCGATCCGGATTCTGCTCGGTCTCGCCGAGGAACTCTGAGGTGGCCGAGAACAGTCGCTGCCGCGCCGCAACCTGCAGGTGGATCAGTCGGGCCAGCGGGAGGTAGACCTCCTCGACCTCCAGCAAGTCGATCTGCTCGCCGAGGCCGCGCAGGCCGCGCAGTTCATTCTCGGTCAGCTTCAGCGGCGTCGACATTCGGAGCGCGCGCCATTGAGCCCGGTCGAATTCGACGTACGGGCTGGGCTCGCTCAGCCGCGCCATGGCCTCAGTCTTGCAGTCCTGCGCGCCGCCGGGGAATCCGGGTACGGGCGCGGCTACCGTGTCTGAGGTGTCTCCTGAGGTGTTGATTCGCGAGTTCCTGCTGCTCGGTTTGCGCTTCGACCGCATCGAGGATGGCTACGTCGACTCGTTCACCGGGGACCCCGCGCTGCGCCGTCAGGTCGCCGACGAGCCCGACCCGGTGCCCACCGATCTGGTCAAACAGGCCCGCTACCTGCTCGACGCGCTGCCCGGCGTGCCGCTGGACGAGCAATTCACCGCGATGCGCGCCGAATACCTGCGGGCGCACCTGCGCGCGTTGGCGTGCGCCGGACGCAAGTTCGCCGGGGAGCAGGTCGGCTTCGTCGAGGAGGTCCGCGACTACTTCGACGTCACCATCACCAAGGGCGACCCGGAGACCTACCGTCAGGCGCACCGATCGCTGGAGGAGGCGCTCGGTGGCAGCGGACCGCTGACCGAGCGGATCGCGGCCTACCGGGCCGGCGAGGAGATCGCGCCGCAGCGACTCGGTGAGGCCATCGACGCGTTCTCCAGCGCGCTGCGCGACCGGGTCCGGGCCAGCTACCCGCTGCCCGACACCGAGACCGTCGAGTACGAGATCGTCACCGACAAGCCGTGGTCGGGGTTCAACTACTACCGCGGCAACTACACCTCGACGGTCGCGGTCAACGCCGACCTCAAGCAGCAGATGTCGAACCTGCCGCGGCTGGTGGCGCACGAGTCCTATCCGGGCCACCACACCGAGCACTGCCGCAAGGAAGCCGGCTTGGTCGCCGGGCTGGGGCAGGCCGAGCAGACCATCTTCTTGGTCAACACCCCGCAGTGCCTGATGGCCGAGGGGCTGGCCGACCTCGCGCTGTACGCCGCGGTCGGCCCGGAATGGGGCGGCTGGGCCGCCGAGATCTACGCCGACCTCGGGCTGCGGTTCGACGGGCAGCGGGCGCAGGCGGTGTCCGCGGCGATGGCCGGGCTGGCCGACGTCCGTCAGGACGCCGCGCTGATGCTGCACGACGAGCACCGCGACCCCGACGACGTCGTCGCCTACCTGCGGCGCTGGCTGCTGGTCGACGAGACCCGCGCCCGGCACATGCTGAGGTTCCTGTCCTCGCCGCTGTGGCGGGCCTACACCTCCACCTACGTGGAGGGCTACCGGCTGCTGCGCGGCTGGCTGGACGACCGCCCCGCCGGGATGGACCTCGCCGAACGCTTCCGGGTGCTGCTCGACGAGCCGCTGATCCCCTCCACCCTGCCGCGGTAATTCCCGCCGCCCGCCGCGCGCCCGCCGCGCCCCCGCCGCGCGCCCCGCCCGGCGCCCGTCGCGCACCCGCAGCGCCGCCAGCCCCATCACCGCCCAGCGCTCACCGGTGTACGCCGCCCTCGGCGTGTCCGGTACCGCGATGAGCGCTGGGCGCCGACGTCCCCGCCCAGCGCTCACCCGTGTACGCCGTCGTCGGCGTGTCCGGTACCAGGTTGAGCGCTGGGCGCAGGGGGAGCGCGGGGAAGGGCGCAAGGGGAGCGCGGGGAAGTGCGCGGCGGGACGCCGGGCGCGGGGGGAGCGCCGGGGACGCCGGGCGGGGGAGCGCGGGGAACTACCGCGAGGTGGCACCGGGGGCCCACCGGATGAGGTTCGGCTACTACCCTTGAGCCCATGACTGCTGACTCGACCGTCTCGACCCAGGGCGCCGATTACGCCGCGACCGCCAGCACGGCCTACCAGAACATCCTGCAGGTCATCGAGACCGTCGAGCCCCGCATCGCCGCGGCCACCCGCAAGGAGCTCGCCGATCAGCGTGAGTCGCTCAAGCTGATCGCCAGCGAGAACTACGCCTCGCCGGCCGTGCTGCTGACCATGGGCACCTGGTTCTCCGACAAGTACGCCGAGGGCACCGTCGGGCACCGGTTCTACGCCGCCTGCCAGAACGTCGACACCGTCGAGGCGCTGGCCGCCGAGCACGCCCGCGAGCTCTTCGGCGCGCCGTACGCCTACGCCCAGCCGCACTCGGGCATCGACGCCAACCTGGTGGCCTACTGGGCGATCCTGGCCACCCGGGTGGAGACCCCGGGCCTGGCCGAGCTCGGCGCCAAGCACGTCAACGACCTGTCCGAGGCGGACTGGGAGAAGCTGCGCGCCAAGCTCGGCAACCAGCGCCTGATGGGGATGTCGCTGGACACCGGCGGTCACCTGACCCACGGTTTCCGGCCCAACATCTCCGGCAAGATGTTCCACCAGCGCAGCTACGGCACCGATCCGGTGACCGGCCTGATCGACTACGACGCGCTGGCCGCCGCGGCCCGCGAGTTCAAGCCGCTGGTGCTGGTCGCCGGCTACTCGGCCTACCCGCGCCGGGTCAACTTCGCCAAGATGCGCGAGATCGCCGACGAGGTCGGCGCCACCCTGATGGTCGACATGGCGCACTTCGCCGGCCTGGTGGCCGGCAAGGTGTTCACCGGTGACGAGGATCCGGTGCCGCACGCGCACGTCACCACCACGACGACGCACAAGTCGCTGCGCGGCCCGCGCGGCGGCCTGGTGCTGGCCACCGAGGAGTACGCGCCGGCCGTCGACAAGGGCTGCCCGATGGTGCTCGGCGGCCCGCTGAGCCACGTGATGGCGGCCAAGGCCGTCGCGTTGGCCGAGGCCCGCCGACCGGAGTTCCGCAGCTACGCCCAGGCCGTCGCCGACAACGCCAAGTCGCTGGCCGACGGGTTCCTCTCCCGCGGCGGGAACCTGGTCACCGGCGGCACCGACAACCACCTGGTGCTGCTGGATGTCACGTCGTTCGGGCTGACCGGCCGACAGGCGGAATCCGCGTTGCTCGACGCCGGCATCGTCACCAACCGCAACGCCGTTCCGGCCGACGCCAACGGCGCCTGGTACACCTCCGGCATCCGGTTCGGCACCCCGGCGCTGACCACCCGCGGCTTCGGCGCCGACGACTTCGACCGGGTGGCCGAACTCGTCGTCGAGGTGCTCAGCAACACCACCGCCGACGGTTCGTCGAAGGCCAAATACACCGTGGCCGACGGCGTCGCCGACCGGGTTCGGGCCGCCAGCGGCGAGCTGCTGGACGCCAACCCGCTGTATCCCGGCCTGGTGCTCTGACCCGTCCGCGCCACGATCGTCGCAGTTCACAGGTGGTGCGGAGGGCCTTTGGTCGGCTCGCCTGGGGCGAAAGTCACAAATTGGCGCGAGCGGCCGAGTCGATTTCCGGAAACGTGTGAACTCGGGTTACATTTACTTCCATGGCCGTTTTCCCGGAACCGAACACGCTGACCCTTGAGCTCGAGCCGGTGGTCGCTGAAAACATGCAGCGGCACCTCGGCACCGAGGAGATCTGGTTCGCCCACGACTACGTGCCCTTCGACGAGGGCCGCAACTTCGCCATGCTCGACGGCGTGGACTGGGAGCCGTCTCAGCAGACGCTGCCGCAGCACGTCGTCGACGCCCTTGAGATCCTGCTGATCGACAAGGACAACATGCATGGCGTGCACCGCGAGCTCGTCGAGCACTTCATCCTGCGGGACCAGTGGGGCCGCTTCATCGGCCGCTGGACCGCCGAGGAGCACCTGCACGCCATCGTGCTGCGCAACTACCTGATGGTCACCCGCAACTGCGACGCGAACGCCAATGAGGACGTCCGCATCGACCACGTGATGAACACCGGCTACCGCGCCGATCAGTACAGTCAGGTCGAGACCCTGGTGTTCATGACCTTCTACGAGCGCTCGCGTGCCCGGTTCTGCCGCAACCTCGCCGCCCAGATCGACGAGCCGACGCTCAAGTCGCTGATCGAGCGGATCGCCGCCGACGAGGATCGCCACGAGCTGTTCTTCGCCAACCTGGTGACGCACCTGCTGGGCACCGCGCGCGAGGAGACCGTCGCCGCGATCGCCGCCCGGGCCCGCGAGCTCGAGGTCGTCGGCGCCGACATCAAGGCCTACGGCGACAAGCGCGACAATGTCGCGGCCGCCGGCATTTTCAACGCCGAGATCCTGCGCCAGATCATCGCGGAGCGCATCGAGGCCTGGGGCCTGGCCGAAGAGCCCGCGCTCAAGGAATTCATCTAGCTTCTGGCGGCGGCGCGCCTGCCGAGCAACGGGGACGCTACGGGAGTAGCGTCCCTGTTGATGGCTAGCGACCTGCTCTGCTGTCCGGGCGGCACTCCCCGTTACGACGGAAGGACCGGCCCCGGTCCGGTTTGCCGCTGCGCCCGCCGAATTGCCTTCGCGGGGCCGCGGGGGTCGAGGAGCGCCACGTGACTGATTCACCGGTTTCTCGGGACAACATCCGGACCTACGTGCTTGACACGTCGGTACTGCTGTCCGATCCGTGGGCATTGATGCGGTTCGCCGAACACGAAGTTGTCGTTCCTCTCGTCGTCATCAGTGAGCTGGAGGCAAAGCGGCACCATCACGAACTGGGCTGGTTCGCCCGGGAGGCGCTGCGGCTGTTCGACGACCTGCGCCTGGAGCACGGCCGGCTGGATCAGCCGATTCCCGTTGGGGCAGAAGGCGGGACGCTGCACGTCGAGCTCAACCACAGCGATCCCAGTGTGCTGCCGGCCGGGTTCCGCAGCGACAGCAACGACTCGCGCATCCTGACCTGCGCGGCCAACCTGGCCGCCGAGGGCAAGCGAGTCACCCTGGTGAGCAAGGACATTCCGCTTCGGGTGAAGGCGGGTGCGGTCGGCCTGCCGGCCGACGAGTACCGCGCGCAGGACGTGGTGCCCTCGGGATGGACCGGGATGACCGAGCTCGACGTCGAGCCCGAGGACATCGACCAGATCTTCGCCGACGGCGACATCGAACTCGCCGAGGCCCGGGATCTCCCGTGCCACACCGGGATTCGGCTGCTCGGTGGTAGTTCGCATGCGCTTGGCCGGGTCAACGCCGACAAGCGGGTGCAGCTGGTGCGCGGGGACCGGGAGGTGTTCGGGCTGCGTGGCCGTTCGGCCGAGCAGCGCATCGCGCTGGACCTGCTGCTCGACGAGTCCGTCGGCATCGTCTCGCTGGGCGGCAAGGCCGGCACCGGCAAGTCGGCACTGGCATTGTGCGCGGGCCTGGAGGCGGTGCTGGAGCGCCGGACGCAGCGCAAGGTGGTGGTGTTCCGCCCGCTGTACGCCGTCGGCGGCCAGGAGCTGGGCTACCTGCCGGGCAGCGAAAGCGAAAAGATGGGGCCGTGGGCGCAGGCCGTCTTCGACACGCTGGAGGGGCTGGCCAGTCCGGCCGTGCTGGACGAGGTGGCCTCCCGCGGCATGCTCGAGGTGCTGCCGCTGACCCACATCCGGGGCCGATCGCTGCACGACTCGTTCGTCATCGTCGACGAGGCGCAGTCCCTGGAGCGCAACGTGCTGCTGACCGTGCTGTCCCGGCTGGGCACGGGCTCGCGGGTGGTGCTCACCCACGACGTCGCCCAGCGCGACAACCTGCGGGTGGGCCGGCACGACGGGGTGGCCGCGGTGATCGAGAAGCTGAAAGGGCACCCGCTGTTCGCGCACATCACCCTGCTGCGCAGTGAGCGCTCGCCGATCGCCGCGCTGGTCACCGAGATGCTGGAGGAGATCAGCCCCAACGCGCTGCCGTAGCCCCCTGGCTGCCCCCAGCTGCGGGTGCCCTTTCCCGGGCTGCCCCTGGTGCGGGCTGCCCCTCTCCCGCGAGCGCTCACCCTGGTACGCGCCGCTGCCCCTTTCCCCGCGAGCGCTCACCCTGGTACGCGCCACGCCGCGAGCGGTGTACGCAGCTGAGCGCTGGCCGGGCAGCCCCGCCGCCAGCGCTCACCCTGGTACGTGACACGCCGCGAGCGGTGTCCACCATTGAGCGCTCGCGGAACGGCCTCGCCCAGCAACGCCCGGTAGGCTGGCGCGGTGCCCACGTCCGAGCCCAAGAATCCGGCCTGGCCGTACTGGCGGATCGCCATTGGGGCGGTCTCGATCGTCCTGGTCGTGGTGGTCGGTGTGCTGGCCGGCCGGGTCACCCGCGACAGCCCGGCCGAGGCACAGGCCGGCGTCGACTGCGGCGCGGTCAAATGCATCGCGCTGACCTTTGACGACGGCCCCGGCCCCTACACCGACCGACTGCTGCAGATCCTCAAGGACAACGACGCCAGGTCCACCTTCTTCCTGATCGGCAACAAGGTGGCCGCCAACCCCGAGGGCGCCAAGCGGATCGCCGAGGCCGGCATGGAGGTCGGCAGCCACACCTGGGAACACCCCAACATGACGACCATCCCGGCCGAGGAGATCCCCGCGCAGTTCCGCCGGGCCAGCGACGCGATTGAGCAGGCCACCGGGGCCCGGCCGAAACTGGTGCGCACCGCCGGCGGACTGATCAACGACGAGGTGCTCGCCGAGGCCGGCCGGCAGGGGCTCGCCGACATCAACTGGGACGTCATCCCGTTCGACTGGGCCAACGACGCCAACACCGACGCCACCCGCTACATGCTGATGACGCAGATCAAGCCGAACTCGGTGGTGCTTTTTCACGACACCTACTCCTCGACGGTGGACCTGGTGCAGCAGTTCATCCCGGTCCTCAAGGCCAACGGATACCACCTGGTGACGGTCTCGCAGCTGGCCGGCGAACGCGAACCCGGAACCAGCTACGGCAGTCGGGAAAACGGGCCGCCGGTCAATGAGCTCAAAGACATTCCGCCGCAGGACATCCCGTCGCTGCCGGCCACCCCGTCGCCGCCGCCGATGCCAAACTTCCCAATCACCGATATCCCCGGGGCGAATTCGGGTGGACCCAACAACGGGGCCTAGTCGAGCCCGGTTTCCCGAAGCGCGACACGAACCCGGCGCTCCGGACGAATGTCCAAAGCCCGCCCGCGCTCAGGGCGCGGGCTTGATCGATGCGGGCTTGATCGACCCGGGCTTGATCACCGAGACGGTGTCGTCTGCGTTGGCGACGTACGCGGTGTGGGTGGTGGCATCGACCGCCACGCTGCGCGGGTCCGCGCCGACCTCGACGATGTCGGTGACGGTCTTGGCGTCCAGGTCGACCACCGCCAGCCCGCCGTCGCGCGCCTCCTCGGCGGCCTGGCCGCCCGTGCTGTCGGGCAACGGTGTGACCGCCGGGATGAGCACATAGGCCCTGCGGGCATCGGAGTCGATCGCGATCTGCCCGAGTGGGCCGGGCATCGTGATCGGCGCGGCGGGAATGCCGCCGGTGATGTCGGTCAACGACCCCTGCCCGCCGGCGGTGTCGACGCCTGCCGCGTAGAGTCGGTTGCGGTCGACCGCCAGGCCCATGATGCCGACGAGTTTGGCCGGGTCGATCCGGAATCGTTTGGTGACGTTGCGCATTCGCGCGTCGACCGCGGTGATCTCGTTGGTCAGGTCTACGGCGTAGAGCGCCGAACGCTGCGGATCGGCGGCCAGCGCCAGCGCATCCGGCCCGCCGGTCGACAGCGTCGTGATCACCTTATTGGTCACGGTGTCGATGATCGACAGGTTCGGAAACGCCGTGTCGAGTTTGTCGCCGGGGCCCAGCTCGGTGATATCGACGGAGGACGGGTGCGCGACGTACAGATCGCGGCCCAGGACGGCCAACCCGCTCGGCCGTTGCTCGAACTTGATGGTGCCGGTGACCGCGCCCGCGTCGAGGTCGACCACCGAGACCCCGTCGCGGATGGCGACGTACACCGTCCGGCCGCCCTGGCCGACCGCGATGTCACCGGGATACTTGCCGACTTCGATTGTGCGGGTGATTTTTTCGGTGTCGGCGTCGATCACCGAGAGCGTGCCGAGGCCGGTGCTCGGCGAGGTCCCGGCAACGTAGAGCCACCGTGATCCGGGGTCGACGGTGACGCCGTTCGCGCCGCCCGCAACGGTGACAGCGGCAGTGGCAGCGGCGGTGTAGGCCAGCCGTGCCGGGCCGGCATCCTGGTGATCGCCGCCGAGGCGACCGGCGATCACGACGGCGACGGCGACGACGAGCACCAACAGCAACGCCGCGGCGATGGTCGCCGGGTGCCGAAGCGGCGACCGGCTGGGTTGTACGGTCGCCGGCTCGCCGGAGGACGACGTCAGCAACTCGGTGGGCTGGTCGGGGTCGGCCACGGTAACCCCCTCTCGAAACGACTGAGGCGAATTCTAGGGGCTGCGCCGGGTCGCTCACCCCGCCAATGTCGAGGGCTGCGGTAATCCCTCGCGCCGCTGCCACCGCTGCCACAACGACTTCGGCGGGTCGCCGGGCCCCAAGGGGAACCGGTCAACCCGCCGAATCGTGGTCAGCAAGCGGCTATCGACGCGCCGGACTCACTCGCCGTCGCGCACCTTGGCCATGGCCAGCACGTCGAGGCGGCGATCGAGTTCCTCCTCGGAGAGCTTCTCGCCGATCAGGCCGCGGTCGATGACGGTTTGGCGGATGGTCTTCTTCTCGGCCAGCGCCTGCTTGGCGACCTTGGCGGCCTCCTCGTAGCCGATCGCCGAGTTCAGCGGCGTCACGATCGACGGCGAGGACTCGGCCAGCGTGCGCAGGTGTTCCTCGTTGGCGACCAACCCGTCAATGCACTTGGCGGCGAACAGCTTCGACACGTTGGCCAGCAGCCGGAACGACTCCAGCACATTGCGGGCCATCATCGGGATGTAGACGTTGAGCTCGAAGGCGCCGGACAGGCCGCCGACGGTCACGGCGGCGTCGTTGCCGATCACCTGCGCGGCGACCTGGGTGACCGCTTCGGGCAGAACGGGATTGACCTTGCCCGGCATGATCGAGCTGCCCGGCTGCAGGTCCGGCAGCTGGATCTCGCCGAGGCCGGTCAGCGGACCGGAGCCCATCCAGCGCACGTCGTTGGCGATCTTGGTCAGCGAAACCGCGATGGTCTTCAGCGCGCCGGAGACCTCGACCAGCCCGTCGCGGGCGGCCTGGGCCTCGAAGGCGTCGACGGCTGGGCGCAGCTCGGCGACCCCGGTCTCGGTCGTGAGCACCTCGACGACCTTGGGGCCGAACCCGTCCGGGGCGTTGAGGCCGGTGCCGACGGCGGTGCCGCCGATGGCCAGCTCGCCGAGCCGCGGCAGCGACGCGCGGACCCGCTCGATGCCGGCCTCGATCTGGCGGGCGTAGCCGCCGAACTCCTGGCCGAGGGTCACCGGCACCGCGTCCATCAGGTGGGTGCGGCCGGACTTCACCGTGGTGCGCCACTGCTTGGCCTTGGCGGCCAGCGACTCGTGCAGCACCTCCAGCGCCGGGATCAGGTCGCGCACCGCGGCCTCGGTGGCGGCGATGTGGGTGGCGGTCGGGAAGGTGTCGTTGGAGGACTGCGACATGTTGACGTCGTCGTTGGGGTGCACGGTCACGCCGTTGGCCGCGCAGATCGAGGCGATCACCTCGTTGGCGTTCATGTTGGAGCTGGTGCCCGAGCCGGTCTGGAACACGTCGATGGGGAACTGGTCGTCGTGCAGGCCGTCGGCGATCTCACCTGCCGCGGCGACGATGGCGTCGGCCTTGGCCGGGTCCAGCAGCCCGAGGTCCTTGTTCACCTGGGCGCAGGCGCCCTTGAGCAGCCCGAGCGCACGGATCTGGGTGCGCTCCAGTCCGCGGCCGGAGATCGGGAAGTTCTCCACGGCACGCTGGGTCTGCGCCCGCCACAGCGCCTTGGCCGGGACCCGGACCTCGCCCATGGTGTCGTGCTCGATGCGGTACTCGCCGTCGGTCATCGTCGTCCTTCGGAGTTGTCGGTGGTCGGTGGGAAGGTAGTCAGAGCAGGGGGAAAGGGGGTGATCAGGGCAGCGGATACGCGGCGGTCTTGTCGCCGGTGAAATCAACGGCCGAGTACTCGTTGAGCTTGGACAGCCGGTGATAGGCCTCGATCATCCGGACGGTGCCGGACTTCGACCGCATCACGATGGACTGGGTGGTGCAGCCGCCGCCGAAGAACCGCACGCCGTCGAGCAGGTCGCCGTCGGTGACCCCGGTCGCGCAGAAGAAGACGTTCTCCCCGGCGACCAGGTCCTTGGTGGTCAGCACCCGGTCCAGGTCGTGGCCGCGGTCGATGGCGCGCTGGCGCTCCTCGTCATCGGTGGGGGCCAGGGTGGCCTGGATTTCGCCGCCCATGCAGCGGATCGCGGCGGCGGCGATGATGCCCTCGGGAGTGCCGCCGATGCCGACCAGCAGGTCGGTGCCGGACTCCGGGCGGCAGGCCGAGATGGCGCCGGCGACGTCGCCGTCGGAGATCAGCCGGATGCGCGCACCGGCCTCACGGACGGCGGCCATCAGCTTGGCGTGCCGGGGGCGGTCCAGGATGCAGACGGTGACGTCGGACACCGAGGCCTTGCGGACCTTGGCGATCCGCTGGATGTTCGCTGCGATGGGGGAGGTGATGTCGATGAACTCGGCGACGTCGGGGCCGCCGGCGATCTTGTTCATATAGAAAACGGCCGACGGGTCGAACATCGCGCCGCGCTCGGCGACGGCCAGCACCGAGATGGCGTTGGGCATGCCCTTGCTCATCAGGGTGGTGCCGTCGACCGGGTCGACGGCGAAGTCGCAGTCCGGCCCGTCGCCGTTGCCGACCTCTTCGCCGTTGTAGAGCATCGGGGCGTTGTCCTTCTCACCCTCGCCGATGACCACGACGCCGCGCATCGAGACGGAGTTGACCAGCTCGCGCATCGCGTCGACGGCGGCGCCGTCGCCGCCCTCCTTGTCGCCGCGGCCGACCCAGCGGCCGGCGGCCATGGCACCGGCCTCAGTGACCCGGACCAGTTCCAGGGCCAGGTTGCGGTCGGGCGCCTCGCGGCGTCGAGTGGGAGTGGGGGTGGAGGAAGCCGCGTCGCTCATGTGCCGATTGTCCCAGAAGCCCCTGGCGGCCGGGGAGCTGGGATGGGCCTGGATACTGGAGGGGTGAGCACACCGCCGCCGCAGCCCGCCGAACCCGACCCCGGCGCACCCGGTGCTGTCGAAACGACACCGGCCGCGGTGCCCGCCCCGGAGGCGCGACCGGCCCCCAAGGCGGCGAAGAACCGGCTGTTCCAGGACGGCCGGGACATGTTCTGGTCGATGGCCCCGCTGGTCATCGCCTGCGTCGTGCTGGCCGGGATGCTCGGGCAGTGCTCCTTCCAGCCGACCGGACCCGAACCGGGCCCGGTCCCGCGCTACGACGTCTCGGCCGCGCTGGGCTCCGACGCCCAGGTGCTGGGCTTCCCGGTGCGACTGCCGACGGTGCCCGAGGACTGGCAGCCGAACTCCGGTGCCCGCGACGGCATCGACTCCGGCCGGGTGGATCCGGCCGACGGCCAGCGCAAGCGGGCGCTGCTGTCGCGGGTCGGCTACATCACCCCGCGCGGGGTGTACCTGTCGGTCACCCAGAGCAACGCCGACGAGGACCGACTGGTGGCCGCCGTGCATCCCGAGCTCTACCCGACCGGCTCGCAGGACATCGACGGTGTCCGCTGGGTGGTCTACCAGGGCTCCGAACGCGGCGAGCCGGTGTGGTCCGCGCGGCTGGACTCGGCCGCCGGCCCGACGCAGGTTGCGATCACCGGTGCCGGCAACCCCGACGAATTCCGCACGCTGGCCCGCGCCGTCCAGGACGCCCCGCCGCTGCCGGCCAAGGCCAAATAGCCGACGAAACCACCACCCGGCTGAGAAACACCCCGGCAGAGGAGATCGCAATGACCAATTCCACGGCGGTTTTCCCGGGCTGGACCTGTGGGCCGTTCACCGGCGGCGGCTTCACCTACGACGTCTATCGCAAGGGCTCCGGGCCCGGCGTGGTGCTCATCCCGGAGATGCCCGGGCTGCACCCGGGGGTGTGGGAGCTGGGCAATCACCTGGCCGGCGCGGGCTTCGCCGTCGCCGCACCGTCACTGTTCGGGACGCCGGGGGCCGGGATCGGGCCCGGCGCCGCGCTGGTGCTCGCCCGGGCCTGCGTGGCCAAGGAGTTCGCCGCGTTCGCCACCAACAAGAAGCGGCCCATCACCGACTTCATCCGGGCGCTGGCCCGCGACCTCAACGAGCAGACCCCGGGCCGCGGCGTCGGGGTGATCGGAATGTGCTTCACCGGCGGGTTCGCGCTGGCCGCCGCCGTCGATGACGCGGTGCTCGCCCCGGTGCTGAGCCAGCCGTCGCTGCCGATCGGGGTGAGTCCGGCGATCCGGCGCGACCCCGGGGTTTCCGAGGACGAACTCGCCACCGTGCAGCGGCGCACCGAGACCGACGGTCTGTGCGCACTGGGCCTGCGGTTCTCCGAGGACCAGATGGCGCCGCGGGAACGCTTCCGGACGCTCAAGGATCGGCTGGGCGATGCGTTCGAGGTCATCGAGATCAACTCCGCGCCCGGCAACCCCGACGGACTGAACCGGTTCGCGCACTCGGTGCTGACCGATCAGGTGGTCTACAAGCCCGACCATCCGACCTTCCAGGCCCGCGAGCGGGTGGTCGAGTTCCTCACCGAGCGGCTGAAGTAGCCCTCGGCTCAGTCGCCCGTCGCCGGCGGCCGCCCCGACGCGCCCGCCCCGCCGGCGCCCGCCCCGCCAGCGTCCTCCGACGAGCCCCCCGCCGAGCCGTCCTGCGACCCTTCCGCCGTGCCCTCGGCCAGCACCGGCAGAATCGCCCCGGCCGGGTCCGCGCCCGGCGGCCCGCCGTCCCCGCCCGGCGGCCCGCCGTCGTCCTCGTCGTCCGCCTCGCGGATCGCGACGCCGGCGTACACCTCGCGGTACACGCTGATGGTGGTGACGATGATGATCATCGTCACCGGGCCCAGCACGATGCCCCAGAACCCGAACATGCTCAGGCCGGCGAACACCGCCATCAGCATCAGCGCCGGATCCAGGTGCGCGTTCTTGGGAACCAGGAACGGGCGCAGCAGGTTGTCGATGTTGGTGACCACCAGCAGGTGGAACACCACCACGAAGATGCCGCCGATCACGTTGCCGAACAACGCCATGCCGATGCCGATCGGGATGGTGACGATCCCGGCGCCCAGCGGGATGAACGACAGCGCGGTCAAGAAGATGACGAACATGAAGAAGCCGTCGTGCACGCCGGCGATGTACAGCGACACCGACGCCGCGACGCCCTGGCACAGCGCGATGATGAACTGGCCGCGGACGGTCGCGGTGACCATCGCGCCGACCCGCTCCAGGTACAGGTCGGAGGCCTGCTCGCCCAGCGGGTTCAGGTCGCGGAACAGCGCGAGCACCCGGTCGCCCTTGGTCAGCAGCGACAGGAACACGTAGAGGAAGATGATCGCCGAGGCGATCGCCCACGCGACCCCGCCGACCGACTCGCGCGCCACGCTCAGGGTTGCGCTGCCGACGGTCTGGGCGGCCTTGGAGACCCAGTCCCGGATGCCGTCGGCCGACAGCGACACGTCGAGGTACGGAATGCGCCCGAGTGCGTCGTTGACCGAGCCGAGCACCCGGTTGCCGAGTTCGGTCAGGTCGGTCTTGGCCATCCACTGGCCAACCCCGTTGATCATCTGCGAGATCTGCACGATGGCCAGAAAAAGGATCCCGCCGACCGGGACCAGCACCATCAGGGTCGCCGCCAGCAGCGTCGTCGTCGCCGACAGGCCGGCGTTCATCCGCCGGCGCAGCCGCCGGTAGATCGGGTGGAACAGGTAGGCCAGGATCGCGCCGACGGCCATCAGCACCAGGTAACTGCGCAGGAAGTACGCGCCGAACAGCAGCGCCAGGACCGTCAGGACCGCCAGCGCGCGGCGCTGTGCGGCGGTGAACTGATGCAGCATGGGCCGACCCTATCGCCGCCGGTGGTTGCGGGTTGGTCAGTCCGGCTTCGGATCTCCCAGCCGCGCGCGGATCGCCGTCCACGGGTCGGCGTACTGGCCGGGCCAGCGGTGGTAGGCGGAGCGACGGCTCAGCACCGCCCGCGCGATCGGGCCGGCCAGCTTGAACAGCACTCGCTTGGCGCCGGTGTCGGCGCGGATCTGGGCCATCATCTCCGGCCAGGAGTGCTGCTGGAACTCCAGGATCTGCTGCGCCTCGGCGGTGTCCATCCAGTCGGTGGCAAACCAGTCGACGTCACTGTCGGGGTTGCCGGGCCGGCCCGCGGAGAACCCGCCGCTCATGCCCATCGCGCCGGCCACCCGCTCGGCCACCTCGCCCTGCAGCTGGCGGTGGGTGGCGTCGTCGCCGCCGATCAGCAGGGTCTTGCCGACCGCGCCGTCGCGGACGGTGGCCGCGGAGAACGCCGAGGCGACATCGCGCACGTCGACGGTCTGCAGCCGGCCGTCGGTGGGCAGCACGCTCTCGAAATACAGCATCTCCTCGGGCTGGTTGAGGCTCAGGTTGACGCTGATCACCCCGCCCAGCCGCAGGATCGCCCAGTCCAGCTCGCTGGCCCGGACCAGTTCCTCGGCCGCCAGCTTCTGGCTGCCGTAGAGGTCGCCGGGGACGGTCGGGGTGTCCGCGCGCAGCACCCCGGTGACGGTGTGTGGGTTGCGCGGGCCGTACACCGCGATGCTGGAGGCGTGTACGAACCGCGGCCGGTCGGCCAGCTTGGCGGCGGCGGCCAGCAGGTTGGCGGTGCCGTCGACGTTGACCTTGCGGGCCAGCGCGCGGCGGGAGTAGCAGAACGGGGCGATGATCGCCGCCAGGTGCACGATGGCGGTCGGCTTGACCTCGGCGACCAGCCGCTCGATGGCGGCGGGGTCGGTCAGGTCGGCGTAGCGGACCTCGACGCCGGACATGGTCTCGGCCGCCGCACGGTTGGCCGGCACGTCCAGGTCGGTGGCGACCACCCGGCGGCCCTCACCGGCGATCTGCCGAACGGTCGCGGATCCGACCAGTCCGAAGGCCCCCGTCACCAGAACGGTCATCTGATTCTCCTCCCGAGAGAATGTGCAATTCGCGAAGTCTTGCACACCGTTTCGGGCGGTGCCGAGCCGGCGAGCGGGCTCACTTCTTGGCGGCGTGCTCCATCTCGTGGAACATCGACACGTAGTAGTCCAGGCAGTGCTCGGTGGCGTCGACGGTGGTGTACACCGGCTCGTAGCCCAGGTCACGACGGGCCTTCTCGGTGGAGAAGTAGTTGTCCAGGTAGAGCCGCTCGATGGCGGTCGGCTCCAGCGGCGGGGCCATGATGCCGAACTTGAAGTGCAGCTTCTGCCAGAATGTGACGATCTTGTGGAGCGGCGCGCCGGGCACCCGCAGCTTGGGCCAGCTGCGGCCGCAGGACTCGATGACCGGCCGGGCGAAGTCGAACATGTTGATCGGCTCGCCGTCGTTGATGAAGTACGCCTGGCCGGGGGCGGTGCCGCCGGGCACCAGATGCCGGCCGGCCAGGATGAAGCCGTGCGCCAGGTTGTGCACGTAGGAGTTGTCCAGCTTGGCGTCGGCGCCGCCGATCAGCACCTTGACGTGCCCGGCGATGACGCTCTCGAAGAGCTTGCGGAACATCGTCTGATCGCCGCGGCCCCAGATCCCGCTGGGCCGGATCGAGCAGGTCAGCATGCCCTCGACGCCGTTCTGGGCGAGCACGTAACGCTCCGCGGCCACCTTGGTCTCGGTGTAGAGGTCGTTGAAGCGGTCGGTGTAGGGCAGCGTCTCGTCGCCGCCGGAGATCGGCTGCCCGCCCATCACCACGCTGTTGGAGGCGGTGTAGACGAAGCGCTGCACCCCGGCGTCCTGGGCGGCGCGCACCAGGTTCTGGGTGCCGCCGACGTTGACGGCGAAGTTGCGCTCGCGGTACTCGGGGGTGACCGACGCGCCGCCCATCAGCTCGATGATCGCCGCGGTGTGGAAGATGGTGTCGATGCCCTCGACGGCCTTGGCGACGGCTTCCGGGTCGGTGATGTCGCCGAGGACCGTCTCCAGATTGTCCTGGTCGGGCAGCGGCGAGGGCACGCGATCGGTCGACCGGACCCGATGGCCGGTGGCGAGCAGCTCGCGGACGAGGTTGGCGCCGAGGAAGCCGGAGCCGCCAGTCACCAGGACGTGGCCGAGGTCGGTGGTCAGTGCGGGGTCACCCATGTGACGAGCATAACTGAAACGTGTTCCAGTTATGAATCCCCGGGCGCCGGTCAGTTTCGGTCGGCGTCCTCGGCTCGGGCCGCGGCCGCCAGCGTGTCCTCCACCCGCTGCCGCGCCCCGGCCAGCTGCTCCTCGCAGCGTTTGGCCAGCTGTTCGCCTCTTTCCCAGAGTCGCAGCGACTCATCGAGGGTCAGCCCGCCGCGCTCCAGCACGGCCACCACGTCGATCAGCTCGTCGCGGCACTGCTCGTAGCCGAGTTCACTAATGGGCGTCGCATCGTCAGTGCTCATCGATTCCTCCGTGTTCCTCTGCGGGCAGCCCGCCCGGCAGCTCGCCCGCCGGCAGCGGCCCGGCGCTGTGCGCGGCCAGCGACCCGTCGCTCAGCCGGATCCGCAGCGCCGCGCCGGCCGGGGCATCGGCCACCGAGCGCAGCACCCGGTCCCCGGCGGTGACCACCGCGTAGCCGCGGGCCAGCGTGGCCGCCGGCCCCAGCGTCGAGAGCCGGGCCGAAAGGTGGCCGACCCGTTCGGATTCCGCGTCGAGCTGCCGAATGATGTCCCGGCGCAAGGTCCTTCGAGCCCGGGTGATCTCCTCGCCGCGAGAAGCCAGCGCCGCCAACGGATCGGCCAGCACCGGCCGGGCGCGCAGCCCGGCGACGGCCTTCTCCTCGCGATCAACCCAGTGCCGCAGCGCGCGGGCCGCGCGCTTGTGCAACTCGGCGACCAGCGCCCGCTCGGCGACCGCGTCGGGCACGATCCGCTTGGCCGCATCGGTGGGGGTGGCCGCGCGCAGGTCGGCGACCAGGTCGCAGATCGGGTTGTCCGGCTGGTGGCCGACCGCGCTGATCACCGGGGTGGTGCAGGCCGAAATCGCCCGGCACAGCGTCTCGTCGGAGAACGGCAGCAGATCCTCCACGCTGCCGCCGCCGCGGGCCAGCACGATCACCTCGACGTGCTCGGCGGCGTCGAGTTCGGTCAGCGCCGCGACGATCTGGGCGACGGCCGTCGGCCCCTGCACGGCGGTGTTGCGGATCTCGAAACGCACCGCGGGCCAGCGGGTGGCCGCCACCGTCCGGACGTCGTGCTCGGCGGCGCTGGCCCGGCCGGTGATCAGCCCGACGGTGCCGGGCAGGAACGGGATCGGGCGTTTGAGCCGCGGATCGAACAGGCCCTCGGCCTCCAGCAGCCGGCGCAGCCGGTCGATCCGGGCCAGCAGCTCACCGATGCCGACCGCGTGAATCTCGGTGACCCGCAACGACAGTGTGCCGCGGCCGGTGTAGAAGTTCGGCTTGCCGTGCACGATGACCCGGGCGCCCTCGGTCACCTCCACCGGGCCGGCGGTCACCAGCTCCCGCGGGCAGGTCAGGCTCAGCGACATGTCGGCGGCCGGATCGCGCAGCGTGATGAACGCGGTCCGGGTGCCCGGCCGCAATGACATCTGCGCGATCTGGCCCTCCACCCAGACGCTGCCGAGCCGGTCGATCCAGCCGGCGATCCGGGTGGCCACCGACCGGACCGGGAACGGGTTCTCCGGGGACTGGCCCGGGGCGGCCTGCGCCGGTGAACTCACTTGGCGGTGGCGCGGGTGATCCGGTTGGCCAGCAGGGTCTGGAACGGGGCGCGGGCCTTGCCGGCCTCCTCGTAGGTCAGCAGCTGTTCGAGTTCGTCGACCGACAGCGACTGCAGCCGCGAGCGCAGCTGCGCCAGCGTCAGCTCGGCGTAGCCGATCTCGGTGGCCACCGGCGGCGCGGCGATCGTCGCGGCCGGTGCCTCGGCGGCCTGCTCGGCGCGCACGGCGGCCTGGGCGTCCTCCTCGGAGACCGAGTACAGCGCGAACCGGCCCTCGGTCAGCCGCTCGGTGGGCGCCGCGGCGGGGGCGGTGGTCGCGTCCTCGTCCTCGTCGAAGACCGCCCAGGCCGGCTGCTCGTCGTTGGGCGGGAACAGGGCCTCCAGCGTGGCGTCCCCGCGGATGACGAGTTCGGCGACGTCCTGCTGCATCTTCATCACCAGCTGGGCGAACTGACTGGCCAGGGTCATCGGGTACATGAGGATCGTCTGGGGCAGCTTCTTGGTCTCTTCGACGGCGGTGACGGCCACGCCGACCAGAAGCCGGACCCCATACGGTGCGCTAGACATGGTTGTCAGCGTACGTTGACGGGCCCGGATGCTCGCTCGGTAGTGGCGGCGTGGTGCGTCGACGTACCCTGGAGCCATGCCGCCATCTGTGAACATGGGTATCCCTGGGGTGTCTCGCGCGGTGGCAGCACCGGTCGAGGGCAAGCGTGTGCTGCTGGCCGAGCCGCGCGGCTACTGCGCCGGGGTGGACCGAGCCGTCGAGACCGTCGAGCGTGCGCTGGAGAAGTTCGGCGCCCCCGTCTACGTGCGCCACGAGATCGTGCACAACCGCCACGTGGTGGAGACCCTGGCCCGGGCCGGGGCGATCTTCGTCGACGAGTGCGACGAGGTGCCCGAGGGCGCCACCGTGGTGTTCTCCGCGCACGGGGTGGCCCCCACCGTGCACGAGTCGGCCGCCGAGCGCGAGCTGAAGGTGATCGATGCCACCTGCCCGCTGGTCACCAAGGTGCACAACGAGGCCAAGCGGTTCGCCCGCGACGACTACGACATCCTGCTGATCGGCCACGAGGGCCACGAGGAGGTGGTCGGGACCGCCGGTGAGGCGCCCGATCACGTCCAGCTGGTCGACGGGCCCGACGCGGTCGACAACGTGGTGGTCCGCGACGAGGACAAGGTGATCTGGCTGTCCCAGACCACGCTGAGCGTCGACGAGACCATGGAAACCGTCAGCCGGCTGCGGGAAAAGTTCCCCAAGCTGCAGGACCCGCCGAGCGACGACATCTGCTACGCCACCCAGAACCGCCAGGTCGCGGTCAAGGCGATGGCACCCGAATGCGACCTGGTGATCGTGGTCGGGTCGCGCAACTCGTCGAACTCGGTGCGGCTGGTGGAGGTGGCGCTGGGCGCCGGCGCCGCCGCGTCGCACCTGGTCGACTACGCCGACGACATCGATCCGGCCTGGCTCGACGACGTCGTCTCCATCGGCGTGACGTCCGGGGCCTCGGTGCCCGAGGTGCTGGTCCGCGGGGTGCTCGACCGGCTGGCCGACTTCGGGTTCAACACCGTGCAGCCGGTGACGACGGCCAACGAGACGCTGGTCTTCGCGTTGCCACGGGAGATCCGGGCCGCGCGCCGCTGAACGTCGCTCAGTCCCGGGGTCCGCGGCTGTGCCGCGACGGCCGCGGGTCCGGGGCGCCCGAATCGGGGGTGTCCTCACCGCGGTAACGCACCCGGGAAACCGGGTGGTGGCCGCCGTTGGCGCCGCCGGTCGGGCGGCGCCGAGGCGGCTCGGCGGGGGCGTCTTCGAGGTACCGGTGCGGGCGCGGCCGCGGGCGGCTCTGCTCGCCGCGGCGGTACTCCTCGGGGTCCCGCCGGTAGCCCGGAGCCGGCGGGCGATACCCCTCGGCCGGCGGCCGGTACCCCTCGTAGCCACGGCGCGGGTCCTCGCGGCGGTAGCCCTCCGGCGGCGGGCGGCGCCGCGGCGGCGGCGCGTACGGATCCTGCTCGTCCCGGCGGCGCGACGGGTACCCCTCGGGATCGCCGGGCGCGCGGCGGCGCCGGGCGGGGACGTCCTGCTCGCCGGCGGGCCGGCGGCGCCGCGGCGGCTCGCCGTACTCGTCGAGATCTGCGGCGGCGGCATGCCTGCGGCGGCGGGGTTCGGGGGCACCGCGATCGTCCATCGGCGGACGGGCGTGCCGGGAGCGCGCGGAGGCCGGGCGGTTGGCGCGACGCCGGCCGGTGTCGGTGCGGGCGGCCCGCCGCGGTGCGACGGCCTCCTCGTCTTCCTCGTCGGTGGCGCCGCCGCGGATCGAGTCCACCGCGTGTTTGATCGCGGCCGTGGCCCCGGCCAGCAACGCCGCCGCGCGGACCCCCAGCGCACCGGTCGACGTCGGCTCGGCGGCCGAGTCGACGTCGGCGTCGGGGCGCCGGGAACCGAAATACCAGCGCGCCATCCCGATCAGCAGCACCACCACGGAGGTGGTGAACATCAGCAGAAACCGGTCGATCAGCGGATAACCGCAGTTGATCAGGATGTCCTTGAGGCCCTGGATGCTCGCGTGGTGGAACAGGTAGTAGGCCGAGGGCACCGCGACGAACAGGATGATCGGCGGCTGCACCACCGCGGTGAACAGCCCGGACTGGCGCACCATCAGGGCCGCGGCCACGCAGCCGAGGAAGTACAGCACGGCAAACACCACGGAGAGCTCGCCGCTGCCGGTGACGGAGTCAAAAGCGATGCCGAGCAGGGTCGCGGTGCAGGCAATGAGGACCGCCGCCCACCACTGCACACCGTTGATTGCGGGGTGCGCGGAGGCGTCTTCGGCCGCGATTGACGGCCTCGCTCGCTGCGCTGGCACACGTAGACCGTACCGGCAATGCCTGGGAGCGAACGTCGGCATGGCGCATCCGCGCATGTCGGGCGTCGCCGTGAAGGCATAGACTCTTGCCCTCGTGAGCCTGAACTTGGGAATCGTGGGTCTGCCGAACGTCGGGAAGTCGACGTTGTTCAACGCCCTGACCAACAACGACGTGTTGGCGGCCAACTATCCGTTCGCGACCATCGAGCCGAACGAGGGCATGGTGCCGCTGCCGGACCCGCGGCTCGCCGAGCTCGCCGAGATCTTCGGCTCGGAGAAGCTTGTCCCGGCCCCGGTGCGCTTCGTCGACATCGCCGGCATCGTCAAGGGCGCCTCCGAGGGCGCCGGGCTGGGCAACAAATTCCTGGCCAACATCCGCGAATGCGACGCGATCTGCCAGGTGGTGCGGGTGTTCGCCGACGACGACGTGGTGCACGTCGACGGCCGGGTCGACCCCCGCTCGGACATCGCGGTGATCGAGACCGAGCTGATCCTGGCCGACATGCAGACCCTGGAGAAGGCGGTGCCCCGGCTGGAGAAGGAGGCCCGCAACAACAAGGAACGCAAGCCGGTGCTCGATGCCGCGGTGGCCGCCTCGGCGGTGCTGGATTCGGGGACGACGCTGTTCGCCGCCGGGAAGTCCGTCGACACCGAGCTGCTGCGCGAGCTGAACCTGCTCACCATCAAGCCGTTCCTCTACGTCTTCAACGCCGACGAATCGGTGCTCACCGATGCGGCGAAGATCACCGAGCTGCGCGAGCTGGTGGCCCCGGCCGACGCGGTGTTCCTGGACGCCAAGATCGAGGCCGAGCTGGCCGAGCTCGACGACGAGTCCGCGCTGGAGCTGCTGGAGTCGATCGGGCAGAGCGAGCGTGGCCTGGACGCGCTGGCCCGCGCCGGCTTCCACACCCTGAAGCTGCAGACCTACCTGACCGCCGGCCCCAAGGAGGCCCGGGCCTGGACCATTCACCAGGGCGACACCGCGCCGAAGGCCGCCGGGGTGATCCACTCCGATTTCGAGAAGGGCTTCATCAAGGCCGAGATCGTCTCCTTCGAGGACCTGAAGGCGGCCGGGTCGATGGCCGCCGCCAAGGCCGCCGGCAAGGTCCGGATGGAGGGCAAGGACTACGTGATGGCCGACGGGGACGTGGTCGAGTTCCGCTTCAACGTGTAGGGGCACGGCCCGCTCCGGTGCGCATCGACAGCCACCGGCCGGGCTAACCTGCACCGGTGATTGCAGTGGCGGATTTCGAGGACTATCTCGGTGAAGACGAGTTCATCGAGGTCTCCCACCAAGACGTCCGAGCCCTGGCCGGGGAGTTGCGGAGCCGGTCGGGCGACGACGTGGCCTTCGCCCGCGCCACCTTCGAATGGGTCCGCGATCGCGTCGGACATTCCTATGACGTCGCAGATCCCCGAGTGACGTTGACCGCCACCGAGGTTCTCGAACACCGCGTCGGGCTCTGCTACGCCAAGTCGCACCTGTTGACGGCACTGCTACGCGCAGAGGGCCTCCCGACGGGTCTGTGTTACCAGCGACTGGTGCACGGGCCCGGGCATGTATTGCACGGACTCGTCGCGATCCACCTCGACGGCGCCTGGCACCGTCAGGACCCACGTGGCAACAACCCCGAGGTTGATGCGCAGTTCTCGCTGGGACGCGAAAGGCTTGCCTGGCAGGCAGATACCGCCAGTGGAGAGGTCGACTACCCGCAGATCTTTGCCTCCCCGGCGCCCTGCGTAGTCGCGGCACTGCGCGGCGCGACCGACGTGCTCGTGCTCTACGGCGGGGGCTTGCCGACCGGTCTCGATGCGCCCGACGGCCACCCGATGCCACGGACCTGAACGTTTAACCGCGATACAACCCGGTGGGTTCCGGGCTAACGTCCAAGAAGAAGATCGGAGACCGCACGTGGCTATCAGGGTGAACGTCGACAACTTTGTCCGAGCGGAGACGCACCGGATGTTCTCGGTCAATCAGGACGTGGCCGGGGGCGTGGGGCGGTTCCTGCACAACCGGACGCCGGCGCGCATCGACGAACAAGCGGTGATCCGGCTCAACCGGGACACCCTCTACAGCTTTGCCGTCGTCGACCTTTTGCAGCCGGCCACCCTGACCCTGCCGGAGGCCGGCGGCCGGTATCTGTCGGCGATGATCGTGAACGAAGACCACTACGTCAACCGTGTGCTGCATGAGCCGGGGGAGTATCAGCTCACCAGCGACGAGGCCGGCTCCCGATACGTTTTCGTCGGCGTGCGGACCCTGGTGGATCCCAACGACCCCAACGATCTCGCGGCCGTATCGAAGGTGCAGGACGGTCTCGCCCTCACCCCGTCGTCGTCCGAGCCGTTCGTCCTGCCCGACTATGACACCGGCAGCCTGGATGCAACTCGAAGCGCGTTGCTCGAACTGGCCAGCGGCCTCCAGGGTTTCGACCGGACGTTCGGCACCCGGGATGAGGTCGACCCGGTCCGGCACCTGATCGGCTGCGCCGCGGGCTGGGGCGGGCTGCCCTCGTCGGAGGCCATGTACATCGGTATCGACCCGAAATTGCCGCCGGGTGACTACGAATTGGTGTTCACCGGTGTTCCGGTTGACGCGTTCTGGTCGGTGTCGGTGTACAACGCCCGAGGATTCTTCGAGCCGAACCCGAAGGATCTGTACACCGTCAACAGTGTGACCGGCGTCCGTGGCGACGACGGGTCGGTCACCGTGCGGTTCGTCGGCTCGGCCGAGGGTGCGACGCAGCCGAATTCAATCGTCACGCCCGAGGGCTGGAACTACGTCATTCGGCTGTATCAGCCGCGAGCGGAGATCCGCGAGGGCCGTTGGGCCGCACCGACACTGACCCCGAGCAGCTAGCGCCGAGAATGGCGGACTTGGTCGACGGCGTCACCATCCGCAGTCTGCTTGGGCCGCAGGAGTACCCGCGACTGGTGCGGGTGTGGCGCAGCGCCGTCGATGCCACCCACGACTTCCTCGCCGAGGAGCACCGCGACGAGATCGAGTCGAGGCTCGCCTCGGACTACTTTCCGCACGTCGATCTGCGGATAGCCGACGCTGACGGCATCCCGGTCGGGTTTGCCGGGGTCGCCGACGGGAAACTGGAGATGCTGTTCGTCGAGGACGGCCAGCGCGGTCGGGGGATCGGGAGCGCGCTGCTGTCGCTGGTCGTCGCCGAGTGCGGCGTGACGGCCGTCGACGTCAATGAACAGAATCCGCTGGCCGCAGAGTTCTACCGGCGCCGTGGTTTCACCGTCGCCGGCAGGAGCGCGGTCGACGATCAGGGCCGGCCCTATCCGATGCTGCACCTGGAGCTTGGCGATCCCGGCGCGGACCGATCCCGGTGACCTCGGACGGGCCGCTGCCGGACCAGGTCGTCGAGCTCGCCGGCTCGGACCATATCGCCGAATTCTGGCGAAATGAGCTGGACGGAAGGACCTTTCGTGTGCAGGGCCGCGAGGGAACCCGCTATATCAAGTGGCAGCCCTATGCCGGCCTGGAGCCACAGCGGCGTGCCGATGTGGACCTCGCGGCGGAAGCCGACAAGCTGCGCTGGGCCGGTCTATACGTTCCCGTCCCGCGTGTGCTCGACGGTGGCACGGCCGGCGATTGCGGCTGGCTGATCACCGAGGGGATCGACGCCGTCTCTGCGGTCGACGCGCGCTGGCGCACCTGCCCGGAGGTCGCCGTCATCGCAATCGCCAAGGGCCTGCGGCGCTTGCACGACGCGCTGCCGGTCGAGGAGTGCCCGTACCGCGGTTCGTGGGTCGACGCCGACGCCTCGAGGCTGCCCGAACCGGAGCACCTGGTGGTCTGCCACGGCGATGCCTGCGTGCCGAACACGCTGCTGAGCCAGGACGGTGAGTTCGTCGCGCATGTGGACCTGTCGCGGCTCGGCGTCGCCGACCGCTGGGCCGATCTGGCGATCGCGACCTACAGCATCGGCTGGGACTTCAACTTCGGGCAGAACTACGACGAGCTGTTCTTCGACACCTACGGCGTGCACCCCGATTTCGAGCGGATCCGGATCTACCGGGAACTCTGGGATGCGCCGTGATGGGCGGGGTGCGGGGCGAACGCCGGGACCGTGGGGCGCTGGGCATCGAGTGAGAACACCGGGACGTTGGTGAGAATTGGCGGCGGACCTCGTCATCGAGTGAGACCTCAGGGAGGTTGGTGAGAACTGGCGTCGGTCGGCTGCATCGAGTGAGAACACCGGGACGTTGGTGAGTATTGACGCGGGGCTCCGTCATCGAGTGAGACCTCAGGGAGCTTGGTGAGAACACAGGGACGCTGGTGAGACTCCAGGGTGGACCTCGTCATCGAGTGAGAACTCAGGGCGGGGTCTACTCGAACAACGCATCCCTAGATTCTCTTTCGATGAAACAGCCCGCTGTCAGTTCTCACCAACGTCCCTGGGTTCTCACCAAGCTCCCTGGGTTCTCAGTCGACGGGAGCCCCGCCACCGGTTCTCGCCAACGTCCCCCAGTTCTCACTCGATGCAGCCGACCCGCGCCGGTTCTCACCAGCGTCCCTGGGTTCTCAGTCGATGGGAGCCCCCCACCTCAGCCGCCCTGCCCAGCCCCAGCCCCCGGCCAAGGTCGGACTACGGTGACAGGGCCACATCCAGGTTCGACAGGTAGGGAGACGCCGCGGTATGCAGCCTCAACAGCCCATGGGTTTTGTCGACCTCACGCTGCAGGGCAGCGTCCTGACGGCGAACATGATCCCGCCCGAGGTCTCGATCAACGGCTACCGGATTCCCGCCAGCTACGGCTTGCAGCGGGTCCCGATGCCCGCCGGCCCGGTGCACATCGAGGCGAGTGCGCAGTGGATGCGGCGCTACGGGCAGGCCTCGCTGAGCTTCATGCTGGCACCGGGGCAGTGCGTGCCGGTGTTCTACGCCCCGCCGATGCACCAGTTCACCACCGGTTCGATGGGCCACGAGCCGCAGCAGCGCAAGGGCCTGGGCGCCATGCTGGCCGTGACCATTCCGGTGGTGCTGATCCTGCTGCTCGCGGTGCTGCTCACCGCGATCTGAGCCCGGCTCACCGCCGCGGATGCGCCTGAAACAGCAGCACGCAGTAGGTCGCGTTCGTCGCGGTGATCCATTGGCTGACAAACAGATTCAGATTGTTCAGCGTTGAGGTCGGCAGCAGGTAGCCGCCGTAGGGCTGCAGCACCGACACCGCGGTGGTGCCGGGATCGTTGTGCGCGACGACGGTCGGCGTGCCGTCGCTGAAGATGCGCACCGGATCATCGGCGACTCGCACCTCGACCTGCCAGATGCCGGTCGTGCTGTTGAATCCGGACATCACCGCGCGGCCGCCGATCTGGCGGAAACTGAGCTCCCCGAACCGATCCGCGCTGATCGCCGCGGTGGCCGGGATTCCGGGCACACCCCAGCCGTCGCCGGTCCAGGGCTGCCAGCTCGCGCGGTCGGCGACCCGGTCGGGCGCGACCCGGTACAGCGTGACGGGCTGGCTGCGGTCGAAGGCATCGGCGACGATGTAGACCGTGCCGTCGCCGGCCTGATACCCGCTGATCTGGGTGGGGTGCCCGCCGACGGCGGTCCCGGGGTGACGGTTGGCCGGGCCCGGTGCGGCCTTCGGCGTCCACGGCCGCCACGACCCGGGCACCGGATCCCAGCCCAGGCTCGGGGTGTCGGTGACCCGGGTCAGCCACGAGCCGCCGACCGGGTTCAAATCGACGGTCCCGACCACCAGCATGTAGGTGGTGCCGTCGCGCAGCACAATGCTGCCCGCCGGCAGGGTGTTGCGGCCCGCGGCCTGCGCCGGCGGACGAAACAGCACGTTGGCGCCGTCCGGCCCGGTCAGTGGCGGGCCGAAGGTCGGCGCGCCGCGCACCCCGAAGGTCACCGGCACCGCGACCGACGGGTAGTGCGCCCCGGCGAAGGCGGCCGCGCCGCTGAAGGAGTCCCCGAAGATCGCCAGGTGTCGCCCGCTCGGGGTGGTCACCACCTCGCCGAGATCGACGGCGCCGATGCCCGGTACCCCGGGGTTGCTGCCGGTGCCGGCGACTGAACCCAGATTGCGTACCTGCCCCGGACCCAGCACGCCGCCGATCAGGGCCCCGGGCGCCGGTGCCGAATGTCTGCCCACCGTCTCGCCTTTCGTGCAGCGCGCCGGCGCCCCCGTCACCGCCCCGCCCGATCATCGTAGGTTCGCCGCAAGCCGCCGCGCCAGAGCCGACGGGCGGGTTTGATTCGGCCCGAGCGCAACCGGTCACCGGGCCCACGCCGATTGATAGCGTCGGTCACCATGACCACCTCGACAACACATCTGGGCGCGATCATCGCCGCGACCGACGACGCCATCGCCGCCGACACCGCCAACGCCCAAGTGGTGTTCCGCGCGTCGGCCTCGGCGCACGACACGGTGGCCAGCACCGTCACCCTCGGCAAGTACCGGGTCGAGGTCGACGAGCCGCCCGCCCTCGGCGGGGAGAACGCGGCGCCCAACCCGGTCGAGTACTACCTGGCCTCGCTGCTGTCCTGCCAGATCGTCACCTGGCGGTTCTGGGCGGAGAAGCTGGGCATCGCCGTCGAGGACATCAGCGCCCGGGCCGAGGGCGATCTCGACGTCCGGGGATTTTTCGGGTTCGACGACGCCGTCCGCGCGGGCTTCGGTGAGGTCCGGGTGGTGGTGACGGTGACCGGCCCGGAGAGCCCGCAGCGCTACCGCGAGTTGCACGAGGCGGTCGAGGCGCATTGCCCGGTGCTGGATCTGACCCGCAACGCCACGCCGGTGTCGACGGTCCTGCGCACCGCCTGAGCCGGTCGGCGCGGTCGCCGTCGTCAGCGCGGCGCGCCGTCGTTCGGTCCGGTGTATCGGCTAAGGTCGGCGCGAGGGTGCGATCGATTCGCAAAGGGGTGCGGTGGACCTGTCGGCGCGAGAGACCAAACGGCTGCAGACCAGGGACCGGCTGTTGGACGCGGCGATCGCCGAGTTCAAGCGCACCGGGATGGCGGCCGCCGACGTCGGCGTCATCGTGGCGGCGGCCGGGGTCGCGCACGGCACGTTCTATTTTCATTTTCCCACCAAGGAACACGTCCTGCTGGAGCTGGAGTGTCGGGAAGAATTCCGAATCGCCGAGCAGTACCGCAGTTTTTGCGACGCCGAGCAACCCGACCTGGACAGTGCGCTGCGTGAGGCGCTGCGTCAGGTGATGGCCCTGGATGGCCGGCTGGGCCGACTGCTGTTCAAGGACTTCCTGGCCACCCATTTCTCGCCGACCCGCCCGCCGCGGGAGGAGGGCGAGGGCCACCCGATGTTGATGCTGGTCGTCGATCGGATCGAGCAGGCCCGCCGCGACGGGGACATTGATTCCGACGTCGACCCGGTGAACTCCGCGGTGTTCTTCCTGCTCGGTGTCTACGCCCTGCTGGTGACGGTCGGTGACCTACCCGCCCGGGAAGCCATCCTCGACGACTATGTGCGGCGCACCCTGCGGTCGATGCAGCCCTAACGACTGACGAAATCCACCACCGCGTCGGAGAACGCGTCGTTGTCGTCGCCGGCCGCGGTGTGTCCGGCGCCGCCGAGTTCGACGAACTCCGCGCCGGGCACCTTGGCCAGGAAGTCGGCCACCCCTTCGGGGCTGACCACGTCGGACAGCTTGCCGCGGATCAGCAGCAGCGGGATCGTCAGCTCGATGGCGGCGCGCTCGAGGTGCTCGGTGTGGGCGACCAGATCGCCGCGCGGCGCACGCAGGAACGCCGGGTCCCAATGCCAGTGCCAGCGGCCGTCGCGGAGCCGCAGGTTCTTCTTCAGGCCCTCGGTGCTGCGCGGTTTGGTGCGGTGCGGCAGGTAGGCGGCGATCGCGTCGGCGGCCTCCTCCAAGGTGGCGAAGCCGTCGGCGTTGCCGAACATGAAGTCCCGGATGCGGGCGCCGCCGGATTCCTCGAAGCGCGGCACGACGTCGACGAGCACCAGCTTGCGGACGCGTTCGGGGCCCAGTTGGCGGGCGACCGCGATCCCGGTCAGTCCGCCCATGCTGGCCCCGATCAGCACCACCGGGGCGTCGAGCGCCTCGATGATGTGCGTGACGTCGGCGACCATCGAGTCGAGTTCGTAGTCGGCGTCAGGGGCGCGGTCGCTGTCGCCGTGGCCGCGGGTGTCGACGGCGACGACGCGGAACCCGCGGTCGCCGAGGATCTGGCCGGTGTTCTTCCACGAGTGCCGGTTCTGCCCGCCGCCGTGCAGCATCAGGATGACCGGACCGGCCGGGTCGGTGCCGGGATTCCACTGGTCGCCGACCAGCGTGATGCCGTCGAGGCCACGGAATTGCACGGCTTGCGGTGCGGTCACTTGGAGTTCCCCTTGCATTCGACGGTCTGGGCTGACGTTACCGCGAGCCGATCGGCGGGTTCCGGGCCCGGTGCCGAGGCTCGGCGGGGGATGGGGTGCCGGGGGTGAAATCGCGCTGAGCAGCGATCCCGCCTGCCGCGGCCTTGCCAACTTTGGCTGGCTTTGTAATGCCCGCGGTCGGCCCCGTAGGTTGGGCGGGTAGCTTGTGGCAGTCGCGCTCGCAGGTCGGTAGGAGAACAGATGGCTGACGACGCCCTCCCCTCCGGGGAGTCGGGCGCCTCGGCGAACGGTGGTGCCTCGGCGGTCCCGCCCAAGCGTGCCCGGCACGCGCTGCCCAAGGAGATGCAGTCCCGCCGGTCCTGGTGGCGTCGGTCCAAGGGCGTCGTGGTCCCGCCGCCGACCGCGGAACCGGTGGCCGCCGAGGAGGCGACCGAACCCGACGCCGAGGTCGCTGATCCCGCTGTTGCCGAGGTTCCCGAGCCGGCGCATCTGCAGGTCGACGAGCCCGAGGCGGTGGACGCCGAGGCGGCGGTCGCGGCGGATGACATCGATGAGGCCGACGTCGCGGACACCGACGCCGACGAGGCCGCCGGGGCGGCGGACAGCGAGCCGGAAGAATCTCAGCCCGAGGCCGCCGAGCCCGAGAGCGATGAGGTTGCTGAGCCCGAGGGTGACGCGGCCGAGAGCGACCAGCTTGCCGAGCCCGAGGGTGACCCGGCTGAGAGTGACGCGGCCGAGAGCGACGAGCCCGGCCCGCCCGCGCTGGAGGTGCCCGCGCTGCGGCGACCGCGCCGGATGTCGCCGATCGGCACGGCCATCGCCGCCGGGATCGTCATCGTGCTGGTGCTGGGCGCGCTGGCCGGCTATCTCGGCTGGCAGGCCTACCAGGTCCGGCTGCAGGATCAGCAGCGCGAACTGTTCCTCGACGCCGGCCGGCAGGCCGCGGTCGCGCTGACCTCGCTGCGCTACGACTCCGGCGATGCGGGCGTGGCCCAGCTGCTCGAGCTCTCGACCGACAAGTTTCACGAGGACCTCACCCGTCGCCGCGACACCTTCCTGGAGGTGCTCAAGCAGGCGCAGGGCGTGTCGACCGGTGAGGTGACCTCGGCCGGGCTGGAGTCGTTCGACGGCGATCGGGCGCAGGTGCTTGTCGCGGTGAATGTGCTCGCGACGGTTCAGGCGACGCCCGAGGAGCAACGACGGAATTGGCGGATGCGGTTGCTGCTCCGCGAGACCGCCCCCGGCGAGGTGAAGGTGTCCCGAGTGGAGTACATCTCGTGATCATGCGACGCAAGAAGCGCGCGGTCGTGCCCGACGGCGTCGTGCCCGACGCGGAAGGCGCCGCAGCGGAAGCCGCCGAGGAAGCCGCCGCCGATGAGGTGGCGGCCGAGGAAGCGCCCGCCGACGGTGCGCCGACGGGCGAGCCGGAGGAGACCGACGGCGCAGCGGCGGATGAGCCCGACGCAACCGAGCCCGCCGACGCCGAGCCCGACGCCACCGAACCCGACGCCGACGACACCGCCGATGCCCCCGCACCCCGCAACCCGCGCCGCGGCCGCGTCCTGGCGCTGGTGGTGCTGCCCGTGCTCGCGCTGCTGCTCGGCGCGGCGGCGGGCTACGCCAAGTACGAGATCGTCCGCGCCGATGCCACCGACGCCGCCGGCGTCGAGGCGATGGCGGCCGCCCAGAACATCGTCGCGAATCTGCTCACCTACCAACCGATCACGGCCGAGGATCAGCTCCGCTCCGCGTTGTCATCGACCACCGGCGCGTTCCACGACAGCTACGCCCAGCAGATCAACGACAACATCATCCCGACCGCGAAGAAGCTGAACGTCTACGCCACCACCATCGTGCACGCGGCGTCGGTGGTCTCGGTGTCCCCCGATCGGGTCGTCACGCTGCTGTTCGCCAACCAGACCGTTGCGGTCGGCCAGGATGCGCCGACGGTCACGCTGTCCCGATTCCAGGCCACCCTCGAACGCCACGACGACCGGTGGTTGATCTCGGAGTTCTCCCAGGTCTGAGGCGATGAACATCCCGCTCGCGGCCGTCGACGCGCAGACCTACTGGCTCTCGGCGAAGCTGCCCAGTGACCAGTTCCTGCTGTATGTGTTCGACGGCGTCGTCGGCCTCGACGAAGTGCGGGCCGGCCTGATCGAGCGGGCGCGGGCCTGCCCGGACCTCACGGTGCGC
The DNA here is from genome assembly GCF_010726955.1 of Mycolicibacterium fallax. NCBI lineage: Bacteria > Bacillati > Actinomycetota > Actinomycetes > Mycobacteriales > Mycobacteriaceae > Mycobacterium > Mycolicibacterium fallax. The sequence goes on from NZ_AP022603.1 coordinate 3,936,787, forward strand.
ATCGGCGACGATTCCCGCCGGCGGTATCCGCGCTGGGTGCCCGCGCCGGTGCGCGGCGCCCAGTTCCACGGCCACGAGGCCGGCCTGACCTGGACCGGCTGCCTGGACGCCGTCGCCGCGCTGGCCGCCGACCAACTCGACGCCCGGGACACCGCGTGGCGGCTGCACCTGTTTCCCGCGGTGACCGGCGCGCCGACGGCACGCGGCCCGGCGACGGTGGCCGTCGTGCAGATCGTCCACGCGCTGGCCGACGGCACCCGCACCGCCGAGCTGGCCGGTTGGCTGCTGGGCCGGCCCACCCCGGTGCTGCCGATCGCCGCGGCCAAACCCGGCAGCCTGCTGCGGGCCGGCATCGCCGCCGGGCGTGCCCACCGCGAACTGGACCGCGACATCGCCGCGGGCAGCATCGAGCCGGCCCCGCCGCCGCGGCCGCCGCTGCCCACCAACAGCTGCGGCGCCGGGCCGCCGCGGATCCGCACCCTGATCTGCGACCGCGCCGCGCTGGCCGGCCGGCACACCGTCACCGTCGGGGCGCTCGCCGCGATCGGCACCGCGCTGGCCGAGCAGCTGGGCGAGCAGCTCGGCGAGACCGACCTGGTCGCCGAGGTCCCGCTGCGCAAGTCCGGCGCGCGGCTGGCCCGCAATCACTTCCGCAACGTCGGGATCGCCCTGCACCCCGGCGAGCCGCAGCGCGCCGACCGGATCGCCGCCGAGCTGGCCGCCGCCCGGCGGCGCGCCGACCACCCGGCCGCCGGCGCCGAGGACCGGGCGCTGGCCGCGGTGCCCGCGGCGCTGCTGCGGTGGGGGACCGGCCGGTTCGACCCGGCGGTGCGCCCGCCGGCGGTCACCGGTCACACCGTGGTCTCCAGCATCAACCGCGGGCCGGCGGACCTGCGGCTGGGCGGGCTGCCGGTGCTGGCCTCGGCGGGCTATCCGGCGCTGTCACCGATGATGGGGCTGACCCACGGGGTGCACGGGCTGGGCGAGGTCGTGGCGGTCAGCGTGCACGCCGGCACCGGCTTCGAGTTGGACGCCTACCTGTCCCGATTGGCCCTCGCCCTCCCACTGGCGTAACAGATGGCCTAGATTCTGTTACATGCCTGTCTATGACTCCGCGCTCGATTTCGGGCTGCTGCTGCTGCGAGTGGTGCTCGGCCTGACCATGGCCGCCCACGGCTACAACAAGTTCTTCGGCGGCGGCCGGATCCCCGGCACCGCCGGCTGGTTCGACAGCATCGGCATGAAGCCCGGCGTCTTCCACGCCCGGATGGCCGCGACGACGGAGATCGCCGCCGGGTTGGGGCTGGCGTTCGGCCTGCTCACCCCGATCCCGGCCGCCGGCTTCGTGGCGCTGATGCTGGTCGCCGCCTGGACCGTGCACCGCGCCAACGGCTTCTTCATCGTCAAGGAGGGCTGGGAGTACAACCTGGTGCTGGCCACCGGGGCGCTCACCCTGGCGGCCACCGGCGCCGGCCGCTACAGCCTGGACTACCTGCTGTTCGGTGACTGCGAGATGGCCTCGCTGCTGCACGGCTGGTGCGGACTGGCCATTGCGGCCGGACTCGGGCTGCTCGGCGGCATCGGCCAGCTGGTCATCTTCTTCCGGCCGCCGGCCAAATAGCCCGGCTGGGCTAGAACACGTTCTAGTCTGGCTGTCATGGGATTCCGCAAGCCCGAACTGCCGGTCGTCGACTTCGAGACGTGGAGCGCGGGCAGTTGGGCGGACAAGGTTCGCCCGATGGCCCGGCACTGGGCCGAGGTCGGCTTCGGCACACCGGTGCTGATGCACCTGTTCTACGTCGTCAAGATCGCGCTGTACATCCTCGGGGCCGTGCTGGTGATGCTGTCCACCACCGGCATCGACGGGTTCACCGAGGTTCGGCAGTGGTGGACCGAACCGATCGTGTTCCAGAAGGTCGTGCTGTACACGATGGCCTTCGAGGTGATCGGGCTGGGCTGCGGCTTCGGCCCGCTCAACCACCGCTACCTGCCGCCGATGGGTTCGGTGCTGTACTGGCTGCGGCCCAACACCATTCGGCTGCCACCGTGGCCCAACCGGATTCCGGGCACCCGGGGCGACAACCGCGGACCGCTGGACATCGCGCTCTACGCCGCGCTGCTGATCCTGCTGGCCGTCGCGCTGTTCTCCGACGGCACCGGGCCGGTGCCCGCGCTCGGCACCTCCGTCGGGGTGCTGCCGATGCCGCTGCTGTGGGCGATCCTGGTGGTGCTCGCGCTGGCCGGGCTGCGCGACAAGGTGATCTTCCTGGCCGCCCGCGGCGAGGTGTACGGCTCGTTCACCGTCGCCTTCCTGTTCGCCGGCCACGGCGTCGACATGATCATCGCCGCCAAGCTGGTCTGCGTGGTGATCTGGATGGGTGCGGCGGTCTCGAAGTTCAACCGGCACTTCCCGTTCGTCATCTCCACGATGATGTCCAACAGCCCGGTGGTGCGGCCCCGGGCGCTGAAAAGACTGTTCTTCGAACGGTTCCCGGGCGACCTGCGGCCCGGCCGGTTGTCCCGCTTCGTCGCGCACTTCTCCACCGCGGTGGAACTGCTGATCCCGCTCGTGCTGCTGTTCAGCAACGGCGGCTGGCCCACCGCGATCGCCGCGGTGGTGATGATCTGCTTCCACCTGGGCATCCTCACCGCGATCCCGATGGGGGTGCCGCTGGAGTGGAACGTCTTCATGATCTTCTGCGTGCTGACCCTGTTCGTCGGGCACGCCGACGTCGGGTTGGCCGACCTGAGCAGCCCGCTGCCGCTGCTGCTGCTCGGCGTGCTGGTGACGGTGGTGACGCTGGGCAACCTGTTCCCGCGCAAGGTCTCCTTCCTACCCGGGATGCGCTACTACGCCGGGAACTGGGACACCTCGCTGTGGTGCCTCAAGCCGTCGGCGTCGGCCAAGATCGCCGAGCACATCGTCGCGATCGCCGCGATGCCGCAGGCCCAGCTGGAGCGGGTGTACGGCAGCCCGCAGGCCGCGCAGATCCTGCAGTACCTTGGTTATGCGTTCCGCTGCTTCAACACTCACGGCCGGATGATGTACACCCTGGCGCACCGGGCCAAGGCCGGGCCGGACGGAACCGACCCGGTCGAGGAGTACGTGATGACCGACGGGGAACGGCTCTGCTCGACGGCGATCGGCTGGAACTTCGGCGACGGGCACATGCACAATGAGCAGCTGATCGCCGCGCTGCACCGGCGCTGCCACTTCGAGCCCGGCGAGGTCCGGGTGGTGCTGCTGGACGCCCAGCCCATTCACGTTCAGGCCCAACGCTATCGGCTGGTCGACGCCGCCACCGGCGAGTTCGAGACCGGGCACATCCGGGTGGCCGACGCGCTGGCCCGCCAGCCGTGGGACGACGCCGTGCCGGTCCACCCCGATCCGCGCTGAGACCGCATCGGCATACTCGGATACATCCGCAGTCACACACAGGAGGACAGCAGTGAGCGAAACCCCCACCGAGCCGGGCGCATTGGTCGAACGGCGCGGCAACGTCATGGTGATCACCATCAACCGCCCGGAGGCCCGCAACGCGGTCAACGGCGCGGTCAGCACCGCCGTCGGCGATGCCCTGCAGGCCGCCCAGGACGACCCGGACGTGTGGGTCGTCGTACTCACCGGGGCCGGCGACAAATCCTTCTGCGCCGGCGCCGACCTGAAGGCAATCTCCAAGGGCGAGAACCTCTTTCACCCCACCCACCCGGAATGGGGCTTCGGCGGCTACGTCAGCCACTTCATCGACAAGCCGACCATCGCGGCGGTCAACGGCACCGCGCTGGGCGGCGGTTCGGAGCTCGCGCTGGCCAGCGACCTGGTCGTTGCCGAGGAACGCGCCCAGTTCGGGCTGCCCGAGGTCAAGCGTGGCCTGCTGGCCGCCGCCGGCGGGGTGTTCCGGGTGATGGACCAGCTGCCGCGCAAGGTCGCGATGGCGGCGATCCTCACCGGCGAGCCGCTGTCGAGCGCCGAGGCGCTGCGCTGGGGGCTGATCAACCAGGTGGTGCCCGACGGCACCGTGCTCGACGCCGCGCTGGCGCTGGCCGAGCGGATCACCGTCAACGCGCCGCTGGCGGTGCAGGCCAGCAAGCGGGTCGCGATGAGCGCCGACGACGGCGAGATCGCCGGCGAGGCCGCGCGCTGGGAGCGTTCCAACAAGGAGATGTTTGCGCTGCTGCGCACCGAGGACGCGATGGAGGGCCCGATCGCGTTCGCGCAGAAGCGCCCGCCGGTCTGGAAGGCCCGCTGACCACGGCCCGGACATGACAAAGGGCCCGGCGCCGCTGTAGCAGCGGGGCCGGGCCCTTTGCGTGAGGTTTTAACCCTCTGAGGTTTAGCCCTCGCCCTCGGTGGGGGTCTCCTCAGCCGAGCCCTCGGCCGGGGCCGGGCTCTCGGTGACCGTCGCGGAGGTGGTGTTCTCCGGGGCCGAGGTCTCGGTGCTCTCGGGAGCCGAGGTCTCGGTGGTCTCGGGGGCCGAGGTCTCGGTGGTCTCCGGCGCCGAGGTGCCGGTGGTGCTGGTGGTCGCGGCGGGCAGCGGCGGCTGCGAGCCGGCCGGATCCAGCACGGTGTCGATCATGTAGATCTGGGCGTTGCGGGTGGTGATGCCACCGCAGGTGACCTTGGCGACGTCGTCGACGGTGATATTTCCGCCGTCACCCTTGATGGTGAGCTGACGCCCCTCCTGCGAGGTCATCTTGCCCTCGATGGTCTTGGGGGTCAGGAAGCCCAGCGCCATGTGGTAGTAGACGGTCGAGTACAGCTGCGCCGGGTCGGCCTTCAGGGCGTCCAGCTGGGCGGGGGTGAGCTTGGCGAACGCCTCGTTGGTCGGCGCGAACACCACGTAGGGGCCGTTGTCCAGCACGCCGGCCACGTTGACCTCGGGGTTCATCCCACCGGAGATGGCCTGGCTGAAGGTCGACAGATCGGGGTTGTTGGCGATCGCGACGGAGGCAACCTCGGGGGCCATCGACGGGAACGCGGCCGGACCGGCCGGGTTGGCGGCCTTGTAGGCGTCGCAGCCCGGGCCCTCGGGATCGCGCGGCGGTTTGACCGAGGTGGTCGGGTCGTCGGCGAACGCGATGCCGGTCGGGATGGTCAGGCTCATCGCGGCGACGGCGGCGAGCGCGCCGAACGTCTTACGGGTGGTCAGGTTCCTCATCGTCGAGCTGTCTCCTTTTAGTGCTTACTGCGTCTTGGTGCGGGCTACGGCCTCACAGGTACGTCGGGATGAAACCCCTGGCCGTTACGGCCGTAGCATGATCAAGTTCGCGCCGAGCGGTGTCGGCGCCGATGGCGCGATTAGCTGTTCCGGGCGCGCCGGGCCGGTTCAAATCGTACGCACCGCGCCGGTATCACCCCAAAACCGCCAGGTCAGCGCGCCCGCGCGGGGGCCGGGCGGCTACCATCTACGGTTATGCCCGAGCCGCTGATCATTGCCGTCGGGGGACGTTCCCCGCAGTTGCATCCCGAATCCTGGGTCGCCCCGACCGCCAGCGTCGTCGGCGACGTGCGCCTGGGCGCGCGCGCCAGCGTCTGGTACTCGGCGACGTTGCGCTCGGAGTTCGAGCCGATCCACATCGGCACCGGTTCCAACATCCAGGACGGCGTGACCGTGCACACCGACCCGGAGTACCCGGTGCACGTCGGCGCCGGGGTGAGCGTCGGGCACAACGCCGTGCTGCACGGCTGCACCATCGGTGACGGCGCCCTGATCGGGATGGGCGCGGTGGTGCTCAACGGCGCGGTGATCGGGGAGGGCTCGCTGGTCGCGGCCTCCGCGCTGGTCCCGCAGGGCATGGTGGTGCCGCCGCGGTCGCTGGTCAGCGGGGTGCCGGCGCGGGTGCGACGGGAACTCAGCGAGACCGAGGTGACCGGCAACCGCAACAACGCGCTGGTCTATCAGCATCTGCTGGAGATGCACCGGGACGCCGCCGCCGGCGAGTGAACTACACGTCGGTGAACTTCGGCGCGCGCCGTTCCCGGAACGCGTCGATCCCCTCGCGCAGATCGTGCGCCCGCAGCAGCAGGGCCTGACCGGCGACCTCGTTGGCCAGCGTGGCGTCGAGCCGGGCCAGGGTGGCGCCGTTGATCGCGTGCTTGGTCTTGGCGTAGGCGACGGCGGGGCCGGCGAGTAGCCGGTCGATCACCGCGGTGGTCTCCTCGGCCAGCGCGTCGGCGGGGTAGACCGCGCTGATCAGGCCGTGTTCGGCGGCCTCGGTGGCGGGCAGCCGCTCGGCCAGCAGTGCCATCTTCATCGCTCGGGCCCGCCCGATCGAGGCCGCGACCAGCGCCGACGCGCCGCCGTCGGGCATCAGGCCGATCTTGGTGAAGGCGAGCAGGAAGTAGGCGTCCTCGGCGGCCAGCACCAGATCGCAGGCCAGCGCCAGCGACACCCCGATCCCGGCGGCCGGACCGTGCACCACCGCCACCACCGGCCGGGGCAGGTCGATCAGCGCCTTCACCGCCCGGTTGCCCTGGATCAGGGTGTCCATCGGCTCGTGGCCGTCGAACTTGGACTCGTTGCCGATCCCGGCGCCCGAGCTGAACCCGCGGCCGACACCGCCGAGGCGCACCACCTTGACCCGCGGATCGGTGGCCGCGGCCTCGGCCGCGTCGGCCAGCCCGCCGAGCACCTTCGGGGTCAGCGAGTTGAGGCTCTCGGGCCGATTCAGCGTCAGCGACAGCACGCCGCCGGACAGTTCGACCGTGAGGCCCTCGACGGGGGACAGGGCATCGAGCCCGGAGTGTGAGCGCGCCATACCCCACACCATAGGAACCGCCGAACCGCGGACGCACCCCGGGTCCCCGAAAACCCTACCGACCGGTGGGTTGAGAAAGCGTCATGGCAAGATCCCCACAGTAAGCATTTCGGGATGACAGAAGGTGGCTTCGGTGGCGGGACCATTGCAGGGACTTCGGGTGCTGGAACTGGCCGGAATCGGGCCCGGCCCGCACGCGGCGATGATCCTCGGGGATCTGGGCGCGGATGTGGTTCGGGTGGATCGGCCGAGCCGTCATTCCAATCCGGTGCGCGACGCGATGCTGCGCAACCGGCGATCGGTGACCGCGGATCTGAAGTCCGAGGCGGGCCGCGAGCTGGTGCTGAAGCTGATCGCCAAGGCCGACGTGCTGATCGAGGGATTCCGTCCCGGGGTCACCGAGCGACTCGGGCTGGGGCCGGAGGACTGCGCGAAGGTCAACCCCGGGCTGATCTACGGCCGGATGACCGGCTGGGGCCAGCAGGGTCCGCGCGCCGCGCAGGCCGGCCACGACATCAACTACATCTCGCTCAACGGGCTGCTGCACGCCGTCGGGCGCCGCGGCGAGCGGCCGGTGCCGCCGCTGAACATCGCCGGAGACTTCGGCGGCGGGTCGATGTTCCTGCTGGTCGGCATCCTGTCGGCGCTCTACGAGCGGCAGTCCTCGGGCAAGGGACAGGTCATCGACGCCGCGATGATCGACGGCTCCTCGGTGCTGATCCAGATGATGTGGGCGTTCCGGGCCAGCGGTGCGTGGTCCGACGAGCGCGGGGTCAACATGCTCGACACCGGTGCGCCGTACTACGACACCTATGAGTGCGCCGACGGTCGCTACGTCGCGGTCGGGGCGATCGAGCCGCAGTTCTACGCCGAGCTGCTGGCCAAGCTGGAGCTCGATCCGGCGTCGCTGCCGGGGCAGAACGATGTGGCGGGCTGGCCGCGGCTGCGGGAGGCGTTCACCGAGGCGTTCGGGGCGGCCGACCGTGAGCACTGGGCGGCGGTGTTCGCCACCTCCGATGCCTGCGTGACGCCGGTGCTGGCCTTCAACGAGGTGCTCGACGAGCCGCACATCGCCGAGCGGGACACCTTCTACTCCGCCGGTGACGACGGCCTGCAGCCGGCGCCGGCGCCGCGCTTCTCCCGCACCTCACCCGGTGCCCCGACCCCGCCGCGGGTGCCCGGCGCGGACACCGAGGCCGTCCTGGCCGACTGGACCTGATAGTCGAAAGTTGTTTCCCCAGAAAGGTATTCAATGGCATTGAAGACAAAGTTCACCGAGGCGTTCGGGATCGAGCATCCGATCGTGCAGGGTGGCATGCAGTGGGTCGGGCGCGCCGAGCTGGTGGCCGGGGTGGCCAACGGCGGTGGCCTCGGGTTCATCACCGCGCTGACCCAGCCCACCCCGGCGGACCTGGCCAATGAGATCGCCAAGACCCGGGATCTGACCGACAAGCCGTTCGGGGTGAACCTGACCATCCTGCCGTCGATCAACCCGCCGCCCTATGAGGAGTACCGGCAGGTCATCGTCGACTCCGGGGTCAAGATCGTCGAGACCGCCGGCGCCAACCCGGCACCGCACCTGCCGATCTTCCATGACAACGGGATCAAGGTGCTGCACAAGTGCACCTCGGTGCGGCACGGCGTCAAGGCGCAGTCGCTCGGCGTCGACGGCCTGAGCATCGACGGCTTCGAGTGCGCCGGGCACCCCGGCGAGGACGACATCCCGGGCCTGGTGCTGATTCCGGCCGCCGCCAAGCAAATCGACATCCCGATGATCGCCTCGGGCGGCTTCGCCGACGCCCGCGGCCTGGTCGCCGCGCTGGCGCTGGGCGCCGACGGGGTGAACATGGGCACCCGGTTCATGTGCACGGTGGAGTCCTGCATCCACCAGAACGTCAAGGAGGCGATCGTCGCCGGCGACGAGCGCGGCACCGAGCTGATCTTCCGCCCGCTGCGCAACACCGCCCGGGTGGCCTCGAACGCGGTGTCGCGCGAGGTGGTCAAGATCCTCGACGACGGCGGCCAGTTCGAGGACGTCAAGGATCTGGTGGCCGGCATCCGCGGGCGCCGGGTGTACGACGAGGGCGACCTCGACGCCGGCATCTGGTCGGTGGGCACCGCGATGGGCCTGATCGACGACATCCCGACCTGCGGTGAGCTGCTGGCGCGGATGGTGGCCGAGGCCGAGGAACTGATCAGCGGCCGGCTGGCCGGGATGATCTCCTAGCCTGCGCCGGGCCCTCAGAACAACAAACGCCTGCCTCGCCGGTTGACGGCGGGGCAGGCGTTGTTGTTTCCGGCACGCCGGGTGGCGCGCCGTTATTGCTGCAGGTCAGCTGGCGATCGGCTGGGCCTCTTCGAACTGCTCGGAGGTGTCTCCCTCGACCAGGAAATCGCCGTGGTAGAGGGCCTCGAAATCAACCTTGATGACGTCGGCATTGGTGTCGTCGATCCACATGACAGTGACCATATGGCCGACGATTAAGGAATCTTTGAGTCACGATTCGGAAAACTGTGGCAATTATTACTTCCGAGTAGGAACGGGCCGGGTTTTCGCCGCCATTCTGGGTTGACGTCGTTAACTTAACGCTGTTAACTGTCCGACGTGTTGCATCGAATCGCGCTGCTGGCGCTGGCCGCACCCAAACGTGTCATCGCCGCGGCGGTCCTGGTGTTCGTCGCCGCCGCCGTGTTCGGCTTCCCGGTCGCCAAGAGCCTGTCCGCCGGCGGTTTCCAGGACCCCACCTCGGAGTCCGCCGCGGCCTCCAAGGTCCTCACCGACACCTTCGGCCAGAGCGAGATGCAGCTGGTCTACACGGTCAGCGGGCCGGGCGGCCCGGACGGTCCGGCCGTGCAGGCCGCCGGCGCCGACATCGTCGCGCTGATCAAGGAATCCGGCCGCGCCCTCGGGGTGCAGGCCCCGTGGACCTCGCCCGGGCCGGCCGCGGCCACCATGCACAGCGCCGACGGCCAATCCGCGCTGATCATCGCGAGCCTGGACGGCGGGGAGAACAACGCGCAGAAGTACGCCCGGCAGATCGCCGACCGGATCGACGCCGAGGTGCTGCCCAATCACCCCGGGGTGACCGCGCTGCCCGGCGGCTCGGCGATGATCTACGCCCAGATCAACGCCCAGACCGAACACGACCTGCTGCTGATGGAGTCCCTCGCCGTCCCGCTGAGCTTCCTGGTGCTGGTGTGGGTGTTCGGCGGGCTGCTGGCCGCGGCGCTGCCGATGGCCGTCGGCGGCCTGGCGATCGTCGGCTCGATGTCGGTGCTGCGACTGATCACCTTCGGCACCGACGTGTCGATCTTCGCGCTGAACCTCACCACCGCGATGGGCCTGGCCCTGGCCATCGACTACACCCTGCTGATCATCAGCCGGTACCGCGACGAGATCAACGCCGGCGAGACGCCCGAGCGGGCGCTGATGCGCACCATGGCGACCGCCGGGCGCACCGTGGCGTTCTCGGCGACGACGGTCGCGCTGTCGATGTCGGCGATGGTGCTGTTCCCGATGTACTTCCTGCGGTCGTTCGCCTACGCCGGGGTGGCCGTGGTGGTGTTCGCCGCGCTGGCCGCCATCATCGTCACCCCCGCCGCCATCGTGCTGCTGGGGCCGCGGCTGGACTCGCTGGACATCCGCCGGGCGGCGCGGCGGCTGCGCGGGCGCCCTGCGCCGGCGGCCAAACCCGTCGAGCAGATGTTCTTCTACCGCTCGACGAAGTTCGTGATGGCCCGGGCGGTGCCGATCGGCGTCGCCGGGGTTGCCCTGCTGTTGCTGCTCGGCGCGCCGTTCCTTGGGGTCAAGTGGGGCTTCCCCGACGACAGGGTGCTGCCGCCGTCGGCCACCGCGCACCAGGTCGGCGACGGCCTGCGCGACCAGTTCCCGTCGTACTCGCCGACGGCGGTGACGATCGTGCTGCCCGATGTCGGGGGGATGAACCCGTCGGACCTGGAGAGCTACGCCTCCAAGATCTCCGCCACGGTGCCCGAGGTCACCGCGGTCACCGCGCCGACGGGCACCTTCGTCGGCGGGCTGCGGACCACCGCGCCCACCACCTCCAGCGGCTTCGCCGGCGGCAAGGCGTACCTGACGGTGGCCAGCACCACGCCGCTGTACTCCGAGGCCTCCTACCGCCAGCTCGACGCGTTGCGCGCCGTCCCGACCCCCGGCGATCGGCCGGTGCAGCTGACCGGGATGTCCCAGATCAACTCCGACAGCGTGCACGCGATCACCTCCCGGCTGCCGCTGGTGCTCGGGGTCATCGCCGTCATCACCTTCGGCCTGCTGTTCCTGCTGACCGGTTCGGTGGTGCTGCCACTGAAGGCGCTGGTGCTCAACGTGCTGTCGCTGTCGGCGGCGTTCGGCGCGCTGGTGTGGATCTTCCAGGACGGCCACCTCGGCGCGCTGGGCACCACCGCCACCGGCACCCTGGTGGCGAACATGCCGGTGCTGCTGTTCTGCATCGCGTTCGGGCTGTCGATGGACTACGAGGTGTTCCTGATCGCGCGGATCCGGGAGTTCTGGCTGGCCGGCGGGCAGACCAGCGCCGACAACGACGAGTCGGTCGCGCTCGGGCTGGCCCGCACCGGCCGGGTGATCACCGCCGCCGCGCTGGTGATGTCGATTTCCTTCGCCGCGCTGATCGCCGCGCAGGTGTCCTTCATGCGGATGTTCGGCGTCGGCCTGACGCTGGCCGTGCTGGTCGACGCGACCCTGGTGCGGGTGGTGCTGGTGCCGGCGTTCATGAAGGTGATGGGCCGGTGGAACTGGTGGGCGCCGGCGCCGCTGGCCGCGCTGCACCGCAAGATCGGGATCAGCGAATCCGGGGACATCCCGGACCGGATGCCGTCGTGACCGGGCCGGCCGGGGCGGATGGGCCGGCCGGTGCGGACGCCGTCGGGCCGGCCCGGCGGCGGCGCAACCCGCGCGGCTCCGGCGATCAGTTGCGCGAGGAGATCCTGGACGCGGCCACCGGCCTGCTGCTGGCCAGCGGGCACGAGAAGGCGGTGTCGATCCGGGCCGTCGCGCAGCGGGTCGGGGTCACCGCGCCGTCGATCTACCTGCACTTCGCCGACAAGGACGCGCTGCTGGACGCGGTGTGCGCCCGGTACTTCGAGCGGCTCGACGAGCAGATGCAGCGCGCCGGGGACGGTCAGTCCCATCCGCTGGAGGTGCTGCGGGCCCAGGGGCTGGCGTACGTCCGGTTCGCCGCGGCCAACCCCGAGCTGTACCGGATCGCCACCATGGGGGAGGCCCGGCCCGGCAGCGACAGCGACGCGGCGCTGGCCAGCTCGGCCTTCACCCACCTGCGCGATTCGGTGCAGGCGCTGATGGACGCCGGCATCTACCCGCCCGGGGACACCACCGAGGCGACCCTGGAGCTGTGGGCGGCCGCGCACGGCGTCGTCGCGCTGGCGGTGTCCAAGCCCTACCTGCCCTTCGGTGAGCTGATGGCCTTCGCCGACCGGGTGCTGGTGGCGGTGTGCGCGGGCCGGATCGTGCTGGGCGAGGTTGGCGAGGACGCCCGGCCCGAGGACTTCCTGACCTGGCTGGCCGAGGCTCGGGGCAAGATGGTGCGATGACCACAACCGTCCATCACCCGCTGTTCGCCCGGCTTTGGGTGGCGATGTCCTCCCACGAGACCGACCACCTGCGCCGGCTGCGCGCCGAGAACCTGGCCGGGCTCAGCGGACGGGTGCTGGAGATCGGCGCCGGCGCCGGCACCAACTTCGAGTTCTACCCCGACACCGTGACCGAGGTGGTCGCCATCGAGCCGGAGGCGCACCTGGTCGAGCACGCCCGCCGCGCGGCCGCGCAGGCCAGCGTCCCGGTCAGCGTCACCGAGAAGACCGGCGAGGCGCTGGCCGACGACCCGGCCGGCAGCCAGCCGTTCGACGCGGTGGTCTGCTCACTGGTGCTGTGCACCGTTCTCGACCCCGAAGGTGTTGTTCGGCAAGCCTTTTCGCACCTCCGCCCGGGCGGTGAACTGCGCTACTTGGAACACGTGGCCAGCGACGGCGGGCTGGGCCGGATCCAGCGCGCGGCGGATGCGACGGTGTGGCCGCGGCTGTTCGGCAACTGCCACACCCACCGCGATACCGAGTCGGTGATCCGGGCGGCGGGCTTCGAGGTCAGCACCGCCCGGCGCACCTGGACCCTGCCGAAGTGGGTTCCGCTGCCGGTCTCGGAGTTCGCCATCGGCCGCGCCACCCGCCCGGCATAGGGGCCTTGCCCCTGTTCCGCGAGCGCACAACTGTGTACCGGACACGCCGCTGGGGGTGTACAGGGTTGCGCGCTGGCGGGGGAGCTGTGCGCCCATCTCCCGTGAGCGTGGCTCCCTTTTTGCGCGAGCGCGCAACTGTGTACCGGACACGCCGCGGGGCGTGTACAGGGGTGCGCGCTGGCGGGGAGGCAGAGGCCCGCGCTGGCGGGGAAGGAGGCAGCACAAGGCAGCCGCAGGGAGCTCAGTCCAGGGTGCCGGCGATGCGCTGCAGCAGGGTGGGCAGCGCCGCGCTGGCGGTCTCCCGCACCACAGCGGTCACCTGCGCCGACAGTGCCGTCTTCTCCGGGTTCACCTCGATCACCGGGGTCCCGGTCGACATCGCCAGCTCGGGCAGCCCGGCGGCCGGGTAGACGATCCCGGAGGTGCCGACGACGACCATGATGTCCGCCTGGCTGGCCGCCTCGACCGCGGCGTTCCACGGCCCGTCGGGCAGGTTTTCGCCGAACCACACGATGCCGGGCCGGATCAGCCCGCCGCACCCGCAGCTCGGCGGGTCCGCCTCCAGCTCGGGTTCGGGCATATCGGGGATCTGCCCGTCGTAGTGCTGACCGCAAGTGTCGCAACGGAATTCGAACAGGCTGCCGTGCAGGTGGTGGACGTTGGTGCTGCCGGCGCGCTCGTGCAGGTCGTCGACGTTCTGGGTGATGACGGTGACCTCGCCGAGGTCCTGCCAGGCCGCCAGCGCGCGATGCCCGGCGTTCGGTTCGACCTGCATCACCAGGTGGTGCCGCCACAGGTACCAGGCCCAGACCCGCGCCGGGTGCTGCCGCCAGCCCTCGGTGCTGGACAGCTCGTAGGGATCGTATTTCGCCCAGAAGCCGTTGCGGTCGTCGCGAAAGGTGGGGACCCCGCTCTCGGCCGAGATCCCCGCACCGGACAACACCGCGATACGCATCTGCTCAAAATAGTCCGGGCTACGAGATAATCGCCAAATGGAATTCGCCGCGCTGCAGGTCGACCCGTCGTCGTCGACGCCGATCTTCGACCAGTTGCGCGGCCAGATCGTCGAGGCGGTGCGCGACGGGCGGCTGGCGCCCGGTACCCGGTTGCCGACGGTGCGCGAGCTCGCGGCGGTGCTGGGGCTGGCGGTCAACACCGTCGCGCGCACCTATCGCGAGCTGGAGTCGGCCGGGATCGTCGAGACCCGTGGGCGCCGGGGCAGTTTTGTCGCCCGCCGCGACGCCGCCGACGCCACCATGGCCGCGGCCGCGCAGGCGTTCGTCGCCGCCGCCCGCTCGGTGGGCCTGGGCCGCGACGCCGCCCTGGGCTACCTCGACGCGGCGTTCACCGACTGAGCCGGCGCGCGAAAATCAGCCGAAGTCCAGCTGGAGGGTGAACCCGCGTAGCGGATCGAGCGCGCGGTGCGTCCGGGTGAGCGCCACCATCAGCTTCATCAGCGAGGTCCGGCCGGTGGTCAGCGGGATCTCCCGCACGGTTCGGACGCCGTCGATCTCGGCCAGCGCGGCGGCCTCGGTGGGCGTCATCGCGAACGGCATCTTGGGCACCGTGTAGCGCCGCGAGGTCTTCAGCCAGCCGCGGTTGGCCAGCCCGGTGAACCAGCCCGGCGCCAGGTCGAACATCATCGCGCCGCCGGGAAAACGCTTGGCGCACTCGGTGATCAGGCCCAGTGACTCCTCCGGCTGCAGGTACATCAGCAGGCCCTCGGCGGTGATGAACACCCCGTCGTCCGGGTCGACCCGGTCCATCCAGCTGTAGTCCAGCGCCGACTGCGCCAGCAGTTCCATCCGCGCGGACTCGGGCAGCAGCCGTCGGCGCAGGTCGACGACCGGCGGCAGGTCCACCGTCAACCAGCGGAAGTCGGCCTCCGGGATGGCCGCATTCAGCCGCCAGAAGCTGGTCTGCAGCCCCTCGGCCAGCGCCACCACGGTGGCCCGCGGGTGCCGCGACAGGTACTCGCGGGTTTGCCGGTCGAAGGTGTTGGCCCGGATCGCCATGTCCTGGCGGGTGCCGCCGAATTTGCTGAAGTCGTAGTCGATGCTCTCGACGAGGCGCAGTGCGACCGGGTCGTCGATCAACCCGTCGGGCCGGCGCGCCTCGTTGGCGCGGGAGTACAGGGTCAGCAGTGCGGTCTCGGAAACGCCGGTCAGTTCGGCCTTGGCCTTGGCAGTCATCGCCCTCGACCCTACCGGCCGCGGCCCCCGCCGCGCCGTGCGCAGGTTAGGTGCGCGGGGGTCGTCGTATCGGCCTGCCGGTGGCCGCCGGTCAGTACGCTGGCCACCATGACCCGCGACGTGTTCGACGACAAGCTCCTGGCCGTGATCAGTGGGAATTCGCTGGGCGTGCTGGCCACGGTCAAACGCGACGGCCGGCCGCAGCTGTCGAACGTGTCCTATCACTTCGACCCGCCGTCGCTGACCATCTCGGTGTCGGTGACCGAACCCCGGGCCAAGACCCGCAACCTGCGCCGCGACCCGCGGGCCTCGATCCTGGTGGCCGCCGACGACGGCTGGGCGTATGCGGTGGCCGAGGGCGACGCGGTGCTCTCGGCGCCCGCCGCGGACCCGCACGACGAGACCGTCGAGGGCCTGATCGGGCTGTACCGCAGCATCTCCGGTGAGCACCCGGATTGGGACGAGTACCGCGAGGCGATGGTCACTGACCGGCGGGTGCTGCTGACCCTGCCGATCACCCACCTGTACGGAATGCCGCCGGGTCGGCGGTAGCCGCTACCCGCTCTTGCGGCGGAAGTTGCGCTTGCTCTCCATCGGACCGTGCGACTTGGACTGACCGGCGCCGCCGTCGCGGTGCGCGGTGCCCGAGTTGGCCTTGTCGTTCTTGCGGTCCAGCGCCTCGCGGAATTTGCGGTGCGAGTCCGGCTCGGGCATCTCATGCTTGGACATAGCGCACCCTATCGCGGTCGGCGCCCACCGCGGGGGAGGCGGGCCGGGCCAGCAGCCGCGCACCGATCAGCGCGGCCAGCATGACGGCCATGCAGTACAGCCCGTCGTCCTTGAGACCCCACTTCACCGACGCCAGCGTTGCCGCCCCGGCGATGCACAGCAGGATCCCGACGGCGGCGCTGCGCGGGCCCGGGCCGGCGACCACGCCGCCGTCCCAGCCGGGCAGCGGATTGTTCTCCAGCGGCCGCAGCGCCACGAACAGCACCGCCACCACGGCCAGCATCAGCGAGATCTGCAGCAGGCTGACCGCCAGCAGGTTCGGCTCCTCGGGATGCCGCGGCATGCCCAGGTAGGCGAAGCCCAGGTGCATCAGCAGCAGCACCGGCATGTGCCACAGGTACATCGTCATCGCGCCGGAGTTGCCGATCGCCGCCGCCTGCCAGACCCGGGGCCGCTGCGCCCACCGGTTGATCGCCGGCGCGGCGGCAATCGCGAAGGCGCACATGGCGATCGCGTGCCCGGCCATCAGCAGCGACGGCGGGGTCATGTTCGGCAGCCGCATGCCCTCGATACCGACCAGGCTCAGCTCGTAGGGGCCGAACCGCAGCAGCGCCAGATCCACCGCCAGCAGCACCGTGCCCAGGGCCAGCGCCCGCCGGCCGTCGAGCAGGCCGCGCCGGTAGGCCACCCCGAACATGCCGGGGATCAGCCAGACCGTCATGTTGAGGTAGCCGAGCAGTGCGGTGCCGGTGGTGTGCAGCCGGATGACGTCGACGGCCATGATGCCCAGGTAGATCACCGCGACGCCGATCCCCAGCCGGGTCAGGCTGGTGATCTTGTGCAGCAGCGGGATGGCGGCCAGCACCATCACGTAGGCGCCGAGGAACCACAGCAGCTGGGTGGAGACCCCGGCGATCGGCTGGTAGACCCGGGGCGGCAGCAGCGGATGCAGCACCGCCAGGCAGACCGCCCAGAACGCCAGGTAGTAGAACACCGGGCGGAACAGTCGGGTGCAGCGCTTGAGCAGGAAGCCGCCCCAGCTGTCCCCGGGCGACCAGGACGACACGCTGGCGGCGGCGCCGGCGAAGAAGAACAGCGGCATGATCTGCAGCACCCAGGTCAGGGCCTGGAACACCACCGAGGTGGTCAGCAGGTTGTCCCAGACGAAGACGTCGTCGACGATCCGGCTGGTGGCCATCACGGTGTGGCCGAGTACCACCCCGACCAGCGACACGATGCGGATGACGTCGATCGCGCGGTCCCGGTCGGGCGGGGTGGCCGCGGCGATCTCGGCGGGGCTGGGAAACAGTTTGGGCATGTCAGGAAACCTATGGCGGGTCCGGCTAGGTAGAAGCCCCTAGTTTCCCGGGACTCAGCATTTGGCGTTTCCCGGTCAGCCCTTGGCGGCCTTGGCGGCGGCCTTCATCTGCTTCTTGTGCGCCCGCACCTTGTCCAGCGAGCCCGGGTCGCGGACGTCGGCGATCGACCGGAAGGCGTCCGGGTCGCCGTAGTCGCCGGCGGCCTCCCGCCAGCCCGGGGCGGTCAGGCCGCGCTGTTTGCCCAGCAGTGCCAGGAAGATCCTGGCCTTCTGGTCGCCGAAGCCGGGCAGCGCTTTGAGCCGCTTGAGCACGGTGGCGCCGTCGGGGTCCCCGGCGGTCCAGATCGCGGCGGCGTCGCCGTCGTAGTCGTCGACGATCACCCGGCACAGCGTCTGCACCCGGGTGGCCATCGACCCGGGGAACCGGTGCACCGCCGGGGTCTGGGCGAACATCTCGGCGAACGCGGTCGGTTCGGCGTCGGCGATCCGGGCCGCGTCGAGCCCACCCATCCGGTCCTGCAGTTTCTTCGGGCCGGCGAACGCGACCTCCATCGGTATTTGTTGATCCAGCATCATCCCGATCAGCAGCGCCAGCGGATCGGCGTCCAGCAGGGCGTCGGCGGCCGGGTCCTGGACCAGTTGCAGTTTCGCCATACCGCCAGTCTAGGGCGGGTCGGGGCGAGCGGGCCGGGGCCACTGCGGGATTTCGGCCCCGGTGTCGGTGGCGTGTGCGACGGTAACTATGAGCAACGACAGGGGGATGCGGATATGAGGCGAGTGATGGTGGCGCTGGGGGCGGCGCTGGCGGCCGCGGTGCTGTTGGCCGGCGCGGCCAATGCGATACCGGACCAGGGCACGCCGGAGTTCGACGCCTACCAGCAGGGGCTGATCAAGAATGGCTTCCACCTGAATCCGGACACCGCGTGGCGGGTGGCGCACCAGGCGTGCGTCGGGGGCATCCCCGGCTACATCGGGCTGGAGCTGGCGGCGCAGGGCGTGGTCGGCCCCGGCTCGCAGAACCGGCTCTATGACGTGGCCCGGAAATACGCCTGCCCGGTCCAATAAAGCGGACCGGGCAGGGCGTTGCGGGCTTGCGGGGTTAGCGCGGCTTGCGGGCGATGATGGCGATGGCGGCCATGTGGTCGCCGTGCTTGCGGAACGTGGAGCGCATGCCGAGCACCCGGGCCCGGGCGTCGCGGTCGCGCAGCACGTTGCTGACGAACTTCAGGGTGCGCAGCGGGCCCTCGTCGGTGATGATGCGACGCGGCTCCAGCAGCGCCATCGAGGCGAAGGACACGTCGTCGATGTCGAAACCGGCCTGCTCCAGCAGCTCGCGCCACTCCGCGGTGGCCAGCGGCCGGGCGTTGACCTTGATCGAGCGGGCCAGCGCCTGACGGACCTCGGTCTTGACCTCGTCGGGCACCGTGTCGGGGGTCAGTGCCAGCTCGTGGATGGCGTACCGGCCGCCGGGGCGCAGCACCCGGAACGCCTCGGCGACGATCTGCGCCTTGTGCGCATCGGTCTGCATGGTGAGCATCGCCTCGCCGACGACCACGTCCGCGGAGGAGTCGGGCAGGGTGGTCTCGTCGGCGTCGCCGACGATCACGGTGCCCTTGGAGCCGACGGCGGAGCGGGCGAGGGTGGCGGCGTCCTGGTCGGCCTCGACGCCGACGTAGCTGGCCGGGCGGTCCTCCAGGATCTGCTTGGCGGTGCGGCCCAGGCCGGGGGCGAGCTCGACGACGTCGGATCCGGCCAGCCCGGCGGCGGCGAGCATCCGGGTGGTCATCTCGCGGCCGCCGGGCCGCAGTACCCGCTTGCCGAGGCGCGCGAGCAGCCAGTGCCCGGGCAGGTGCGCCGCGTCGCGGCCGGCCATCGGCATGCCGGCATCGGTGCTGTTGTTCGACGTCATGGTGACACCCCTTCGGTTGTTAAGCTGAGGCTACCCTTTGCATAAAAGGGGGTGTCGGTTGGGGCGGGTTCTGTGCTGGGGCTCGCGGTCCCGTTTTGCCGCGAGCGCGCAACTGTGCACAGGACACGCCGATGGGGCTGTACCAGGGTGAGCGCTGGGCCTGCCACTCTGCCGCGAGCGCTCAGCTGTGTACGGGAAACGCCGATGGGGCTGTACAAGAGTGAGAGCTGACGCCCGGGGAGGCTGGGGCGGCGCGCGGGGGCAGGGCCGGGGCAAGTGAAGGGGTGGGGCCGGTTCAGGCCGCGGCACCGAGCAGTTGCTGGCGGAGCCGCCGCAGCATCGTTTCGGGGTGACGGCGGACGTCGTCGGCGACGATCTGCATCACTCGCCAGCCCAATTCCGTTAGGGCAGCGAGCTTTTGCCGGTCGTGGGTGAGCTGCTCATGGGTGCGGTGCCAGTCGAAGCCGTCGTACTCCAGCACCAGCCGAAACGCCGGCCAGGCGAAGTCGACCCGCCATCGCCGACCGTCGCGGTCGATGATCACGTACTGCAGTTCGGGCATCGGGATGGCGCCGTCGATCATCGCCAGCCGTGACTCGCTTTCCATCGGCGACTCGGCCTCGGCGCGGGCCAGCGCGATGAGGTCGCGCACCACCACGATGCCGCGTCGCCGAGCCTGCTTCTTCGCGGCAAGCAGAAGCTGGTCGCGGTTGCAGGTCCCGGTGTGCAGGGCGGCGTCGAGGGTGGCCAGTGCTCGCGGCCGACGCAGACCGCGGGCCACCTCAATGGCGGTCCACGCGGGGTCGGTGAGGGTGCGGCCGCCGACGGTCACCAGCGGGGCGCCGTCCCGGCGGTGCACGACGAGCCCCTTCTCGGGGCGCAGCAGGTGCTTCGCCGGGTTGAGCACGTGCAGGTCGGTGACCGATTCGGTGTCGAAGCCGAACATCGCCGCCGCGGTGCCCAGGCAGGCCGCGACGGGCACGCCGCAGCGCAGGTCCAGGCCGGACAGCAGGACCTGATCGTTGGGTTTGCCGCGGCTGTAAATCGACGGCCAGACCCGGACGAGGTCGCCGCCGCGGATCAGCCGCTGCATGGTCCGGCGGGGGAGTAGGTCGAGGAGTTGCGGGCTGCTCGCCACACCGTCCTGCTTGGCGAAGAGCGCTTCGATTTCGGGTGTCATGCGGCCGATCGTCGTCGTGACGACGCCCCGGCGGTATTCACCTTGGGGCTTGCCTGTGCATAACTCCGTGCGCGGGCCGTGCTGCGGGTTGCTTGTTAGCCGCTGCCGTGGTGAGCGCGCACCCTTGTGCACGACACGCCGGTGCGGGTGTGCAGGAGTGAGCGCTGGCGCGGGGGTGGTGCCGGGCCGGGACGGGGGCGCGCCTGGGTACGCCGCGCCGCCGCGGCGAGCGCGCACCCTGTGTACGCGACACGCCGGTGCGGGTGTGCAGGAGTGAGCGCTGGCGCCGGCCCGCTGTGGTCACCGCGCAACCAGGGACACGACACGCCGATGGCGCTGTACACCAGTGAGCGCTCGCGGGAAATGGCGGCACACCAGCGGGTTCTCGCGGGAAAAGGGGGGCGCCGAAAAGGTGCCCGGCGGCCCGCTTCGTAACCGTCGTCACTCGCTTCGGTCACGGTCACGTAAATGCCACTCGTGTCACTTGAGTCCCTTCAGTAACGCCGTAGTTTTTGCCGGGAACCGCCATAAACCACGGATTTGGAGCAACCGATGTCACGAACCACCTCCCTGTTCGCCGGGTCCGCCTTGTTGGCGGGCGTGTCGGCCGCCCTGCTGACCGGCGGGATTGCCAGCGCCGATCCGGCCCCGGCCCCCGCGCCGGCCATTCCGGACATGTCCGCCGTCCCGGGCGCCGCGATGTTCCAGCAGTTCCTGGATCCGGCGAAGGCCCCGCAGTTGCTGCAGGCCGCCGCGCAGACCATGACCGGTGGCGCCCCGGCCGCCACCGCCCCGGTGCAGCAGCCCGTGCAGGCCCCGCTGCTGAACGTGCCCGGCGTGACCGCCCCGGCGGCGACGGCCCCGGTGCAGCCCGTGCAGGCGCCGCTGCTGAACGTGCCGGGCGTGACCGCTCCGGCCGCCACCACCCCGGGTGTGCCCGCCCAGGCGCCGACCACCCCGGCCGGCAGCCTGCTGCCCTCGGCCGACATCACCATGCCGCAGGTTCCGGGCATGCCGGTGCCGCTGCCGCAGTCGATCAAGGTGCCCGGTGACCTCGGCTCGCTGGTGCCGGTCGCCAACCAGGTCACCGCGCCGGCCACCGCCCCGATCGCCGGCGTCACCGCCCCGATCACCGGTGCCGCCGCGCCGATCGCGGGCGTCGTCGCCCCGGCGGCGGTTCCGACCGTGCCGGGCACTCCCGGGGTCGGCTCGCTGAGCCTGATCTCCGGTCTTCCGTGATCGGCGGATAGCTAAAAACCTTCCACCCCAACAGGATTGGATCAGACCGATGTCACGGACCAGGAACCTGCTCGCAACGACGACCCTCGCGCTCGGCTCGTCGGCGATGCTCGTCACCGCCGGTGTCGCACACGCCGACCCGGCGCCGCTGCCGATCAGCAGCGAGCAGGCTCCTGGCCTGCCGGCCATCCAGAACCTCAGCCCGATCATCCAGCAGGCCGCCGCCGATCCCGGTGGCGCGGTCTCGCTGCTGATGGCCGCGGCGCAGGCGTTCGCCGCCAACAAGGACGCCCCGGATGACGCCAAGAACATGGCGAACGCGGTGAATCAGTTCGCCGCCGACCCGGTGCAGCCGGTGGCGCACCTGACCGGACCCGCCGCGGCGCCGGGTCTGCCGGAGCAGGCACCGCACATCGTGCCCGCCGGCGTGGTGCCCGGCACCGAGAGTCACCTGCCCCCGGGCATCGACCCGGCGAACGCCGCAGGCCCGGCCCCGGAGGCCGAACCGCTGGCAGCCCCGGCCCCCGCACCCGAAGCCGCGCCCGCCCCCGAAGCCGCCCCCGCCCCCGCCCCCGCGCCCGACGCCCCGGCTCCCGCGGCCGCCCCGGCCCCGGCCCCCGTCCCCGCCGGCTTCGCCCCGGACACCCCGCCGACCCAGGACTTCATGTACCCGTCGATCGGCAACGGCTGCCTGGCCGACGGCGGCAACTCGCTGGCGACCGCGCTCGCGGTGGCCGGTCCGGCCAAGATCCCGACGCCGGGCCCCGGCCCGGGCCAGACCGCCTACGTGTTCACCGCCGTGGGCACCTCGGCGCCGGCCGAGGTGCAGAAGCTCCCGCTGAACGTCACCTGGGTGAACCTGACCACCGGCAAGTCCGGCACCGCGACGCTCAAGCCGAACCCGGGCATCAACCCCGCGGGCCCGACCACCATGACCGCCATCGTCGACACCGGCTCCGGCAGCATCATGTCGACGATCTTCGGCCAGGTCACCACCGTCGACAAGCAGTGCCAGTTCATGCCGACCATCGGCTCGGCGGTGGTGCCGTAACCTCGGCCGCCGACTGTGCTCGTCCCGGTACGCACCTCCCCCGTCACGCGTACCGGGACGAGCCTTCGCGGTTATCGGGGGCGACCGATACGCTCGGGCGATCGACACACCAAGCCCCGCCAAGACCGCGTCCACCACGATCATCGCGACCGTGCTGCAGTTGGCGCCGCTGCTGCTGGCCCTGAGCGTCATCGCCCGGCTGGCCTGGACCTACCTGCTGCCCAACGGCGCGAACTTCGTCGACCTGCACGTTTACCTCGGCGGCGCGGGGGCGCTGAACACCCCCGGCACCCTCTACGACTACGTCTACGCCGACCAGACGCCGGACTTCCCGCTGCCGTTCACCTATCCGCCGTTCGCGGCGGTGATCTTCTATCCGCTGACCCTGCTGCCGTTCGGCGTCGTCGCGCTGGGCTGGACCCTGGGCATCATGGCCGGCCTGTACGGCTTGGTGTGGCTGAGCCAGCGCATCCTGGGGGTGGACGGCGGGCACCGCAGCGCGATGGCGTTCACCGCCGTCGGGATCTGGACCGAGCCGCTGCGCTCCACCTTCGACTACGGCCAGATCAACGTGCTGATGGTGCTGCTGGTGCTGGCGGCGGTGTACTGCACCCGGGACTGGCTGGCGGGCTTGGCGGTCGGGGTGGCGGCCGGGATCAAGCTCACCCCGGCGATCGCCGTCCTCTATCTGCTGGGCGTCAAACGCTGGCGCGCCGCACTGTGGGCCATCCTGGCGCTGGCCGGCACCGTCGCGCTGTCGATCGCGGTGATCGGCCAGCAGGCCCGCCACTACTTCACCGACCTGCTTGGCGACGCCGGACGGGTCGGCCCGATCGGTACGTCGTTCAACCAGTCCTGGCGCGGCGCGCTGTCCCGGATCCTCGGCCACGACGCCGGCTACACCGCGCCGGTGCTGATCGCCGTCGCGGCGACCGCGGTGCTGGCCTGGCTGGCCTGGCGGGCGCTGGCCAGCGACGCGGGGGAGCCGGATCGGCTCGGCCTGGTCCTGGTGGTGGCGCTGCTGGGGCTGCTGGTCTCGCCGATCTCCTGGACCCACCACTGGGTGTGGCTGATCCCGCTGCTGGTGTGGCTGCTGCAGGGCCCGTACCGCTATCTCGGCGAGGCCCGCGCGCTCGGCGCCGGCTGGCTGGTGCTGATCCTGATCGGCGTGCCGTGGCTGCTGAGTTTCGCCCAGCCGAGCATCTGGGAGACCGGCCGGCCCTGGTATCTGGCCTGGGCCGGGCTGATCTACCCGGCGGCGACGGTCGTGACGCTGGGCTGGATCGCCGCGCTGCGGCTCAGGTTTCCGGGCGGGAAACGATCCTGTCAATATCGCGCGCCATAGCGACGTCCTTGTCGGTGATCCCGCCGGCGGAATGGGTCACCAGCGCGAAAGTGACGGTGCGCCAGCGGATGTCGATGTCGGGGTGATGGTCGGCGGCCTCGGCGTGGACGGCGACGCGGCGCACCGCGTCGATGCCGTCCAGGAACGAGCCGAAGGTGATGGCCCGGCGGATCGCGCCGTCCTGGCGCGCCCAGCCGTCCAGGGAACTCACCGCGGTGTCCACCTGCTCATTGGTCAATACGGTCATCCTTCGACGGTATACCGTTTGCGACCATGATCGTGGTGGCCGGAGCGCTGATTGTCGACGGCGCGCTGCTGGTTGCCCAGCGCCGCCACCCGCCGGAGCTGGCAGGGCGCTGGGAGCTGCCCGGCGGCAAGGTCGACGACGGCGAGACCGACGCCGCGGCGCTGGCCCGCGAACTCGCCGAGGAGCTCGGCATCACGGTGCGGGTGGGGGAGCGGATCGGCGCGGATGTCGCGCTGGGCCCGGATGCGACGCTGCGGGCCTACCGGGTCGACTGGGTTGCTGGCACCGTGCATCCGCATGATCACCGGGCGCTGCGCTGGGTGAGCGCCGCCGAGTTGGCGGGGTTGGATTGGGTGCCGGCGGACACCGCGTGGTTACCGGAGTTGGCGGCGGCGTTGGGGTAGCGAAAAGGTGGTCCCCCCGCGGGTGCGGGGGGACCACCTTTTTCAGCTACGTCCGGTCAGTTGTCCAGCGCCTTGCGGACTTCCTTGCGGACCTTGTCGCCCGTCTCGCGCACAGTGTCGCGAACCTTGTCGACGGCCTTACGGACCGGCTTGACGACGTTCTTCTGCACGGACTTGCCAGCATCACTCTTGTTGAGCTGGGTATCGACCGCGGTCCGCAGGTTGGTGCGGTTGGTATCGACGGTGTTCCGAATCGCACCCAGGCTGCCACCCAGGGCGCCGCTGGCATCGGCCCCGACCAGCTGCTTGCGCAGGTCCTTCGGGTTGTCCTTGAATGCCTTGGTCAGGGCGCCCTTCAGGTCATTGTCTTCGAGAGCCCTGGTGACGCTGCGGACGCGCTCGGCGGCGCCGAGGCTTCCGCGCAGAGCCTCGGTCTTGAGGGCGCTCGTCAGGTTCTGGTTGCCGCGGATCTGTTGTGCAATGACCTTCGCGCCGGCATCGTCGATGTTGTCGGCCACGGTCTTGACAGCTGGAGCCCAGGCTCCGGGGGAATAATAGTCGTTGCTCAGGTTGGAGGGGTTTGGAACTAGCCCGCCGCTGCCAAAGATGTCGGAGTGCTGCAACGCCGCGGTCAGCATCAGCGGCATGGCGGCCAGAGTGGTCAGCGGCTCGTTCTTCAACCCGACCTCGAGGCCGGGGCCGATCGAAGCGGCGTAGGTGGCCAACGCTACGCCGGCCATCGTGGCCCGGCCGTTTGCCCCGTTCCACAGGGTCTCCAGGTTGTCGGCCAGGTCGAAGTCGCCCGCGGTCAGCACGATCTGGTGCGAGGCGACCGGCGCGGCGGCCAGCTCCGGCTGGGTGGCCGGGGTCAGGGCGGTCAGGGCCACCGCACCGGCACCGGCGGCCGCCACCCCTGCGGCCATCAACGAACGAGTCTTCACATCTCCCCCTCTGGGATTTGGTGATGCCCGGCACCCTCTGCGCCGGACTCCGCCGACCGTAACTGAGAAGACGCTGAGTTGAAGCTGGGAGCGACTGTCAGTTTTTGGTTTTCTTGCGCCCTCAAGTGCTTTTCATTGTGTTCGCAACTTGTTATGACACGGATCACAATGTGTGACCTGGGCATTTGATCGGCGGCGCGGAAATTCGGAGGCTGGTGGACGTGTGGAAATTCGAAAGAGATTCGCCACGGGTTACTCGCTGGTAATTGTTGTGTCGGCCCAAAACGTGCCTGTAACAGCAGTTATGGTGCGGGAAATGGTGAACCTTTGCGATCTCGCGGACGGCTTGCCGTTATGCTGCGCCGATGGCTGATAACCATGACGAAAAGGACGAAATCGTCGACGATCTCGATGTCGGCGCCGAAGAGGGGGGCGGGATTGGCGAGGGAGAGTCGTCGTCGCGCACATCCCGACACGCACGTAAGGGGGAGAATGAAACTGAGGTCAAGCTGAGTAAAGGCAGCGACTCTCAGGACGAGGTTGAGGACGACGGCGAGGCCGAGCCGGAGCCGGAGCCGGAGCCCGAACTGGAGCCCGAGGACCGGCCGGCCGCCGCGCCCAGGGGCAAGGCCGCAATCTGGCTGGCCGCGCTGGCGCTGGTGGTTGCCCTCGGCGCACTGGCCGCGGCGCTGTGGCCGATGTTCCAGACCGAGGACGAGGACGTCGAGGTCGCCGTCGTCTACACCGACGAGGAGGTCGGCGCGGCCAAGGCCAACACCTGCCGGGCGTTCGAGATGGCCCGGATGGCCATCGCGGTGCGCAGCGGCGCCAACCCGGGGGAGAACCCGGAGCCCGCGCTGGCCGAGGTGGTGGCGGCCAACGCCCGCAGCGCCTTCGCCGCCACCGGCCCGTACCTGCTGAACAACATCGGCGTGGCCACCCCGGACGCGCTGGCCGAGGCCGTCACCAACTTCGCCGATCAGGCCGACGAGGTCGGGCTGGCGGCGCTGGCCGGCCTGGGCACCGACGATCCGGCGCTGGCCGGCCCGCTGGGGCAGGTCACCGAACTGGAAGCCAAGATATCCGAAATGTGTAAGTAGTCCGGGGGGTTCAGCCGCCCGGCCCGCTCAGTAGTGCAGCGGGTCGGGCCGCACCCGGATCGGTGCCGCGCGGTGCGCCATCGCGTAGAACGGGTGCAACGCCATCGGATGCCGACAGTGCACACACTCGGCCGGGGGCTCCTCGTGCGTCGATCCGGTCAGGTGGTGACATCGGGTGCAGTGCACCATGTGAAACCCGCCGAACCAGTTCAGCAGCCCGAGGTAGATCCCGGCGACGGCGACCAAACCCACCACCACCATGACGGCGATATTGAACATCTCGTAGACGGTCATCAGACACCTCCAACGGATGCCCTCAACGGTACGCCGACCGTGCGCCGGGAACCGGCTATTCGGCAGACCGTCCGTGCAGCGGATCGACCGGTTCGGCGATGATCAGCTCCCCGGTGTCCGGGGAGATCTCGTAGTCGCCGGGGGCCACGTGGCGGACCTGCACCAGGCCGGCCAGCGTCGCCGACGCATCGCGCAGGGAGTGCTCGCCGGCCGGGATGTCTTCGGGTGTGGAGACGTGCAGCAGCCGCGGCCGGGTGGCCAGTTCGTAGTGGAACGCCCGGATCATCGCCACGCACGCCAGCACCATGATCACCGAGAACGGCACCGCGGTGGCGATCGATGCGGTCTGCAGGGCGGTCAGCGACCCGGCCCCGCCGACGATCAGCAGCACCGCCGCGGCGACGCCCTCCATGATCGACCAGTACACCCGGGTGGCCTTCGGCGGATCCAGGTCTCCGCCCGAGGACAGGATGTCGATCACCAGCGACCCGGAGTCCGACGAGGTGACGAAGAAGAACCCGATCACGACGATCGCGAGCACGCTGGAGATCGTCGCCAGCGGAAGCCCGCCGAGCAGCTGGAACAGTGAGGTGTCGGTGTCGACGGCCCCGTCGACCAGCATGTCGCCGTCGTTGCGCTGGCGCAGGATTGCCGAGTCGCCGAACACCGTGAACCACAGCGAGCCGATCACCGTCGGCACCAGCAGCACCCCGGCGACGAACTCGCGCACGGTGCGCCCGCGGGAGATCCGGGCGATGAACATGCCGACGAACGGCGCCCAGCTGATCCACCAGCCCCAGTAGAAGATCGTCCAATTGCCCAGCCACTCGCCGTTGGTGAACGGCCCGGTGCGCAGCATCAACTCGGGCAGCGAGGTGACGTAGTTGCCGAGGTTCTGCACCCAGGCCTGCAGCAGAAACAACGTCGGCCCGGCCAGGGCGACGAACCCGGCCAACAGCCCGGCCAGCACCATGTTGATGTTCGACAGCCACTTCAGGCCCCGGCTCACGCCGCTGACCACCGACAGCGTCGCGAACCCGGTGATCGCGGCGATCAGCGCCACGGTCCACCAGTTGTTGACGGTGATCCAGCCCAGATACTGCAGGCCGGCGGCGATCTGGGTGATGCCGAAGCCCAGCGAGGTGGCCACCCCGAACAGGGTGCCGACGACCGCGATGACGTCGACGGCATGCCCGATCGCCCCCTCCACGCGCCGCGTGCCAAGCAGTGGTTCCAGCAGCCACCGGATCGACAGCGGCCGGCCGCGCCGATACGTCATGTAGGCCATGCCCAGGCCGACGACGACGTAGATGGCCCAGGCGTGCAGACCCCAATGGAACACCGTCAGCGCCATCGCCTGATTGGCCGCGGCGTCGGTACCGGCCTCCACGCCGAGGGACGCCGGCGGCCGCACGTAGTGCGAAAGTGGCTCCGCCACACCGTAGAAGACCAGGCCGATGCCCATTCCGGCGCTGAACAGCATGGCCAGCCAGGCCAGGAAGCCGAACTCCGGGCGCTCATTGTCGGCGCCGAGGCGGATGGTCCCCACCCGCGATGCCCCGCAGTAGATCGCGAAGATCACGAAGCCCGTCGCGACCAGGATGTACCACCAGCCCACCCAGTCGGTGATGACGGTGTTGAGCCGGCCGAATGCGTCGGCCGCGGTGGTGGCGTACACGACGGCGAAGCCGACCAGGGCGACGATGATCAGGGAGGCGGGGACGAAGACCGCGGGCTTGACGCTGCTCCAGGCGGTCGGTTTGGCGGGCTCGGTGGGGCTGGGCTCGGTGCGCGCGCTCACGAGTCCTCCTCGTGTTCGTCATCGTTTCGTGTGCCAGGTCGATCCTGGTGAAAAATTCGGTGTGCGATCGACGATGACCATAGCCCGCGCGGGGCTCAGCGTTGCCGTGCTTGCTTGAACACCTTTTCCAGATCCTTGCCGCAGACCCCCGCGTCGCAGGCTTTCTTGACTTTGCTGACGACGATCGGGCAGCACTTGCAGCGCGTCTTTGACTTGCAGCACTTCTTCTTCGGCTTGAGCTTGGCGACTTTGCTGGGTTTCACCGGACGACTGTCTCGTTTTCGTGATCGGGGGGCTGCGCTGCGACAATGAATCGTGACTACTGCCCCCAACTTTAGAAACGTCGCGATCGTCGCCCACGTCGACCACGGCAAAACCACCCTGGTGGACGCCATGCTGCGGCAGTCCGGCGCGCTGGCCGGCCGGGGTGATGTGCAGGAACGCGTGATGGATTCCGGTGACCTGGAACGCGAAAAGGGCATCACCATCCTGGCCAAGAACACCGCCGTGCACCGGCATCACGCCGACGGCACGGTGACCGTCATCAACGTGATCGACACCCCCGGGCACGCCGACTTCGGCGGCGAGGTGGAGCGCGGCCTGTCCATGGTCGACGGGGTGGTGCTGCTGGTCGACGCGTCCGAGGGCCCGCTGCCGCAGACCCGGTTCGTGCTGCGCAAGGCGCTGGCCGCGCACCTGCCGGTGATCCTGGTGGTCAACAAGACCGACCGGCCCGACGCCCGGATCGCCGAGGTCGTCGAGGAGAGCCACGACCTGCTGCTCGACGTGGCCTCCGATCTGGACGAGGAGGCCCAGGCCGCCGCGGAGAAGGCGCTGGATCTGCCGACGCTGTACGCCTCCGGGCGCGCCGGGATCGCCTCGACCACGCAGCCGGAGAACGGGCAGAACCCCGACGGGGAGAACCTCGACCCGCTGTTCGACGTTCTGCTGCAACACATTCCGGCGCCCTCCGGTGATGTCAAGGCGCCGCTGCAGGCGCTGGTCACCAACCTCGACGCGTCGGCGTTCCTGGGCCGGCTGGCGCTGATCCGGATCTGCAACGGCAAGATCCGCAAGGGCCAGCAGGTGGCCTGGATGCGTGAGGTCGACGGCCTGCCGGTCATCACCAACGCCAAGATCACCGAGCTGCTGAGCACCGTCGGGGTGGAGCGCACCCCGGCCGAGGAGGCCGTGGCCGGCGACATTGTCGCGGTGGCGGGCCTGCCGGAGATCATGATCGGCGACACCCTGGCCGATCCGGAGAACTCCCATGCGCTGCCCCGGATCACCGTCGACGAGCCGGCCATCTCGGTGACCGTCGGCACCAACTCCTCGCCGCTGGCGGGCAAGGTGTCCGGGCACAAGCTGACCGCCCGGATGGTGAAGAGCCGGCTGGATTCGGAGCTGGTGGGCAACGTGTCGATCCGGGTGGTCGACATCGGCCGCCCGGATGCCTGGGAGGTGCAGGGCCGCGGGGAGCTGGCGCTGGCGATCCTGGTCGAGCAGATGCGCCGGGAGGGCTTCGAGCTGACCGTCGGCAAGCCCCAGGTGGTCACCCGCACCGTCGACGGCAAGCTGCACGAGCCGTACGAGGAGCTGACCATTGACTGCCCGGAGGAGTTCGTCGGTTCGATCACCCAGCTGATGGCCGCGCGCAAGGGCCGGATGGAGCAGATGACCAACCACGCCGCGGGCTGGGTGCGGATGGACTTCGTGGTGCCCAGCCGCGGGCTGATCGGCTTCCGCACCGAGTTCATGACGCTGACCCGCGGCACCGGCATCGCCAACGCGGTGTTCGAGGGCTACCGGCCGTGGGCCGGGGAGATCCGGGCCCGGCACACCGGGTCGCTGGTGTCCGACCGCACCGGCAGCATCACGCCGTTCGCGATGATCCAGCTCGCCGACCGCGGTCAGTTCTTCGTCGAGCCGGGTCAGGACACCTATGAGGGCCAGGTGGTCGGGATCAACCCGCGCGCCGAGGACCTCGACATCAACATCACCCGGGAGAAGAAGCTCACCAACATGCGGTCCTCGACCGCCGATGTGATCGAGACGCTGGCCAAGCCGCTGGAGCTCGACCTGGAGCAGGCGATGGAGTTCTGCGCCGGCGACGAGTGCGTGGAGGTCACCCCGGAGATCGTGCGGGTGCGCAAGGTGGAGCTGGTGGCCAGCCTGCGGGCGCGGGCCAAGGCGCGGGCCAAGCAGAGCGGGAAGTAGGAGCTTCCGGGCCCCGTCGGGGGCCACGGAACCTTGGCGTTTCAGTCGCGGGGCGTGGGCCCGTCGGCGCTCGAGCCGACGGCCCAGGACGTCGGGGCTTGCTTCGAGCTGGGCCGCGAGCGTATGAGTCACATCCGTCCCAGAGGCCTCGGGATTGGAAGTGATGTCGCCGTTGCCCGCCTTGGAGCGACGGTTTCTCGGGGGTAGCGACTGCGTCTCACGCTGAGCGACGGCGGGCGATGTGCCTAGCACTGCAATTGGTACCAGATTCGGTACCATGAATTGCATGCCCTCGCTGAACATCTCCTTCACCGACGACGAACTCGCGGCCGTCCGTGCTGCCGCCGGGGAGGTCGATGTGTCGTTGCGGACTTTTGCGCACGACGCGGTGGTCGCCGCAGCGAGCCGGCACAAGCAGGCGGTGGCTGACGCGGCGCGTCTGGTGGCGGAGCGTTCGGCGGAGCTGAACCGACGGCTGGCATGACCGTTTTTCTCGATCGCGAGGATGTTCTTACGGCCGGGGCTTTCGCGGTCGGTCATGGGCCGGAGGTGGGTGACTACGGCCTGTTGGACGCCGCCGTCGCACGCCCGCAGGCCAGTGTCTTCGGTGTTGATGCGTACCCGGGGCGGTATGCCAAGGCGGCGGCGCTGCTGCAGTCGCTGGCCCGCAATCATGCGCTGGTCGATGGGAACAAGCGCACCGCATGGGCGGCGGCATGGACGTTCCTGCATATCAATGGCATCGAGTTGCGTCCGGATTTCGATGTCGACGCGGCCGAGGACCTGATGAACGATGTCGCCACCAACGGCGACCTGACGGTCGAGTTCATTGCCGAGCGGCTGGTTGGGTTCGGCGCCGACTGCGACTGAACGGTTGGCGCCCGCGGTCGGGTGGGGGGGGTGTGGTTCAGCGGTGGTTGCTGTGGTAGCGGTGCCGGGCGCTCCAGCTCTGGTTGGAGCGGGTCTGGTCTTTCTTGTCGGGGTGGACGGCGGGGCTGGAGATGGTGGTGGTGGCGATGCTCTCGGCGTGGGTGGCGGCGGGGGCGGCGTTGGCGCCGGTGGCCAGGCCGATGGCGATGAGGGCGGGGGCGGCGGCCAGGGTGGCGGTGGCGGCGATCCGGCGGGCGATGGTGGTCATTTGAATCTCCTTGTGTGGGTGGCTTTTTCGTTTTCTGGCCGGTCGTTTCCGGTGATGAATTAAGAATGCGGGATTGGGCGGTTGATGTCTGTCGGGTGACCGGGTGGTCTGCCGGTTGAATCGTGATTCCCCCGATCGGGGGACACCGGCGTGCTCGTTGGGTCCGGCGCCGGCACCGGCGGCGGCTGAACGGTTGGCCGGGGTTCCGGGGAGCGTCCGTCTGGTGCAGGCGGTGTCCGGCGGCCGAGGGTCGAGGGTCGAGGACTTGGGGCCGCTCGGTTGGGGCGGGGGCTTGGGGCCGCTCGGTCGGGGCGGGGGGCCGAGGACCGCGGGCTGGGGTCTGCTGTCCGCGGGTCGCGGAAACACCCGGGGATTCGGGGTTGGAAGCGATGTCGGCGATGCCCGCCTTGGAGCGACGGTTTCTCGGGGGTAGCGACTGCGTCTCACGCTGAGCGACGGCGGGCGCTTGGCGCCCGCCGTCGTGTGGGTGGTTTGTGGTTCAGCGGTGGTTGCTGTGGTAGCGGTGCCGGGCGCTCCAGCTCTGGTTGGAGCGGGTCTGGTCTTTCTTGTCGGGGTGGACGGCGGGGCTGGAGATGGTGGTGGTGGCGATGCTCTCGGCGTGGGTGGCGGCGGGGGCGGCGTTGGCGCCGGTGGCCAGGCCGATGGCGATCAGGGCGGGGGCGGCGGCCAGGGTGGCGGTGGCGGCGATCCGGCGGGCGATGGTGGTTATTTGAATCTCCTTGTGTGGGTGGCTTTTTCGTTTTCTGGCCGGTCGTTTCCGGTGATGAATTAAGAATGCGGGATTGGGCGGTTGATGTCTGTCGGGTGACCGGGTGGTCTGCCGGTTGAATCGTGATTCCCCCGATCGGGGGACGCCGGCGTGTTGGTGGGGGACATCGCGGCCGCCACAGGCGGGCATCGGAGTGGTGGTGGGGGCGGCGGGCCGGCACGGGCGGCGGGCATCGGAAGTCGCTCGGGGTGGGACGGTGTCGCTACGTCCGAGAAACCGTCGCTGGAAGGTGGGCACTCGCGACGGGTCTTCCGTTGCCGGGGCGGCTGGGACGGGTGTGACAGCCGGGCAGCGCGGCCGGATTCTGGCCTGGAGAGGGAATGGGGCTCAGTTCGGCGGGGAGTGGCCGCGACCAGGGCGCTCGCTCCGGTGGTGAGGGGCCGTGACCAGGGCGCCGGGTTGGGCAGGGGTGCGGCGGGGGAGAGCTCAAGTTGCTGCGCCCGGAGCGGGGGCGGCTGGCACGTCCCTGAAGGGAGATGGGCCAGGGTGCCGGGCCTGCGGGCCTGGAGAAGGGAGGTGGGCCAGGGCGCCGGGGCCCAGGCGACCCGCCCGCCCTGCGGCGAGCCGGGACAGGGCGGAGCGGGGCGGGACTGGCCGGGGCAATAAGGGACAGGACAGGACAGGACTGGCCGGGACGGGATGGGTCGGGTCGGGACAGGCAGGGGAAGGGCCGGGACAGGATGGGCCGGGCCGGGACAGGAGGGCCGGGACAAGACCGCCCGGGCCCGGGGCCCGCCACACCCTCGCCGCCCGGCCACGGACCCGAGGCGACATGCGCCGCGGACCCACCCCGCTCCCTTCTCCAGGCCTGACCAACCCGCCTGGAACCCGAGGTGAGATCGCTCCGGCCCCGCCCGGCTCGGCGGCCGATCGCAACGGGAATCGAACAAGGTGAGGGCGGCGACCGTCGGCCCGATACTCTGATAGCCGTGCCGATCGTCTCCCGCCGTGTGCTGAGCGCCGCGCTGGTGACGTCGCTGCTGCTGGGCGGGTGCACCGCGGACCCGCCGCCGGCCCCGCAGAGCACCGAGACGCCGTCGTCCACGCCGCCGCCAAAGCCCAAGACGCAGCAGATCATCATGGGTATCGACAACATCGGGCCGGGCTTCAACCCGCACCTGCTGTCGGACCAGTCGCCGGTCACCGCCGCGATCAGCGCCATGGTGCTGCCGAGCGCGTTCCGCCCGATCCCCGACGCCAAGACCCCCACCGGATCGCGCTGGGAGCGGGACCCGACGCTGCTGGTGTCCGCCGAGATCACCAGCGAGGACCCGTTCACCGTCACCTACCGGATCCGGCCCGAGGCGTCCTGGACCGACAACGCACCGATCGTCGCCGATGACTTCTGGTACCTGTGGCGCCAGATGGTCGGCCAGCCCGGCGTCGTCGACCCGGCCGGCTACGACCTGATCACCGGGGTGCAGTCGATCGACGGCGGCAAGACGGCGGTGGTGAGCTTCTCCCAGCCCTACCCGGCCTGGCGTGAACTCTTCTACAACCTGCTGCCCGCGCACATCGTCAAGGACATCCCCGGCGGATTCGCCGCGGGACTGGCCCGGGTGATGCCGGTGACCGGTGGTCAGTTCCGGGTGGAGAGCATCGACCCGCAGCGCGACGAGATCCTGCTGGCCCGCAACGATCGGTACTGGGGGCCCCCGGCGGTGCCGGACCTGATCCTGTTCCGCCGCGCCGGGGCGACCGCGGCGCTGGCCGACTCGATCCGCATCGCCGACACGCAGGTCGCCCAGGTGCACGGCGGGGCCGCGGCGTTCGCGCAACTCTCGGCGATCCCGGACGTGCGAACCAACCGGATCGTCACCCCCCGGGTGCTGCAGCTCGTGCTGCGCGGTCAGCAACCTCAGCTCGCAGATCCGTTGGTGCGTAAGGCCATTATGGGCCTGCTCGATGTCGGGCTGCTGGCCGCCGTCGGCGCCGGCAGCGACAACACCGTCACCCTGGCCCGGGCACAGGTCCGGGCACCCTCGGATCCCGGGTACGTGCCGACCGCGCCCGCGGCGATCGGACGCGAGGCCGCCCTGGAACTGCTGGAACAGGCCGGGTACACGGTGGCACCGGCCACCCAGGCGCCGGGCACCGCCCCCGCGCGCGGCTCGATCACCAAGGACGGCGAGGCGCTGACGATGGTGCTCGGCGCGGCGGCCAACGACCCGACGTCGGTGGCGGTGGCCAACACCGCGGCCGATCAGCTGCGCAACGCGGGCATCGAGGCGTCGGTCTCGGCGCTGGATCCCGTTGTGCTGTACCGGGATGCACTCGTCAACGGCAAGGTCGACGCGGTGGTCGGCTGGCACGCCGCCGGGGGAGACCTGGCCACCGTGCTGGCCTCGCGCTACGGCTGCCCGGCCCTGGAGGCCACCCCGGTGTCCACCTCGGGGGCCGCGCCCGCCCCGGCGCCGCGCAGCACCACCTCGGCGCCCCCGCGCCCGTCGGTCTCGGCCACCAGGCCCGCCCCGACCCCGGCCACCACGCCGCAGACCACCGCGCCGGCGCCCGCGCCGGACTCCGGGACGCTGGTGCAGGCCCCGTCGAACCTGACCGGCGTCTGCGACCGCGCGATTCAGCCGAATATCAATGCGGCCCTTGATGGTTCGCAGTCCATCGAAGCGGTGCTGGAGCTGGTGGAGCCGAAGCTGTGGGAACTGTCGACGGTGCTGCCGATCATTCAGGACACCACCATCGTGGCCGCCGGACCATCGGTACAGGGCGTCAGCCTGACCGGGGCGGTGCCGGTGGGGATCGTCGGGGACGCCGGCAAATGGGTGAAGGTGCCGCGGTAGGCAGACCTGTGCCTCCCTGCCGTCGGTTGCTGATGCTTGCTTAGCCTCGATCCACCGAAGAATTGACCGGGTGACCGGGTGTCGCAATAGGGAAAGTGCCCTCTGAGCTGCGATGATTGGAGTTACCACACCACAATCTGAACAGCCCAAGAAAGGCACTTCCGGTGCAAGTGTCCCACAGGTTCACCACGTCGTCGGCGGTCTTCGATGATGAGCATCTCGTGTCGTGCGCCGGGCTGGTGCCGGTGATGACCTTGGCTCAACAGAGCCGCCTTTCGGTGCTGTTGGAGCAGAAGGTTCGTTTCACCTGCGAGCGGATCAAATCTGGTGCGGCCAATCCGTCCCCGAAGCTGACCACCCTGATCGCCGGCATGTGTGCCGGCGCGGACAGCATCGATGACCTCGATATCGTGCGCTCGGGCGGGATGAAGACCCTCTTCGACGGCGTGTACGCATCATCGACGATCGGAACCCTGTTGCGGGAGTTCACCTTCGGGCACACCCGCCAACTCGAATCAGTGCTGCGCGAGCACCTGGCCGCGCTGTGCTCGCGCGTCGATCTGATCCCCGGCGCCGACGTGCGGGCCTTCGTCGACATCGACTCGCTACTGCGCCCGGTCTTTGGTCACGCCAAACAAGGGGCCTCGTATGGGCACACCAAGATCGCCGGGAAGCAGATCCTGCGCAAGGGCCTGTCGCCGTTGGTTGCCACGATCAGCACCGACAGCGGTGCGCCGGTGATCGCCGGTGCGCGGTTGCGGGCAGGCAAGACCAACTCCGGTAAGGGCGCAGCCCAGATGATCGCTCAGGCCGTGGCGACCGCACGTGCCGCTGGTGTTACCGGGCAGATTCTGGTGCGCGGCGACTCGGCGTACGGCAACAGCACCGTGGCGACTGCCTGCCGCCGCGCCGGAGCCCGATTCTCGCTGGTGCTGACCAAGTCAACCGCCGTGGCCGCGGCCATCGACTCCATCGATAACAACGCCTGGATTCCGGTCAACTACCCCGGCGCAGTGCGCGACCCCGACACCGGCGGATGGATCTCCGACGCCGAAGTCGCCGAAACCACCTACACCGCTTTCAGTTCCACCGATCACCCGGTCACTGCACGGTTGATCGTGCGCCGCGTCAAAGACGCCCGCTACCCAGACGCCCTGTTCCCGGTGTGGCGGTACCACCGTTCTTCACCGACACCGACGAACCGATCGATGCCGCCGACATCACCCACCGCCGCCACGCCATCATCGAAACCGTGTTCGCCGACCTCATCGACGGACCCCTGGCGCACATGCCTTCGGGGCGGTTCGGGGCCAACTCGGCTTGGATCCTGTGCGCCGCGATCGCCCACAATCTGTTGCGCGCGGCCGGTGTCCTGGCCGGCGCGACGAACGCCGTCGCGCGAGGATCCACACTGCGCCGCCGCATCGTCAACATTCCGGCCCGACTTGCCCGACCCCAACGGCGGCCGACACTGCACCTACCCAGCCACTGGCCTTGGGCATCAACGTGGACCACCCTGTGGCGCAACACCATCGGATACAGCCCACCAGCGGCAATCCCCACCTGACCACCCGCCGAAAGGCCCGACCGGAGCACACAGGAAAAGCTGGACAGACCAGCAGCTACACGCTGCCCACCACCCACAGCACCGCAAAAATCAATCCCCAGACACCTCAACCGGGTCGATCCACGGATCGAGGCTTAGGCCTTGCAATGGGTGCAGCACGTGATCGACGACGGCGTTGACAGACCGCTGTAGACAACGATCGCCGCAGCCTCCTCTCGGAAACTGCGGCGACCGTTTGCCGAAGCCAGGTTATGGAGCGTTGCGCGCCGTAGTCTGGCCGTTCTTGATGTCCTTCTTCACTCGGTCCAACCGGTCCTTGATGTTGGTCCCGATCTGCTTAACCGCGGCCACTGGCCCGTCATCCTTCAGGGCGCTGGTGACCTTGTTAATCCGATCCTTGGCGTGCGACAGGCTCTTCTCGGTCTTGGCCACACGCTTGTCGAAGGCCGCGTTGGCCGCAGTCCCAAGGCCATCGAGAGTGGCGCCGGGGTCGCTGAGAGCGGCCTTGATCTTGCCCGGTGCATCCGCAATGGGATTGAGCGCGAGCAGCTTGGCGGCTCCAAAGGCCTCGTTCTTGTCGTGCTCGGTCGCCCCGAGTGCGTCACGAAGCATCTCGGTGGGCTTCTGGCGGTCTGCCCATGCCTTGTTATGCAGGGATTGCGCGGTCTCGTCGCCCAGCAGGTTGTTCCTGTCGGCCAACACCAGGACCGGATCACTCACGTAGAGCGGTGTGTCGATGATGTTCTTGCCGATGTCGACCAGGCCGGCCTTGTCGCCGGTGACAATGTTCGCCGCGGTGGCGAACGGGATGAACGGGGCCTGAGCCAACTGCTCGACGACGCGCTTGAAACCAACCTCAACCAGCTTCTGGTCGCTGGTTTTGTTGGGGTCATTCAGATTGTTCCAACTCACATATTCCCAGGACGCCAGCGTGACGTCGGCTTCGACGGTCCGCGGCGCGGAGGCGTAGGGGGCTGCCAGAGTAGAAGCAGCGGGCGCGCCGACCATCAGGCCCGCCCCGACCAGCGCGATACCGGTGGTGACCAACGGATGTGCGGTGAATTTCATTACGACTTCCCCCTCGTGAAGTTCATTCAATGTGTTGCGTTCTGCAATTCCCTACGCTAGCTGATAAAAAGCTGAGATCGGCATTGGAGGCGCTTAGGTAATGGCGGTTATGGTCGGAGGCAATTACCGAACCCCCGCTGATTAGGGATTCTTGCGCCGATATTGCGATATTTTTGTCGCCGGTCTTGCCGCGCAGATGTCCGCCGGCGTCGGTGCGGGGCGCTGAGACTTAGGGGTGCCACCGGACCTTCTGGAGCTTCTCTCAGGGGCGGACGCTCCGCTGAGGATGTAGAAGGGGAACGTGCATGATGCACGGCTCAGCCGGTAGGGCTCCAGGTGCGGCCCAGTATGGCCAGGGTGAGTGTTTCGTGGTCTGGCGTGGCCCATGCGCCACCGCCCGTCGCTATCCCCGTCGCACGCCGCCGGCAAAAACGGGGGAGGGCGCCCCCGCTGCGGCCGGGTGCGTCCTCAACCCATGCGATATGAGGCGAACCCATGCGATATGGGGCGCTGAGTCTCAGACCAGGTCGGTCTCCTGCGGATCCTCGGTGGCGTCGGCGAAGGTCTCGTGCCGGGTGCCGTGCCTGTGCTCGGCGGGGCCGTAGAGCGAATAGAGCTTCAGGTCCTCATCGCCCACGTTGAGGATGTTGTGGTACTTGCCGGCCGGGATCAGCGCGATCCAGTCGTCGCCGACGGTCTCGTCGAAGCTGATGTCATCCTTGGCCGGGCCCATCACCACCCGGGCCTTGCCGGCCTCCACCCGGATGAACTGGTCATGGTCGTCGTGGATCTCGCCGCCGACCATGCCGCCGGGCGGGATGCTCATCACGGTGAGCTGCAGGTACTTGCCGGTCCACAGGGTGTCGCGGAACGCACCGTTGGCCAGGGTGGCGTCCTCGATGTTGGTCGCGAAAGGCTCGGGTCCCTTGTCGGTCATCGTGTCTCCTCATCGGCTCAGCGGGTAACAACTCCAAGCTAGCACCGAGCCGAATCGGCACGGGGCGTCGATCAGCACCGATCCCGCTGCCAAAAGTCACCGGCATTCCTGAGGAGAGTCTAAGCAGTGACAAATTGGCCGCGTAGACATGAAACCGCTGGTCATAAGCATGCTTATGTGTAGGTGCAACGCGTTCTAATACGCCGTTGACCGCGGGATACGGTCGCCGTAGCGACGGGTTTTACTACGAAAGATAGCGGCAAAGCGAAAGGCCTGTTATCGTGACGCGCATCACGTCATAGGTGGTCTATGGCGTAGGTCACTGAGAACTGGTTAAGCGTCGGACCGAGTCTGACCGCGTCTTCGGGGGTGCGGCCTGGATCCGGGCCAATGGCGTCTGGAACCAAATCGACCTTGGAAGCGAAGCGGGCGGCTATGCCAAGGGCGGTGTCGGTGGCGTGGCGGACGGTGCCGGTTCCCGCGGCGGTGACGCGGGTGCCGCCACGATCCATGCGATCAGCTATGGCGGAGCCACCACCGCCCCGAGCAAAGCCAACGGAAACGCCTACGGCGGCAACGGAGGCCTCGGTCAAACCGAGGGCGGCGTCGGAGGCGAGGGTGGCAGCGGCGGCAACGCCGACATCAACGCCCTAAACGGTGGGGAAGCCACCGCACTCGGTGAGGGGGTCCGAGGCGGTGCAGGCGGCACCGGCACCGGGACGGGGCTCAACCCGCGTGATGGCGACGGCGAGATTACGGTCCTTGAACGCGGCGGCGGGGCGGGCGGCGCCATGACGGTGACAGCCACCGCCGGTGGCAGCACCGCCACCGGCACAGGGACGGGCGGCGGGGGCGGAAACGCCACCGGACTCAACAGTCTCGGTGGTGCCGGCAGTTCCGGGACCATCACCGCGTCCGGCGTTGGCAGTACGGCCCGCGGCACCATTACGGCCGTAACTGGGGGTACTGCCAACGGAGCCAACAGCCTCGGTGGTGCGGCCGGGGCGGGCAGCATCACCGCCTCGGGCGTCAGCAGCACGGCCGGCGGCACCGCGTCCGGTGGCCGCGGCGGAAACGCCGAGGATGCCGGCAGCACGGGTGGTTCTGGCGCGAACGGGTACGTCGCGGCGGGGGGCTCGGGCAGCCAGGCCTCCGGAACAGCGACGGGCGGTGCCGGCGGTGACGCCGCGAACGGCGGAGTCGCTAACGCCACCAATACCGGCCAGGGCCGGATCCGGGCATCTGGCGAGAATTCGGTTGCCGCCGGCACGGCCACCGGCGGCGACGCCGCCCGCGCCGACGGGGTGAACGTGGGGGATAAGGGTGGTCGCGGGGGACAGGGCGAACTCCTGGCCGCCGGTGCCGGCAGCCAGGTAACGAACGGGACGGTGCAGGGCGGAAAGGGATCGGTCTGGCAGGCCTCCGGCGGCGAGGCCAACATCCGGGCCTACGGGACGTCGGACACCATCACCGACAGCACGGCCACCGGTGGCGATGCCGCAGAGAAAGGCAAGGGCCGAAGCGCCGAGATCACAACCACGGGCGGTTCAGTGTCGAACAGCACCGCGGCGGCCGGTGCCAGCAACGAGTACTACAGCGGAGGCGGTGCGGTCTTCAAGGTCAACGGCGGCGGGACAGTGACGGCTAGCACAATCACGGGCGGTGCTGCCGGTACGGCTGGAAACGGCGGAGACATAACGAAGGAGGCCGCCGGCACCGAGATTTCGGGTCAAACGTTTAGCGGAACCCCCGGTGCCAACGCCCCCTGACCCCGGGTAGCCGGATCGCTGGCGAGGAAGGCTCGGCTGGGAATCATCCAGCCGAGCTTTCCGCATTCCTGGTGCTCTGCAGAAACAACCTGCCCGGCGCGTGTCGGGTTTTCCGCCCGCTCAGCCCATCACTTCCAGCGGCAGCTCGATCGACCCGTCCGCAGCCCCCACCGAGATCAGATACCGGCCGTCGACGGGAACGGCCAGTGCCAGCGGCAGCAGCATGAAGCCCACCTCACCGCCGAGGCTGGCCTCGGCGACCGGCACCTGGGCGTGCTGGGGGCCGCCGACTGGGCCGGTGACGGTCAGATCGATGGTAGCCGACGTCTCGCCCGGCTCGGAGGAGAGCAGGACGACCAGCATGGGGTTGCAGATACGTTCTTGCCCCGCTCGGCATTTCGACACCACCCCGCCGGTGACGTTGAGCTTGTTGTCGACGACGGATGCGGATTCGGCGAGCAAGGCGCCAGTGATGATCACTGGATAAACCTACCCGAAGACGCTGCCCATCCGAGGGATGATGGCCGTCGTCAATCGCGAAATATCAAGGATTGGAACGCGATTCGACACCGCACCGCGGATGCAGCGGCTCATTCCCCCGGGCTGGACGACGAGGATCGGCGCGGCCGGAGACCGTCGATGGCCCTGCGGACCGACCGTTCGATGTCGCGGACCGCCGACTGTGCGCGCTCGGTGATCCGCTTGCCGATCTCCGAGCCGGACGAGCGGTTGGGGCCGTCGGCGCCCTCGGCGTCGTCGGCGTCGGCCTTGGCCGCCGGGCCGGGCAGCGGCCACAGCGCGCGGCGGTCGGGGCGCTTTGCCTTGGTCCGCAGGCTGCCGGGGTCCGAGGCCGCCAGCTCGCCGGCGGCTTCGGGATCGATCGTCGCCGCAGCGGGACCGGGCTCGCTCGCCGGATTGGGTTCGGACTGGGCGGGCACCTCGCTGGGCTCGGCCGGGCCGTCGAGGCTCGGATCGATGTCCGGGGTGGGGCCCGACGCGGGATTCGGCGATTCGGCCGGCTCGCGGGCCGGGGGAGTCGGGGCACTGGGCCCGCCGGCGACGCCCTCGAGCAACCCGCCGACGTCGTGCTTGCGTGAATCGGGTCCCTCGGAGATCGCCAGGCCCGGCGGCACGGCCGGTCGCCGGTTCGACGGGACGGTATCGGTGTCGGGGCCGTCCAGCGCCAGGTTGGCGAGCACCGAGGCCACGTCGTCGGGAGCGGTGGCGGTCCGGTCGGGGGTACCCGGCGCGGTCACGTCCGCGGCTGCTCCGGCGCCGGGAGTCGAGAGGTCCGCGGAGCCCTTCTCGGACTGCGCGATGGCGCGGTAGAGGCTGGCCGAATCGATGTCGAGTGCGGTCGGGTCGACGTCGACGGTGCGCTGCGGAACGGCGATGTCGTCGGGCATGAGGCTGATCGGGCCAAGGGAGATCGCCGCGGCGACCAGGATCGATATCCCGGCGCCGACGCATGCGCGCGCAGAATTCTGCACGGGCCCCCCATTGGCTGCAGTCTTAGTGGCCTCTTCATTCTAGCTGAGTGGCCGCTGAGAAAGAACGGCTAATTTGATTTGCTGGCCGCTGCGGCGAATCGGGACAGCAACAGGGGCCCTTCCGCGGTGCGGAAGGGCCCCCTGAGAACCCTGGATTATCGTCAGCTGGCCTTGTCGGACTCAACCGTGGAGGTCGAGCCGCCGCCGGAATCGCCGCGCATCGTCTTCTTGAACTCCTGGCGGGCGCTGGTCACGCTCTGCTGCAGTTGCGTGCCGGCGTCGCGGAGCCCGCCCGCGATGGTCTTCGGCGCCTTAGCCACCCCGCGGATCGTGCCCTCGACATCACCCCGCATCGCCGGGTCGACGATGTCCTTGCCCGCCTGGGTGAAGGCGGCGGCGGTGGTGCGCCCGGCCTTGTTCACGCCCCGGCGCAGTTCGCCCGCCGCCCGCATGGTCGCGCGCGGAGCCCGACGGAGCGCGGTCGCGCCATCGGAGTCGGCGGCGAGCATCGCGGTGAAGGACTCCACCGTCAACGACTCGCGCTTGGCCTGCGGATCCTGGTCCGCCACATCCTGCAGCGCGGAGAGGTCGCCTTCGGGCGTGATCTCTTCCTGCACAACGGGATCGGCCGGCACGCTCGATTGTTGGTACATGCGTGCCGGAGCCGGCGGCTGGACACCGAGAGCGTCGGTGAGTGCGCCGCGGGCCTCGCCGGTGAGGTGAAGCGCCTCAGCGTCGAGGTCCTTGATCGCGTCGTCGGCCTTGTCCAGGCCTTCGCCAACGGTCGTGCCGACGTCGTTGATGGCGGCGTTCATCTTGGTGGCGAACTCCGATGGTGCGTTGGCGATCTCGTCCTCGACGCCGATCGCCTTCAGGATCCTCGTTGCGGCGGTGCCGATGGCGGTGTTGAGGCCGGGCAGAGCCGTCATCGCCCCACCGAGGACCGGTATGACCGCGGCCCCCAG
This sequence comes from Mycolicibacterium fallax, assembly GCF_010726955.1. Lineage (NCBI taxonomy): Bacteria > Bacillati > Actinomycetota > Actinomycetes > Mycobacteriales > Mycobacteriaceae > Mycobacterium > Mycolicibacterium fallax. The sequence goes on from NZ_AP022603.1 coordinate 3,980,265, forward strand.
GGAAATCCGCGCCATGGTCGTCATCGTCGTGATGCCGCCGTCGACCACGTTGAGTCCACCGTTGCCGAGCGACCACAGCGCTGCGGCATAGCTTTGCGGGCTGAGGGGGTCCGCACCGATCGCCCCCAATGCGCCGGTCAGCGCCGATGATGTCGCCCCGATGATGACCGGGAACCCGGTGTCGATCCAATAGTCATCGTACGGATCATCGGGTGTCCCGTTGTCGTCCATGGCGTTGCCGGTCAGCACACCGGTGGCGACCAGGGCGGCGACCAGCGGTGCGTTGAGCACCGGGTTGGCCGATGCCAATACCGCGAGTGTCGGCTGAATGGTCGCCGTGCGAATCGCGCCGACCAGCGCGCCGAGCACCTCGTTCTCATTGGTGGCCAGCAGTTCGGTGGCACCCAGGGCACTGTCGGCGCCGCCCAGCGCCGCAGAGGCGAGGCCCTGGCCCGCGCCGATCCCGATCACCGGAAGGCCGAATACCGGGAACATCAGGTCGGCGGCGCCGTCGTTGACGCCGAGCGCGAAGTTCGCCCCGATTCCAAGCGGGGCTTGAAGCGCGCCCAGATAGCTGGCCGCGCTGGTCGGGTCGTTGATGATGCCCGCCACGGCGGTGAGCGCCGCCGTCAGCGAATACGTCAGTGCCTGCGCGAGGACCTCCTGCCCGTTCACGTTGGAGTCGTTGACCACATCGAGTGCGTCCTGCAGGGGATCCCCCAAATCCCCCAGGGCGGTCAGGATGCCGTTGCCGACACTCTCGAACAGGCCCTGCAACTCCGGCGATCCCGAGGACGCGGCAGTCAGCGCGCTCCACAGCGTGTAGTTGACGTCGATGACCTGGTTGAGCAGGCCGGCGACCGTGGTGAACGGCGCCAGAGTCAGCGAGTCGGCGTACGGCCCGATGACGTCGGTGACGGTCGACGTCAACTGCTCGACGACGGCGTCGATGTCCTTCGGCTTGATCAGTGCGGCCAGTCGCACCGGCGATGACGCGGAGTACGGCACCAGGACCGTCTCGTTGTGCTGCGGCGGCAGGCTCAGCGGAGTCAGCGCGATTGCTCCCGCGGCCGTGCACGCCACCCCGGCGGTCAGATAGGACCGAATGGAAATCCCCATGATGTAAAACCCCCTATATCGGTTGTACCGATGCTGAGATCGTAACCCCGGTGTCTCAGTTTCAGCTCAGATTTTCGGCAATTTTTGGTAGTTGATTGTGGAACCAATTGGGGGAGGTAAATGTGGGTCTGCGCCGGGGTGGTGAATAGGTCGGCGCAGACGACGGCGGGGTGATGGAACACGTTTTCGGTACGTGCTCCATCACCCCTGGGGGGCGATAGCGAGCCTGTTCGAATCAATTCGCGCAGCGTTGAATTTCCGGTGTCGGCGCAAAACTAAGTGGTTTCTGCGCCGACATCGGAATTGCGTCGGCAACGGCTACTTGAACTTGATGCCGAACTTCTGCTGCACCGCGGTCTTGTTGCTGCCGCCGGCGGTGATGGCGGTGGCACCGGGTCCGGGGCCGGCCGTCGCGGTGTTGCTCTTGCCGCCGATGTTGATCGCGGTGTTCAGGCCGATGTTGCTGAGCTTGAACGGCTTGCTCATGTCGAGATTGTTGGTCGCCGTCACCCTGTTGCCGGTGCCGCCGACGTTGAGGGCGCGGTTGAGCCCGCCGGCCGCCTGCACGATGGCGCCCTTGCCGCCGAGGTTGGCGGCCAGGTTGCCGATCCCGGAGGCCTGCACCACGTTGAACCCGGCCGGCACCGGCACGTTATTGGGATCGTCGAGATCGTCGGGGTCGATGGTGCCCCCGGTGATGTCGCCGTCGCCCACGTTCAGGGCCACATTTCCGGTGCCCTGCCCGACGACGAAGGCGTTCTTGCCCAGGTTGAGGGCGAGGTTTCCGGTGCCGGCCGCCACGGCGACGCTGTTGTCGCCCTGTGTCGCGGCGACATTCAGCGCCCCGCCGGCGACCGCAACGGAGTCTTTCCCGTTGGCGTAGGCGAGGTTGAAGGTGCCGACGGCCAGAGCCGTCGCGTTCTCCCCGACGGCGACCGCACCGTTGGCGACGCCCTGCGACTTGGCCTGAGCGCCGTTGCCGACCCCCACCGCGAAACTGGAGGCGGTGCTGTCACAGCCGCTGCCGACCTTGACCCCGCTGATCGATGCGCAACTGGCGCTGGCGGTGCCCGACGCGGCGATCGCGCCGGCGGCCAATGCTCCCGATACCGCTGCCAGCATGACGGTCCCGGTGATTCCGGTCCGGGCCTGCCGGTGATTTCCCCCGTGCTTGTTCATGATGTGCTGCCCTCCCCTGAGCAGGATTCGTGCAAATCGTGTGGAGACACCCGGTGGGGCCTGGAGATCTCCACGCCCCACCGGGGTAGTTCCGTCGTGCCGCGAGCCTCAGCTCACCGGATGGGTGTCGATCAGGGCAGCTTCACCTTGTTGACGGTGATGCCGGGCTTGTCGCGGGTGATGGCGTTGGCTCCGGTGTTGTTGCTGCCGCCGAGGTTGCCGGCGACGGCGCCCGGGCCCTTGGTCGCGACCACCTCGTTGTGGTTGCCGAAGACGCTGAACGCGGTATTCAACCCGGGCTTCTTCGAGACGGGGCCGGTGGCTTCGGTGCGAGCCACGACTTGGTTCCCATCCCCTCCGACCTGAAGCGCATTGTTCAGAGCGTCGTAGGCGCCGACCGAGTTACCCTTGCCTCCCAGGTTGGTGGCGCCATTGAGGATGCCGCCGGCAACGACTCCGTTGTTCTCGCCGCCGACGTTGATCGCCCGGTTGCCGATTCCTTGAGCTAGCACAGCCGTCTGCTGGCCTGCACCAAGGCCGGTGCCCTTTCCGAAGAGGTTGAGCGCCAGGTTCCCGATTCCGGGCGTGCTGCCGCCGCCGCTGTCGGCGTAGGCCACGCTGTAGTCGCCGACGGTCATCGCCACATTGCCGGTGTCAGACTTGGTATCTCCAGCCCGCGCAAACGCATACTTGCCCTGCGCGACGGCCAGATTCAGGTTGCCCTGCGTATAGGCCTCCGCGTTCTCGCCGTTTGCGTACGACAGATTGAAGTTGCCGTCGGATACCGCCTTGGCGCCGGTGCCGACCGCGATCGCACCGCTGCCGACGCCCTTGGCGTCGGCGGTGGCGATGTTACCCACACCCACCGAATAGTTGCCGACGGTGCTCTTGCAGTCGGAGGACCCCACCTTGACCCCGCTGATCGAGGCGCAGCTGGCGCTGGCCGGCGCCGACAGGGTCAGGGCCCCGACGGTCAGGGCGCCGGAGGCGAGCGCGGCCAGCAGGGCCGCTCCGCGCAATGTGGTTTTGCCCCCCGTGGCGAGCTTGTGATTGGTCATGATTGCCCCCTTTGAAATGGACGCCGGTGCGGCGCAATTGCAAAAGTTACGCCCGACCTGAGAGGCAGAGAAGTGTTCCCGGGGCATCGAATTTGCGATGTTTGCGGCCGAAAAGATCTGGTATTGCAAACGCAAATAAATTTCGAACGAGTCGAATAGCACATATTGGCGATGTGAAGTATGCCAAGTTATGCCCGCAAATTAGTGTGGCTACCATTGGTTCGGTCGAGACCGTCCCGTGATCGGCGCTGCGGGCGATTGTCGAACCGGCGAGAATGGCGTACTCGCAGGTGCGCCGCGCATCGCGAACGCGCCGAGATGGATCTGAGATCGGCGGTCCAGCGCGAGCCGGCAACGTCATGCTTAGCCGAACTGCATTTCACCAAGTCTGATTATGTCCAGAATTCGGGCAAGTAGTGACTACTCGGCCCGCGGGCGGACGGGTGTGGATTCACTGAGAGCAATGGACGGCATCGGCGAGCCATCGGGGCGCTCTGGGGCCCCAGTGCCCGGTCACGGGCACTGGGCCTGCAGTCAGGCCCCCGCCTCGGCGGCCAAGGGTGCGGTCTCCTCGGGCGCGGCCTCGGCCTGCGGGGCTGCGGCGTCTTCGGGGGCGGCGTCCGCCTCGTCGGGCAGCGGCGCCGGACCCGGCGTCAACTGGAACGGTGCCCACAGGCTCGCGGCCGGCGCATCGCCGCAGCCGCCGGCGAAGTTGAAGCCCATCTGCCCCTCAAGGGTGACGGCATTCCAGGAATAGGTGACCAGGCTCGGCATCTTCGAGCCGTCGTCGCAGCTGATCGCGTCGGGCCGCTGCACCCGCAGGGTCCAGTAGCCGACCGCCCAGTTCGCCTGGGCCTCCCACGGCGCATTCTCGCCGCCGGTTTCGGCCACCCGTACGCACTGATTGAACGGCGCGGTGGGCCCGCCGTCGCAGGGCCGGACCGTCCAGGTCGTCGGCTCGCCGCCCATGTCGAAGGTGTACTGACCCTCGAAGTCGTTGGCCGCCGCGGGAATTGCGAAGGCCACCGATGCGGTCACGACCGCGCCGGCAAGCGCGATTGCACGCGTCGTTGTCCTCATGATTCCCTCCGATGTCGTCGCCCCGGGTGAGTATCGCATGGCGCCGGTGGGCGGGAGCCGCGATGGGGCGAGTGAAACCTGGCTACCCTGATCGCATGCCGACCGAGCGCCCGCGCCTGCTCTTCGTCCACGCCCATCCCGACGACGAGACGATCAACAACGGCGCCACCATCGCGCACTACGCCGGGGCAGGGGCCCAGGTCAACGTGCTCACCTGCACCCTCGGCGAGGAGGGCGAGGTGATCGACGAACGCTGGGCGCAGCTGGTCGCCGACGAGGCCGACCAACTCGGCGGCTACCGCATCGCCGAGCTGTCCACCGCGCTGCACCTGCTCGGCATCGACGACCCGATCTTCCTCGGCGGCGCCGGGCGCTGGCGGGACTCCGGGATGGCCGGCACCCCGCCGCGGCACGGCCGGGTCCGCTTCGTCGACGCCGACGAGACCGAGGCCGTCGGCGCGCTGGTGGCCGTGCTGCGCGAGCTGCGCCCACACGTGGTGATCACCTACGACCCCGTCGGCGGTTACGGGCACCCCGACCACATCCAGGCCCACCGGATCACCACCGCGGCGGTGGCCGCCGCCGGCACCGACGCGTTCCCCGGTGACCCGTGGACGGTGCCGAAGTTCTACTGGACCATCACCTCGCGCGCGGCCTGGCAGAACGCCGGCGCGGCGCTGGGCCCCGCCGACCTGTGCGACGGCTGGGTGCTGCCCGGTGACGCGGAGTTCGGCTACCCCGACGAGCAGATCACCACCGTCATCGACGGCACCGCCGAGCTGGCCGCCAAGGTCGGTGCGCTGGACGCCTACCGCACCCAGGTCATCGTCGGCCCCACCGCGCGGGCGTGCGCCCTGTCGAACAACCTGGCGCTGCCGATCGTCGGCTACGAGCACTACGCGCTGGTCGCCGGCGAACTCGGCCCCCGCGGCGACGACGGGCTGGAGACCTGCCTGCTGGGCGGGCTGGAGCTCGGGGGCGAATAGCCGCCCTACCCGGAGCAGCCCGTCGCGACGCCCAACGCGACGCTGATGGCGCGCATCCGGTCGTCGGCCAAACGCCCCAGCCGGTGGGTCAGCATGCCGGTGGCGATGCTCTCCACCGAATCGAGATTGACCGCCGATCGCCGCGGTACCGGATCGGTTTCCGGTTCCAGCAGCACTTCGCTGGGTAATCCACGGATGGTGGTTGTGCAGGGCGCTACCAGCGCGCGGCGCAGGCGCGGAATTGCGGCATCTCGGGACAGCACCACGACCGGACGCCGGCCGATCTCCGGCAGCTCGCTCCACCACAGCTCACCGCGTGCCGGGAACCCGCTCACGATGCGCCGGCGGCCGCGCGCCACGACGCCAGATCGCCCCAGTCGTCGGGTTGATCGAGCGGCTGATCGTCGTAGGCGCGGTAGGCGTCGTCAATCTCACCGGCACGGTGCGCGGCGAGCAGTGCGGTCAGGGCAGCGTCGATGAGTGCTGCGTCGGTCCCTCCGGGCCGCCGTTGACGTGCGGCGTCGAGCAGGCCGGCGTCGACGGTGGTGGAAAGGCGTGTGCGAGCCATGCCACAAGTATGCCATCGTCGCGGGGTCTGAGATTTCGCGGCGGCCGGGTACCGCGCGTTCCGGAAAACCCGGGGAGTAAGGTAAGTCCGCTACCCGCGGACGGAAGGAAGCTCGGATGGACCCCGATCTGGATCCCAACATTCAGCACTGGCAGGACCGCGCCGACAGCTTCCAGTGGGTCATCGGCTCGCTTGCCGCGATGCTCGACAGCATCCCGACCTGACCGCGCGCAACCCCGCGTCCGGTAGATCCCACGCCCTGTTTCTGGGGCTGCTGGGTCTCGACGGTGTTCTGGTCGCCGTGCTTGGCGCCTTCTTCCTGCCCGCCTATCTCGGGCAGATGCCCTTCCCGATCTCGGCGCTGGCCGTCGGCCTGGCCAACCTGGCGTTGGTGTGGGCGGCCGCCCAGCGGGTCACCGGCCGTCAGGTGCTGGTGCCGCTGCTGACCTTCCTGCTGACCATCGTGGTGTTCACCTTCGGCGGCCCCGGCAACGACGTGGTGTTCGGCGGCCCGGGCGTGCTGGCCGCCGGACCGCTGCTGCTGATCGCGCTGGGCTGCGCCCCGGCGATGTGGTGGCTGTGGCGCCGCGGCGCCTGGAACTGAGTCCTACCGGCTGCCCGCGCTGTCGCGCTTGCCGGAGAACGCCCGCTTCAACGACTCGGCGGCCTTCGTGACGCCGTTGAGGCCCTTGGCTCCCGTGGACGACGGCTGCTTCGGGCTGGCACCGGACCCCGCGGCGCCGGTCTCCGGCGCACCCTTGTCTTGACTGTCGGCGAGCTGCCCGGACGCCGCGTCGGGCTTCTCGCCAGACTTCTCGCCGAGGACCGCCGCGGTCGCCCGGTCCTGGCCGCGGTTGGCCAGCCGCAGCGGGCCGGCGGTTCCGGCGCGCTTGGCCGAGAAGGGGTTGATCGCCAGCAGTCGGCGCAGCGGCTTGTCGGGGCGGGCATCGGAGTCGGTGGTGGCCTCGGCGGCGTCCGCGGGAGGCTCGTCGGCGTCGATCTTGGCGTCGGCGGGCGGGTCCTCGGCCGCGGCCTGCGGCTTGGCCTTCTGGACGCCGACGGCCTGCTGCAGCGTGGTGACCGCGGCGCCGAGCTCGCCGAGCACCGGCAGCTTCGCCAGCGTGGTGTCGACGGACTCCGGTCCCGCGGCGGTGAACCCTGCGGCGGTGAACTCCGTCGGGAGCTTCGGGGAGATCCCGGCCTTCGTCGCGAGCGCGGTGATCTTCTCGGTCAGCTCCGACAGCGAGGACTGCACCGCCGCCAGCGGGCCCGCCGTCGTCGCCCTCGCCGCCGACCCGCCGATCGGGGGCAGCGGCGGCAGCGGCGGGAGCCAACCGGTCAGCCAGTTGATCTCGTCGCGGGCCAGCTTGCGGATCGCCTGCCCGGTGTCGTCGACGACATTGCTGAGACCGGTGCCGAAGGACATCGGCCCGAAGATCCAGTCGTCAAGGTTGAACACGATGCTTTCGACGATCGCCTCGCCGAAGTCGTACAGGATCGGGATCTGGCCGGCGAACCAGCCGATCCAGGGCACCCAGGAGACCGCCCAGGTAGCCACATCGAATCCCCAGGAAACCCACTTCTCGCCCCAGGTGTAGATGCTCTTGATCGCGGCGTTGATGTCGGAGGCCGCCGAGGTGGTGCCGGGGACGGCCAGGTTCGCGATGGCCGGCGGCGTGGTCGGCGGCACGATCGCCGATGCCGGCCCCAGCGGGGAGTTGAGCACCATCGGCACGGTGGCGGCGGTGTGACGCACCGGCACCGACACCGACACCGGCTGCTGCTCGGCGGCGGGCGGCGGGGTGATCGCCGGAGTGACCACCAGCGCGGCTGCCGTCACGCCGGCAATGCCCGCGGTCAGCAGTGATCGGTAGGAAATTCGGGTGACCATGTCTGTCCTTCGCCGGCGCTTTCCCCTGAGAAAAACCTTACAGGTGTGACCCGGATCATTGGAATAGCCGAAGCAGACGCACAGAAATGACCGTCAGTTCGCTGGGGGCAGGCTCAGCGACCGCCGGTCGAGCGGGGACGCAGCCGGGTGGTGGGCAGCGGCGGCGCCGGCAGCCGGGCCGGCGAGCCGAGGTAGCCCTCGACCGATCCGAACCGCTTGTCGTGCGACTCCCAGAGCCGGCGATACTCGACGATCTCGTCGTGGCTGCGGCCGACGAAGTTCCACCACATCAACAGTTTCTCGTGCAGCGGCGCACCGCCGAGCAGGATCGCCCGGGCCGGCTGCTCGCCGGTGTTGCGGATGGTCAGCTCCCGGCGGCCGGGCCCGTGGTAGGTCAAATCGCCGGATTCCAGCGGCTGGTCGGCCACCTCGATGACGCCGCGGTCGAGCAGCACGCCGTGCTCGAAGGACTCGTCGACCTCGAGCTGGATCGCGGTGCGGCCCGGCAGGTCAAGCTGGGCGCCCAGCAGCGGCGAGAAGGTGTGCACCGGGGACCGGTCGCCGGCCAGTTCGCCGAGGAAAACCCGCAGGGTGACGCCGTCGACGCGCACCGGCGGCGGCACATGGTGAGCGAAATCCGGGGCGGTGTTGCGGGCCGCGTCGGGCAGCGCAACCCAGAGCTGCAGGCCGTGCAACACCGTGGTGGCCGGGGTCGACACCTCCGAGTGGCAGATGCCCGCCCCGGCGGTCATCAGGTTCAGCTCACCGGGGCGCACCATCGCATGGATGCCGTTGCTGTCGCGGTGCTCGATCTCGCCGCGGAACAGCCAACTGACCGTCTGCAACCCGGTGTGCGGGTGCGGGGCCACATCCATCCCGCCGGTGCTGCGGACATCCTGCGGGCCGTAGTGGTCGGCGAAGCACCAGGCCCCGATCAGCGAGCGCTGCCGCTGCGGAAGGGTGCGGCGCACCATCATGGCGCGCGGCCCGCCCAACGGCACCTCGCGCGGCCGCAGCAGTTCCACCGCCGGTGCCGACGACGGGCCGCACACCGTTTCAACGGGGGATGAATCAAGGTTGCTCATTGCTGTTTCTCATTGCCGTCGCCACCCATCCCGGATCGGTTGTCCAGGCCCGTCGCGGGGAGCGGGCCGCCGACGCCACGGTATCCCCTGGCCGGCCGGGTTGCCCCGAACCGGGGCGCAACCGGTCAACTAGTGAGCAGGACTAAGCTGCCGGGTGTGGCTCAGAACCGCTCACCCGTGAGCCTGCCGACCCCGGAGATGCCGCTCGGTGCCGCCGCGCCCAGTGCCGCGGTGCCCAGTGCCGCGGCGATGCGCCGGGTGCTGCGCCGCGCCCGCGACGGGGTGGCCCTCAACGTCGACGAGGCCACCATCGCCCTGGCCGCCCGCGGCGAGGACCTGGCCGACCTGTGCGCCAGCGCCGCCCGGGTCCGCGACGCCGGGCTGGAGGCCGCCGGCCGCCGCGGCCCGACCGGCCGGCTGCCGGTCAGCTACTCGCGCAAGGTGTTCATCCCGGTCACCCACCTGTGTCGCGACACCTGCCACTACTGCACCTTCGTCACCGTGCCGGGCAAACTGCGCGCCGCCGGGGCGGGCATGTACCTGGAGCCCGACGAGATCCTCGACATCGCCCGCCGCGGCGCCGACCTCGGCTGCAAGGAGGCGCTGTTCACCCTCGGCGACCGACCCGAGGCGCGCTGGCCCGAGGCCCGGCAGTGGCTCGACGAACGCGGCTACGACTCCACCCTGGACTACCTGCGCGCCATGAGCATCCGGGTGCTGGAGGAGACCGGCCTGCTGCCGCATCTGAATCCCGGGGTGATGAGCTGGTCGGAACTGTCCCGGCTCAAACCCGTTGCGCCGTCGATGGGGATGATGCTGGAGACCACCTCGACCCGGTTGTTTGAAACCAAGGGCGAGGCGCACCACGGCAGCCCGGACAAGGATCCCGCGGTGCGGATGCGCACCCTGGTCGACGCCGGCCGGCTGTCGATTCCGTTCACCACCGGGCTGCTGATCGGGATCGGCGAGAACCTGCGCGAGCGGGCCGAGACCATCCACGCCATCCGGCGGGTGCACAAGGAGTTCGGGCACATCCAGGAAGTGATCGTGCAGAACTTCCGGGCCAAGCCCGACACCGCGATGCGCGCGGTGCCCGACGCCGGCATCGAGGACTTCCTGGCCGCCATCGCGGTGACCCGGCTGGTGCTCGGCCCGGCGATGCGGGTCCAGGCGCCGCCGAACCTGGTCTCCGCGGCCGAATGCCGGGCGCTGATCGGTGCGGGCATCGACGACTGGGGCGGGGTGTCCCCGCTGACCCCGGACCACGTGAACCCCGAAAGGCCTTGGCCCGCACTGGATTCGCTGGCCGAGATGACCGGCGAGACCGGCTACGACCTGGTGCAGCGGCTGACCGCGCACCCCAAATACGTGCACGGCGGGGCGGCCTGGATCGACCCGCGGGTGCGCGCGCACGTCGACGCGCTGGCCGACCCGGACACCGGCTGGGCCCGCGAGGTCAACCCGGTCGGCATCCCGTGGCAGGAGCCGGACGAGGCCACCCAATCCCTGGGCCGCACCGACCTGCACGCCGCAATCGACGCCGACGGCCGGCTGACCGAGACCCGCAGCGACATCGACAGTGCCTTCGGGGACTGGGAGTCGGTGCGCGACCGGGTGCACGAGCTGGCCGCCCGGGCGCCCGAGCGGGTCGACACCGACGTGCTCGCCGCGCTGCGCTCGGCCGAACGCGACCCGGGCGGCTGCAGCGACGACGAGTATCTGGCGTTGGCGACGGCCGACGGGCCCGCCCTGGAAGCCGTTGCTGCCCTTGCCGATTCGCTGCGCCGCGACGTCGTCGGCGACGAGGTCACCTACGTCGTCAACCGCAACATCAACTTCACCAACATCTGCTACACCGGCTGCCGGTTCTGCGCGTTCGCCCAGCGCAAGGGCGACGCCGACGCCTACTCGCTGTCGGCGGAGGAGGTTGGCGAGCGGGCCTGGGAGGCGCACGTCGCCGGGGCCACCGAGGTGTGCATGCAGGGCGGCATTGATCCGGAACTGCCCGTCACCGGGTACGCCGACCTGGTCCGCGCGGTGAAGGCCCGGGTGCCCTCGATGCACGTGCACGCCTTCTCGCCGATGGAGATCGCCAACGGGGTGACCCGCAGCGGAATCTCGTTGCGGGAGTGGCTGATCGGGCTGCGCGAGGCCGGGCTCGGCTCCATTCCCGGCACCGCGGCGGAGATCCTCGACGACGAGGTCCGCTGGGTGCTGACCAAGGGCAAGCTGCCGACCTCGGAGTGGATCGAGATCGTCAGCACCGCCCACGAGGTGGGCCTGCGGTCCAGTTCGACGATGATGTACGGGCACGTCGACACCCCGGCGCACTGGGTCGGCCACCTCAACGTGCTGCGCGGGATCCAGGACCGCACCGGCGGTTTCACCGAGTTCGTGCCGCTGCCGTTCGTGCACCAGTCCGCGCCGCTGTACCTGGCCGGCGCGGCCCGGCCGGGGCCGACGCATCGCGACAACCGGGCGGTGCACGCGCTGGCCCGGATCATGCTGCACGGCAGAATCCCCAACATTCAGACCAGCTGGGTCAAGCTCGGCGCCGAGCGCACCCGGGTGATGCTGCGCGGCGGGGCCAATGATCTGGGCGGCACCCTGATGGAGGAGACCATCTCGCGGATGGCGGGCTCGGAGTACGGGTCGGCCAAGACCGTCGCCGAGCTGGTCGACATCGCCGAGGGCATTGGCCGCCCGGCGCGCCAGCGCACCACCACCTACGGGAACTGCGAGGCGCACACCGGGGCGTAGGGGCGTTGGGGCTTGGGGCCCCGCGTCAGCGCTGTAGCAGCGGTCGCAGCCGGGCGGCGGGGATCTCGGTGCCGGCGGCGAGATCGTCGGCCAGCGCGCCGGCGAACCCGATCAGAGCGGTGACGTCGATGCCGTAGCGCGGCTCGGCCTCGCTCAGCCGTTTCGCGCTGCGCCGCAGCAGCGACTGGCCGCCGGTGGGATTGCCGCGCTGGATGTGGGTGATCCCGACGGCCAGCTGCGCCAGGCCCTGCCACAGGCTGCGCTCGTCGTCCGGCCCGCTCTTCCAGGCCGCCTCGAACACCTCGTGCGCGGAGAACGCGCGGCCGTCGTCGAGCAACTGCTGGGCCAGCGCCAGGGTTTCGTCGGGGGAAAGGTTCAGGTCCTCGGGCAGCTGCGGGACGCCCTGGCTGCCCGGCGGCAGCGGTCGCCCGAGCGCGTCGCGGGGGCGGGCGTTGCGGGGCCGGCCGTCGTCGTCGCGGTCGCGTCGGGGGGTGTCGGGCATGTCTCCATCGTCGCACCTAGTTTTTACAACCAATAGTTGTGTAAATTGGGGTCATGGCATACGTGATTGCTCAACCCTGCGCCGACGTCAAGGACAAGGCCTGCGTCGAGGAATGTCCGGTCGACTGCATCTACGAGGGCGCCCGCGCCCTCTACATCCACCCCGATGAGTGCGTGGACTGCGGCGCCTGCGAACCGGTCTGCCCGGTCGAGGCGATCTACTACGAGGACGACCTGCCCGAGGAGTACGTCGGCTACCAGGACGACAACGCCGCCTTCTTCGCCGAGACGCTGCCCGGCCGCGACGCCCCGCTCGGTTCGCCCGGCGGTGCGGCCAAGCTCGGCGCGGTCGACGCCGACGGGCCGCTGGTGGCCGGACTGCCGCCGCAGGAGCAATGAGGGCCGCCGGGCGGCGCGGTGATGTGCTGGCGATGCTGCGCGCCGCCGACGGCCCGCGCAGCATCACCGCGATCGCCGACCAGCTAGACGTGCACCCGAACACGGTGCGGTTTCACCTGGACGCGCTGCTGGAGAGTGGCCAGGTGCAGCGGTCGGCGCCGACGGTGACCGGCCCGGGGCGCCCGGCGCAGCTGTTCGTCGCGACCGCGGGGATGGATCCCGGCGGGCCGCGGCACTACCGGCTGCTGGCCGAGGCGCTGACCGAATCGGTGGCCCGCGGCCCCGACCCGGTGCGCCAGGCTCAGCTGGCCGGGGAGGTCGTCGGCCTGCGGCTGGGCGCCGCGCGCGGGGACGGCGGCAATCGGCCGGTCGCGCAGCTGGTCGGTCTGCTCGATGACCTCGGGTTCGCCCCCGAACCTGATGATGCGCGAATCAGGTTGCGGCACTGCCCTTTTCTTGAGGTGGCGCGCGCACACCCGGAGGTGGTCTGCCCGCTGCACCTGGGCCTGATGCAGGGCGCGATGCAGGCCTGGGCGGCGCCGATGTCGGTGGCGACGCTGACCCCGTTCGCGCAGCCGGATCTGTGTGTCGCCGAACTGACGGGAGTGGGACGATGAGTACTGGGTCGGCGATCATCGCCGCGGCGAGTTTTTTCTGGCTCGGCATGGTCGGGGCGATCTCGTTTGTGGAGGCGCCGCTGAAGTTCCGCGCGCCCGGGGTCACCCTTCAGATCGGTCTCGGCATCGGGCGCATGGTGTTTCGGGCGCTCAACAGCATCGAGGTGGTGCTGGCGGTGCTGATCGTTGTTGCCGCGGTGCTGGATCCGCCGGGGTGCCTGGTGCTGGTCGGGGTCGCGGTGGCGGTGCTGGCGCTGGCGGCGCAGCTGCTGGCGGTTCGGCCGCGGCTGATCCGTCGGTCGAACGCGGTGCTGGCCGACCAGACCGGCGCGGTCGCGGCGTCCCGGTCGAGAGCGCACTACTGGTATCTGGCGGGGGAGTTGGTGAAGATCGCCGGGTTGCTGACGGCCGGGATCGCGGTGCTGGCCGGATGAGTGGGCTGACTGATATCGCCTCGCGCGATGACCTGTACCGGCTGCTGTCCCGGTTCTACGGCCGGGCGCTGGTCGACGAGTTGTTGGAGGACCCCTTCGAGGAGGTCCGGGCGATGGGCCTGGAGGCGCACCTGCCGGTGATGTGCGACTTCTGGGAGACGCTGCTGTTCGGCGCGCCGTCGTATCGGGGCAGCCCGCTGCCGGTGCACCTGGCCGTTCATGACCGGCATCCGCTGAACGGTGCGCATTTCGTGCGCTGGCTGACGCTGTGGCAGTCCACCGTCGACGAGATGTTCGCCGGGCCGGTCGCCGAGGCCACCAAGGCCAACGGTCGCCGGATCGCCTGGAACATGCACCGACGGCTGACCGGGCGCGATGCGGCCGAGCTGGACGCGCTGGTGGGAGTCTGAATAGGGCAGCGGCGTGGGTATTTTTCGAGTGTCCGATACTGAGCGATCACTCAGCGGATTGGAGTGACCGATGTACTGGTCATCGATCGCGGTAGCGACCACGTTCACCTGGCTGGGCATGGTGCTGGCCATCTCGTTCATTGAGGCGCCGCTGAAGTTCCGCGCGCCCAAGGTGACATTGCAGATCGGGCTCGGGGTCGGCCGGTTGGTATTTCGGGCGCTCAACAGCGCGGAAGTGGCGCTGACGCTGATCCTGCTGGTTGCGCTGGTGATGAGCCGGCCGCCGATGTTCGCGGTGGCTGCGCTCGGAGTTGCGGTGGCGATGTTGGTCACGCAGATCGCCGGGGTGCGGCCGTTCCTGGCCAAGCGGTCCGACGCGGTGCTGGCCGACCCGGATGGCGGTGTCGGACTAAAACGCTCAAAGGCGCACTTTGCCTACTCCGGTTTAGAGATCATCAAGGTGTCAGCACTGGTGGTCGGCGGGTTTGCCCTGTTAGCTGGATGGTCGTGACTACCGAGCGGGACGATGAGAGCGTGGCCGAACTGGTCGCCGGGCGCAGAGGGGGTGTCCCGGAACCGGATGACCACGGTCTCATCGCCCCGCGAAACTCCCCGCCGGACCGAGCGAGCCGTCCGGACCCAGCGAGCAGTCCGGACCGGCCACGCGCGGATCTGGCCGACCGCGACGACGTTTACCTGCTGCTGTCGACGTTCTATGGCCGCGCGCTGGTCGACGCGCTGCTGCAGGATCCGTTCGAGGACATCCGAGCCAAGGGGCTGGAGTCGCATCTGCCGGTGATGTGCGACTTCTGGGAGACCATGCTGTTCCGGGCCCGCAAGTACCGGGGCAGTGCGCTCACCGTGCACAAGCCGATTCACACGGCGCACCCGCTGACCAGCCAACACTTCATCCGGTGGCTGTCGCTGTGGATGGAAACCGTCGACGAGCTGTTCGCCGGGCCGATTGCCGAGCAGGCCAAGATCATCGGCCGCCGTACCGCCTGGGCGATGCACCGCGCGCTGGTGGGGCACGACGCCGACGACCTGGACGATTTCGTGGACCGCGAGGCGCTGATTATTCGGTAGGGACTTGTTCGGAAGGGGCGCCGGGGTGCTGGCTTCTCTGGCCCCACTCGTTCTCCTTTGGTCAGAACCGTCACGTGCGTGGTCACACCCGTCACGTGCGTCAGGGTTTGGAAGGCATGTCGGGAGTGCCCGCCTATGAGCGACGGATTCCCGGCGTCAGCGACTTTGTGCCAGCCTGAGCGACTTTCCTGGGGTGGTGCCGGGAACGGGTCCGGCCGGGGACGGGGGGCGAGCCGGGAGCGGCGTCCTGCCGGGAGCGGGGTCGAGCCGGGAACGGGGTCCGGCCGGGGACGGGGTGCCGACCGAGGGCGTCATGCCTGTGGTGCCCGTGGGGGACGGAGTGGATGTCGCCCGGCGGTCGTCCTCGGGGATCGGACTACCAGTCAACGAACGGCTCACCGTGAAATCTGTCGCGAACAGCGGTGTCGAAGTCGGCGTCGTCGCATTGCATCTGGGCCTGGAATCGCAGCACCTGAACGCGCCTGATGATCCGGTACTCGGTCGAGCGCGGAATTTCTCCGGGGCCGTAGAACCCGCGGCCGCGCCGCTCGACACGGCCGCGGCGGACCTCCCAGCGCAGAGCATCGGAGATGGTCTTGGAGGCGCGGCCGGCAACGGAAAACCCGAGGTGCCGCAGCCGCATCCTCAGTTCGGCGACCGACAGCGGGCCCTGCAGCGACACGATCCGGGTCAGCACGTACCGCAGATCGAGGCCGGTGAGCTCATGTGTTGTTCCCATATCGGGACCTTGGCACCGGCGGCGCGGATTCGTGTTCGGCGGAGACGGGTTATCCACAGGCCGTGACCCGGCTCCAGCTAGGGCCGGGGATGGAGCCGGGCCGGGGCGGCGGGGCGGTGGGCTCGATGGACGGTGGGGCCGGAGGGGCCGGAAGGGCTCGATGGACGGTGGGGCCGGAGGGCCGGAAGGGCCCGGAGGGCGGAAGGGCCCGGTGGGGGCTGGTGGACGGCGGGGCGGTCGGGCCGGAGGGCGAAAGGACCCGGTGGGCGGCGGGCGCTGTGAGCGGTGGGGCTCGGTGGGGCCGGAGGGCGACAGGGCCCGGAGGCGTTGTCGCTCGGTATGGCACCGAGTCGCTGACGCCGAGAAACCGTCGCTCATAGGCGGACACTCCCGGCATGCCTTCCAAAGTGGGGGCGGCGAGGGCTGTGGGACTGACGGGATCCGCGGGGCCCAGACGGAAAGCCGGGGAAGGCCGGGCCGAGGCGGCCGGGGAAAGCCCGGACGGGAGAGGCCGGGGAAAGCCTGGACGGGAGAGGCCGGGGACAGCCTGGACGGGAGAGGCCGGGGAAAGCCTGGCGGGGACAGCCTGGCCCGGGGAAAGCCGGGCGGGGGAAGCCGGGCCCGGGGAAAGCCGGGCACTCCGGGCGGGGCTCCGTCCTGGGGTCAGGCTGGGGCCGGGAGGGGCCGGGCGGCTCTAGAGCTGGGCCGCCAGCTCGGTGCCCTGCTTGATTGCCCGCTTGGCGTCCAGCTCGGCGGCGATCGCTGCGCCGCCGATCACATGTGGCCGCACCCCCCGGGAACGCAGCGCATCCTCCAGCTCGCGCACCGACTCCTGGCCGGCGCAGATCACCACGTTGTCCACGGCCAGCACTCGGGGCCGCTGGCGCTTCTCGCCGAAGCTGATGTGCAGGCCGTCGTCGTCGATCCGCTCGTAGTTCACCTCCGAAAGCTGCTGCACGCCCTTGGCTTTCAGCGACGCCCGATGCACCCAACCGGTCGTCTTGCCGAGCCGTCGACCCTGCGGTCCCTTGGTCCGCTGCAACAAAAACACCTCGCGTGCCGGCGGGGCGGGCAGCGGCGCGGTCAGCGCGCCGCGAGCCTCGGGCGGGTCGGCCGCGCCCCACTCGGCCTTCCACTCCTTGAGATTCAACGTCGGCGACTCGTCGGTGGTCAGCAACTCACTGACATCGAAACCGATCCCCCCGGCGCCGATCACCGCCACCCGCTTGCCCACCTCGCGCACCCCGTAGATCGCCTCGGGATAGCTGAGCACCATCGGGTGCTCGATCCCGGGAATCGCCGGCATCCGCGGCGTCACCCCGGTGGCCAGCACCACCTCGTCGAAACCGGTCAGCTCCTCGGCCCCCACCCGAACGCCCAGTCGCACGTCCACGTCGTACTTGGCCAGCATGGTGGTGAAGTACCGGATCGTCTCGTTGAACTCCTCCTTGCCGGGGATCCGTCGCGCCATGTCGAACTGCCCGCCGATGTGCTCATTGGCATCAAACAGCGTCACCCGGTGCCCGCGCTCGGCTGCGCTGACCGCGGTCGCCAACCCGGCCGGCCCGGCGCCGACCACGGCCACCGTGCGGGTGACGCGGGTCGGGGCGAGCACCAACCGGGTCTCGTGCCCGGCCCGCGGATTCAACAGGCAGGACACCTTCTTGTGCACGAAAGCGTGATCCAGGCAGGCCTGATTGCAGGCGATGCAGGTGTTGATCTCGGCGGCCCGATCGGCGGCGGCCTTGTTCACCCAATCCGGGTCCGAGAGCATCGGCCGCGCCATCGAGATCAGTTGCACGTGCGTGTCGGCGAGGATCTGCTCGGCCGCCTCGGGCATGTTGATCCGGTTGGAGGCCACCACCGGGATCTGCACCTGCTCGGCCACCGCGCTGGAGATGTCGACGAACGCCCCCGAGGGCACCGACGTCACGATCGTCGGCACCCGCGCCTCATGCCAACCGAAACCGGAGTTCAGCAGCGTCGCGCCGGCCTCCTCGACTTCGGTTGCCAGCCGCAGGATTTCGTCCCAACTCTGGCCGTTCTCCACGTAGTCGGCCAGCGAGATCCGGTAGTCGACGATGAAGTCCGCTCCGACCGCCTCGCGGGTGCGGCGCACGATCTCCACCGGCAGCCGGCGGCGGTTGCGCGCCGAACCGCCCCAGCGATCGGTGCGCCGGTTGGTCGCCGGGGCCAGGAACTGATTGAGCAGGTACCCCTCGCTGCCCATGATCTCCACGCCGTCGTACCCCGCCTCCTGGGCCAGCAGCGCGCACCGCACGAAATCGTCGATGGTCTCCTCGACGCCGCGACTCGACAGCGCCCGCGGCCGGAACGGGTTGATCGGTGCCTTGAGCGCCGACGCACTCGCCGACAGCGGGTGATAGGCGTAACGCCCGGCGTGCAGCACCTGCAGCAGAATCTTGCCGCCCTCGTCGTGCACGGCCGCGGTGATGCGGCGATGCCGTCGCGCATCACCGGAGGACAGCATCTCCGCGGCGAACGGCAGCAGCCAACCGGTGCGGTTCGGGGCGTACCCGCCGGTGATGATCAACCCGACCCCGCCGCGGGCCCGCTCGGCGAAGTAGGCCGCCAGCCGGCCGGTGTCGCGGGCGCGGTCCTCCAGCCCGGTGTGCATGGAACCCATCACCACCCGGTTTTTCAGCGTGGTGAAACCAAGATCCAACGGCGACAGCAGCTTCGGATAGGGGTTTGTCACGGGTGGCCTCCGGGGCAGATATCGGGCCGCGGCCGGGCCCGCGGGAGGAGCCGGCGGCGCGCGGTGTCGGTGGCCGGTCGAGGGCGCAATCGGCCGGTGGGCCCGTCGCGCGGGCCGTTGCCCCGACGCTAGGTGATACCGCCGGTCCCATGCAACAGCGGGCGACGTAACCGGCGGGTCTGTGTCGTTTCAACGAGACGCACCGTCTAGTATCGGATCCGCGCCCGCGGCCCGGGCGTGCAATTTAGGGCACGCTGTGTTTGGACGTCCGTGGTCGGCCAGGAATACTGGTCCGCGGGCACCGTGACCGGCAGCCCGCGCCCAATGTAGCTAACGCAGATGTTTCCGAGGAGAGTTCTGTGACTTATGTGATCGCCGAACCGTGCGTCGACGTCAAGGACAAGGCGTGCATCGAGGAATGCCCGGTCGACTGCATCTACGAGGGTGCCCGGATGCTCTACATCCACCCCGATGAGTGCGTGGACTGCGGTGCCTGCGAGCCGGTCTGCCCCGTCGAGGCGATCTTCTACGAGGATGACGTGCCGGACGAGTGGAGCGGCTACATCCAGTTCAACGCCGACTTCTTCGAGGAGCTCGGCTCCCCGGGTGGCGCGTCGAAGGTCGGCCAGACCGACAACGACCCGCAGGGCGTCAAGGACCTCGAGCCCAAGGGCGAAGCCTGAGCGACGCCATGCCGGGCCGGGCGCACCCGAACCGGGTGTCGGCCCGGCTTCCGGTGTTCCCGTGGGACACCCTGGCCGAGGCCACCGCGACCGCCTGGGCGCACCCCGACGGCATCGTCGACTTGTCCGTCGGCACCCCGGTGGACCCCGTCGCCCCGCTGATCCAGCAGGCGCTGGCCGGCGCGGGCTTCGAACCCGGCTACCCGACCACCGCGGGCACCGCCGCGCTGCGCGCCGCCATCGTCGGCTCGCTGGCCCGCCGCTACGGCATCACCGGGCTGCCCGAGGACGCCGTGCTGCCGGTGATCGGGACCAAGGAGCTGATCGCCTGGCTGCCGACGCTGCTCGGGCTCGGCGCCGCGGACCTGGTGGTGGTGCCCGAACTGGCCTACCCGACCTACGACGTCGGCGCCCGGCTGGCCGGCACCCGGGTGCTGGCCGCCGACTCGCTGACCCAGATCGGGCCACAACGCCCCGCACTGCTCTACCTGAACTCCCCGGCCAACCCCACCGGCCGGGTGCTCGGCATCGACCACCTGCGCAAGGTCGTCGGCTGGGCCCGGGAGCGCGGGGTGATCGTCGCCTCCGACGAGTGCTACCTGGGCCTGGCCTGGGACGCCGAGCCGCTGTCGGTGTTGCACCCGTCGGTCTGCGACGGCGACCACACCGGGCTGCTGGCGATCCACTCGCTGTCCAAGACGTCCTCGCTGGCCGGCTACCGGGCCGGGTTCGTCGCCGGTGACCGCGCGCTGGTCGCCGAGCTGCTCGCGGTCCGCAAGCACGCCGGGATGATCGTCCCGACGCCGGTGCAGGCCGCCATGGTCGCCGCCCTCGACGACGACGAGCACGAGGTGCTGCAGCGGCAGCGCTACGCCGCGCGCCGGGCCCGGCTGCTGCCCGCGGTGACCGCGGCCGGTTTCACCGTGGACCATTCCGAGGCCGGGCTGTACCTGTGGGCCAGCCGCGACGAGCCGTGCCGCGACACCGTCGACTGGCTGGCCGCCCGCGGGATCCTCGCCGCGCCGGGGGAGTTCTACGGGCCGCGCGGTGCCAGGCACGTGCGGATGGCGCTGACCGCCACCGACCAGCGGATCGACGCGGCGGTCGCCCGGCTGGTCTAGGCTTTGGGCCGGCTGTCCGGGGCCCGTCGGCTCAGGGTGGGGTGGCCCGCTTCGGGCTGGGTGGCCCGCAGGCTCAGCGAAAGCACCAGTCGCACATCGGGATCGGCCAACGGGGTGCCCAACAATTGCTCGATGCGCCGCACCCGGTAGCGCACCGTGTTGGGATGCACGTGCAGCTGGGCGGCGGCCGCGGCGATCTCGCCGAAGCTGTCCAGGTAGACCCGCAGGGTGTCGGCCAGCATCGGATCCTTGGCCCGCAGCTCGTCGACCCGCGGGTCGATCAGCCGGTCGTCGGCGGCGATCAGGGTGACGATCTCGTCGAGCAGCACCGTGGTGCGGGCCTCGGCCAGCGAGGTGACCGGGCGCAGCGCCCCGGGATGGCGTCCGGCGCTGTCGAGCACCCGGTCGACCTCGGCGCGCGCCGCCGCGGCCTGGCCCAGGCCCGCCACCGGCGCGGTCACCACCGCGTGCAGCTGCAGGCCCAGCTCGGTGCGCAGCGACTCCACCGCGCCGCGCACCCAGGACGTCACCGCCGCCGGTTTCCCGGTCGCCGGGAACAGCAGGTAGATCCGTGACCCGTTCGAGGCGACCTGGACCTCGGGGTGAAAGGCGCTGGCGCTCAACGCCATAACGTCGGCGAGCCGGGCGTGCGCGGTGGCGCTCTGGACCCCGATCACCGCGGCGCGGCCGTCGGCGACGATGCCGAGTTCGCGGGCGATCGCCACCGGATCGTCGGGCTCGCCGGGGCCGGCCGCGCGCAACCCGAGCAGCTGCTGGACCCGCAGCGCGTGGGTGGACGGCGCGGCCGCCAGCCGCGCCATGATGCGCCCGGCCAGCACCGCCGCCCCGCGCAGCACGTCCTCGACGTCCTCGGCCAGTGCCCGCGCGCCCTGCTGCACCCAGATGGTGCCGGCGAAGGCCGGGGCGCGGCGCGGGTCGGCGGCCGGCAGCTGGATGCCGATCGCCACCCGGGGCCGCAGCCCCAGCTCGGGCCGGGCCGGCACGCGCACGATGTCGGGCCGGGTCCGCAACGCGTCGAGGATGCCCCACTGGCCGAGCCGCTGCAGGTGCTCGACCGGGCCGGCGCGGCCCAGGATGGACAGCCGGCGCAGCTCGTCGGCGTCGGCGCTGGAGGCCGAATACGCCAGCACGTGCGAGGACTCGTCCTCGATGGTGACCAGGCCGTGGGCGCGGTCGGCGATGGACTGGGCGAGGCCGAACAGGTCGGTGCTGGGGTCGTACTGCGGATCGTCGTGGTCGCGGTGATGGGACAAGACGTGGTCGACGAGTCGGTACAGCCGCTCCCAGCGGGCCCGGGGATCGACCGCGACCACCGCGATGCCCGCCGCGGCGGCCCGGGCGATCACCTGCTCGCCCGGCTCCTTGAGGAAGATGGCGGTCGGGACGCCGTCGCCGGCGCTGCGATCGATCCAGCGCAGCACTTCCTCGCCGGGAATGCCGAGCAGAAAGAAGATGTCCGCCGAGCCGGTGCCGGCCGACAGGCCCAGCCGCACGTCGTCGGCGTCGATCAGCGCCGAGGACGCCACCGGCAGATCCAGCCCGCGCGGCGCCTCGATCAGGCTGACCACCGTCGCGTCCAGCGCCAACAGCAGGCGTCCGAGGCTGACACCGGCCGACGTCATGTTGTCGAATCTTACAAGCAGCGCGCGACAGTGTTATCTGATTAACCAAGGGTTGCCGACGCGCGGTGGGCGATCCTTATCGACATGGACGCCATCACCCAGGTACCCGGCCCGTACAACGAGCCCGTGCACGATTACGCCCCCGGCTCGCCCGAGCGTGCCCGGCTGCAGACCGCGCTGCGCGACCTGCAGGCCGCCGGCCCGATCGAGTTGCCGCACGTCATCGCCGGCAGGCACACGATGGGCGATGGCGCCCGGATCGACGTCGTGCAACCGCACGCGCACGCCAAGGTGCTCGGCACGCTCACCAACGCCGGTCACGACGAGGCCCGCGCCGCCGTGGCGGCCGCGATGGCCGCCCGCGCCGACTGGGCCGCGCTGCCCTTCGACGACCGCGCCGCGGTCTTCCTGCGGGCCGCCGATCTGCTGGCCGGGCCGTGGCGCGAACGCATCGCCGCGGCCACCATGCTGGGGCAGTCCAAGACCGCCTACCAGGCCGAGATCGACGCGCCCTGTGAGCTCATCGACTTCTGGCGGTTCAACGTCGCCTTCGCCCGCGACATCCTGGCCGACCAGCCGGCCAGCTCGCCGGGGGTGTGGAACCGCACCGACTACCGACCGCTGGACGGCTTCGTCTACGCCATCACCCCGTTCAACTTCACCGCCATCGCCGGCAACCTGCCGACCGCGCCGGCGCTGATGGGCAACACCGTGGTGTGGAAGCCGTCGATCACCCAGGGCTTCGCGGCCTACCTGACCATGCAGCTGCTGGAGGAGGCCGGGCTGCCGCCGGGGGTGATCAACCTCGTCACCGGCGACGGCCTGGCCGTCTCCGAGGTGGTGCTGGCCGACCCGCGGCTGGCCGGCATCCATTTCACCGGCTCGACCGCCACCTTCCATCGGCTGTGGCGCGAGGTCGGCGCCAACATCGATCGCTACCAGGGGTACCCGCGGCTGGTCGGCGAGACCGGCGGCAAGGACTTCGTCGTCGCGCACCCCAGCGCCGCGCCGGAGGTGCTGCGCACCGCGCTGATCCGCGGTGCCTTCGACTACCAGGGTCAGAAGTGCTCGGCGGCCTCCCGGGCGTTCATCCCGCGCTCGGTGTGGAACCTGATGGGCGACGATTTGCTTTGCGCCGTCGACGATTTGAGCTACGGCGATGTCACCGACCTGTCCAACTTCGGCGGCGCGGTGATCGACGAGCGATCATTCGCCAAGCAGGTCGCCGCGATCGAGCGGGCCAAGTCGGCGCCGGGGGTCACCATCGGCGCCGGCGGCGGCTACGACGACAGCGTCGGCTACTTCGTCCGGCCCACCGTGCTGGTGTCCGAGGATCCCACCGGCCAGGAGTTCGCCACCGAATACTTCGGGCCGATCCTGGCGGTGCACGTCTTCCCCGACGAGCAGTTCGAGGACATCCTCGGCGTGGTCGACACCGGATCGGCCTACGCGCTGACCGGCTCGATCATCGCCGAGGACCGCTACGCGGTGGAAACCGCTTCCCGCGCACTGCGATTCGCCGCCGGGAACTTCTACATCAACGACAAGCCCAGCGGCGCGGTGGTCGGGCAGCAGCCGTTCGGTGGTTCGCGGGCCTCGGGCACCAACGACAAGGCCGGCTCGTCACTGAACCTGCTGCGCTGGACCTCCGCGCGCTCGATCAAGGAGACCCTGGTGCCGCCGCGCAACCATCGTTACCCGCACATGGGTGCCTGATGGGACTGTTCGGCGCGGCGGCCCGCCCGGCGATCCTGGCCGCCGCCCGCTCGGCCCGGCTGCGGCGGGTGTCCGAGCGGCTGCCCGTCACGCGCAAGGTGGTGCACCGGTTCGTTCCCGGCGAGACGGTGGCCGATGCCGTCAATGCCGTTGCGGCGCTCCGGGAGTCGGGCTGCTACGCGACGGTGGACTTCCTCGGCGAGGACACCGTCGACCCGGCCGCGGCGACGGCGACCGTGCAGGCCTACCTGCAGCTGCTGGACGCGCTGGCGGCGCGGGGTCCGGCTGGGCCGCGGCCGCTGGAGGTGTCGCTGAAACTGTCCGCGCTGGGGCAGGCGCTGCCGCGCGACGGCGAGAAGATCGCCCTGGACAACGCCCGGGTGATCTGCGCGCGGGCCGCCGAGGCCGGCGTCTGGGTGACCGTCGACGCCGAGGACCACACCACCACCGACTCCACCCTGGGCATCGTCGCGGAGCTGCGGGCCGAGTGGGACTGGGTCGGCACCGTGCTGCAGGCCTACCTCAAGCGCACGCACGCCGACTGCCGGCAGCTCGCCGGGACGCGGATCCGGCTGTGCAAGGGCGCCTATGACGAGCCGGAGTCGGTCGCCTACCGGGCCGCCGAGCAGGTGAGCGCCAACTACCTGGACTGCCTGCGGGTGCTGATGGCCGGGTCCGGCTACCCGATGGTCGCCTCGCACGATCCGGCGATCATCGCCGCGGTGCCGGGGCTGGCCGCGCAGTATGGGCGCGGAGCCGACGATTTCGAGTACCAGATGCTCTACGGCATCCGGGGGTCCGAGCAGCTGCGGCTGGTGAACAACGGCGCGCACGTGCGGGTGTACGTGCCGTTCGGGACGCAGTGGTACGGCTATTTCGTGCGCCGGCTGGCCGAGCGGCCCGCGAACCTGACGTTTTTTCTGCGCGCGCTGGCCGAGCGGGCCTGACGGGGGTATTGCGGGGCTTTCCCCTTTTTGCCGCGAGCGCTCACCTGTGGACGCAGTTCTGGGCGTGGCGCGTACGCCGTTGCACCCTGGCGCGGGGCTGCCGAGCCGAGCGCGCACTCTTGGACGCCCCCATCGGTGTGTCCCGTACACAGTTGCGCGCTGGGCGGAAGGGGCGGGCGGAAGGGGGTGGGCGGAAGGGGGTGGGCGGAAGGGTGCGTCCGCTAGGGGGCGGGTGCGCGGCAGCGCGGGGCGGGTAGCTTCGGGATGTGCTGTTGGCCTCTCTGAACCCGGCTGCCGTCGCCGCCGGTGCCGATCTGCCCGACGCCGTCACCATCGACGGGACCACCCTGAGCCGAAGCGACCTCGTCGGCGCCGCGACCTCGGTGGCCGAACGCGTCGCGGGACTATCCCGGGTCGCGGTGCTGGCGACGCCGTCGGTGAGCACGGTGCTGGCGGTGGTGGGCTGCCTGATCGCCGGGGTTCCCGTCGTCCCGGTGCCCGCCGACGTCGGCGCCACCGAACGCGCCCACATGCTGACCGATTCCGGTGCGGTGGCCTGGCTCGGCGAAGCGCCCGAGCAGCCCGGCGGCCTGCCGCACATCCCGGTCCGGCTGTACGCGCGGTCGTGGCACCGCTACCGGGAGCCGGACCCGGCTGCGGTGGCGCTGATCATCTACACCTCCGGGACCACCGGCCTGCCCAAGGGGGTGCCGATGCGGCGCGCCCAGATCGCCGCCGACATCGACGCGCTCGCGGCCGCCTGGGCCTGGACCGCCGACGACGTGCTGGTGCACGGGCTTCCGCTGTTCCACGTGCACGGATTGGTGCTCGGCCTGCTGGGCTCGCTGCGGATCGGAAACCGGTTCGTGCACACCGGAAAACCGACGCCGCAGGCCTACGCCGCGGTTGCCGGGACGATGTATTTCGGGGTCCCGACGGTCTGGTCCCGCGTCGCCGCCGACCCGGAATCGGCGGCCGCCCTGCGCAGTGCGCGACTGCTGATCTCGGGCAGCGCCGCGCTGCCGACGCCGGTGTTCGACCGGCTGGTGGAACTGACCGGGCACGCGCCGATCGAACGTTACGGCAGTACCGAATCGATGATCACGCTGTCCACCCGCGTCGACGGCGAACGCCGTCCCGGCTGGGTCGGACTGCCGCTGGAGGGCGTGTCGACCCGGCTGGTCGACGAGGCCGGTGCCGCGGTGCCGTGCGACGGGGAGACCATCGGGCTCCTGGAGGTGCGCGGACCGATGGTGTTCGACGGCTACCTCAACCGCCCGGACGCCACCGCCGAGGCCTTCGACGACGGCTGGTATCGCACCGGCGATGTTGCCGTCATCGACGCCGACGGCATGCACCGCATCGTCGGCCGCGAATCGGTGGACCTGATCAAGACCGGCGGGTTCCGGGTCGGCGCGGGGGAGATCGAAACGACGCTGCTCGGGCACCCGGCGGTCGTCGAGGCGGCCGTGGTCGGGGTGCCCGACGACGAGCTCGGGCAGCGGATCGTCGCCTACGTGGTCGCCGCGAGTGACTCCTCGGTCACCGCCGAGGAGCTGACCGAACTTGTTGCCCAACAGCTTTCGGCGCACAAACGCCCGCGGGAGGTGCGGTTCGCCGATGCCCTGCCGCGCAACGCGATGGGCAAGGTCACCAAGAAACAGTTGATCGCCGAGGCGTCTACCGAGTGAGAAACCAGGGACGCTGCTGAGAAGTGTTGGCGACCGGGCTTATCGAGTGGGAACTCAGGGACGTTGGTGAGAAGCGTTGGCGGGCGGGTTCATCGAGTGAGAAACCAGGGACGCTGGTGAGAAGTGTTGGCGACCGGGCTTATCGAGTGGGAACTCAGGGACGTTGGTGAGAAGTGTTGGCGGCCGGGTTCATCGAGTGAGAACTCAGGGAGCTTAGTGAGAACTGCGGGACGTTAGTGAGAAGTGTGGACGGCGTCGTTCATCGAGTGAGAACTGAGGGACACGTTGTGCGAGTAGACCCCGCCACAATGTCTCACTCGATGAAATACGCCTACCTGAGTTCTCACCAACGTCCCTGAGTTCTCACCAGCCGCCAAGGTTTCTCATTCGATGACCCCGGCTGCCGAGAGTTCTCACCAACGTCCGTCAGTTCTCACTGGATGCCGCCGCGACTTCCCAAGCGATGACGGCGGCCGCCAAGCTTCCCCGGCGATGACGACAGGCCGCGATGACGACAGGCCGCCACTGCCCCGCCACTGCGCAGGCCGCGATGACGCCCGGCCGCCAGTCCCCGTCGATGACGACGGCCGGGCAACAAAGCCGACAGCCCCGCTCAGTTGGCGTGCAGGTCCTCGTTCAGCGCGATGCCCTGGCCGTCGCGGGCCACCACCTCGACCGCCCCGGACACCGAATTGCGCCGGAACAGCAGGTTGTTCGCGCCGGAGAGCTCGCGCGCCTTGACGGTACGGCCGTCGGCCAGCACCACCTTGGTTCCGGCGGTGACATACAGGCCGGCCTCGATCACGCAGTCGTCGCCGAGGGAGATGCCCAGGCCCGCGTTGGCGCCCAGCAGGCAGCGCTTGCCGACCGAGATCACCTCGGAGCCGCCGCCGGAGAGCGTGCCCATGATCGACGCGCCGCCGCCGATGTCGGAGCCGTCGCCGACCACCACGCCCGCCGAGATCCGGCCCTCCACCATCGAGGTGCCCAGGGTGCCGGCGTTGAAGTTGACGAAACCCTCGTGCATGACGGTGGTTCCGGTGGCCAGGTGCGCGCCGAGGCGCACCCGGTCGGCGTCGGCGATCCGCACGCCGGCGGGCAGCACGTAGTCGACCATCCGGGGAAACTTGTCGACGCCGTAGACGGTGACCTGGCCGCGGCGACGCAACCGGGCGCGCACCGTTTCGAAGCCGTCGACCGGGCAGGGGCCGTGATTGGTCCACACCACGTTGGTCAGCAGACCGAAGACGCCGTCCATGTTGGCGCCGTGCGGGGCGACCAGGCGATGCGAGAGCAGGTGCAGGCGCAGGTACACGTCGTGGGCGTCGACGGCCTTGTCGGCCAGATCGGCGATGACCACCTGGACCAGGACGGTCTCGGTGCCGCGGTCGGTGTCGTGGCCGACCAGCGACACCAGTTCGGCCGGCGCCTCGGCGGTGGACAGCCGCACCGTGCCGGCCTCCCCGAAAGAGCCCAGCTCCGGCGCAGGGAACCAGGTGTCCAATACCGAACCGTCGGCGGCCAGCGTTGCCACCCCGATGCCAAAAGCTCCAGTCACGAGGCCCAAGGCTAGCCGATCCGGACGAGGTCACGGCCGCGCACCGGCGCGACGGGGGAGCAGCCCGAGTGGGGGATCGGCTCCGCGGCGGCGGGCCGCGACACTAGCCTGATTCCTGTGCTGGACCTACACGCCGATCCCATCGACCTGACCGCCGCGCTGGTCGACATCCGCAGCGAATCCCGCGACGAGAAGCAGCTGGCCGACGCGGTCGAGGCGGCGCTGCGCGCCCAGACCCGCGGCTTCGAGGTCATCCGCAACGGCGACGCGGTGCTGGCCCGCACCAACCACGGCCACCGCAGCCGGGTGCTGCTGGCCGGGCACCTCGACACCGTCCCGATCGCCGACAACCTGCCCAGCCGCCGCGACGACGAGTTCCTGTGGGGCTGCGGCACCTCCGACATGAAGGCCGGCGACGCGGTGTTCCTGCACCTGGCCGCCACCATCGCCGAGCCCGCCCACGACCTGACCCTGGTGTTCTACGACTGCGAGGAGATCGAGGCCAGCGCCAACGGCCTGGGCCGGATCGAACGCGAGCTGCCGGACTGGCTGCGGGCCGACGTCGCGATCCTCGGCGAGCCGACCGGCGGCTACATCGAGGCCGGCTGCCAGGGCACGCTGCGGGTCGTCGTCGCGGCCGCCGGTACCCGCGCGCACAGCGCCCGATCCTGGATGGGCGACAACGCCATCCACCGGCTGGCCCCGGTGCTGGACCGGCTGGCGCAGTATTCGGCCCGCGAGGTCGACATCGACGGCTGCGTGTACCGCGAGGGCCTGTCGGCGGTGCGGATCGACGGCGGGGTGGCCGGCAACGTCATCCCGGACGCGGCCGCGGTCACCGTCAACTTCCGGTTCGCCCCGGACCGCTCCCCGGAGCAGGCGCTGGCGCACGTCACCGAGGTGTTCGACGGCCTGGACGTCACGATCGAGCTCACCGACTCGGCCGCCGGCGCGCTGCCCGGGCTGTCCCAGCCGGCCGCCGCGGCCCTGGTCGAGGCCGCCGGCGGCGCGGTGCGCGCCAAGTACGGCTGGACCGACGTGGCCCGGTTCGCCGCCCTGGGCATCCCCGCGGTCAACTTCGGTCCCGGCGACCCGAACCTCGCGCACCGCCGCGACGAGCGGGTGGAGCTGGCGCTGATCACCGACGGCACCGCGATGCTGCGCAGCTACCTGACCGGCGGCCCGGCGTGAGCAGGCCGTGGGCGGTCTGCGTGTACTGCGCCTCCGGGCCCGGCGACCCCGAGCTGCTGGCGCTGGCCGACGCCGTCGGCCGCGCCATCGCCGAGCGCGGCTGGTCGGTGATCTCCGGCGGCGGCTCGGTCTCGGCGATGGGCGCGCTGGCCGACGGTGCCCGGGCCCGCGGCGGGCACACCGTCGGCGTCATCCCCAAGGCGCTGCTGCACCGCGAGGTCGCCGACGTTCACGCCGACGAACTGCTGGTCACCGACACCATGCGGCAGCGCAAGCAGATC
Organism: Mycolicibacterium fallax; assembly: GCF_010726955.1. Classification (NCBI taxonomy): domain Bacteria; kingdom Bacillati; phylum Actinomycetota; class Actinomycetes; order Mycobacteriales; family Mycobacteriaceae; genus Mycobacterium; species Mycolicibacterium fallax. Next base: position 4,009,727 of record NZ_AP022603.1, read on the forward strand.
ATGGAGGACCGCGCCGACGCGTTCCTCGCGCTGCCCGGCGGGATCGGCACCCTGGAGGAACTTTTCGAGGCCTGGACCGCCGGATTCCTCGGCATGCACGACAAACCCGTCGTCATCCTGGATCCGGGCGGGCACTACGACGGCCTGATGAGCTGGCTGCAGGGCCTGGTCGGTACCGGCTACGTCGCCCAGTCCGCGATCGACGCGTTGCCGGTGGTCCGCGACCTGGAACTGGCGCTGCAGCTGTGCGCCCCGCCGCCGGCCGCGCACTGACCGCTCCCGCGGGTTACCGGCGGGTTGGCTATCCTGGCGCGCATGTCAGCGTCTGATTCCCGCGCCAGTGTCGGCGTCCTCGACCTCGTGCGCCAACTGCCCAGCTTGGCCGCCGATCTGCCCGCCATCGTGCGCGGCGTCAGCACCGGAATCCTGGTCACCCCGACCTCGAAGACCTCGATCGGCAAGGTGTTCGAGGACCGCACCCGCAAATACGGCGACCGGGTGTTCCTGAAGTTCGGCGACCAGCAGTTCAGCTACGCCGAGGCCAACGCCGCGGCCAACCGGTACGCCTCGGTGCTCGCCGAGCGCGGCGTCGGCCACGGCGATGTCGTCGGCCTGCTGCTGCGCAACACCCCGCAGACCATCTTCGCGATGCTCGGCGTGGTCAAGTGCGGCGCGGTCGCCGGGATGCTCAACTTTCACCAGCGCGGCGACGTGCTGGCGCACAGCATCGGGCTGCTCAACGCGACGGTGCTGATCTCCGAGGCCGACCTCGTCGAGCACATCACCGAGTGCGGCGTCGACCTGCCCGACGGCGTCGTCGTCACCGTCGAGGAGTTCGACAAGCTGGCCGAGGGTCGCCCGGTCGGCAACCCGGCGTCGACCCAGGCCGTGCTGGCCAAGGACCCGGCGTTCTACATCTTCACCTCCGGCACCACCGGCAACCCGAAGGCGTCGGTGATGACGCATTCCCGCTGGCTCAAGGCGCTGGCCGGGTTTGGTGGGCTGGGCCTGCGGATGCGCGGCGACGACGTGCTGTACTCCTGCCTGCCGCTGTACCACAACAATGCGCTGACCGTCGGCATCGCCTCGGTGCTGAACTCCGGTTCGGCGCTGGCGCTGGGGGAGAAGTTCTCCGCGACCCGATTCTGGGACGACGTCATCCGGTACCGCGCGACGGCGTTCCTCTACATCGGCGAACTGTGCCGCTACCTGGTCAACCAGCCGGCCAAGCCGACCGACCGCGCGCACAACGTCCGGCTGATCGCCGGCAACGGGCTGCGCCCGGAGCTGTGGGACGAGTTCACCGAACGGTTCGGCATCGAGCGGGTCTGCGAGTTCTACGCCGCCAGCGAGGGCAACGCCGCGTTCATCAACGTGTTCAACGTCGACAAGTCCACCGGGTTCAGCTGGTTCCCGCTGTCCTATGTGGAGTACGACGTGGAGACCGGCGACCCGGTCCGCGACGCGGCGGGCCGGCTGCGCCGGGTGCCGGCCGGCGAGCCGGGCCTGCTGATCACCCCGGTCAACCGGCTCTCGCCGTTCGACGGCTACACCGACCCGGCGGCCAGCGAGAAGAAGCTGATCCGCAACGCGTTCAAGGACGGCGACGTCTGGTTCAACACCGGCGACGTGATGCGGCCGCAGGGCATGGGCCACGCCGCGTTCGGCGACCGGCTCGGCGACACCTTCCGCTGGAAGGGCGAGAACGTGGCGACCACCGAGGTGGAGGCCGCGCTGACCGCCGACCCGCAGGTCGAGGAGTGCACGGTGTTCGGTGTGGAGGTGCCCAACACCGGCGGGCGCGCCGGGATGGCCGCGATCAAGCTGCGCGGCGGGGAGAGCTTCGACGGCATCGAGCTGTCGGAGACGCTGTACGCCAAGTTGCCCAACTACGCGATCCCGCTGTTCATCCGGGTGGTGGACTCCCTGGAGCACACCACCACCTTCAAGAGCCGCAAGGTCGACCTGCGCGAGGAGGCCTACGGCCCGCAGGTCACCGACCCGCTGTTCGTGCTGGGTGGGCGCCGCGAGGGTTTCGTGCCGTTCCACGACGCCTACCCCGGCGAGGTCGCGGCGGGCGTCAGCCCGAAGCCGTAGCGGCCGTCTCGTAGCCTGGTAGCCGTGACAGCACCGGTGCGCGCGACCTTCCTGGGTAAGCCGGTCGCCGGCGACCGGGCGCTGATCATGGCGATCGTCAACCGCACCCCGGACTCGTTTTTCGACCGCGGCGCCACCTTCACCGACGAGGCCGCCAAGCAGGCCACCCACCGCGCGATCGAGCAGGGCGCCGACGTCATCGACGTCGGCGGGGTGAAGGCCGGGCCGGGGCAGGTGGTCGGGCCCGCCGAGGAGATCGCCCGGGTGGTGCCGTTCATCGAGTGGCTGCGGGCGCGCTACCCGGAGCAGCTGATCAGCGTGGACACCTGGCGCGCCGAGGTTGCCACGCTGGCCTGCGCGGCCGGCGCCGACCTGATCAACGACACCTGGGCCGGGGCCGATCCGGGCCTGCCGGAGGTGGCCGCCGAGTTCGGCGCCGGGCTGGTCTGCTCGCACACCGGGCACGCCATCCCGCGGACCCGGCCGTTCCGGGTCAACTACGGGATCACCGAGACCGGGGTGCTCGACGACGTGATCGCCGCGGTCACCGGCGCGGCGGAAAAGGCCGTCGCCGCCGGGGTGCGCCGGGACGCCATCCTGATCGACCCGACCCACGATTTCGGCAAGAACACCCACCACGGGCTCGCTCTGTTGCGGGGCGTGAAAGATCTTGTTAACACCGGATGGCCGGTGCTGATGGCGCTGAGCAACAAGGACTTCGTCGGGGAGACTCTGGGGGTGGACGTCACCGAACGCCTGGAGGGCACGCTGGCCGCGACGGCGCTGGCCGCCGCCGACGGCGCCCGGATGTTCCGGGTGCACCAGGTCGACCCGACCCGCCGGGTGCTGGAAATGGTCGCCTCGATCCGGGGCCTGCGCGCCCCGGCCCGCGCGGTCCGGGGGCTGGCATGACCACCACCCCCGCCCCCGACCGGTTCCACCTCGACGACGCCGCGCAGCGCTGGATGACCACGCACAGCTGGAACCGGCCGACCTGGACCGTCGCGGAGCTGACCGAGGCCAAGGCCGCCGCCGGCCAGACGGTGTCGGTGGTGCTGCCGGCGCTGGACGAGGAGGACACCGTCGGCGCGGTGGTGGACAGCATCGCGCCGATGCTCGGCGGCCTGGTCGACGAGCTGATCGTGCTGGACTCCGGCTCCACCGACGACACCGGGATCCGGGCGGTCGCCGCGGGCGCGCGGGTGATCAGCCGGGAGCAGGCGCTGCCGGAGCTCGCGCCGCAGCCGGGCAAGGGCGAGGTGCTGTGGCGGTCGCTGGCCGCGACGACCGGGGACCTGATCGTGTTCGTCGACGCCGACCTGATCGACCCGGACCCGATGTTCGTGCCGCGACTGCTCGGGCCGCTGCTCACCGGCGCCGGGATTTCGCTGGTCAAGGGCTATTACCGGCGGCCGCTGAAGATCAGCGGCAGCGAGGACGCGTCCGGCGGCGGCCGGGTCACCGAGCTGGTCGCGCGGCCGCTGCTGACCGCGCTGCGCCCCGAGCTGGGGCTGCTGCTGCAGCCGCTGGGCGGGGAGTACGCCGGGACCCGGGAACTGCTGACCGCGCTGCGGTTCGCGCCCGGCTACGGGGTGGAGATCGGGCTGCTGATCGACGCCTACGACCGGCTGGGGCTCAACGCGATCGCGCAGGTCAACCTCGGGGTGCGGGCGCACCGCAACCGGCCGCTGACCGAGCTGGGCGCGATGAGTCGGCAGGTCATCGCGACGCTGCTGTCGCGCTGCGGCGTCGCCGATTCCGGGATCGGGCTGACCCAGTTCTTTGCCGACGGCGACTCGTTCACCCCGCGGACCACCGAGGTGTCGCTGGCCGACCGGCCGCCGATGAACACGCTGCGCTGAGGCCGGTTTGCCGGCCGGGCCGGTGGGCGTTGTCGGCGGCATCGGGCAGGATGACGGGGTGACGTTGGTGCTGCTCTACCTCGTTGTCCTGGTGCTGGTCGCCGCCGTGCTGTTCGGGCTGGCCACCGTGCTGTTCGGCCGCGGCGAGCCGCTGCCACCGCTGCCGCGCGGCACCACCGCGACCACGCTGCCGGCCTCCGGGGTCAGCGGCGCCGACGTCGACGCGGTCAAGTTCACCCAGGCGCTGCGCGGCTACAAGACCAGCGAGGTGGACTGGGTGCTGGAACGGCTGGCCACCGAACTGGATTCGCTGCGCGGTGAGCTGGACACCCTGCGCGCCCTGCACGACGCGCAGGAACCTGCGCAGTGAGCGCTGCCGAACCGGTGCGCTGCGGCTGGGTCGTCGGCGGCCCGCAGATCTACCTGGACTACCACGACCGGGAGTGGGGCCGACCGCTGCGCGGCACCCGGGAGCTTTTCGAGCGGATCGCGCTGGAGTCCTTCCAGAGCGGCCTGTCCTGGCTGACCATCCTGCGCAAGCGGGACAACTTCCGGGCGGCGTTCGCCGGGTTCGACGTCGAGGCCGTCGCCGGGTTCGGTGACGACGATGTGACGCGGTTGCTGGGCGATGCCGGGATCGTGCGGAACCGGGCCAAGATCGAGGCCACCGTTGCCAATGCGCGGGCGATCGCCGGGCTGGACACCGATCTGACCGAGCTGCTGTGGTCGTTCGCGCCACCGGCGCGCCCCCGGCCGGCGGCGTTGTCCCAGGTCCCGGCGGTGACCGCGGAATCCACCGCGATGGCCAAGGAACTCAAGCGCTGCGGCTTCCGGTTCGTCGGGCCGACCACGGCGTACGCCCTGATGCAGGCCACCGGGATGGTCGACGATCACCTGCGGGACTGCTGGGTGCCCGTCACACCGGCCGCGGGCCCGATCGAGTGAGGGAACCGCCCGGGCGACGGTGGCGCTCGGGCGCGGTTGTGCGGCGATCGGGTGGGCACTGCGGACGCGCTGGCGTCGATAGGGAAGAATGGTAGATCGAAGACGGCCAGGAACTGCGATGGCGGTTCGGCCAGCGATCGGAGGGAGTGCTCGATGGCGGCGATGAAGCCCCGTACTGGTGATGGTCCGCTCGAAGCGACCAAGGAAGGGCGCGGCATCGTGATGCGGGTACCACTGGAAGGTGGCGGACGCCTGGTCGTCGAGCTGACCCCGGATGAGGCCGCCGCCCTCGGCGAGGAACTCCGCGGCGTCACCAGCTAGCGCTGCGTCAGCCCGCGACCGCGCGGTAGATCTGCAGGGTCTGCTCGGCGATCCGGGCCCAGGAGAACTCGTCGATGCAGCGCTGCCGGCCGGCGGCGCCGTACCGCACCGCCCGCGCCGGATCGTTGACCAGCGCGTTGACCGCGTCGGCGATCCCCGCCTCGAACGCCGCGGCGTCCTCGGGGGTGTAGCGCACCAGCGTCCCGGTGACGCCGTCGTCGACAACCTCGGGGATGCCGCCGACCGCGGAGGCCACCACGGCCGTCCCGCAGGCCATCGCCTCCAGGTTGACGATGCCCAGCGGCTCGTACACCGACGGGCAGACGAACACCGCCGAGGCCGACAGGATCTCCCGGATCTTGGCCGTCGGCAGCATCTCCTGAACCCAGAAGACCCCGGGGCGCGACGCCGACAGTTCCGCGACCGCGCCGGCGGTTTCGGCGGCGATCTCGGGGGTGTCCGGCGCGCCGGCGCACAGCACCAGCTGCACCTCGGGGTCGAACCGGTGCGCGGCGGCGACCAGGTGCTTGACGCCCTTCTGCCGGGTGATCCGCCCGACGAACGACGCGATGGGCCGGGACGGATCGACGCCGAGTTCGGCGAGCACCGAATCCGCACCCGGTTCGACCGGGTACCACACGGCGGTGTCGATGCCGTTCTTCACCACGTGCACCCGCTCGGGGTCCAGCCCCGGGTAGACCGCCAGCACGTCGTCGCGCATGCCGGAGCTGACCGCGATGACCGCCGCGGCCGCCTCCATCGCGGTCTTCTCCACCCAGGACGAGATCCGGTAGCCGCCGCCGAGCTGCTCGGCCTTCCACGGCCGCATCGGCTCCAGGGAATGCGCGGTCACCACGTGCGGGATGCCGTAGAGCAGCGAGGCCAGGTGCCCGGCCATCTCGGCGTACCAGGTGTGTGAATGCACGACGGTCGCGGCGCCCGCCGCGTTCGCCATCACCAGGTCGGTGGACAGGGTGGAGATCGCGGCGTTGGCGTCGGCCAGCGCGGGGTCGGGCTGGTGCACGAACGCGCCGTCGCGCGGCGCGCCCATGCAGTGCACGTCGACCTCGCAGAGCTGGCGCAACTGCGCGACGAGTTCGGTGACGTGCACCCCCGCGCCCCCGTAGACCTCCGGTGGATACTCCCGAGTCATCATCGCCACGCGCATATCGGTGACGGTAGCCGAACTCCCGCCGGAGGCGAAGGGGTGCTTTGGATCCCGTCGCGCCGCGGCGGCACGAGCTTCGGCAAAGGTCCCCGACAGGTGGCTGAATGACCCGAAATCCGGGCAATGGCTGGCCGCATCATGACGGGGCCGATAGGTTGGTTCGCATGAGGGACGCGGCGCATGTGCTTGGGATCGTGCTGGCCGGCGGCGAGGGGAAACGTCTCTACCCGTTGACCGCGGATCGCGCCAAGCCCGCGGTGCCCTTCGGCGGTGGCTACCGGCTGATCGACTTCGTGTTGTCGAACTTGGTCAACGCGCGCTACTTGCGGATCTGCGTTCTCACGCAATACAAGTCGCATTCACTTGACCGACACATTTCGCAGAACTGGCGACTGTCCGGCTTGGCGGGGGAGTACATCACCCCGGTTCCCGCGCAGCAGCGGCTCGGCCCGCGCTGGTACACCGGCTCGGCCGACGCGATCTACCAGTCGATGAACCTGATCTACGACGAGGATCCGGACTACATCGTCATTTTCGGCGCCGACCACGTGTACCGGATGGATCCGGCGCAGATGGTGGACTTCCACATCGCCTGCGGCGCGGGGGCGACCGTCGCCGGGATCCGGGTGCCGCGCAAGGAGGCGTCGGCGTTCGGCTGCATCGACGCGGACTCCTCGGGCCGGATCCGCGGTTTCGTGGAGAAGCCGGCGGACCCGCCGGGCACCCCCGACGACCCGGAGCAGACCTTCGTCTCGATGGGCAACTACGTGTTCACCACGAAGGTGCTGATCGACGCGATCAAGGCCGACGCCGACGACGACCATTCCGACCACGACATGGGCGGCGACATCATCCCGCGGCTGGTCGCCGAGGACATGGCGGCGGTGTACGACTTCAACGACAACCAGGTGCCCGGGGCGACCGAGCGCGATCACGGCTACTGGCGCGACGTGGGAACCCTGGACGCGTTCTACGACGCGCACATGGACCTGGTGTCGGTGCACCCGATCTTCAACCTGTACAACCGGCGCTGGCCGATCCGCGGCGGCGCGGAGAACCTGGCGCCGGCCAAGTTCGTCAACGGTGGCGCGGCGATGGAGTCGGTGGTCGGCGCGGGCAGCATCGTGTCGGCGGCCTCGGTGCGCAACTCGGTGCTGTCGAGCAACGTCGCGATCGACGACGGCGCGATCGTCGAGGGCAGCGTGCTGATGCGGGGGGTGCGGGTCGGCCGCGGCGCCGTGGTCCGGCACGCGATTCTGGACAAGAACGTCGTCGTCGGGCCGGGCGAGATGGTCGGGGTGGACCTGGAGCGCGACCGGGAGCGGTTCTCGGTCAGCTCCGGCGGGGTCGTCGCCGTCGGCAAGGGCGTCTGGATCTAACGCGGGCTGCGGGCCTCCCCTCTGCGGGGCTGCCCCTTTGCCGGGCTCTCTCTGCCGCGACCGCTCACCTGTGTACGCGCCACGCCGTTGGGGGCGTACACAGCTGAGCGCTGGCGCGGGAACGTTTTGCTGAGCTCTCACCTGTGTACGCGCCACGCCGTTGGGGCTGTCCACAGGTGAGCGCTCGCGGCAAAGGGGGGCGGGGGCAAAGGGGGGCGGCGGCAAAGGGGCGCGGGAAAAGGGGGCCTCACCAGATGCCGGGGAGTAGCCGGCTGCGCACCCGCTGGGTGTAGTCGACGTAGCCGGGCAGGTCGGTGCGCAGCAGGGTCTCCTCGTCGACGGTGCGCACCACCAGCGAGAGCACCGCGGGGACGGCCGGCAGCAGCGCCCAGTAGGAGCCCAGCGCCAGCGGGCAGCCGATGCACATCAGCACCGCGCCGCTGTACATCGGGTGCCGCACCACCGCGTACATGCCGGTGGACACCAACTGCTGGCCGGACTCGATGGTGATGATGGCCGCCGCCCAGGAGTTCTGCACCACCACCCAGATGGCGATCCCCAGACCGACGGCAAGCAGCACGATCCCGACGATGCACAGCCAGGTGGGCACCCGGGACCAGCCGAAGCGGTGATCGAACCCGCCGACCACCAGGAACGCCAGGAAGGACAGCTGCAGCACGCCCACGGCCAGCTTCTGGACGCCGCGGGTCTCGGCGGTCGGGCCCGAGCGGATCCGGCGGGCCAGCACGTCGGGCCGACGGGTGATCAGGTAGACGGTGTACGGCAGCGAGAGCCCGATCATCACGGCGATGACGGCCCAGCCCTGCCAGTAGTCGAAGGTGCCTGCCGGCCAGAACAGTAACGCCGCGAACAGGGCGAAGCCGGCCAGGGTGTAGGCGATGGTGCGCAGCGTCATGGTCATCTCCGTGGCTCGGTAGCGGCTCAGCCCACGTCCCGGCGGCCGAACGCAGCGGCGCCCACCGCGATGAGGAGGGCATCGAGAGCCAGCAGCCAGATCAGTGGCCACGCGGTGAAGGCGCCGGTGCCCACCGACGGGGCGTGCGAATAGGGGTCCAGGTTCTGCAGCCAGCGCGGGAAGCCGGCCAGCGAGCCGAGCAGAAACAGTGCGACGAACCCGACCAGCACCGCCCAGGCCGCCGGGGCCGCCCGCGGCACCCAGCCGATCAGCAGCACCGTCACCGCGGCCAGCAGCCACACCCCCGGCAGCTGCACGAGCGCCGATCCGATCACCGTGCTCAGCACGCCGATGTCGCCGGCGCTGGCGGCGTAGGTCAGGCCGGCGAACGCCCCGGCCGCGAGCATGATGACCGCGGAGCTGGTCAGCGCCAGCGCGAGATAGCCTGCCAGCCAACGGGTTCGGGGCACCGCCCCGGCCAGCACCGTCTCGGCGCGGCCGGTGCTCTCCTCCTGGTGCAGGCGTAGCGTCGCGGAGATGGCGAAGGCCGAGGTCAGCACCGCGACCATGGTGAAGGCCAGGTGGATGAACGCCTGCTCGACGGCGGGGCTGCCGCCGAGCCGGGTGACGATGTCGCGGGTGCCCGCGGTGTCGCCGAGTTGGTCGCCGATGCCGTGCACCGCCGAGCCGATCATCAATCCGTACAGGCTCAGCCCAGCCGCCCACAGCAGCACCGAACCGCGGCTGACCCGCCACGCCAGGCCGAACACCCCCGACAGTGCGGGCCCGGCCGTCGCCGGACCCCGGCGCTCGGGCAGCAGGCCCGCGCCGAGGTCGCGGCGCGACAGCAGCGCGTAGGCCAGCAGGGTCAGCGCCGTCGCGGTCAGCAGGTGCAGCCCGAGCACCCAGAACCGGTCCCCGGCGAACGCCCGGACCTGCAGCGACCAGCCGAGTGGGGACAGCCAGGACAGCACCGAGGACCCGTCGGCCGAGGTGGCGTCGCCGACGGCGCGCAGCGCGTATGCCGCCCCGAGCACCGAGAATGCCAGGCTGCGGGCGGTGCGGGCGCTGCTGGACAGCTGCGCGGTGACCGCGGCGACCCCGCCGAACACCAGCCCGGCGCCCGCCAGGCCGGCAGCGAACGCCGCGGACCCGGCGGCCGGAATGCCGGTGGAGGCCAGCGACGCGAAGCCGATCAGCGCGGTGATCCCCACCGCGCCGTAGCCGAGGATCAGCGCGGCGGTCAGGCCGGCCAGCCGGCCGACGGCGGTGGAGCCGAGCAGTTCGGTGCGGCCGGTCTCCTCGTCGGCCCGGGTGTGCCGAATGACGGTGAGGATGACGGCAATACCGATCAGCGCGCCGTAGACGCCGGCCTTCCACACCCCGAGCGCACCCAGGCTTTCGCTGTAGATGTTGCCGTACATGGCCCGCTGCGCGGGGCTGGCCATGATCGTGTCGATCAGGCCCGCGCGGTCGGCCGCGGTGGGATAGACCTTTTCGATGCTGCCGATGTACACGCCGCCCAGCGGCAGTGACAGCAGCAGGATCCAGATCGGGCCGATGATCCGGTCCCGGCGCAGGTTGAGCCGCAGCAGCTCGGCGGTGCCGGTGAAGTCCGAGGCCGAGGCCGGTGCCGGGGCGGGGGAGCGCGGCCGCGCAACGGTGGTCATGCGTTCACCGGCTCGGATCCGTAGTGGCGCAGGAACAGATCCTCCAGCGTCGGGGGCCGGCTGACCAGGCTGCGCACCCCGGCCTGGCCGAGCGCCCGGATCAGCTCGTCCAGCGCGTCGGCGTCGACCTGGGCGTGCAGCACCTGGCCCTCGAACCGGACGTCCTGCACGCCGCGAATGCGCCCGAGATCGCCTGGGTCACGGAGCAACTCGGCGGTGATCGAGGTTCGGGACAGGTGTCGCAGCGACGCCAGGGTCCCGGTCTCCACGGTCCGGCCGGCCCGGATCAGGGTCAGCCGGTCGCACAGCTTCTCGGTCTCGGCGAGGATGTGGCTGGACAGCAGGACGGTGCTGCCGCGGTCCCGGGCCTCGGCGACGCACTGCTGAAAGACGTTCTCCATCAACGGGTCCAGTCCGCTGCTCGGCTCGTCGAGCAGCAGCAGCCGGGCGTTGGAGGCGAAGGCCGAAACCAGGGACACCTTCTGCCGGTTGCCCTTGGAGTAGCTGCGGGCGCGCTTGGTGGGGTCGAGGTCGAAGCGTTCGATCAGCTCGGTCCGGCGGCGTTCGTCGATGCCGCCGCGCATCCGGGCCAGCAGGTCGATGATCTCGCCGCCGGTCAGCCCCGGCCACAGCGTGACATCACCGGGCACGTAGGCGATCTGGCGGTGCAGCGAAACCGCGTCGTCCCACGGATCGCTGCCGAGCAGCCGGACCGTGCCGCCGTCGGCGCGGGCCAGTCCGAGCAGGATCCGGATGGTGGTCGACTTTCCGGCGCCGTTGGGGCCGAGGAAGCCGTGCACCTCCCCGGGGCCGACCCGCAGGTCCAGGCCGTCGAGCGCCTGGGTGGGGCCGAAACGTTTTGTCAATCCGTGGATTTCGATATCGGGCTGGTTCATCGGAACGTCCTCCCGGTTGTCAGGCGATGCCGCCGGTCTCCTCGGCGCGGGCCAGGAATGCCTGGTACAGGCCGGGGTCGGTGAGCAGGCCGTTGGAGTAGAGCTCCAGCGCCGGCAGCATCATGTCCTGGGTGTAGTCGTGCAGGACCCGGCGCAGATCGCCGGGATCGTCGTGCAGCTGGATGTAGAGCAGGAAGGCGCCGCCGCCGACCATGGACAGGAACCGGGCCCGGGCCCGGGGGTCCGCGGTCGGCTTGATGGTTCCGGCGCGTACCCCCTCCTCGAGGTACTGCTCGGCGTTGTCGATCATCCGGCGCCACAGGGTGCGCGCCAGTTCGCCGCCGGACTGCAGGCTGCGCACCAGATACCCGGTCAGCGGTGCGTAGTCCTCGATCTCGGCGGCGGCGGTCAGCCAGGCGGCGGGATCGTGGGTCTGCAGGGTTTCGCTCTTGGCCTCGCGGACCACCTCGGCGACATGGGTGTCGCAGGCGGCGCGCAGCCCGCCCTTGGAGCCGAAGTGGTGATTGACCAGGCCGGGGCTGACCCCGGCCGCCGCGGCGATGGCGCGCACGCCGACGCCGAAGCCGTGCCGACCGAACTGATCGATGGCCGCGTCGCGGATGCGATCGGCGGTGCTCAGATCGGAGGTTGAACGCACGTTCAATAGATTAAACGCCTGTTCAATATCGCGTCAAGGGTGCGATGCGTAGAGGTTGCTGTGAGCCGGCCGGCTACTCGGGGTCGGAGTACTCGCGCGCGGCGGCCAGCACGCCGTCGCCCAGCGGAATGACCACCGGCACCAGTCGCTCGTCCTCGGCGATCAGCCGGGCCGCCTCGCGCACCGCGGCCACGGTGGCGTCCTGGGCGGCCGGATCCCCGGCGCGGCCACCGAGCGCCGCGCTGTGCACGACGATGACGCCGCCCGGACGCAGCAGGCGGATGCCCTCGGCGACGTAGTCCGGCTGGTCGGCCGGGTCGGCGTCGATGAACACCAGGTCGTAGGAGGTGTCGGCCAGCCGGGTCAGCACCTCCTGGGCGCGTCCGGTGATCAGCCGGGTGCGCGACGGGCCGATGCCGCCCTCGGTGAACGCCTGGCGCGCGACGCGCTGGTACTCCGGCTCGATGTCGATGGTGGTCAGCACGCCGTCGGGGCGCATGCCCGAGAGCAGCCACAGCCCGGACAGCCCGGCGCCGGTCCCGACCTCGACGACGGCCTTGCCGCCGGAGAGCCGGGCCAGCAGGCTCAGCAGCGCGCCGACGGCGGGGGTGACCGCCTCGGCGCCGATGTCCTGGGCGCGTTCCCGGACCGCGGCCAGCACCGAATCCTCGGAGATCGAGGCCTCGGCGTGCGCCAGCATCGCCTCGGCCGGCGACGGGGCGGCCGGTTCCGGTGCCGGCGAGTCTGCCGGCTCTGCCGCCGGCGGGTCTGCCGGGGAGGATGCTGCCGGGGCGAAGGTGAGGTCGGTGTCCTCGGAGCTGGCCATGGTCGGAGCGTACGGCCAACGCTGACCGTGTGGCCACAGGTGCCGCCGCGACACGCCCGGCCGGAGACTCCCAATTTTTCTGGATTGCACCGGATCATTGCAGCTCAGCGCGTTGTGGCCGGGCTTCTCAGGCGGCCTTCATTGTCCTCACACGGTTGCCACACGCCGGTAGGCGACGGTGTTGTGCATGGACCAGCGCGAAAAACGGCCGCCGTCGAGGGTTGACGGGAGGAATACCGGGGTACCCGTCGACGTTGCCGAAAACATGCAACGCGTGCGTGTGTCCAACCGCGACAGCGTCCGTACCGACCAGGAGGATCCGACGACCATCGCAACGATCGCCCCGGTGAGCATGTCTCACCCCGAAACGGACTACGGCGCCGAATGGGTCGAGGTGTCCGACGAACCGACCGGCACCGCCGTCTTCGATGCGACCGGAGACCAGACGACCATGCCGTCGTGGGACGAACTGGTGCGTCAGCACGCCGACCGGGTGTACCGGCTGGCCTACCGGCTCTCGGGTAACCGGCAAGACGCCGAAGACCTCACCCAGGACACCTTCATCCGGGTGTTCCGGTCGCTGCAGAGCTACCAGCCGGGCACCTTCGAGGGCTGGCTGCACCGCATCACCACCAACCTGTTCCTGGACATGGTGCGCCGCCGCGCCCGGATCCGGATGGAGGCGCTGCCCGAGGACTACGACCGGGTGCCGGCCACCGACCCCGATCCCGAGCAGATCTATCACGACGCGCACCTGCAGGCCGATCTGCAGGCCGCGCTCGATTCGCTGGCCCCGGAGTTCCGCGCCGCCGTCGTGCTGTGCGACATCGAGGGACTGTCCTACGAGGAGATCGCCACCACCCTCGATGTGAAGCTCGGCACTGTCCGCAGCCGGATCCACCGCGGTCGCCAGGCCATCCGCGACCATCTGGCCAGCCGGTCGGTGGCCACTTCCTGAAAAATCCGGCCATCTTCTCCCCGTTCACGGCCTTGAGGTCACCCGCGCGGCCGCCGATCCGCGCTACATTCGAAGTGAGGCTGATCGAGCGGACCAGAGGAGTGACGATGACCGACCGGGGGCCTGGTTTTCGGCGCGTGTTCTCCTGGCTGCCGGCGCAGCTCGGCGCGGGTCTGGTCGACGACGGCGTTGGCACCGCGCCGCGGCGATTCGGCTCCACCGAGCACCTGTCGACCGAGGCGCTGGCCGCCTTCGTCGACGGCGAGCTGCCGGTGAGCGCCCAGCTCCGCGCCACCCATCACCTGGCCCTGTGCCCGGAGTGCTCGGCCGAGGTCGGCGCCCAGCGTCAGGCCCGGGCCGCGCTGCGCGACTCCACCCCGATCACCGCACCCAGCACCCTGCTCGGGATGCTCTCCCGGATTCCGCTGGCTCCGCCGATCCCGCCCGATGACCTGATCCCGGACCCGGACCCGGCGCCGCAGCCCGAGGACCGCGAGGGCAGGTTTCCGTGGCGCCGACGCCGATAGACGTCGGGTGGCTCCGGCGCCCGCCGGTAGTGTAGGGGCGACGCACCGAACCAACGTTCGGCCGGACCAGCCGCGTCGCCGTGCGCGCAGAAGAGGATGAGTTGAGCTCGAACCAGCACAACCCGGGCCGGGGTCCCGCGGGCCCGCGGCTGGCACCGCGCCCGGTGTCGCGCCCGCCCGTCGACGAAGCCTCCCGCCGCACGTTCGGCCGCCCGCAGGGCGTCGAGGGCTCCTTCCTGGCCAAGGAGGTGCGGTCCAAGCGATTCCGCGAGGGCGACGAGTTCCAGCCCACCGACCAGCCGCCGGACCCGGTGCTGGCGCAGGCCTTCGGCCGGCCGCACGCCGGCGGCGACTCGCTGCAGCGGCATCCGGTCGACGCCGGCGCGCTGGAGGCCGAACGCGACAGCGAGGCCGACGAATTCGCCGATCCGTGGCGCGACCCGGAGGCCGCCCCGTCGCTGGGCACCCCGGCCGTCGCGACCAGCACCGTCGCGGCGGTGCCCGCCCCAATGGGCAAGCTGGGGGTGCGCGAGGTGCTGTTCGGCGGCCGGGTGCGGTACCGGGCGCTGGCGGTGCTCGCGGTGATCGCACTGGCGATCGGCATGGTCGGCGGCGTCGTGGGCCGCAAGACCGCCGAGATCGTGCAGGCCTTCACCACCTCCAAGGTCACCCTGCAGACCAGCGACAACCCCGAGGGTGAGGCTGGGCGGTTCGCCGCGGTGGCCGCCTCGGTCGCCGATTCGGTGGTCACCATCGAGGCGGAGAGCAAGACGCTGGGCTCCCAAGGCTCCGGCGTGGTCATCGACGGCGCGGGATTCGTCGTCACCAACAACCACGTCATCGCCGACGCGGCCGCCAGCCCCGCCGAGTTCACCATCTCGGTGGTGTTCAACGACGGCAAGTCGGTGCCGGCCAACCTGGTCGGCCGCGATCCCAAGAGCGACCTGGCGGTGCTCAAGGTCGACAACGTCGACAACCTGGTCGTCGGGCGGCTCGGTGACTCCGACAAGCTGCGGGTCGGCGAGGAGGTGATCGCCGCGGGCGCGCCGCTGGGTCTGCGCAGCACCGTCACGCACGGCATCATCAGCGCGCTGCACCGCCCGGTGTCCCTGCCCGGCGACGGCGGCGACACCCGGACCATCATCGACGCGGTTCAGACCGACGCCTCGATCAACCACGGCAACTCCGGTGGCCCGCTGATCAACATGGATTCCGAAGTGATCGGCATCAACACCGCGGGCAAGTCGCTGTCCGACAGTGCCAGCGGCCTGGGCTTCGCGATCCCGGTCAACGACGTCAAGCAGATCGCCCAGGAACTGATCCGCAATGGCAAGGCCGAACACCCCGACCTCGGCATCAACACCAAGTCGGCCAGCAAGACCATGGCCCAGGGCGCGATGGTGGAGAACGTGCACGCCGGCAGCCCCGGCGAGGCCGCCGGTGTCGTCGAGCACGACGTGGTGGTCAAGCTCGGTGGGCGTTCGGTCGCCGATGCCGACGAGTTCGCGGTCGCCGAGCGCGATCTGGTGATCGGCGAGCCGACGCAGATCGAGGTCATCCGGGAAGGCCGGCCGGTCACGTTGGAGATCACCCCGCGCTCGGACCTGCGGTAGGCGGTCACGGTGTTCGCGAACCTGGGCTGGGGCGAGGTGCTGGTGCTGCTGGTCATCGGCCTCGTCGTGCTCGGCCCGGAACGGCTGCCGGGGGCGATCCGGTGGACCTCCGGTGCGCTGCGCCAGGCCCGCGACTACCTCAACAGCGCGACCGCACAGATCCGCGAGGACATCGGCCCGGAGTTCGACGACCTGCGTGAACCGCTCGGGGAGATCAACAAGCTGCGCGGGATGTCGCCGCGCGCCGCGCTCACCAAGCATCTGCTCGACGGCGACGATTCGTTTCTGACCGGCGATTTTGGCGCGCGTCCGGGTTCGGCCGATGCGGATCGGGACGCGCCCGCCGCGCCGTCGGCCCCGGCGCCCGACGCCGGGCCCGCGCAGCCGCGGTTCGACACCGACGCCACCTAGAGCGGCCGGCGCACCTTGAGCGGCCGGCGCAGCCGCTAGCCGTGCCGGGTGGTGTCCAGGCCCAGCGACATCCCGGCCAGGCCGCGCTTCTTCGACGCCAGCTGGTCGGCGACCTTGTTCAGTTCGGCGCCGGCGCCGGTGTCCGGCGCGGACAGCACCAGCGGCACCCCGTCGTCGCCGGCGGTCACCAGCGCGGGATCCAGCGGCACCTGGCCCAGCACCGGGACGTCGACGCCCATGATGCGGGTGAGGCTCTCGGCGACCTGACGGCCACCGCCCTCGCCGAACATCTTCAGCGTCGGGCTGTCCACCATGTTCTCCACCACCCCGGCGATCCGCTGGCGGGTCTGCACGGCGATCGCGCCGGCTCGCTCGGCGACCTCGGCGGCCGCCAGCTGCGGCGTCGTCACCACGATGATCTCGGCGTTCGGGATCAGCTGGGCGATCGAAATGGCCACGTCGCCGGTGCCGGGCGGCAGGTCGAGCAGCAGCACGTCCAGGTCGCCCCAGTACACGTCGGCGAGGAACTGCTGCAGCGCGCGGTGCAGCATCGGGCCGCGCCACACCACCGGGGTGTTGCCCTGGGTGAACTGGGCGATCGAGATGATCTTCACGTCGTGGGCCACCGGCGGCACGATCATCGAGTCGACCTGAGCCGGGCGATCGGTGGTGCCCATCATCCGCGGCACCGAATGCCCGTAGATGTCGGCGTCGAGCAGCCCGACGTTCAGTCCGCGGGCGGCCAGCGCGGCGGCCAGGTTCACCGTCACGCTGGACTTGCCGACCCCGCCCTTGCCGGAGGCCACCGCGTACACCCGGGTCAGCGAACCGGGCTGGGCGAACGGGATGACCGGCTCGGGGGAGTCGCCGCGCAGCTGCCTGCGCAGCTCGGTGCGCTGCTCGTCGTTCATCACGTCGAGCACCACCTTGACCGCGCCGGTGCCCGGGACGTCGGTGACGGCCTCGGTGACCTGCGTGGAGATCTCGGTCTTCTTCGGACACGCCGCGGTGGTCAGGTAGATCTCGACGACGACGGCGGCGTCGTCACCGATCTGGATGCTCTTGACCATGCCGAGTTCGGTGATCGGCCGGCGCAACTCCGGGTCGATGACCTTCGCCAGGGCCGCGCGAACGGCAGCGGTCAGCTCGTCTTCGGGGCGGGTGGAATCAGACATATTGCGTCAAAGTCTAGCCCCGCGGGTGAATTCAGCCGGCTGCGGGACCGGGCGCCGGGCCGGGCGCCGGGCCGAGCACCGGAGGCGGTGCCGGGGCGGGCGGCGGGGGCGGCGCGAACGGGTTGAACGGCGCCGGCGGTGGGGGCGGCGGTGCGAACGGGTTGAACGGGGCCGGCGGGGCGAACGGGGCCGGCGGCATCGGCGCCTGGGCCGGCATCGTGCTGCTCTCCAGGCAGAACACCGCGCAGCGCGCGCTGGCCGGGGTGGGCGCCCCGGGCTGCGGCGGGCCCGGCGGCACCGAGAGCTGGTTGGCGACGTCGGAGTGCTGGCCGGCCAGCGGGTCGACGCCGCTGGCCTCCACGGCCGGCAGGTCCGGGCCCAGGCCGCGGCGCGCGGTGTCCAGATGGGCATCGGAGATCGGCGGCGGAGCCGAGCCGCCGATGGTCGGCAGGTTCACCGGCTCCACGCCGGTGGCGTAGGCGGCGGCCCAGCCCAGCACGTTGGCGGTGTAGGCCATCGAGTTGTTGTAGCGCAGGATCGCGGTGACGGTCTGGTTCTGATCGCGCAGGTTCATCGAACCGCTGCACAGGTAGCGGGCCGCGGCCAGCGAGGCGTCGTAGACGTTCTGCGGGTCCGCGTTGCCGTCCGCGTTGCCGTCGGAGGCGTACCGCGACCAGGTGCCGGGCAGGAACTGCATCGGCCCCATCGCGCGGGCGTAGGTCACCCGCCCCGAGGAGACGCTCTGCACGATCACCTCGTTGCCGGGCAGGGTGCCGTCCAGCGAGGGGCCGTAGATCGGGGTGATCGCGGTGCCGCGGGCGTCGGTGGCGCCGCCGCTGGCGTGCGCGGACTCGATCCGCCCGATGCCGGCCAGCAGGTTCCAGCTCACCCCGCAGCCGGGGTTGGAGCGGGCCATGATCGCCTCGGCGGTGCGGTAGGCGTCCAGCGCCATGGCCGGGATGCGCAGCGAACCGATCGAGGTCAGCACGATGGTCGGCGGCGGGGCGGACACCGCGGTGGTGGCGAAGCGGTACTGCTCGGGGGTCCGGGCGATGGCGACGACGGCGGGTCCGGCGGTCAGATCGGGCGGCGGGGCCAGCACCGCGGCCAGCGGCGTCACCTCGGTGGTCGCCGCGGCGCGGGTGCCGTTGGCGGGATTGCTGGCGCCGACCGCGCCGGCCAGTACCAGCGGGGTGATCACGGCCAGGCCGAGCACCGGCGACTGGGCGAGCTTCGCGACACGGCCCTTGCGCGACGTGGTCGCCGGGGTCTGGGTGCCGGGGGTACCCGGTTCCGCCCCTGGCCTCCGCCAAATACGCACTCGACCGCCTCGTGTTCGTGCGGACCCGTCGGCCCGCGAAAATCAGTGAACCAGGTCACCATACCCAGCAGGGTGACCGCATTCGTCACAATGGTCACATTCGCGTAACAGCGGTCGCGCGCCGGGTCCCCGCTCAGGCCGGATCGGTCGGATCGGCCGTCGTCGCCTCGAACACGATCGGATCCGGTTGGGCGGGCTTCTTACGCGGCTTCTTGCGCGGCGGGGCCTCCGCGTTGAGCGCCAGCGCGTCGAGCCGGCCGTGCAGTTCCTCCAATTCGCGGCGCAGGTAGTCGCGGGTGGCGACCTCGCCGACGGCCAGTCGCAGCGCCGCCAGCTCGCGGGCCAGGAACTCGGTGTCGGCCTTGGTCTGGGCCGCGCGCTGGCGGTCCTCCTCCAGCGACACCCGGTCCCGGTTCTCCTGCCGGTTCTGCGCGAGCAGGATCAGCGGCGCCGCATAGGCGGCCTGGGTGGAGAACGCCAGGTTGAGCAGGATGAACGGGTACGGGTCCCAGCGGCCGAACACCGCGACCAGGTTCAGGAAGATCCACACGATCACGAAGATCGTCTGCCACATCAGGTACCGGCCGGTGCCCAGGTAGCGGGCGATGGATTCGCTGAACCGGCCGACGGCCTCGGCGTCGACGTTGGGGATCAGCCGCGGCCGGCGTGAGGTGCGCGGCAGGTCGAGCCGACGGCCCCGCGAGGAGTTCTCGCTCATGCGGTGTCCAGTTCCGGGTCGTCGCTGGCCCGCCAGTCCGGCGGCAGCAGGTGGTCGAGCAGGTCGTCGACGGTGACGGCCCCCAGCAGGTGCCCCTCATCGTCGAGCACCGGCCCGCACACCAGGTTGTAGGCGGCGAAGTAGCGGGTCACCGACGTCAGCGACTGCTCCGGGGTCAGCGTCGGCAGGTCGTCGTCGAGGATGCCGCTGACCAGGCTGGCCGGCGGCTCGCGCAGCAGCCGCTGCAGGTGCACGCAGCCCAGGTAGCGCCCGGTCGGGGTGGCGGTGGGGGAGCGCACCACGAACACCAGCGACGACAGCGCCGGCGTCAGCTCCGGGTCGCGAACCCGGGCCAGCGCCTCGGCGACGGTGGTGTCCGGCGCCATCGTCACCGGGTTCGGGGTCATCAGGCCGCCCGCGGTGTCCGGCGAGTGGGTCAGCAGCCGGCGCACCGGGTCGGAGTCCTCGGGGTCCATCCGGGTCAGCAGCGTCTCGGCCAGCGTCGGGTTCAGCACGCCGAGCAGGTCGGCCGCGTCGTCGGGGTCCATCGCCTCCAGCACGTCGACGCCGCGCTCGATGCCCAGGCTCAGCAGCAGCTCGATCTGCTCGTCCTCGGACAGCTCCTGCAGGATGTCGGCCAGCCGCTCGTCGTCGAGGGCCTTGACCACCTCGCCGCGACGCTTTGCGGGCAGGTCGCGCAGCGCGTCGGCGACCTCGATCGGGCGCTGGTCGTCGAACTGGTGCAGCAGCTGGGCCACCCCCTGGTCGGGCATCGCCAGCCCGGACGGGGTCAGCCCCGCGACGTGCCGCCAGTCCACCACGTGCACCGTGGTGCGGCGCAGCCGGCGATGACTGCGCACCGCCACCCGGGTGACCACCCAGTCGCGGGTCCGGGTCGTCTCGATGCCCAGGTCGACGACGGTCACGTCGACCCCGACCAGTTCCGGCAGCTCCGGGTCGTCGACCCGGACCCGGGTGTCGAGCACCTGCCCGAGCACCAGCACCTCGCCGGGCCGCTGGGCGAACCGGCGCAGCGAGACGGTTCCGGTGTTGAGCGTGACGGCGTTCGGTTCGATCGCGGTGACCCGCAGGATCGGCACGAAAATCCGGCGCCGGGTGAGCAGTTCGATCACCAGACCCAGCACTCGGGGCTGCTGGCGGACGATGCTCATGCTGATCACCACGTCGCGCACCCGGCCGTGGGACTCGCCGTCGGGACCCAGCACGACGAGGCCGGCCAACTGCGCCGCGTACACCCTGTTGACCGCCGCCATACCTCAAAGGGTAGGAGTGAAAGGGTGACGAGCGTGTATCGACCCCACCCCAATTCCGCCGCCGACGAGCTGGTGCCCCGGCCGCGGCGCACCTGCCTTTCGGTTCCGGGCAGCAGCCGCAAGATGATCGACAAGGCCAAAAATCTGGCCGCGGACGAGATCTTCCTGGACCTGGAGGACGCGGTGGCGCCCGACGCGAAGGCCGCCGCGCGGGTGACGGTGGCCGCCGCGCTGGCCGAGCCGGGCTGGCAGGCCGGACTGCTGGGCTTCCGCTGCAACGACTGGACGACGCCGTGGACCTACGCCGACGTCGTCGAGGTGGTCGGCGGAACCGCCGCCGCGGGCGGGCGGATCGACATGATCGTGCTGCCCAAGGTGTCCGACATCAGCCACGTGCACGCGCTGGATCTGCTGCTGTGTCAGCTGGAACGCGAGCACGGGCTGCCGGTCGGCGGGATCAGCATCGACGCGCAGATCGAGGACGCGGCCGGCCTGCGTCAGCTCGACGCGATCGCCGCGCACCCGCGGGTGCAGGCGCTGGTGCTCGGGCCCGGCGACCTGATGGCCAACCTGAACATGCGCACCCTGGTCGTCGGCGAGCAGCCCGAGGGCTACGACGTCGGCGACGCCTACCACCACATCCTGATGTCGATTCTGATCGCGGCCCGCGCGCACGGGGTGGCCGCCATCGACGGCCCGTACTTCCGGGTGCGAGACGTCGAGGCGTTCCGGCGGGTGGCCGGGCGCACCGCGGCGCTGGGCTACGACGGCAAGTGGGTGCTGCACCCCGACCAGATCGCCGCGGGCAACGAGATCTTCAGCCCGCGCCAGGCCGACTACGACCACGCCGAGCTGATCCTGGAGGCCTATCAGTGGCACGCCAGCGCGGCAGGCGGGTCCCGCGGCGCGGCCATGCTCGGCGACGAGATGATCGACGAGGCCAGCCGCAAGATGGCGCTGGTCATCGCCGGTAAGGGCCGCGCGGCCGGGATGACGCGGTCCGGCCAGCGGTTCACCCCGCCGGCCTAGCCTCGGTCAGTTCCAGCCCGAGGAAGCGCCCGCGGCCACCACGAACAACAGCCAGAGCACCGCCAGGCCGACGACCACGCCGCCGACGATCACGCCGGCCAGCGCCATGCCGTAGCCCTCCTGGCCGGTGCGTTTGGTCTCGCCCATGGCGATGATGCCGAGGATGATCCCGACGATCGACGGCAAGCCGCACAGCCCGATCCCGGCGACCGAGGTGATCAGCGCGGCCAGCGCCTTGCCGTTCATGCCGACCGGCCGGCTCATGGCGTACGGGTCGTAGGGGTCCGGGTAGGCCGGCGGGTAGCCGGGCGCCTGCGGGTACCCCGGGGCCTGCGGGTACCCGGGGGCGGCAAAGGACGGCGGCGGCGGGCCGAAGGACGACGGCGATGGGTAGGACGACGGCGGTGGGTAGGACTGAGCCGGGTAGGACGGCAGCGGCTCATAGCCCGGCGGCGGGTAACTCGGCGCGGGCGGGCTGTAGGCCGGTGGCGGCTGCTGGTCGCCCCCACCGAAGCCGGCCGGATAGTCCACCGGCGGCGGGGAACTCTCCAGGGGCGGGTACTCCACACCGCGGTACTGCGGTTCGGGATCGGTCATCTCGGTCCTAACGGGCTGCGGCGGGGTCGTCGGAGCCGGCGCGGCAGGCGACCAGACCATTATTGCGCACCGGGCCGACGGTGACATCGGGCGCGGACCCGCGCGGTGACATCTGGCGCGGACCCGCGCGGTGACATCGCGGGCGCGAACCCGCGCGGTGACATCCGGCGCGGCATGCAGGACAATGGGCGGCGATGAGCAGTCCATTTCAGTCCGGAGGGCCGATGGGCCCGACCGCAGCCGGGCCCGGCGGGCCGGGCCGACGCCCGCCGGTCGGGCTCCCGACCCCGCCCAAGGGCTGGCCGATCGGCTCCTATCCCACCTACGCCGAGGCGCAGAAGGCCGTCGACTACCTGTCCGACCAGCAGTTCCCGGTCCAGCAGGTGACCATCGTCGGGGTGGACCTGATGCAGGTCGAGCGGGTCACCGGGCGGCTGACCTGGCCGAAGGTGCTCGGCGGCGGGGTGCTGACCGGCGCCTGGCTCGGTGTCTTCATCGGCCTGGTGCTGGGCATGTTCAGCACCAACCTGGCCGGATCGCTGCTGGCCGGTGTGCTGGCCGGGGTGGTGTTCGGCCTGATCACCTCCGCGGTGCCGTACGCGATGGCCCGCGGCACCCGCGACTTCAGCTCGACGATGCAACTGGTCGCCGGCCGCTACGACGTGCTCTGCGATCCGCAGAACGCCGAGCGCGCCCGCGACATGCTGGCCCGACTGAGTATCTGAGTCGCTGGGCCGCTGAGCGCCCGGCCCGGCCCGCCGCACGACGACGGCGCCCGGTGTTGCATGCCACACAGCAGCGCTCTACCGTCCTTGGCGCGGGAACAACCCGGTCAGCGAGCCGAGAGGCGGTGTCACCGTTGGTGAGAGCAACGCAGCGACGACGGCGCGGCGCGCGGCGCCGAGCCGGCGCCGCCCTGCTGGCCACGATCACCGCCGCGTCGGCGCTGACCGGTTGCGGCTCCGGCGACGACGGGCTGGTGATCAGCCTCTACACCCCGGCCAGCGAGACCGCGACCTTCACCGCCGTCGCCGAACGCTGCAACGCCCAACTCGACGGCCGGTTCACCATCCAGCAGCGGGCGCTGCCCAAGGGCGCCGACGACCAGCGCCTGCAGCTGGCCCGCCGGATCACCGGCAACGACCGCACCCTGGACCTGATGGCGCTCGATGTGGTGTGGACCGCCGAGTTCGCCGAGGCCGGCTGGGCCCTGCCGCTGTCCGACGACCCGGCCGGGCTGGCCGAGACCGACGCCGTCACCGACACGCTGCCCGGCCCGCTGGAGACCGCGACCTGGCAGGGCCGGCTGTTCGCCGCGCCGGTCACCACCAACACCCAGTTGCTCTGGTACCGCGCCGACCTGATGGACGCGCCGCCGGCCACCTGGGACGGCATGCTGGCCGAGGCCGGCCGGCTCCACCGCGAGGGCGGGCCGAGCTGGATCGCGGTGCAGGCCAAGCAGTACGAGGGCCTGGTGGTGTGGTTCAACACCCTGCTGGAGAGCGCGGGCGGGTCGGTGCTGTCCGACGACGGTGCCGCCGTCACCCTGGTCGACACCCCCGAGCACCGCGCGGCCACCGTGCGGGCGCTGCAGATCATCCGCGACGTCGCCACCGCGCCGGGCGCGGACCCGTCGATCACCCAGACCGACGAGGGCACCGCCCGGCTGGCGCTGGAACAGGGCAAGGCCGCCCTGGAGGTGAACTGGCCGTTCGTGCTGCCGTCGATGATGGAGAACGCGATCAAGGGCGGCGTGCCGTTCCTGCCGCTGAGCGACGACCCCGCGCTGGCCGGCGCGATCAACGCCGTCGGCAGCTTTGCGCCCAGCGACGAGCAGTTCGCCGCCGCCTACGCCGCCAGTCAGCGGGTGTTCGGTTTTGCGCCGTACCCGTCCGTCGACCCAGGCCGGCCGGCGCGGGTCACCCTGGGCGGGCTGAACGTCGCCGTCTCGCCCACCACCGCGCACCGCGCCGAGGCGTTCGAGGCGCTGCGCTGCATCCGCAACACCGACAATCAGCGGTTCGTGTCGGTGGAGGGCGGCCTGCCCGCGGTGCGCGCCTCGCTCTACGACGATCCGGCGTTCCAGGCCAAGTACCCGCAGTACGCGATCATCCGCGACCAGCTGACCACCGCCGCGGTCCGGCCCGCCTCGCCGCTGTATCAGTCGGTGTCGATGCGGATGTCGGCCACCCTGGCCCCGATCCGCGACATCGACCCGGAGCGCACCGCCGACGAGCTCGCCGCGCAGGTGCAGAAGGCGATCGACGGGAAGGGGCTGATCCCGTGACCACCCGGGCACCGGCACGCAGCGACGACCGTCGCGCCCAGCGTCGGCTGGCGTACTGGCTGATCTCCCCGGCCGCGGTGCTGATGGTAGCCGTCACCGGCTACCCGATCCTGTACGCGGTGTGGCTGAGCCTGCAGCAGTACAACCTCGCGATGCCCGACGAGCGGTCCTTCGTCTGGTTCGCCAACTACCAGACCGTGCTCACCGACGGCTACTGGTGGTCGGCGCTGGGTGTCACCACCGCCATCACCGTGGTGTCGGTGGCGATCGAGTTCGTGATCGGGCTGGCGCTGGCGCTGGTCATGCACCGCACCATCTTCGCCAAATCGATGGTCCGCACGGCGATCCTGATCCCGTACGGCATCGTCACCGTCGCGGCGTCCTACAGCTGGTACTACGCCTGGACACCGGGCACCGGGTATCTGGCCAACCTGCTGCCCGACGGCGCCGCGCCGCTGACCGAGCAGTGGCCGTCGCTGGCGGTCATCGTGCTGGCCGAGGTGTGGAAGACCACCCCGTTCATGGCGCTGCTGCTGCTGGCCGGGCTGGCGCTGGTGCCCGACGATCTGCTGCGCGCCGCCCAGGTCGACGGCGCCGGGCACTGGCAGCGGCTGATCCGGGTGATCCTGCCGCTGATGAAGCCGGCCATCCTGGTCGCGTTGCTGTTCCGCACCCTCGACGCGTTCCGGATCTTCGACAACATCTACGTGCTGACCGGGGGCTCCAACGACACCGCGTCGGTGTCGATCCTGGGCTACGACAACCTGTTCAAGGGCTTCTCGCTGGGGCTCGGCTCGGCGATCAGCGTGCTGGTGTTCCTGTGCGTGGCGCTGATCGCCGTCATCTTCATCAGGTTGTTCGGCGCCGCGGCACCCGGCAGCGAGGGTGAGGCGAGCCGATGACCCAGCGCTGGGGTGCGGGCCGGGTGACCGGCTGGACCGTCGTCAACATCGCGGTGCTGATCTATGCGCTGCTGCCGGTGCTGTGGATCCTGTCGCTGTCGCTGAAGCCGACGTCAACGGTCAAGGACGGCAACCTGATTCCGACGTCGATCACGCTGGACAACTATCGGGCGATCTTCTCCGGCGGCGCCGGCTTCGACTCGGCGCTGATCAACTCCATCGGGATCGGACTGATCACCACCGTCATCGCGGTGATCATCGGTGGGATGGCCGCCTACGCGGTCGCCCGGCTGGAGTTCACCGGCAAGAAACTGCTGATCGGGGTGGCGCTGCTGATCGCGATGTTCCCGCAGATCTCGCTGGTGACACCGCTGTTCAACATTTGGCGCCAGACCGGGCTGTTCGACACCTGGCCCGGGCTGATCATCCCGTACATCACCTTCGCGCTGCCGCTGGCGATCTACACGCTCTCGGCGTTCTTCCGGGAGATCCCCTGGGAGTTGGAGAAGGCCGCCAAGATGGACGGCGCCACCCCGGCCCAGGCGTTCCGGAAGGTGATCGCACCGCTGGCCGCGCCCGGGATCGTCACCGCGGCGATCCTGGTGTTCATCTTCGCCTGGAACGACCTGCTGCTGGCCCTGTCGCTGACCGCGACGCCGCGGTCGATCACCGCGCCGGTGGCGATCGCAAACTTCACCGGCAGTTCGCAATTCGAGGAACCGACCGGATCGATTGCCGCCGGCGCGATGGTCATCACCGTGCCGATCATCATCTTTGTTCTCATCTTCCAGCGCCGGATTGTCGCCGGGCTGACCTCCGGCGCGGTGAAAGGGTAGCGATGGCCGAGATTGTCCTCTCGCAGGTGACCAAGAGCTATCCCGACGGCGCGGGCGTGCGCGAGGTCGTCCGCGACCTGTCGCTGACCATCGCCGACGGCGAATTCCTGATCCTGGTCGGCCCGTCGGGGTGCGGGAAGTCCACCACCTTGAACATGATCGCCGGCCTGGACGACATCAGCTCCGGCGAGCTGCTGATCGACGGGCAGCGGGTCAACGAGAAGGCGCCCAAGGACCGCGACATCGCGATGGTGTTCCAGTCCTATGCGCTCTACCCGCACATGACGGTGCGGCAGAACATCGCCTTCCCGCTGACGCTGGCCAAGCTCGGCAAGGCCGAGATCGAGGCAAAGGTGCAGGAGACCGCCCGGATTCTGGACCTCACCGAGTTGCTCGACCGCCGGCCCGCGCAACTGTCCGGCGGTCAACGCCAGCGGGTGGCGATGGGCCGGGCCATCGTGCGCAAACCCAAGGCGTTCCTGATGGACGAGCCGCTGAGCAACCTCGACGCCAAGCTGCGGGTGCAGATGCGCGGGGAGATCGCCGCGCTGCAGAAGCGGCTGGGCACCACCACGGTCTATGTCACCCACGACCAGACCGAGGCGATGACGCTCGGCGACCGGGTGGTGGTGCTGCTCGGCGGCGTCGCCCAGCAGATCGGCACGCCCGCCGAGCTTTACCAGCGGCCGGCGAACCTGTTCGTGGCCGGCTTCATCGGCAGCCCGGCGATGAACTTCCTGCCCGCCGCCCTCACCGATTTCGGCGTGGAGTTGCCGTTCGGCGAGGTGACGCTGCCGCCGGAAACCCTGGAGATCATCGCCGAGCATCCCCGGGCGGACCGCCTGATCGCCGGCGTGCGACCGGAGCACTTCGAGGACGCCGCGGTGATCGACGGCTACCAGCGGATCCAGGCGCTGACCTTCAGCACCGTCGCCGATCGGGTGGAGTCCCTTGGCGCGGACAAGTACGTGCATTTCCGCATCCCCGGCGCGCCCGCGGTGGCGGCCGAACAGCTCGCCGAGCTGGCCGCCGAATCCGGCGGCCGCGACGGTTGTGTGGCACGGGTGTCGGCGGATTCGGCGGCGGCCGAGGGCGCCGAGATCGAATTGGCGCTGGACACCGCCAAACTGGTGCTCTTCGACGCCGATTCCGGTGTCAACCTGACCATTCCGCGCCGATGAGCGCGGTCGTCGACCGGGTCCGGGAGCAGCTGCGCGCGCACTTCGCGGCGGCGGGCAACCTGGCCGAACCCGCCTCGGCGAGCGTGACGTTCCTGGGCCTGGAGCCGATTCAGGTGCTGCGGTTCGGGCCGGATTCCGCCGGTGTGCTGAGCTACGTGTCGGTGGGCTGCGCCCGGCATCCGATGGCCGATCCGACCGACATCGCCGCCGACCCGCACCGCGGCCCGCGCGCCGAGGTGGTGGTGACGCTGCGGGCCGGGCTGCCCACCGCGGGGCTGGCGCGATCGGTGGCGCTGCTGGCGGCGACCCCGGCGGTCGAGGGGGTGGTGCTCACCCCCGATGCCCTGATCGATCTCGGCGCGCCGCTGTGGGAACCCACGACGGCGGGCGTGTTCAGCGCTTTCCTGTTGGGGGACAGCTCGATTGGTGCCGTTGAGCTCGATCCGCCGGCCGAGCCGGTGGTGTTCCTCTCGGCGGTGCCGATCACCGCGACGGAGGCGGCCTGGGTGCGACTCAAGGGTGCGCCCGCGCTGCGGGAGGCCTGGGAGCAGGACGGCGTCGACGTGACCGATCCGGCCCGGCGGGCCTGGTCGCCGAGCTGAACCGGATTGCCTCAGAGCCAGTCGTTGCGGCGGAAGCGGGCGTAGATCAGCACGCAGACCAGGACGACGGTGCACAGCACCGCCGGGTAGGACCATGGCCAGTCCAGCTCCGGCATGTACTCGAAGTTCATCCCGTAGATGCCGGCCACCATGGTCGGCACCGCGGCGATCGCCACCCACGCCGAGATCTTGCGCATGTCGGTGTTCTGCTGCATGCCGACCTTGGCCAGCGCCGCCTGCACCAGTGAGGTGAGCAGGTCGTCGTAGCCGGCGATCCGCTCGGCGGCCTGGATCTGATGGTCCAGGACGTCGCGCATGTAGCGCAGCACCTCCTTGGACAGCAGATCGCGATAGTCGTTCTGCAGCTTGGTCAGCGCGTCGGTCAGCGGCGCCACCGCCCGGCGAAGTTCCAGGACCTCGTGCTTGAGCATGTAAATCGCGGTGACGTCGGTGCGGCCGCCGGCGGAGAAGATGTCCTCCTCCATGTCGTCGATGTCGCCCTCGACCAGGGCGGTGACCGCCAGGTAGCGGTCGACCACATGGTCGGCGATCGCGTGCATGACGGCGAACGGGCCCAGCCGCAACTGGTTCTGCTCGTCTTCGAGCTGCCGGCGCACCGCCGCGAGGCCGCTGTGCTCGCCGTGCCGGACCGTCACGACGAAGTCGTGTCCGACGAACACCATGATCTCGCCGGTTTCGACGATCTCGCGGGCATTTTCGATCGACTCGTGCGGAACGTAGTTGACCGTCTTGAGCACCAGAAACAGGGTGTTGTCGTAGAGCTCCAGCTTGGGTCGCTGATGGGCGTGCACGGCGTCCTCGACGGCCAGCGCGTGCAGGCCGAAATCGGCTGCCACCGTTTGCATCTGCTGCTCGTCGGGCTCGTGCAGGCCAATCCAGGCGAATGCGGTGCGGCCATCCTCGCGCAGCTCGCGCAGCTTCTGCACCGCCGCCCGATGGGTCCGCGGACCGGGCAACCGCTTGCCGTCGAGGTAGACCGCGCAGTCCACCATCGCCTCGGCGACCGGCACCGGCGCGCGCTGGGTGTCGGGTTCACCGGGGCGTCCGTGCGGCGGGAGCGCGCGGAACGACGGCATCGCGAACCTCCTGTCCCGACGGCGGGGATCAGCGGTCATGGTACGTGCTCGGGTGGCCGGCCGAGGCGATCCACACTGCCGGGTCCGGGGCCCGGAGTCGAGTACCCTGGCGCCGTGGCGGAATGGGCGAGCACCCTGCGGGTGACACTGGCCGCGGGGCTGGCCGCGCTGCTGGTGGCCTGCGGCGGTCCGCCGCCACCGCCGCCGGACCTGGTGATCGGCGCATCCGAGCGGCCGGAGTCGGTGCTGCTGGCCAATGTCTACGCCGCCGCGCTGCGGTTCTACGGCACCCCGGTGCGGGTCGAACAGTTCGACGATCCACTGACCGCGCTGGACTCGGGCGCGGCGACCATCGTGGCGGGGCTGACCGGCGGATGGCTGCAGCGGTTCGCCCCGGGCAGCGGCGGGCGCGCCGATGAGACGGTGTACCGGCAGATGGTCGGCGTGCTGCCGGAGGGCATCGGGGCCGGGGACTACACCACCGCAGCGGAGGACAAGGCGGCCGCCGCGGTCACCGAGCGCACCGCGACGGCCTGGGGCGGCCGTGAGCTGACCACCGCGCTGCGGCGGTGCGCCGAGCTGCGGCCCGGCGCGGTGCGCGGGGCCGCCGTGCCGGCCAAGGTCGGCCGCTGCGCGCCGCCGAAACCGGTCGAATTCGCCGACGACGCGACGCTGTTCGACGCGCTGCGCACCGGTGCGATCAACCTGGCGTGGACCAGCACCGCCGATCCGGGCGTGCCGGCCGACATCGTGCTGCTCGCCGACGAGAAGCCGGCGCTGATCCGCGCGCAGAACGTGGTGCCGCTGTACCGGCGCAACGAGCTGGGCCCGCAGCAGGTGGTCGCGCTCAACGAGGTCGCCGGGGTGCTGGACACCGCGTCGCTCAAACAGCTGCGGGCCGAGGTCGCTGCGGGCGCGGACCCGCGGCTGGTCGCCGATCGCTGGCTGGCCGACAACCCGATCGGCGCCACCGGGCACTGATCTCGACCGAGCGTTTCGCGCTGCGTCAGTGCCCGTTCTTGACGAGCATGCCCATCACCCGCGAGAAGATGCTCTGGTAATTCGAGCCGAGGATCCGCACCAGCACGTCGAGCGACTTGGCGTCGGCGCCCACCAGCACCCGGGCCTTCTTCTTGCGGACGGCCTCCAGGATGATCTCGGCGGCCCGCTCGGGGGAGGTGCGCGCCAGCTTCTTGTCGAACTGGGCGGCCAGATCGGCGGCGTCGAGGTCTTCCACCGAGCCGGCGTTGCGCGCGATGGCGGTCTTGATGCCGCCGGGATGCACCGTGGTCACCGCGACGGGCCGCTTCTTGGTGATCATCTCCTGGCGCAGCGCCTCGGTGAAGCCGCGGACCGCGAACTTGGCCGCGTTGTAGGCGGACTGGCCCGGCACCGCGAAGATGCCGAACAGGCTGGAGACGTTGATGACGTGGCCGTCGCCGGACTCGAGCAGGTGGGGCAGGAACGCCTTGGTGCCGTTCACCACGCCCCAGAAGTCGACATCCATCACCCGCTCGATGTCCTTGAAGCCCATCACCTCGACGTCGCCGGTGAACGCGATGCCGGCGTTGTTGTAGATCTGGTGCACGACGCCGAAGTGCTCCTTGACCTCGTCGGCGTAGATCAGGAACGCCTCGCGTTCGGTCACGTCGAGGCGATCGGCCTTGACCGGGGCGCCGATGGACTTGAGCAGGGCCTCGGTCTCGGCCAGGCCCGCCACGTCGACGTCGCTGATGGCGAGCTTGGCACCGGATCGGCCCAGTTCGAGGGCCAGCGCGCGCCCGATGCCCGATCCGGCGCCGGTGACGACGGCGACCTTGCCGGCGAAGCCTTGCATGAACACTCCTGACGTTGAGGAAACTTGCCGGACCAGGCTAGCCGATACCGGCGGTACTGCCACCGGGGAGGCTCACTCGAAAAGCGGCGTCACTCAAAAGCGGCGTCACTCAAAAGCGGCGTCGAGAATCTCCTGCTGCTCGGCGGCGTGCACCTTCGACGAGCCCGACGACGGTGCGCTCATCGCCCGCCGGGAGATCCGCTTGATCCCGGTCAGCAGCTCCGGCAGCAGTTCCGGCAGCCACAGCCCGAACGTCGGCCACGGGCCCTGGTTGGCCGGCTCGTCCTGCACCCAGAAGTACTCCCGCACGTTCGGGTACAGCCCGAGCACGTGCCCGAGCCGCCGCGGCGGCAGCGGGTAGAGCTGCTCGATCCGGACGATGGCGACGTCCTCGCGCTTTTTCTTGGCCTTGCGTGCCACCAGGTCGTAGTAGATCTTCCCCGAGCACAGCAGCATCCGGGTGATCTTGCTGCGGTCGCCGATGCCGTCCTCGTAGCCGGGCTCTTCCAGCACCGAGCGGAACTTCACGTCGGTGAAGTCCTTCACGTCGCTGACGGCGGCCTTATTGCGCAGCATCGACTTCGGGGTGAAGACGATCAGCGGCCGGTGAATGCCGCCGAGCGCGTGCCGGCGCAGCAGGTGGAAATAGTTGGCCGGGGTGGACGGCTGCGCGACCGTCATCGAGCCCTCGGCGCACAGCTGCAGGAACCGCTCGATGCGCCCGGAGGTGTGGTCGGGGCCCTGGCCCTCGTGTCCGTGCGGCAGCAGCAGCACCACATCGGAGGTCTGGCCCCACTTGGCCTCGCCCGAGCTGACGAACTCGTCGATCACCGACTGGGCGCCGTTGACGAAGTCGCCGAACTGCGCCTCCCACAGCACCAGCGCGCTGGGATTGCCGACGGCATAGCCGTATTCGAAGCCGACCGCGGCGAACTCGCTGAGCGCGGAGTTGTAGATCATCAACTTGCCGCCGGTGGGCACGCCCTGCTCGTCGACCGCGAGCAGCTGCAGCGGGGTGAACTCCTCGCCGGTCCTGCGGTCGATGATCACCGCGTGCCGCTGGGTGAAGGTGCCGCGGCGGGTGTCCTGACCCGACATCCGGATCAGCTTGCCGTCGGCGACCAGCGACCCGAGCGCCAGCAGCTCGCCGAACGCCCAGTCGACCTTGCCCTCGTAGGCCATCTCGCGGCGCTTCTCCAGCACCGGCTGCACCCGCGGATGTACCGAGAAGCCCTCGGGAACCGCCAGGTGCGCGTCGCCGATCCGGGCCAGCATGGCCTTGTCGACGGCGGTGTTGAGCCCGTGCGTGATGACCTGCTCGGTCTCCACCGACTCACTGGGCTCGGCGGTGAACTTCTCCAGGTCACGAACCTGGTTGAAGACCTGTTCCAGCTGGCCCTGGTAGTCGCGCAGCGCGACCTCGGCTTCCTTCATGGAGATGTCGCCGCGGCCGATCAGCGCCTCGGTGTAGTGCTTGCGGACACCGCGCTTGCGGTCGATGACGTCGTACATGGCCGGCTGGGTCATCGACGGATCGTCGCCCTCGTTGTGCCCGCGGCGGCGGTAGCACAGCATGTCGATGACGACGTCCTTCTTGAACGCCTGGCGGAAGTCGACGGCCAGCCGGGCGACCCAGTCGCAGGCCTCCGGGTCGTCGCCGTTGACGTGGAAGATCGGCGCACCGATCATCTTGGCCACATCGGTGCAGTACTCGCTGGAGCGCGAGTTCTCCGGGGAGGTGGTGAACCCGATCTGGTTGTTGACCACCATGTGGATGGTGCCGCCGACGCGGTACCCGCGCAGCAGCGCCAGGTTCAGCGTCTCGGCCACCACGCCCTGGCCGGCGAACGCGGCGTCGCCGTGCAGCATCAGCGGCACCACCGTGTAGCCCTCGGGGGTGTCGCCCTTGTTGAGCAGGTCCTGCTTGGCCCGGACCAGCCCCTCCAGCACCGGGTCGACGGCCTCCAGGTGGCTGGGGTTGGCCGTCAGCGACACCTCGATGTCGTTGTCGCCGAACATCTGGATGTAGGTGCCCGAGGCGCCCAGGTGGTACTTGACGTCGCCGGAGCCGTGCGCCTGCGACGGGTTCAGGTTGCCCTCGAACTCGCCGAAGATCTGCGCGTAGGGCTTGCCGACGATGTTGGCCAGCACGTTGAGCCGGCCGCGGTGCGGCATGGCGATGACGACCTCGGTGAGGGCGTGCTCGGCGCACTGGTCGATCGCGGCGTCCATCATCGGGATGATGGTTTCCGCGCCCTCCAACGAGAACCGTTTCTGCCCAACGTATTTAGTCTGCAGGAAGGTCTCGAAGGCCTCCGCGGCGTTGAGCCGGCTGAGGATGTACTTCTGCTGGGCCAGGGTCGGCTTGTCGTGCCTGCGCTCGATGCGATCCTGCAGCCACTTCTGCTGCTCGGGCTCCAGGATGTGGGTGTACTCCACGCCGATGTGCCGGCAGTAGGCGTCGCGCAGCACCGAAAGCACGTCGCGCAGCTTCTTGTACTGCTTGCCGGCGAACCCGTCGACCTTGAACTCACGGTCCAGGTCCCACAGCGTGAGCCCGTGGGTGAGCACGTCGAGGTCGGGGTGGCTGCGGAACCGGGTGTTGTCCAGCCGCAGCGGGTCGATGTCGGCCATCAGGTGGCCGCGGTTGCGGTAGGCGGCGATCAGCTCGATGACGCGGGCGTTCTTGTCGGCGATCGAGTCGGGGTTGTCGGTGCGCCAGCGCACCGGCTCGTAGGGAATGCCGAGCTCGTAGAAGATCTCGTCGAAGAAGTCGTCGGACAGCAGCAGCTGGTGCACGGTGCGCAGGAAGTCGCCGGACTCCGCGCCCTGAATGATCCGGTGGTCGTAGGTCGAGGTCAGGGTGATCAGCTTGCCGATGCCCAGGTCGGCGATGCGCTCCTCGCTGGCGCCCTGGAACTCCGCCGGGTACTCCATCGCGCCGGCGCCGATGATCGCGCCCTGCCCGGCCATCAGCCGCGGCACCGAGTGCACGGTGCCGATGGTGCCCGGGTTGGTCAGCGAGATCGTCACACCGGAGAAGTCATCGCCGGTGAGCTTGCCGTCGCGGGCCCGCCGGACAATGTCCTCGTAGGCGGCGATGAACTGGCCGAACTTCATCGTCTCGCAGCCCTTGATGGCGGCGACGACCAGCGTTCGTTTTCCGTCCTTGCCCGGCAGGTCGATGGCCAGGCCCAGGTTGGTGTGGGCCGGGGTGACGGCGCTGGGCTTGCCGTCGATCTCGGCGAAATGCCGGTTCATGTTCGGGAACGCCTTGACCGCCTGGACCATCGCGTAGCCGAGCAGGTGGGTGAAGCTGATCTTGCCGCCGCGGGTGCGCTTGAGATGGTTGTTGATGACGACCCGGTTGTCGATCATCAGCTTGGCCGGGATCGCCCGCACGCTGGTCGCCGTCGGCACCGTCAGCGAGTTGTTCATGTTCTTGACGACGGCGGCCGCGGCGCCGCGCAGCACCTGGCTGGTGTCCTCGGTGGCGGCGGCCGCCGGGGCCGGCGCGGGGGCGGGCTTGCCGGCGTCGGGGGCCGAGGCGCCGGTGCTGCTGGCCGGGGTCTTGGCCGGGGGCACCGGCCGCGACGGCGGGGCCGGCGGAGCGACGGCCGGGGTCTTCGCCGCGGCGGCCTTTGCCGCCGGCGCCTTTGCCGCGGGTGCCGCCGCGGGTGCCGGGGCCGCGGGTGCGGCCTGCGGCACGGCGTCGTCGATCACCGGGTCGGGGTTGTAGTCGACCAGGAACTCGTGCCAGCTGGGATCGACCGAGGCGGGATCCTCGCGGAACTTGCGGTACATCTCCTCGACCAGCCACTCATTCTGGCCGAAAGGTGAACTTGTACTGCTCACGGAAGCTGCTCGCCTCGATTCATATCGCGGGGTGTGGCAGGCGGTCCGGTGGGCCGCCCAGCACATGTTGTGTCATCACTTCGTGTCGTCGCGGTGTCAAGGCTAGCGCCTTGGCAGCGTCGGGGTGGCCGCACTGCGCACAGTTGCCCGGACCCGTCGGGGGCACCCGCCCGGGGGGCCGCGCCGGGGCCCGTCGACCTGCCCGAACGCCGCGACCCGGTCGGCGACGGGCTACCGGCTCAGCGCCGGTTTCGGGTCGGGGTTGCTTGGGGCCGCGGGCAACTCCAGCAGCGTCGACGGCCAGACCGTCGGGGCCGGACCGAACGCCTCGTTGGCGTTCTGCACGAACTTGCGGCCGATCAGCCAGTTTCCGACCGCGCCGATCACCGCGCCGATGCCCATCGGCAGCACCTTGCCGACCGTCAGGGCGCTGCGCTTGAGCGCCCACTTCTTGGCGAAGTGCCGCAGCATCCGGGAATTGAGCTGGCCGAGCACCGGCAGCGGAAGCGCCGCCGCGCCGTCGGACATCCAGCCGCCGCGGATTCGGCTGGTGCCGAGCACGTTGGCCACCGCGTGTTTGCCGTCCTCGCCGGAGAGCACGTAGAGCACCAGGGCGCGCCGGCGGTCCCGGTCGGTGGCTTCGATGCCGTACACCTCGGCCATCGCCAGCACGAACACCGTCGTCGCCTCCAGGAACAGCACCGTCTCGCCGCTGACCGCCGCCAGCGCGGTCAGCGTGCCGATGCCCGGCAGGATCGCCGCCGATCCGATCGCCGCGCCGCTGGCAATCACCGTCACCAGATAGGTGCGCTGGATCCGCTTGACGATGTCGGCCGGTGTGGCATGCGGCCGCTTGCGGCGCAAGCGCTGCACGTAGCGGCGGATCGCCGGGCCCTGCAGCCGGGAACTGGTCTCCAGCAGATAGGACAGCAGCTTGGCCGACGTGCCGGGCTCCTCGGCGGGGCCGGCGGCGTCGCCGTTGCGGGCCGGCAGGTGGTCGGGCTTTCCGGCGGGCGTCTTTCCAGCGGGCGTCTTTCCAGCGGGCATGGGGCCTCCGTCGCAGTGTGGCCTGGGCGTTCCCAGGCTAACCGGTGACAACGCCCGGCGGTCGCCGATGGTTTCCGCCGTCGTCGACGACGTGATCGAGGCGGCACCGCAACCCGGTTGTCGCGTGCTGCGGGCCGCCTCCGGCCGCACCCGACTACCCTGAGTTGGCGATGACCTCACGAGCTGACATCCCCTCTCGAGCTTCGGGCAACCCGTGGCACGCGCTGTGGGCGATGATGATCGGCTTCTTCATGATCCTGGTCGACTCGACCATTGTCGCGGTCGCCAACGACACCCTGATGGAAGCCCTGCACGTCGAGGGGCAGTACGACCGGATCATCTGGGTCACCAGCGCCTACCTGCTGGCCTACGCGGTGCCGCTGCTGGTCGCCGGTCGGCTCGGTGACCGGTTCGGGCCGAAGAACCTGTATCTGATCGGGCTGTTCATCTTCACCGCCGCGTCGCTGTGGTGCGGGCTGTCCGGGTCGATCGAGATGCTGATCGCGGCCCGCGTGGTGCAGGGCATCGGCGCGGCGCTGCTGACCCCGCAGACCCTGTCGACCATCACCAAGATCTTCCCGGCCGCCAACCGCGGCGTGGCGATGAGCGTGTGGGGGGCCACCGCCGGGGTGGCGACGCTGGTCGGTCCGCTGGCCGGCGGCGTCATCATCGACCACTGGGGCTGGAGCTGGATCTTCTTCGTCAACGTCCCGATCGGTGTGCTCGGCCTGATCGTCGGCGCCTGGCTGATCCCGACGCTGCCGACCGAGCAGCACCGCTTCGACATCCTCGGCGTGGTGCTGTCCGGCATCGGCATGTTCCTGGTGGTGTTCGGCCTGCAGGAGGGCCAGATTCAGAACTGGTCGGCGCTGATCTGGCTGATGATCATCGGTGGCGTCGCGGTGATGGGGCTGTTCTTCTACTGGCAGTCGATCAACCGGCACGAGCCGCTGATCCCGCTGCGGGTGTTCCGCGACCTGGACTTCACCGTGTCGGCGTTCGGGGCGGCCATCATCGCGTTTGCGGTGACCGGGATGGTGCTGCCGGTGTACTTCTATGCCCAGCAGGTGATGGGCCTGAGCCCGACCCGCTCGGCGCTGCTGACCGCGCCGATGGCGGTGGCCAGCGGCCTGCTGGCGCCGTGGGTCGGCCGGATCATCGACCGGGCGCACCCGGTGCCGGTGATCGGCTTCGGCTTTTCCACCCTGGCGATCGGCCTGACCTGGCTGTCGGTGGAGATGACGGCCACCACCCCGGTGTGGCGGCTGGTGATCCCGTTCATCGTGCTCGGTGTCGGGATGGCGTTCATTTGGGCGCCGTTGGCGGCGACGGCCACCCGCCGGCTGCCCACCGACATCGCCGGCGCCGGTTCCGGGGTGTACAACGCCACCCGGCAGGTCGGCTCGGTGCTCGGCAGCGCCGGGATGGCGGCGTACCTGAGCGGGCGGATCAGCGCCGAGCTGCCGCCGGGGACCCCGCCGGCGAGCCCCGGCGACGGCACCGTCCGCCAGCTGCCCGAATTCCTGCTGGAGCCGTTCGCGACGGCCTATTCCCAGTCCCTGTTGCTGCCTGCCGCGGTGGGCCTGCTCGGGGTGGTGGCCGCGCTGTTTCTGGCCGGCGGCGCCAGCGTGCTGCGCCGCGGTCCGGTCGAGCGGGTCGGCGGCGCGGCCGGCGACGACACCGACGAGTTGGTGCCGCTGGGGGTCTTCGAGGACGCCGTCGCGTTCTGGCGCGATCCCGGCGGTGCCGGCCCCGACGCCGGCCCGGAGCCGGCGCATCCGCCGGGCGAGTACAGCCGGATCGATGACGATGACGGCTACGTCGAGTACCTGCTGGGTACCCGCCCGGTCTACTACGAGGAATCCGAGCCGGTGTCGCGGTTGCAGACGGTCTCCGAGGCGGAGGCTGAACTG
Source organism: Mycolicibacterium fallax (assembly GCF_010726955.1). Classification (NCBI taxonomy): domain Bacteria; kingdom Bacillati; phylum Actinomycetota; class Actinomycetes; order Mycobacteriales; family Mycobacteriaceae; genus Mycobacterium; species Mycolicibacterium fallax. Next base: position 4,047,645 of record NZ_AP022603.1, read on the forward strand.
GCCGAGGACGCTCCGCCGCTGGTGGCCGAGGAACCGGTGCACATCGAGGTGCCGGGCGAGCCCCGGTTCGAAGAACCCTGGGCCGATCAGGTGCCGGTGCGCGCGGCCGCCGAGCCGCCGAGCTGGGCTGACCAGGTTCCGGTGCGGGAGTCCGCCGAGCCGGAGACCGCGGGCGATCCGGACACCGGCCCGGTGCCCGTTGTTGCCGGCACCGGCCCGCGCCCGGACCGCCCGGATCCGCTGTTCGGGCCGATCGACCTCGACGGGGACGAGGGGTTCACCTTCGGTCCGCACAGCGGTTTCACCGGGTTCGGCAACCCGTGGGATGCCGCCGTCCGGCCCGCCACCGCGGTCGCGTCCGACCGCGCGGTTGCCGAGCCGGTCGAGCGGGCGCGCCCGCAGGCGCGGCACTCCGCGCCGGGACGGCACGTCCGGCCCGAGGACGACCGCGGCCACGACCCGGAGGCGCCGATCAATCCGCAGGCCTCCGGCCGGCACTACCGCCCGGATTGATTCCGGCGCTGCCGTAGCCGAACGTACCGTTTGGGATTGCTGTGGCCGATGGTGCTGCTGTGGCAGCACATGGCCGGGCCGTTCGCCGATTGGTACGTCGGTCTACGGCGCGAACAACACCGCGGCGTTGAGGTAGCCGGTGGGGTCCAGCGCGGCCTTGACGGTGCGCATCGCGGCGATGTCGACGTCGGTGCGCGCCATCGACAGGTACTCGCGCTTGCGGCTGCCCACCCCGTGCTCGGAGCTGACGTTGCCGTGATGCGCGGCGATCAGGTCCATCATCGCGGTGTACAGCGCCCGCTCATCGCGGGGCTGGCAGCGCAGCACGTTCAGGTGCAGGTTGCCCTCGCCGACGTGGCCGAACAGCACCGGGATGGCCCCGGGAACGTGCTCGGCCAGCAGTGCGGCGGCGGCCTGCTCGAACGGTTCTACCTGCCTCAGCGGCAGTGAAACGTCGAACTTCAGCGGCGGCCCGTAGGCGCCGAGGATCTCGTTGACCGATTCGCGGACCCGCCACAGCCGCTGCTGGTCGCCGGTGTCGATGCCGACCGCGGGTTCCGCCGACAGCGGCAGCCGCTCCAGCAGGTCGGCAAGCCGTTCAGTCTGGTCGTCGTCGCCGGCCAACTCGATGAGCAGCAGCCAATGCGCGCTCACCGGGGCGGCGACGCCGAGCCGCTCGGCGGCCACCGCGACGCCGCGCGGATCGATCAGTTCCAGGGCGGCGATGGTCTCGACGTCGCGCAGCAGCCGACCGGCGTCGACCAGGGCGGTCAGCGAATCGAAGCCGGCGATCGCGGTGACCCGGTGCGCCGGGGCCGGGTGCAACCGGATGTCCAGGCCGGTGATCACCCCGAGGGTGCCCTCGGCGCCGACGAACAGTGCGGTGAGGTCGTAGCCGGTGTTGTCGCGGCGGACCTCGGAGTGCCGGTGCAGGATCGAGCCGTCGGGCAGCGCGATGTCCAGGCCGAGGATCTGCTCGCCCATATTGCCGTAGCGCACGGTCCGCAGGCCCCCGGCGTTGGTGGAGGCCATCCCGCCGATGGTGGCGGTGTCACGGGCGGCCAGGTCCACCCCGAAGACCAGGTCGGCGGCCCGCGCGGCGGCCTGCAGGTCGGCGGCGGTCACCCCGGCGCCGGCGCGCACCCGGCGGTCGGTGCGGTCCACCTCGCCGATCTCGGTGAGCCGCTCGGTGGACAGCAGCACGTCGTCGTGCTCGGGCACCGTCCCGGCGACCAGTGAGGTGCGGCCGCCCTGCACGGTGACGTGCGCGCCGCCGTCGCGGCAGATCCGCAGCGCGACGGCGACCTCGGTGGCCGAGCCGGGCCGGACCAGTGCGCTGGCCCGGCCGGAGTAGCGGCCGGTGTGGTCGATGCTGCGTCCGGCCAGCACGTCGGGGTCGGTGGACACAAACGCCGCGCCGACCAGCGCGGTCAACTGCTCCAGGACGGAAACGGTCACCGGGTCACAGTAGACAACTGTCGATTTTCCGGGGTGTGCCGGCGAAGGTCAGGGAGTGTTGGCGACCAATTCGACGCCCGAGCCGTTCCAGCGGAACTTCACCACGCTGGACAATCCGGGGATCCCGCTGGAATAGGTCAGCGCGACGGTGTCGCCGGTGCTCTGAGCCTCGTCGATACCGTTGAAGCCGAAGGTGTCCGGCGCCCCGCTGGAAACGAATTTGCCCTGGTGGAACAGCACCGCGCGGGTGTTCGGGTTGGCGGCGTTGGTGTTGGCCCGAACGACCACCGCGGACAGCTGGGCGCACTCGTTGTAGTTCCCGGCGATCGGCTCGGGGTTCCAGGCCTGGCCGCTGCGCGGATCCCGGGGCAGTTCGGAGACCGCCCGGGCGATGGCCGGCGCGGCAAGGTTGGTCGGGCACGGATCGGGCTCGGGGGTGGCGGGCTCGGGGGTTGCGGGCTGGGCCTCCACGGGCGCGGCCGACGACGAGACCGGGCCGGTGTGCGACGCGTCCGGGGTGATGGCCACGGTGGAGTCGCTGGACCCGCACGCCGTCAGGATCGACAGCAGCGTCGCCGCGATCGCGGAGCCGGCGGGGGAGATGCGCACGCACGGCAGGTTACCGGTCCCCGGCAAACACGGCGGTCCCCGGCCGATCGCGGTGCCACGCCAGTAGACTGACACCCCTGATGACCCACGCTGAGCCGGAGCAGACCGGTGACCTCGAGACCGCCGCCGAGCCGGACACCGCCGCGTCGGTCGCGGGGGTGAGCGAACCCGCGCCCGCCGCCGCCGAGCCCGAGCCCGAGCCGGTGAGTGAACCGGAGCCCGCCGCCGCCGAGCCCGAGCCGGTGGCTGAGCCCACCCCGGTTGCCGAGTCGACCCCGCCCGTGGCCGAGCCGACCCCGCCGGCACCGACCGAGGCCGAACCGGTGGCCGAGCCCACCCCGGTTGCCGAGGCGGAGCCTGACGCCGAGGCGGAACCGGTTGCCGCTCCGCCGGCACCGACCGAGCCCGGCTTCGCCGACCTGAACATCCATCCGGCGGTGCTGAAGTCCCTGCTGGAGGTCGGCTACGAGACGCCGTCGCCGATCCAGGCGGCCACCATCCCGGCGCTGATGGCCGGCCGCGACGTCGTCGGGCTGGCGCAGACCGGAACGGGCAAGACCGCGGCGTTCGCGGTGCCGATCCTGTCCAAGATCGACCCGTCGGCCAAGGCCACCCAGGCGCTGGTGCTGGCGCCGACCCGGGAGCTGGCGCTGCAGGTCGCCGAGGCATTCGGCCGCTACAGCGCGCACCTGCCCGGGCTGACCGTGCTGCCGATCTACGGTGGGTCGTCCTACACCGTGCAGCTGTCCGGGCTGCGCCGCGGCGCCCAGATCGTCGTCGGCACCCCGGGCCGGGTGATCGATCACCTCGAGCGCGGCACGCTGGACCTCTCGCACCTGGACTACCTGGTGCTCGACGAGGCCGACGAGATGCTGCAGATGGGTTTCGCCGAGGACGTCGAGCGCATCCTTGCCGACACCCCCGAGTACAAGCAGGTGGCGCTGTTCTCGGCGACCATGCCGTCGGGCATCCGCAAGATCACCACGAAGTACCTCAACGAGGCTGTCGAGGTTTCGGTCAAGGCGAAAACCGCGACCGCGGAGAACATTTCGCAGCGCTACATTCAGGTGGCCGGGCCGCGCAAGATGGACGCGCTCACCCGGATCCTGGAGACCGAGCCGTTCGAGGCGATGATCGTGTTCGTCCGGACCAAGCAGGCCACCGAGGAGGTGGCGGATCGGTTGCGGGCCCGTGGTTTCTCCGCCGCCGCGATCAACGGTGACATCCCGCAGAGCATGCGGGAGCGGACCATCGCCGCGCTCAAGGACGGCAGCCTGGACATCCTGGTGGCCACCGACGTCGCCGCGCGCGGGCTGGACGTCGAGCGGATCAGCCACGTGCTCAACTACGACATTCCGCACGACACCGAGTCCTATGTGCACCGGATCGGGCGCACCGGCCGGGCGGGGCGCTCGGGCAGCGCGGTGCTGTTCGTCTCGCCGCGTGAGCGCCACCTGCTCAAAGCGATCGAGAAGGCGACCCGTTCCACCCTGGTCGAGGCCGAGCTGCCGACCGTCGACGACGTCAACGCCCAGCGGGTCACGAAGTTCCGCGATTCCATCACCTCGGCGCTGTCGGCCCCGGGGCTGGAGATGTTCCGCCGGCTCATCGAGGACTACGAGCGTGACAACGACGTCCCGATGGCCGACATTGCCGCGGCGCTGGCGCTGCAGACCCGCGACGGTGGCGAATTCCTAATGGCGCCGGAGCCGGTGCGCGAGGAGCGTCGCGGACGCGATCGCCGGGACCGCGAGGAACGCGGCCCGCTGCGCCGGGCCGGCGAGGGCTTCGCGACCTACCGCATCGATGTCGGTAAGCGGCACAAGGTGGTGCCCGGCGCGATCGTCGGCGCCATCGCCAACGAGGGCGGCCTGCATCGCAGCGACTTTGGGCACATCAGCATCCGGTTGGACTTCTCCCTGGTGGAACTGCCCCCGCAGCTGCCGCCGGACGCCTGGAAGGCGCTGCAGCACACCAAGATCCAGGGCCTGCCGATCAACCTGCGGCTCGACTCCGGTGGCGGCCGCGGTGATCGCGGTGACCGGGAGGGCCGCAAGGGCGACCGGGACCAGCGCGGTGGCTGGAAGAAGGATCGCGGGGCGGGCCGGGACTACGACCGCGGCGCGGGCCGCGGGGAGCGGGGCTCGGACTGGAGCCCGAGCCGCGACCGCGACCGCGATGGCAAGCCGGGCAAGCGTGGTTACCCCAAGAGCGCAAAGCCCGACTTCGACAAGGGTGGCCGGTCGGATTTCGGTAAGGGCGGCAAGGAATTCGGCAAGTCGGACTGGAACAAGGGCGCTAAGCCGGACAAGAAGCCCAAGCACAAGAAGCCCTAGATGACGGCAGCAACCTCACGGCGGGTCGCCTCGCTGACCGGTGTGCGCGCGCTGGCGGCGGTGCTGGTGGTCGCCACCCACGCCGCGTACACCACCGGTCACTACACCAACAACTATCAGGGACTGATGCTGTCCCGGTTCGAGATCGGTGTGCCGATCTTCTTTGCGCTGTCGGGCTACCTGTTGTTCCGGCCGTGGGTGAAGGCCGCCGCGACCGGCGGACCCGACCCGTCGCTGCGGCGTTACGCCTGGCACCGGGTGCGCCGCATCATGCCGCCGTACGTGGTGACCGTGCTGGGCGCCTACATCGTCTATCACTTCCGGGATGTGCAGCCCAATCCCGGGCACACCTGGATCGGGCTGCTGCGCAACCTGACCCTCACCCAGATCTACACCGAGAACTACTTCGACTACCTGCATCAGGGCATGACCCAGATGTGGAGCCTGGCCGTCGAGGTCGGCTTCTACATTCTGCTGCCGGCAATCGCCTACGTGTTGATGGTGCTGCTGTGCCGCCGGCAGTGGCGGCCCTACCGGCTGCTCGGCGGGTTGGCCGCGCTGTCGCTGGTCTCGCCGATCTGGATCGTGCTGTTTCACACCGTGGACTGGCTGCCCGAGGCCGCGCGGCTGTGGCCGCCGACCTACGCGGTGTGGTTTCTGGGCGGCATGGCGTTGACGGTGCTGGCCCAAATGCGGGTCCAGATCTACGGATTCACCGCCCTTGCGCCGGCGTTGCTGTGCCTGCTGATCGTCGCCACGCCGATCGCCGGTGAGCCGACGACCTCGCCCAAACTGCTCTACGAGGCGCTGATCAAGACCGGCTTCTACGCGGTCATCGCGGTGCTGCTGATCGCCCCGCTGGCGTTGGGGAACCGGGGCTGGTACGCGGCGGCGATGGGGTCGCGGCCGATGGTGTGGCTCGGTGAGATCTCCTACGAGCTGTTCCTGGTGCACCTGGTGCTGATGGAAGTCGCGATGGTCGAGATCCTGCAGAAGCCGGTCTACACCGGGTCGGGCTGGCTGCTGTTCTTCTGGACCATGGTGCTCAGTGTCCCGGTGTCCTGGCTGCTGCACCGGCTGACCCGGGTGCGCGACGAGCCGCCGACCCTGCCGGCCCGCGAGCGCTCATCCAGGTACAGATTTTCCGGGGTGTCGCGGTCCTGGTTGCGCGCTGGCCGGTAACAGGACGGGCACCAGGAACTCCTGCACCATGGCCCGCTCGTCCTCGGGACCGGTGCCCGGGAAGCTCAGCAGCGATGTCAGCGCGCGCACCAGCCAACGGGCCCGGCGCTCGGCGGTGGACTCTGCGCCGTCGAGTGAGGTGCCGTCGAGCGAGGACAGGAACGCGGCCACCAGGGTGGTGATCACTTCCGAGCGCCCGGCCAGCTCGGCGCCCAGCGGGGGAGCGTCGGCCCCGAACCAGGACCGCAGCGCCGGATCGGCGCGGACCAGCTGTAGGGTGTGGCAGAACCCGTCGACCAGCCGTCGGCGGGGATCGTCGATGCCGGCCAGCTGCGCGCCGAGTTGGGCGTGCACCAGCCGGGCCTGACGGTGGACGTAGCCGGCGTGCAGCGCCTCCCGGCTGTCGAAGTAGCGGTACAGGGTCGCCCGGGAGCAGCCCGCCGCCCGGGCGATGTCGTTCATGCCGACCGACGCCGGGCTCTGCCGGGCGAACAGTTGCCCGGCGGCATCGAGAATGCGGTCGGCGGCCAGCTCGCCGCGGCTGCCCGAGAGCCAGTCGCCGCGGGCCATCTAGCGCACCGTGAACGGCACCGACAGCGGGCGGCGGACGTAGCCGCCGCCGGCCCAGGTGATGCCCGACTCGTCGACGGCGAAGTCCGGGCAGCGGGCCAGCAGTTCGGTCAGCGCGACGCGCGACTGCATCCGTGCGGCCGCCGCGCCCAGGCAGTGGTGCGCGCCGTGGCTGAAGGTCAGGATGTTGCGGGGATTGCGGGTGATGTCCAGTTCCCCGGCGTTCGGGCCGTATTGGCGTTCGTCCCGGTTGCCCGAGCCGTAGAGCAGCAGCGCCTTGCGCCCGGCCGGGATGACGGTGTCCCCGATGGTGACGTCCCGGGTGGCGGTGCGGGCCAGGCCCTGCACCGGGGAGGTCAGCCGCAGGAACTCCTCGATGGATTCGGTGATCAGAGCGGGGTTCTCGGCCAGCAGGCGACGCTGGTCGGGGTAGCGGTGCAGCAACTGCACGGTGCCGCCGAGCATCCCGGTGGTGGTGTCGTTGCCGCCGGTGACCATGGTGAAGGCGAACGCCAGGATGGCCAGGTTGCCGGCCAGGTCCGCGTCGTCGGCGCCGATGCCGCCGGCCACCAGGTGCGAGACGGTGTCGTCGCCGGGTTCGGTGCGGCGGCGCGCGATCAGATCGGTGAAATAGCCCATCATCTCGCCGAGCGCGACGCCGAGGGTGTCCAACGCGGAGCCCAGGCCCCCGGTCGAGGTGTTCGCCGCGACGATCGCCTCGGTCCAGCCGTCGAACCGGCCCTGATCTTCCTCCGGCACGCCGAGGTAGTGCGCGACGACCATCGAGGGCAGCGGTTTGAACAGCTCGGCGACGATGTCGCCGCCGCCGGCCTCGCGCAACCGCTCCAGGCGCGCCACCACGAACGCCCTTACCTTGGGTTCGACGGCCTGCACCTGGCGCGGGGTGAACCCGCGTGAGACGAGTCGCCGGAACGCGGTGTGCGCCGGCGGATCCTGCATCACCATCGGCGGATTGTCCTGCAGCCCAATGAGTTCCAGCTCGCGATAGTTGATCGTCAGGCCCTGGGCGGAGGAGAACGTCTCGTGGTCGCGGGCGGCGGCGAAGATGTCGTCGTGCCGGGACAGCACGTAGTAGTCATCGCCCGGGCGGTCTTCGGGGACGACGTGATGGACCGGGTCGTGGTCGCGCAGCGCGCGGTACATCGGCCAGGGGTCGGCCCAGCTGTCGGCGTTGGCCAACTCAAAGCGCGGCGCGTGAGACAAATCCGTCGTCATGTCTCAGTATTGGGACGTTTTCCGCCAAATGTCAATGCCTGCGGTCCCGCTGGCCCGCCCCCTTTCCCGCGAGCGCTCAACCAGGTACACGGGCATCGGCGTGTCGCGGACCAGGTTGAGCGCTGGGCGGGATGGGGAGGGTCCCGGCGGGCCCGGGCGTCAGATCAGGGCGCCGGGGTTGAGGATGTCGTCGGGATCCAGCGCGGCCTTGATCCGCCGGTTGAGCTCCATCGCCTCGGGCCCGAGCTGGCCGGCCAGCCACGGCTTCTTCAGCCGCCCGACCCCGTGCTCGCCGGTGATGGTGCCGCCGAGGCGCACCGCAAGGTCCATGATCTCGCCGAACAGCACCTGCGCGCGGGCGGCCATGTCGGCGTCGGCGGGGTCGAAGACGATCAGCGGGTGGGTGTTGCCGTCGCCGGCGTGCGCGATCACCGCGACGGTGACCCGGTGCCGCGCGGACAGCTCCTCGATGCCGGACACCAGTTCCGCCAGCCGCGGCAGCGGAACCCCCACGTCCTCCAGCAGCAGCGCGCCGGTGGCCTCCACCGCCGGAATGGCTTCGCGCCGGGCGGTGACGAAGGCCTCGCCCTCGACCGGGTCGGCGGTGCTGTACACCTCCAGCGCGCGGTGCGCGGTGAACGCCTCGGCGATGAGCTCCGCGTCGGCGCCGGCGGCCCCGCCGCGCTCGTCGGAGGCGGCCACCAGCATCGCGCCGGCCGACCGGTCCAGCCCCATCCGCAGCTTGTCCTCGACCGCGTTGATGGTGGTGCGGTCCATGAACTCCAGCATCGCCGGCCGGATCTGGGTGGTGACGGCGACGACGGCCTGGCAGGCGTCGGCGACGGCGGGGAAGGTGGCCACCACCACCGCCCGCGGCGGCTGGGCCGGCAGCAGCCGCAGGGTCACCTCGGTGATCACCCCGAGGGTGCCCTCGCTGCCGACAAACAACTTGGTCAGCGACAGCCCGGCGACGTCCTTGAGCCGCGGGCCACCGAGTCGTACCGCGGTGCCGTCGGCCAACACCACCTGCATGCCGAGCACGTAATCGGTTGTGACACCGTATTTCACGCAGCACAGACCGCCGGCATTGGTGGCGATGTTGCCGCCGATCGAGCAGATTTCGAATGACGACGGGTCCGGCGGGTACCACAGCCCGTGCTCGGCGGCGGCCGCCTTCACCTCGGCGTTGAGCCGGCCGGGCTGCACCACCGCGACCCGGGTGACCGGGTCGATGTGGATGTCGCGCATCTTCTCCGTGGACAGCACGATCCCGCCGTTGACCGCTGTCGCGCCGCCGGACAGCCCGGTGCCCGCGCCGCGCGGCACCACGGCGATCCGGTTGGCGGTGGCCCAGCGCAGCACCGACTGGACCTGCTCGGTGGTGTGCGGGCGAACCACCGCCAGCGGAGTGCCGGCGTCGGGGTCGACCGCACGGTCCTGGCGGTAGGAGGCCAGGATGTCCGGATCGGTGACGACGACGCCGTCGGGCAGTTCGGCAATCAGGTCGGTGAGCTGCGGATTGATCACGGACGGCCATCCTACGAGGGTTTGCTCAGCGGCGGTCCAACTCGCGCAGCGACGGCAGGGCCAGTGCCGCCAGCCCGACGGCCAGCATCGGCACCGACAGCGCCAGGAACGTCACCGTCAGGCCCGCGGCGTCGGCGAGCGGCCCGGCGATGATCAGCCCGACCGGGCCCGCGGCGTAGGCCAGCGACCCCATCACGCCCACCACCCGACCGCGCAATTGGGCCGGCGCCCGGGTCTGCATCACGTAGTTGTAGATCGGGCCGATCGGGCCGTACACCAGGCCCACCAGCAGTGAGAGCACCAGGATCAGCGGCAGCGGCGGCAGGAACGCGATCACCGTCGTGGTCACCCCGAGGGTCAGCATCGCGGCGATCAGCGTGCTGCGCCGCGGCAGGTGGCGTGCGGTCACCGCGTAGCCGAGAGCCCCGATCAGGCCGCCGGCGGCCAGCGCCATCAACACCCAACCCAACTGCTGTGGCTGCCCGCGGTCGGTGAAGTACTTCGGAAACAGCACCGATTCGATCGGCACGTAGAGCCCGTTGATGATCAGGTCGACCGCCGCCAGCGTCCGCAGCACCCGGTTGTGACAGACGAACCGCAGTCCCTCGACGATTCCCGGCCACAGCCGTTCGGGCAGCTTGGCCCGGTCCGGGCGGCCCGCCCCGGCCAGCCGGATCATCCCGACGGCCAGCAGCGCCGCCACGAACAGCCCGGCGGTCACCCACATGGTCTGCGCGCCGCCGAGCGTGGCGATCAACACCCCGCCGATGCCCGGGCCGACGATGTAGGCGAGGTTGAACGCCGCCTGATAACCGCCGTTGGCCCGGTCCAGCGACCAGCCCGCCCGCTCGGCCGCCTCCGGCAGCATCGAGATCCGCGCGGTCATCCCGGCCGGGTCGAACACCGCGCCGAGCGCGGCCAGCGCGGACAGCGACAGCACGTTGATCGCACCCGCCCCGCACAGCAGCACCAGCACCGGCACCATCGCCACCGACAGCCCGGACAGCGCATCGGAGAGCATCGACACCCGGCGCCGGCCCAGATAATCCACCGCCGCGCCGGCCAGCAGCGTGGAGGCCAGCAGCGGCACCGTCCCGGCCGTCGCCACCACGGCGGCGGCCGAGGCGGATCCGTTGTGCTGCAGGGCAAGCCAGGGAAACGCGACGATCGAGATGCCGTTGCCTGCCCCGGCGGTCACGGTGGCGAACAGCAACAGCAGCAGCGGAGCGCGGTCGCCGTTCATCGCAGCGCAAGAGTATGTCGCCGGACTCGGGTGCGGCCAGCCAATTTCGTACCGGCCGGCCGGCGCCGGGTCCCGGCGAGCACAATCGGGTGTGATGACATCTCCGCAGCCCCCGGAGCTGCCGCACCCGCGCACCGGGCAGCTCTTCGCCTCTCCGGTGCCCGCCGGCGCCGGCTGGCCCGGTGACCCGGCCACCCCGGCCACCCCGATCGCGACGACGGCGAACCGGGTCGCGCGGCTGGCCGGCCGCGCCGAGACCATCGCCGAACTGGACGCCGAGATCAGCGTCTGCCGCGGCTGCCCGCGGCTGGTCAGCTGGCGCGAGCAGGTCGCGGTGGATAAGCGCCGGGCGTTCCTCGGGCAGCCCTACTGGGGCCGGCCGGTGCCGGGTTGGGGCGACGAGCACCCGGGCATCTTCATCCTCGGGCTGGCCCCGGCCGCCCACGGCGCCAACCGGACCGGGCGGATCTTCACCGGGGACCGCTCCGGCGACCAGTTGTTCGCCGCGCTGCATCGGGCCGGGCTGGTCAGCGCACCGGACAGTGTCGATGCCGCCGACGGGCTGCGGGCCGTCGGCGTGCGGATCGGGTCCCCGGTGCGCTGCGCCCCGCCGGCCAACGCGCCGACCCCGCAGGAGCGCCGCACCTGCGACCCGTGGCTGGCCGCCGAATGGCGGCTGATCGCCGACGACGTGCGGGTGGTGGTCGCCCTCGGCGGGTTCGCCTGGCAGGTGGCGTTGCACCTGCTCGAGGGCCGGTTCGACGGCCCAAAACCGAAATTCGGTCACGGCGTGGTCGCCGAGGGGGACGGGGTGACGTTGCTCGGCTGCTACCACCCGAGCCAGCAGAACATGTTCACCGGCCGGCTCACCCCGGCGATGCTCGACGACGTGTTCGGCGCCGCGGTGCGGCTCAGCCGGGAGCACCCGGCCGGCTGAGCGGGGAGCACCGCGCCGGGAACAACCCAGCGCGGCGGGCGTTACAGCCGTCATGCGGCTTTCTGTCCTCGACCTGGTCCCCGTCCGCACCGATCAGCGCAGCGCCGACGCGCTCGCCGCCACGGTGACGCTCGCCCGGACCGCCGACACCCGCGGCTACACCCGGTATTGGCTGGCCGAGCATCACAACATGGCGCCGGTGGCCGCGACCAGCCCGCCGGTGCTGATCGGCTACCTGGCCGCCCAGACCGAGCGGATCCGGCTGGGCTCGGGCGGAGTGATGCTGCCCAACCACGCCCCGCTGGCCGTCGCCGAGCAGTTCGCGCTGCTGGAGGCCGCCGCGCCGGGTCGCATCGACCTGGGGCTCGGACGGGCGCCGGGTTCTGACCCGGTGACCTCGGCGGCGATGCGGGGCTGGACCGCTGACGTGGCGGCCGAACGCCGCCGGATCGACGAGTTCCCGAGCTACCTCGACGAGGTGGCCGCCCTGATGAGCCCGCACGGCGCCCGGGTGGCGCTGCGGTCGGGGGAGGACTACGTGCTCAGGGCCACCCCGGCCGCCGACGGGCAACCGCCGATCTGGCTGCTCGGGTCGTCGATGTACTCCGCGCACCTGGCCGCCGCCAAGGGCCTGCCGTACGTGTTCGCGCACCACTTCGCCGGCCGCGGCACCGCCGAGGCGCTGGCGGTTTACCGCGACGAGTTCGTGCCGTCGGCGACCACCCCGGCGCCGCGCACCTTCCTGACCGTCAACGTGTCGGTGGCCCCGACCCGCGCCGAGGCCGAACGGCTGGCGCTGCCCAACCGGGTGATGATGGCGCGGCTGCGGACCGGCCAACCGATCGGGCCGATCGACCTGGTCGAGCACGCCGAGCTGCTGGACCTGTCGGTCGCCGAGCGCGCCGTGATCGCCGCCTCCGATGCCACCACCGTCGTCGGCACCCCGGCCGAGGCCGCCGCGGCGCTGCACGGCCTGGCCGAGCGATTCGGTGTCGACGAGGTGATGATCAGCCCGGTCGGCGGCGCGCTGCGCGGCACCGACCCGGCCACCGCCCCGGCCCGGGTGCAGACCCTGGAACTGCTGGCCGACGAGCTGCTTTAAAACAAACCTCCGTCAGTGCAGCGCCGCCCGCAGCAGTCGGCCGGTTTCCTCGCGGGCGGGGTCGCGGCGCAGCAGCACGCCGGCGGCGAACCGCAGCTTGTCGCCGCGGCGGCGCGGCGCCACGTGCAGGTGGATGTGGAACACCGACTGGAACGCGGCCTTGCCGTCGTTGATGACGACGTTGCTGCCGTCGGCGTGCAGGCCGGAGGCCCGGGCGGCCAGTGCCACCCGCTGCCCGAGCGCCATCATCCCGGCCAGCACCGGCGCCGGAGTGTCGGTCAGGTCGACGTGGTGGGCCTTGGGAATGATCAGGGTGTGCCCGCGAACCATCGGGCGGATGTCCAGGAACGCCAGGTAGTCGTCGTCCTCATGGATTCGGATCGCCGGGGCTTGCCCGGCCACGATCGAGCAGAACACACAAGACATACCGGCCACGGTAGAGCGCGCGACTACTGTTCCCGCCATGGACTCGATCGACCTGGTGTTTGCCGGTGCCGCCGAACAGGCCCGGATGCTGGCCGGCGGCGCCATCACCGCCCCGGCACTCACCGAGCTGTATCTGGAGCGGATCGCCCGGCTGGACCCGGAACTGCGGGCCTACCGGATCGTGCTGGTCGACGCGGCCCGCCGGGCCGCCGCCGAGGCCCAGGAGCGCCTGGACGCCGGTGAGCGGGCCCCGCTGCTCGGCGTGCCGATCGCGATCAAGGACGACACCGACGTCGCCGGCCAGCTCACCACCTTCGGCAGCAACGCCGCCGGTCCGGCCCCGACCCGGGACGCCGAGGTGATCACCCGGCTGCGGGAGGCCGGCGCGGTGATCCTCGGCAAGACCGCGGTCCCGGAGATGATGCTGTGGCCGTTCACCGAGTCGGTGGCCTTCGGTGCCACGCACAACCCGTGGGATGTCGCGCGCACCCCGGGCGGCAGCAGCGGCGGCAGCGCGGCCGCCGTCGCCGCCGGGCTGGCCCCGTTCGCGCTGGGCTCCGACGGGGCAGGCTCCATCCGGATCCCGGCGACCTGGTGCGGGTTGTACGGGCTCAAGCCGCAGCGCGGCCGGGTGCCGACCGCGCCGCACGAGGGCGGCTGGAACGGCCTGACCGTGAACGGTCCGATCACCCGCACGGTGGAGGACGCCGCGCTGTTCCTCGACGTCACCACCACCAAGTCGGAGCTGCCCGCGCCCGAGGGCGGGTTCGTCCGGGCGGCCTCGCATCCGCCGGGCCGATTGCGAATCGCGTTGAGCACCAACATCCCTCCGATCGGCGCCGCGTACCGAGACGCCGAGCAGCGTGCGGCGGTGCATCAGGCCGGTGCGCTGCTGCGCGACCTCGGCCACCAGGTGGTGCTGCGCGAGATCGACTACCCGCGAACCTCGATTTACGCCCAGGTGCTGCCCCGGATGCTTCGCGGGCTGTCCGACGATGTGCGGGCGCTGCCGCATCCAGAACGCCTGGACTCCCGCACCCGCGGGCTGGCCCGGGTCGGCCGGCTGATCTCCGATGACCGGATGGCGCGGATCCGGGCCGGCGAGGCCGAGCTGGCCGCCCGGGTCAACGGCATTTTCGACGACGTCGATGTGGTCATCACCCCGGGCTGTGCGACCGGACCGTCGCGGGTGGGGGCCTACCGCCGGCTCGGCGGATTGGCGACGCTGGCGCTGGTCGGTGCCCGGGTGCCGTATCAGTCCGTCCTCAACGCCACCGGTCAGCCGGCCGCCGTGCTGCCGTGGGGCCTGGACCGGCAGGGCCTGCCGCTGTCGATCCAATTGGTGGGCCGCCCCTTCGACGAGGCGACGCTGCTGTCGCTGAGTGCGGAGATCGAGGCGGATCGGCCGTGGGCGCAGCGCCGTCCGTCGATCAGCTGAGAAACGCCGGTACCCGACGGTAGGTTGAACTGGTGTCCGTTGATCCGAGGATCGAGAATTCGTCGCTCTTCGACGGCCTGAGCGGAACCCGCCGCGACGAGCGGATCGAACTCGTGGACTGGCTGCTGAGCCGGGGCTACCCGTTCGAGGAGATCGAGTCGACCGTCTCGCCGGTGCTGATGGCCTCCCGCCGGGTGATCGGCGACGACGGTGACCGGGTCAGCACCCGCGAGATCGCCGCGAACACCGGGCTGGATCTTGCCCTGCAGGAGCGGGTCCTGCGGGCCCTCGGGCTGCACCACGTGCAGGATCCCGACGAGAAGGCGTACCTGCGTGCCGACGGTGAGGCGACCTTCCACACCGCGCAGTTCGTCCGGATGGGCTTCGACACCGACGAACTGCTGCGGATCGCCCGGGTACTGGCCGAGGGGCTGACCCCGGTCGCCGAGATGATGCGCAACGCCGCGCTGAGCATGGTGATGAAGCCGGGGCTGACCGAACTGGAAATCGCCCAGCGCTCCGAGCGGATGATGGAGGCCGCCGCCCCGGTACTGGGACCGATGATCACCGACCTGCTGATGCTCAAGCTGCGCAACGTGATGCAGACCGAGGCGGTCACCGAGGCCGAGCGTGCCGAGGGCGCGGCCCGCCCCGGCGCCCGGGAGGTGGCCGTCGCGTTCGCCGACCTGGTCGACTTCACCGGGCTGGGCGAGGTGCTGCCGCCGGAGGACATTGAGGACATGGCGCTGCGGCTCAGCGACACCGCACGCGAGGTTATCGATCCGCCGGTGCGGCTGGTCAAGACGATCGGTGACGCGGTGATGATGGTGTGCCCGGAACCGCTGGCGCTGCTCAACGCGATGCTGGACCTGGCCGATGCCGCCGAGGCCGATCCGGGCCTGCCGAGGCTGCGCACCGGGATGGCGTGGGGCTCGGCGATGGGTCGCTCGGGGGACTGGTTCGGCGCCCCGGTGAACCTGGCCAGCCGGGTCACCGCCGCGGCCCGGCCGGGCCGGGTGCTGGCCGCCGAATCGCTCAAGGATGTGATCGACGACGAGGTGAACTTCGAGTGGAAGTTCGTCGGCGCCCGCAAACTCAAGGGCATCACCGGGGAGACCAAGCTGTACCGGGTCAAACGCGCCGGAACTCGATGACAGGTCTGGGGCGCCGGCGGCTGGCATCATGAGGTGATGGCAGGTAAGGAGATCGACCGGGTTCGGGCGAGCAGCGCCTGGTCGGTGGTGCGACAGCATCCGGGGATGACCCTGTTCGCCGCCTCCCCGGCGCTGCTGGCCTGCGCCGCGGTGTGGCTGCTGGCCGGCTCCGGCTGGGCGCTGCTGCTGGCGCTGGTGCTGGTGGTCGGCGGCGGAGTCGCGCTGCTGGCCCGCCGCGGCTGACGGCGGCGGCTCAGCCGGCGGCCTGGATCATCGCCCAGTACGCGCCGCGGCGGGCCAAAAGCTCGCGGTGGCCGCCCTGCTCGAGGACCCGGCCGCCGTCGAGCACCACGATCAGGTCGGCGTCCCGGATGGTGGAGAGCCGGTGGGCGATGATGAAACACGTTCGATCCCGGCGCAGTTCGGCCATCGCGCGCTGGATCCGCAGTTCGGTGCGGGTGTCCACCGAACTGGTCGCCTCGTCGAGGATCAGTAGGTCGGGCCGGGCCAGGAACGCCCGCGCGATGGTGATCAGCTGCCGCTCACCGGCACTGAGCGCCGCGCCGGTGTCGCCGACCCGGGTGTCATAGCCGCCCGGGAGCGCCGAGACGAAGCCGTCGACGAACGCCGAGCGCGCCGCGTCGTGGATCTCGGCCTCGGTCGCGCCGGGCCGGCCGTAGCCGATGTTCTCGGCGATGGTGCCGTCGAACAGCCAGGTGTCCTGCAGCACCATCCCGGCCCGGGACCGCAGTTCGGCGCGGCCGACGGTGGCCAGATCGGTGCCGTCGAACAGGATTCGGCCGGCATCGGGGTCGTAGAACCGCATCAGCAGGTTCACCAGGGTGGTCTTGCCGGCGCCGGTGGGGCCGACCACCGCCACCGTCGTCCCGGGTTCGGCGGTCAGCGTCACCGACTCCAGCACCGGCCGGCCCGGGCGGTAGCCGAAGCCGACGCCGTCGAACACGATGCGGGGCGGCCGGCCCCGGCCGGTGGGCAGTCGGCCCGGCGGGTCCGGGGTCATCTCGGTCTCGTCGAGGAACTCGAAAACCCGTTCTGCGCTGGCCAGTCCGGACTGCAGCGTGTTGTACATGCCGGCCACCTGGGCCAGTGGTTGGTTGAACTGGCGCACGTACTGGATGAACGCCTGGATGCCGCCGAGTGAGATCTGGCCGGTGGCCACCTCAATGCCGCCGACGACGGCGACCGCGACGTAGCTGATATTGCCGACGAAGGTCGTTGCGGGACCGACCAGTCCGGACAGGAACTGCGCCGATCGGCTGGCGCGGTACACCTGCTCATTGCGTTCGGTGAACCGTTGCCGGGCGGCATCGCGGTGCCCGTAGGTGCGCACCAGGGTGAAACCGCTGTAGGTCTCCTCGATGTGCGCATTGAGCTCGCCGGTGTTGCGCCATTGCGCGGCAAACAGTTTCCGGGAGCGACGGGTGATCGCCCGGGTCGCCCACAGCGACAGCGGCACGGTGGCCACCGCCAGAGCGGTCAGCGTCGGGGAGATGGTCAGCATCATCGCCAGCACGGCCAGCAGGGTCAGCATCGAGGACAGCAGCTGGTTGACCGTCATCGACACCGAGGTCGCGATGTTGTCCACATCGTTGGTGACCCGGGACAGCAGTTCCCCCCGTGGCCGGGAATCGAAGTGCGACAACGGCAATCGGTGGATCTTGGCGGCGACCTCACCGCGCAGCCCGGCCAGGGTGCGCTGCACGATGACGTTGAGCAGCCGGGCCTGCACCCAGATGAACAGTGCGGCCACCAGATACAGGCCAAGGGCCAGCCCGAGAGTGCGGCCAACCGCGCCGAAGTCCACCCCGTGGCCCGGGACCACGTCCATCGCGGCGAGCATGTCGGCGAAGGTGCCCTCGCCGCGGGCGCGGGCGTCGGCGACCGCCTGGGCCTTGTCGATCCCGGCCGGCAGCCGGGCCCCGATCACCCCGTCGAACAGCAGATCGGTGGCGTGGCCGAGGATCCGCGGGCCGATCGCGCTGATCAGGATGCCGCACATCGACAGCACCAGCACCGCGGCCACCGCGGCGCGCTGCGGCCGCAGCCGCCCCAGCATCCGGGCCGCCACCCCGCGCAGGTCGCGGGCCCGTTCCACCGGTGCGGTGGTGCCCAGGGCGCCCCGGGACGGCAGCGGCAGGCCCGGATCGGGGCGGGTGCGCCCGGCCGCGGTCATCCGGGCGCCCCGACCGACTGCGATTCGGCCAGTTCGGCGTAGGCGGGACAGTCGCGCAGCAATTCGTCGTGCCGGCCGGTGCCGACCACCGCGCCGTCCTCGAGCACCAGCACCGTGTCGGCCTCGATGACGGTCGAGATGCGCTGGGCCACCATGATCACCGTCGCCCCGGCCGCGGCCGCGCGCAACCGGGCCCGTACCCGGGCGTCGGTGTGCACGTCCAGCGCCGACAGCGCGTCGTCGAGCAGATACACCGCGGGATTCCGGATCACCGCCCGGGCGATCGCCAGCCGCTGGCGCTGGCCGCCGGAGAAGTTCATCCCGCCCTGGGCCACCGGCATGTCCAGGCCGTCGGGGTGGGCGGCGACGAACTCGTCGGCGCAGGCCACCCGCAGCGCCGCCCACATCTGTTCGGCGGTGGCGTCGGTGCGCCCGTAGCGCAGATTGTCGGCGACGGTGCCGGAGAACAGGTAGCCGCGTTGCGGCACCACGCCGAGGGCACCCCACAGCGTCGCGGTCCGGTAGTCGCGCAGGTCGATGCCGTCGAGCCGGATCGCGCCGGAACCGACCTCATAGCTGCGCGCCAGCAGCGAGATCAGGGTGGACTTGCCGGACCCGGTCCGGCCGACGATCGCCACGGTGTCACCGGGCTGCGCGTGCAGCGACACCCCGTCGAGCACCGGGCGGTCGGCCCCCGGATACCGGAAGGTCACCGCCGCACAGTCGATCCGGCCGGTGATCGGCCCCGGCGGTTGCACCGGATGGGGCGGGTCGGTGATCGTGGGCGCGGTGTCGAGAACCTCGGTGATCCGCTCCGCGCAGGCGCTGGCCCGCGGCAGCAGCGACAGGAACATGGTGGTCATCAGCACGGCCATCAGGATCTGCATGAAGTAGGCCAGGAAGGCGATCAGCGAGCCGACCTGCATCTGCCCGGCGTCGATCCGGTGCCCGCCGAACCAGATCAGTGCGACGCTGGAGATGTTGATGGTCAGCGTCGCCACCGGCAGCATCAGCGCCTGCCCGCGGCCTGCCGTCATGGCGGTCTCGGCGAGGTCGGTGTTGGCCGCGTCGAATCGGCGCTGCTCCAACGGTTCCCGGTCGAACGCGCGGATCACCCGGATGCCGGACAGCTGGTCGCGCAGCACCCGGTTGATCCCGTCGATCAGGGCCTGCATCCGCCGGAACACCGGCAGCAACCGCAGCACGATCGCGCCGTTGGCCAGCGCCAGCACCGGGACGCTGACCAGCAGCACCCAGGCCAGCCCGGCGTCCTGGTGCACGGCCATCAGCACCCCGCCCACGCACATGATCGGGGCGGTCACCAGCACGGTGAAGGTCATCTGGGCCAGTACCTGGACCTGGGCGACGTCGTTGGTGGTGCGGGTCAGCAGCGACGGCGCGCCGAACCGGGCTCGTTCGTGCTCGGAGAAGTCGGTGACGTGGGTGAACACCGCCGCGCGCAGGTCGCGGCCGAAGCCCATCGCGGCCCGGGAACCGAAGTAGACCGCGCTGACCGCGCACAGCACCTGCACACCGGTGACGGCCAGCATGACCGCGCCGAGCCGGGTGATGGTGGCGGTGTCGCCGACGGTGACCCCGTCGTCGATGATCGACGCGTTGACCGTCGGCAGGTACAGCAGGGCGGCGGTGCTGATCGTCTGCGCCGCGATCACCACGGCCACCGGCCGCCGGTAGGGCCGCAGATGGCGGCGCAGCAGGGCCAACAGCATTCGGCTACTCTCGCACCCGAGGCCGGCCCGCGCCGCGCCGACACGGCAAAATGCCAGGTCAACCGCCGTGTCGGTGAGTGGCCGCTGCCGCTGCCGCTACCATGACGGAGTGATGAACGGGAGCATGCGTTGACGATCAAGACGGCGGTGGCCGTGGCGGCACTGGCGGTGCTCCCGCTGGTCGCGGGATGTTCGCCCGATTCGTCGGGCCCGGTCCCCGATGCGCCGACCGACAGCGGACCGCAGGCCGAGGCCCAGCACGGCCCGTTCTTCCCGGAATGCGGCGGCGTCTCCGACGAGACGGTCATGCAGGTGACCGAGACCCCGGGACTCGTCGGCACGGCGAAGACCTCGGTGGGCTGCCAGTGGCTGATCAACGGTCTGATCGTCGGCCCGCACTTCTCCTTCACGAACTTCCGCGGCAGCCCGATCGGACGGGAACGCAAGACCGAGGAACTGTCCCGCGACAGCGTCGATGACATCACCATCAACGGCAACGACGGCTTCATCGCCGTCGGCTCCGATCTGTCCGGCGCGAACAACCTCTGCGAGATCGGCATCCAGTTCGGCGACGACTTCATCGAGTGGTCGGTCAGTTACGCCCAGCAGCCGTACCCGGATCCGTGCGATGTGGCCAAGGAACTGACCAAGCAATCGATTGAGAACGCCAAGTGAGCGGGCCGAAGGGACGTGCGCCGATGGGTGCTGGCTTGGGTCGTCGCGTGGCAGTCGGCGCCGCGGTGATGCTGTCGACGGTGGCGTTGCTCAGCGGGTGCAGTCGCGCCATCGACGGCGACGCGGTGAAGGCCGGTGCGGGCCCGCGCAACAACAGCGCCCAGGAGAGCTACCCGAACCTGCTCAAGGAATGCGATGTGCTCACCTCCGATGTGCTGGCCAAGACCGTTGACGCCGATCCGCTGAACATCCAGAGCACCTTCGTCGGCGCGGTGTGCCGATGGCAGGCACTGAACTCCGGCGGCGCACTGGTGGACATCACCCGGTTCTGGTTCGAGCAGGGTTCCCTGGACAACGAGCGCAGCGTCGCCAAGCAGCTGAACTATGAGGTGGAGAACCGGTCGGTGGCCGGGGTGGCCTCCATCGTGATGCGCGCCAACGACCCGAACGGGGCGTGCGGGGTGGCCAGCGACGCGGTCGGCGTGGTCGGCTGGTGGGTGAACCCGCAGGCCCCCGGCATCGACGCGTGCGCGCAGGCCCTCAAGCTGATGGAACAAACCCTCCAGACCTCGGCCTAAAGCGAGGGCGAGCCTCAGCGCGGCACGTGGAAGCTGACCAGCGCGGCGGTCCCCGCGCTCAGCGCCGACCAGGGGCCGGTGAACCGCAGCACCGCCATCGCCGAGGTCGGATACTTCGCGGTGATCCGGTCGACGGCGGCCGGGCTGGTGCCCGGGGCGCCGGCCAACCGCAGCGCCACCGTGGATATCGCCGGCTCATGCCCGATCACCAGCAGCGTGCCCGCGTCGAACCCGAACCGTTCCTCGTCGACCCGGTTGATTTCGGCGATCACCGAGCCGGGCGACGCGCCGTAGAGCCCGTCGACAAATTCCACCGGTGCCGACAGTCCGGTGCGTTCCAGGGTCTGCCGGGTTCGGGTCGCCGTCGAGCACAGCACCGCCTGAATCGGTGGGCTGGCCGAGGCCGGTGAGCGCAGCCAGTCCCCGGCCAGTCCGGCCTCGCGCAGACCGCGCGGCGCCAGCGGCCGCAGCGGGTCGGCGACCCCGGCCGGGTAGGCCGATTTCGCATGCCGGAGCAGCACGAGGGTGCGTTTCTGGTCGCTCACCCGGCCAGGTTAGGGCACCCGTGCGGGCTTTGTCGGGGTTCCCGGCGCGCGCCGCCGGGGACTTGTCGGACGGTCAACTTAGACTTCGCCTTGCCAGGGTCGATACCAGCACCAGAGAGGACCGGACGTGACGCGTTTCCTGCACACCGCCGACTGGCAGCTTGGCATGACCAGGCATTTCCTGGCCGGTGAGGCCCAGCCGCGGTATTCGGCGGCCCGCCGGGAGACGGTGGCCGGGCTCGGGGCGCTGGCCGCCGAGATCGGCGCCGAGTTCGTCGTGGTGGCCGGTGATGTGTTCGAGGCCAACCAGCTCGATCCGGACGTGATCAGCCGGTCGCTGGAGGCGATGCGCGCGATCGGGGTGCCGGTGTACCTGCTGCCGGGCAATCACGATCCGCTCGACGCGGCCTCGATCTACACCAGCAAGCTGTTCGCCCAGCAATGCCCGGACAACGTCACCGTGCTGGACCGCTCCGGCGCCGTCGAGGTCCGGCCCGGGCTGCAGATCGTCGCCGCGCCGTGGCGGTCCAAGCGCCCCACCGCGGACCTGGCCGCCGCCGCCCTTCACGGGCTGCCCGCCGACGGCACCGTCCGCATTCTGGTCGGGCACGGCGGGGTGGACCGGCTGGACCCGGATCCGGGCAACCCGGCGCTGATCCGGCTGGGTCGGCTGGAGGACGCCATCGAACGCGGCGTCGTGCACTACGTCGCGCTGGGGGACAAGCATTCCCGGACCCGGGTCGGGGACACCGGACGGATTTGGTATTCCGGCGCCCAGGAGGTGACCAACTGGGACGACATCGAGCCGGACCCCGGTCACGTGCTGATCGTCGACGTCGACGAGGACGACCCGGCGCACCCGGTGACCGTTGCGGCCCGCCGGGTCGGCAGCTGGCGGTTCGTCACGCTGCGCCGCCGGGTCGACGGCGACCGGGACATCACCGACCTGGACATCGAGCTCGACGCCCTGGCGAACAAGGAACGCACCGTGGTCCGGCTGGAGCTGACCGGCACCCTGACGGTCACCGACCGTGCCCGCCTGGACGACTGCATCTACCGCTACGACCGGGTGTTCGCGTGGCTGGACCTGTGGGAATCGCACTGCGACCTCGCGGTGGTGCCCGCCGACCGGGAGTTCTCCGAGCTGGGCTTCGGCGGGTTCGCCGCCGACGCCGTCGACGAACTGGTGGGCACCGCGCGGTCCGCCGACGCCGAGGCCGCCGCCGACGCCCAGGGGGCGCTGGCACTGCTGCTGCGGCTGTCCGGCAAGGGCGCGGTGACCGGCGACGACAGGCGCAGCGCGTGAAGCTGCACCGGCTGGCCCTGAGGAACTACCGCGGCGTCGAGGACCGCGAGATCTGCTTCGCCGACCGCGGGGTCACCGTCGTCTCGGGCGCCAACGAGATCGGCAAGTCCTCGCTGTTCGAGGCGCTGGATCTGCTGCTGGAGTACAAGGATCGCTCCGCGCACAAGCAGGTCAAACAGGTCAAGCCCACCCACGCCGACGTCGGCGCCGAGGTCGAGGCGGAGATCAGCACCGGCGTCTACCGGTTCGTCTACCGCAAGCGGTTCCACAAGAACCGGGAGACCGCGTTGAGCATCCTGGCGCCGGTCCGCGAGCAGCTCGCCGGCGACGAGGCGCACGACCGGGTGCAGGCGATGCTCGCCGAGACCGTGGACACCGCGCTGTGGCAGGCGCAGCGGGTGCTGCAGGCGGACTCGACCACACCGGTGGAGCTGTCCGACTGCGACGCGCTGTCCCGGGCGCTGGACATCGCCGCCGGCCGGGGTGACCAGGACGCCGCCGACGACGCCAACCCGGTGCTGATCGAGCAGATCGAGGCCGAGTACCGCAAGTACTTCACCGCGACCGGCCGGGAAACCGGGGAATGGGCCGAGGCCAGGGCGGCGCTGCGCGAGGCCAAGGCACACGAGGCCGCTTGCCTGACGGCGGTCGAGGAGGTCGACGAGCGGCTGCGCCGGCACACCGAGCTCGGCGAACAGATCGCCGCACTGGACTCCGGCCGAGCCGCCGTTGAGCAGCGGCTGACCGCGGCGACGACGGCCGCCGAACGCGTCGCGGCGATCAGCGCCGACCTCGAGGTGGCCGAGGCCGCCGCGAAGGACACCGCGACCACCGCGGTCGGCGCCGCCCGGGCACTGGCCGACCGGCTGGAACTGCAGGCCGAGCTGACCCGCCGCGGCACCGCGGTGGCCGAGGCGCAGGCCGCCGCGCACACCGCCGACGCGTTGATCGAGGCCGCCCGGATCGCCGCCGAGACCGCCGACGCCGACGCGGCGGCCGCCGAGGCGGCCCGGATCGCCGCCACCGCGGCCGCCGAGGCCGCCCGGTCGGTGGTGGAGCGGCTGCGTCAGCGGGCCGAGGCGGACCGGCTGGCCGAGCGGCTGGCCCGGATCGCCGCCGCCGAGACCGAGTTCGCCGCGGTGGAGGCCGAATTGGCGACCATCACGGTCACCGACGCGGGCTGGCGGGCGATCCAGCGGGCCGACGCCGAGGTGCACATCGCCCAGGCGAAGGCCGAGCTGGCCGCCACGGTGCTGGAACTGACCGCCGAGAGCGACACCGAGCTGCTCGCCGACCAGGCGGTGCTGCCGCTGTCGACCGGAGCGACCCGGACCCTGACCCTGACCGAGGCCACCGAACTGCGGCTGCCGGGCGTGCTGCGGGCCCGGATCGTCCCGGCGGCGTCGGCGGCCGAGGGCCAGAGCACCCTGATGGCCGCGCGGGCCCGGCTGACCGCGCTGCTGGAGCCCGCGGGCTGCGCGGACGTCGCGGCCGCCGAGGCGCTCGATGGTCACCGCCGGGAACTGAGCACCCGGCGCGACGGGCTGAGCGCCGCCCTGGCCGGCCTGCTGGCCGGCGAGGAGATCGCCGAACTGCGCCGCCGGTCGGCCGAGCTGGCCGCGGACCTCGATGCCGATCCGGAGCTGGGCGACGCCGACCTGGACACGGCCCGCGCCGCGGTCGCCGCGGCGACCGCGGCGCAGGCCGCCGCCGATCGCGACGGGGACAGCGCCCGCGCGGCGGCGGCCCAGTGCGCCGCCGCGCGGGCACAGTGTGAGCTGCGGGCGGCGACCGGCCGGGAGCGGCTGGACGCGGCGCGCACCGAACTCGACGCCGTCACCCGCCGGCTGGCCGAGGCGCGCGCGGCGACCGCCGATGACCGGCTGACCGCGGCCGCGGCGACCGCCCAGTCGGCCGCCGAGCGCGCCGATCAGCGGGTCGCCGAGCTGGGCCTGCGCTACGCCGAGGCCGACGCCGAGGCGGTGGCCACCGAGCTGCGCGGCGCCACCGAGAGCTCCGTCGCGCTGGCCGCCCGCCATGAGGAGCTCACCCGGGAGCAGCGCGACGCCGCGGTGGCCCTCGAGGTGTTCGGCGGTGAGGGCCGGACCAGCAAGTTGCAGGCCGCCCAGACCGCGGTGAGCCGCGCCGGCACCGTGCACGACCGAGTCCGGGACCGCGCCCGCGCCGCGGCCACGCTGCGTTCGGTGATCGGCCGGCACCGGGAGAACACCCGACGTCGCTATGTCGAGCCGTTTCGCGCCGAGATCCAGCGGCTGGGCCGCGGCGTCTTCGGGGCGACGTTCGAGGTCGAGGTGGACAGCGATCTGCGCATCCGCAGCCGCACCCTGGACGGGCGCACCGTGCCGTATGACTCGCTGTCCGGAGGGGCGAAGGAGCAACTCGGCATCATCGCCCGGCTGGCGGTGGCCGCGCTGGTCGCCCACGACGACACCGTTCCGGTCGTCATCGACGACGCGCTCGGCTTCACCGACCCGGACCGGCTGGCCCGGATGGCCGAGGTGTTCGACCTGGCCGGCGCCGACGGCCAGGTGATCGTGTTGACCTGCGCGCCGGAGCGCTTCGACGCGATCGCTGATGCGCACCGGATCGACCTCGGCGACGGTGCGCCCGGGCCGGTCGTGCACGAGGTCGGCCCGGCCGCCTAGTGGCCCACCGGGGCCCCAGGAACCGGGCATATGCTCACCGCAGCGGCGGTGAGTGGGGAGCGCGATGAGCCGAAGTTCGTGGCGGCAGCGCATCCGTGACCGCCTGGCCGCCACCCCGGGGGTGGCCGCGGTCCGGCGGCCGGTGACACCGCGCGGCGCCGCGGAGTTCGACCTCTACTACGTGCGCACCGGCCCGCCCTCGGTGCATCCGGTGCTGGTCATCCCCGGCGGCCCCGGCCTGGCCTCGGTGCAGCCCTACCGGGCCTTCCGCGAGCACGCCGCGGCCCGCGGACTGGACGTCATCATGGTCGAGCACCGCGGGGTGGGACTGTCCCGGCACACCGACGACGGCGCGGACCTGCCCGAGGCGGCGATCACCGTCGACCAGGTCGTCGCCGACCTGGCCGCCGTGCTCGACGCGGCGGGGGTGGACCGGGCGACCGTCTACGGCACGTCCTACGGCGGTTATCTGGCCGCCGGACTGGGGGTCCGGCAGCCGCGGCGGGTGCGGTCGATGGTGCTGGACTCGCCGGTGCTCTCCGCGCGCGACATCCACGATGTCCGGGAGGCGATCCGGGAGTTGCTGCTGGCCGGCACCGGCCCGACCGGGGCGGCGCTGGCCGCCAAGGCCCGGGCCCTGGTGGACCGCGGGCTGCTGGACTCCACCGCCACCCAGCTGGCCGCGACGGTGTACGAGTTCGGCGGGGTCCGCGCACTGGACCGGCAGCTGGACCTGCTGTTGTCCGGCCGGACGGTGCTGTGGCGGATCATGGAGTTGATCGGCGAGCAGGCGATGCGGGTGGTGCCGTTCCACAATGAGGTGGACTTGGTGAACCGGATCGCCTTCCGCGAGTTGGATTATCGCGGCACCCCGGACGGACTGCCGCTGGACCCGTCGGTGGGGATGGGGGAGCTCGCCGAGCAGATGCCGGGCGCCGCACCGGATTTCGAGGAGGAGCCCTACGATCTGGTCGCCGAAATGCCCCGGTTCGACTGGCCCACCGTGGTGCTCTCCGGTGGCCGGGATCTGACCACCCCGCCGGCCATCGCCGCCCGGGTCGCCGACCTGATCCCCGGCGCGGTGCCGGTGCGGCTGCCAACCGCGGGCCACAGCATCCTGGACACCCGGGAGCGCGCGGCGATTCGGGTCGCTGCGGCGGTGACGGCCGGCGGCGACGACATCGCCGAATTGGCGCGCCGGGGAACCGAACTGGACGCGCTGCCGGGCAATGCGACGGTCCGGTTGGCCGCGCTTGCGCTGGACGCCGGGGCCTTCCTCGGCCGGGTGTCTCCGGTCCGGCTGCCGCGCTGAACGAGGTCGGCTACTTCAGGAAGCCGATGGTGGTGAAGTCCAGGTCGCCGAGGCCGGCCGGGCCGTAGTTGGCCAGGTTCGAGCGCACCGCCATGTTGCCCGGGGTCTGGGTCAGCGGCAGGCTGAACCCCTCGGCCCAGATCAGCGTGTCCAGTTCGTTGGCCAGCTCGCGGGCCTTGTCCGGATCCAGCTCGTCGAGGGTCTGCTCGATCTTCGCGTCGATCTCCGGGCTGCCGATCTTGCCGAAGTTGGATTCCCCGTCGGCGGCGAAGATCTGGTTCAGCCCGGCGAACGGGAACGCGTCACCGACCCAGGAGAACTGCGCCACATCGAAGTTCCCGGGGATGACGTACTTGGAGAAGAACCCGGTCCCGGGCTTGGGCAGCAGCTCCAGCTTCACCCCGATCTGGGCCAGGCTGTTCTGCACGATCTGGCCGATGTTCTTCGGGATCTGACCGTCGTAGAGCACGTCGCGCAGTACCAGTTGCCTGCCGTCCTTCTCCCGGTACTGGCCGTTGAGCAGCCAGCCGAGTTCGTCGAGTTCGGCCTTGGCGGCCTCCGGGTCGAACGCGGCGATCTGGCTGTTGTCCCGGTAGCCCTGCTGACCCCGGACGAACACGTGATTGTTCAGCGGCACCGGGTCGTCGGTGAGTCCGCGCTGGGTGACGGTGGCGATCAGGTTGCGGTCGATGCCCTTGGCGATGGCCCGCCGCAGGTCCCGGTCGGCCAGGATCGACCCCGGTGCGCCGTTGAAGGTCAGGTGGTACCACTGCGGGGCCGGGGCGCGCCGCATCGCCAGGCCCGGGGTGCTGCGGGCGATGGTCATCTCGTCGAGGTCGCTCAGGCCCACGGCGTCGATGGTGTTGTTCTGCAGGGCCGGGATGCGGGCGGCGTCGTCGAGCACCAGGAAGGTCATCGACTCCAGCACCGGCGGGGTGCCCCACCAGAGCGGGTTGCGGGTCAGGGTGACGCGCTGGGCGGTGCGGTCGATGTCGGAGACGATGAACGGCCCGGCGGACAGGCCGGGACCGTTGAGCAGGGCGGTGTTGAAGGTCGTCGGGTCGGCGGTCACGGTCCGGGGCAGCAGCTCACCGTTGCCGGCGAACATGCCGCGCCATTCGGTGTAGTGCTTGGCGAAGGTGATGATCGCCTGCCGGTCGTCCACGCCGCGGGTGACCGACGCGACGCGCTCGCTGCCGTTGGTGTTGGCGATCGCGAATTCCTTGTTCTTGCCGCTGGTGGCCTCGATCTGGGATCGGATGTCCTCCCAGGTGATCGGGCTGCCGTCGGACCAGACCGCCTTCGGGTTGATCGTGTAGGTGACGACCTGGGGATCGGTGCCGGTCAGCTCCACGCTGGTGAAGTAGTCGGTGTCGACGCTGGGCGACCCGTCGGCGGCCAGCCGGAACGCCCGCGGCATGGTCGGCTTCAGCATCCGGTGGGTGTCGGCGTCGTTGCCGTCGATGTGCAGGGAGTTGAAGTTCGACGGGAACCCGGTGATCGCCAGCCGCAGGTTGCCGCCGGGTCGCAGGTCCGAGACCGGGTGCGGGTTGGTGTCGCTGGTGGCGCCGACCTCGGCCGGGCCGCCCGCGGACTCCGGGGTCGAAGGACCGCCCGAGCAGCCGCTGAGCACCAGGGAACCGATCACCACCGCGTAGAGGCCACGCCGAAACCACATGACAACCGATGCTAGCGGGGGCCCGGGAGTTCTCGGGTGGCCTACCCGTTCCCCGCACCGCGGCGCTGCTTGACGCTGGCCTCCAGCTTGGCCAGCAGATCGGACACGTCCTCGCTCTCGTCGAGCGCGGTGGGGTGCTCCTCGCTGCTGAACGCCTCCCCGCCGTCCAGCTTGGCCTCCACCAGCTCGCGCAGCTGGTCCTGGTAGTCGTCGCGGAACTGCTCGGGGTGGAAGTCGGCGGCCATCGAGTCGACGACCTGCCCGGCCATCTTCACCTCCGCCGACTTGATCTCCACGTCGGCGTCCAGCGCGGGGAAGTCCGGGTCGCGGATCTCGTCGGGCCACAGCAGCGTGTGCACCACCATGACCTCCCGCTTGCCGAACTCCATCACCCGCAGCGCCGCCAGCCGGGTCTTGTTCCGCAGCGAAAAATGCACCACCGCAACGCGATCGGTCTGCGCGAGCGTTCGGGCCAGCAGCACATAGGATTTCGTGGACTTGCTGTCGGGTTCCAGAAAATAGCTGCGGTCGTACATGATCGGGTCGATCTGGTCGGCCGGCACGAACTCGACCACCTCGATCTCCCGGCTGCGTTCCTCGGGCAGCGTGGCGATGTCCGCGTCGGTGATCACCACGCTGCGCCCGTCATCGGAGTCGTAGGCCTTGGCGATGTCCTGGTAGTCGACGACCTCGCCGCACTCCTCGCAGACCCGCTTGTACCGAATCCGGCCGTTGTCCTTGACGTGCACCTGTCTGAACTTCAGATCGTGATCCTCGGTCGCGCTGTACACCCGGACCGGCACGTTGACAAGGCCGAACGCGATCGAACCCTTCCAGATGGATCGCATCACCCCAGTATGCCCACAATCGCGCGTGGTCAATCGGATTTCGTTGCGGCCCGGTGGCCCGGCGCCGGCCGGTATAGGTTGGGTCCGATGGGTGCACGGGTAGCCCGGGTCACGCTGACCAACGCCGAGAAGGTGCTGTATCCGGATACAGGCACCACGAAGGCCGCGGTGTTCGACTACTACACCAGCATCGCCGAGGCGATGCTGCCGCACATCGCCGGGCGGCCGGCCACCCGCAAACGCTGGCCCAACGGTGTTGACGGGACGTCGTTCTTCGAAAAGCAGCTGGCCGCATCGGCGCCGGACTGGCTGCACCGGGGCAGCATCCAGCACCGCAGCGCGACCACCGTCTACCCGATCCTGGACACCGTCGAATCGCTGGCCTGGATCGCCCAGCAGGCCGCGCTGGAGGTGCACGTGCCGCAGTGGCGGTTCGTCACCACCGTGCCCGGGCCGGCCACCCGGCTGGTGTTCGACCTGGATCCGGGCGACGGCGTGGCGATGGCCCAGCTGTGCACGGTGGCCCGCGCGGTGCGGGACATGATGAGCGATATCGGGCTGCCCAGCTTCCCGCTGACCAGCGGCAGCACCGGGCTGCACGTGTACGCGCCGTTCACCGAGCCGGTCAGTTCCCGGGGCGCCGCGGTGCTGGCCAAGCGGGTCGCGCAGCAACTGGAGGCGGCGATGCCCGATTTGGTCACCGCGACGATGACCCGAAGCAGCCGGGCCGGCAAGGTGTTCATCGACTGGAGCCAGAACAGCGGGTCGAAGACCACCGTGGCGCCGTATTCGCTGCGCGGTACGGCCACCCCGACGGTGGCCGCGCCGCGCAGCTGGGACGAGCTCGACGACCCGGACCTGCGGCAACTGCGCTTTGACGAGGTGCTGGCCCGATTCGCCCGCGACGGCGACCTGCTGGAGGGCCTCGACGCCGCCGCCGCGGCCCCGGACCGGCTCGGGGTCTACCGGTCGATGCGCGACGGGACCAAGACCCCCGAGCCGGTGCCCGCAGCGGCCGCGCCGGCCGGCAACAACGACACCTTCGTCATCCATGAGCACCACGCCCGTCGGCTGCACTACGACTTCCGGCTGGAGCGCGACGGGGTGCTGGTGTCCTGGGCGATCCCGAAGAACCTGCCGACCTCCCCGGCGGTGAACCACCTGGCCGTGCACACCGAGGACCACCCGCTGGAATACGGCACCTTCGCCGGGATCATCCCGGCCGGCGAGTACGGCGCGGGCCGGGTGAACATCTGGGATTCCGGCAGCTACGAGACGGAGAAGTTCCGCGACGAGGGCACCGGCGGCGAGGTCATCGTCACCCTGCACGGGCAGCGGATCTCCGGCCGGTACGCGCTGATCCAGACCGGCGGCAAGAACTGGCTGGCGCACCGGATGAAGGACCAGCCGACCCCGCTGCCCGCCGACCTCGCCCCGATGCTGGCGACGCCGCGGTCGGTGGCCAAACTGACCGCCGCGCAGTGGGCGTTCGAGGGCAAGTGGGATGGCCACCGGCTGCTGGTCGAGGTCGACCGGGGAGTGCTGCGGCTGCGGTCGCGCACCGGCCGGGACGTCACCGCCGAGTTCCCCCAGCTGCAGCATCTGGGCGCCGACCTGGCCGATCACCGGGTGCTGCTGGACGGGGAGGTGGTGGTCACCGACGATGCCGGGGTGCCGCGGTTCGCCGCGCTGCAGGCCCGGCTGCGGGCCACCGCGGTGCAGTTCTGGGCCTTCGATGTGCTGGCGCTGGACGGCCGATCGCTGCTCAACGCCAAGTACTCGGACCGTCGCAGGGTGCTGGAAACCCTGGGCGAAGCGGTGAATCTGACCGTCCCGGAACGGATTCCTGGCGATGGCGCCGAGGCGCTGGCGATCTCCCGGGAACGCGGCTGGGAGGGCGTGGTGGCCAAACGCTGGGACTCCAGCTATCAGCCCGGGCGCCGTTCGGCGGCCTGGCTCAAGGACAAGAATTGGCGGACCCAGGACGTGCTGATCGGTGGCTGGAGCGCCGGGCAGGGCGGCCGGGGCGGCGGGATCGGCGCGCTGCTGATGGGCGTGCCGGGCGCCGACGGCCTGGACTACGTCGGCCGGGTCGGCACCGGCTTCACCGAGAAGGACCTGGCCACGCTCAGGGACCTGCTGGATCCGTTGCGCAGCGACGAGAGCCCGTTTCGCGCCAGGCTGGTCGGGCCGGAGGCCGCCGGGGTGACGTTCGTGACGCCGACGCTGGTCGGCGAGGTCCGCTACGCCGAACGCTCGGCCGACGGCCGGCTGCGGCACGCCAGCTGGCGGGGGCTGCGCAGCGACCGGGAACCGTCGCAGGTCGGTTGGGAGTAGCGCTCAGCCTGCGCCGGGCACCGCGGCCAGCAGGGCCCGGGTGTACTCGTGTTGCGGATCGGCGTACACCCGCTCGGCGGGGCCCTGCTCGACGATCCTGCCGCGGTACATCACCACCACGTCGTGGGCCATCTGCTTGACCACCGAAAGATCATGGGAGACAAAGAGATACGACAGCCCGAGGCGGTTCTGCAGGTCCAGCAGCAGGTTGAGGATGCCGGCCTGGATGGACACGTCCAGCGCCGACACCGGCTCGTCGAGCGCGAGGATCTGCGGCTGCAGCGCCAACGCGCGGGCGATGCCGATGCGCTGCTTCTGGCCGCCGGAGAACTCCGCCGGGTAGCGGCCCGCGTCGCCGGCGGCCAGCCCCACCAACTCCAGCAGCTCGGTGACCCGGGCGGCGGTGTCCGACCGGTCGACGCCGTGCGCCCGCAGCGGCTCGGCGAGCACCTCGGCGACCGGCAGCCGGGGATCCAGCGCGGCCACCGGATCCTGGAACACCACCTGCAGGTCGCGGCGCAGCGCCCGTCGCTCGGAGTTGCCGAGCCGGGCCACATCGGTGCCGAGCACGGTGATCGACCCGGACTGCGGCGCCCGCAGGTCCAGGATCTGGTGCAGCGTGGTGGATTTGCCGGACCCGGACTCACCGACGATGCCCAGGGTGCGGCCCCGGCGCAGCTGGAAGCTCACCCCGTCGACCGCGCGCACCTCGCCGACCGTGCGGCGCAGCACCGCGCCCTTGGTCAACGGATAGGTCTTCACCAGATCCGCGACGGTGACGACCGGTTCGCCGCCCGGCGGGCTCGCCTCGACCGGGGCGGTGGCCACCCGGTAGATGTCGGCGGCGCTGCGGCCGAGCACCCGGTCGGTGCGGATGCAGGCCGCGGTGTGCCCGGGGGCGACCTCGATCAGCGCCGGCTCGGCGGTGCGGCACTCGTCGATCACCAGCGGGCAGCGCGGGGCGAACGGGCAGCCCTGGACCGGTGCGGAAAGGTCCGGCGGGGCACCGGGAATCGGCACCAGCCGGGTGCCCTGCGGGGCGTCGAGTCGCGGCGCCGAGCCGAGCAGCCCGGCGGTGTAGGGCATCTGGCGGTCGGCGTGCAGCGTCGCCACCGGCGCGGTCTCCACCGCGCGCCCGGCGTACATCACCACCGCGCGGTCGGCGAACTCGGCGACCACCCCGAGGTCATGGGTGATGATCAGCACCCCGGCGCCGGTGACATCGCGGGCGGTGCGCAGCACGTCGAGGATCTGCGCCTGCACGGTGACGTCCAGGGCGGTGGTGGGCTCATCGCAGATCAGCAGGTCCGGGTCGTTGGCGATGGCCATCGCGATCACCACCCGCTGGCGCTCCCCGCCGGACAGTTCGTGCGGGAATGCCCGGGCGCGCCGGGCGGGCTCGACGATGCCGACCAGCTCCAGCAGTTCCACCGCGCGGCGCTGGGCAGCCCGGCGGGCGGACCGGCGCGCCCCGGGCGCCGGCCGGCGTTGGTGCACCAGGATGGCCTCGGCGATCTGGTCGCCGATCGGGTACACCGGGGTCAGCGCCGACATCGGGTCCTGGAACACCATGCCGATGCGGCTGCCGCGGATCGCCGACATCGCCGCGTCACCGCGGCCGAGCAGTTCCTCGCCGCGCAGCCGGACCGACCCGGCGACCTCGGCGTGCTCGGGCAGCAGCCCGATGATGCCCATCGCGGTCGCGGACTTGCCGGACCCGGATTCGCCGACGACGGCGACCACCTCGCCCGGATCGACCCGCAGGTCCAGTCGGCGCACCGCGTGCACCGGCGCGCCGTCGGTGGGGAAGCTGACCCGCAGCCCGCTGACCCGCAGCAGCTCGCTCATCGCCGGGACCTCCGGCGCCGCAGGCTGTGCGAGGACGGGTCCACCGCGTCGCGCAGCCCGTCGCCGATCAGGTTGGCCGACAGTACGATCGCCACCAGCACCCCGGCCGGGAACAGGAACACCCAGCTGAAGGTGGTGGCCGAGCGGGTGCCGTCGGCGATCAGGGTGCCCAGCGAGATGTCCGGCGGCCGGATGCCGAAGCCCAGGAAGCTCAGGCCGGTTTCGGCCAGGATGGCCAGCCCGACGTTCAGTGCGGTGTCGATGATCAGGATCGAGGCGACGTTCGGCAGGATGTGCCGGAGGATGATCTGCCGGTTCGGCACCCCGAGATAGCGCGCGGCGGTGACGAATTCGCGTTCCCGCAGGCTCATCGTCAGGCCGCGGACCATCCGGGAGCTGATCATCCAGCTGAACGCCGAGAGCAGCAGGATCAGCGCCAGCACGGTGGAACCGCCGTGGATCCGCGGGGTGACGATGGCGATCAGGATGAAGCTCGGCACCACCAGCAACAGGTCGACGATCCACATCAGGGTGCGGTCCCGCCAGCCACCGAAGTAGCCGGAGATGGCGCCCACCGTGGCGGCGATGACCGCGGAGATCACCGCCACGCACAGCCCGATCAGCATCGACTTCTGCATGCCGCGCAGGGTCAGCGCGAACAGGTCCTGGCCCAGTGCGTTGGTACCGAACCAGTGCTGCGCGCTGGGCGGCTGCTGCAGGCTGTAGTAGTCCAGGTCGGTGTAGCTCCATGGCAACAGCGGCGGCAGCGCGTAGCAGGCGATGAACATGACGACCAGCAGCACCAGGGACGCCACCGCCGGGCGGTTGCGCAGGAATCGCCGCGCCACCAGGGCGCGCCGCGAGGTGATGGTGCCGGTGCTCGGCGTCGCGGCGGTCATCGGACCCGAACCCGGGGATCAAGCGCCGCGTACAGCACGTCCGAGAGCAGCCCGGCGCACAGGATGGCCGCGCCGGAGAACACCGTGATGGCGGCGATGATGTTGGTGTCCTGGGTGGCCACCCCCTGCACCACCCATTCGCCCATGCCGTGCCAGCCGAAGATCTTCTCGACGAACACCGCCCCGGTGACCAGCCCGCTGACGCCGTAGGCGAACAGCGTGGCCATCGGGATCAGCGCGGTGCGCAGGCCGTGCCGGAACAGGGCCTGGCGCCGGGTCAGGCCCTTGGCCCGGGCGGTGCGGATGAAGTCCTGGCCGAGTACGTCGAGCATGGCGTTGCGCTGATAGCGGCTGTAGCCGGCCGCCGCGGCCAGCGCCAGGGTCAGCGACGGCAGCACCAGGTGCTGCAGCCGGTCGACGAACCCGTGCCACCAGCCGCCGGTCAGCCCGGGGGAGGTCTCGCCGATGTACTCGAACAGTTGCACCCCGAGCACCGAGTTGACCCGCAGTGCCCCCAGGATCAGCAGGTTGGCCAGCACGAACGTCGGCACCGACAGGATCAGCAGGGACACCAGGGTGATCACCCGGTCCGACAGCCGGTACTGGCGCACCGCGCTCCAGGCGCCGAGCACCACGCCGGTGACCGCGCCGAGCACGGTGCCGATCACCAGCAGCCGCAGGCTCACCCCGATCCGGCGGCCCAGTTCCTCCGAGACCGGCTGGCCGGCGACCGTGCTGCCGAAATCACCCTTGGCCACCCCGGCCGCCCAGTGCGCGTAGCGCAGCGGGATCGGCTTGTCCAGGTCCAGCTCGGCGGCCTTGGCGTCGATCACCGACTGCGGCGGGCGCGGGTTGCGCTGCAGCAGCGAGTCCAGCGGGGAGAAGGTCAGCGAGGTCAGGCAGAAGGTCAGGAACGAGGCCAGCACCAGCAGCAGCAGGTAGTTGACGAGTCGGCGCAGCAGAAACCGCGTCATCGACGAGGGATCCCACTGCGCGGCACCCGGACAGGGTATGAGATCGCCGCCGGCGGGTTGACGACGCCATCGGCGAGTCCGTAGATTACTGCTATCAGGTTATTCGGGTAAATCTACCCAACTTTACCGAGGATTGACGATCGAATGAACGCTCCAGCCGTCGCGCAACCGGCGACCGGCCACTACGAGCTCAGCCATCTGCGCTCGCTGGAGGCCGAGGCCATCCACATCATCCGGGAGGTGGCCGCCGAGTTCGAGCGGCCGGTGCTGCTGTTCTCCGGCGGCAAGGACTCCATCGTCATGCTGCATCTGGCGATCAAGGCGTTCGCGCCGGGCCGGGTGCCGTTCCCGGTGATGCACGTGGACACCGGGCACAACTTCGACGAGGTGATCAACACCCGCGACGCGCTGGTGGCCCGGCACGGCATCCGGCTGGTGGTGGCCAGCGTGCAGGACGACATCGACGCGGGCCGGGTGGTCGACAAGGGCCCGTCGCGCAACCCGCTGCAGACCGTCACGCTGCTGCGCGGCATCGCCGAGAACGCCTTCGACGCCGCGTTCGGCGGGGCGCGGCGCGACGAGGAGAAGGCCCGCGCCAAGGAGCGGGTGTTCAGCTTCCGCGACGAGTTCGGCCAGTGGGACCCCAAGGCGCAGCGCCCCGAACTGTGGAATCTCTACAACGGCCGGCACCGCAAGGGCGAGCACATCCGGGCGTTCCCGCTGTCGAACTGGACCGAATACGACATCTGGGCCTACATCGGCGCCGAGAACATCGAGCTGCCGTCGATCTACTACGCCCACACCCGGCCGGTGTTCGAGCGCGACGGGATGCTGCTGGCCGTGCACCGCTTCCTGCAGCCGCGCGAGGGCGAGCGGGTCTTCGAGACCTCGGTGCGGTTCCGCACCGTCGGCGACGTCACCTGCACCGGCTGCGTGGAATCCACCGCGGCCACCGTGGACGAGGTGATCGCCGAGACCGCGGTGTCCCGGCTGACCGAGCGCGGTGCCACCCGCGCCGACGACCGGATCTCCGAGGCCGGCATGGAAGACCGCAAGCGGGAGGGCTACTTCTGATGACCGAACCCACCACGCTGCTGCGGATCGCCACCGCCGGCTCGGTCGACGACGGCAAGTCCACCCTGATCGGCCGGCTGCTGTACGACTCGAAGGCGGTGATGGAGGACCAGCTCGCCGCCGTCGAGCGCACCTCCAAGGAACGCGGCAACGACTACACCGATCTGGCGCTGGTCACCGACGGCCTGCGGGCCGAGCGGGAGCAGGGCATCACCATCGACGTGGCCTACCGCTACTTCGCCACCGCCAAGCGCAAATTCATCATCGCCGACACCCCCGGGCACATTCAGTACACCCGCAACATGGTGACCGGCACCTCCACCGCGCAGCTGGCGATCGTGCTCGTCGACGCCCGGCACGGCCTGATGGAACAGTCCCGCAGGCACGCCTTCCTGGCCTCGCTGCTCGGGGTCCGCCACATCGTGCTCGCGGTCAACAAGATGGACCTGATCGGCTGGGATGAGGAGCGGTTCAACTTCATCCGCGACGAGTTCCACACCTTCGCCGCCCGGCTGGACATCCAGGACGTCACCACCATCCCGCTGTCGGCGCTGATGGGGGACAACGTGGTCAGCAAGTCCGACAAGACGCCCTGGTACGACGGCCCGGCCCTGCTGAGCCACCTGGAGGACGTCTACATCACCGGCGACCGCAACCTGATCGACGTGCGCTTCCCGGTGCAGTACGTGATCCGGCCGCAGACCCACGAGCACGCCGATCACCGCAGCTACGCGGGCACGGTGGCCTCCGGCGTGCTGCGCCCCGGCGACGACATCGTGGTGCTGCCCAGCGGCAAGACCAGCACCATCACCGCGATTGACGGCCCGACCGGCCCGGTGGCCGAGGCCTTCCCGCCGATGGCGGTGTCGGTCAGCCTGGCCGACGACGTCGACATCTCTCGCGGCGACATGCTGGCCCGGCCGAAGAACCAGCCGGTTGCCAGCACCGAGTTCGACGCCACGGTGTGCTGGATGTCCGACGACGCCACCCTGGAACCGGGCCGGGACTACCTGATCAAGCACACCACCCGCACCGCGCGGGTGCGGGTCGCCGCGCTCGACTACCGGCTGGACGTCAACACGCTGCACCGGGACAAGGCCGCGACCGCGCTCAAGCTCAACGAGCTGGGCCGGGTGACGCTGCGCGCGCAGAGCCCGCTGCTGCTCGACGAGTACTCCCGCAACCCGGTGACCGGCTCGTTCATCCTGATCGACCCGGTCACCAACGGCACCGTGGCCGCCGGCATGGTCCGCGACACCACCCCGGTCGCCGACCGCGAGGCCAGCCCGAACACCGTCCGGCACGAGTCGCTGATCACCGCCCGGGAACGGCTCAGCAAGGGCCGCACCGTCTGGCTCACCGGGCTGTCCGGCTCGGGCAAGTCCTCGATCTCGGTGCTGGTGGAGCAGAAGCTGATCGAAAAGGGTTGCCCCGCCTACATTCTCGACGGCGACAACCTGCGGCACGGGCTGAACGCCGACCTCGGGTTCACCATGGACGACCGGGCGGAGAACCTGCGCCGACTGGCCCACATCGCGACCCTGATGGCCGACGCCGGACTGACCGTGATGGTCCCGGCGATCAGCCCGCTGGCCGAACACCGCGAGCTGGCCCGCAAGGTGCACGACGCGGCCGGCATCGAGTTCTTCGAGGTGTTCGTCGACACCCCGCTGGCCGACTGCGAGCGCCGCGACCCCAAGGGCCTGTACGCCAAGGCCCGGGCCGGGGAGATCACTCACTTCACCGGCATCGACAGCCCCTATCAGCGGCCCAAGGACCCGAGCCTGCGGCTGACCCCGGAGGTCGGTCTCGACGAGCAGGCCCGGCTGGTGGTCGAGATGCTCGAGCGCGCCGATGGCTGACCACCTGCTGGCCGCCGACCTGGCGACCCGGGCCGGGCAGTTGCTGCTCGGGGTGCGCGAGGAGTTCGCCGACGCCGAGGCCGCCGAGCGCAAGGCCGCCGGGGATCGCCGCTCGCACGAGTTCCTGATGGCCGAGCTGGCCGCCGCTCGCCCGGACGACGCGGTGCTCTCCGAGGAGGCCACCGAGGCCGAGCTGGCCAACTCGAAACGGATTGGCGCGCAGCGGGTCTGGATCGTCGACCCGCTGGACGGCACCCGGGAGTTCGCCGAACTCGGCCGCGACGACTGGGCCGTGCACGTCGCGCTGTGGCAGGCCGGTGAGCTGATCGCCGGGGCCGTCGCGCTGCCCGCCCAGGGCATCA
Organism: Mycolicibacterium fallax; assembly: GCF_010726955.1. Taxonomy (NCBI): domain Bacteria; kingdom Bacillati; phylum Actinomycetota; class Actinomycetes; order Mycobacteriales; family Mycobacteriaceae; genus Mycobacterium; species Mycolicibacterium fallax. The sequence continues at coordinate 4,086,264 of NZ_AP022603.1, forward strand.
CGCTGGCCACCCCCGACGTCCCGGCGCCGGCCGCCGGCGACGGCCCGGCCCGGGTGGTGGTGTCGCGGACCCGCCCGCCCGCGGTCGCGCTGGCCGTCCGCGACGCCCTCGACGGCGTGCTGGTGGAAATGGGTTCGGCCGGTGCCAAGGTCGCCGCCGTCGTGCAGGGCCACGCCGATGTGTACGTGCACGCCGGTGGCCAGTACGAGTGGGATTCGGCCGCCCCGGTCGCGGTGGCCCGCGCCGCCGGCCTGCACACCTCCCGGATCGACGGCTCGCCGCTGCGCTACAACCGGACCGATCCGCGGCTGCCGGACCTGATCGTCTGCCGGCCCGAGTACGCCGCCGCGGTGCTCGCGGCCGTGAGCAGCTAGATGAGGATGTCGGCCAAGGCGGAGTACGCGGTGCGCGCCATGGTCGAGCTGGCCGCCGCCGAACCGGGCGCGCTGCGCAAGACCGAGGAGCTGGCCAACGCCCAGGGCATCCCGGCGCAGTTCCTGGTCGACATCCTCGCGGCGCTGCGGGCCGACCTGCTGGTGCGCAGTCACCGGGGCCGCGACGGCGGCTACACGCTGGCCCGGCCGGCCGCCGAGATCAGCGTCGCCGACGTACTGCGCTGCGTCGACGGCCCGCTGGCCAGCGTGCGGGACATGGGCCTGGGCGACCTGCCCTACGCCGGGCCGACCGCGGCGCTGACCGACGTCTGGCGGGCGCTGCGGGCCAGCATGCGCGCGGTGCTGGAGCAGACCAGCCTGGCCGACGTCGCGGCGGGAAAGCTGCCCGGCCACGTCGCGGGGCTGGCCGACGACTACCGCGATCAGGAGGCCAGCCGCGGACACCGCCGGGCGCCCTAGCCGCCGTAGGGCCGGGTGAGGATCTCCAGGTAGTGCCCGACCGGATCGCGGAAGTAGACGCCGCGACCGCCATGGTTGTGGTTGATCTCGCCCAGCCGGGTGCCGGCCGGGTCGGCCCAGTGCGCCAGCCCGGCGGCGACGATCCGCCGGTAGATGGCGTCGAAGTCGTCCTCGTCGACCAGAAACGCGTAATGCTGCGGATGGATGTCCTCGCCGTCGGGCACGTCGGCGTAGTCCAGGGTGGCGCCGTGCGCGACCGGCACCGCCATGAAGCGGCCGACCGGCACCGGCTCGGGCAACCCGAACAATTCGGTGAGAAAGGTCGCCGACGCGGCCTTGTCCCGCGCCGCGACGATGGTGTGATTGAAGGTGATCCCCATACCCGTCCAGTCAAGCACCGCCGGCGCCCGGCCGCCAGCAGCCCGGAGTAGCGTCCAGATCCCATGGTTCGCAAAACAGCAGCGGCCGAGCCGCGGGCCGGCGCGGAGGTGCTCGGCCGGATCGGGCCCAACTGGTTCGCCGCGGTGATGGGCACCGGCATCGTGGCGACCGCCGGCGCCATCCTGCCGGTCCGGCTGCCCGGCCTGCAGGGTTTCACCGACGTGGTCTGGGTGATCGCGGCGCTGCTGCTGGCGGTGCTGATCGTGGTGGTCGGCGGGCACTGGCTGCGGCACCCGACGGTGGCGCGCAGCCACGCCCGCAACCCGCAGATGGCGCACTACTACGGCGCCGCGCCGATGGCGCTGAACACCATCGGCGCCGGCGCGGTGCTGCTGGGCCCCGACCTGCTCGGCCAGCGGGTGGCGATCGACCTGGCCTGGGCGCTGTGGAGCGCGGGCACCATCGGCGGGCTGTTCACCGCGGTCAGCATCCCGTATCTGATGTTCACCCAGTACAACGTCACCCCGGATTCGGCGTTCGGCGGCTGGCTGATGCCCGTCGTCCCGCCGATGGTCTCGGCGGCCGGCGGCGCCCTGCTGATCCCGCACATGGCGCCCGGCGCCGGGCAGCAGACCATGCTCTACGGCTGCTACGCGATGTTCGGCCTGTCGCTGGTGGCGTCGCTGATCATCATCACGATGATCTGGAGCCGGCTGGTGCTGTACGGCACCTCCGGCAGCGCGCGGATCCCGACGCTGTGGATCGTGCTGGGCCCGCTGGGACAGTCCATCACCGTGGCCGGGCTGCTCGGCAGCCACGCCGCCGGGGTGGTGGCGCCCGAGCTGGCCGCCGGGATGGTGGTGTTCGGGGTGCTGTTCGGCGTCCCGGTGTGGGGCTTCGGGATGCTCTGGATTGCGCTGGCGCTGTCGCTGACCATCCGCACCCTGCGCCGCGGCATGCCGTTCGCGCTGACCTGGTGGAGCCTGACGTTTCCGGTCGGCACCTTCGTCACCGGCACCACCCAGCTGGCCATCCACACCGGGCTGCCGGCCTTCCGGGTCGCCGCGGTGGTGCTCTACACCGCGCTGCTGACCACCTGGCTGCTGGTGGCGATCCGCACCGCGGGCGGCAGCCTGCGCGGGCAGCTGTTCGGCCCGGTGCCGACCGCCGCGGTGCCGGTGGGCAAGGACCCCGCCCGGTAGGGGTGCCAGAATCGGGTGCATGCGGATCGGGATGACGATGCCGGTGATGGAACCCGACCTGGACGCCGCGACGCTGCGGAGCTGGGCCCGGGCCATCGACGACGGCCCGTTCTCCTCGCTGTGTTGGGGCGAGCGGATCGCCTTCGACAACCCCGACAGCCTCACCCTGCTCGGCGCGCTGGCCGCCTGGACCGACCGGGTGCAGCTGGTGACCACGGTGATCGTCCCGCAGCTGCACGATCCGGTGCTGTGCGCGAAGGCCCTGGCCACCGGGGACATGCTCAGCGGCGGGCGGCTGACCGTCGGGTTCGGCATCGGTGGCCGCCACGAGGACTACCGCGCGGTGGGCGCGGACACCATGACCCAGTCCATCGCGGGGATGGCCGAACGGGTGGCGATCATGCGCCGGGTCTGGGCGGGGGAGAAGGTCACCGAATCGGTGCTGCCGGTCGGCCCGCCGCCGGCCCGCGCCGGCGGGCCACCGCTGCTGGTCGGCACCATCGGCGCCAAGACGGTGCGCCGGGCGGCGGCCTGGGCCGACGGGCTGGCCGGCACCACGATGGATCTCGACGTCGCCAAGCAGGGTGAGCTGTTCGACGTGGCCCGGCAGGCCTGGGCGCAGGCCGGCAAACCCGCGCCGCACCTGGCGACCTCGTTCTGGTTCGCGCTCGGGCCGGCCGAGGCCGCCCGCGACCAGGTCCGCCGACACCTGCTGCGCTACATGAACTGGATCCCCGCCGAATTCGTCGAGGCCGTCGCGCCGAAGACCGGCTGGGCCGGCGACGAGGACGCGCTGGCCGCGGTGCTGCGGGAGTTCGCCGCCATCGGAACCGACGAGATCCACCTGATCCCGACCAGCGCCGATCTCGATCAGCTGCGCCGGGTCGCCGACGTCGTCGCCGACCTCGGCTAGCCCGGCCGACGTAGGGTTGGCCTGGCAGGACCCCAGCGGCGGAAAGGCGCGTGAGGATGACGGTGTCTAATTTCGGTGCCTACCAGTACGAGATCTATTTCCAAGGCCTGACCGGGGTGCTGCCCACCCTGCCGATGACCTACCCGGAATTGGCCGAGCGGGCCCGGCACGCGCTGTCGCCGTCGCTGTGGTCCTACGTCGCCGGCGGCGCCGGCGACGAACGGACCCAGGACACCAACGTCACCGCGTTCGACGGCTGGGGACTGATCCCCCGGATGCTGGTCGGCGCCACCGAACGCGACCTGTCCGTCGAACTGTTCGGAAAGCGCTGGGCCGCACCGATTTTCCTGGCGCCGATCGGGGTGACCGGGCTGTGCGCGCCGGACGGACACGGTGATCTGGAGACCGCGCGGGCCGCCGACAAGACCGGTGTGCCGATGTGCGTGTCCACCCTCGCCGAGGACACCCTGGAGCACGTCGTCACCGAATTCGGCGACACCCCCGGCTTTTTCCAGCTGTACTGCCCGACCGACCGGGACATCGCCGAAAGCCTGGTGCGCCGCGCCGAGGCGGCCGGCTACGCCGGGATCGTGATCACCCTGGACACCTGGATCCCCGGTTGGCGGCCCCGCGACCTGGCCACCGCGAACTTCCCGCAGCTGCGCGGGCACTGCCTGGCCAACTACACCAGCGACCCGGTGTTCCGGGAGAAGGCCGGCTTCGCCGAGGGCGCCGCCGCCCGCGACGCGGTGCCGTACTGGGCGAGCATCTTCGGTCGCTCGCTGACCTGGGACGACCTGGTCTGGCTGCGTGAGCTCACCGCGCTGCCATTGATCGTCAAGGGCATCTGCCATCCCGACGACGCCCGCCGCGCAATCGATTACGGCGTCGACGGCATCTACTGCAGCAACCACGGCGGCCGGCAGGCCAACGGCGGCCTGCCCGCCCTGGACTGCCTGCCCGCGGTGGCCGAGGCTGCCGGCGAGATTCCGGTGCTCTTCGACTCGGGCGTGCGGACCGGCGCCGATGTGATCAAGGCGCTGGCGCTGGGCGCCACCGCGGTCGGCATCGGCCGGCCGTACGCCTACGGGCTGGCGCTGGCCGGCACCGCCGGGGTGGTGCACGTGCTGCGGTCCCTGCTGGCCGAGGCCGACCTGATCATGGCCGTCGACGGCTATCCGAGCCTGGCGGCGCTGACCCCGGATGCGTTGCGCCGGGTGCGGTGACGGGCGGCGGCGATGCGCTGGTGGCAGTCTGCGGTGGTCTACCAGGTCTACATCCGTAGTTTCGCCGACGGCAGCGGCGACGGCATCGGCGACATCGCCGGGCTGCGGGACCGGCTGGGCTACCTGACCGAACTCGGTGTCGACGCGCTGTGGATCAACCCGTGGTATCCCTCACCGCAGGCCGACGCCGGCTACGACGTCGCCGACTACTGCGGCATCGAACCCGACTACGGAACCCTGCAGCAGGCCCAGGATTTCCTCGCCGAGGCGCACGCCGCCGGCCTGCGGGTGATCCTGGACATCGTGCCCAACCACACCTCGGCGGCGCACCGCTGGTTCGCCGCCGCGCTGGCCGGGGAGCCCGGCGCCCGGGACCGCTACCACTTCCGGGCCGGCCGCGGAGACCGCGGCCAGCTGCCGCCGAACGACTGGCAGAGCGTGTTCGGCGGGCCCGCCTGGAGCCGGATCGCCGACGGCAGCTGGTACCTGCACCTGTTCGCCCCCGCCCAACCCGACCTGAACTGGGATCACCCGCAGGTGCGCCGAGAGTTCGAGGACGTGCTGCGGTTCTGGTTCGACCGGGGCGTCGACGGCTTCCGCATCGACGTGGCGCACGGCCTGGTCAAGGCGCCCGGGCTGCCCGACCGCGACACCGGGCTCGGCATGCTCGACGGGGCGGCGCACCCGGCCTGGGACCAGGACGGGGTGCACGAGATCTACCGGGGCTGGCGCGCGGTGGCCCGGGAGTACGACCCGGAACGGGTGTTCATCGCCGAGGCCTGGGTGGCCGACAGCGGACGGCTGGCCCGCTACCTGCGCCCCGACGAACTGCACACCGCGTTCCAGTTCGACTTCCTGCGGGCGCCCTGGCGGGCGGCGAGCCTGCGGGAGGTGGCCGACGACGCGATGGCCGCCGCGGCGACCGTCGGTGCCCCACCGACCTGGGTGCTGTCCAACCACGACGTCACCCGCACCGTCACCCGGTACGCCCGCTCGCAGCCCGACCACCTCGTCGGCACCGACTGGGAGCGCAAACGCTGGACGCGGGAGCCCGCCGACCACGACCTGGGCCGGCGCCGGGCCCGGGCCGGCGCCCTGCTGCAACTGGCGCTGCCCGGCACCGCCTACATCTATCAGGGCGAGGAACTCGGGCTGGAGGAGATCGAGCAGCTGCCCGACGAGCTGCGCCGGGACCCGACGTTCGCGCAGTCCGGGTTCACCGACGTCGGCCGGGACGGCTGCCGCATTCCGCTGCCGTGGTCCGGGGCCGCGGCGCCCTACGGGTTCTCGCCGGCGCCGGTGACCACCTGGCTGCCGCAGCCGCCGCACTGGGGCAGCCGCGCGGTCGCCGCCCAGCACGACGACCCGGCGTCGGTCCTTCAGCTGTACCGCGCCGCGCTGCGGCTGCGGCGCACGCACTGGCGGGGCGCGGGGCCGGTGCGGTGGCTGGACTGCCCGCCCGGGGTGCTGGCGTTTCGCCGCGGTGAGCTCTGCTGCTGGGTCAACACCACCGGCCGGGAGGTGGCGCTGCCGAAGAATGCGACGGTGCTGTTGGCCTCGCATTCGACGGCCACCGAAACACGGCTGCCGCCGGATACGACGGTGTGGCTGGCCGCACCGGAGATATCGCTGTGACGTGGCACAACAATGGCGGCCGCGGGGCGGCGCAGAGTCTTAGTGATTAATTACATTTCAATACCCGACGCCTTAAAAATCGGGTCTAACTTAGTAATCACCAGAGCCAAACAGGCTCGATGAGTTAGCCAGATTGAGAGGTGATGACCATGCTGCTCGACCTCCGCTGGGTGCCGTTCCGGTTGTTCCACCGGCACCACCCCGCCCGCTAACCACCCATCCCTACTTCCGCGACCGCACACCGCAACGGTGTGCGGTCGCTTTTTGCTGCGGGTGCCCGGCCGCTACGGTTTCTTGGTCTGCTCGGCCGCCGCGAGCAGTTCTCGCATGATCGGGATGGTCAGGAAATTCAGCGGACCGCAGTCGGTGAACTGCGTGCTGACATTGCCGGCGATCCCGCCTTCCAGCGCCAGCTTGCCGATCAGGTCGAGCTTGAGCTGCGGTGCTCCCGCCGCCAGGTTCACCTTGTCCAGGTCCACCCACACCACGTTGGGCCGGGTCGTTGACTCGTAGACGAATCGCCCGCGGGTCAGGTCCGCCACGGTCTGCCAGATGGTCTGCGAGGCGTCCGGTTTGCCGGGGTCGGGGATGCGGAACGGCTGCGCGGCGTTGCGGATGACGCTGAACATCGCGGCGATCGCCTCGACCTGGCTGCCGGGCCGGGGTAACCGGTCGACGTAGTAGGACGCCCGGGCGAACCGGTCCGCGGCTTCGGTCGTCCCGGGCAGCAGGCCCGGCCCGCCCCAGGGCTGGTACCGGGTGAGCAACTGCAGCTGCTGGTCGAACGGCGGGGAGTTGGTCATCACCCGGTAGCTGCGATCGTGGTGAATGCACAGCCGGCCGTCGATGTACTCGATGATCGCCGAGTCCCCGGTCGCGTCGTCGAGGGCCAGGTGCAGTTCGGGGGTCTCACCGGATCCCGGGTCGACCATGGTGGCGACCTGCACCCGAGTCCGGGTCATCCAGTCGACGGCCTCGGCCACGGTGGCGCAGGTGTCCAGGAAGTACTGCAGCCAGATGGCCTGGCTCAACGCCGGCCGGGACGGGTCGAGGGTCCCGTAGTCGGATTCGGCCAGCCACAGCAGATGCCCGGACAGCCCGGCCTCGTTGATGCCGTCGACCGTGACGATGTCGAATGCGGTGACCACCACGCTGCCGTAGCTGGAGGTCCAGGTCAGGGTGCCCTCGACGCCGTCGTCGCGGGTGATGCCGCGGGGCTGGGTCCACAGGTTGGTGCCCAGGTCGCGGTGATAATCCATATTCCGGCCGACCAGGACCGCGCCGTCGGCGTCCGGCCAAATCACACGGGTGCACATGGTTACCGACCCTAGCGGGTCCGACCTCACCGCGGGCGGGACCGGTCGGCGCGGACCTGGTCATCGGCCCGTAACACGGCGGGCCGAATCGCGAAACAGCCGCTGCGCACCGTGGAGGCATGGACGTCGACACGGTGTGCGGGTACTGCGGGGTGGGCTGCGGCCTGACCCTGCAGGTGCGCGACGGCGCGGTGACCGCGTCCACCGGCCGCGCCGACCACCCGGCCAACCGGGGCCGGCTGTGCACCAAGGGCGCCACCACCGCCGAGCTGCTCAACGCCGGCGGCCGGCAGGCCCGGGCCGAGCTGCGCGACTCCCGGGCGGCCGACCGGGTGCCCGTCGCACTGGCCGACGCGATCGCCGCGGCCGGGGCCCGGCTGCGGGCCATCCGCGACGAGCACGGCCCCGACGCGATCGCGGTGTACCTGTCCGGGCAGCTGAGCCTGGAGGCGCAGTACCTGGCCACCAAGCTCGCCAAGGGCTACCTGGGCACCAAGTGGGTGGAATCCAACTCGCGGCTGTGCATGGCCAGCGCCGGCACCGGCTACAAGCAGTCCCTCGGCGCCGACGGCCCGCCCGGCAGCTACGACGACCTCGACCACGCCGACGTGTTCCTGGTGATCGGCGCGAACATGGCCGACTGCCACCCGATCCTGTTCCTGCGGATGATGGATCGGGTCAAGGCCGGCGCGAAGCTGATCGTGGTGGACCCGCGGCGCACCGCCACCGCGGCCAAGGCCGACCTGCACCTGCCGATCCGGCCCGGCACCGACCTGGCGCTGCTCAATGGCCTGCTCGCGCTGCTGTACGACCGCGACGCCCTGGACCGCGACTTCATCGCCGCGCACACCGAGGGCTGGGACGCCATGCCCGCGCTGCTGGCCGACTATCCGCTGGACCGGGTCGCCGAGCTGACCGGGCTTGCCGCGCAGGATATTTCGGCTGTCGCCGAGCTGATCGCCGGCGCCCGGAACTGGACCAGCCTGTGGACGATGGGGCTCAACCAGTCCACCCACGGCACCTGGAACACCATCGCGCTGTGCAACCTGCACCTGGCCACCGGGGCGATCTGCCGCACCGGGTCGGGGCCGTTCTCGTTGACCGGGCAGCCCAACGCGATGGGCGGCCGGGAGATGGGCTATCTGGGCCCGGGTCTGCCCGGTCAGCGCAGCGCGCTGGAGGACGACGACCGCGCGCACGTCGAGACGCTCTGGGGGCTGCCCGAGGGCACGCTGCGCGCCGAGGCCGGCGCCGGCACCGTGGCAATGTACGAGGAGATGGCTGCGGGCAGCATCAAGGCGGCCTGGATCATCTGCACCAACCCGGTCGCGTCGATGGCCAACCGCGGCACCGTGATCGACGCGCTGGAGGCCGCCGAGCTGGTGATCGTGCAGGAGGCGTTCGCCGGTGCGGAGACCGCCCGCTACGCCGATGTGCTGCTGCCCGCCGCGTTGTGGGCCGAGGCCGACGGGGTGATGGTCAACTCCGAGCGCACCCTGACCCGCTGCACTCCGGCGCTGGCCCCGCCGGGGGACGCGCTGCCGGACTGGCAGCTGATCTGCCTGATCGCCGCCGAGCTCGGCCACCGCGAGGACTTCGACTTCCCGGACGCCGCAGCGGTGTTCGCCGAGCTGACCCGGTTCGACAATCCGCGCACCGGGTGGGATCTGCGCGGCGTCGACCACGACCGGCTGGCCCGCGGCCCGGTGCAGTGGCCGGCGCCGCCCGGGGCGGCGGACCGCAACCCGATCCGCTACCTGTGCCCGCCGGAGCCCGGAGCCGCGCGCGGCCTGCGGTTCGCCACCGCGTCCGGCAAGGCCCGGTTCCTGCCCCGGCCCTATCTGCCGCCGGCCGAGCTGCCCGACGACGACTACCCGATGCTGCTGACCACCGGCCGGCTGGCCCACCAGTGGCACACCATGACCAAGACCGGCCGGGTCGACAAGCTCAACCGGCTCAACCCCGCGCCGCTGCTGCAGGTCCACCCCGAGGATGCGAAGCGCTGGGGACTGGTTGCCGGACAACAGGTCCGGCTGACCAGCCGCCGCGGCTCGGCCACCGTGCCGGTCGACATCGACGACGCGGTGCGCCCCGGGGTGTGCTTCGCGCCGATGCACTTCGCCGACGCGTTCGGCGACGGCATCGCGATCAACGCGGTGACCAGCGACGCCGTCGACCCCGAATCGCTGCAACCGGAGTTCAAGGCCTGCGCGGTGGCGCTGACCCCGGTACCGGTCGCCGCACCCGCGGCACCCGTGCTCGCGGCGGCCGGGCCGCTGGCCGTGGCGCTCGGGCCCTATGCGGCCGGACCCGGGGAACTGTCCGCCGAAGCCGCCGGCTACCTCGGCGGGCTGCTTGCGGGCTGGAGCGCCGCGGCACCCGCGGGCATCCCCAGCGTGCCGGAATCCGCGCCGCTGACCCCGATCGCCCGGGCCTGGCTGGCCGGCGTGCTGGCCGGCGTGTTCGGCGACGGTGCGGCGGCCGCGACCGGCGACGACGCCCGGTGCGTCACCGTGGTGTGGGCCTCGCAGACCGGCACCGCGCAGGGCTACGCCGCCGACTGCGCGGCGGCCCTGGGCGCCGCGGGCCTGACCGCCGCCGTGGTCGGCGCCGAACAACTCTCACCCGCCGACCTCACCGGCACCGTGGTGTTCCTGGTCGCCACCACCGGCGACGGCGACCCGCCGGACAACGGGGTGGCGCTGTGGGACGCGCTGGCCGCCGTCGCGCCCGGCGACCTGGACGCCCTGGACTTCGCGGTGCTGGGCTTCGGCGACCCGGCCTACGCGGACTTCTGCGGGTTCGCCCGCAAGCTCGACGCCCGGCTGGAACACCTTGGCGCCCACCGGATCGCGGCCCGGGCGTCCTGCGAGCCCGACTACGCCGAGGTCGCCGCGGGGTGGCTGGCCGCGGTGATCGAGGCGCTGGGCTCCGGGGACGCGCCGGCCCCGGCCACCCGGACGACCCTGGCGACTCCGCCGCTGGGCGCCGGCCCGCAGGTGTACACCCGCACCAACCCGCTGCGCACCCGGCTGCTGGAGGCCGAGCGACTGTCGGGGCAGGGATCGGCAAAGGACGTGCGGCGCTTCACCCTTGCGCTGCCGGCCGACCAGCTGCGCTACCGGGCCGGGGATGCGCTGGGGATCTGGCCGCGCAACGCCGCAGCCGTCGTGCAGGAGTGGTGTGCGCGCACCGGGCTGCCGGTCGAACCGGGCCTGGACCGGATGGACCTGACCCGGATCACCCCGGCGCTGCTGCGCTTCGTCGCCGAGCGCACCGCCAATCCCGGGGAGCTGCGGGCGGTGATCGAGGACCCGACCCGGTTCGCCGACTGGAGCTGGGGCCGGCAACTCGGTGACCTGCTGGCCGCCCATCCGGTCGAGGCAGCCCCCGAGCAGTGGCGCGAGCTGCTGCGCCCGCTGACCCCCCGGCTGTACTCGATCAGCTCCAGCCCCCACGAGCACCCCGACCGGGTGTCGGTGACGGTCTCGGTGGTGGGATTCAGCTCTCCCGGCGCCGCAGCCTCCGGTGCCGGCACCCGGCGGGCCGGGGTGTGCTCGTCGTACCTGGCCGGCCTGCCCGCCGGCGCCGAGGTCGAGGTGTTCGTCCAGCCCACCCGCACGTTCCTGCCGCCCGAGGACGCCGACGTCCCGGCGGTGATGATCGGCCCGGGTACCGGCATCGCGCCGTTCCGCGGATTCCTCTACGACCGGGCCGGGCGCGGCCACCGCGGCGACAACTGGCTGCTGTTCGGTGAGCAGCACCGGGCCTGCGACTTCTACTACCGCGAGGAACTGGAGAAACTGCAGGCCAACGGGGTGCTGACCCGGCTGGACACCGCGTTCTCCCGGGACGGCGCGGCCAAGGTCTACGTGCAGGACCGGATGCGCGAACACGCCGGCGAGCTCTGGGCCTGGATCCGCCGCGGCGCGCACCTGTACGTCTGCGGCGACGCCGCCCGGATGGCCCGCGACGTCGACGAGGCGCTGCGCGGCATCGTCGCCGAGCACGGCCAGATGGCGCCGCGCAGCGCCGACGCGTACGTCTCCGCGCTGGCCGCCGAGGGCCGCTACGCCCGTGACGTCTACTGAACGACGTCTACTGAACGACGTCCACTGAACCCGGGCGCACCGAGCCTCACCGCGGCGCGGCGCCCGCGGTGAGAAAGACGTGACGGCGGCGCAATACCGCGGCCCAGTCCGGGCAACACCGCGCTGGCAACGTCGGTCACGACGCCGGGTGACCGGGTGAGGAGGAACCGACGATGAGAAACCAGCGGACCGCGGTGGTGATTGGGCACGGCATGGTCGGACATCGCTTCGTCGAGGCGCTGCGGGCCCGCGACACCGCCGGCGACTGGCAGATCGTGATCTTCGGCGAGGAACCCGACCCGGCCTACGACCGGGTCGGCTTGTCGGCCTACGTCGGCGACTGGGACCGGAGCACGCTGGCGTTGCCGGGCAACGACTACGCCGGCGACCAGCAGGTGCGGTTGCACACCGGCACCCGGGTCACCGGCATCGACGCCGCCGGACGGCAGGTGCTCACCGAACGCGGCGAACAGCGTTACGACGCGCTGGTGCTGGCCACCGGATCCGACGCCGTCGTCCCGCCGATCCCCGGCCACGACACCCGCGGCTGCCACGTCTACCGCACCCTCGACGACCTTGATGCCATTCGGGCCGACGCCGAGGCGGCGCTGGCCGCCGACCCCGGCGCGGTCGGTGTGGTGCTCGGCGGCGGGCTGCTCGGCCTGGAGGCCGCCAACGCGCTGCGCACCCTGGGCCTGCGCCCGCACGTGGTCGAGCGCAACCCACGGCTGATGCCGCGCCAGGTCGACACCGGCGGCGGGGAACACCTGGTCCGGATGATCACCGCGCTGGGCATCGACGTCACGCTGTCCTCCGGGGTCACCGCGGTGGCCCGCAACGCCGCCGACACCGGCGTGGCGGTCACCCTCGCCGACGACGCGGTGCTCGACGCCGCGGTGCTGGTGTTCGCCGCCGGGGTCCGGCCCCGCGACGAACTGGCCGGCGCGGCCGGACTGCAACTCGCCGAACGCGGCGGGGTCCTCACCGACCTGCGCTGCGGCACCAGCGATCCGGCGATCTTCGCGATCGGGGAGGTGGCCGCGATCGAGGGCCGCTGCTACGGGCTGGTCGGCCCCGGCTACTCCACCGCCGAGGTGCTCGCCGACCGGCTGCTCGGCGGCGACGCGGAGTTCCCCGGCGCAGACCTGTCCACCAAACTCAAGCTGCTCGGCGTCGACGTGGCCAGCTTCGGCGACGCGATGGGACAGACCCCCGGCGCGCTGGACGTCGTGGTCTCCGACCCGATCGGCGGCAGCTACGCCAAACTGGTGCTCTCCGACGACGCCGCGACGCTGCTCGGCGGCATCCTGGTCGGCGACGCCTCCCAATACGGGGTGCTGCGGCCGCTGGTCGGATCCTCGCTGCCCGGCGACCCGGTCTCGCTGATCGCGCCGGCCGGCGCCGGCGGCGCAACGATCGGGGTCGGCGCGCTGCCGCCCGAGGCGCAGATCTGCTCGTGCAACGACGTCACCAAGGCCACCTTGTGCGCGGCGATCGCCGACGGGTCCTGCACGGTGGCCGAACTCAAGAGCTGCACCGGGGCGGGCACCGCGTGCGGCTCCTGCGTCCCGCTGTTGTCCCAGCTGCTGCAGGCCGAGGGCGTCAGCGTGTCAAAGGCGTTGTGCGAGCACTTCGGTCAGTCCCGCGCCGAGCTGTTCGAGCTCATCCAGGCCAGCGGGCTGCGCACCTTCTCGGCGCTGATCGCTCGGTTCGGCACCGGCACCGGCTGCGACATCTGCAAACCGACCGTCGCCTCCATCCTGGCCTCGACCAGCTCCGATCACATCCTCGACGGCGAGCAGGCCTCGCTGCAGGACTCCAACGACCATTTCCTGGCCAACATCCAGCGCAACGGCACCTACTCGGTGGTGCCGCGGATGCCCGGCGGCGACGTCACCGCCGAGCAGCTCATCGTGATCGGCGAAATCGCCCGGGACTTCGGCCTGTACACCAAGATCACCGGTGGCCAGCGCATCGACATGTTCGGCGCCACCGTCGATCAGCTGCCGCTGATCTGGCGCCGGCTGGTCGATGCCGGGATGGAATCCGGTCAGGCCTACGGCAAGTCGCTGCGCACGGTGAAGAGCTGCGTGGGTTCGGACTGGTGCCGGTACGGCCAGCAGGACTCGGTGCAGCTGGCCATCGACCTGGAGCTGCGTTACCGCGGGCTGCGCTCGCCGCACAAGATCAAGATGGGTGTCTCGGGCTGTGCCCGCGAATGCGCCGAGGCCCGCGGCAAGGACGTCGGTGTCATCGCCACCGAAACCGGCTGGAACCTCTATGTCGGCGGCAACGGCGGGATGACCCCGCGGCACGCGCAGCTGCTGGCCGCCGACCTGGACCGGGCGACGCTGATCCGCTACATCGACCGCTTCCTGATGTATTACATCCGCACCGCCGACCGGCTGCAGCGCACCGCCGGCTGGGTTGAGGACCTCGGCATGGACCGGCTGCGGGAGGTGGTCATCGACGACGCGCTGGGCCTGGCCGCCGACTTCGAGGAGGCCGTCGCCCGGCACGTCGACGGCTACGCGTGCGAATGGAAGGGCGTGCTGGAGGACCCGGACAAGCTGGCCCGGTTCGTGTCCTTCGTCAACGCCCCGGGGGCGCCGGATCCGACGGTGTCCTTCGGGGAGAAGAACGGCCGCAAGGTGCCGGTGCTGATCGGCACCCCGGCCGTGCGCACCGGGAGAAGGGACTGAACCGATGACCGTGGCATTCGACCTGCACCGCTGGACCAGGGACTGGACCCCGGCCTGCCCGATGGACCGGCTGGAGCCGCTGCGCGGGGTGGCGGTGCTGCTGCCCGACGGCGCCCAGGCCGCGCTGTTCCGGCTGGCCGACGGCCGGATCAAGGCGGTCGGCAACATCGACCCGATCGGGCGGGCCGCGGTGCTTTCCCGCGGCATCGTCGGTGACCGGGGCGGGTTCCCGGTCGTCGTCTCGCCGCTGAAGAAGCAGGCCTATTCGCTGCTCGACGGCCGCTGCCTGGACGCCGACGGGGTGTGCGTGCCGGTGTACGCCACCCGGATCACCCTGGACGGCACGGTGTTCGTGGCGAACTCACCGGAGGTGCGGTTCGGCTACCGGCCGCGCCCGCAGGGCTGCTGAGCGGCGCCCGGATCGCACCGATTCCAGGGCGTGCGACCGGCGCAGGCAGGCCAGCCGGATGACCGACGGGTGCAGTCCGAGCGGTTCGGCGACCGCGTCCGCCCCGGATTCGCGCAGCCGCTGCTGGAACAACCCCTCGGCCAGCAGAAATGAGGCGATGACGACCCGGTCGGCGCCGTCGGCGCGCACCCGGTCCACCACCTCGCCGACCAAAGGGTAGCCGTGCCCGTCCTGCGACGGTGCGGCGAACCCGATCGGCACCCGCCGCCCGGCCAGCGCCGACAGCGTCGCCGCGGTGCTGCGCAGCGCGGACTGGGCCTGGCGGTCGCGGGTGCCGGCGACCGCCAGCACCACCGCGTCGCCGTGCCGCCAGCCGGCCTCGGCGATCCGCCCGAGCAGCGCCCGCGCCAGCTCCGGGGAGGGACCCAGCGCCGGGGTGACGGTGACCCGGCGATGCCCCGATTCGGCGATGCGCGCCGGCAGGTCGGCGCGGACGTGATAGCCGGCGGTCAGGAACGCCGGCACCACCACCGTCGGCTCGTCGGGAATCGACGCCAGCACCTCGGCCGGGCCGGGGCCGAGCACGTCGAGGAACGCGGTGCGGACCGGTTCGCGCAGCCGCGCCGACATCCGGGCCGCCAGCTCGCCGATCATCGCCACCCCGTGCGGGTTGGCGGTGCCGTGTGCCACCAGCAGGGTGCCCATCAGGCCCGCTCGTCCAGCGCCAGCCGATATCCGCGTTTCACCACGGTGGCCACGATCTCCTTGTGGCCCAAGCTGTTTCGCAACCGGGCGACCGCCGCCTCCACCGCGTGCGGGTCGGCCCCGCCGAGCGCGGCCAGCAGCTCGTCGCGGCCGACGACCGTCCCGGGCTCGCGGGCCAACAGTCGCAGCAGCACCAGCGAGGTGGGCGTCAGTTCACGCCACTCGCCGTCGACCACCGCGCCGGTGGCGCGCAGCCCCAGCCGGTGCCCGGCGACCGGCAGGTCCGGGCGCAGTTCCGGCAGCCGCTGTTCCACGCAGCGGGCCAGCGCACCGAGGCGCATCCGGTCCGGGACGACGGGGTCGATGCCGATCTGCTCCAGCGGGCCCGCGGTGACCGGACCGACGCAGAACGGCACGACCGGGCCGGCCAGTGCGGCGCGCAGCCCGTCGTACAGCCGCAGTTCCCGGGCCCGGGCCAGTACCGACGCGACTGCCGGGGCCGCGGTGAAGGTCACCGCGTCGACGCGGGCGAGCGCGATGTCCTCGATCATCCGGTCCAGCTCGGTGGTGTCGGCGGGCCGCTCCCACCGATACACCGGCACCCCGAGGACCTGCGCGCCGAGCGCGGTGAGCCCCGCCACGAATCCGGGGTGGGGATCCCAGGCCTCCGGAGCCCCGTGCAACTGCACGACGATCCGCGCGCCGGTCAGGTCCTCGCGCTGCAAGTGGGCGAGCAACTCGGGGGAGGATTCCGAGGCCGGCGACCATTCCTCGCGCAGGCCGGCGGCCCGCAGCGCGCCGGTCGGCTTGGGGCCGCGGGACAGCACCCGGGCGCCGCGCAGCGCATCCAGCAGCGGCTCGGCCAGACCCCAGCCCTCGGCCGCCTCCACCCAGCCGCGAAAGCCGATCCCGGTGGTGGCGATCAGCAGGTCGGGCGGGTCGGCGATGACGGCGTCGGTCGCCTCGCGCAGCCGGGCGTCGTCGGCCAGCGGGATCATGCTGATCGCGGGCGTGGCGACGACGGATGCGCCCCGCCGGATCAGCAGCGTGGCGAATTCGTCGGCCCGGCGCGCCGCGGTGATCGCGACGGTGAAGCCGAGCAGTGGGTCGGCCGGGGTCAACTGGTACCTCGGGCGGGCAGGCGGTCGACGGTCAGCACGCCCACCAGCGTGTCATGCCGGGCCGGAATCGGCATGGCGGAGGTGGCCGGGGCGGGCACCCGGACGTAGACCCGCCAGGTCAGCGCCGCGGCCAGCGCGTAGCAGAGGCCGAACACACAGAACGCGATCGTCGCGCCGCCGGTGGCCTGATAGGAGGCCCGCAGCATCAGGTTGATGCCGACGCCGCCGAGCCCGCCGACCGCCCCGGCGATGCCGATCACCGCACCCGACATCGCGCGCGAATAGTGCGTGCGGGTGGCCTCGTCGGCGTTCAGACCGCGCGCGGCGGCCTCGAAGATGGACGGGATCATCTTGTAGACCGACCCGTTGCCGATCCCGCTGAGCAGGAACAGCAGCACGAACCCGGCGACGTAGCCGGCCAGCGCGGGGCCCGAGGGCACGCCGGTGGGGGAGAGCAGATCGGTGGCGATCAGCACCCCGGCGCCGCCGATCATGCCCACGAACGCGTACATCGTCACCGCCCCGCCGCCGTCGAACCGGTCGGTGCCCTCTGCGACCGGCCTCTTCCTCGCGGAACTACACCGCTCGTCGAACCGGTCGGTGCCTGCTGCGACCGGCCTCTTCCTCGCGGAAGTACACCGCTCGTCGAACCGGTCGGTGCCTGCTGCGACCGGCCTCTTCCTCGCGGAACTACACCGCTCGTCGAACCGGTCGGTGCCTGCTGCGACCGGCCTCTTCGTCGCGGAAGTACACCGCTCGTCGAACCGGTCGGTGCCTGCTGCGACCGGCCTCTTCCTCGCGGAACTACACCGCTCGTCGAACCGGTCGGCCAACCGCCCCCCGTAGACCCGAGCGATCGACCCCAGCAGCGGCCCCAGAAACGCGATCTGCGCGGCGTGCAGCGCGGCGTCGGCGGCGCTCTGGCCGGCTGCCCGGTAGCTGGCCGCCATCACCTGCCCGAAGGCGAAGGAGAAGCCGATGAACGAGCCGAACGTGCCGATGTAGAGCAGTGAGACGATCCAGGTGTGCCGGTGCCGCAGCGCGGCCCGCATCGCGGTCATGTCGACGGTCGGGACCCGCAGGTTGTCCATGAACAGCGCCGCGCCGATCCCGGCCACGGCCAGCAGCACCAGATAGACCGCGCAGACCCAGTGAGGCTGCCGGTTACCCGCGGTGGCGATAACCAGCAGCCCCACCAGCTGAACGACGGGAACGCCGATGTTCCCGCCGCCGGCATTGAGGCCCAGCGCCCAGCCCTTGAGCCGCTGGGGGAAAAACGCATTGATGTTGGTCATCGACGACGCGAAGTTCCCGCCGCCGAAGCCGGTCAGTGCCGCGCAGGCCAGGTACACCCAGAGCGGCTGGCCCGGGTTGGCCAGGATCACGATGGTCGCCAGCACCGGCACCGCCAGCACGAAGGCCGAGAAGATCGTCCAATTCCGGCCACCGAACCGGGCGGTGGCCAGGGTGTAGGGCAGCCGCAGGCAGGCACCGACCAGCGTGGCGGTCGCCGCGATGAGGAACTTGTCGGCGGCGGAGATGCCGTAGACCGACTCGGGCATGAACAGCACCATCACCGACCACAGTGACCACACCGAAAACCCGACGTGTTCGGCGACGACGGACCACAGCAGGTTTCGTTTGGCGATCCGTTCGCCGCCGCCGGCCCACTGCACCCGGTCTTCCGGATCCCAGTCGGTGATCGTGTGCGATCGCGTCATCGCGGTGTGCTCCCGTCCCGACGGGGTGTCCGTCGCTGCGGCCAAGTTAGGAAGGCCGTGTTGCGGTGCCGGGCGCCGCGCGTATCGCCGCGGTGAACTCGGGCTCACCGGGGTGTGGCCGCCGGGGTGAGGCCGGGCTTCTCGAGGGATACTCACCCGGTGGGAAGTGACGGCGTCACCGGGCCCTCGGCCGACGAGTTGCGGGCGTTCGAGGCCGCTACCCGCGATCTGGTCGGCCTGGCGCTGCGCAGCGTCGAGCGCTCGGAGCTGTCGCTGCCCCAGTTCCGGCTGCTGCTGGTGCTGTACGAGTTGGGCACCGTGAGCTCGACGCAATGCGCCCGGGCGCTGGGCGTGGCCGGCTCCTCGGTCACCCGGCTGGCCGACCGGTTGCACAAGTCGGGTCTGCTGCAGCGCGGTGCCGATCCGCACAATCGCAGCGTGGTGACCCTTGCGCTGACGCCCGCCGGGCGACGGGCGGTGCGGCAGGTGACCGATCGGCGCCGGCGTGAGCTGACCAAGGCGCTGGGACAACTGGACCCGCAGCGGCGCCGGGAGTGCGCGGCCACCCTGGACCGGTTGCACGAATTGCTCGATCCGGGCGCCCCGGCCGACGGCGCGCATCGCCTGCTGCTCTGAACGTGGTGCCCCGCGCGCTGCGGACCTGGGCAAACCGCCTTACCAAATGTCTTGCTCTATGCAACACTTGAGGTGCCGAACCAGCCTTGGGGGCCGGGTCTGGTCATCGGGTTCGGCCCGACGAGTGGAGCAGTCAATGAGCACATCGATCAGTGAGCCGACCATCGACATCGCCGATATCCGGGGACCGCAGAAGCTCGGTCCGTTGACCCCGCTGGTCGGCGACTGGGAGGGCGACGTCGGAATCGACCTGTCCTACCACAACGACGACGACGTCACCGGCCCCACGTCCTACTTCGAAAAGGCCACCTTCACGCCGATTCCGGTGCAGGAGAACGGCCAGCAGGTGCTGTGGGGCCTGAACTACAAGATGACCGCCTGGCGCCACGGCGAGGAGGCGATGGACCCGTTCCACGACGAGATCGGATTCCTGTTGTGGGACAAGGCCAACGGCCAGATCATCCGGAACGTGGTCTTCGGCCGCGGCATCGCGATCCTGGCGGGCAGCAGCGCCCAGCCCGGAGACCGGGTGCTGCATTTCGACGCCACCCCCGGCGACCCGTCGTACGGCGTCCTGCAGAACCGCTACCTGATGCAGCGCGCCGAGATCCGGGCGTTCACCAGCACCTTCACCATCATCGACGACGAAACCTTCAGCTACACCTCGGATCTGCTGTTGCGGCTGGCCGCCATCGGGCAGGACATGCACCACACCGACCAGAACACGCTGCGCCGAGTGCGGCGGTTCCACCCGGGCTCGGGGAACTGACCGGGGCGCCGCGGGTCACGCCGCGGCGCACACCCAGCCGTCGGGCATGGCGGCCTCGGTCAGCAGCTCGGTGAGATCGGCGGCGCAGTCGAGTTCGGTGGCCTGCGGATAGACGATCGGCTCTTCCTTGTCGTTGTGCACGGCGAGCATCCGGAGCAGTTCGCGGCAGGCCGCCGGGTCGGGATCGCCGGCCTCGATGGCGTCCATCGCGCGCCACAGTTCGCCGTGTTCGCGGATCATCACCATGATCGGCATCATCAGGCCCGCGGCGCGCAGCGGCGGGAACATGAACTTCTCCTCCAGGTAGATGTGCCTGCGCAGGGTGTCCAGGGCGGTCCGCAGCGCGGCCCCGTCGTCGGGGGCGTCCAGGAAGCGTTCGATCTCGGCGTCGATGGCGCGGTGCTCGGCGGTGTAGGCGACGGCGGGATCGGTGGCGTCGGGCGCGGACATGGCGGGCTCCGTTCATCGGCAGCTGCGGGCCCGGCGAGGTGCCGGGCACGCCGTCCACGCTAATTTCGGCGGCCGCACCCGGGTAGGGCCGAACGTCCCCGTTCCGCAGGCGCGGGGGCGCGCCGGTGTTGCCGGCATCACAGCCCAGATCGGGTCAGCGGATGTTTGGCTTCCCCGGGAATTGGCCATCCTGGCTGGCATGAGTGCAACAGACAAGATCAAGAACGCCATTGACGATGCCGCCGGCAAGGCCAAGGAGGCCGCGGGCAACCTGACCGACGACGACCAAAAGAAGAACGAGGGCAAGGCCGATCAGGCCAAGGCGGACCTCAAGGACGCCGGCGAGAAGGTGAAGGACGCCTTCAAGCACTGAGCCCGGCTGCGGGCCCGCCTCAGCCCAGCGCGGACTCGAAGGCCCGGTGGGCGGCGTCGTCGAACAACACGAAGCGCACCTCGGCGACCGGGGTTCGGCTCGAGCGCACCGTCGCCACGGCGATCCGGGCGAAAGAAACACCCTCCGACGCTGGTCGGAGGGTGTTTCTGGTGGTGCCCCCGGCAGGATTCGAACCTGCGGCCTTCTGCTCCGGAGGCAGGTGAGCAAAGTCCACCTGCGGCTTTGTGAAGTGTGGTCTCGGTAAACATGCAGGTCACACGTTCGGTCGTGTATCAGTGCGATTCACCAGTTACCAACCTGGTGTGACTTCTGTGTGACTTTTCAGGCGACACTCGAACACCTGATCCAGCAAACATCACGTCCCCGCCGATGGCTGGCATCCTGTCTGCGGCTGGAGAGAGGATCAGCCCATGATCACCACCGACCCCGCCCGCTACCCGTGCGTTTTCACCGGACAGACCGCTGATGGGCGCACGGTCTGTTGGGACCGTGGCAACTGGTCTGGCGACTGGGACTTGATACGCGCCGCCGACTCCCTGCGCGGCGTAGACCTGAGCATGCAAGCCATCGCCGTCGCGATTGCCGCTGTGGTTGGGGAGGACGGCATGGTGAGCGAGACCATCACCGCGCTGCTGAACAAGGAGGACAAACCATGACCTCCGACGAACGCATGGAGCGCGCTGTGGCACGGCTAGCGAAAATCGAAGCGTGGCGTGTGAAGACGAACGCCGACACCACGCCTGAGGAGCTGATCCTCCGCGCCTACGTCAGCAGGTCTGACCGCGCCGAGCTGGTCTCCGCGCTGAGCGCGATGGAGTACACCTTCCCTCAATACGAGCCGTATCCGGTTGAAGAGCGGCTGATGGGGACTTGGGACCAACTTCCGCTTGCGTACTACCAGAAGTACATCAGCCACGATGAGTTGGAAGCTGTCCGCGCCGCTGTGAAACCGCCTCAGGAATAGGGCGATCCGGCCGTGGACAACGACATCATCGCGCTCATCGACCAGGCGCTTGACGAAGGGGAGCCGTACAGCCCCGCCGACGATCCATACTCGTGGAATGACGCTGCGGTCTGGACTTCCACCGGTGACCACCAAGACCGCGACGACGACGAGCGGGACGACGAGGTCGACCCGCTCCGTTACGTCGATAATCCCTTCGCGGGCACCTACTACCAAGATCCGAGCGACCCTCCGTGGCTCGTCACGCCTGTTGGGCATCAGCACATCTACGACCACGACGAACCCGCTCCCGCCGTGTGGGAAGTGTCCCGCCAACCGCCAGGGTGTTATTCCGACGAACCACAAGCGGGACAGACGGTTGTCCTGAGCGCGACCCTGAGCGATGGGCTGCGGACGTGTTACTTCACCTACGTCCACGGCGAAGACCCACAGCATGGTGAATGGGACGGGGACGCGGACATGCTTGAAGCCGTGCGCATCCTTGGAGCGCTCGACCCACCGGACGACCCGCTTCGGATGATTGCCGGCGCGTTGGCGCGCGTCGGGTGGTGGGGGACGGTGAGCGATTCCGTTTGGCAGGTGCTGGCGGGGGATGACTACTAGGTCATTGCCCGTGCCCATGCGACGGACACCAGCCGTGAGTTTCCAGCAATAGGCGTGCGGCAGGGCGCGACACGTTGCGCTGGGACATGATAAGCGCTGGTAAAGCGTAGAATTGTGGTATGTGCAAGAGCAAAGCGGACGGCGGGCGCAGGTGTCCGTGCAGCGGTGGGACGCGTCCCTATCCACGCAACCGTGAGGAGCGCCGCCAACTGGCGGTAGCGGTGGCGCACAAGCGAGCCGACAACCGTGCGGCAGCGACGCGGTATCGGGCGATTCAGCGGCGGCAGGAGGCGGAAGCCTTGGAGTTCGTCGCCAACATCGGCAGGCTGGGACTGGACGACCGCCGCGACTTGCTTGTGGCGCGACTGGACGGGTTGCCCGACCGAGGATCCGCCGCCGAGCGCAAAGTGTTGGAGGCAGAGCTTGCGGATGTCCGTGTTGCCCGCCGAGCCCATGTCCTGGTGTCAATGGGACTAGACCCATCGTTGGACGACCGCACGCTGATGGAGCAGGTGGTGCAGACAGCCAAGGATCGCCGCCGCGCCGAGGTGCTGCTGAGCTGGGGTCTTGACCCGTCGCTGGACGACCGCACGCTGATGAAGCAGGTTGCCGCGACGGCGACGGCGAAGCGGATGGCTGATGCCCGTGGGGTTGTCGCGGGACATGCCCGAAGGGATGGAGCGAGTGAGAGCGAAGGACATGATTTGTCCAGTTCAGAGGTAGTTTCGCCGCCGAAGAAGGAGTCCAAGGCGCTGACCGAAGCCCGCGCGAAGCTCCAGATGGCTCAGCGTGCGAATGCATCTGCGGAGACCATCGACCTTCTACAGGCGCGGGTGGACAAGCTGACCGCCAAGCCGAAGCGGAAGTCCACGCGGAAGCCCGAGCCGGCCAACTCGCAGGTGCAGGATCTCATCGCCAATGCCCGCGCGAACGGGGAGTCGGACGAGCACATCGCGGCGCGTATCCAAGCCGCCCTGGACGGCGCATCCGCCGACGCCGACCCCGAGAACATCGCGGCGTTGCGGGATGGGCTGAAGGAGGTGACCAAAGCATCGGTGCCCATCACGGAACGCGACGACATCCCGACGTTGGAGGAGTTCGAACGCGCAGCGCAGACCGACCCGCAAGGGCGTAGCGCCGCGCAGTTGTTGCTCGCGCATCGGGCACAGTTGATGGGTCAGCAGCCCGCAGAGTCCGATGCGACAGCGGAAGCAAAGGACATGATAAGTCCAGCTCAGACACCTAAACCACGCAAGGCACGGAAACCACGGCTCAGCCCCGTGTACGACGAATCCAAGCCCATACCGCCCAGCGGACACCGCATCCCCGCCGATGCTGATGTGCCGTTCGGTGGGCGCATCGCTGGCAAGCTCACCACACCGGAAGCCAAGCGGGCGCGTGCGACAAACCGTGTTCGCGCCGCTGCGGTCGAAACCCTCACCGCCGCAGGCGCTCCCAACCTGGCGCAATGGGAAGCCGAACACGTCCTTGCCGTGGCGCAAGGGCAGCCCGCCCGCTGGGTGGCGGACCTGAGCGGTGGGTGGGTTATCGCCGCGCCGATGGACGAGCTACGCGCAGACAACACCGTGGAGATCCACCACAAGGATGGTTCGTCGTCCATCCGTTCCGTGCGGGAGTTGTTGGCGGAGGGCACCGTCAACGGTAGGCGGGTCGGGGTTTTCAAGGGCTGAGGTTACCGCTGTCGGGAAGCCTGCTGAACTGCGGTAATCATGTCCGCCGCTCACGCGGCAGACATCCCTACGGGCAAGTCCACGCAGCCAACGCGGCAACCATGTCACCAGTCGTCCGCGTGCTGAATCTCGTACCCCTCCAAGTCGCCTATCTCGTCGTCGTACAGGGAAGGGTTGCCGCGCCAATCATCGCGCAGGCGTTGCCCCGAACCGTTGTATTCGGTCCCGCACCGCCCGCATTGGTTCGCCCAACCGGAGGGCAATTCCACAGTTTCGCCGCAGCGGCACTCAACAGTGCGGGTCTCGTTCGTCATGTCGGACTCCTCGGTGTTCACGCGGCGTTATCACGGTGCGGCGGCATGATGTTGCACATCAACTCGACGGTCAGCTTTCCGTGAGGACACGACACCTCGGCGTAGGGAGCGACCGCAATGGCTCGGGTGAGCAGTTCGGCGATGTGCTCGCTGAACTCGTCGGTGAACCACTCATGCGGGAGATCCAGGCACGCGGCGGCGACGTGCAACCCCAGATGTCCAAGGGTGATGGGACCGTGGGGACTCTTCGCGCGAAAGAACTCCCCGGTGACGTTGGCACCTGTGCCGTCACGCCACGTCCACGTGACATAGGAAATGACAGAGTGAGTGCCGTGCTCGTCCGCGTTGGGATTGATGAACGCGGATGCTCGGTAGTCGCTCACCGCTCGACCTCGGTGTGGTTGAGCACCACGGCACACGGCGGGCAGAGAGTCCGCTGATACCAGGTGGGGCTCTCGTGCAGAGTTCCCGCGTCCCCGCATCGCTCGCAGGTACGCCAGGAGATGCGCTCGGCTTCACGGATCAGCGCTTCCGTCTTGTCGTCGCCGCCGTAGGTGTAGATCCGCAGACCTCCGCCCTTCTCCTTGATCTGGGAGTACTGCAGGGTCGGGTCAGCCTCCGCCAGCTTGGCGTCCAGGTCAGCCAACAGGGGATACCAACCACGCTGAATGTCGATTGCCCTGGACTCGCCGGCCGCGAAGCGCTGCTCCACGGCGGACAGGTCGGGGAGGCGCATGATGCGCCGCGCAAACGATGAGATGCGCCATTGCGCTGTGCCGAACGGGTCAACAGGGTCATCGAACCAGACCAAGCTCCCGCGCCCGATCTTCGGGAGCGCGCCGATCTTGTAGATGGGCTGACGCTCGTCGTCGCCCAACATGGGTGTGGACACGGGGGAGGACAGCCGCGTGAACCACATATCGTCCAAGTCCCAAACCTGTTGTGCCGTCTTCGTGGTGACCAACCAGACCCCCGTGTCGGTCGGCGTGAGTTCGTCGGTGGTCTCGGGTGTGAAAATCATGAACTGGAGTGTGCGACACCGGAACTCGGAAACGCCAGTGTCTCGTAGGGACATGACGAGGCGCGGAGCTGTGACAGGTCTTCACACTTGGCACATGCCCGCAGCGGGTGCCTGCGCGGTGTGAAAGCCCATGTCGCGCTTCAGATATGGCACCGAGACCTGTCACTGTGCCACATTCTGTGTCGCATTCTGTCGCCCCCTGGAGTTACGTTCAAAGCAACACCACCGAGGGGAGACCATCGTGAGCATTGCGGCGTACCTACGAGTCAGCACCAGTGGGCAGACCACCATGCAGCAGTCGGACGCCATCGCAGCGGCGGGGATCTCACCAGACCGTGTGTTCGAGGACACCGCATCGGGGCGGGCGGGTTCAGACCGTCCGGGATGGCGGGAGTGCCTGAGTTGGCTCCGCAGCGGCGATCTTCTTGTCGTAATTGCCGTCGATAGGCTCGGGAGGTCTGTTCGGGAAGTCGCCCAGGTGATGCACGACCTGGAGCAGCGGGGAATTGCCCTACGGAGCCTTCGGGAATCGGTGGACACCAGCACGCCAACGGGTCGGGCGGTTGTGTCGATCATGGCGACCGTCGCCGAACTCGAACTAGAACTCGGCAAGGAGCGCCGCGCCGCGTCCCGCCAGGCACGGACGGAACGCGGTCTTCCCGCCACATGCCCGCCAAAGCTCCAAGCAGACCAGCGGGATCGGCTTATCCGTCTCTACAGGTCTGGTGAGCCCGTGCAGGAGTTGGCGGCGCTGTTCGGGATCAGCCGCCGAACCGTGTTCCGATACGTGAAGGCGGCATAGGAAAACCCCGCCACGATGGACGGGGTTTCCTGTTGATGGGCACCACCCCACCGACTCACACGCACCGCTCTGACCAAGGAGAAATGCGCTTCTTATTCTAGCCGGTAGCAGGCGTTTTCGTGCGACTGAGCGTGTGTCGGCACATGCTCTTGGGACATGGAACTTCGCTGGTCAGGGGATGAGCACCAGCCCGTCGCCCAGCGGGGCTCCAGTGGCTACCTTGGCGGCTGAAACCCGTCACGCGATGGGCTGGAAACCCGTCACACCGTGGTCTCCCTCGGCGGGCTGAAACCCGTCACACGGTGGCGGGGCAGGCTCGTGCTGTGACAGGTTTCGGCTCACCCGGCGCAGTCCTGCGGGCTGTCCACGTCGTAGACCCCTCGTAGGTAGTGCCGAACCCGCTCGAACTGCGAAGGGATGGTGTCGCCGGCCGCGGGTACTGCGCCGAACCCGCTGGACATCACCTCGACGCCGATCTCGTCCAGGTCTCCCGCGCTGAGTTCGATGTCTCGGGTCTTGCTGGGCTTCGCTAGTGTCCGTGCGACAGCTCCCACGGCACACGCTGTGACCCGCGCGGTGGCTTCGATTCCACCTTGGCGCGCCCACACATGAATCAGTGCGCCGATGAGAGGGGAGATGGCGCTCCCGTCGCCGCTCCGACCAGGTTGGGGATCCTCAGCCAACCGCTGCACCTCGGGGAGGTCAACGCTGACAGTCCCGTCGTCGCACAATCTGATGGGGGACTTGGACACCATCGAACCGCACCCGTTGAGCCTTACCTCGGGGGTCGGGATGTCGAGCACTTGGGACACCGATTCGGCGGCTCGGCGCAGGTTCGGCAGCGTGATTGGGAGGTTCCCCTCGGTGATGTGTTCCAGCTCGTGACGGTAGGCGTCGGGGATGCCCGCGCGCATCGCCTCGACGGCGGGCTGGTCGATGGCGGCGCAGGTGCCAGTCCCACCGGTGAAACCCGTTTGCAGGGCGCGCACGCGTTCCAAGTTGCCCCCATGGTCTCCGCCGTGCGTTGGGGCATCGCCCATCTCCAGGACCGCGCCGAGCATCTCGTCAAGTCCGTTACCGCTCAACGTGAACCGCTTGCTGCGCCCCTCCGCGACCCACGCCAAGTAGGAACCCGCGTAGCAGTCCGCCTGCTGCTCGCGAACCAGCGTGGGCATCCCATTGGCTCCGATTAGCGCCTGCACGCGGTGCCCCACTTCGTGCGCCATAACCAGGGTTATCGCGTTGGTTCCGCCGATCCGCTGAAACATCGGCAGGAGGTGCCCTCGGTCCCATCCCACGGACTCGTCGCCTGTGCAGTAGCCCGCGTTTGCGCCCACCTGCTGGTCGCAGTACGCGGCGGTGCCCGTGGTCGAGTCCCAAGATGCGGCGAACGTCGGCGGGGTGAATCGCTTCCCGCCAGGGAGGGGAGTGACCGCCCAGAAGTCCAAGACATCCGAGAGTGCTTGTGCGGCAAGGCTGTCTGTACTGCTGTTATCCGTGTCCTTGACCGTCATTGACGGTGGTGGAGCATCCGTCCGTAGCCCTGACGTTGTGGCTTCGATGTGGATTCCGCCCACCGTGCCCGGTACGTCGAATGCTGAAACTGGTGTCCCCACGATGGATGCTGAACAGCCGGCCACTACGGCGACGGTCAGCGCCAGAGCTGCGGGGAGACACCACTTCATCACGGACTACCCGTTGTAGTCCAGACACGCGGCGGGATCCACGAGGTTGCCCCAGCCGTAGTCGAAGTGCGGCTGGCGGTCGGTTGACCACTCGGGGAGGCTCGCCAAGGTGGCGTCAACAGCGGACTTATCAGCTCCTGTGTACGCGGTAAAAGCCCCCGCACCGCAGTCGGCGGAGGCTTCTTTGGCTGCACGGCTTGGGTAATCTCGTCCGTCCGCATCCTGCGCGGCGTGCGCGACTTCGTGGGACACAACGATGCGTACGCCTTCCTCGCCTGCTTGGTTGTAGAAGGTCTGTGTCAGAGCGCGATTCCATCGCAGCGCATTGTCGCCAGGAACGCCATCGCAGTAGAGCATTACCGCGTTGCGGTGGATTTTGTTGTTGCAGGGGAGAGCGCCCGACACCTCCTCCACGCGGAACTCTGTGTCCACGTCGCCCAGCACCTCCCAGTAGGTCTGGGTATCCCGCACGGCGTTCGCCACGATCTCATCAATGGACAGCGCGGTGGTGGTCGTCGGTGCGACAGTCGTCCTGGTGGTTGTTGTCGTGGAGCTGCTGCTGGTGGTTGCAGTGGACGCGATGCTCCGCCCATCGACCGCGCGGGAGCATGCGGGCACGACAAGAACCGCCAGGACTGCCGCCATGGCGGTGAGGTGCCGTTTTCTCGTCGTGCCCATATCGAACTCCTGTTCTAATTGTCGGCGGCGGTCGCTGGGATGTCACTGTGCCAGTGGGGACGTGTCATGCGTCCGCCAACTTCTTGCTCGGGTTGTCTGCTGAGTGCCGCCCAACGAGCCCAACGTCCACTGACCTGTCCAGGCTGTCCATCAGCCCATCCGGTGGATCGCTCGCCAGGATGCTGTCGCGGAGGTCGTTGTTCTTCTGCGCGGTGTGTCTGCCGCTGCCCATCGGAGGAGCGCCCATCATTCCCCCGCCCATCATCCGCTGATTGTTCTGGTTGTTCGGGTTCTGACCTGGGTTGTTCGCGGGGTTGGTGTTCGAGCTGGACACGTTGGTCGGAGCGTTGACGCCCGCGCCCGTGGTGGCTGCGGCTGTCTTCACTCCGTCCACGCTGGTACCTCGGTCAACCGCCATCACGGCGGCACCTGTGACTTCGCCGTCCTCGTCCCTCTTCTTGAAGTCGGCGTCCTCGTTCTTCCGCTCGGCATCACGGAGCTTCTTGCGGATGTCATCGACCCTGACGCCCTGCATGGGATTCCGTGACGCGTTGGTCGGCGCGGAGCTGGTTGGCGTGGGGGACGCGGACGCTGCCATCATTGGCTGCTGTACCTGCGGCATCTGCGGTGTGCCGTACGACGACGGGCTGAATTGTGCCGTTGGCGTCGGTGTGGCTGCTGGCGTTGGTGCGATGTCGGAGGACAAGCCTGTCCCCACTGCGTCGCTGGAAACTGGCGGCGCTGTTTCCTTGGGAACTACCAGCGGGAGCTTGCGGTCGGTCGAGGGGTCAACAGGATCGCCTTCGCCGCCGCCCCACTCGTCTCCGCCCTCGCCCGCCTCGTCCTTTTCCTTGCGCTCCTTCTCGTCGTCTGATCTGGGGTTTTCCACGTCCCCGCCCTCGCCGGCCCCTGGAACCTCGGGGACACCCACGCACTCCTGCTGGGACTGGGACTGTCCCGCTGCTTCGTCCAGTTCCTCGACCGCTCGCTTGCGTTCGGCGATGTCGGCGTTCAGGTCTTTGACCTTGTCCTTGTAGTCCCGCCCCGCGTCCGAGTCCCTCTTGATTTCCGCCTTCTGAATCTCGATCTGGCTCTCGGTCGGCGCGGACGCCAGCTTGCTCTCCTCGTCGGTGGACTCAGACGCGGCGGCGCTCATCTCCGTTGCCGCTGTGGAGAAACCGCTGAGGTAGGTTCGCGCCTGCGCCAACAGGTCGTTGATGGCGTCTGCGAACTCTCCTTGTACGACAGGGATTTGGTTGACGTTCAGGAGGCTGGTTCCCGTCGCCAGCTTGTCCCAGCCTGCCTTCGCGGCTGCCATCGGCATTGTCGTCATTTCCATGTCACGCCGTCCTCAGGGTTGGGTCTACGTCGGTGTCGATGTCCTTCGCCTTCGCGGCGTCGTCGGTCTCGCGTTCCTGGTCAACGGTGCTCACCTTGGTGATCTGCTTGGACAGGCTGCGAGCGTGCCGCGCCAGTGCCGCCATCCCGTCGCCCCACTCCTTCGCCGTGGACGCTTGCCCCTTCACGGCTGTCTGGTACACCTCACCGGGGCTGTACTGGGTGACGTAGGTGGACAGCGCATCGGTGGTGCTGGTGGACAACCCCGTCGCCGTGGTCGCCAGGGCGGCGCACTGGTCGGCGAACGCGGTCAACGCGGCGCTTGATGCCGCGTATTCGGCGTGTTCGTGGGTGATCTGCTCGGTCATGCCGCACTCCTTGAGTCTTCGGCGTTGTCGATTTCGCGCAGCGCTGCGGGGAACAGCACCGCGACAATCAGGAGGAAGCCCAAGGTGAGGAGGGCGTAGTAGGTCACCCAGCCCATGCGGTGCTCGGTGACCGTCACATCAGTGCCGAGGACGAACTTGGCGTCGTCGTCAGTCCGGTTGAGCATGGCTACCTGGTACTCGGCTTCAGCTTCGGCACGCTCCCGTGAGCCTGCGGGGAGGGCGTCCACGTCCGCCCATTTCGCATCCACGTAGGTGCGCGGCATGGTGACGGAGTCGATGCCCTCGCGGTCGATGGTGAGCTGGGAGTGGATCTTGTCCAGTCCATACGTCGCGGCGATCTGATTGCGCGCGTTGACGAATCCGTCCGCGTAGAGCGATGCCATGAGCTTCTTGACCTCGGTCGGCAGCGCGTCGGTGCGGACGGGTACGTGCTCGCCGCCGATGATGATGCGCCCATCGCCGTCCTCGTTGCGACCGGTCGGAACCTCGTACTCGTTTGCGAGGAACACCCACGGCTTGCGGGTCGCCGCAAGCTCCTTTGACAGGGACACCAGAGCGGCGCGACGACCGTCCCACTCGTTGAGGGGCGGGACGCCGGCCGGCATCTCGGAGAACTTGCTGCCCGCCAACAGGTCGCGGCGGAACGCCACATCTCCGAAGCGTCCATCCTTGGGCTCGGAAACCCACTCGCCGCCCTCCCCACGGGCATTGCGGACGGTCGATGGGTAGGAAGCCAGCCACTCGTCAAAACGGTCCTGCTGGTGGTTCTGCGCCGCCTGCGCCTCCTCGCTGAGGGACACGGAATAGGTGGGGTTCAAGCGGGTGTAGACGGTTCCCGCGAGCACTCCGACACCGAGGACCACCGCGACGACTGCGGCGATGACGCGAAGGCTCGGACGGTGCTTCGGGGGCTCCGGTGGCGACCAGAGTGCGGTCAACCCGGTGTCCTCGGTAGTCCAGACGGGCACCACAGGCTTGTCGGGAGTCATGTCCAGGACGCCGTCGTCATCGGCGACATCGTCCGTCGTGGGCTCTGGCTCGAAGTCCTCGTCGGTGAGGTCAACGATGGTGATCTTGTTGCCGCCGCCGTGGGTCGGCTCCCTGCTCTCGGTCACTGGTCAGCTCCTTTTCGTCCGAGCATTTGGTGGACAGCGGACGTGGACACACCCATCGCTCCAGCGAGCTGGGGGAGTGTCCAACCCTGATCGCGCAGCGCGCGGGCGGTGTCCGTGCGACGACGGCGCAAGTCTCGAACATGGGTGTTCGCCCTGTTCAGGGACTTCTTCAGGGTCATCAAGTCCTGCCCTGTGGGTGTCCGCGTATCGCTCATGTGGATAACTATACAGGAAGATGAATAGCTATGCACGGAAACGAGCACCTATTTGTGCAGGTAGACGTGTTAATACGGAGTCAACACGGTTAGCTGATTCGGGACACTATGCGTGCAGGTGAATAACTATGCGCAACAGTAGGGGAAGCCGAAACGCCTGGTCGTCGGCGGTACCGCAGCCGAGCTTCTGCTGCATGGCGGACGGCGGGCTGCTTGTTGTATTGAGGAGACGAGAATTGTTCGACGGGGTTTTCGTCCGCACAGAGTTGGAGGGCTGTTCCGATGCCGTCCACAACGCCCATAGCGCGGCGGAACTGCTCTAGGTCTCAGACATGCCCGATCCCGCAGCGCGATTGTCTATCTGGGTGCGTCAGAGAGGTTATTTTCGTGGTTTGTGAGGGTCCGGGAACAAAGTGGGGACAAACTCTGCTCAGGAAACACCCTCTGACCTGCACCGGGACAAAGTAGGAGGTACTTCACCTTGTTGTTTTCCTAGGGAGAAATGATATTAACACCCTGTCTATACCACACTTATAGCTACAGCAAACATCTACTGTAATCGGGGGTGTTAATATCATTTTCGCCTATAGCTCCAACAAGATGAGAAACAAGGACTTTGTCCCGGTGCAGGTCAGAGGGGGTGAGCGATGAGGAGTTTGTCCCCACTTTGTTCCCGGATTGCTGAAATCGCCGAAATCCCCGCTCCGATTCTCGTCCCCTGTTCTCCGCCAGCAAACTTTTGGGGACGAGAATCTGTATCGCGCGCCCTCATCTTCCGTTTGCCTTCCCGCCCTCCAGCCCTCCGCTTTTCCTGGGTCGTCTAGCGCCCTATTGGTGACATAGGCGAGTGTCAGCCGTAGCGCTTTTCCGCTTGAAACGGTAGCCGAACGGCGCGTCATTTAGTGACCTTGCTCACACTTCCTGTATTCACACCGCTACGTGCTGCGAACGCAATTGTTTGCTGGCGCTTGGCGGAAAGTCGGATAGCGCCTGATAAATGGCGGCGTATAGGGATGATATACGGTGGTAACTAGGGCTCTGACCAGTGTTTATATGACATTAACAACTGTCACGGCGACACGAAATCGACCCGTGCAAACAACTGCCTTGGCGTTTATTGTGGTAGCTATGAAAGCAAACAAGCCCCGCACTCCACGGGTTCAGCACTTGGGTCTGGAGACGGTCAGCTCCATTCACCGCCGTCATAACATCGCGCGGCAGACCGTTCTCCGTGCCATTGAATCGGGACGGCTCCCCGCGTATGTCGCGAAAACGGATGACGTAGGGCGTCCCATTTATCTGGTCAAGCCCTCCGACGCCGACTCCCTGTGGGGAATTTTGCCCATCGACCACGAACTCGTATCAGCCTGAGACAGCAATCAGGGCGGGTCGCCTGAGAAACGAAACCCGCCCTGATGGAAAGCGCTAATAAAATGGTAACATCTGAATCCAACGCCGTCGAGTCTAATCACGTCTCCGACGATGAGTATGTTCTGCCCGACGAGCCTGATTACCCCGAGGATGCAGAGCAGCCCGACGTGGGAGAAGCCTCCGACTCCAAGCCTGTTAAGGCGCGGCGTCCTGGTATCCCGCAGTCGGACACCGACCCCCGCGAATTGCTAGCGGAGTATGTCGAAATTGATGGGGAATTGCGCGAGCCCTCCATCAAGGACTACCTGAACCAGCCGCTGCAAGCGCCACCGGTGGTCGTCCAGGCGATACACCGCGAGGTGGCCGGCGCAGTTGCTGCCCTGATGGACAGACGGCTGCGGTACCACCGCGCCGAGAACACCTTCTATGAGTGGGACGGCACCTCCACCTCGGAGATCACCGACTCCCGCGCCCGCGAACTGGTGAAGCAGTGCTGCACACCCCCCGACCACGAAGCGAAGTCGAGTCAGCTCGTCATCCCGGTGAAGACCGTCGCCATTGGACCGTCCGAGGGCAAGCGCCTGGAAGCCCAGGGCTATGGCACTTACGACTCGTCGTTCGGGAGGTTCACGCTCAGTGATGGAACGGTCATCACTGAATACTCGGTTCCCGCCGACGCCTGGATCGGGGACACCATGAACACGAACAAGATTTTCGAGGATTTTCGCGGGCGTGACAGCGTCCTGATGAAGGGCGACTTCGACTCGGAGCCCTACCTGCTCCGCTCCGGTGACCAGGTGCTGGATCTGTCGGAGGGATCGCTGGCTGAAGGAATCCGCACGCGGCGCGCCAACCGCCATGACCTGATGCTCCGCAGCGTCGGACCAGACTTTGACATCGACGCACGGTGCCCAAAGTGGGTGCAGTTCGTTGCCGAGGTCACCTCGCACACAGACCGTGACACCGGTGAGGTCATCGAGCGTCCCCACATCGCGGAGTACCTGCAGAAAGCGGCGGGGCTGTCGTTGGTCGGCAGGTTGATTGAGCAGACGCATTTCATCCTGTGGGCAAGGACGGGAAGCAACGGAAAGTCCGTTTTCATCGCGACGTTGCTCCATGTGATGGGCACCTACGCCGGGATTCTCCCGAAGACCGTCCTTGAGGAAAAGCCCGCATCGTCCGGACCAACCACCGACCTCACCGTGCTCAACGGTGCGCGCATGGCGTACGCCAAGGAGACCAAGAAGGTTCGGTGGGACGCGGAACTGCTCAAGGAGCTGCGCAGCCCTGAGCGACTGACAGCTCGAAAGCTGTACCAAGACAACACATCCTGGACACCGACACACACGCTGTGGCTGACCACGAACAATGCTCCGCGCGTCCCCGCGAACGACTTGGCGTTCTGGCGCGGTGTCCAGATCGTGCCGTTCGACCAGCGTTGGTGGAGCGAAAACGACTCCGACGAACTCCGCCGCTTGTCCATCGCACCCGCCAATCCGAAGCTCGGTGACGAGCTGGCTGAGGAAGCACCGGGGATCCTGAACTGGATGTTGGAGGGGCTGCGCCTCTACTACGCAGAGGGCTTGACAGTCCCGGAAGAGGTTCGTGCGGCGACCGCAGAAGCGCAGGGCGCGGGATCGGTGTGGACGGACTTCCTCATGGAGTACATCGAGGTCACCGAGGACGAGTCCGACACCGTGGAAGTGCGGATGCTGTTCAACCTGTGGAAGGAGTACAAGAGCCAGAACAGCCAACGATCCTCGCTGACGCCTTCCAGTCCTCCGTCCTTGGAGATGGAGATGCTGGAGTCGGTGCCCTCCGCGAGGCTCATCCGCCCCGAACCGGGCAAGCGCCGCACCGTCAAGAAGATCGCGGGTATCAAGCTCACCGAGGCTGGGGAGGACGCCAAACAGGCGTTGATGGGCAGCGTGGACGGCAAGTCCAACGTCCGCACCGTGGACTTCGGAACCGTGCAAGTGGGGATGTCGGTATGACCGCGCAGGGATCTCTGAACCGCGCGCTGTCCCTGGCGCAGACACGTGGATGGCGCACCATCCCGCTTTTGCCGTACATGAAACTCCCCGCCGTCTCGGAGTTCTATCAGCGACAGACCATCAACCCTGGTGAGCTTGAGGTGATGTGGAAGGAGGCTCAGGATCGGATCGCGAGCCTGACTTCCCGCGTCGCAGCAGGACGCGTTGAAGACGAAGACCTTGCCGATGTTGTGAGGTCCCACCCGGACTACGCGGAGCTGGAGCCGAACATCGCTGTCTTGCTTGGACATTCGCGCCTGGTGATCGTGGATGTGGACACCACCGACCAGATGCACGCATGGCTGGCATTCTGCGAGCGTCACGGCTATGACCCTGGACCGCGCACTCAGGCGTCGCCCGGGGTGATCACCCGCGAGGGCACTGTCAAACACGACGGGATGGGGCATTTCTTCTACGCCCTCCCTGACGACATCGACGGCGACGAGTTGAACCGCTCGGGAGTCTCGCTGCCTTTGGGGGAGCCGACCGTTGCGTGCGAGACCGAGGAAGCGCGCAAGGCTGCGGTACCGGTGCTGATGACGGGCAAGCGGTATGCCCTGATCGCGCCATCAACCCGCGCCGAAGGTGCCTACGTCCCCACCGCAGGCACCGCGATTCGTCCCCTGCCCGCGTTCCTTGCAGCCCCACTCCGAGAGCACCTGAACTCACGTCGTGCTCAGCGGGAGAAGGCTCAGTCCCGCTCCGCGCATCTTGCGCGCGAAGACCGTCTGTGGGCATGGGATGACCACACCCCGTGGACCGACATCCTCGAAGGCTGGGAAGAGACCGACGTTGACGGCGAGGGATGTGTAACCCTGCGCCATCCCGACGCGTCCAGCAATCGCTCCGCCGTTGCGCATGCGGTCGGCTGCAGCCATTTGCGGAACAGTGACTGTGACGCGCCGCCACCGGTGACGTTCTTCACGTCCACCCTCCCCGATTGGGTGCTTTCCGCATTGGAGACCACTGAGAACAAGCAGACCGTGGGAAAGCTGAAGCTGTACGCGCACAAGCTCTACGGCGGAGATGTTCGGACAGCACGTCGGATGTTGGGGCTGGCAGACCACGCCCCCACACGGGCGAGGAAGGCGTCCACATCGAACGCGCCTTCCGCTGGTGGATGGAAGACCGTCCAGTTCGTCAAGCAGGCACCAGTGAAATTGAACCTGCCGCCGCGACCCGTCCGTGCCCGCCGCACTTCCGATGTCGAGGTGGTCGAGCCTGTTGTGGCTGCGCCGACCGCCGCGACGGAGACCATCGACCCGCCGAAGGCAGAGCCGGAGAAGACACCCGCCAAGAAGACACCCGCCAAGAAGCCCGCAGTCAAGAAGGCATCCGCAGCGCCTGAGTCCTACGATCCCGCGTGGGATTCAGAGTTCACCGACTCCGTGCCCGAGATCCAGCCCTGGGAACCCGCGTCGTTGCACGACCACGCAGCGCGATTCATCGCCTCCCATGCCGCCCCGACAACACACGAGATCTGGGAGAGCATCGCAGCGCGCGAAGTTCGCTTGTCTGAATGGGCCGGCAAGGACTCGGAGTCCGAGAAGTGGACTGACCGCGACCGCGAACGTCGGCAGACACGCGCTGACCTGTTCGCCATCCGCCACTTGCCCATCACGGATCTCGCAGAGTACTTGGGTGTCAACCCCGAGCGTGCCCGCGCATTGGCTCGTGTGCTCATACCGACCGCCGCACAGGCGGGTTTCGTCATCCGCGACCGCCCCCGTGGCGACCCGCTGCGGTACATGGTTCCCCCCTCGAAGCCAGAAGATTCCGACCTCGCAATTTGGAAGGTGCAGTAGATGTACGCCCTCAAAACCCGCCCAACAGATGACTATGTGGTGTTCGCGCCGCCCGCCGACGTTGACCCAACCTCCGACATCGAAGCGGTCATCCGCTCGCTGAACGGCGCTCCGCTCGCCGCCGACACGGAGACCACGGGACTCGGATGGTTCGACACCATGACGCTGGCTTCGTTCGCCTCCGACACCCACGCCGTGGTTCTGGATATGACATCCGAGGATCACCGCATCGCGGTCGGGATCCTGTTTCAGCGCGTGCTGGCCGGTGAGTTTGAGATTGTCATGCACAACGCCCAGTTCGACGCGTTGCATTTCGACCGTGCGGGACTGGTGGACGGTGTCGAACTTCTCGGACACACCACCGACACGTACACCCTCGCCTCACTGATCGAGACACCGGACAACGACACGAAGTCACGAGGGCTGAAGGCGCTCTCCGACGATTGGCTGCCTCACAGCGCCGCCACGGCAGCCCAGGCGGAGATGCACTTGATGTGGGCGGAGCGCGGCTGGTCATCGAGGTCCGCCTGGTCGAAGATGCATCCGCGCAATCCCGCGTTCCTTCGTTACAGCGCCGCCGACGCCATCGACACCCGCCGTCTGTACCGCACCATCCACCCACTTGCCGCCGCAGCGGCTACCGCCGCGACCCTTGAGCGCGAACGCCGCGCATCCCAGCTCGCCGCACGTATGCAACGGCGCGGATTCCTCGTTGACCGCGAAGGACTCCAGCAGTGGCTCACCGACGCCGAAGCGCGCGCCGTGGAGTTGTTGGCGCGACTGAACGCACACGGAATTCAGAACCCGAATTCCACTCGGCAGGTACGCGACGCCATCGAGGCGGAACTTCGCAGCGCGTGGGGGACGAAGGAACCTCCGCTGTCCGAGGTGGAGACCGATGCGCTGCTTGAGCGGATGCTGCCGAACACCGCCGCCGCGACGTTGGAACTGCTGAAGGGAAGCAGCGCTATCGTCACCGACCTGCTAGCGCATCGGGCACTCACCAAAACCATCGGCACCTATGCCAAGCCGTGGCTGCGTGAGTCGGAGCGTGACGGACGGATCCACGCCTCACTGAATCCGCTGCGCGCTTCCACCGGGCGCTGGTCTTCGTCCAACCCGAACCTGCAGAACGTGCCGAAGGCTCTACGTAAGTTCATCGTCCCGCGCCCTGGCTATGTTCTAGTCTCCGCCGACTTTCGTTCGGTTGAAGTTCGCCTCGGAGGCGCGCTGTCGGGCGATGCCCGCATGCTTGCGGATCTCCGCGCGGGTCTTGACCCGTATATGGAAGTGGCTAAAGCCGCGTTCGGCGATGACGCCACCGAGGAACAACGCAACGCGATGAAGCCGGTCCTGCTCGGACGGATGTATGGACGCGGCGAACGCTCCATCGCAGACGCCTGGCAGGTGAAGGAAAAGGACACCCCCTATGAGGAACTGTTCGAACGCGCAAAACGGCTGAGCCGCGAGGGCATCGACGCCCGATACCCCGAACTGAAGCCTGCCGCAGCCGCAGCGATGGCGCGTGTCGCAGCGGGCAATGTCCGCATCCAACTTCCGTCCGGACGCGCCTTGTCCAAGTCGCCCGCGATGGCGAAGGACGCCTTTAACGCCTTGGTTCAGGGCGCGGGACGGGACGAACTCGTGGACGCGGGTATCCGCTTGGCGGACGCGGGATTCGCCGACAACCTCTGGTTGTGCATCCACGACGAATGGGTGTTGGAGATCCCCGACACCGATGTTGAGGCGACGGTTGAGCGCATCACATCAATCATGGCAACCACGTTCAACGGGGTGCCCATCGACGCCGACGCGAAAGTGCTCGGAACGCACTGGGACAAATGATCCCCGCGCATCGCTGTTAACCAACCATCAACAACACAAGGAGAAACACCATGAACGACGTAATCGAAACCTACGACTCCAACGAAGCGCGCTCCGACGCTGAGCGGCTGCGCGATGCCGTCGCCGCGCTTGCAGACGTGGTCGATGAGGTGTGCGGTCGGGTCACGTACACCGACGACTCTCACGACCGCGAACGCGACTTCTCCACACCGGACATGGACGAGGCGCGGAGCAGTGCCACCGCCCTCACCTCCGCGCTGATCGTAGTGAAGGAGTACGCGGAGCAACCGGCTTCAGAAATGGAGGAGGCTGCGGATGCTGTCGATGAGAACGACGCAAGCCTGGCGGAGGAGTACTGCGTTGGACGATTCCCGCTGCCCGATGGGTATGCGCGGTGGGACGACGTTCCGCTCAACGCGCTGCCACCGGAGGACCACTGCAACCGTATGAGTAGTGGGATGCAGTTCGCCGCGCGCGTGGCTAGAGACCCGATCTCGCGCTATGTCTGCAAAGCGTGTGGGCAGCACTACAGGGCTCGTAACTGGGTCGGACCATGCGATGCGTGCCGCAAAGAAGGGCGCAAATGATGACCACCACCACCACCACGGCTGAGCGCATCAACGCCCTCACCAACCCGTACACCCTCCACCGGGAAACCGCGCACGAGGTTCTGCTCTTCGCTGACAGCCCGCACGGCATGCCCTTGTCCATGCTGCTGTCGGCGTGGGGAGCCGCCCGAATCGGTGTCCCGCTGACAGTCCTGCTGGCTCATCGCGCGGTCAATGTCACGGACGGAATCGTGACCGTCACCAATCCCGTCGCAGACTTGAACGAGCTTGTGTTCGCCAGTGGGAACGGTTCGGGATGACGACCGTGGAGCAGTTGCGGGCAAACCTGCACACGCTGCTGAACAGCACTAGCACGTCCCTTTCGGAGACTTTCGCCGGGGTAGTGGAGGAGCAACAATCACATTTGCTGCGAGGAGAGGAACAGCAAAGATGAACACACTGATGACCGCTGAACGGCGGTACGACCTGCTGATGTCGGAGGAGGCTGAACGTGCCCGTGCGCGGTCGGTGTTCGCGTGGGGGATGGTTGGTGGGCTTGGGCTGACCCTGGCTGGCAACCTTGCCGCACCGCTTGTGGCTGCGTCCGTCCCGCTGGCGTTGACCGTGTTCTCACTCCCGCCGTTGTTGGCGGGTTGGGGAGCCCACATGGCGCTAACGGTGCACCGCGCCGCACCCCGAACGGTGCAGGGGAAGCGCGCCGCGTTCGGTGCTACCGCCCTCGCCGCGATGTTGTTCATCATTGCCCTGGTCGCGTCCTACACGCACCTTCGCGAGCTGTTCATCGTCGGCGGTTACGCCGCCTGGCTGGCGTCGGTTTTCGCCGCCGCGATTGACCTGGCGCTCCTTGCCGCGACCTCCGCCTGGTTCGCGATGCGCCCCGCGTCCGCCGCCGAACTGCGGACGGCACGGGCAGAGATGGAAGACGAGGAAGCGGCTGAGCGTGAACGTCTTGAACGTGAACGAGTCGAGCGTGAACGGGCGGAAGCCGCCGCGCAGGAAGCCGCCGAACTTGAACGTGAACGACTTGAAGCAGAGCGCGAAGAACGGGCGTGGGAACGCGAACAGCGGGCATTGGCTGCCGCCGAGCGTGCACGTGCACTAGAAAATTCCCAGGTCATCGTTGACGGTCACGTGAACGACCGCCTTGTGAACGGGCACGAAGTCAGTCACACGAACGGGCATACGGTCGTTCACACGAACGGGCACGCGGTCGAAGCTGTGAACGGTCACGCCCGACCGGTGCCCGAGTCCGTGAACGTGGCTGTGCACGAGTCCGTGAACGGTCACGACCGCCATCTGATCGAGGCACGGGCACTGCTCGCCCGAACGGGCAAGCGTACGCCCGCCGAGAACGTGGCTCAGGTGCTCCAGATGCTGGACGACGAACAGCCCATCCTGACCATCGCGGCGAGCCTGGGCATGGGTGAGCGCACCGTCCGCCAGATTCGCGACTCCCGCCAGCCCGAGTTCGCCAACGCGAGCTGACCTCCAGACCCGGCAGCCCACCAGTCCTCTCCGCTGGTGGGCTGTCGCATTTCCCCGTCACGAACCCCTCCCACCGTGGGCTGAGGATGGGTCGAGAACCCATGGAAAACCCGCGTTACGGGCGCGCCTGGGTCTCTCCCCGCGAAACGCCTTGTGTTTGTTCCCAAAAACCTAGTTTGACCACGGCGTTTATGAACACCTCCGAGAACCGCCCTGTTGTTACGACCACCGTTACGGGCGGTGTTACGACCACCGTTACGTGGGCGGTTACGTGTGCTGTTACGCCCCTTCTTACGGATTCCGTTACGGATTCATCGTGTCTCGGGTCGATTTCAAGAGTCTTTCTTCAGAAGTTTTCCTCTGATAAGTGTTAACACCGCACTAACACCATTCTTTGCATTTACCGCCGATGACCTGCATAAATGGCGAAGCATGCCCCGAACTTGTGCCACCTACTTTCTATCAGCGCAGGTAAGACCGGGAAAAGAAATGGTGAATGACTATGCAAAACCTTGAATAGATATGCTATCGTAGCCATGTGAGTTGATTTTTCTACTACTGCCTGCTTATCGGCGCGAGCGCCGCTTTCAGCGCAGATTAGGAAATGAGACCCCCCCCGACATTTGGCACGGAGCGCCGCTCCCGAGGTTTTCGGAAAACACGCTCCATAGATAGGAGCGTGAGAAGTAATGACAACCGAAACCACGGTCCCACCCCACAACCCCTGCCCGCAGTGGTGCGAGGTGTGGGACGGCGACATCGGCGCAGGCGTCCTCGCGGATCCTCCGGGCGGAACCCCCATCCGCGATGAAGTGATCGCGACCATCAACGCGAACAAGGGCGCAGTACCGAACACAACCCTCGACGCGATGTTGGGCGCGACCGACCCCACGCCCGTGATCGTCGGTGCGCTCGTTGCACTGCTCGTAGTCCTCGCCGCCGCGACCGTCCTGGTGCGCCGTCACCGCGCCGCCGCGACCGAGGGGGACGTACCGCATGTTTCCGTCACGGGCGGAGACGTGTCATGACTCGGACACAAGCCGCGCGTGTGCTCGGAGTCAGTCTCCTCCTCGCCCTCGCCTACTGGATCTACGAACAGGTGACCTTGATGCAGGCGGCGGAGACGCTGTTGCAAACCTTCCGCGCGATTGCCGCCGCT
This sequence comes from Mycolicibacterium fallax, assembly GCF_010726955.1. Classification (NCBI taxonomy): domain Bacteria; kingdom Bacillati; phylum Actinomycetota; class Actinomycetes; order Mycobacteriales; family Mycobacteriaceae; genus Mycobacterium; species Mycolicibacterium fallax. The sequence goes on from NZ_AP022603.1 coordinate 4,127,871, forward strand.
GACCCCGACACCTTCGGCGGATTGGACATGTCCGACGAAGCGGTGTCGATGTCCGCGCTCGACTGGTTCCCCATCATCGCCCGTTTCGCGGTGGAGCTGGGCGCTGCAGCGTGGCTGTTGACCTACAAGGACAACACCGCGCTGACGTTCGCTCAGCCCATGTACGGCGTCCCGCAGATGCCGCACATGCAGCCCGCTCCGCAGTGGAGCGCGCCACCCAACTCACAGTTTGGAGAACCACGATGACCACACCATTCCCGCAGCAGCCACCGATGCCGCCGCAGTTCGGACAGACGGTGCAGCCACCGGGTTATCAGTACCCGATGCCTCAGCCTGTTCAGCCGCCGCGCGCGCCATCGAAGGAACGGAAGACCTACGCGATGGTGCTCGGCGTGGTCGGCATCGCGGTCGCAGTCGTCGGCGTCGTCGCGATGACGGGCAACGAGGGCGACACCGTGAAGGTCATCGGCTTCGTCATCGGCGCGGTCGCATCGTGGTTGTGGAACAGCGCGAAGAAGCTGGAGAAGGAAGAGCAAGCAGCAGCGCAGCCGCCGATGACCTACGGCTATCCGCAGGGCTACGCACCGCCCGCGCAGTTTGCTGGACAACCTCCGCAGTACCCGTACCCATACCCGCAACCGATGCCGCAGCAGGTCTTCGCGTACCCGCCGCAGGGTGTGTCAGCAAACCCGCGGCAGACGGTTCAGCCGCCTGCCACTGATCAGAACGGAGAGGTGAAATGACATTCCCGGGAAACCCGTTGCCCTACGCGCCGCCGCAGGGACAGCAGCAGTTCGCAGTGCCGCCGAACATGCCTTACCCGCCGGCCGGCGCGTACGCACAGCCAGCACCGGACAAGAAGAAGCCGAACGCTGGACTACTGATTGCCGCTGTCGCAGGACTTGCCGCGTTGGCGTTCGTGATGTTCAACGGCTCTTCGAGCGAGGTCGATGAACAAGTCGCTCGCTATGAGAAGTCCGCTGTCCAGGAGACGGCGGACGGCGACGACATCGGGGCGAGGTACTACACCGAACTCGCCGCGTGCGCCCGCGCTCACGGCGCGAGCGGTCCAGATATGGACGCCTGCGGATCCAACGCAGCTGAGCGGATGAGGACGGCGCGGTCTGAAAAGGGCGACGCCGAACGCGCAGCAGAACGCGCGCGAATCAAGTCGAAGTACGGAGGTTGATCATGAAAAGCGGAGCGAATGAGGCGCTGTTCGCGCTGGTGATGCTCGCGGTGTGGGGTGTCGTCCTGACGACCCTCTACAAGCGGAACCGTGAGCGCATCGACGGAATCCCCGTCGTGGGTGTGGTGCTCGCGGCAATCGCGGGGTTCTTTGCTGGGCTGTTCGAGAAGAGTGAGCCGCAGCCGCAACAGCAGGGTCATGTGTACCCACCGCAGCCCATGTACGGGTATCCGCCGCAGCCGTACACCGTCCCTGTGCAGCCGATGGCGCAGCAGCCCGTCTATGGCTACCCACCGGTGCCGCCGCAGCTCGATGCTGATGGGAACATCTACCAGACGGTGAACCTCACCGAGGAGCAACTGGCTGAAACCATCGCCCGCGCGCGAGCCGCGGGCTATCAGGTCGAAACGCAGGCTGACGGGACTCTCCTAGTCCGTGAGCAGTCGCACAGTGTCCCTGTGCAACCGCAGCCGACGACGACACCGCAGCCGACGCCAGTGGCGGATGACCTGGATGACTTGTTCGACAAGAAGCTGGACGAGGGATAAGCCATGCCGAAGCTCAACATCACGGGAATCTTGATGGCGCTCGCCGGTGCCGCCGTCGTGTTCGTGATCTTCGCTGCTGGATCCGGCGACGGCGACAAAATGCTCGGCGGGATTGAGTTCCTGTTCATCATTGCCATCCCGCTCGCAATCGCGCTGTGGATCAAGTCCCGCCTGAGCGGCGGTGGTGGTGGCGGCAAGCCCCGCTTGAGCGCGCTGGCGCAGGCGCAACTCCAACAGCGGGACGCCATCGAAGAAGCGCACCGCGCGGTTTCGGAAGCCGTTGAGGGCACCCGCGCCGCGCATGTCGAAGAGGCGCAACAGGCGATTGCCGCAGCGGAACAGCTTGTCGCAGAACTTGATGGGAGATGGGTCTGATGGGGATGTTCTTTCAGGGCGGAGGCGGTTATCAGCCGACCGGACGCGAGGTCTGGCACATGCAGCAGCGCCGCCAAGAGCAGCAGTGGAATCGCGAAGACGCCGATCAAAAAGCCGCCGACAAGGTTCTGTGGGCGATCCATGACCAGGTTCGCGCCATCGACGCGCAAGGACACAAAGCCGTGGAGTCCGTCGCCGCCGAGGTGACCAAGGCAGGCAGCACGGAAGTCAAGCGCATCCTATCCGCTGGCGTCACGCAGTACGCGGGAGCGACCCACGCCAACCGCAAGGGGATTGTGGTTTGGCATTGGCGTGCCGCCCCTCCTGAGTCGGTGTCTATCCGTCTCCGCCGCAAGGACGCCGGGGCGTTGGTAGTGCTCCCGCCTGGCGGAGGTGTTCCCCGCGAAAACCATGTTTGGCGCGCAGCCGCACGGCGCGACCAGACCTTCCTGGACGACACCGAGGGGAAGACCTGGGCGAAGCGTTCGCGGGATCTCATCACCGAGTGCGAGGAGCGCTACCCGATCCTGTCCCGTCTACGCGATGACAATTGGATGGCGAGCTTCATGTCCGCGGCCGGGATGAACCGCGAATCCGTTGAGCAGCGGGTTGTGAACACGTCCTACGGCGAGATGGCGTTGCCCGTGCGAACTGTCCATGTCCCTGAGCTGGTCGCCGTGGAGATTCAGCAGGACGGGCTGGAGCTGGTCTTCGCGCACCGCGAGGGCAGCTCCGTCAAGGACTGGGTCGCGCGCCACGACAAGCTCACGGCGATGTTCAAGGCGCAGGGTGTCCGCGCCGAGCACCTGGCGGTGAGTGAGGACGCGGACGGCTCTGTTCGGCTTCGCTTCAATGACGCGCCTTCGCATTTCCCAGCGGCGGTCAGCACGGAACCGCCGACCAGGACCGCCACGAGCATTGCCGAGGCACTGTCCAGATACGAACGCACCCGCTGGATGCTCGGCGTCGATGCACGCGGAAACACCATCAGCTACCCGCTGTTGAGTCAACCGCACGTCCTGGTGACGGGCGGAACGGGTGGCGGCAAGTCGGTGTGGGGACGAACCCTGATTGAGTCCCTGCGCACGGGGTACAAGGACGAACACGGGAACGACTGCGGTGGTGGTTGGCTAGCCTTCGTGGGCGACGGAAAGGGCTCCGACTTCAGCGCTCTGGAGGGTCAGCCAGGGATCGCGATGGTCGCGCCGTCCATCGACGTAAGCCAAATTGCGGTGATGGTTCGACGTATCCGTGTCGAGGTGGAGCGGCGCTACGCCCAAGCGAGTGCAGCCAAGAAGGCGGGGGACGCGGATGCATTCGCGGGCATGCAGCCGTGGCTGCTGCTTCTGGACGAGTGGGGCTCGACCGCGATCAAGATGACTGCGACGTTCGGCTCGAAGGGCTCGGCGCTGTTTCTGCAGGACATCGACATCATCCTGCGACTCGGACGCGAGTGCCGCGTGCATTGCGTCCTGCTGAGCCAGACGATTCGCAAGACTGGCGATGGCGCGGTGCCTGGTAGCTGGCAGGAAAACCTCGGACTCACCGTGTCGCTGGGAGCGCCTTCGGACATCACGTTGCAATCCGAAGCATTCACGCCTGAGACCCGTGAGCGCGCGGCGTTCATCGGCGCGAGGTTGAAGGGCAAGCAGGGACGCGGACTCACCGCTGACCGCGAAACAGGTGCTGTCATCGAATTCCAGTCCTTCTACGGATGGAGCCCCGGCACAACGTCACTCGCGGAGGATGCGCCGAGCAAGGTTCGACCACCAACCGACGAGGTGCGCGCAACCTGGGAGCGGTGGGTGCCCGTCTGCGAGACCGTGCCGTGGCTGGCTCCACGTATGGGTATCAAGGCGAATAGTCCCGAATGGCGCGGAGGTGAAAAGCCCGACATGGAAACCGTCGCTTCGACGGAGACCGTGGCGCTGACCGACCGTGACGGCAACGTCAAGCCTGGGATGGAGCGCTACGACCCCGCTAGTCCCGAGTGGCTGGGAGCGGTTCCCATCGGCGGTATTGGTGGAGGGCACAGCGCGCTGTCCTTCGATGACGAAGACGCCGCCGAAGGTGTTAGCGAAGCTGAGCCCGAAGCGGTGAGCGAGCCCGAGCCGGCCGGCGACCCCACCAAGGCAGTGGAGGAACCCGCCGCGCCGACGCTGGGTCTCACTCCCGAGCAGATCAGGGCGGAAGTGATTCGCCTGGGACTGATCCCCGCCGATGCCACCGAAGGTGTTAGCGAAGCTGAGCCCGAAGGGGACGCGGGCACCGAGGTGCCCGCCGAACCCGCCCCGCTAACACCTGACAAGCCCAAGCCCAAGACCAAGCCGACGACAACCAAGCCCAAGACCAAGCCCAACAACAGCATTGGAGACTTCTGATGAGCAACCTGAAAACACCTGCCGCCCCGCTGGTCGTCGCCGTGGACGTGACCACACGCGGGGTGAGCATCGCCCGAATCACCGCGCCCTTACTGGAAGCCGCCGACAAGCCGTTGTCGGCGTTTGTGCCACAGCCCGCTGACGAAGGATTGGCGCACACCGCCTATTCGACCTGGCACCGCGCGACTGACCTGGTGAAGAGGTCTTACGCCAAGATCACGCTGAATGATGAACGCCCGACGCTGGTGTTGTTCGCCAAGCCCATTTGGGGCGACTTGAAGACTGACCCGTCCGCGTTCCGCAGGCATCAAATCGTGGCGCTGCTGCAAGACCGTCTGCACAAAGACCGCGTGCCCGTGGGGGAGTTCCCCTTGCCGACGTTGCTGAAGTGGATGACCGGTTCGGGTGTCGCGGGGAAGGGGCGCGGTGTGATGGCTGCGCTGAACAAAGCCGTCGTAGACCAGTGGGGGACACCGTCCGCGTCCCACAGTGCGACGGCGGAGGGCACGCCGTACAACACCCAATTTCGTCAGAGCACCGTCGCGCTTGCCGCAGCGGCGGCGATGGCGGTCGGCTTGGAAACGCAGATCCCCGTCGTGCAGTCCAGGCTCAATTACCTCTCGGGTTACGAGACCGAATCAGCGATAACCCGCGCGAACAAGTCGGTGATGTTCCCGACCCGCCGCAAGCCACCGCGCACCGTGGAAGCCTGGCGGGAACTGAACGCCCACCCCGAGACCTTGCTCCGTGTGGTGGACAAAGACAACGCGGAGGAGGACGCGGCGTAGCGCGTAGCGACTATTTTGCGTCCCTATCCCGCAGCGGATTCCTGTTCCATGCCCGCATCGTCTTTCCGCGCACGCCATGCCGCCGTTCGGCATGCCCCGCCGCACCACCGCCCGACCGGACCCCGTTTCGGCTTGGGAACGACCCGTCCGCAGTACCCACAGAGCCTCGGAAACTCGTCACACCTGGACGTGTCCACGTCCCCATGTGACGGGTTTAGCGTACGGTTCGACCACAGAACTTCGGTGCGCTCCCGCCCCTTGACGGCTCCTTGTGATGTCCGTGCCGCCAGCTCGACGCTGAACCAGTCGCTGAACAGTTCGTCGTAGAGAGGGGAGTGGTAGCCCGATAACACCACTGTCGCGCGGCATCGGTGCAGCGCTTCGGCAAGCTCCTGATGGGATTTTCTGCCGCCCATTTCGGTCTTATAGTTCGACCGCCGAGTGCTGCCCAGGTACGGCGGGTCGGCGTAGATCAGCGTGTCCGTGTCCCCGCCGAAGCGCTCGATGACATCGACAGCGGGGCGACATTCCAGACTCACATCGCGGATGCGTTCCACCACCCGCTCGATGCGTTCGACGTACATCCGCATCGTGCGGGCGTGGTTGCCTTTGTCCGCGTCCCTGGCGTGCCGCCAGCCTGTGTTAATCAGCGTCCCCGTGCGCCCTTGCGTCAGCGCAGACCACACCAACCGCGCGCGTTCTAAATCTGTTGCGTCACTTGGGATGTGGATTGCCGCGCGCCGCTCCTCGCGGCTGTGCGGGGTGAGCATGCAAACCCGTGCGAGGTCTTCGGGCTGGTCACGGAGGACACGCCAAAACGTCATGATATTTCGGTCTAGGTCGTTGACAATCTCGTGCTTGCTCGGCGGCTTCGCCAACAACACCGCCAGGCTCCCGGCGAACGGCTCCACATAGCGGGTGTGGTCGGGGAACAACGCCGTGATGGCCGGCGCGATGGACGCCTTGCTGCCGTAATAGGGCGTCGGCGGTTTCACGATGACGGGCACCAGGTGGAGGTTACCGGTTCCCGCAGCCTGAGCCTGTTAACGAAGCCTGAACACCTCCGCCACCCGTGCATGCGTCGCGTCGGTGGTGGCTCACGGAGTTTGTTGACCGTCTGGGTACAGCATCCATTGCACCAGCGACAGTCCAGGTTGGCAGTTGGTGGTGACCGTTACCTGCCGACGCGAGGGTTCCTGTGATTGCGGAGTGGAAATTTCGTCACTCGCTACCCACGCCTCAAGCTGAGCGCCATCACGAAACGCCGCAGTGCAAAGCGGGGGAGTGGTTCCCGAGCTGTAGGGGAGTTTCGATTTACGAAGTCCGTCGTGGTAGTACCCACCGACATAACTCTTCCAATCCTCATCGGGGATTAGAAATTCCACCGCGTGGCTGTAACCGCTTCCGCCCGACCCAACAGTCCTCGTTATACGGGTTGCGGACTCAGGAACGGAGACCTGCAGCATGGTTTCAGCATCTGCCCAATCGTCGTTCTGAACATGCAGGTCTTTCTCGCTACAGCCACTCAGTAGGAGACCAAGTAAGCACGCAGCTCCGACCCGCCGCAGGGCGGTACGGTTTCTACGCAGTCTCATGATGTGCCCCACTGCACCGACGATGTTCCCGTGGTGTCGAAGGTTTTTGCCCACCCTGCGCGGTTCAGGTCGTTGAGCATGCCCAACTTGCCTCGTTGGTCGAAGTTGTAGTAATCGTAAATCGTCGTTTGAGTTGCCAAGTTGTAGTTCCCTTGACTTGTGGGTATCGCAACTCCGCTTTCTTGGAAAGCGAAAGTTCCTAGCGTGAAGAACCAATCGGGATTTGTCGTCCATTCCGGCGTGAAAGATCCACTATAGTTTCCCTGGAACGCGACGGGTCCGGTGTAGCCTTTGGGCATGACATTCTGGGCGCTCGCGAGAGTTTCCTTCGCAACCGTACTAGCCTTTTCCTGGAAGCCATCGAGATCATTAAACAGGGCATCAACCGATACGTTCATCTGTTCGCCCGTGTTCTGGTTGAAGTGCCGTAGTAGTCGATAGAAGTTCTCCATCCCCTTGGTGCTGCCCCACATCCCACCCTTCAGCCAGAATGCGCGCACCGCCTGCAATTGAACCTGCTCAGCCAAATTCGGATCCCAGGTGTCCCACTGAGCGTCACCTGAGCCGTCTTCATTAGCAAGGGCTCGTGCGGACTCCTTACCTACCGTGGGTAGTTCTCGTGGAGGAGGTAGTTCGGGAATGAAGGGTCGCTCCTCGTCTGTCACTCCCATGAGGCGGTTGGCAACCTGCCAGTCGTACATCTGAGCGGCAGCATCAGCCGAAAACAGTAGGGTTCGAAGCGTGCTTTCTAGGGTTGCGCGCCGCTCCAATATGGACTCATCGTAGGCATCAACATCGGTACGGATATTGACAGCAAGCCCGCCGACTTCGCTAATAGCGAAGAGACGCTGATTCTCCGGGTCATCGACAATCTTGAGGATTTCGTCGCGTAACAGACCGAGCTGCTCGGCGGCGGTGTCCAGCACTGTCGAGGCGTTGTTCCAGCGCCGAGCTTGTTCCGACAATGTGGACGAATGGTCTTTCGCGCGCACCGCTGCTCCGTCCCGCGTGTCACCCTCCCAGTCGCTTTCTATACCAGAGAGACCGTTGATGACGCTCAGCGCGGTTTGGTCCATTGAGGTGGCTCCGAGGCGCAATCGCAATGCCGTTGTGGTGAGGTCACTCAAAGTCCAAGCGCGGACATCACTGATGCTTGGAAACATCAGGCGCGGTCGGTCCTACTCGGCGGAGCGGTGGCGCAGTCACCGCCATCGAGGCGAACAAATGCATTAACCGCGTTGAGGATTTCGTCGCCAAAACCTTCGAGATCGTCGCGTATCGCTTTCACGGCGTCTCGCTGCTCAATAGCACGATCCCCTAAGCCGGATTTCAATGTTGTTCCGGTGCACGCCACGGCTCCACCCTGCAAGATGGTGTCGGCGTTGATGTCATCTACGGCGTCAGAGGCGGCGTAGATCAATTTCGCATACGCCCGCACCCTGTCCACGTCCATCTTGAATGACTTCGTCGCCATTTCACCCTCCCCTACGACTGATGGTTGGGGCTAGCTTAGAGCAGGCTCACGGACGCACCGGTGGAGATGATGCCTACGGCTGACGTTCCACAGGCACATGCTGAGCGCGAGAAAACCCCAGCGGCCGGGTGAACCTTCCGCTGGGGCTTCCCTATGTCAGCTCAGACCCAGACCCAGCCGCCGAGTGCCTTGTGCTTCGGTCGGCGCGCCTGACGGGCGACGACATAGCCGTCCTCGTCCACCACCTGAAACACGCGGCGGTCGGTCTTCGTCGGCTTCTCGAACACCCACAGGAAAGAGTGCACCTTGCGGGCGTGAAGCTGCTTCGTCCACCTGCCCATCGCCGTGCGTGAGGTGGGGACGAGGACAAACGAGTCCTTGCCGTACAGCCCCAGGCTCACCGCGTCGAGCAGCAGTTCGGTCTGAGACCACTGCTGTTTCCCCGACTCGATTTCGTCTTTCCCCTTGACGAAGATCCGTCCACCGGGGCGCAACACACGCATCGCCTCGCGCATCCCATCGCGGTATAGATTGCGGATGTCGTTGTGCGACATGCCCTTTGTGGTTTCCGCATTGTTGTACCGTGCATCGGTCATGTGTTTTCCCGGGTTGTGCACGTATGGCGGGTCTAGCACCACGACATCGAAACTCTCATCGGCGTACGGGAGTTCGCGGAAGTCCGCCAGAACGATGTCCCCGTGCCCGCCGATGTGCGGCGCGACATCGGAGCCTTGGACGGTGAACTTCGCGGTGTCCACCTTCCTCCAGAACGCGCCCTTCCCCCACGTGACATCAGCCACCCGAGCGCCATCGGGGATGTAGAGCCGTGCGACTTCGGAGATGAGGTCGGCGTTGTTCCCCGTGACGATGGAGACCACCTGTGTGGGCGCGGGATCGGTGTCGATGAGTTCAGTCTTCACGCGACCCTCCCCAGCCCATCCAGACGGTCAGGGCGGAAACCCGACCAGTGCTCGGAGCCAGCGACGATCACTGGGGCGGACAGGTAGCCCAGGGACATCACGTAATCGCGGGCATCGGGGTCAGTGGTGAGATCCACCTCGGCGAAGTCAGCGCCGTTCTTGTTGAGCCACTTCTTCGTTGCCACGCATTGCGGGCATTGGGCGGGCATTGGGGTTTGGTGTACAGGGTCACTGTGCTCATGCCGCCACCGCCGCAGACAGGAAGTGGCGGCGGACAGCCCACATGCGGTCGGTCGAAGGTCGCCGCGCCAGTACAGCGGCGCGGACATCACACTCGTTGTCCTGCAGCGGTTTCCACCCAGTGAGAGCCAGGAGGTCAGGTGCGGAACACCCTTCGATTGCCGCATCGTTGAGGGCGCGCGCCATGCGCAGAGCCTCGTCATCAGCCACCGGGATCGGCGTGGAGCGTTCCCCGCCCGCAGCGGCTGACAGGTACACATATGGCTGTTCGGCGCGGGCTCCGTTCCATCCCCGTCCGGGGCGGATCTGTCCGTGAGTCCCACGGAGACCCAGTAGGAGGATGTGCGACGCGGATCCCCACCGTGCGTGTGGGGATTCCGCAATGACGCCCGCCCACAGCGGGATGTTTGGATTGCCGACGACGTGCTTGGAGACCAGCTCCATTGCAGCCGCGACATCAGGGGATGTGGCGTAGTGCGCCACGGCGAGCAATTTTGACATGTACGATGAACCTCATCTTCCTGTTGAGATAGCCCCGTTTCGCCTGGCAGTGAGCGGGGTTTTCTCGTTTCGTGACGACGGTTGCCGTCATCGTGGGTGAGTGGGTCTTGAGCCCATGCGCCGCGCCGTTGCCGGCCGGCGGTACACCCTCCTGGGACTGTCACGTCCCTGTTTGGAACGCGGGGCGCTGCAGCGCCCCGGTGGTCAGGTCATTGGTCGTCCTCCAGCCCACGGCGGATGGACTCGGACCAGTGCTCGACCTCGATGTCGTGATGGATGACGCGGGCGAGATCCGCAGCCAAGGGCGGCACATCGGCGTCCTCGGGACCGTCCGCACCCAGGACGATGACGTCGCCTCGCAGAACCTGATGCGTCATCGCGGGATTCAGGCGGTGCCACATGCGGGTGGCTACTTCGTTGAGCGGCAGACCGAGCGCGACCCCGTCTTCATTGATGTAGAAGACGACCCGCTCGCCCGTGTGGGTCTCGCCATACGCGGCTTCGATGTAGCCGCCGACGATCCGCTGGTACAGCGCCACGTCGGGCTCGATGCTCGACGGGTAGGTAGGGGCGACGGCTCCCGCGCGGATGACTAGAACTTGGATGCGCGAGTCAGTGCTCACGCGCTCCTCCGCCGCGACGCCTGCTCCTGGCGGTGGACGAAGTCGATGATGGCACCTCGGCGGATGAGGCGCTTCTTCCCGACCTTGATGGACGCGAGTTCACCGGTCTTCAGGAGTCGGAAAACGGTGACGCGGCTCGCGTGCAGGACTTCACCTGCCTCAATGACGGTGAGGAGATCGTCCTCATTATGCAGTGCTTGTGTACTCATGATGATTACGTTAGAGTGCGTATCATGGGATGTCAATAGGTTGAGTACAATTTGATTGCAATCTGTTGACGTACCAGCTCGGAGCTGTGAGACTCACACCTCATGGCGAAGAAACCGGTGCGAGCGGGACTACCTACGCAAGCCGTCGCAGAGAACCTGAGGAGGCTGCGGCACCAGCGCAGGTTGTCTGTACGGGCTTTGTCTAGTCGGACGTACGGGTTCCTGCGCCCTCGGCAGTTAGATGGACCGCCGCCCATGGACGAGCCGTTCGGCATCCCACCGAACGGCATCAGTGAGATTGAGAACGGATTGAGGAGAGTGGACGTGGACGACCTGATAGCGCTCGCGGTGGCGCTCGACGTGAGTCCCGCCGTGCTGCTCATGCCCAACCCCGAGCTGCCCGATGAGAACGGTGAGGGGGTTGTCTACCTGGATCCCGCCGACCCGCTGGACACGAAGCATGTGTGGAACTGGCTCACTGCGCGGGACTCGCTGACTACCGGTGCGATGGCGGAGGGCGCGAATGAACTGGAGTCCTGCGACGACCCCGACTTTGACTATGAAGAGCGCGAACTCTGGCGGCGACGCACACTCCCGCGATTCGCGAGAGAAAGACGAGGCGATGGCTAAACGAAATGATTTGCCCCCGGGCGTGAACAAGCTCGAAGACGAAAGCGACGGCGTCCAGTGGCGCGTCAAGCTGCGCGTGGGCAAGGACCCCCGCTCGGGCAAGTGGAAGTGGACCAACAAGAAGTTCGGCACGAAGCGCGAGGCACTCGACTACTACGACCAGGTGAAGCAGGCGCTCAAGGACGGCACGTATGCCCTGCCGACCGGGGACACGGTGGACGCCGTGGTGACTGCATGGCTGGCGTCACTGCATCGCTCCCGTCCCACATCGCTGCGTGGTGCTACCTACGACATCACTCCGCTGCGCCAGGTCTACGGCGCGCTCCCGATCCAGGAGCTGACCCGCGTCCACATCGACGCGCTGGTGACCGACCTGAAGAAGGGTGGTGTCATCCCGACACCGAAGTCCACACCAGAGGAGCCGCGCTACCGCCGACCGAACGCGGTGCGTTCCCTGAACAAGACCATCGAGGCGACGGAAAACCTCCTCGACTACGCGATCACCAGGAAGCTCGTGTCCCGCAACGTCGCGATGGACGTAGAGCGTTTTGAGAAGGGCGATTCGATTGTCCAGACCCTGAACCTCGACCAGATCGAGAAGGTTCTGGCGCAAGGGGACAAGGAACGCGACGCGCACCTGTACCACATGGCGCTGTCCGGATTCCGCCGTCAGGATATGGCCGGGTTGCGGTGGTCCGACGTTGACCTGGACAAGAGGACTGTGACTCTGCAACGGGGGCGCGTGCAGAACGGTGCTGATGTTGTCGAAGACCGTCAGAAGACCAAGTCGTCGCGGCGGGAACTCCCGCTGGACGACACGATGACCGAGGTGTTCCGCAAGGCGAAGCTGCGGCAGAAGCAAGACCGCCTCGCGGCGGGTGGTGCTTACCGTGGCGGCAAGTACGTCCTGAGCAACGCGCTGGGGGAGCCCGAACGCCCCGACCACCTCTCACGGCGATGGACGCGATGCCTGCGGATAGCGAAGGTTCCACACGTCCGTCTGCACGACGCGCGGCACTCCTGCGGCACGTTGATGCAGGCTAGAGGGGTTCCCATCGCTGTCATCGCGGCGTGGTTGGGGCACAGCTCCCCGGACGTGACAGCGCGGCTCTACCTGCACTCCGATACGGATTCGTTGCGGGACGCAGCAAACGTCCTGGGGGAGATTCGCGGCAAGAAGTCAGTAGGGGAGTGAGACCCCGTTTCAGGGCTGGTGTGACTTTTGTGTGACTTTTGGGTCTGAGCACCGCCCCTGCCAGAACGTCCACCGAGGTAAACGCCCTGGTCAGGCATGGTGCCCCCGGCAGGATTCGAACCTGCGACCTTCTGCTCCGGAGGCAGACGCTCTATCCCCTGAGCTACGGGGGCGCGGTCGATGCCCGCGCCAGTTGGGCCGGGATAGCGTAACCCATCGGCGCCGGTGATGGTGGCGGGGGCTGCCGGCACCCCCGCGGCGGGAGCGGATTCCGGGGGTGCGCACCCCAGACCATAGGATGAACCCTCGTGACCCCCGCCGATCTCGCCGAGTTGTTGAAGTCCACCGCCGCGGCGGTGCTCGCCGAGCATGATCTCGACGTCAGCGCGCTGCCCGAGACGGTGACCGTGGAGCGTCCGCGCAACCCCGAGCACGGCGATTACGCCACCAACCTCGCCCTTCAGCTGGGCAAGAAGGTCGGCGTCAACCCGCGCGAGCTGGCCGGCTGGCTGGTCGAGGCGCTGCGCGCCGCCCCGGGCATCGCCGACGCGGAGCTGGCCGGCCCGGGCTTTGTGAACCTGCGCATCGACGCCGCCGCCCAGGGCGTCATCGTCACCGACATCCTGGCCGCGGGCGCGGCCTATGGCGTCGGCGACGAACTGGCCGGGCAGGCCATCAACCTGGAGTTCGTCTCGGCCAACCCCACCGGACCGATCCACATCGGCGGCACCCGCTGGGCGGCCGTCGGGGATGCGCTGGGCCGGCTGCTGACCGCCCAGGGCGCCCAGGTGTGCCGGGAGTACTACTTCAACGACCACGGCGCCCAGATCGACCGGTTCGCCCGCTCGCTGGTGGCCGCCGCCAAGGGCGAACCCGCCCCGGAGGACGGCTACGCCGGCGCCTACATCTCCGACATCGCCGCGAAGGTGATCGAGCTGGCCCCCGACGTGCTGAGCCAGCCCGCGGCCGAGCAGCAGGAGACGTTCCGCTCCATCGGCGTGGACCTGATGTTCACCCACATCAAGGACTCGCTGCACGAGTTCGGCACCGACTTCGACGTCTTCACCCACGAGGACTCGATGCACACCTCCGGCATGGTCGATCAGGCCATCGCCCGGCTGCGCGCAAACGGAGCCATCTACGAGAAGGACGGCGCCACCTGGCTGCGCACCACCGACTACGGCGACGACAAGGACCGCGTCGTCATCAAGAGCGACGGTGAACCCGCCTACATCGCTGGCGACCTGGCCTACTACCTGGACAAGCGCGAACGCGGCTTCGGGCTGTGCATCTACATGCTCGGCGCCGACCACCACGGCTACATCGCCCGGCTCAAGGCCGCCGCCCAGGCCTTCGGCTACAGCCCGGACACCGTCGAGGTGATGATCGGGCAGCTGGTGAACCTGGTGCGCGACGGGGCGCCGGTCCGGATGAGCAAACGCGCCGGCACCGTCATCACCCTCGACGACCTGGTCGACGCGCTTGGCGTGGACGCCGCCCGCTACGCCCTGCTGCGGTCCTCGGTGGACACCCCGATCGACATCGACCTGCAGCTGTGGTCCTCGGCGTCCAGTGAGAACCCGGTGTACTACGTGCAATATGCGCACGCCCGGCTCAGCGCGCTGGCCCGCAACGCCGCCGAGCTGGGGCTGAGCCCGGACACCGCGCAACTGGGCCTGCTCACCCACGAGAAGGAGGGTGCGCTGATCCGCAACCTCGGTGAGTTCCCCCGGGTGGTCAAGACCGCCGCGCTGCTGCGCGAGCCGCACCGGGTGTGCCGCTACCTGGAGGACCTGGCCGGTGACTACCACCGGTTCTACGACTCGTGCCGGGTGCTGCCGCAGGGTGACGAGCCGGCCGGCGACCTCAACAACGCCCGGCTGGCGCTGTGCGCGGCCACCCGCCGGGTGATCGCCAACGGACTGGAAATGCTCGGCGTCGGCGCCCCGGAGCGGATGTGAACGCACACCCCGCCGGCCCCCGGCACGCCGAGGAGATCCACCAGCCCGGCGCGCCGGCGCGCCCGGCCGGCGCCGACGAGGTGGCCCGGCTGGCCCCGAACGTGTGGCCGCTGAACGCGGTTCGCGGCGACGACGGCGAGGTGACGCTGGCCGGGGTGCCCTGCTCGGCGCTGGCCGCCGAGTACGGCACCCCACTGTTCGTCATCGACGAAAGCGACTTCCGCACCCGGTGCCGGCGGATCGCCGCGGCCTTCGGCGGCGGTGAGCGGGTGCATTACGCGGCCAAGGCGTTCCTGTGCACGGAGATCGCCCGCTGGGTCGAGCAGGAGGGCCTGTCGCTGGACGTCGCGACCGGCGGCGAACTCGCCGTCGCGCTGGCGGCCGGCTTCCCGCCGGAGCGGATCACCCTGCACGGCAACAACAAATCGGTCGACGAGCTGGCGGCTGCGGTGCGCGCCGGGTCGGGCACGTGGTGATCGACTCGATGATCGAGATCGACCGGCTGGAGCGGATCGCCGCGGAGGCCGGTGCGGTCGTCGACGTGCTGATCCGGGTCACCGTCGGGGTCGAGGCGCACACCCACGAATTCATCTCCACCGCGCACGAGGACCAGAAGTTCGGGCTGTCGCTGGCCACCGGCGCGGCGATGGCCGCGGTGCGCCGGGTCTTCGAAACCCAGCACCTGCGGCTGGTCGGCCTGCACAGCCACATCGGCTCGCAGATCTTCGAGGTCGACGGCTTCGAGGTGGCCGCCCATCGGGTGATCGGGCTGCTGCGTGAGGTGGTCTCGGAGTTCGGTGTGGACAAGACCGCCCAGATGAACATCGTCGATCTCGGTGGCGGACTGGGCATCTCCTACCTGGCCGGCGACGACCCGCCGCCGATCGAGGACCTCGCCGCCAAGCTGGCCGCGATCGTGCGCAGCGAATCGGCGGCCGTCGGACTGCCCGAGCCGACCCTGGTGGTCGAGCCCGGCCGCGCCATCGCCGGGCCCGGCACCGTCACGCTGTACCGGGTCGGCACCGTCAAGGACGTCGCCGTCAGCGCCACCGCTGCGCGCCGCTATGTCAGCGTCGACGGCGGGATGAGCGACAACATCCGGCCCTCGCTCTACGGCGCCGAGTATGACGTCCGGTTGGTCTCGCGCAGCAGTACCGCCGACCCGGTGCTCTGCCGGATCGTCGGAAAGCACTGCGAAAGCGGCGATATCGTCGTTCGAGACGCCTGGCTGCCCGGCGACGTCGAACCCGATGACCTGATCGCGGTGGCCGCCACCGGCGCCTACTGCTTATTCGATGTCGAGCCGGTACAACCTGCTCGGGCGGCCCGCCGTGGTGGCGGTGCAAGACGGCAAGTCCCGGCTGGTGCTGCGCCGGGAGACGTTGGACGACCTGTTGAGTCTGGAGGTGAGGTGACCGTGGCTGAGACGGAAAAGCCGGTGGGTGTGGCGGTGCTGGGATTGGGCAACGTCGGCACCGAGGTGGTGCGCATCATGGAGGACAGTGCCGAGGACCTCGCCGCGCGCATCGGTGCGCCGCTGCAGCTGCGCGGCATCGGTGTGCGGCGGGTCGCGGCCGACCGCGGCGTGCCCGTCGAGTTGCTCACCGAGGACGTCGAGGCGCTGGTCGCCCGCGACGACGTCGACATCGTCGTCGAGCTGATGGGGCCGGTGGAACCGGCCCGCCGGGCAATTCTCGCCGCGCTCGAACACGGCAAGTCCGTGGTCACCGCGAACAAGGCGCTGCTGGCCCAATCCACCGGCAAGCTCGCCACCGCCGCGGAAAAGGCCCGGGTGGACCTGTATTTCGAGGCCGCGGTGGCCGGCGCGATCCCGGTGATCCGGCCGCTGACCCAGTCGCTGGCCGGTGACCGGGTGCTGCGGGTGGCCGGCATCGTCAACGGCACCACCAACTACATCCTGTCGGCGATGTCGGAGACCGGCGCCTCCTACGACGACGCGCTGGCCGAGGCCGGTGCGCTGGGCTACGCCGAGGCCGACCCGACCGCCGACGTCGAGGGCTATGACGCCGCGGCCAAGGCCGCGATCCTGGCGTCCATCGCGTTTCACACCCGGGTGCAGGCCGACGACGTCTACCGCGAGGGTATCACCGCCGTCAGCGCCGAGGACTTCGCCTCCGCCAAGGCCCTCGGCTGCACCATCAAGCTGCTGTCGATCTGTGAGCGGATCACCAATGCCGATGGCAGCGAACAGGTTTCGGCGCGGGTGTACCCGGCGCTGGTGCCGCTGACGCACCCGCTGGCGTCGGTCAACGGGGCCTTCAACGCGGTGTTCGTCGAGGCCGCCGCGGCCGGTCAGCTGATGTTCTACGGGCAGGGCGCCGGCGGCGCGCCGACCGCCTCGGCGGTGCTGGGCGACGTGGTGATGGCCGCCCGCAACCGGGTGCAGGGCGGCCGGGGGCCGCGCGAATCCAAGTACGCCCGACTGCCGATCGCGCCGATCGGCGTGGTCCCGACCCGGTACTACCTGAGTCTGTACGTGCACGACAAGCCCGGCGTGCTGTCCAAGGTGGCCTCCGAATTCGCCAACCGCGGGGTCAGCATCGCCGAGGTCCGCCAGGAGGGTCTGGTCGACGAGGACGGTCAGCCGATCGGCGCCCGGATCGTGGTGCTCACCCACCGCGCGACCGATGCCGCGCTGTCGGAAACGGTGACGGCGCTGAAGGAACTTGATGTGGTGTCGAGCGTGGCCAGCGTGCTGCGCATGGAAGGAACCGAGTGATGAACGCACCCGTGCACCGGCCGTGGCCGGGCCTGATCGAGGCATACCGGCACCGGTTGCCCGACGCCGCCAACTGGACCGCGGTCACCCTGTTGGAGGGTGGCACGCCGCTGATCCACGCCAAGCGGATCAGTGAGATGACCGGTTGTACCGTGCATTTGAAGGTCGAGGGGGCTCAACCCGACCGGCTCCTTCAAAGGACCGCGGCATGACGATGGCGGTGACCGACGCCGTCGAGCGGGGCCAGCAGGCCGTGCTGTGCGCGTCCACCGGCAACACCTCGGCGTCGGCGGCCGCCTACGCCGCCCGGGCCGGCATCACCTGCGCGGTGCTGATCCCGCAGGGCAAGATCGCGATGGGCAAGCTGGCCCAGGCCGTCATGCACGGCGCCAAGATCATCCAGATCGACGGCAACTTCGACGACTGCCTGGAACTGGCCCGGAAGCTGACCGCCGACTATCCGACCATCTCGCTGGTCAACAGCGTGAACCCGGTCCGTATCGAGGGGCAGAAGACCGCCGCCTTCGAGATCGTCGACGCCCTCGGCCGCGCGCCGGATGTGCATTCGCTGCCGGTCGGCAACGCCGGCAACATCACCGCCTACTGGAAGGGCTACAACGAGTACCACCGCGACGGGCTGGCCGAGACGCTGCCGCGGATGCTCGGCACCCAGGCCGCCGGCGCGGCGCCGCTGGTGCTCGGCCACCCGGTGAGTGACCCGGAGACCATCGCCACCGCGATCCGGATCGGCTCGCCGGCCTCGTGGAACTCCGCGGTCGCCGCGCGCGAGGAGTCCGACGGCCGGTTCCTGGCCGCCACCGACGAGGAGATCCTGGAGGCCTACCGCCTGGTCGCCCGCACCGAGGGAGTGTTCGTCGAGCCGGCGTCGGCGGCCAGCATTGCCGGGCTGCTCAAGTCCGTTGCCGACGGCTGGGTGCCGCGCGGCTCGTCGGTGGTCTGCACCGTCACCGGCAACGGGCTCAAGGATCCCGACACCGCGCTGCGGGACATCCCCGAGGTCAAGGCCGTTCCGGTCGACCCGTCGGCCGTCGTCGCCGAGCTGGGCCTGGGCTAGCGCCCATCGTGATGGCCGATCAGACTCTTCCCGCCGGGCTCAGCGGTCACGCCGTCGTCTCCGGTTCCAGTGCCAACCTCGGCCCCGGCTTCGACAGCATGGGCCTGGCGCTGGGGATCTCTGACGAAATCTCGGTCCAGACAACCGAATCCGGACTGAGCATCGACGTGGAGGGGGAGGGTGCCGGGGAGGTTCCGGCAACCTGGGATCATCTGGTCGTCCGCGCCATCAAACGCGGCCTGGCCGCCCACGGGCTGCGGGTCGACGGCCTTAATGTGAACTGTCGCAATACCATTCCGCACTCGCGTGGGCTGGGTTCCTCGGCCGCCGCGGTGGTCGGTGGTCTCGGCATCGCCAATGCGCTTGCCGAGCAGGTCGATTGTGCGCCGCTGGGCATTGCGGAATTGGTGCAATTGTCCGCCGAATTCGAGGGGCATCCCGACAATGCCGCCGCGGCGGTCATGGGCGGGCGGTGGTGTCCTGGACCGAGACGTCCGAGCCGGGCGCAGCGGCCCAGTATCGGGCCGCCGGTTTGCGGTTGCACCCCGACATCCGACTGTTCGTCGCCATCCCGCAGTTCCGGTCCTCGACCGCGGAGACCCGGGTCTGCTGCCCGAGCAGGTCAGCCACCTGGACGCTCGGTTCAACATCGCCCGGGCATCGTTGCTGGTGCTGGCGCTGACCGAGCGCCCGGACCTGCTGATGGTGGCCACCGAGGACCTGCTGCATCAGGGCCAACGCGCCCCGGCCATGCCGGCGTCGGCGGAATACCTGCGGCTGCTGCGGCGTTGTGGCATTGCGGCGGTGATCTCCGGAGCCGGGCCCACCGTTTTGGGTTTCGGCCAGGATGCGTCGCTGCCCGAGGAGGCCATCGGGTTTGCCGCCGAGCACGGCTTCACCGTCGGCGAAATCAACGTCGGCCGGGGATTGGTGTGGCGCGCGGGCGCAATGGCCGCGGATTGATCCGTCATCCGACCCGCCGGGGGTGTTTGTTGCTTCCGATTACATTGCGGGTTATTCTCGTGCCGTCCCCGGTTTTACGCGGTGCTTCCAGCGCCGACACCAGGACGTCCACCAATTCTTCTGTGATTCACCCGTGAGTTGACGATTCACACGTGAGTGGACCGTACGCCTTACGCCGCGAATCCCGGCTGTCGCCGTCGCAGAGCCGACGGTGGCACTTCGCGCGCAGCGTCTTCGCTGAGCGCACCGAACCCCCCGACTGAGAAAGCTTCCGGCGGGGGAAAGAAAGGAAATCCGTGACCGATACGGACCTCATCCCGGCCAATGACGCCCCGGCCCCGGCCTCGTCGGGCAAGCTGAGCAGTGCGCTGTCCTCGATGCTGCTGCCCGAGTTGCGCACGCTGGCCGGCCAGGTCGGCGTCAAGGGCGCCTCGGGATGCGCAAGGGCGATCTGATCGCCGCGATCCGGGAGCACCAGGCCGGTGGTTCCGGCAATGGCGGCGGGGCGGCCAAGGCGGGTTCGGTCAAGTCCGAGGCGCCGGCCCCAAGCGCCGCGCCCAAGGAGGAGGGCCCGAAGGTGGAACCGGCTCAGGCTGAAGCGCCCAAGAGCGAGGCGCCCAAGAGTGAGGCGCCCAGGCAGGACGCCAAGTCCGGTGACCAGGGCGACGGCGGCGGCCAGTCCGGCGAGCCGCGCCGGCGCGAGCGCCGCGGGGCGTCCCGCGATGCCGGCTCGCCGACCGGCCAGGGCGGTGGTCAGGAATCCCGCGGTGACCAGGACCAGAAGTCCGACCGCGGTGACGGTGGCCAGCAGCGCGCCAACTCCGGCGGCGGCAACACCGGCGGCGGCAATTCCGGCGGCGGCAACGCCGACGACGACGACGCCCGCGGCGGCCGGCGCGGCCGTCGCTTCCGGGACCGTCGGCGTCGCGAGCGCGGCGGCGGCGAGGGCGGCGACACCGAACTGCGCGAGGACGACGTCGTGCAGCCGGTTGCCGGCATCCTCGACGTGCTGGACAACTACGCGTTCGTCCGCACCTCGGGCTACCTGGCCGGGCCCAACGACGTCTACGTCTCGATGAACATGGTCCGCAAGAACGGCCTGCGCCGCGGTGATGCCGTCACCGGCGCGGTCCGGGTACCCCGCGAGGGCGAGGGCGGCGGAGGCGACAAGAATCAGCGGCAGAAGTTCAACCCGCTGGTCCGGCTCGACTCGGTCAACGGCGGTCCGGTCGAGGCGGCCCGCAATCGTCCGGAGTTCGGCAAGCTGACGCCGCTGTATCCGAACCAGCGGCTGCGCCTGGAGACCACCCCGGACAAGATCAGCACCCGGGTCATCGACCTGATCATGCCGATCGGCAAGGGCCAGCGCGCCCTGATCGTGTCGCCGCCCAAGGCCGGTAAGACCACGATCATCCAGGACATCGCCAACGCGATCACCCGCAACAACCCCGAGTGCCACCTGATGGTCGTGCTGGTCGACGAGCGACCCGAAGAGGTCACCGACATGCAGCGTTCGGTCAAGGGTGAGGTCATCGCCTCGACCTTCGACCGGCCGCCGTCAGACCACACCCAGGCCGCCGAGCTGGCCATCGAGCGGGCCAAGCGCCTGGTCGAGCAGGGCAAGGACGTGGTGGTGCTGCTGGACTCCATCACCCGGCTGGGCCGCGCCTACAACAACGCCTCCCCGGCGTCGGGCCGCATCCTGTCCGGTGGTGTGGATTCCACCGCGCTGTACCCGCCCAAGCGGTTCCTCGGCGCGGCCCGCAACATCGAGGACGGCGGCTCGCTGACCATCATCGCCACCGCGATGGTCGAGACCGGCTCCACCGGTGACACCGTGATCTTCGAGGAGTTCAAGGGCACCGGCAACGCCGAGCTCAAGCTGGACCGCAAGATCGCCGAGCGTCGGGTGTTCCCGGCCGTGGACGTCAACCCGTCGGGCACCCGCAAGGACGAGCTGCTGCTCGGCCCCGACGAGTTCGCCATTGTGCACAAGCTGCGCCGGGTGCTGTCCGGGCTGGATTCGCATCAGGCCATCGACCTGCTGATGAGCCAGCTGCGCAAGACCAAGACCAACTACGAGTTCCTGGTCCAGGTGTCCAAGACCGCCCCCGGCGGCGCCGACGCCGACTGACCCCGGTCAGGGCACCAGGACCACCCGGGAACCGGCCGGCTCACCGCGGTCCCAGGCGTCGGCGACCTCGCTCAGCGGGCGGGCCCGGGCGCTGCCCTCCGGTGGCACGCTGCCCAGCCCGGTGCCGATGAGCTCGATGCCCGCGCTCCGCAGGATCTCCGCGGGCAGGGTGATGTTCGGCCCGGCCATCGAACCGATCTGTACGAAACGCGTGCGGTGATAGCTGGCGGTCAGACCGCTGTTGCCCAGCACGCCCAGGACCTGCTCGGCCGGCGGGCCCCACAGGTAGTCCAGGACGGCGTCGATGCGGCGTTCGGCATGCAGCGCGGCGAGTCGGTCGGCGGCCTGCCCGTCCAGGACGATCGTCTCGTCGGCGCCCGCGGTGCGCAGCCAGTCCGGCCGCTCCGCGTTGCGTCCAAGCGCCACCACGTGCCCCGCACCGAACTGCGACTTGGCCAGTTGCACCGCCGTCGCTCCCGTGACGCCGGTCGCGCCGAGGATCACCACGGTCTGACCGGGCTGGATCGCCGCGGCGTACTCCAGCGCGAACCAGGACGACAGACCGGCGTTCGGGATGGCTGCCGCCAGCACCGGATCCAGACCCGCGGGCAGCACGGTTGCGGCCGCCGGGTCGACGAGCGTGCGTTCGGCCATCAGCCCGTAGGGCTGCGTGGCGGTGGTGTAGGCCAGCCGCCCGTCGGCGAGCTGGACGACGCCGTCGATGCCGGCGGTGTCAGCGCGGCGCTGCCGTAGTGCGAGCCCGACACCAGCAGCCGGTCGAGGTTCTTGCCGCCGCGGCCAGCACGGTCGCGACCTCGGTGTGCTCGGTGGTGCCGGCTCGGCGACGTCGCCGTAGCGCGGCGAGGTGCCGAAGGTGTCGACGACGGCGGCCCTCATGATCACTCCTTCGTTGATGCCGTGGTCCCGGAGCGCAGGGCCGGGACGAGATAGCGCTGCAACTGGCTCACCAGCGCGGGCCGGTCGTCGGGGTCGAGCCGCTCCGAGGCGACCGTCGTCACGCTCAGCACCACCCGGGCCACCCACTCGCTGGCCTCATCGAGGTCGTCCACCTCGACCTCGCCGCGCTCGGCCGCCGCGGCCAGGTAGGGCCGCCAGAACGCGGCCAAGTCGGGCACCAGGCCCGCGACCCCGGCTCCGGCGCACGCGGCGAACTCCTCGGGTTCCTCCTGACGCAGCCGCATCAACAGCGAGCCGGGGGAGCCGTAGGCCGAGCGACCCAGCTGGATGCCCGAGGCGATCTGCTCGACGATCCCGTCGACGGCCCCCAGCATGGAGTGCGACTCGCCCCAGTAGACGTCGTTGAGCCGGACCAGCGCGGCGCCCAGCAGTGCGACCTTGTCCGGGTAGTGCCGATAGAGCCAACCGCGCGAGACACCGGCCAGCTCGGCCACCTCGGACACCGTGGTGGCCCGAATGCCCTTGTCCCGCAGGCAGGCCTCGGCGGCATCCATCAGCCGCTCACGCACGGTCTTGGTCGGTGTGGCGGTTTCCACCGGACGCCTCCTTGCAGCCGGGCAGGCAGATGATCGACGATTCTGTCAGGGACCCGAGGCTACCCGGTGGCCCGACACATGGTAGACACTTTTGCAAATCTGTTCACGATCTGGGGAGTTCCGATGGCCGAAACGCTGCAGCAGCTGCTTCGCGAACGTGCCGGACAGGACTCCGTCGCCATCAAACACGGTGATCGCAGTCAAACCTGGGCCGAGCACGTCGCCGAGGCGTCCGCGCAGGCCGCGGCGCTGATCGAGCTCGCCGAACCGGGCCGGTCGCTGCACGTCGGCACCCTGCTGGGCAACACCCCCGAGATGCTGACCGCGATGGCCGCCGCCGCCCTCGGCGGCTACGTGCTGTGCGGCATCAATGACACCCGACGCGGTGCGGCGCTGGCCAGCGACATCGCCAAGGTGGAATGCCAGATCCTGCTGGTCGACGACGCGCACCGGGACCTGCTCGCCGATTTGGAGCTGCCCGGCGTCACCGTCATCGACGTCGGGGACGCCTCCTGGCCGCACCGCGAGCTGACGCCGCAGCGTGAGGTCGGGCCCGACGACACCTTCATGATGATCTTCACCTCGGGCACCAGCGGCGCCCCCAAGGCCGTCCGGGTTCCGCACGCCATCGTGCTGTTCTCCGCCGGCGCGCTGGTCACTCGCTACGACCTCACCGCCGAGGACACCTGCTACCTGGCGATGCCGCTGTTTCACTCCAACGCCGTCTACGCCGGGTGGGAGTGGCGCCCGCCGGCGCCGCCATGGCACCGGCGGCTTCTCGGCGTCGGGATTCCTGCCCGACATCCGCCGCTACGGCGCCACCTACATGAACTACGTCGGCAAACCGCTGGCCTACATCCTGGCCCCCCGAATCGACCGACGACCGCGACAACCCGCTGCGGGTGGCGTTCGGCAACGAGGCCGCCGACCGCGACATCGAGGAGTTCAGCCGCCGCTTCGACTGCCGCGTCTGGGACGGCTTCGGCTCCACCGAGCTGGCGATCATCATCACCCGCTCCGAGGACACCCCACCGGGCAGCGTCGGACGCGGGTTCCCGGCGTCGCGATCTACGACCCGGTCACCCGCACCGAATGCGAGGTTGCCCGGTTCGACGCCGACGGCGCGCTGCTCAACGCCGAGGCCGCCACCGGCGAACTGGTCAACACCGGCGGCAGCGGGATGTTCCGCGGCTACCACAACGACCCCGACGCCACCGACGAGCGGCTGCGCGACGGCATTTACTGGTCCGGGGACTTGGCCTACCGCGACGCCGACGGCTGGATCTACCTGGCCGGACGCACCGCGGACTGGATGCGGGTCGACGGCGAGAACATCACCGCGGCGCCCATCGAACGGATCCTGCTGCGGCTGCCGGCGATCAGCCGGGTCGCGGTCTACCCGGTGCCCGACGAGTTCGTCGGCGACGCGGTGATGGCCGCGATCGTGCTGCGTGACGGCACCGAACTGACCCCGGAGGACTTCGCCGCCTTCCTGGCCGCCCAGCCCGACCTGTCCCCGAAGGCCTGGCCGCGGCACGTCTGGCTGGCCGCGGACCTGCCCAGCACCGCCACCAACAAGATCCTCAAACGGGAGCTGGTCGCCCGCGGCACCGACGTCGACGAGGGCGTGCTGTGGCGCCGCGACGGCAAGGCGTACCGGCGCGCCGAACAGGGCCGGAATAGCGGCGAGCCGGCCGGCGTTTTGGGTGCATGACGGATGGCCTGGCATAATCGACCGTCGACCATCTCCGGTTCCGGTTCACGCCCATAAACCCAGGTCTGTTCGGGCGACCCGGCGGCCAACGATTGCAGAGGACACCATGAAAAGCGGTATTCACCCCGAGTACAAAGAGACCACCGTGGTCTGTGGTTGCGGGAACAGCTTCACCACCCGCAGCACCAAGGACAGCGGTCACATCGTGGTGGAGGTCTGCTCGCAGTGCCACCCGTTCTACACCGGCAAGCAGAAGATCCTGGACAGCGGCGGCCGCGTCGCCCGCTTCGAGAAGCGCTACGGAAGGCGCAACGTCGGCAAGGCGAACGCCGAAGCCGACAGCTAGCCGTGTCCCCGGCGCCCGTTGCCGTCGCCTCGCGCGACCGGCCGGGCGCCGGTGTCATTTCCGGCAGCCCCACCGCATCACATCCCCCAGGAGGCGGCGATGACCCAGAGCGCACCGGCGATCGACGCGCTGCTGGCCGAGCACGCCGAACTGGAGAGCCGGTTGGCCGACCCCGCGCTGCACGCCGACCCGGCCGCGGCCCGCAAGGCCGGCCGCCGATTCGCGCAGTTGGCGCCCATCGCGGCCACCCACCGCAGTTGGTGGCCGCCCGCGGCGACCTGGAGGCCGCCCGCGAGCTGGCCGACGAGGATGAGTCCTTCGCCGACGAGATTCCCGCGCTGGAGCAGACCGTCGCGGAGCTGGACACCGCGCTGACCGACATGCTGGCCCCGCGTGACCCGCACGACGCCGACGACATCGTGCTGGAGGTCAAGTCCGGTGAGGGCGGCGAGGAGTCCGCGCTGTTCGCCGCCGACCTGGCCCGGATGTACATCCGATTCGCCGAGCGGCAGGGCTGGACTGTCACCATTCTCGACGAGACCACCTCCGACCTCGGCGGCTACAAGGACGCGACGCTGGCGATCGCCAGCAAGGCGACTCCGCCGACGGCGTCTGGTCGCGGCTGAAGTTCGAGGGCGGCGTGCACCGGGTGCAGCGGGTGCCGGTCACCGAATCCCAGGGCCGGGTGCACACCTCGGCCGCCGGGGTGCTGGTCTACCCGGAGCCCGAGGAGGTCGAGGCGGTCCAGATCGACGAGTCCGATCTGCGCATCGACGTCTACCGGTCCTCCGGCAAGGGCGGCCAGGGCGTGAACACCACCGACTCCGCCGTGCGGATCACCCACCTGCCCACCGGCATCGTCGTGACCTGCCAGAATGAACGCTCGCAGCTGCAGAACAAGGCCCGCGCGCTGCAGGTGCTGGCGGCCCGGCTGCAGGCGGTGGCCGAGGAACAGGCCTCCGCCGATGCCTCCGCCGACCGGGCCAGCCAGATCCGCACGGTGGATCGCAGCGAGCGCATCCGGACCTACAACTTCCCGGAGAACCGGATCGCCGACCACCGGATCAACTTCAAGGCGCACAACCTCGATCAGGTCCTCGACGGCGAGCTCGGCGCCCTGCTGGAGGCGCTGGCCGCGGCCGACAAGCAGGCCCGGCTGCAGCAGGCCTGATGCCGTCCGGACAGGCCGGCACGCTGCGGGAAGTGATCCGGGCGGCCACCGCGACGCTGACGCAGGCCGGCGTCGCCTCCCCGCGCGCCGACGCCGAACTGCTGGCCGCGCACGCCGCCGGCGTCGACCGCAGCCGGCTGGCGGTGCTGGAACTGTCCGGTCATCGACTGCCCGACGCCGACGCCGCCCGCTACCACGAGCTGATCGCCGCCCGGGCCCGCCGCGTCCCGCTGCAGCACCTGACCGGGACCGCGGCGTTCGGGCCGGTCACGCTGCAGGTCGGCCCCGGGGTGTTCGTGCCGCGGCCGGAGACCGAGGCGCTGCTGGAGTGGGCCTACGGCGTGCTCGAGCACGCCGGCCCCAGCCCGGTCGTCGTCGACCTGTGCACCGGCAGCGGAGCGCTGGCGCTGGCGCTGGCGGAGCGGCACCCGGGGGCGGCCGTCGTCGCCGTGGACGACTCGGCCGAGGCCCTGGAGTACACCCGGTGCAATGCCGCCGGCACCGGAATCCGGATCCACCGGGCGGACGTCACCGCGGCGGGCCTGTTGCCCGAGCTTGACGGCCGGGTGGATCTGCTGGTGCAACCCGCCGTACATCCCGGAGGGCGCTGCCTGGAGCCCGAGGTGGCCGACCACGACCCGCACCACGCGCTGTTCGGCGGTCCCGACGGGATGTCGGTGATCCCCGCGGTGGCGGCGCTGGCCGGGCGCTGGCTGGTCCCGGCGGGGCCGTCGGCATCGAGCACGACGACACCACCGCCGACGCGACGGTGGCGGTGTTGCGCCGCGCCGGGGTTTCGGTGACATCGTGGAAGAACCGACCTGACCGGTCGGCCGCGGTTCGTGACGGCGGTGCGGTCAGGTCCGGACAATTCCGACGGGAGGACGACGCGTGACGCAGATGTTCGACTGCGGTGATCCCGAGCAGCGCCGCCAGGGCATCGCCGCGGCGGTCAGCGCCGCCAAGGGCGGTGGACTGGTCGTGCTGCCCACCGACACCGTGTACGGAATCGGGGCCGACGCCTTCGACGCCGAGGCGGTGGCCGCGCTGCTGGCCGCCAAGGGTCGCGGCCGGGACATGCCGGTGCCGGTGCTGGTGGGGTCCTGGCAGACCATCGACGGCCTGGTGTTCCCGGTGCCCTCGGCCGCCCGCGACCTGATCGAGGCGTTCTGGCCGGGCGCGCTGAGCCTGGTGGTGCGCCAGGTGCCCTCGCTGCAGTGGGACCTCGGTGACTCCGACGGCACCGTCATGCTGCGGATGCCGCTGCACCCGGTGGCCATCGAGCTGCTGCGTGAGGTCGGCCCGATGGCGGTCCGAGCGCCAACATCTCCGGGCAACCGCCCGCGGTGGAGGTCGCCGAGGCGCAGCGCCAGCTCGGCGAGCAGGTCGCGGTCTACCTCGACGGCGGCCCGGCCGCCCGCCGGGCGGCCTCGACCATCGTCGACCTCAGCGGCCCGGCGCCGCGGATCCTGCGGGTCGGTCCGATCAGCGCCGCCGCGATCGCCGCCGTGCTCGGCACCGACCCCGAGGCGCTGCTGGGCTGAGTCCGCTCGGACCGAAACCCGGTGCGGTGCAGTACGGTGCAATCGATGTTCAGCGGAGGCGGTGCGGACGGCACGACGGCGATGCAGCTGTTGGCGCTGGCCGACCGCGGCGCCGGTGTGCGCTGCGCGAGCTCGCCCTGGTCGGCCTGGCCGCCGCCGTGATCACCTACTTCGCCACCGGTCCGGTGCGGGTGCTGGCGATCCGGATCGGTGCGGTCGCGATCCCGCGGGACCGCGACGTGCACGTCACCCCGGTGCCCCGGATGGGCGGCCTGGCGATGTACCTGGGGTGGTCGCCGGGTGTTCCTGGCCTCCGAGCTGCCGGCGCTGACCCGCGGCTTCGTCTACTCGACCGGGATGCCCGCGGTGCTGGTGGCCGGCGGGGTGATCATGCTGATCGGCCTGATCGACGACCGCTGGGGCCTGGACGCGCTGACCAAGTTCGCCGGCCAGATCACCGCCGCCAGCGTGCTGGTCACCATGGGGGTGGCCTGGAGCGTGCTCTACATCCCGATCGGCGGGGTCGGCACCCTGGTGCTGGATCAGACCGCATCGATTCTGCTGACCCTGGCGCTGACCGTGTCGATCGTCAACGCGATGAACTTCGTCGACGGCCTGGACGGGTTGGCCGCCGGATTGGGCCTGATCACCGCGTTGGCGATCTGCGCGTTCTCCGTCGGCCTGCTGCGCGATCACGGGGGAGACGTGCTGTTCTACCCGCCGGCGGTGATCTCGGTGGTGCTGGCCGGAGCCTGCCTGGGCTTCCTGCCGCACAACTTCCACCGCGCCAAGATCTTCATGGGCGACTCCGGGTCGATGCTGATCGGGCTGATGCTGGCCGCGGCCTCGACGACGGCGGCCGGCCCGATCTCGCAGAACGCCTACGGCGCCCGCGACGTGTTCGCGTTGCTGTCGCCGTTCCTGCTGGTGGTCGCGGTGATGGCGGTCCCGGCGCTGGACATGCTGCTGGCGATCGTGCGGCGTACCCGGGCCGGCCGCAGCCCGTTCAGTCCGGACAAGATGCACCTGCACCACCGACTGCTGCAGATCGGCCATTCGCACCGCAAGGTGGTGCTGCTGATCTACCTGTGGGTCGGCATCATCGCGTTCGGCGCCGCGAG